>CAVWUN010000009.1:0-438840 GCA_963758215.1 uncultured beta proteobacterium | reverse complement strand
CGGAGGCGGTCGCCGAGGAGGCGTTCGCCATCTGCAACGGCCACCCCCGCGACGCCGGCGGCGAGGAGCTGTCCCGCCGCTACTACGCACGCGAGCTGCGGTCGCTGTCGGCCGGCGACATGTGGTCGTCGGCGAAGTCCCGCTGGCGGTCGGCCGCTTCGGCTGGAGCCTCGTCCGCGGCGGCCTGAACGAGACCCGCACTGGCGAGCACGGCACCCGTCCCGCTGCCGGCCGGCCGCGCCCGGCCAGCCCCCGTCCGATTTCCCCGCGAAGGGAGTACACCGCGATGAGCGTCCTTGAATCCCGTGACTACCAGGCCGCCCGCGAGCGGATCAAGGGGGATCCGATCATCGGCATGATGGCGGCCGGGGTGGTGACCGTGCCGCTGGCCGAACTGGCCGACCCGACGGACCGCCTGCGCTTCCGCCTCATGAACCAGGCCAACCACGCCTTCGACAACGCCGAGGCCCGCAACAAGGGCAACCCCGCCTGCCAGCCCTACCCGCCTGGGCGCAACGGCACCTCGGGCTGATCGCCGAGGCCGTCCTCGCCGAGCGCACGGCGATGCGCGAGGCGGTCGCTTCCGCCATGGCCCCGCCCGGCACTGACCGGAGTCGCCCGAGGCGCTCCGGATCATCGAGCGGCTGCGAGCGGGCGAGTCAGCCGCGGCGATCGCCCGCCAGACGGGAGCCATCGCCGGGCCCTGCGCCGGCCTGCTCCCGCTGCCCAGTCCCGGCCAGCCCGAGGAAGGAACCACCCGATGACCGCCCGGGAAAACCGTGCGGCCTCCCGCCGGCACGGCACGAGCGGACAAGGCATCCGGCGCGGCCGGGACCGGGAGCGCGAACGTCGGCTCATCGAGGAGCGCCGGCGACGACGTCGCGACAGAAATCATCGAACAGCGATTCTGGCACCTGCGCCCGCCCTCCTGTGCCGCCGTCTTAGGTCCCGGGAGCCTGTCTCAGCATGGCGCCTACGCACGTGACCATGCCATGAGCAGGCTTCGCGTCTCTGGGGCTGCGGCGACCGCCCTCTCCGCCCTGGCACCTAGCGTGGCGGCGATGCTGGTGTACGACCGCTGCCGGGTAAGGTACCGCCCGCGCAGCCAGTGCGGGGCGATCGCCACGGCCCCACGGCATGCCGCCACGCCGACCGCTTTCTCCGCGAGCATGTCGCAAGCGACATTCAGGCGACATGGGATTTGAGGAAGCGACATCGTAAATGAGAACCTACAGCGGGCGGGTGAAGCCGGTAACCGGCGACAGCCCTCCCTTGGACGCCGGGAGCCCGTAGGTGTCTTCCTCGACGGGGTAACCGGCGGCGTAAGCGTCGATCATGGTGTGGGCGGCGGGGTCGAGGACGATGCCGACGTGCCCGGGGGCGGCCGGGCTGCCGTCAGCTCCGGCAAAGAAAACCAGGTCGCCCGGCTGCACCTGGCGGGCGGCGATCTCCAGGCCGAACGCCCACTGGGCCTGGCTGGTGCGCGGATGGTGATCCCGGCGGCGCGGTAGGCCATCATGACCAGGCCCGAGCAGTCGAACGCGTCCGGGCCGGCCGCCCCGAAGATGTAGGGCTTGCCGAGCTGCGCCTCGGCGTAGGCGAGGATCTTCCCGGCGGTGCCGGCGGGCAGCGGGCCGAGGGCGGCCTGCTGGCACACGGCGCTGCCGGCGGCGGAGACCGCCGGGCGCCCCCGGCGGCGTAGCGGGCGGCCTGGTCCAGGACGTCGGTGACGTAGACCCGGAGTGGTTGTAGGCGAAGACCGCCTGCTGGAGGTTGCCGGGCGCGCCGTTCGCGGCCAGGAGGCGGGCGGCGGCGGGGATGGCGTCGGCCGGGTCCATGATGTCGCCGCCGTCTCCGTACAGCGCCCAGGTCGACGGCTCGAACTGCATGGGGCCGAGGGCTCCGGCGCTGGACGGCCCGTCGTTCTGGCCGAAGCCGCTTTCCACCTTCCCGATGGCGGCCAGGACGGTCCACGGGACGCTGTACTCGGCGGCGGCTTTCTTGAAGTCGGCGAGGTAGTTCGCGGGGATGGAGGCGGCGGCGCTGCTGGCGGCGGGCTGGGCGGTGCAGGCGGCGGCTTCCTGCCCGGTCACCCCGCCGACCGCGCCGGCGATGACGGCGATGAGCAGGAGCAGCAGCGCGGCGGCGGTCGCGACGGTGACGGTGGCCGAGCCGCGCTCGGCGGCCGGGTGAGGCATCAGGGGCGCCGCCTTCAGGAGTTGCCCGCGCCGGCGGGCTCGATGTCCCACACCAGCCAGCCGGAGCCGGCCGGGGTGAGGGTGACGGCCCAGCCGGCCGAGGCCCGGCTGGTGCCGCTGCTGCCCGTGATGACCTGGGCGGCGGTGACGGTGACGGTGACCGAGCCGGGGGTCAGGTCCCGGATCGCCAGCGCGGTCACGGTCGCCACGGCTACCTGGCGGGCGGCGGCGCGCTGGGCGAGGACGCCGCGGTCGCCCGCGGCCTGGGCGAGGGCGGGCTCCAGCGAGGCGGCGGCCATCGGCTGCAGCGCGGCCAGCCACGCGGCCGGGGTCTGCCGCCAGGACCAGGAGTCCCAGGCGGCGGTGAACCGTCCGGCGAGGCTGGCGGCGGCCTGCAGCCGGGCCGGGGGAAACGGCAGCAGCGAGGCCAGTGTCCCCGCCGCTGCCGCCATGGGCTGAGGACTGGCCGTGGCGGCGGGGCGCGCGGTCGTGCCACCCGGTGCCGCCGGGCTGGCGGCGGTACGGGGAAGCAGGGAGCAGCCGCCGCACGCCAGGGCGGCGGCGGCCAGCAGCGCCGCGGGCCGCCCGGCGCGGGCGGCGCGGCTAGTCATCGCTGTCCTGGCCGGGGCGGGCCTCGCCGTTCAGGGCGTTCCAGGCGGGCGGGGCGGGCTCCGGCGGGTGCCAGGCCAGGCCGCCGGGCGGGCCGCCCGGTCCATCGTCGGCCGGGCCGCCGTCGGCCGGGGCGGTGCCGGGCGGGGCGAGCTGGGCGAGCCGGAGCCGCGGGCCGGGGCTGGCGGCGGGCAGCCAGGCCGCCCCGGCCGGGCCTTCGCGGCTGGCGCCGCGAGCGGCGGTCGCGACCGGGACGCCGGGGATCTGCGCGGCCGAGGCGGCGTCACGGATGCCGGGCGGCGGCGCCGGCCAGCCGGGCGTGCAGCGCGGCCTCCCGGCTCGGGCTCGCGCAGCCAGAACAGCACGGGGGTGGTGATGCCGGTGCGGGCGGCGAGGGCGGCGTACCCGGCGAGCTTGGCGACCACCCGGCTCAGCGGCTCGGTGCCGGTGTCGTACTCGAGGAAGAAGTCGACGGCGGCGGGCGGCTGGCCGGGGGCCTGCTCGGACCAGCGGCCGTACCCGTCGGGGCGGGCATGGTCGCCCCAGGCGGCGGCGCAGCGCCGCTCGCCCCACCAGCACTCCAGCGCCTGCTGGCCGCCGCTGGCGCGGGCGGCGGCGGCCAGCGCGGTGAAGATCCCGTTCGCGCCCGTGTTGTGGGCGAGCCGGGGGGACAGCGCGATCGCCATGGACCGGTCGCGGCGGTAGCCGAGGTCCGCGGTGGTGATGCCGTCCTCGGCGGCGAGCAGCATCGCGCACGGCCTCGTCCAGGATGAAGTGCAGCGGGGAGGATCCCGGCGGGGGCCAGGGGCGGAACCGGTCGACGGCCCGGTACTGGTACAAGGTCGTCATCCGGGCGGTGGCGGCGCGGCTGGTGCCGAAGGCGAGCTGGGTGATCTGGCCGGTGGTCAGGACGCGGTGCTCGCAGATCATGCGCAGCAGCCACCGGTCGCGGGCGGTGAGCCGGGCGGCGAGCGCGGCGGCCAGCTGCGGGCTGCGGGCCAGCCGCCCGGCGGCGCGGGGCCGGCCGGGCCGGGCGAAGTATGCAGGCACGGGGTGTCCTCCTCGGGGACGAGACGGCAGGGTCAGGTGCGCCGGCGCAGCCGGGGGTCGGCTCCGGCGGCCTTGGGCGGCGGGGCGGTGCCGGCCGTGCCGGGGGCTCCGCTGTGGGCGGCGCGGGCCGCCTTGCGGACGAGCCGCGCCCGGCCCGGGACGGGCGGCGGGAGCGGGCGCGTGCGCAAGGTGAAGGCCGGGGTCTCGGCGCTGCCGGCCACCAGCCGGGCGGCGGCCTGGTAGGCGTCCAGGTGAGACAGGTCGTGGGCGGTCAGCACCGGGGCGGTGTGCCGCTCCAGGTCGCCGGCGTCCTCGGGGGACACGCTGAAGATGACCTGGGAGCGGGCGTTCGCCGCAGATGCCCTGGCGCAGGTCCGGGGGAGCTGGGCGAGGTTCTGGTGGGCCATGGTGACGGCCAGCCGGTAGGCGCGCGCCTCGGCGAGCATGTCTTCCAGCGGGTAGGGCAGGTTGAGGAAGTTCTGGCACTCGTCGATGTACAGGCCGGCGTCGGCGCGGGCGGGCTCGGGCAGCCGGGCGCGGCGGGCGGCGGCCTGCCAGGTCCGGGCGACGATGAACGAGCCGACGAGCTGCGCGGTTTCCTCGCCGAGGATGCCCTTGGGCAGCCGGGCCAGGCACAGGCCGCCGTTGTCGAGGATCTGGCCCATGTCGAAGGTGGACGGTCCGGCGGCGATCGCGGCGTGGGCGAACTTGCGGAGCAGGAACGCGCGGAGCTTGTTCATCAGCGGCCCGACGGCCGCCGCCCTTGATGCGGGGACATCTCCTCGTACCAGCCCCAGAAGTCGCGCAGGACCTGGTCGCGGACCCCGGCGGTAAGGCGGCGGCGGTAGGCGTCGTCGCCGAGCAGCGGGGGGATGTCGGCGAGGGTGACCAGCCCGGACCCTGGGGGTACCGACCCGAGCAGGGTCAGGCAGGCGGCGCGGAAGATGTCGTCGGTCCGCGGTCCCCAGAACCCGGCGAAGATCCGCCGGAAGATCCCGGTGACGTTGTCCACGATCATGTCGGTGTCCGTGCCGCTGCCGTCGCCTTGCAGGACGTTCAGGCACGGCGGGGCGTGCCGGCCGTCGCCGGGGTCGAACAGCACGACCTTGCCCGCGGACTGTTCGGGGAGGCGGGCGATGACGTCGAGCACGGCGTCGCCCTTGGGGTCGATGAAGACGACCCCGCGGCCGGCGTCGGCGTCGGCGAGGATCTGCCCGGCGATCAGCGTGGTCTTGCCGGTGCCGGTCGGGCCGCAGATCCGCAGGTGGTGCCGGGCGTCGGGGACCGCCAGGCCGACCGGGCGGGGCGCCCCGGCGTCCGAGACGCCCAGCGGGCGGACGCCGGGGCCGGGGACGGGGATGGCGGGCGGCGGCGGGACGGCGCGTGCCCCGGCGCGGGCCAGGCCCGGCAGGGACGGGTCGGCGGGCAGCCGGGCGATCGCGGCGAGTTCCGGCACCGACAGCAGGTCCCCCTTCGCCAGCCGCCGGGAGGCGGTCGCGTCGGCGGGGCGGCGCAGCCGGCGGCGGGCCAGCCAGTTCCGCCCGGTGAGCAGGGCGGTGGCGGAGGCGAGGGCGTGGGCCAGGCCGCGTAGCCGGGCCGCCTGCTGCGCGGCGGCGGCTCGCCGCTCCCAGCGGGAGGCGCCGTCGCGGGCCTGCGCCGGGGCGGTGGTGCGACGGCGTAGCGGATGAGGGTTTCCCACTGCGGCCCGGCGAGCTTGGCGGTGGTCTCGCGGATCTCGGCGGCCAGGTCGGGATCGCGGGCGCCGGCCCTGCTGCGGCTGGCGCCGTGCCCGGGGCCGGCCAGGTCCAGCAGCCGGGAGGCGAGCCGCGCGGTCTGCCCGGACCGCTGCCTGCGGGCGGCGCGGCGGGCCTTGCGGAGCCGGGCTCCGGTGACCGGCCGGGTGAGCACCTGCAGGACGGCGTGCTCGCCGTCGGCCAGGCCGGCCGCGGCCCCGGCCAGGGCCCGCAGCGGCGCCTCCGGGTCATGGCCCGTCGACAGCGGCAGGATGTCCGGGCGGGCCAGCCGCAGCGTCCCCCGGCCGTGACGGCCTCGGGCGGCAGCGGCGGGCCGGCCGGGGCGGTGACGGTGTGCGCGCCGGGCCAGGCCGCCTCGACCGCGCGCTCGATCAGGCCCGGCGGGATGGTGCCGGGTACCCACAGGCGGATCGTCATCCCGGCGGCGGTGCCGCCGGCCCAGGTGTACTCCCAGCCCAGGTGCGGCTGGCCGTGCCACCAGCGTGCCCGGGCCGGGCGCAGCAGCCCGGTCAGGTGCCCCCACAGCGCCGCCGCGCCGGCCGGGCCGGCCTGCGGCGGGGCCAGGACGGTGACCTGCCGGGCGGCCTCGGCGAACGCGGCGTGCTGGCGGCGGCGCAGCCAGGCCCGGCCCGCGATCACGGCGGTCACCGCGACGGCGAGCAGCGGCCCGGCGGCCGGCCCGTAATGCTCCAGGGCGGACAGCAGCAGCCGGGCCAGGTGCCCGGTGTAGCCGCCGGGGTTGGTGAGGTACCGTCCGGCCGGGCCGCCGGGCGGAGCCGGTGACGGGCCGGGACGGGCGGTGAGAAGGCCGGCTGTCATGGCAGCATGTCCTCCTGGTCCTCCTCGTGCCGCGCCGTCCGGGCCGGGCCAGGCGGGGCCGGCCGCGGCTGGCTGGCCGGCCTGCATCCGGGCGATCTCGGCGGGGTCGCTCGTGCACAGGAAGTGCTCGGCGGGCGAGGCGATGGCCTGGAACGACACCCGCGACGACGGCCCGGCCGCCAGGAGCCCCTCGCCCCGGCGGGCCGACAGCAGCAGCTGCCGCTCCCCGGCCGACAGCCGGAACTCCTCCGGCGACCTTGCCGATGGCCTGGGGGGCCTGGCGGAGCAGGATCTGGGTGGCGGAGTTGGCGATCACGGCCCGGCCCAGGTCGGTGGACAGCACGTCCTCGGCGTCCTGGGTGACCGCGGCCAGCCCGGCCCACGCCTTGCGGGCGCTACTTGGCGAGCCGGAACAGGAACTTGGCGCCCTCGGGGTCGCGCATCAGCAGCCACGCCTCGTCCACGGTGATCAGCCGCCGCCGCCTGCGGGCGGGGTCGGAGACCGCCCGCCAGGTGGTGTCCAGGGCGAGCAGGGTCGCGGCCGGGCGCAGCTCGTCGGGGACGTCGCGCAGCGAGAAGACGACCAGGTGCCCCTCGGGGCGGGTGGTGGTCGGGGCGGAGAACAGGCCGGAGTGGCTGCCCTCGGTGAACGGGACCAGCCGGTCGGCCAGCGCGGTCGCGGCCGGGGTCTTCGCGGCGCGCAGCGCGGCGGCCAGGGCGGGCAGCAGCGGGGCGGGCCGCGCCCAGGTGCGGGGGTCGGCGGTGATCCCGGCCCGCTGGTAGGCGGTCATGATCGCCTTGTCCAGCGCGGCCCGCTCGGCCGCCGTCGGCTCGCCGCCGCACAGCACCGCGATCACGGTGTGGATGAACAGGGCACGGCGGGTCAGGGTGTCCGGCCTGGCGCGCCCGGCGGCGGGCAGGTCGAACGGGTTCAGGTGCACGCCCGGCGCGCCCAGGTGGACGTAGGCGCCGCCGACCGCGCTGCGGCCAGGCGGGCGTACTCGTCCTCGGGGTCGATCACCCAGCACTCGGTGCCCTCGTACAGGGACCGGAGGATCTCCAGCTTGGCCAGGTAGGACTTGCCGGCGCCGGAGGCGGCGAGGGTGACGGAGTTGTGGTTGTCGGCTGCGCCCACCGGTCCCAGGCCACCAGCCCCGGCCCGGCGGTGTTGAGGCCGTACAGGATGCCGGGCAGCGCCTCCGGGTCGGCGGGGTCGCGGGGCAGGTCGGGACTGGTGAACGGGAAGCTGGCGGCGAGCGCGGCGGTGTCCATGGTGCGGCGCAGCAGCAGCTGGTCGGTCCCGGCCGGCAGCGTCGTGGCCCAGCCCTGCAGCGACCGGAAGGTGGCCGGGACGGTGACCAGCAGCAGGGACGCGGCCAGCGCCCGGACCGCCTGGACCTCGGCGGCCAGGTCCTCCTCGGAGCCGGCGTGGACGGTGAGGTACAGGCCGAGCCTGAACAGCTTGCCCTCGCCCCGGGCGAGCCGGTAGGCCAGGTCGCGGGCGTCGTCGGCGGCGGCCTCGGTGTCCGGGTCGTCCAGCTGCCCCCGGTCGATGCCGGCGCGGCGGCCCGATTCCAGGCGGGCGCGCTGGCGGCGCAGCCGGGCGGCGGCGACCGCGACCGGGATCGGCTCGATGTGCAAGGTGACGTCGACGCGGCCCGGATAGGACAGCAGCGGTTCCAGCCAGCCGGCGCTGACCTCGGCCGGGTAGCCGGTGACGGCCAGGGTGGCCGACCAGTCGTCCCCGGTGCGCACGTGCCGGGCGGCGACCTCGACCGACGGCGGGCCGGGCATGTCCGGCGCTGCCAGCGGGTCCGTCGCGGCGGCGCGGCCCGTCCGGCGGGGGCTCACGCGGGCCTGCCCGCGCTGGTGACCGGCCGGCCCGGCAGGGCCGCCTGCCCGGACGGCTGCGGCGGGGCGGCGGGGTCGGCGCAGGCGGCGAGCAGGGCGGTGACCTGCCCGCCGTCGAGCACCTGGACCTGCAGGTCCGCGCCGCCCAGCAGCCGGGCGGCCTCCCCGGCCCGCTGGAGGGCGCGCCCGGCGGCGGTGCCGCCGGGGCGGCCGGCCCGTGGCCGGGCTCGCGGACGATCAGCAGCGCCTGCCGGGTGAGCACGTCCCGGTCCGCGGCCAGCCCCTCAAGGAAGGAGGCGTGCTCCAGGGCGGCCTGCTCCAGGGCCGGGTGCGGCAGGCCCGGGGCGGCCTCGCGCAGCGCCGCGACGGCGGCGGACAGGTCGGCCCGCCCGGCCCGGACCAGGATCTGCACCGGGCCGGTGAGGCTGTTCAGCCACCGGCCGTAGGCGGCGGCCAGCGCGTCCTGCTCTTCCGGGCTGCGCAGCGCGAAGTTCACCGTGCTGACCGCCGCGACGGCGGCGGCCCCGGCGCTGCCCAGGCCGATCACCCCGTCGGGGCCGATGTGCTGCCACAGCGGCGCGAGCACCGCCGGGGGCGGGGCCGGCGGGCCGGGCACGGCGGCCCAGGCGGGCGGGGCGGGGACGCCCTCGGGGGCGGTGACCAGGCGGCGCGGGGCGCGCCGCTGCCGCCAGGCGGCCAGCAGCAGCCGGTCCAGCGGCAGCCCGTCCCGCTCCCCGATGACCAGGGCCGTGGCGAGCAGGCCGACGGGTGAGGCGAGCGCGGCGAACGCGGGCAGCGGCATCACGTGCCGGGTGGCCTGGAAGCCCGCCCAGATGATCACCGCGGCGACCGCGGCGATGGCGACCTGGCGGGCGGTCAGCCCGGCGAGGACCTTGTCGGGCAGCTCGACGTCGGAGGGGACCGGGCACGGGTTCGGGGATGTCGTAGCTCATCGGCAGTCACCTTCACGGACGGGGGCCGGGATCCTCACGGCCCGGACGGGGGAGAGGGCGGGGCGGGCGGCAGGGCGGGCCTGCCGCCGGCTGGCCGGGCGGGCGGCCCGGCGACCCCGGGCGGTGTCCTCGGCGCCGGGGGCGGGGCGGGGCTGGCCTGCCAGGACCAGCCGCTGCTGCCGGTGCCCGGCGCTCGCCTCGCGCCTGCCCTGGTCCCGCCGGCTCTCCTGCCTGCCGTCCTGGCCGCCGTCCCGCGCGAGGCGGGCGCGGTGCCGCGCAGCAGCGGGCCGACGCGGGACAAGATGGCGGCGGTGACCACGAAGCGGGCAGCGCGGCGCAGCGGGGACCGGCCGAACGGGGAAAGGACGGGGCGCGCGATCCAGAACGGGATCCGCATCAGGATGTACAGCAGGCACAAGGTGATCAGGGTCTGGCCGAGGGTGCGCCGTTCGCCGGGCAGCCAGCCGGGGGAGAAGAACACCTGCACGGCGGCGGTCATGACCAGGCCCTGGGCGACCTGGATGGCCAGGGCGGCGGTCAGCGCCCGCCACCACCAGCGCGCGGCCCAGGCGGTCTGCGGCAGCGCGTACAGGGCCAGGCACACCGGGGCGGCGGCGGCCAGCAGCACCACGGCCATCAGCCGGATCACGTAGACCGCCGCGAGCACCAGGGCCAGGATCACCCCGGCCAGGGCGAGCAGGATCAGGAAGATCCCGTCGTTGGAGATCGCGCTGCCGAGGGTGTTCATCAGGGAGGTGGCGGCGCTCTGCGGGCTCACCCCGCCGGCGGTGAACGCGGCGGACAGGCCGTTGGCGAGGTCGACCGCGTGGGTCATCAGGACCATCGACAGGTTCGCGGTGACGAACCCGATCACGATCCGGGGGGCGATCTCCTTGGCCGAGTAGGAGGTCTGCAGCGTCTCGTGGGTCATCACGATGATCCCGCCGACCAGCACCAGCAGCCCGTAGCAGGCGTCGGCGATCCCGAGCCCGGTCGACCACAGGGTCTGCACCGCCGCGACCGAGCCGGGCTGCGGGGTCGACAGGGCGGTCCGCCCGATCAGCGACAGCAGCGGGTTGACCGCGGACTTGACCAGCCCGGCGAACCAGCCGGTGATCGCGTTGCTGACGTCGCAGCCGACGTCCAGCAGCCCGCAGCCGCCCAGTCCCGGCAGCGAGATCGCCTCGGCCGCCGGCGTCGCGGGCCGGGCCGGGGCCGCCGTCGCGGCCGGGACGGTCTCGGCCGTCAGCGTGGCGCGGGCGAGCGTGACGGCTGCCGCCGGGCGGGCCGGGGCGGCGGCTTCCGCCGGGCGCCCGGCGGCCGCGGCGACGGCCAGGACGGCGAGGACGGCCAGCACGGCGACGGCGACCGCGAGGACGGCCGCCCGGCGGTGGCCCGGCCCGGGGCGGGGCCGGGCCGGGCCGGGGGCGCGGGGCAGCCTCATCCGCCGACCAGGGACTTCAGCACGGTCACGATGACCGGGGCGAGGATCGCCAGCGCGTAGCCGATCGCGGCCGACTTCAGCGCGGTCTTGGCCTTCTCGACCTCGGCCGGGTCCCCGTTGGCGAGCAGGTAGCGGACCCCGCCGAGGGTCAGCATCAAGGTGGCCAGCCCGCCCAGGATCCCGATGATCCACAGCGTGGTGTTGCTGAGCACCTGGCTGATCGAGTCGGCCGCCAGCGGCGGCGAGGCGATCAGCGGGAGCGCGAACAGGGCATGGGCGCCGCCGGGCGGGCGGATGCGCCGGAGCCAGGCCGGCGTCTGGACGGTGAGCTTCATGGGTAGGTGCCTCCTGCGGGAACCAGGGACCGGGTGCGGGGTGCGGGGGCGGCCCGCGCGGCGGGCGCGGGACCTGGCCTCCTCTCGGGAGGGGAAGGGGCGGGCTGTCAGCGGCTGCGGCGGCGTTCCGCCGGGCGGGCCGGCCGCCCCGGAATTGCGGTCCCGGGGCGGGGAACCCCCGCACAACAGAAATCCGGTTTCCGGCCCCTTTTTTCACGCGGGCCGGCGAAATTAGTCCGCGAGGAATCCGTTTCGGATCGCGTCGGCGATGGCTTTCTCGGCCCTTTTCCGCCGGTTGCAGAGGGCGTTATGGCTGATTCCGGTCTCGGCGGCGATCTGCGACAGCGGGATGCCTTCGAGCCGGTTCCGGCCGATGAGGCCGGCCTGGGCGCGGGTGAGGATCCCGTGGCGGACGGCGGCGGCCAGGACGAAGTCCGGGTGGCCCCAGGGCAGGTCAGGGCCGTCTTGCCAGCCGGACAGGTCCTGGCGGCGGGCGGCGTGGCCGGCCTCGGCGTAGGCGTGCTGCTGCCCGGCCCGCCAGGCCGCCCAGACCAGCCGGGACGCCAGCGGCACCGCTTCCAGGTCGTCGATGTCCAGGGCGCGGACGGCGGCCAGGAACCCGGTCAGGATCTCGGACTGCAGGTCAGCGGGGTCGCCGCGGTAGGCGGCGGCCAGGCTGCCGGCCGCGCGGCGCAGGCCCGGCATCGCGATGCCGGCCAGGCCGACCGTCCAGGCGGGGCCGCCGTCGCGGGCGCGGCGGACCAGCTCGGCCCACACGGCGTTGCGGGCGGCGGGCGCTGGTCGAGGGGTGCAGCAGCAGCACCCGCAGCTCATCGAGCGGCACCGGCCGGTCGGGCAGGCCGGCCGCGACCTGGGAGGCGTGCAGCGCCAGGGGCTGCGGGCCGGCGCACAGCAGCCGGAACGCGGCGTCGGCGGCGTCGAAGGGCTCCGGGCCGTCGGGGTGGTTGTCCATGCGGAAGCTCCAGGTGAGCGAGGCGGGAGGGGAACGAAGCCCCATCCAGCCATCCGCGATCTACCTGGCGTGTACCTGCGGTGTACCTCGCGCCGGGCCGCCGCCGGCCGCGCGTGTACCTGGCGTGTACCTGCGATGTACCTGGCTTGTACCTGCGCCCGCGCCGCCCGCCGCGCCCCGTCCGGGCGGCCAGGTACATTAGCGCGCTGACCTGCGCCGGCCCGGCGAGGTATATCGCAGGTACACGCCAGGTACAAGGCATGTGGTAAAGGGCCGCAGCCGCGCCCGGAAAGCCCGGAAAATTTTTCCGGCGAGATTTTCCCCGGTAATTCGCGGTGCCGGGATATTTCTGCGGCGGGCGGGTGAAAAAAGGCCCCGGAAACCCGATTTCTGTAGTGTCAGCGCAGAAAGCGGCGGCACGCGAGACCAGCCGCCATGACACATCCCTTCAGCCCAGCCGGGGACGGCGAGCCGGCCGGCCCTGCCCCGGACGCCACGGCGGCCCCGGGCCGCGCGGCCGGGCCGGACAGGCCCCGGCGTGCCGCTGAGCATCTGGCCCGGCCTGCCCGAGCCCGGCGGTACCCGGGACGGCGCGCCGTGCGGCGGGCCGGTCACCATCGCAGCCGCCCGCCGGGTCATCGACACGTTCTCCGTTCCCGGCGACCTGGTCGCCGCCGCCGGCGGCTGCTCGCCGGCGGTCGCCGAGGCCGCGGCAGCCGCCGGGCGGCGCGTCCTCGCCCTCGTGCCCGACGGCGCGCAGCGGGTACCCGCTGCCCGTCCCGTACCCGGTCGCCCGGCTGCGGCCCGGCGGCCCGGCCCTCGTGCTCGCCCCCGGCAACCCGGTCACCGGGCAGGCCGCGCTGGCCGTCGCCGGCTGCTGCGCTCCGGCTGCTGCGCGGGACCAGCGGCCAGGACGGCCAGGACGCCGGGCTGCTGTTCGCCGCCTGCGAGCGGGTGCTGCGCCCCGGCGGGGTCCTCGCCGTCATCGCCGGCCCCGCTGCCGACGGCGGCACGCTCACCGACACCGCCGGGAGCGTGGTCGCCGCCGCCCGCGCCGCCGGCCTGGTCTACGCCCAGCACATCGTGCTGGTCCGCGCCGAGATCGACGGCGACCGCCTCGCCCCCGCCGCCCCCAGCCGCGCCCCGGCGGCAGCCAGGTGCACGACGACTTGCTGGTGTTCACCAAGCCCGGAGGAGAAGCCCGCTCATGACAACCGCCCGCACCGCGCCCGCACCGCGCCCGGAATCCCTCCCCGGCGACGACCCGGAGCTGCGGCTGTCGGTCTGGGCCACCGCCCAGCGCGACGCCCGCACCCAGCGGCGCGGCCGGTACCTGCCCGCCTCGACCGCGCACCCGGCCAAGATGCTCCCCAGCATCGCCGCCACCGCGATCGCCCGCTACACCGAGCCCGGGGACCTGGTCGCCGACCCGATGTGCGGCATCGGCACCACCCTGGTCGAGGCCGTCCACCTCGGCCGCGACGGCCTCGGCGTCGAGTACGAGGACCGCTGGGCCGCGGTCGCCGCCGCCAACGTCGCCCACGCCCGCCGCCAGGGCGCGACCGGGAGCGCCGAGGTGATCCGCGGCGACGCCCGGCTGCTGCCGGGCCTGCTCCCCGAGGGGGCCGCCGGGCGGGCCGCCCTCGTCGTCACCTCCCCGCCCTACGGCCCGTCCGTCCACGGGCAGGTCGTGGCCGAGCAGCGGCGCGGCACCGAGGGCGGGGTCCGCAAGTACGACAACCGCTACGGGCACGACCCGGCCAACCTCGCCAGCCAGGGCCTGGACGAGCTGCTCGCCGGGTTCACCGAGATCCTGTCCGGCTGCGCGGTGCTGCTGCGCCCCGGCGGCCTGGCGGTGGTCACCGCCCGGCCCTGGCGGCAGCACGGCGAGCTGGTCGACCTGCCCGCCGCCGTCATCGCGGCCGGCGCCGGCCGCGGGCCTGGTCCCGGTCGCCCGCTGCGTCGCCCTGCTCGCCGGGCTGCGCGGCGGCCAGCTGATCGCCCGGCCGTCGTTCTTCCAGCTCGACAACCTCCGCCGGGCACGGGCCAAGGGCCAGCCCTGGCACCTGATCGTGCACGAGGACGTGCTGATCTTCCGCAACCCGCCCTTTCCCGGCAGCCCGGCCGCCAGCGCGCAGCCCGCGCACCAGGCGCACCAGCGGACGCCCGCCGGGTCCCGGCCGGGCCGGCGACCTGGCCGCGTGAGCAGCCTGCCCGCACAGGAGCCGGCGGGCAAGCCGCCGCGCGGCGCGCTGACCGCCGGCAGCCTGTGCACCGGGTACGGCGGCCTGGACCTCGCCGTCATGGCCGTGACCGGCGCCCGGCTGGCCTGGACCGCCGAAACCGACAAGTACGCCGCCGCCGTCCTGGCCCGGCACTGGCCCGATGTGCCCAACCTCGGCGACGTCACCGCCCTGGACTGGGCGACGGTGCCGCCCGTCGACCTGGTCAGCGCCGGGTGGCCGTGCCAGGACATCAGCTACGCCGGCCCGGGGCCGGCATCACGGAAGGAACCCGCAGTGGCCTCTGGCTCAAAATCGCCGACGGCCTTCGCCACCTACGACCCGCTTACGTCTTCCTGGAGAACGTCGCGGCGCTCCGCACGCGCGGCTCGGGAAAGTCCTCGGTGACCTGGCCGCGCTTGCTCGTCTGCGACGAGGCGGTCGCGGCGCTCGACGTCTCGATCCAGGCGCAGGTGCTCAACCTCTTCATCCGCCTGCGCGAGGAGCTGGGGCTCGCGTACCTGTTCATCAGCCACGACCTGGGCGTGATCCGCCACGTATCGGACCGGGTGGTGGTGATGTACCTGGGGCGCGTCGTGGAATCCGCGCCGACCGCGGAGCTCTATGCGCACCCGAACCATCCGTATACACAGGCGTTGATAGCCGAAGTCCCCGACATGCAGGCGCGCCGGCGGCAGTACACTCCCATCCATGGGGAGATTCCGTCGCCGCTCGCCCCGCCTCCGGGCTGCCATTTCCATCCGCGCTGCCCGAGGGCGTTCGAGCGTTGCCGGCACGAGATGCCGGCTTTGCGCAAGATCGCCCCGGGACACGCCTCCGCCTGCCACCTGAACGACACCTGATCGACATGACCATCCCATTTACCGTGCTGCGGCCCGCGGGCCATGCGGTGCCGCTCGTGCTCGATTCGCCCCACAGCGGCACGCGGTATCCCGACGATTTTCTTCCTGCCGTGCGACTCGAGGCGCTGCGCCAGGCCGAAGACAGCTACGTCGACGAGCTGTACGCGAGCGGCCCGCAGCGCGGTGCGACGCTCATCGCCGCGCAGTTCCCGCGCAGCTATATCGACCCCAACCGGTCGTTGCTCGACATCGACGCCTCGCTGCTCGATGCACCCTGGCCCGGTCCGGCCATGCCGAGCCGCAAGACCCAGCTCGGCGTCGGCCTCATCTGGCGCGTGCTCGACTCCGGCGAGCCCATCTACGGGCGCAAGCTCTCGGTGGCGGAGGTCCGCCGGCGCATCGTGGAATTCCACCAGCCCTATCAACGGGCCGTGAAGGACGCGCTGGACGCGGCCCGCGAGCATTTCGGGGCCGTGTGGCACCTCAACCTGCACTCGATGCCGGCGGTGAGCGGCAGGATCTCGGACGAGGGCCCCGGCAAGCCGCGCGCCGACTTCGTCCTGGGCGATCGCGATGGGACGACTTGCGAGCCGGCGTTCACGGCGAGCGTGGCCGACGCGCTGCGCGTCATGGGCTACGAGGTCAAGATCAATGATCCCTACAAGGGCGTGGAGCTGGTGCGCGCGTTTTCCGACCCGGCGGACGCCCGCCACAGCCTGCAGATCGAAGTCAACCGGCGCCTGTACATGGATGAGCGCACGCGCGAGAAATCACCCGGGTTCGCGGCACTGAAGCGCGACCTCGACCGCCTGCTCGAGCTCGTGGCGGCGTACGCCGCCGGGCGCGGCTCCCACGCCTGCGCGGGCCATTCCCACGGGCACCACGACCATGGCCACGACCATGACCATGACCATGACCATGACCATGGACATTCCCACGACCACCGCCACTGAAACGCCATGCCACCGATCGCCATCGAGTTGACCGCACCAGATATCGCTCCGCACCGTCACTCCAATACGGGCACCGACTGGATCCACACTTTCGAGAGCGCCAAGCCCGGGCCGCACGTGCTCGTCAACGCGCTTACGCACGGCAACGAGATCTGCGGCGCTATCGTGATCGACCGGCTGCTGCGCCAGCGCCTGCGGCCGGCGCGCGGCACCCTTACCCTCGCCTTCGCGAACGTCGAGGCTTACCTGCGCTTCGATCCGCGCAGTCCTTACGCGACGCGCTTCATCGACGAGGACTTCAACCGCGTCTGGACTCCGGGCGTGCTCGATTCCGATCGCGAGAGCGTGGAGCTGCGCCGCGCGCGCGCGCTGCGCCCGTTCGTGGAGGCCGCCGACTACTTGCTGGACATCCACTCGATGCTCGAGCCCAGCCCGCCGGTCATGATCTGCGGCCCGCTCGATAAGGGAATCCGGATGGCGTTCGCCGTCGGCGCGCCGGAGCACGTCGTGAGCGACACGGGGCACGCGAACGGCACGCGCATGCGCGACTTCGGCGGATTCGGGGATCCGGCAAGCCCCAAGAACGCGCTGCTGGTCGAATGCGGGCAGCACTGGGAGCGCGCGGCCGAACACGTCGCCTGGCAGGTGGTGTGGCGCTTCCTGCGCCACCTGGACGTCGTGGATCACGCCGCCGCCGCGCGCGAAATCGACGCACAACCCGCCGTCACCCAGAAGCTGATTCGCGTCACGGATGCGGTGGTCGCCAGCTCGCCTGCGTTCCGGTTCGCCAAGTCGTTCACGGGACTGGAAGTGGTGCCCCGGCGCGGCGACCTGATCGCCTGGGACGGCGAATTGCCGGTGCGCGCGCCCTACGACAACTGCGTGCTGGTCATGCCGGTGCCGAACAACGTGAAAATGGGCCTCACCGCGGTGCGCCTGGGGCGCCTCGAGCCGCGCTAGCCGTTCGAGTCCTCGCTCTTGCCCGAAGGGCGGATGCCCAGCTGCTTGAGCTTGCGGTAGAGGTGCGTACGCTCGAGCCCGACGCGATCGGCTACGCGGGACATGTTGCCTTCCTCGCGCCGGATATGGTGCAGGAAATACTGCTTCTCGAACTGCTCGCGCGCGTCGCGCAACGGCAGGTCGAGCGAGACGCCCACCTCCGTGGTGGGCTGTTCGCGCGGGCCGAGATTGAACTCGCGCGCCACCCGGTTCACGTCGTCGCCGGTGACGTCGCCGGCCAGCGCGGTAAGCGCCAGGGTCTTCACCACGTTTTGCAGCACCGGGAGGTTGCCGGGCCAGTCTAGGTTGCGCATCACGTTGAGCGCGCCCACCGTGAGCGTGCGCAGCGGCACTTCGTTGGCGTCGATGAGCTGCGTCAGCATGGTGGCCGCGATGTCGGGTATGTCCTCCGGGTGGTCCGCGATGGACGGTACGCGTATCGTGAGGCCGGACAGGTGATTGTAGAGTTGGGCGTCCATGCGCCCATCCTCCGCCATCGCGGGCAACGGGCCGGTGGCCGCGCAGATCAGCCGGACGTTGAACTTGTCGAGCTTGCCCATCAGCTGGGCAAGCCCCTTTTGCTCGGCCTTGGGCAGCTCGGAGATTTCCCGCAGGAACAGCGTGCCCTCCCGCGCCTCGTTGAGCGGCTCGAAAGGATTGGATGCGAGCCACTCCGTTTCCTCCGGGGCCACCCAGGGAGTGTTCGGGATGTGCAAGTGGCGCGCGCATACTTCGAATCCGCATCCGGCCTCCCCGATCAGAAGTACCGGCGTGTGCAGCCGGCTCACCTGCTCGAGGCGCTGGCGCAGCTCCTGGATCACGCGGGCGCGACCCAGATTTACGAGCGCGAGACCGGTCTTGGGCAGCACGCGCCCGCCTGCAAGCGCCTTGCCGACGGTGGCCAGCAGCTTCGGCAGGCTGATCGGCTTTTCGAGGAAGTCGAATGCCCCGATGCGGGTCGCCTCGACCGCGGAATCGATCGTCCCGTGGCCGGACATCATGACCACTGGCATCGTGAGCAGGCCGCTGCCGGCCCATTCCTTGAGCAGCGTGATTCCGTCCGTATCCGGCATCCAGATGTCGAGCAGGACCAGGTCGGGGCGCATCTCCTTGCGCGCCGAGCGTGCGGTTTGCGCGTTCTCGGCCAGGCGCACGCCGTAGCCCTCGTCGCGCAGGATCTCGAAGAGCAGCTCGCGGATGCCGACTTCGTCGTCGACGACGAGGATCTGGTTCGCGGACATGCCGGGCGGCCTGCTACGCGGCGGCCTTCAGCGGCAGGACGATGCTCACTGTGGCGCCGTGGGGCTTCACATTCTCCACCAGGATGCGGCCGTGGTGCTCGTCGACGATCTTTTTCACGATGGCGAGGCCCAGGCCGGTGCCCTTCGGCTTGGTCGTGACGTAAGGCTCGAAGATGCGCCCCATGACGCCCTCGGCGATCCCGGTGCCGTTGTCGCGGACAGTGAGCAGCACTCCGCCCGTTCCCAGCGTCGTGGCCACGAGGATGCGCGGCTGCTCGACTCCGGCAAGGGCGTCGATGGCGTTCTGGAACAGGTTGTGAAGCACCTGGCGCAGCATTCCCGGGTCCGCGTGGATCTGCGGGAGGTTTTCCGCCAGGCGCGCCTCGATCGACACGCCCATCGACTCGTAGAGCACCAGCACTTCGCGAACCAGGTCGTTCATCGTCACCGGCTTTGCGTTCATGCGCGCCGCATGCGCGTACTGCGTGAAGTCGTCGACCATGCCCTTGAGCGCCGCGACGTGGGTGACGATCGTGCCGGTGGCCCGCTTGAGGATGTCGGCCTCGTGGACGGGCAGCTTGTCCTGCAGCTTCTGCTGGAGCCGCTCGGCGGACAGCTGGATCGGGGTGAGCGGATTCTTGATCTCGTGCGCGAGGCGCCTTGCCACTTCGCCCCAGGCCGCGTCGCGCTGCGCCTGGATCAGGTGGGTGATGTCGTCGAAGACGACCACATACCCGCTCTCGCCCCGCGTGCCCAGGCGCGTGCCACGCAGCAAGAGCGTGCGCGAGGCGTCGCTGCGCCGGTACTCCATCTGCTCTTCCCATTGGCGCATGCCCGATGATGCGAACTGGCGCAGCGCGATTTCGGCGAACGGCGCGACCTCCAGGATGTGCCTGGGCCAGTCGGAAAGCTTGAGCCCGTGGAAGGCGCCCGCCGGAACCGCGAGAATCGAGTTCGCGGCCGCGTTCATCGTCTTCACGTACAGCCGCTCGTCGAACGTGAGCACCCCCGAAGTGAGGTTCGACAGGATGCTCTCCAGGTAGGTCTTGGAGTTCTCGAGCTGCTGCTGGTTGCGCTCCATCGCCTCCGTGGCATCGGCGATCTGGCGCGTCATCGTGTTGAACGATTGGGTGAGCACGCCGAACTCGTCGCGGCTCTTCACCGGGTTCAGCTTGGAGTAGTCGCCCTTGGCGATCGCGCGGGTGGCTTCGGCGAGCGCCGACAGCGGCGCCGAAAGGCGCTCCGAGAGCACGAACGCGAGGGCCAGGGCGGAAAAGAGCGTGAGCAGCATCGCCAGCGTGAGCGTGAGTCCGAAGATCTGCTTGAGGCCCTTGCGCGCGAGCTGGAGCTCCTGATAGTCCTTCAACCCGGTCTCGACGATTTCGGCGTCGCGCGCGATCTCCGTGGGTACGCGCTGCAGCACCTGCAGGATGCGGATGTCGTCCGCGATGGTAAGCACGTTCACCGGAACGATCACCCGCAGGTACAGGCCGCGGTCGGGAATGGCCTCGATCGAGCGCACCGGCTGCTGCATGCGCACCTGGCGCAGCAGGTTCGGGCCCGGCAGGTCCGGCAGAAGGGAGACCGGCTCGGCGCTCGCCTGGGCGATGATCCTGCCGCGAGGCGTGAAGAGAGTCGCTTCCTCCACCGAATACTGCTCGCGCAGGCGGTTGAGCGTGGTCGCCTCGACCGCCTGCGCCGAGGCGAGGCCGTGCGCCATCACATCGGCTTTCTGCGCGAGTTCCTTCAGCGAATTCTCGAGCGCGCTGCGCGCCAGGTTGATGCCGCCCTTGAGTGACTCGTCGACCCGCACGTCGAACCAAGACTCGATGGAGCGCTGCAGGAACTGGAAGGAGATCGCGTAGACGAGACCTCCGGGAATCAGCGCCATGAGAGCGAAGACGACCATCAGGCGCAGCGTGAGCTTGGAGCCGAACACCTGCTGGCGCAGCTTCCTGCGCAGGACCACCAGCTGGTAGACGATGAGCGCCATGAGCCCCATGGCGAGACCCCCGCCCAGGCCAAGCAGCAGCGGGTAGTTCTGGGCGAAGAGCGTGGTATTCGACGACGCTTCCGACATGAGGTACACCAGCGCAGCGCCGGTGACCACACACAGGAAGATCAGCGCTTTCATGGGGCGATGGTCCAGCGATGCCAATCCGAGGCCAGTGTCCAATCGCGCGAGGCGATGGCGTTCAACTGGAGCGGCTTAGGCAGCTGGCCCGTATCCAGGCGCATGCGCAATCCCGCCTGATAGGTGCCTTCCTTCTTGATTGCTCCGCGGTCGGCGACATGCCAACCGCGCAAGCGCGAGAGAACGCGCGTGACTTCCTCGAAGCGCGTGAAGTTCTGGTAGACGTTGCCGACCGACAGCCGATACTGGCGCAGCAGCGGCGTGTAGCTGATCTTGTAGGTCTGCGTGACCTCCACCGGCTTTTCGTCGAACCAGTACCACCGCGGCCGCGCCAGCTCGAACTCGACCACGAAGTAGAGCGGGACGCCGCGGTTTACCGCTTCCTCCAGGCGCGGACTGAACTGGACATCGAACTGGGCATCGAGCTGCCAGCCGTCGCCGTCGGGAGTGATAGTCGCCGAGCGCACGGAAATGCCCTCCGCGTGGGCCGCCCCGATCGAGGCCGCGAACACCACGCCGAGACATCCCCATCGCACGCGCCGCGCCACCCTGAGCGCGGCTCGCAGGAAATGGGAAATGAAGGCGACGGAACTCATAGGTTCAGTGGGTTGCCGGTGCAAGTCCCGAATCGCATAAATGATTCATGCGCGCAACAAGTGTGGCAATCACGAGACACGTGAGGCAGCGAAGTTCAATTTACCACTAATCTCAAGGACTTGCCAGCAAAGCGCGCTGCCGGACGATTTCACAACATACTTAATAATCAGTCTCTTACGGCTTTCCCCCGTCCCCAAGGGGGAGCGCATCGGGCGTTTCGAACCTGGTCCCGGGTGTCACCCGAAATCCGCGCAGGAATTCGGAGGCGCTCATGCGGCGCGAACCGGCGCGTTGCAACACCTCTAGGCACAGCGCTCCCTGCCCGCACGCCACGAGCAACGTCGCGTCGCTCGCCGCCAGTATGTGGCCGGGCGGGCCCGTGCCGATCGCGGGGCGCGCCTCCCATATCTTGACCATCTGGCCACCCAATTTCGAGTGCGCTCCCGGAGACGGGTTGAAGGCACGGACCTGGCGATCGATCTGGTCGTTCGACCGCGACCAGTCGAGGACCGCATCGGCCTTCGTGACCTTCGGCGCGTAGGTGGCCCGGGACTCGTCCTGGGCCCGCGCAGGAAGCTCCGCAAGCCTCGCCAGGACGTCGATCACGGCTAGCGCACCGAGCCGCGCCAGCCCGTCGGTGAGCGAGCCCGCCGTGTCGCGCGGCGAGATCCGCAGCTCCCTGCTCTGCAGCACCGGCCCGGTGTCAAGGCCGGCGTCCATCTGCATGATGCTGATCCCGGTGAGCTCATCGCCCGCCAGAATCGCGCGCTGGATGGGCGCTGCGCCGCGCCAGCGCGGCAGCAACGAAGCATGGATGTTGATGCAGCCGCGCCCGGGAATGGCGAGCACGGCCTCGGGAAGAATCATTCCGTAGGCCGCGACCACCATCACATCGCTCGCCGTGTTGCGCAGGGCCGCGACCACCTCGGGGGTTCGCAGGCTGGCGGGCTTGAGGACCACCAGGGCGTGGCGCGCCGCCACCTCGCTGACTGCACTCGATGCCAGCTGCATTCCTCGCCCTGCGGGACGATCGGGCTGGGTGAGGACGAGAGGGACTGCGTGCCCCGCGGAAATGATCGCTTCGAGGGCGCGCGCGGCGAACCCGGGGGTACCGGCGAAGGCTACGCGCAAGAGCGTCGACCGCGTCAGGCCGCCTTGCGCTGGCGCTTCTTCAGCTTCGTGCGGACGCGGTTCTGCTTGAGTTCCGAAAGGTAATCGACGAACACCTTGCCCTGCAGGTGATCGTACTCATGCTGGATGCACGTCGCGAGGAGACCCGAAGCATTGAGCGTGAATCGCGAACCGTTGCGGTCGAGCGCCGTCACCGTCACGCTCTCGGCCCGCTCGACGTTGTCGTAGACTCCGGGCACGGAAAGGCATCCCTCCTGGTTCACCGCGACGCCTTCGCGCCGGGTAATCTCGGGATTGATGAAGACACGCAAGTCGCTGCGGTCCTCGCTCACGTCGATGAGGATGATCTGCTTGTGGACGTCGACCTGCGTAGCGGCAAGCCCTACGCCCGGCGCCGAATACATCGTCTCGGCCATGTCGGCGATAAGTTTGCGCGTGGCGGCGTCGATCCTTTCGACCCGTTGGGCGGGGGTATTCAGGCGGGCGTCCGGGTACTGGAGGATCTCGAGAATGGCCATAAATGCTTGCTAATTGAATAAATTATGTGCAGAATCTACCGCACTACTTGAAAAAGGGGGCGTAACCCTTTTTCCGAATATGGGTCCCGAGCTCCATATCCACAAGTGAGCGCCGCCATGCGAAAGACAATTATATCTTTAGTCGCGGCCTTGGCCAGTTTGGTTCCGGTCTGGGCATCGGCCGACGGAATGCCTCCGGAAGCGCCAAAGGCCGGCACCGAGGCCAGCGGGTCTTCCCACGTAACCCAGGCCGACCTGCAGGTGGATGCGCCCGATCAATACACAGTCGTCAAGGGCGACACGTTATGGGGCATTTCCTCGCGATTCCTGAAGGATCCCTGGAAATGGCCGCAGATCTGGAACATGAACCGCGAGGAGATCAAGGATCCCCACTGGATCTATCCGGGGGACGTGATCAAGCTCGACCGCACGGGAGCCTACCCCGAGCTGTCGCTGGCCTCCGGCGGCGGGGTTAGCGCAACCGCAGCGGCTGGTAACGTCGTTCGCCTGGAGCCCCGCGTCCGCGTGGAGGCCCTTCAGTCGGCGGTTCCGACCATTCCGGGTTCGGCGCTCGGGCCGTTCCTCACCCAGCCGCTCGTCGTGGAACCTGGCGGGCTGGATAAGGCCCCGACCATCCTCGCCACCGAAGAAAGCCACGTGGTCGTAGGTGTGGGCGACACCGCCTACGCCGACCGCATCGGGGCGGGCGATCCGGTCAACTGGCAGGTCTTCCGTCCGGGGGATGCGTTGAAGGATCCCGAGACCGGCGAGGTCCTGGGAGTCGAGGCGAAGTATATCGGCGACGCCCGCGTGCGCCGCTATGGCAATCCGACCACGCTCGTCATCACCAAGGCGCGTGAGGAGATCAATCGCGGCGACCGGCTGGTGCCGGCGCGCGAGAGCACTTTCCCGACCTACGTGCCGCACGCGCCCGACAAGCCGATCAAGGGCGCCATCATGTCGGTCGAGGGCGGTGTCTCGGAACTCGGCCAATATCGCATCATCACCATCAATCGGGGCGCTCGCGACGGCATCGAGGTCGGGCACGTGCTCGCAAGCTACCGGCGCGGCGCACTGCTTACCGGGGACGCGCACAACGATCCATTGCTCGAAACCGGCTGGATGAAGGGCTTCAATACGACGCCGGTGCACGTGGTGCCCGAGCCGCCGGCTCCGCCCATGAATGACAAGAAAGGCGGAGCTGCCCTCGAAGGCGTGCCGGTGAAGCTTCCCGACGAACGCACGGGGCTCATCCTTGTCTTCCGGGTGTTCGAGAAGATGTCGTACGCGATCGTTATGCGCGCGACCAAGCCGATCTACGTGGGCGACGTCGTCGAGACGCCCTGAACGCGCGCGCTGTCGCGGAGTAGAAAGGGGGGCATCGCGCCCCCCTTTTTTCGCCGAAGGCCGGTCAGCGAGCAATGCGCTGGCGCCGTTTATCGGGCATCCTCCCGTTCCCGCTTCCTTCAACTCCCCCTTGGACTGGAATCGAACATCCCGCGACGAAGCGGCGTGCTGGCTGCGACTCACGCTCATTGCGGGGCTGTCGCCGCGCGCGGCTTGCGCGCTGCTCCGCGCCTTCGGCGGCCCTGCTCAGGCGCTCGACGCATCGCAGCGCGACCTCGCCGGCATCGTCGGCCCGGCGGCGGCGGCGGCGCTCCGCGCCGGCCCCGCTGCAGCGAAGCTGGACGCCACCATGCGCTGGCTCGAGGGGGAGGGCCACCACATCGTGGCGCTCGGCGACGGCCGGTATCCGCCATCACTCCTCCAGATCGAGGACCCGCCCCCCGTCCTGTATGTCGCGGGCCGCCTGGACCTGCTCGCCGCTCCCGCGCTCGCCATCGTCGGAAGCCGCAACGCGACCGCGCAGGGTATGCGTGATGCGCGCGCGTTCGCCGAATCCATCGCCGCAGCGGGTTTGAGCATCATGAGCGGCCTTGCGCTGGGAATCGATGCCGCAGCCCATCGAGGCGGGCTGTCGCAGGCGGCCTCGAGCCTCGCGGTGATGGGAACCGGTCCCGACGTCTACTATCCGCGCGGCAACGACGCGCTGGCTTGCGAGCTGGCGGAACGGGGCTGTCTGCTGTCGGAATTCCCGCTCGCAACGCCACCCTTGCCCGAGAATTTCCCGCGTCGCAATCGCCTGATCAGCGGCATGTCCCGCGGAGTCCTCGTGGTGGAGGCGGCGATGAAGAGCGGCTCACTCACGACGGCAAGGTTCGCCCTCGAGCAGGGGCGCGAGGTCTTTGCCGTCCCGGGCTCGATCCATGCGCCGCTGTCCAAGGGTTGCCACTGGCTCATCAACCAGGGCGCCAAGCTGGTGCAATGCGCGGAAGATGTGCTTGGAGAGCTGGGATGGAACGCCCCGCGCCCCGAATCGCGCCCCGCGGCGCGCGCGGCGCGCGACGCCGTCGATCCGCTACTCGAAGCCATCGGCTACGCGCCGGTGTCCCTCGACCAGGTGGCCGAGCGGGCAAACATGGACGCCGCCGCGGTTTCGGCGGAAATGACCCGACTCGAGATGGAGGGTCGTGTCGCGGCTCTTGCGGGCGGGCTATACCAGCGCGTGGAGCGCGCGCAATGAGTCGCCGGGGCCGCGTTATAGAATGAAACTGCAACCCTAGGCAAAATCCATGGCCTCCCATCTGCTCATCGTCGAATCGCCTTCCAAGGCGAAGACGCTCAAGAAGTATCTCGGCAAGGACTTCGAGATCCTCGCCTCGTACGGCCATGTTCGGGACCTGGTTCCGAAGACGGGCGCCGTGGATCCGGACGACGATTTCAGGATGCAGTACGAGCTCATCGATCGCAATTCCAAGCACGTCGATGCGATCGCCAAGGCGGTGAAGGACGCGGACACGATATTGCTCGCGACCGACCCGGATCGGGAAGGCGAGGCCATCGCGTGGCACCTCTCGGAAATCCTCAAGTCGCGCAAGG
Source organism: uncultured beta proteobacterium (assembly GCA_963758215.1). GTDB lineage: Bacteria > Pseudomonadota > Gammaproteobacteria > Burkholderiales > Usitatibacteraceae > Usitatibacter. The sequence continues at coordinate 413,256 of CAVWUN010000009.1, read as the reverse complement.
TTCTCAAGAACAAGAAGCTCAAGCGGGTGGTCTTCTACGAGATCACCGAAGGCGCGGTGAAGGACGCGGTGAAGCATCCACGCGCCATCTCCATGGAGCTCGTGAACGCGCAGCAGGCGCGCCGCGCGCTCGACTACCTCGTGGGCTTCAACCTCTCCCCGCTGCTCTGGAAGAAGATCCGCCGCGGCCTGTCCGCCGGCCGCGTGCAGAGCCCGGCCCTGCGCCTCATCGTCGAGCGCGAGCTCGAGATCGAGAAGTTCAAGAGCCAGGAATACTGGAGCATCCACTTCGACGCCCGGAAGGACAGCATCGGGTTCACGGCGAAGCTCACCCACTTCGACGGCGAGAAGCTCGACCAGTTCGCGGTGGGCAGCGCCGAGCGCGAGGCGCAGATCCGTCGGTTCCTGGAGGAGCATGGCAGGGGCGTCGCCAAGGTCAAGGAGGTCGAGAAGAAGCGCAAGCTGCGCTCGCCGGCGGCGCCCTTCACCACCTCCACCATGCAGCAGGAGGCAGTGCGCAAGCTCGGATTCTCGACCGATCGGGCAATGAAGGTCGCGCAGAGCCTCTACGAGGGCGTGGCCGTCGGCAAGGTCGTGACCGGCCTCATCACCTACATGCGCACCGACTCCGTCACTTTGTCGAAGGAAGCCCTCACCGAAATGCGCGGCTTCATCACCAAGCATTACGGACCGGACTACCTGCCCAAGGCGCCGGTGGAATACCGCAGCAGCGCCAAGAACGCGCAGGAGGCCCACGAGGCGATCCGTCCGACTTCGGTCGCGCGCACACCGGAGTCCGTGGCGCCGTACCTCAACCCGGAGCAGCGCAAGCTCTACGAAATGATCTGGAAGCGGGCGATCGCTTCCCAGATGACCCCGGCCAGGTTCGACACCGTTGCGGTCGATTTCACGGTGGGAGCAGACGGCAACCTCTTCCGCGCCACGGGCCAGACCATGATCTTCCCGGGCTTCTACGCCGTGTACCACGAGGACCAGGACGACGCCGTGGAAGAGGAGGAAAAGCGGCTGCCGGCGTTCGACAAGGGCGACGCCGTCCGCATCGACAAGCTTTACGGCGAACAGCACTTCACGCAGCCCCCGCCCCGGTACTCGGAGGCGAGCCTCGTGAAGACGCTGGAGCAGTACGGGATCGGCCGGCCCTCGACGTACGCGTCGATCATCTCGACGCTCGTCAACCGCGAGTACGTGATCCTGGACAAGAAGCGCTTCGTGCCCACCGACGTGGGGCGCGTCGTCAACAAGTTCCTCACCGAGCACTTCGCGCACTGGGTCGACTACGAGTTCACGGCCAAGCTCGAGGACGAGCTCGACGACATTTCCAACGGCAAGGAGGAGTGGATCCCGGTCCTCGAAAGGTTCTGGAAGGACTTCTCCAGGCAGGTCGGCGAGAAGGAGTCGGTCTCGCGCAAGGAAGTCACCCAGGAGCAGCTCGACGAGATATGCCCGAAGTGCGGCAAGCATCACCTCGCGATCCGGCTCGGGCGGCGCGGGCGATTCATCGGCTGCGCGGGCTATCCCGATTGCGACTACACGCGCAACCTGGACGGGGCCGAGAGCGTAGAGGCGGTCAAGCGCGAAATCGGCACCGATCCTGCCACCCAGAAGCTGATCCAGGTGCTGCAGGGGCCCTATGGCCCGTACATCCAGCTGGGACAGATGGAGGGCGACAAGAAGCCCAAGCGCGTCTCGCTGCCCAAGAACATCGCGCCGGAAGCCGTGACGCTGGAAGTCGCCACCAAGCTGCTGGCTCTACCGCGCGACCTGGGGCCGCACCCGGAGACCGGCAAGAAGGTGCACGCGGCGATCGGGCGCTTCGGGCCCTACGTGAGCCACGACGGCCATTTCAAGTCGATCCCCAAGGACGAGAACGTGTTCGACATCGGCCTGGATCGGGCGGTCGCGCTGCTGAAGGAGCCGAAGGCATTCAGTGCGCGCGGCGCGCTCAAGGTCCTGGGAAAGCATCCCGCCGACAACCAGTCCGTAGGACTTTACTCCGGTCGATACGGCGCGTACGTGAAGCACGGCAAGGTCAACGCAACCCTGCCGGACCAGAACGCCATCGGCACCATTACGCTCGAGGAGGCCCTGGAACTGCTGGCAGCGCGTTCGAAGAAGGCGAAGCCCGGGGCGGGCGCCAAGAAGCGCAGGAGCGGATAGCGCGGGCAACCGCCCGCGCCCCCGGCGCTCACACGTCGAGGTTCCTCACGCCCAGTGCGTTGCTCTCGATGAACTGCCTGCGCGGCTCGACCTCGTCGCCCATCAACGTGGAAAAGATCTCGCCGGCGCTGATTGCGTCCTCGATCTGGACCTTCAGCAGGATGCGCTTGGTCGGGTCCATGGTGGTTTCCCACAGCTGCTCCGGATTCATCTCACCCAGACCCTTGTAGCGCTGGATCGCCATGCCACCCTTGGCCTCGGCGAGCAGCCAGTCCAGGCCTTCCTTGAAGGACTGCACCGAGCGCACCGTCTCGCCGCGCCTCACCTGCGCACCCGGCCCCACCAGGCCCGCGAGAGTCCGTGCCATCTTCACGATCTGGGCGTAGTCGCCGCTTTCGAGGAAGGCGTGGTCGATGACGGTTTCGACCCGGTTGCCGTGCACGATCTTCTCGAGCCGCAGGCGCCAACCGTCGGAGGTCGGATCGCGTTCGATGTGCGCCTTCGGCGCGAGCGGCGAAAGCAGCCCGTGGATGTCCTTGGCCGCCTGCGCCGCACCCTCCTTGTCCGCGAGTGCGATGCGCGGCATGCCGAGCATCGCGCGCAGGACCCCGGCGTCCATCGCTATCGACAGGCGCTCGATCACCGCCTCGGTCGTGAGGTACTCGGAGGCGATCTTCTCGAGCGCGTCCCCGGACAACTGCGCGGCGCCGCCGCCCGGGACGAGCGCCGCCCCGTGCAGCGCCCTGCGCAGCTGGTGCTGCTTGAGCTCGTGCTCGTCCTTGAGGTAGCGCTCATCCTTGCCGCTCTTCACCTTGAACAGCGGCGGCTGGGCCACGTAGATGTGACCCTTCTCGAGCAGCATCGGCATCTGGCGGTAGAAGAACGTGAGCAGGAGCGTGCGGATATGTGCGCCGTCCACGTCCGCGTCCGTCATGATGATGATGCGGTGGTAACGCAGCTTCTCGAGGTTGAACTCCTCGCCGATGCCGGCGCCAAGCGCCGTGATCAGCGTGGCTACCTCGGTGGAGGTGATGATCTTGTCAATGCGCGCGCGCTCCACGTTGAGGATCTTGCCCTTCAACGGGAGAATCGCCTGGAACTTCCGGTCGCGCCCCTGCTTGGCGGAGCCGCCTGCGGAATCCCCCTCGACGAGGTACAGCTCGCATAGCGAGGGATCGCGCTCCTGGCAATCGGCGAGCTTGCCCGGCAGCCCGATCCCGTCGAGCACGCCCTTGCGCCGCGTAAGCTCGCGCGCCTTGCGCGCGGCTTCGCGTGCGCGCGCCGCTTCGACGATCTTGGTGCAGATGATCTTCGCGTCGGACGGGCGCTCCATCAGGAAATCGGCGAGCTTCTGGCCCACGATCTCCTGCACCACCGGCTGCACTTCGGAGGACACGAGCTTGTCCTTCGTCTGGGACGAAAACTTCGGCTCGGGGACCTTCACCGAGAGTACGCACGTAAGTCCTTCGCGCATGTCGTCGCCGGTGGTCTCCACCTTCGCCTTCTTCGCGATCTCCTCCTTCTCGATGTAGTTGTTGATCGTGCGCGTCATCGCCGCGCGCAATCCCGTGAGGTGGCTGCCCCCGTCGCGCTGCGGGATGTTGTTGGTGAACGCTTGCACCGACTCCCCGTAGCTGTCGTTCCACTGCATGGCGACTTCCACCGTGATGCCGTCCTTCTCCCCGACCGCGTGGAAGATGTTGTTGTGCAGCACGGTCTTGGAGCGATTCATGTACTCGACGAACCCCTTCACGCCGCCGGTATGCGCGAAGTTTTCGCTCTTGCCGGTGCGCTGGTCGATGAGCTCGATCTTGCAGCCGTTGTTCAGGAACGAGAGCTCGCGCAGCCGCTTGGCCAGGATGTCGTAGTGGAACACGATGTTGCCGAAGATCTCTCCCGAGGCGAGAAAGTGCACTTCCGTGCCCCGGCGATCCGTTTGCCCCGTGACCTCCAGCGGTTTCATCGCCGTCCCGCCGCGGAATTCCATGAAGTGCGCCTGTCCGTCGCGCCAGATCCGCAGCTTCAGCCACTCGGACAGTGCATTGACCACCGATACTCCCACGCCGTGCAACCCCCCCGACACCTTGTAGGAGTTCTGGTCGAACTTTCCCCCGGCGTGCAGCTCGGTCATCACGATCTCCGCCGCGGAGCGCTTGAGATCGTCGTCGTCCTTGATGTCGGTCGGAATGCCGCGCCCGTTGTCCACGACCGAGACTGAATTGTCCGTGTGGATCACGACCTTGATGTCGTCGCAGTGGCCCGCGAGCGCCTCGTCGATCGCGTTGTCCACCACTTCGAACACCATGTGGTGCAGGCCGGTGCCGTCCGAAGTGTCGCCGATGTACATGCCGGGGCGCTTGCGGACGGCATCGAGCCCCTTGAGGATCTTGATGCTGTTGGAGTCGTATTCGGCCGCCGGGCGGCCGCCGGGATGGGTCAGTTCGGGAAGCGTTGCCATTGAGTTCCTGGGGAAATGCGGTCCTTGCCGCGCGTTCAGATGCGCATCGGCATCACGACGTACTTGAAGTCTTCGCGCCCGGGCATCTGCACCAGCGCGCTCGAGTTCGAATCGCCCATCGCCACCGTCACGGTTGGCGACTCGACGTGGTTCAGGACGTCAAGCAGATACGAGATATTGAACCCGATGTCGAGCGGATCGCCGTCGTAGTCGACCGACAGTCCTTCCTCCGCTTCCTCCTGCTCGTTGTTCGTGCAGATGATCGACAGCGCGTCCTTGGTGAATACCAGCCGCACGCCCCGGATCTTCTCGTTCGACAGGATGGCGGCGCGATTGAGCGACTGCGCAAGCGTCGTACGATCGAGGACAACGCGGTTCTTGTGCGTGGTCGGAATCACTTTCTGGTAGTCGGGAAACTTCCCTTCGACGATCTTCGAGACGATCTCGATGCCACCAAAGCTGAAGCGCGCCTGGTTGGTACCGATCGCCAGCGAGACCGGCTCGTCGCTGTCCGACAGCAGCTTGATCAGCTCGAGCACCGTCTTGCGCGGCAGGATGGCCTCCACGGAACCATGGTCGGTCCCGAGATCCTGGCTCGCGTACGACAAGCGATGTCCGTCGGTCGCCACGACGCGCAGCGTGTCCTTGTCGACCGAGAAGAGCACGCCGTTGAGGTAATAGCGGATGTCCTGCACCGCCATGGCGAACTGCACGAGGCGCAACGCATCCTTGAGTGCCTTCTGCTGCAGGGTAAGCGTCTTGGAGGCGTCTTTCGCCTCCACCATCCGCGGAAAATCGGCCGCCGCGAGAGTCTGGAGATTGAACCGGCTCTTGCCGGCGCGCACTACCATCCGCCCTTCCTTCGCCTCCAGGCTCACCTCCGCATCTTCCGGCAGCGAACGCAAGATGTCGTGCAGTTTGCGCGCGCCCGTCGTGACCGCTCCGTCGGCAGCGCCCTCCAGTGGGGCGCGCGAAGTGATCTGCACCTCCAGGTCGGTGGCGAGGAACTCCACGCCGGAGGGCGACGCGGAAACGAGGACGTTCGACAGGATCGGCAACGTGTGGCGTCGCTCAACGATCCCGGTCACATGCTGCAACGGTCCCAGCAGCTTGTCGTTGGTCGTTTTGATTTTAAGCATGATCTTTAGATATTCAACAGTTAATAGCTAATAGGAGGACGCTCGCAGCGGGATAAGTTGGAAATGCCTCGCCGGATCAATGCGTTGACATATGTTTACTATGGGGGCGAAAGAGCTGCTTTCCAACGCGAAGCTGTGGACAGAAGCGGGCTGCCGAGCGGCCGCCGGAACAGTCCACAGCTTCTCCCGGTTCTGTACGGACATCATCCGAGCAGTATCTGCTGCAGTTGCGCGTAGTCGCGCGCAAACTGCTGGTCGGTGTCACGCAGCTCCACGATCTTGCGGCACGCGTGCAGGACCGTGGTGTGGTCGCGACCGCCGAATGCTTCGCCGATCTCAGGCAGGCTTTGCTGCGTGAGTTCCTTCGCCAACGCCATGGCGACTTGCCTCGGGCGCGCCACGGAGCGGAAGCGCTTCTTCGAATACATCTCCGACACCTTGATCTTGAAATAATCAGCGACGGTCTTCTGGATGTTCTCGATGGAGACTTGTCGATTGAGGACGGCAAGCAGGTCCTTCAGCGCTTCGCGGGCCGTGGTGACATTGACGAGGGTGTCGTTGAACCTTGCGTAGGCCAGCACGCGCTTGAGCGCGCCTTCCAGCTCGCGTACGTTCGAGCGAATGTGCTTGGCAATGAAGAAGGCCACATTTTCATCGACGCGCACGCCGTCGTTTTCCGCCTTCTTCAGGAGTATGGCCACGCGCATCTCGAGCTCCGGGGGCTCGACGGCAACCGTGAGGCCCCAGCCGAAGCGCGAGATGAGCCGTTCCTCGATGCCCGTCATTTCCTTGGGAAAACAGTCGCTCGTGATCGCAACCTGCTTGTGGGCCTCGAACAGGGCGTTGAACGTGTAGAAAAACTCCTCCTGCGAGCGTGACTTGCCGACGAAGAACTGGACGTCGTCGATGAGGAACAGGTCGAGCGAGCGGTAATAGCGCTTGAGCGAGTCGAAGCTCTTGTGCTGGTAGGCGCGCACCACGTCGGCGACGAATTGTTCGGCGTGGATATAGCGCACCTTGGCCTTGGGGTTGCGGCGCAACACCTCGATGCCGATCGCCTGCAGCAGGTGGGTCTTGCCGAGGCCCGTGCCCCCGTAGATGAACAGCGGGTTGTAGGCGGTGCCCGGGTTCTCGGCGACCTGGATGGCCGCGGCGCGCGCGATTTGGTTCGCCTTGCCGTTCACGAAGTTGCCGAAGGTGAAGCTGGGATTGAGGCGATGCTCGTCGCGGTTGGCGCGTTCCGCGGGTACCGGCAGCGGAACCGGTTCCGGTACCACGATCTCGCTCTCGGAAGGCCGTTCCTCGAGGACCAGGTTCACGCTCAGGCGCGCGCCGGCCACCCGCTCGATGCGTGATTCGATGCGTGCGAGCAGGTTGGTGCGCACCCAGCGCAGGACATGGTGGTTCGGTGCGACCAGGACCAGCTGATCGTCGTGCCGCTCCGCGCGCAGCGGACGGATCCAGGTGTCGAACTGTTGGGTCGGCAGCTCCTTCTTGAGCTCCGCGGCGAGCGACGGCCAAAGCGAATCCATGGGGCGGGGGCGGCTGGGAAGGGGGTCAGGAGTGCGGACAGGCGATCCGAAATCTTACTTGGATCGGGGCACGTTATCCACAGCCCCGGAAGCCGTTGATAACACGGATGCAATGGCGTTGCCTGCGTGTATCGGCTATAATTTCGGGCTTTTCGCTATCGGCAATTTCGAATCCGGGGTCACAGCAATGAAGCGCACTTTTCAGCCGTCGACGGCTCACCGCAAGAAAACGCACGGCTTTCGCGTGCGCATGAAGACGGCCAGCGGCCGCGCCATCATCAACGCGCGCCGGGCCAAAGGGCGCAAGCGCGTCGCCGTCTGAATTCGAGATGCCGCGGAGCGCCCGCAAGCAGGGCTATTCCCGGCGGCACCGCTTCACGGCGCGTGGCTCCTTCGGGGCCATCCTGCGCGGAAAGCGCAAGCTGCGCGGCGGGGCTGCGGTGCTGCACGTGAGCCCGGGGCCGCTGAAGTTGTCCCGGCTCGGCATAGCGCTCACCCGCCGGCTCGTGCCTTCATCCGTGGAGCGAAACCGCGTGAAGCGCATCGTGCGCGAGATCTTCCGCAAGCATCCCGCGAAGCAGGCCGGGCTCGACTGCGTTGTCACGCTGCGGGCCAAGCTGGTGGCCGACGGCGCGCCCGGTGTGGGGCTGGAAATAGCGCAGCTCCTCGATCATTTGGTGGCGGGCGAGGTCGAATGACGGCGCGGCTGCTGTTGGTGCTGATTCGCGCTTACCGGTTCGTGTTGAGCCCGTGGTGGGGCGGCCGGTGCCGCTATACGCCCACATGCTCGGAGTACGCGATGGAAGCGATCAAGCGTCATGGCGCCGTGGCAGGCTCGTGGCTCGCCATGCGCCGCGTTTCGCGTTGCCACCCATGGCATCAGGGCGGATTCGATCCCGTCCCTTGAAACCTCACGAATCATGATGGACACCCAACGCCTCATTGCCCTGGTCGTCTTCTCCGTCTCTGCCCTCTTTCTGTGGGACGCGTGGCAGAAGCACAACGCGCCCCAGCAGATTGCCGCGCCCCACGCGCCCTCGACGGTTTCATCGAGTGTTCCTGCGCCGGGCGTGGAGGCGCTGCGCGCGCCAGGCACGGCGGCGCCCGGTGCTCCCGCGGCCGAGTCCGCGGTCCCGGTGGGCGCGCTCGTCAAGGTAAAGACCGACCTCCTCGAGATCGAGATCAACTCGATCGGGGGCGACATCCGGCGCCTCACGCTGCGCAAGGTCTTTTCCGCGCAGGACCGCACGCAGCCGCTCACCTTGCTGGAGCCGGATCCGCAGCACTACTTCGTCACCCAATCGGGTCTGCTCGGCGATGGTCTGCCGACGCACAAGACCGCCTACGAAGCGCAACAGGCGTCGTACGTGCTCGGCGAGGGCCAGGACACGCTCGAGGTGCGCCTCACCGCGCGCGCGGCCGATGGCGCGCAGGTCGTGAAGCGCTATCGATTCCATCGCGGCAGCTACCTGATCGACGTCGGCTACGAGGTGACCAACAAGTCCGACAAGCCGCTCACGCCGTTTGCCTACTTCCAGTTCCTGCGGGACGGGAATCCCCCCGGCCCGCAGGCGGCGCAGACCAGCCACTTCGGTGGCGTGAGCACCTTCACCGGCCCCGCGATCTACACCGAGGAGGCGAAGTTCCGCAAGGTTTCCTTCTCGGACATCGACAAGGGAAAGGCGTCGACGCCGACGAAGGCGAAGGACGGCTGGATCGCCATCGTGCAGCACTACTTCGTTTCCGCCTGGTTGCCCAAGCAGGGCGATGAGCGCGAGTTCTTCACCAACAAGGTCGGCAACGACCTGTATACCGCGGGTGTCGTCGTGCCGGTGGGGACGATCGCGCCCGGGGCGACGGCGAGCGTCGATGTGCCCGCCTACATCGGGCCGCAGGAGAAGGACCGCCTCGCGAAGGCCGCTCCGGGGCTGAACCTGGTGGTGGACTACGGATGGCTGTACATCCTCGCGGCGCCGCTTTTCTGGCTGCTCAAGACGATCCACGGCTTCGTCGGCAACTGGGGCTGGTCGATCATTCTGCTCACGGTCGTCATCAAGCTCACGTTCTATCCGCTCAACGCGAGGGCGGGCCGCTCGATGGCGCAGATGAAGGTGCTCGCGCCGAAGATGGAGAAGCTGAAGGAGCTCTACGGAGAGGATCGCCAGAAGCTGAACCAGGCGATGATGGAGCTCTATCGCACCGAAAAAATCAACCCACTCGGCGGATGCCTGCCGATCGTCGTGCAGATCCCGGTGTTCATCGCGCTCTACTGGGTGCTGCTCGCGTCGATCGAGCTGCGCCACGCGCCCTGGCTGGGCTGGATCCATGACCTGTCCGCGCCGGACCCGTACTTCGTCCTGCCGGTGATCTACGCGATCTCCATGTTCGCCCAGACGCGGCTCAATCCGCAGCCGGCCGACCCGGTACAGGCGAAAGTGATGATGTTCATGCCGGTGATGTTCAGCATCTTCTTCCTCTTCTTTCCCTCGGGGCTCGTGCTCTACTGGGTCGTGCAGAACATGCTGTCCATCCTGCAGCAGTGGCACATCAATCGCACCCTCGCGGCCGAGGCGAAGGCGAAGGCCCGGCGCTGAATCCCGGCGGCGAGACGATCGCCGCCGTCGCGACGCCCGCGGGGCGCGGCGGGATCGGTATCGTGCGCATCTCGGGGCGCGGCGCGCGTGCCGTGGCCGCCGGGATGGCCGGTGCGCTTCCCGTGGCGCGCGTGGCCACGCGCTCGGATTTCCGGGCCGCGGACGGCACCCTCATCGACCAGGGGCTCGCGCTGTTCTTCCCGGCGCCGCACTCGTACACCGGCGAGGACGTCCTCGAGCTGCAGGGCCACGGCAGCCCGCTGGTCATGCAGCAGCTCCTGCGGCGCTGCTGCGAGCTTGGCGCGCGCATCGCGCAGCCGGGCGAATTCACCCGGCGCGCCTTCCTCAACGAACGCATCGATCTCGCGCAGGCCGAAAGCGTGGCCGATCTCATAGACGCGGCGAGCGAGGAGGCCGCGCGCGGGGCCGCGCGCTCCCTCGCGGGGGAGTTCTCGCAGCGGGTGGCGAAGATCGCCCGCGGCCTGCTCGAGCTGCGCCTGCACGTGGAGGCATGCATCGACTTTCCGGACGAGGAGATCGATCCCGCGGACCGCGCCGCGCAGGAAGGGCGGCGCCGGGCGCTGCAGGCGGCGGTCGAATCGCTGCTCGCCGACGCGCGCCAGGGGGTGGTCCTGCGCGAGGGGCTCGGCGTGGTCCTCGTCGGGCGGCCGAACGTCGGCAAGTCGAGCCTGCTCAACCGGCTGGCGGGCGAGGAAGTGGCGATCGTCACGCCCGTCCCCGGCACTACGCGCGATTACGTGCGCGCCACGATCGTGATAGAGGGCGTGCCCATCCACCTCGTGGATACCGCGGGCTTGCGCGAGACGCGCGACGAGGTGGAGCGCATCGGCGTCGAGCGTACCTGGAAGGCGGTCGAGACGGCCGGTGCCGTGCTGGTCATCGAGTCGGCGGTCGACCCGGAGCCGCCCGACGAGGCCGCGCTCGCGCGATTTCCGGCGGGACTGCCGCGCGCTCGTGTGGTGAACAAGATCGACCTCGCGCCGGCCATGGGGAGTAGCCGCAAGGGCGAGGCGTTCATGGCGGTCTCGGCGAAAACCGGGGAGGGCGTGGACCGTGTCCGCGAATGGCTCCTGCGCACTGCGGGCTGGGAGCCCCGCAGCGAGGGGATCTTCATGGCGCGCCAGCGGCACCTCGACGCCTTGGCCGCCGCCGCCGGCCACCTACGCGAGGCGGCCGCTCAATCGCAAGCCATTGATTTACAAGCTGAAGAACTGAGGCTCGCCCACACCGCCCTAGGCCGCATCACGGGCGCGGTGAGCGCGGACGAGCTGCTCGGCGAGATCTTCAGCCGCTTCTGCATCGGGAAGTGAGGTTTCACGTGGAACATATTTTCCTCGCAGCCCTCCTCGCGCTGGCGGGCTGCGCCGCAACGGCCCCGGTCCCCGTTCCTGCCTCCGCGCCGGAGAACGTGACCATCCCGGGAGGGGAAGTGCGCTTGGTGGGCCGTGAGTACCGGCCGGCGGGGCCGGGCCCGTTTCCCGCCATCGTGATGCTGCACGGATGCAGCGGACTCTGGCTGCGAGACGGGACGACCCTGACGGCCAACTATCGATTCTGGGCCGAGCATTTCCGGGATGCGGGCTACGACGCGCTGCTGGTCGACAGCTTCGGCCCACGCGGCCAGCGGGAGATCTGCACCCAGGTGCACCCCGCAGTCTCCGTCCTGCGGGACCGGCCAGAGGATGCGCGGCGCGCGCTGCGCTGGCTGGCCGCACGCCTCGACATCGATCCCCAGCGCATCTACCTCATGGGGTGGTCCAACGGCGCGATCACCGTCCTGAACACCTTGCTCGATGAGCCCCCGCCTACCGGGGCACCCATGGTTCCCCGGTTCCGGGCAGCCGTCGCGATGTATCCGGGATGCGCCGCGCGCCTGCGGCATCCCTACCACCCGACGGTGCCGTTGCTGATCCAGTCCGGCGGCGCGGACGACTGGACCCCGGCGGCTCCCTGCGAGCAGCTCGCCCAGCGGGCGCAAGCGGCGGGATCGCCGGTCGAGATCGACGTCTATCCGGGCGCCCACCACGCGTTCGACTCGCCGAGCGGAAAAATCCACTTCCGACCTGACGTGCGCAACGCCTCCAGTCCTACGGGAAAGGGCGCCACCGTAGGGACAAACCCGGAAGCTCGTGCCCGGGCCATCGCCCGCGTCACGGCCTACGTGGCCGCCCACTGACGGGTGTTCCACGTGGAACGCGCCGCCCAGCCGGCCGCGCATTTCCCGTAGAATTCGGCTTCCGATTCGACGCAGCACCCTCCTTGCCATGGATTTTCCGGGCCACTTCGACGTCATCGTGGTCGGTGGCGGCCATGCCGGCACCGAAGCGGCGCTCGCGGCCGCGCGCTTGGGCGCGCGACACCCTGCTGCTCACGCACAGCATCGAAACCCTCGGGCAGATGTCATGCAATCCGTCCATCGGCGGCATCGGCAAGGGTCACCTGGTCAAGGAAGTCGACGCGCTCGGCGGCGCCATGGCGCATCGCCACCGACGAGGCCGGCATCCAGTTCCGGACCCTCAATTCGAGCAAGGGACCTGCGGTCCGCGCCACCCGCGCCCAGGCCGACCGCGTCCTCTACCCGCAGGCGATCCGCGCCGGCTCGAGAACCAGCCGAACCTGCGCTTTTCCAGCAGGCGGTCGACGACCTGATGCTCGACGGCGAGCCGCGTCCCGGCGTGGTCACCCAGGTCGGCCTGCGCTTCGGGCGCGACGCGTCGTGCTGACGGCCGGCACCTTTCTCGGGGCTGATCCACGTCGGCCTCGCAGCACTACGCGGCGGGTCGCGCCGGCGATCCGCCGGCGCAGTCGCTCGGCGCGCGCCTGCGCGAACTCGCGCTTCCGGTGGGCCGCCTCAAGACCGGCACGCCGCCGCGCCTCGACGGCCGCACCATCGACTTCTCCGCCTGCAGGAACAGCCCGGCGACTGACCCGGAGCCGGTGTTCTCGTTCCTGGGCGTCGCGCGACTGCACCCGCGGCAGCTGCCCTGCTGGATCACCCACACCAACGAGCGCACCCACGACATCATCCGCGGCGGGCCTCGACCGCTCGCCGATGTTCACCGGCGTGATCGAGGGCGTCGGTCCGCGCTACTGTCCGTCGATCGAAGACAAGATCCACCGCTTCGCCGGCAAGGCGAGCCACCAGATCTTCCTCGAGCCCGAGGGCCTGACGACCCACGAGGTCTATCCGAACGGCATCTCGACAGTCCTGCCCTTCGACGTGCAACTGGACGCTGGTGCGCTCGATCGCGGGCTGCGAGAGCGCGCAGATCCTGCGCCCGGGGTACGCGATCGAGTACGACTACTTCGATCCGCGCGGCCTCACGTCCGACCCTGGAGACGCAAGGCGATCGCCGGGCTGTTCTTCGCCGGACAGATCAACGGCACGACCGGCTACGAGGAGGCGGCGGCGCAGGGGCTGCTCGCGGGCATCAACGCCGCCCGTCAGGCGCGCGGGCGAGGACGGCTGGTGCCCGCGCCGGGACGAGGCGTATCTCGGCGTGCTGGTCGACGACCTCGTCACCCGCGGCGTCACCGAGCCCTATCGCATGTTCACGAGCCGCGCCGAATATCGCCTGCAGCTGCGCGAGGACAACGCCGACCTGCGTCTGACCGAAACCGGCCGGCGCCTCGGCCTGGTCGACGACGCGCGCTGGGCGGCGTTCGAGCGCAAGCGCGAGGCGATCGAGCGCGAAAGCGCCCGGCTGAAGGCGACCTGCATCCAGCCAACAGGAATTCCTGAGGAAGAACAAAGGCTTGTGCTAGGTGCGCCAATGGAGCGTGAGCACTCGCTTTTTGACCTGCTGCGGCGCCCCGGCGTGCGCTACGAGGCAATCGCCCCCTGGGCTGCGACCGGCGAGCCGATCGCCGCCGCAGACGTGGTCCAGCAGGTGGAGATCGCCGCCAAGTACGCCGGCTACATCGAGCGCCAGTCGGCCGAGGTCGAGCGGCAGCGGGCACAGGAGCAGACTCCCGTCCCGCCCGACTTCGACTTCGAGGCGATCCGTGGCCTTTCCGCCGAGGTGCGCCAGAAGCTCGCGCAGCAGCGCCCGGAGACCGTCGGCCAGGCCTCGCGCATCCAGGGCGTTACCCCTGCGGCGATCTCGCTGCTGCTGGTGCACCTCAAGCGCCGATCCCTCGCGACCGGCTCGACGGCATGCGAGCACCGGGCATGACCCTGGCGGCATCGGTGGCCGACGGGCTGCGGGCCATGCGGATCGAGCAGCCCGCAGCCGCGCAGGAGCTGCTCACGCGCTACCTCGAGCTCATCGCGAAATGGAATCGCGTCCACAACCTCACCGCGGTGCGCGAGACCGGCCGCATGGTGACCCTGCACCTGCTGGACAGCCTGTCGCTCCTTCCCTACCTCGAAAGCGCCGCAACGCTGCTCGACGTGGGAAGCGGCGCGGGGCTTCCCGGCATTCCGGTCGCCATCGCCCGTCCCGGCCTTGCGGTGACGTTGCTCGATTCGAGCCACAAGAAATGCGCGTTCCTGCGCCAGGCGAAAGCGGAACTCGGCCTGGCCAATGTGGAGGTAATGTGCGAGCGCGTGGAGGCATGGCACCCCGCGGCGCCGTTCGAAGTCGTCGTGTCGAGGGCTTTCTCCGATCTCGGGGATTTCGTGGCCCAGGCGAAGCATCTCGTTGCTCCCGGGGGACGGCTGATCGCGATGAAGGGCGTATATCCATTCGAGGAAATAACGCGCATTCCGGCGACCCACCGGGTGACGGGCGTGGTCGAGCTCGATGTCCCGCTGCTCGACGCGAAGCGCCACCTCGTACTGTTGGAGGCGGCCTGATGGCGCGCGTCTTCGTGGTTGCGAACCAGAAGGGCGGCGTGGGCAAGACGTCGATCGCAGTGAACCTGTGCGCGAGCCTCGCGCATTACGGCCGCCGCGCGCTGCTCGTGGACCTCGACCCGCAGGGCAACGCGACCACTGGCAGCGGCATCGATAAGACGGCGTGCGAGAAGACGGTCTACGGAGTGTTGCTTGGCGAGCATTCGATCACCCAGGCGCTGCGCGGGTGCGAGGGCGGATACGACATCGTGCCGTCGAACCGCGAGCTCGCGGGCGCGGAGATCGAGCTGATCGGCGTGGAGGGCCGCGAATTCCGCCTGCGCGAGGCGCTCGCCCCGGTCGGCGGGCAATACGACTATGTCGTGATCGACTGCCCGCCCGCGCTCAACATGCTCACGGTCAACGGGTTCACCGCCGCCGATGCGGTCATCATCCCCATGCAGTGCGAGTACTACGCGCTCGAGGGTCTTTCGGACCTGGTCGGCACGTTGCGCAGGGTGAAGCAGAACCTCAATCCGCGCATCGAGATCGAGGCCCTGGTGCGCACCATGTACGACCCTCGCAGCACGCTCACCGTCCAGGTCTCCGACGAGCTCAAGCGCCACTACGGCGACAAGGTGTTCGACACGGTGATTCCCCGCAACATTCGCATCGCGGAGGCACCTTCGTTCGGCAAGCCCGTGCTCCTGCACGACCCGGCCTCCAAGGGCGCGATCGCGCACCTGCAGTTCGCCCGCGAGCTGCTCGCCCGCAACGGCATCGACGTGGCGCAGGCCGCCTGAGCATGGTCAAGCACAAGGGGCTGGGACGCGGGCTCGACGCGCTGCTCGGGGGCGACGAGAAGGCGCGCGAGCGCGAAGCGCTAGCGCAGCTGCCCGTGGGCGCGCTCCGGCCCGGCAAGTACCAGCCGCGCACGCGCATGGACGAGGGCTCGCTCGCCGAGCTGGCGCAATCCATCCGGTCGCGCGGCGTGATCCAGCCGGTGGTGGTCCGCCCCGTGGGGGACTCGCAATACGAGCTGCTCGCCGGCGAGCGGCGCTGGCGCGCCGCGCGCATGGCGGGCCTCGACGTCATTCCGGCGCTGATCCGCGAGGTTCCCGACGAAGCGGCGCTCGGGATCGGCCTCATCGAGAATATCCAGCGCGAGGACCTGAATCCGATCGAGGAGGCGAACGGTCTCAAGCGGCTCATCGGCGAGTTCAAGCTCACGCACGAGGAAGTGGCGGCGGCGATCGGCCGATCGCGTGCCGGCGTGACCAATCTCCTGCGGCTGCTCGAGCTCGCGCCCGCGGTGCAAACCATGGTCCAGGACGGGCGGCTCGACATGGGACATGCCAGGGCGCTGCTCGCGCTGTCGCGGGCGCGCCAGGTCGAGCTCGCCAACCAGGTGGCCGAGCGCGGGCTGTCGGTGCGCGAGACCGAGAAGCTCGTCCAGGCCGGAGCGACGGCCCCCGGGGCCACCCGGGGCAAGGCGAGCGCGCTCGACGCGGACGGCCGCCGGCTGCAGGAGGAGCTCTCGGAATCGCTCGGCGCGACCGTGAAGCTGCACCCGCGCCGCGGCGGCAAAGGGACCGTAGTGATCGAGTACGCGAGCCTCGACGAGCTGCAGGGCTCTGGTCGCGCGATTGCAGCGCCACCGGCACTGATGCTGCACCGCGGCATTTTTTGACGCTGGCAGTCGCGGCCCGCTATAATCCAGCGGTTTTGCTTCGCGGGCCCGGGTGTCGAGAATCCAGATGAGGCCCATCCGAATCGTGCTGCGGTGGCAGCTCATCGTCACTGCGGTGCTCACGCTGGTTGCAGCGATCCTTTGGGGCCGGGACGGAGCCTTGTCGGCCGCCCTCGGAGGGTCGGTCAACCTTGCGGCGGGATGGGCTTACGGCTGGATCGTGTCGCGCAGCAAGCCGCAATCGGCCGGGGATACCATCCGGACGGTGCTCAGGGCGGAGGCTGTCAAGGTCTTCCTGATCGTCGTCCTGCTCGGACTGGTGCTGGCGAATTACGGGAGCATCGTGCACGGGGCGTTCTTCGCGAGCTTCGTGGTCACGGTGGCGATATTCGCGGCGGCGATTGCCGTGCGCGACGACGAGGACAAGGATGCGACCCGGGCAACCGGGCATCAGTGACCGAAGGACAGATCGATGGCCGCCGAGCAATTGACCCCCGCCGAGTACATGAACCACCACCTCACGTTCTTCAACCGATCGATGGGCGACGGGGCGTTCTGGTCGTTCAACCTCGACTCGATCATCGTCGCCGCCATCCTCGGCTTCGCGGGCGTCGGCTTCTTCTGGTGGGTCGCGCGCGGCGCCACTTCCGGCGTGCCGTCGAAGCGGCAGGCGTTCGTCGAGATATTCGTGGACTTCATCGACGCGCAAGTGAAGGACATCTTCCATCACGCGGACCGCCATCGCTTCGTGGCGCCCCTCGCGCTCACCGTCGGCCTCTGGGTGGTGCTCATGAACGCCATGGACTTCCTGCCGGCCGACATCATGACCTGGATCCTCGGCAGGCTCGGCGCGCACCATTTCCGCATCGTCCCGACGGCGGACCTGAACACGACCTTCGCACTGGCGCTTTCGGTATGGATCCTGATGATCGGATTCGCGCTCAGGGTGAAGGGGGTGGGGGGCTTCATCCACGAGCTCTTCTGCGCGCCGTTCGGCGCGTTCCCGCTGCTCTGGCCGCTCAATCTAGCGTTCAACCTTGTCGAATACATCTCCAAGCCGCTCTCGCACTCCCTGCGGCTGTTCGGCAACATGTATGCGGGCGAGATCATCTACCTGCTGCTGTGGATGCTGGCATCGGCCGGCGTCGCGTACGCTTTCCTCGCCGTCCTCGGCGGCATTGCATGGTCGATCTTCCATGTCCTGATCGTGACCCTCCAGGCCTACATCTTCATGATGCTCACCGTGGTCTACATCGCGATGGCCCACGAGAGCCACTGAGGCGCGCGCACCGCCTGCCGTTTCTCCACCCCAAAGTTCATCACCGAAAGGAAGACCGAAATGGACAAGCTTCAACTGATCGCCCAGATCCAGGCGTACACCGGGATCGGCATCGGCCTCATGATCGGCCTGGGCGCGCTGGGCGCCTGCGTCGGCGTGGGCATCATGTGCAGTCGCTTCCTGGAGGGCGCCGCGCGCCAGCCGGAGCTCATGCCGCAGCTCCAGGGCAAGGTCTTCCTGCTCCTGGGCCTGATCGACGCCTCGTTCATCATCGGGCTGGGCATGGCCATGTTCTTCGCGTTCGCAAACCCGCTGCTCGGCAGCCTGAAATAGGCACCGGCCGGATCAGCCCGAGGGACGCGTCATGAATTTCACACTGACGTTGATTGCGCAGGCGCTGTCCTTCGCGATCTTCATCTGGCTCACCGTCAAGTTCGTCTGGCCGCCCATCATCAAGATGATCGAGGAGCGCCAGAAGACCATCGCCGACGGACTCGCCGAGGGCGAGCGCGGCCGCGCATCGCTCGCCGATGCCCAGAAGCAGACCGAGGTGCTGCTGCGGGAGGCGCGGACCCGCGCCCAGGAAATCCTCGCCCAGGCCGAGCGCTCCGCGAGCCAGCGCATGGAAGATGCGAAGGCGGAAGCGCGCGCCGAGGGCGAGCGGCTCGTGTCCTCGGCGATGGCGCAGATCGACCAGGAGGTCCAGTCCGCCAAGCAGCAGCTTCGTGAGCAGGTGGCGAAGCTCGCCGTCAGCGGCGCCGAGAAGATCCTGCGCCGGGAAGTCGACGCCAAGGCGCACGCCGCGATGCTCGACCAGCTGAAGACCCAGCTCTAGGCCATGGCCGAGATCGCCACCGTCGCCCGGCCGTACGCCGAGGCCGCGTTCGGGGCCGCGCTGGATCGCGGCACCCTCGCCGCTACCGCCGAAGGCCTCGCGCTCGCCGCGGCGATCGCGGCCGATCCGCAGACGCGCTCGATGCTGTCCAACCCGAAGGTGAGCCCCGCGCAGAAGAAGGAGCTGTTCGCGACCGTCGCCGGCGCGCGGCTCGACGAGATCTCGAAAAGCCTCCTCGCGCTGCTGATCGACAACCATCGCGACGAGCTGATCGGCTCGATCGACGAGCAGTTCGAAGCGCTCAAGCACGAGCACGACCGCGTGCTGCGCGCGCGCATCACGAGCGCGCAGCCGCTCACCGGCGAGCAGCGCGCCGAGATCGTCGCCGCCCTCGAGAAGCGCCACGGCAAGCAGGTCGAGGCCGAGCTGGACGTGGACCCCGAGCTGCTGGGCGGGGCGCGCGTGCAGATCGGCGACCAGGTCATCCACGCCTCCGTGCGCGACGCCCTCGGCCAGATGGCCGCGGCGCTCACCGTCTAATCCGCCGCGTCGACCGACCCGGCACCAGGAGCAAGCATGCAGATCAACCCTTCCGAAATCAGCGAACTGATCAGATCGAAGATCGAGGGCCTGAAGGTGGCCCCCGAGAAAGGCACCGAAGGCACGGTGATCTCGGTGACCGACGGCATCTGCCGGGTGCACGGCCTCGCCGACGTGATGCAGGGCGAGATGCTCGAGTTTCCGGGCAATACCTTCGGCCTCGCGCTGAACCTCGAGCGCGATTCGGTCGGCGCGGTGGTGCTGGGCGCCTACGAGCAGATCTCGGAGGGCGACACGGTCAAGTCGACCGGGCGCATTCTCGAGGTGCCGGTGGGCCCGGAGCTCATCGGCCGCGTGGTGAACTCGCTCGGCCAGCCGATCGACGGCAAGGGCCCGGTCAACGCGAAGCTCACCGATCCGATCGAGAAGGTCGCGCCGGGCGTGATCTGGCGCAAGTCCGTCTCGCAGCCCGTGCAGACGGGACTCAAGTCGATCGACGCGATGGTGCCGGTCGGGCGCGGGCAGCGCGAGCTCATCATCGGCGACCGCCAGACCGGCAAGACCGCGGTGGCAGTCGACACGATCATCAACCAGAAGGGCAAGGACCTGATCTGCGTCTACGTCGCGATCGGGCCAGAAGGCCTCCACGATCGTCAACGTGGTGCGCAAGCTCGAGGAATTCGGCGCGATGGCCTACACCATCGTCGTCGCGGCCTCGGCCTCGGATCCCGCGGCGATGCAGTACATCGCGCCGTACTCGGGCTGCACCATGGGCGAGTACTTCCGCGACCGCGGGCAGGACGCGCTCATCATCTACGACGACCTCACCAAGCAGGCCTGGGCGTACCGCCAGATCTCGCTGCTGCTGCGCCGCCCGCCGGGGCGCGAGGCGTACCCCGGCGACGTGTTCTACCTGCACTCGCGCCTGCTGGAGCGCGCCGCGCGCGTGAACGAGGAATACGTCGAGCGCTTCACGAAGGGCGCGGTGAAGGGCAGGACGGGCTCGCTCACCGCGCTGCCCGTGATCGAGACGCAGGCGGGCGACGTTTCGGCGTTCGTGCCGACCAACGTGATCTCGATCACCGACGGGCAGATCTTCCTCGAGACCGACCTCTTCAACGCCGGCATCCGGCCCGCCATCAACGCCGGCATCTCGGTGTCGCGCGTGGGCGGCGCGGCCCAGACCAAGGTCATCAAGAAGCTGGGCGGCGGCGTGCGCCTGGCGCTCGCGCAGTACCGCGAGCTGGCGGCGTTCGCGCAGTTCGCCTCGGACCTCGACGAGGCCACCCGCAAGCAGCTCGAGCGCGGCCGCATGGTGACCGAGCTCATGAAGCAGCCCCAGTACCAGCCGCTGCAGGTGTGGGAGATGGCGCTCACCCTGTTCGCGGTGAACAACGGCTACTTCGACGACGTCGAGGTGAAGAAGGCGCTTGCCATGGAGCGCGACCTGCGCGATTTCGTGAAGAGCAAGTACGCGCGAGCTGGCCGAGCGCATCGAGCAGACCAAGGACCTCACGAAGGACGACGAGGCGAAGCTGCACGAAGCGATCAAGGACTTCAAGAAAAACGCCACCTACTAAGGTGGAAGCAGCGGGGCGCCTGTTGGAACGGACGCTTCGCGCCGTTCAACAGGTCGAAACGGAAGGCAACATCAAAGGCACCTAGATGGCGGGAAGCAAAGAGATCCGGACCAAGATCAAGAGCGTGCAGAACACGCGCAAGATCACCAAGGCCATGGAGATGGTCGCGGCCTCGAAGATGAGGAAGGCCCAGGAGCGCATGCGCCACGCGCGGCCGTACGGGGACAAGATCCGCATCATCGCCGCGCACCTGGCGTTCGCGAACCCCGAGTACCACCATCCGTTCCTGGTGAAGCGCGCCGGCGTGAAGGACGTGGGGATCATCGTGGTCACCTCGGACAAGGGGCTGTGCGGCGGCCTGAACACCAACGCGCTGCGCCTGGCGCTCGCCAAGGTGAAGGAATTGCAGGGCGAAGGGCGCGGCGTGCGGCTCACCGCCATCGGCAACAAGGGCTTCGGGTTCCTGCAGCGCTTCGGCGGCAACATCGTCTCGCACCTCACGGGCGTGGGCGACACGCCGCACATGGAGCGCCTGGTCGGGCCGGTGAAGGTGCAGATAGACGCCTTCGCCGGGGGCGAGATCGGCGCGCTCTACATCGTCTACACGCGCTTCATCAACACGATGAAGCAGGAGCCGGTCGTGGAGCAGCTGCTGCCGCTGCCCGCCGACCGCCTGAAGAGCGACGCGCGCGCGGCGCGCAGCAACTGGGACTACCTCTACGAGCCGGACGCGCGCGCGGTCCTCGACCAGCTCCTCACGCGCTATGTCGAGCAGATCATCTACCAGTCGGTCGCGGAGAACATCGCGAGCGAGCAGTCGGCGCGCATGGTCGCGATGAAGTCGGCGAGCGACAACGCCTCGAGCGTGATCGATGACCTCACGCTGATCTACAACAAGTCGCGGCAGGCGGCCATCACCAAGGAATTGTCCGAGATCGTCGGCGGCGCAGCCGCCGTCTGAAGCAATCAAACCGGAAAGCGACCATGAGCACGACTCAGGAAACCGAAGGCAGGATCGTCCAGTGCATCGGCGCGGTGATCGATATCCAGTTCCCGCACGACAGCATCCCGCACATCTACCAGGCGCTCACCCTCGTCGAGGAAGGCGCTTCGTTCGCCGAGAAGGGCCTCACGTTCGAGGTGGAGCAGCAGCTGGGCGATGGCGTGGTGCGCACCATCGCGATGGGCTCCTCCGACGGCCTGCGCCGCGGCATGAAGGTGCGCAACACCGGCGCGCCGATCTCGGTGCCGGTCGGACCCGCGACCCTCGGGCGCGTGATGGACGTGCTCGGGCGCCCGATCGACGAGCGCGGCCCGGTCAACTCCGACGAGCGCCGCTCGATCCACGCCGCCGCGCCGAAGTTCGACCAGCTCTCCCCCTCGGTCGAGCTGCTCGAGACCGGCATCAAGGTGATCGACCTCATCTGCCCGTTCGCCAAGGGCGGCAAGATCGGCCTGTTCGGCGGAGCAGGCGTGGGCAAGACCGTGAACATGCTCGAGCTCATCAACAACATCGCCAAGCAGCACTCCGGGCTGTCGGTGTTCGCCGGCGTGGGCGAGCGCACCCGCGAGGGCAACGACTTCTACCACGAGATGTCCGAGGCCAAGGTCATCGTGCAGGAGGATCTCTCCCAGTCGAAGGTGGCGATGGTGTTCGGGCAGATGAACGAGCCGCCGGGCAACCGCCTGCGCGTGGCGTTGACCGGCCTCACCATGGCCGAGCGCTTTCGCGACGAGGGCCGCGACATCCTGTTCTTCGTCGACAACATCTACCGCTTCACGCTCGCCGGCACCGAGGTGTCGGCGCTGCTCGGCCGCATGCCTTCCGCGGTGGGCTACCAGCCGACGCTCGCCGAGGAGATGGGGCGGCTGCAGGAGCGCATCACCTCGACCAAGAAAGGCTCGATCACCTCGATCCAGGCGGTGTATGTGCCCGCCGACGACCTGACCGACCCGTCGCCCGCGACCACCTTCGGCCACCTCGATGCGACCGTGGTGCTCTCGCGCGACATCGCGTCGCTGGGCATCTATCCCGCGGTGGACCCGCTCGACTCGACCTCGCGCCAGGTGGACCCGAACATCATCGGCGAGGAGCACTACTCGACGACACGCTCGGTACAGGCGGTGCTGCAGCGCTACAAGGAGCTGCGCGACATCATCGCGATCCTGGGGATGGACGAGCTCTCGCCGGAGGACAAGCTCGCGGTCTCCCGGGCGCGCAAGATCCAGCGCTTCCTCTCGCAGCCGTTCCACGTGGCCGAAGTCTTCACCGGCTCGCCGGGCAAGTACGTGACGCTCAAGGACACGATCAAGGGCTTCAACATGATCGTCAACGGCGAGTGCGACTCGCTTCCCGAGCAGGCTTTCTACATGGTCGGGCCGATCGAAGAAGCCTTCGACAAGGCCAAGACGCTGCAGTAGCGCGGGGCCTCCCATGGCGAAAACCTTCCACGTCGACATAGTGAGCTCCGAGCAGGCGATCTTCGCCGGCGAAGCCGAGATGGTGATCGCTCCGGGAGAGGCCGGCGAGCTCGGCATCCTGCCCGAGCACGTGGCGCTTCTCACCCGCATCAAGCCCGGGACTGTGCGCATCCGCCCTGCCGGCGGCGGCGAGGAGGAGCTGATCTACGTCTCGGGCGGCATGATGGAAGTGCAGCCGGACCGGGTCACGGTGCTCGCGGACACCTCGGTGCGCGCCCACGACCTCGACGAGGCCAAGGCCATGGAGGCCGAGCGCCTCGCCAAGGAGGCACTCGCGAGCCACGCCGGCGCGGTCGACATCGCGAAGGCGCAGGCGGAGCTCTACGAGGCGGCCGCGCAGCTCTCGGCGATCCGCAAGCTGCGCGAGAGGCGTTGAATGTGGTAGAGTGTTTCCAGTAGGCAAGGAGAAATTCAGGAACTCCTTTACAGAGGCGCAACACCTGCGGGCAGGGATCACTCCCTGCCCTTTTTGTTTGGCCTCCCGCTCGCCATGAAGCCGACTGCCTCCGCATTGCAGGTCGTCATCCTCGCCGCCGGCCAGGGCAAGCGGATGCATTCGGACCTGCCCAAGGTCCTGCATCCGCTCGCGGGCAAGCCGCTCCTGGCCCATGTCCTCGACACGGCGCGCCTGCTCGCCCCCGGGCGCCTGTGCGTGGTGGTCGGCCATGGGGCGCGCCAGGTCCAGGGGCAGGTGACCGACGGCGGGATCGAGTGGGTGGTCCAGCACGAGCTGCTGGGGACCGGGCACGCGCTGATGCAGGCCCTGCCCCGGCTCGCAGCGCAGGGCACGGTGCTGGTGCTGTACGGCGATGTCCCCCTGATCGAGGCGCAGACGCTGCGCTCGCTCGTGCAGGCGGCTTCGAGCGGCGCGCTCGCCCTGCTCACGCAGGAGTTCGCCGACCCACGCGGTTACGGCCGGGTCGTGCGCGATGCGCAAGGGCGCGTGGCGAAGATCGTCGAGGAGCGCGATGCGACGGCGCAGGAGCGCGCGATCCGCGAAGCCAACACCGGCCTCATGGCCCTGCCCGGGTCGAGGCTGGAGGACTGGCTGGGGAGGCTGCGCAACGACAACGCGCAGCGCGAGTATTATCTGACGGACGTGGTGGCCGCCGCGGTCGCCGACGGCGTCCCGATCGAGGTGCGCCATCCGGGCGGCGCCCACGAGTGTCTCGGCGTCAACAGCAAGGCGGAGCTCGCAGCCCTCGAACGGCGCTACCAGATGAACCGCGCGGCACAGCTGCTCGAATCCGGCGTGACGCTGGCCGATCCGGCCCGCATCGACGTGCGCGGCGAGCTTACCTGCGGCCGCGACGTCTTCATCGACGTGAACTGCATTTTCGAGGGCCGCGTCACGTTGGGCGATGGCGTGCGCGTGTCCGCCAACTGCATCCTGCGTGACGTGGTCCTCGGCGAGGGTGCCGAAGTGCGGCCCTTCACCCTCATCGAGGAGGCGCGCGTCGGCGCTCGAGCGCGCATCGGACCTTACGCGCGCATCCGTCCCGGCACCGACCTTGCGAGCGACGTGCACGTGGGGAACTTCGTGGAGGTGAAGGCGAGCTCGTTCGGCCGGGGCAGCAAGGCGAACCACCTCGCCTACGTCGGCGATTCCGTCGTGGGAAGCGAAGTCAACATCGGAGCGGGAACCATCACCTGCAATTACGACGGGGCGAACAAGCACCGCACGGTGATCGAGGATGACGTGCATATCGGCTCCGACGTGCAGCTGATCGCCCCCGTCACGGTCGGCAAGGGCGCGACGATCGCCGCAGGCGCCACGATCACCGAGGACGTTCCCCCGGGCGGCCTCACGCTTACCGAGAAGAAGCAGGTCACGCGCCCCGGCTGGCAGCGTCCACGCAAGAAATAGCGCCGCTCAGGGCGCCGTGTTGGCGGCGATGGTGCTCGCGGCCGGCGCGTCGGCGAGGAGGTGGCTCGCCGTAAGGCCGAGTATGACGGCCACGCCGGCGATCGCGATGCCGCGCAGCACCACCGTGAACGGATCGGTCGCCAGCCACTCGCGCTCCTCGGCGCTCGGCGACGCATCGTGGTTCCTCAGGTCATCGAGCATGGCAGCCCCGGCGTGACGTATGGCCGCACCTGCGGCGAGGAACCAAGGCTAGCCGGGGTGCGCGCGGGCGGCGACGGAAAATGCGCGCGCGGAAGGGCGGAAAATTCTGCAGCCCGCTACCAGCGGGCGGGCGGCTTCTTGTTGATCGTGATGATGCGGTTCTCGACCGTGATGTAGCCGCCTGCGGTGAGGTCGCGGAAGATGCGGCTCACCATGTCGCGCGATGCGCCGACCCGCTCGGAGATCTCCTGCTGGGTGATCTTGTCGGGAATCGCGAGCTTGCCGTCCACTTCCACCGCCATGTTCAGCAGCAGCCGCGCCACCCGCCCATAGACGTCGAGCAGCGCGAGGTCCTTCACGCTGCTGGTGGCGATGCGCGCGCGGTCGATGATCCTGGAAATCATGTCGAGCGCGAAATCGGGATTCATGCGGATCGCCTCGCGCACCGGATCGCGCGCCACCACGGAGAACGTGCTGGGCTCGAGGGTCATCACGGAGGCCGACCGGGGCTTGCCGTCGAGCGCCATCTCGCCCACGTATTCGCCGCCCCCCTGCGTGTCCAGGATCATCTCGTGGCCCTCGGTGTCCGAGATGAAGACCTTCACGCGGCCGCTCAGGATCACGAACACCGAGTCGCTCGAATCGCCCTCGGTGATGAAGACCGTGTTCTTCGGATACGTGCGCACCCGGCCTAGGGAGGCGAGCTGCCTCACAAACGGGTCGGCAATGGCCTGGAGCTGCGCGGCGCTCGGCGTATCCGCCGTCATCTTTTATTCTCGGGAGCGCGAAAGACGCGCCCAGTCTAGCACCCGGCGTACCGCGCGTTAAGATACCAGCCCATGGAGGCATCCGACGCGCCCGATGGCGGTGCGCAGCGCGCATTCGCGGTCGCCGCAATCGCCCTGGCGGGACTCGCGTTCTCCTTGACCCCGCTGAGCGAGCGCCTGGACGCCGCGGCGCTCGACGCCGGGTGGTCCGCGCTGCGCCGGTTCGCGCCGCGGCCCGCGCCCGACGATATCGTGATCGTCGGGATCGACGAGGCCACGCTGCGCGCCGTACCCCAGCCGGTGGGCGTCTGGAACGAGCCGCTCGGCGAGGTGCTGGTGCGCATCGCGGCCGCGCGGCCGCGCGCCATCGGGCTCGACGTGGAGCTTCCCGACCGATCGCTCGACGCGCTGCGCCCCGGCCTCGACCGGGCGCTGCTGGTCGGTCTTGCCGCGGCGCGCGATAACGGCCCGTTCGTCGCGGTGCTCTCGATCGACGCGCGCACACGCTCGCCGCGCCCGGTGTATCCGCTCTACCTCGGGATCCTCACCGACGAGCACCTCGGCATCGACCTGCTCGCGCGCGACGTCGATGGCGTGACGCGGCGGTTCTCGGTGCTGATCCCGACGGAGGATGGCGGGTTTCCGACCCTGGCCGGGCGCCTGTGCCTCGCGCTGGCGAAACGCTGCGACGACGGGCTCATCGATTTCTCGCTCGGCCCGCCGTTGCGCCGCGTGCCGTTCGAGCGCGTGCTGCAGGCGCGCGACGGCGGCACGCTCGAGCGGATGTTTCGCGGGCGGATCGTCCTGATCGGGGAGACGGGTCGCTATTCCGATCGCATCGGCGTGCCGGTGAACCTTGCCGGCTGGGAATCGGACCGGCACGCTTCGCCCGGGATCGTGGTGCACGCGCAGTCCCTGCGCACCGCGCTTGCGGGAACGGCCGCGCAGACGGCATCACGGCCTGCCGTGATGGTCCTGGTCGCACTGGCCGCGCTGCTTGCATTCCGGCGCGACTGGCGCATCGGGGCCGCGGCGGCGGTGCTGGGATCGGCGGGGCTCGCGGGCGCCTCGCTGGCGTGCCTGCGCGACGGCCTCTTCGTGCCGGTTTCCGCGGCTTGCTGCACCGCCGTCCTTGCCTGCGCGGCAGGCGCGCTCCTCGCACGCAGGGACGCGCCCGCCGGGCGAAGCCCGCCGCGGGAACCTGCCCGCGGAGCCTCCTGAGGTCCGTCCTCCGGGCGGCCCCTTGTCCGATATTCCCGGCGGCGGTTGCGACATATGCCACAGCGCCGGGCCTGGGATGGGGCGCACCATGGCTTCAGGCTTGTGGGTTCCCTCCTCTCCCGCAGCCCGCAGGGCGACGTGAGGCCAAGAGCATGGCGCCTATGCTTGACTCTCCCCGGTCCAGGCCGGGGAGAGGCTTGTTTTTTTTGCTCGGCGTCGGGCGCCCTGCCGGCGGGCCGCGTGAGAAAATGACACTCCTGCCTTCCGGTCCCGCCTCGCCGGGACTCCGAAACCATGTGCGGAATCGTCGGTGCCATTGCCAGCCGTGACGTCGTGCCCATCCTCACCGATGGGCTGAAGCGCCTCGAGTACCGGGGCTATGACTCGGCGGGCATCGCGGTGCTGGACGGAAGCATCCGCCGCGTGCGCCGCGTGGGGCGCGTGGCCGAGATGGAAGGCGCGGTGCGCGACGCCGAGCTCAAGGGCATTCTCGGCATCGCCCATACGCGTTGGGCGACCCACGGCGGCGTGACCGAGCCGAACGCGCATCCGCACGTGTCGATGGACGAGATCGCCGTGGTCCACAACGGCATCATCGAGAACCACGAGGAGCAGCGCGCGCGCCTCATGTCCCTG
Source organism: uncultured beta proteobacterium (assembly GCA_963758215.1). Taxonomy (GTDB): domain Bacteria; phylum Pseudomonadota; class Gammaproteobacteria; order Burkholderiales; family Usitatibacteraceae; genus Usitatibacter. The sequence continues at coordinate 385,461 of CAVWUN010000009.1, read as the reverse complement.
GGATACGCGTTCACTTCCCAGACCGACACCGAGGTTGTCGCGCACCTGGTCCACCATTACTACAAGGCGGGCGGCGATCTCTTCACCGCGACCCGGCGGGCGGTGGCGGATTTACGCGGCGCCTATGCCCTGGGCGTGGTCGCCCTCGGCGAGCCGGAGACGATGACCGGCGCGCGCATGGGGTGCCCGCTCGTGGTGGGCCTCGGGGACGGGGAGAATTTTCTCGCCTCCGACGTCGCCGCGCTCATCGCGCAGACCCGGCGCGTGATGTACCTCGAGGACGGCGACGTGGTGGCGCTGCACCGCTCGGGCGTGCAGGTGGTCGATCGCGACGGCCGGCCGGTACGCCGTCCCGTCCACCTCTCCGAGCTGAGCGCCGACGCCGTGGAGCTCGGGCCGTACAGCCACTACATGCAGAAGGAGATCCACGAGCAGCCGCGCGCGGTCTCCGACACGCTGGAAGCGGTGATCGATGCCGGCGTCGACATCGACGGGCTGTTCGGCACGGGCGCCGCGCAGGCGTTTCGCGACACCGGCTCGGTGCTGGTGCTCGCCTCGGGCACGAGCTACTACGCCGGCCTGGTGGCGCGCTACTGGATCGAGGGCTTCGCGCGCACGAGCTGCAACGTGGAGCTCGGTCACGAGTACCGCTATCGGGATTCGATCCCCGATCCGCGCCAGCTGGTGGTGACGATTTCGCAGTCGGGCGAGACCCTCGACACGATGGAGGCGCTCAAGCGCGCCGCGCAGCTGGGACACGAGTGCACGCTCTCGATCTGCAACGTGCGCGAAAGCGCCATACCGCGCGCGTCGCGCTTCGTCTACTACACGCGCGCCGGGGCCGAGATCGGTGTGGCCTCCACCAAGGCGTTCACCACCCAGCTCGTGGCGCTGTTCACCCTTGCGCTCGCCATCGCCAAGGCCAAGGGCCGCCTCGACGCGCAGGCCGAGGCCGCCGCGCTCGAGCAGCTGCGCTTCGTGCCGGGCAGCATCCAGCACGCGCTCAACCTCGAGCCGCAGATCCGCGGCTGGGCCGAGCGCTTCGCGGCGCGTGAGCACGCGCTCTTCCTCGGGCGCGGGATCCACTACCCGGTGGCGCTCGAAGGCGCGCTCAAGCTCAAGGAAGTCTCCTACATCCACGCCGAGGCCTACCCGGCCGGCGAGCTCAAGCACGGCCCGCTCGCGCTCGTCGACGCGTCGATGCCCGTGGTCGTGATTGCGCCCAACGATGCGCTCCTCGAGAAGCTGAAGTCGAACATGCAGGAGGTGCGCGCGCGCGGCGGCGAGCTTTACGTGTTCGCGGACCTGGACAGCCACTTCAACGAAAGCGAAGGCGTGCACGTGATCCGCACCCCGCGCCACGCGGGAGCGCTCTCGCCGGTGGTGCACGCGATCCCGGTACAGCTGCTCGCCTACCAGGCCGCGCTCGTGCGCGGCACCGACGTGGACAAGCCGCGCAACCTGGCGAAGTCCGTGACCGTGGAGTGAAGGCCTAGAACGAGCGCGGCAGACCGAGCACGTGCTCGGCCACGTAGCGCAAGGATCAGGTTGGTCGAGATCGGCGCAACCTGGTACAGCCGTGTCTCGCGGAACTTGCGCTCGACGTCGTATTCGCGGGCGAAGCCGAATCCGCCATGGGTCTGCAGGCAGACGTTGGCCGCCTCCCAGGAGGCCTTCGGCGGCCAGGTACTTGGCCATGTTGGCCTCGGCGCCGCAGGGCCGATGCGCGTCGAACAGCTCGGCACGCCCTGATAGCGCATGAGGTCGGCGGCCTCGACCTCGATGTAGGCCTCGGCGATGGGAAACTGCACGCCCTGGTTGCGGCCGATCGGCCGGCCGAACACCACGCGCTCTCCGGCGTAGCGCGTCGCCTTGTCGATGAACCAGTAGCCGTCGCCGATGCATTCGGCGGCGATGAGCGTGCGCTCGGCGTTGAGGCCGTCGAGGATGTAGCGGAAGCCCTGGCCTTCCTCGCCGATGAGGTTCTCCGCGGGGATCTCCAGCTCCTCGAAGAACAGCTCGTTGGTCTCGTGGTTCACCATGTTGGCGATCGGCGCCACGCGCAGTCCGTTGCCGATCGCCGCGCGCAGGTCGACCAGGAAGATCGACAGGCCCTCGCGAGCTTCTTCTCCACCTGCGCGAGCGGCGTGGTGCGCGCGAGCAGGATCATGAGGTCCGAGTGCTGGACGCGCGAGATCCACACCTTCTGGCCGTTCACCACGTAACGGTCGCCGCGGCGCGCGGCGAAGGTCTTGATGGCGGTGGTGTCGCGTGCCGGCGTCGGGCTCCGTGACGCCCATCGACTGCAGGCGCAGCTCGCCCGTGGCGATGCGCGGCAGGTAGCGCGCCTTCTGCTCCGCCGAGCCGTGGCGCAGCAGCGTGCCCATGTTGTACATCTGCCCGTGGCAGGCGCCCGCGTTGCCGCCGCTGCGGTTGATCTCCTCCATGATCACCGAGGCCTCGGTCACTGCCGAGGCCGGAGCCGCCGTACTCCGACGGGATCAGCGCGGCGAGCCAGCCGGCGCGCGTGAGCGCCGTCGACGAACGCCGCGGGGTAGTCGGCGCGCGCATCGAGCGCGCGGAAATACGATGGCGGGAAGCCCGCGCACAGCGCGCGCACCCCGGCACGGATCTCGGCGTATTCCTCCTCGGGCGCGATCATCGGCCTTCCCGGCTCACGGCTCCTGCCTCCCCGATGGCGCGATGCTACGCGTCTCGCCGATCTTCATCACGTCGAACTGGTCGCGGCGCAGCCCCGCCGCGGCGCGCCGCGCCGCGAGCTCCCGCGGGGGCTCGTCGAGCGGCTCGTCGGTCAGGTGCTCGAAGGTGCCCCAATGCATGCCGATGGCGTGCGCGGCGCGCACGTCGGCGCGCACCTGCACCGCTTCCGGAACGTCCACGTGCATGGTCTTCATGAACCAGCGCGGCGCGTAGGCCCCGATCGGGATGAGGGCGAGGTCGAACGGGCCGGCCCGCTCGCCGATGTCGCGCGCATCGCGCGACAGGCCGAGGTCGCCCGTGTGCAGCACCTTGAGGCCGCCGCCCTCGATCGCCCAGCCGCCCCAGAGCGTGCGGTTGGCGTCCCACAACGTGCGCCGGCTCCAGTGCTGCACCGGTACCAGGGTGAAGCGCAAGCCGCCATGCTCGCGGTGCCGCCACCAGGCGAGCTCTTCCACGCGATCGATGCCTTTGGCGCGGAACCAGCCGGCGAGGCCCAGCGGAACCAGGAACAGCGGCCCGCCGCGCGGCGTCGCGGCCAGGCGCCGCACCGAGTCGCGGTCCAGGTGGTCGTAGTGGTTGTGCGTGACCAGCACCACGTCGATGCGCGGCAGCTCCGGGAGCTCGATCGGCAGCGGCACGACGCGCTTCGGCCCCGCGAAGGACAACGGCGACGCACGCGCGGAGAACTGCGGATCCACGAGGATGTTGATGCCCGCGAGCTGCAGCAGGAAGGCGGCGTGGCCGATCCAGGTCACCGTCGGATCGCCCGCGTTGGCGCGCAGCGCGGCGGCGTCGGTGCGGGTGTGCGGAATGTCCCAGCCGCCGGGGGGAGGCTCGGGAACGCCCTGGCGCAGCCGCTCCCATTGCCAGAGCCAGAAGCTCCTCGAGGGATCGTGGGGGTAGTTGTTGCGGAAAGGGTGGCGGGCGCGTGGCTCCTCGGCCTGCGCGTAGAAACCGCTGAACGCCGCGCACAGGGCGCAGGTCATGACTGCCGGAAACCGCCAAGCATTGCGCGCTCGCTCGGGTGCTCGGATGGCAGCATGATGCCCGAGGAATCGGGCCGCGGCACGCGCGATCGCCATGACCGTGCGCGATTCGGAGAGTAAAATCCGCACTGTCTGCCTTCCGGCTCCCCATGCGTCTCTACATCAACGACGTCGCCGTCCGCGACGGCTTCCAGATCGAGAAGGCCTTCGTGCCCACCGCGACGAAGGTCGAGCTCGTCAACCAGCTCGCGCGCACCGGCCTGCACAAGATCGAGGTCACCTCGTTCGTCTCCGCGAAGGCGGTCCCCGCGCTCGCCGATGCGGACGAGGTCCTTGCGCGCATCGACCGGGTGCCCGGCGTGATCTACGTGGCGCTGGTGCCCAATGTGCGCGGGGTGCTGAACGCCGCGGCGAGCGCGCGCCGGCCCGACGAGGTGAACGGCGTGCTCTCCGCGTCGGAAACCCACAATCGCGCGAACATCAACCGCACCCACGAGCAGTCGCTCGCGGAGCTGCCGACGATGGCCAGGGCGGCGCACGACGCCGGAATGAAGATCACCATGAGCCTGTCCACCACCTTCGGCTGCCCGTTCGAGGGCCACGTGCACGAGGACGTGGTGTTCATGTTCGTGGAGCGCTTCCGCGCGCTGGGCTTCGACGGGATCTCGCTCGCCGACACCACCGGCATGGCCAATCCGCGCCAGGTGCAGGAGCTCACCGGGCAGGTGCTGGAGAGATTCCCGCCGCCCGACGACACGTACTACACCCTGCATTTCCACAACACGCGCGGCATGGGGCTCGCCAACGTCGTGGCGGGCATCGAGGCGGGCGTGCATTCCTTCGACGGCTCGGTGTCGGGGCTCGGCGGCTGCCCGTTCGCCCCCGGGGCCACGGGCAACATCTGCACCGAGGACCTGGTGAACATGCTCGAGGACATGGGATACGACACGCGCGTGGACCTCGCGAAGCTGCTGGCGGTCGCGCGCCGCATCCCGGTCGTGGTCGGCCACGAGGTGCCCGGGCAGGTCATGAAGGCCGGGCAGACGCTCGAGCTCCACGATCCCCCGGAATACCTGAGGACATGATGATCCGATGCATACTCGCCGCCGCGTGCGTCGCGGCAGCCCTGCCTGCGGGCGCAGGGCGGTTCGGCCCCCTCGGGGATCTCACGCAGGGCGACCTGCACGACCTTGCGGAGGATCTCGGCGCGGCGATGGCGTACAAGGGAGTCACGCCCGCCACGTCGCTCGGCCTGCTCGGCTTCGATGTCGGCGTGGAAGCCACCGACACCCACCTGCAGCACTCGTCGGCATTCGAGCGCGCGGGTGCCGGGGGCCGGTCGGACCTCGTGGTACCGAAGGTGCACGTCTACAAGGGGCTCTGGAGCGGAGTCGACATCGGCGCCTTCGTGGGGGGCGCGCCGCAGATCGGGGCGACCCTGTTCGGCGCCGACCTGCGCCTCGCGATCCTCCAGGACACGCTGGCCACGCCCGCCGTCGCGCTGCGCCTGTCGGGCACCAAGGCGACCGGCACGGGAGACCTTTCGATGGGCACCGCGGCCTTCGACGTCATGGTATCCAAGCGTCTCGCGATCCTCACGCCCTATGGGGGCGCCGGCCTGGTGCGCATTTCGGGCAGCGCCCACAACACCGCGCTCGCCGACGAGTCGCTCAACGAAGGCCGGGTGTTCGCCGGCGTCAACGTGAATTTCATCGCAGCCAACCTCGCGTTCGAGGCCGAGAAGCTGGGCGGCAACACCTCGCTCTCGGCGAAGTTCGGTTTCCGGTTCTGAGTCCCGATTCCAATCAACGGAGGAGTTGCATGAAGCGATTCATCATGGCGCTGGCCGTCGTGCTGGCCGGCGTCGCGTTCGCCGCCGCGGCCCAGGCTCCGGAGAAGAGGAAGATCACCATCGCCGTGGGCGGCAAGAACCTCTTCTATTACCTGCCGCTGACGATCGCCGAGCGCAAGGGCTACTTCAAGGACGAGGGGCTCGACGTCGAGATCCTCGACTTTCCCGGCGGCGCCAAGGCGCTGCAGGCGCTGGTCGGCGGCAGCGTCGACGTGGTGTCCGGCGCCTACGAGCACACGATCAACAGCAGGCGAAGAAGCCAGCCCATCGAGGCGCTGGTGCTGCAGGGCAAGTTCGCTCGCATCGTGCTGCGTCCTGCCGAAGGACAAGGCCGCAAAGTACAAGCGGCCCGCAGGACCTGAAGGGCCTGAAGATCGGCGTCACCGCGCCGGGCTCGTCGACCAACATGTTCGTCAACATCCTGCTCGCCAAGGTCGGCCTGAAGCCCGACCGACATATCGGTGGTCGGCGTGGGCGACGGCGCCGGCGCTGTTCGCCGATCATGAAGCAAGGGCGAAATCGACGCGATGTCCAACCTCGACCCGGTGATCTCGCGCCTCGAATCGACGGCAAGTTCGTGCCCGTGGTCGACACGCGCACCGCGAAGGGCATGCAGGAAGTCTACGGCGGCGCCTACGTGGCCGGTGCATCTACGTCCCCGCCGACTACATCAAGAAGTACCCGAACACCGCGCAGGCCGTCGTGAACGCCATGGTGCGTGCGCTGCGCTTCATCCAGACGGCGACGCCGGAGCAGATCGTCGACCGTGCCCGACGAGTACTACGCCGGCAACCCCGCGCTGTACAAGGCGGCGCTGGTGAAGAACCTGAACGGCGTACTCCGAGGACGGTCAGATGTCGATGAAGGCCGCGCAGAACGTCTACAAGGTCCTGCGCCGGTTCGAGCCCTCGGTGATCGCCGCCGGCAAGTCGACCTGGCCGAGACGTTCGACATGACGTTCGAGAAGAAGGCCGACGCAAAGTACCGGTAGGCACCCCGCGCGGGCTGCATGAACGCCTCCGTCGTCCTTCGAGCGCGTCACCTGCACGTTCGCCGCGCGCGGCGAGCGGCGGCGCGCTACACGGCGGTGAAGGACGCGACGCCTCGACGATCGCCGCGGGCGAGTTCGTCTCGGTCGTCGGCCCGACCGGCTGCGGCAAGTCGACGCTGCTCAACGTCGCGGCCGGGCTGCTCGCGCCGTCGTCCGGACGCGTGCGCGTCGTTCGGCGAGCCGCTCGCGGGCATCAACCGCCGCGCCGGCTACATGTTCCAGGCCGACGCGCTGATGCCGTGGCGCAGCGCGCTCGCACAACGTCATCGCGGGCCTGGAGTTCCGCGGCATGGGGCGCGAACAGGCGCGGCGCAGGCGCGAGGACTGGCTCGCGCGCGTCGGGCTCGCCGGCTTCGACGACCGCTATCCGCACCAGCTGTCGGGCGGCATGCGCAAGCGCGTGGCGCTCGCGCAGATGCTGATCCTCGATCCGCAGATCCTGCTGATGGACGAGCCGTTCTCCGCGCTCGACATCCAGACGCGCCAGCTGATGGAGAACGAGCTGCTCGAGCTGTGGTAGCGCGAACCGCAAGTCGGTCGCTCTTCATCACCCACGACCTCGAGGAGGCGATCTCGCTGTCCGACCGCGTGGTCGTGCTGTCGGCGGGCCCGGCGACGCATCCGATCGGCGAATTCGCGATCGACCTGCCGCGGCCGCGCGACGTGGCCGAGATCCGCATCGACGCCGCACTTCGTCGAGCTGCACGAGGCGATCTGGCACGTCGCTGAAGGAGGAGGTGCTCAAGGGCTATGCGCAAAGCCAGCGAACCGGGTGGCCGCATGAAGCGCCGCCTCTGGCTCTGGCAGGTCGCGCTGCTGGCACTGATCTTCGGGGGCTGGTAGGTGCTGACCCAGCCGGGCCTGCTGCCGCCGCTCGTCTGCGGACAACCCGGACCGCGCCTTCTTCTTCGGCGAGCCGTGAAGATGCTTGGCGTCATCTGGACGTGGTTCTCCGGCGGGAAGATCTACCCGCACCTCGCGATCACGCTGGTGGAGACGGTGCTCGCGTTCGTGATCGGCTCGGCCCTGGGGCTCGCCGTCGGGCTGTGGCTCGCGCTTTCGCCCGGCGCCTCCGCGTTGGTCGATCCCTACATCAAGGCGATGAACGCGATGCCGCGCGTGATCCTGGCGCCGATCTTCGCGGTCTGGTTCGGGCTGGGCATCTGGTCGAAGGTGGCGCTCGGCGTCACGCTCGTGTTCTTCATCGTGTTCTTCAACGTCTACCAGGGCGTGAAGGAAGTGAGCCCGGTCGTGCTCGCCAACGCGCGCGATGCTGGGCGCCAACCGCGCGGCAGCTGCTGCGCCACGTCTACCTGCCGTCGGCGACGTCGTGGGTGTTCTCGAGCCTGCACACGTCGGTCGGCATGGCCTTCGTCGGCGCGGTGGTCGGCGAGTACCTCGGCTCGGCGAGCGGCGTGGGCTACCTGATCCTGCAGGCCGAGGGCGCGTTCGACATCAACACGGTGTTCGCCGGCATCCTGGTGCTGACGGTGTTCGCGCTGGTGCTCGACTTCGCGGTCGGGCGCGCGGAGCGGCGCCTGCTCGTCTGGCGACCCACCCAAAGCGAAACGGAGCAGCTATGAGCCGGCAACGCCGATGCGACCGGCGGCCGATTCAGCCGCGGCGCGGCTTGCGCCCGGCCCGCGCCGCCAGGCGATCGTAGATCGCATCGGGCAGCACGCGCAGGATCCGCCCGATGATCGCCATCTGCCACGGGATCACCGCGAAGCCGCGCCCGGCGTCGATCACGCGCGCGAAGCGGCGCGCCGCATCGTCCGCCTCCAGCAGGAACGGCATCCGGTAGGGATTGCCCTCGGTCATCGGCGTGGCGATGTAGCCCGGGCACAAGGTGGTCACCTGCACGCCGCTCGCGCGCAATTCCACGCGCAGCGCCTCGAGGTAGCCGATCGCGGCGGCCTTCGAGGCGCTGTACGCCGAGGCGCCCGGCAGCCCCCGGAAGCCCGCCACGGATGCGATGCCCACCAGCGCGCCGCTGCCGCGCTCGCGCATCGCGGCGACGAACGGCTGGAAGGTGTGCATCATGCCCGTCACGTTCACCTCGAGGATGTCGCGGAATACCGCGGCGTCCTCGGCGTGCCCGGTGAGGGTTCCATGGGAGACGCCCGCGTTGGCGATCACCGCGTGCGGGACGCCGTGGGCCGCGACGAAATCGCGCGCTGCCGCCTGCATCGCGGAATGGTCGCGCACGTCGCAGGGATAGGTGGCGCACGGCGTGCCGAGCGTGTCCGCGAGGCTGCGCAGGGCTTCCTCGCGCCGGGCCACCAGGCCGAGGAGCGCCCCGCGCGCCGCGTAGTGGCGGGCGAGCGCGGCGCCGATGCCGCTCGACGCGCCGGTGATGAATACGCGGCTGCCGGGTCCGAGCTTCATCGCCCGGCAATGCGCACGCGGCGGGGAAGCGCTATTTCTTCGCCTTCGCCGTGGTCACCGGCGCGGCGGCCGACGCGGAGCGCTCCTTGCGGACCATCGCGATCAGCTTGTCGACTTCCGCGAAGATCGTTTCGGGGTTGCCCGTGAGCTCCGCCGCAGTGTAGTACTTGCCGTTCACGAAGACGCGCGGGACGCTGTCGACCTTGTAGGCGAGCGTGAGCTGGCGGGCACGCGCGAGATCCGTGGCGACGGTGAACGACTTCTCCACCGCGTCGTATTTCGCCGGATCGATGCCGTTCTTGGCGAGCCACTGGTCGCGGATCTTCTTGTTGGCCAGGTTCACGCCGTCCTTGTGGATCGCATCGAACACCTTCGAGTGGAACTGGTCGATCAGCCCCATCGCCTGCAGCGTGTAGTACACCTTCGCAAGCTCGCCCCAGCTGTCGCTCGGATACGCGGGCACGCGCTTGAACACGACGTCCGCCGGCTTGGTCTTGAGCCAGGCGTTCACCTCGCCCTCCAGGTGGTAGCAGTGCGGGCAGCCGTACCAGAAGAACTCGGTCACCTCGATCTTGCCGCCGCCTTCGACGGGCTGCGCCGGATCGAGCACCGCATACGGAAGCTGCGCCCACGCGGTTCCCAGGGTGCAGGCGAGGAACGCGGCAAGCAGGGACAGGAGTTTGCGACGGGACATGGTCCGATTCCTTTAGGGGTTCTTGGCGTCGTCGGTCGAGCGGATGATTGCCGCGCCGACGCCGTTCTGAGACAACACGGCCTTGATGCGGTTCGCGTCGTCGAGGCTCTGGTACGGGCCCAGCCGCACGCGGTAAAGCGTTCCCTTGTCGGCGACGGCCGCGGCGCGTACCGAGGCCTCGAGGCCCGTCAACGCGATCCTCGCCCTCAGGTTGTCGGCCTCCTTCTCGTCGGAAAAGGCGCCGGCCTGCAGCCAATACATGTCGCCGGAGTAGGGCTTGGGAGAGGCGGGCGAAGACCCGGGCTTGGGCGCGGGCGCCGCGGCAGGCGGCGCGCTCTTCGGCTCGTGCGGCGCGACGTCCTTCTCGCCGGGCAGGATCTGGTAGAACTCGAAGCGCGGCCGTTCGCTCGGCGTCGCGCCCTTGCCGGTCTTGTCCGACGGTTCCGGCTTTGCGCCCTTGTCGGGAACCTGGCCCCGTGCGGCCTTCTGCGCCGCGATGGCCGCGTCGCTCGGCGCCGGAGGCTGCGCCGGGCCGATCTTGGGCAGCGGCTCGATCGGCTTGCCTTTGTCCACGAACGGATTCGACAGCCGGTTGAGCCACAGCGCGACCGCGAGCGAGATGACGATGCCCAGCAGCAGCCCGATGATCACGCCGAGCAACAGCGGGTGGCTCACCTTGCCGCCGGCGCGGGGCGGCGGCGCGTCCTTGTAGTCCTTCGGCATCACATCCTTTCGGGAGCGCTCACGCCGAGCACGGCGAGGCCGTTGGCGAGCACCTGTCGCGTCGCGGCGACGAGCGCCAATCGAGCGCGCCTCAACGCCTCGTCCTCGACGAGGAACCGCTCGGCATTGTAGTAGGTATGCAAGCGTGCCGCCACGTCGTCATGCAGGTAGTGCGTGAGCAGATGGGGCGCGAACTCGCCCGCGGCGCGCGCGAGCACCTCGGGAAACTCGGCGAGCGTCTGCGCGAGCGCCACCTCGTAGGGCGATCCCAGCGGCGCCAGATCCGCGCCGGCGAGCGCGGCCGCATCCCCGCCCCATTCGCGCAGCACGCTGCACATCCGCGCGTGCGCGTACTGGACGTAGTACACCGGATTGTCGTCCGACTGGCTCTTGGCGAGGTCGACGTCGAACACGAGGTGCGAATCGACGCGGCGCATGAGGAAGAAGTAGCGCACCGCGTCGCGTCCCACCTCGTCGATCAGGTCGCGCACGCGTCACGTAGTTGCCGGCGCGCTTGGAGATCTTCACCTCCTCGCCGCCCTTCATGACCGTGACCATCTGGTGCAGCACGTAGTCCGGATAGCCCTTGGGGATGCCCACGTCCAGCGCCTGCAGGCCGGCGCGCACGCGGGTGACCGTGCGTGGTGGTCGGCGCCCTGCACGTTGATCGCGTGCGCGAACCCGCGCCGCCACTTGTTGAGGTGATACGCGACGTCCGGCACGAAGTACGTGTACGTGCCGTCGGACTTGCGCATCACGCGGTCCTTGTCGTCGCCGAAGTCCGTGGTGCGCAGCCACAGCGCGCCGTCCGACTCGTAGGAGTGGCCCGCCTTGCGCAGCAGGCGCGACGGTCTCGTCCACCTGGCCGTCGGTGTAGAGCGAGCTTTCGAGGAAGTACGAGTCGAACTTCACGCCGAAGGCCTGCAGGTCGAGGTCCTGCTCGTTGCGCAGGTACGCGACCGCGAAGCGCCGGATCCGCGTCGAGGTCGTCGCCGGACGCGTCGTCGGGGTGCCGTCGCGACGTAGTCGCCGCGCGATCTCGCGGATGTACTCGCCGTGATAGCCGTCGTCCGGCAGTCGGCCTGCGTGCCGCGTTCCTGGCGGATGCGCGCCTGCACGGACAGCGCCAGGTTCGCGATCTGCGCGCCCGCATCGTTGTAGTAGAACTCGCGCGTCACGCGCCAGCCCTGCCACTCGAGCAGCGTCGAGATCGCGTCGCCCAGCGCGGCCTGGCGGCCGTGCCCGACGTGCAGCGGTCCGGTGGGATTGGCCGATACGAACTCGACCATCACCGGCGGCCCGCGCCGCCGCCTGCGCGGCCGAATGCGGCGCCCTCGCGGTGGATGTGCGCCACGACGGCGAAGCGCGAGCCGGACGCCAGCGTGAAGTTGATGAAGCCCGGCCCGGCGATCTCGCAGCGGGCGATCTCCGCACCCGTTCCGAGCGCCGCCACGATCGCTGCGGCGGCTTCCCGCGGCTTGCGCCCGACGCGCCTGGCGAGCTGCAGCGCGACATTGGTCGCGAAGTCTCCATGGTCCGCGTTCTTCGGCCGCTCGAGCTCGATGTCCGGCGCCTCGACGTCCGGAAATGCGCGCCGGACCGCGGCACGGACTTGCTCGGCGAGGCGGGCTTTCGAGTCGGGGGGAGGCACTAGGAAGGGGGGCGATCCAAACCGTCCATTATACGGGGCGGTGGAACCCGCACCGGGCCGCTCCCCTCGCTACACCTCCTGGGGATCGACGTCGAGCGACCAGCGCACGCGCCGCTCGCCATGCCGCACCAGGGCCGCCTGCCAGTCGCGCAGGAAGGCCTGCAGGGCGGCGCGCGCATGGGCACGCACCAGCAGCTGCGCCCTGACGAAACCCGCCTTGCGCTCGAGCGGTGCGGGCACCGCGTCGAAGACTTCGACCCGGGACGAAAGGGCGCGCGCGGTTCGCGCCGCGAACTCCAGGAACGCCGCAGGTTCGCCCGCCTTCTTCGATTCGGCGCGCAGCATTGCGAGATGGGCGAAGGGCGGGAAGCCGGCAACGCGCCGCTCTTCGAGCGCCTCGGCGGCGAATGCCGCGTAGTCGTGGCGCGCCACCGCCGCGTAGACGGGATGGGAAGGGAAGTCGGTCTGGATCAGCACTTCGCCCGGATACTGGGCACGCCCGGCGCGCCCCGCGACCTGCACCAGCTGCGCATGCAGGCGCTCGCCCGCCCGGAAGTCCACGCTGAAGAGCGCGCTGTCGCTGTCGAGGACGCCTACCAGCGTGAGCCTCGGGTAGTCATGGCCCTTGGACAGCATCTGCGTGCCCACGAGGATGTCGACGTCTCCGGTGCGCACGCGGTCGAGCACCTCCGCGAGGGCGCCCTTGCGGCGCCCGGCCGAGTCGCGGTCGACCCGCGCGATGCGCGCCCCGGGAAGGGCCGCGTGCAGCGCCTCCTCGACGCGCTGCGTGCCCTGGCCCACCGGCGCGAGCTCCGCCGCGTTGCAGACTGGACAACATGCGGGTACCGGCTCGTGCCGCCCGCAATGGTGGCAGCGCAGCTCGCCGGCGCGGCGGTGCAATACCTGGTTCGCGCTGCACCGGCTGCACGTCGAGTGCCATCCGCAGGCGCGGCAGAAGAGCACCGGTGCGAATCCGCGGCGATTCACGTACACCAGCGACTGCTCCTGGCGCGCGATGCGTTCGCGCAGCGCCTGCACCAGCGCGTACGTGAGTCCATCGCGGGGCCGGTCGGCGCGCGTGTCGACCATTCGCACGGCCGGCATCGATGCGCGCGTGGCCCGCTCGTCCAGGGTTGCGAGGACATAGCGGCCATCCCGGGCGTTCTGGTAGCTTTCGAGCGAAGGCGTGGCGGATCCCAGCAGGACCGGGATCCCCAGGCGCTGTGCGCGGCGCACGGCCACGTCCCGTGCCGAGTACCTGAGGCCCTCCTGCTGCTTGTACGAAGGATCGTGTTCCTCGTCGACCACGATGAGCCCCAGGTCGCGAAACGGCATGAGCACGGCGAGGCGCGTTCCCAGGACGATGCGCGCGGCGCCCGACTGCGCCGCGAGCCATGCCGCGGCGCGTTCTCCCTGGCCCAGGTGGCTGTGCGCGGCGACGATCGACGCATGCGCAAAGCGGGTGCGCACCTGTGCCTCGAGCTGCGGCGTGAGCCCGATTTCCGGCAGCAGGAACAGCGCCTGCCGACCCCGCGCGAGCGCGGCCTCGATGAGCTGCAGGTAGACCTCCGTCTTGCCGCTGCCGGTGACCCCGAGCAGGAGGACCGGGTGGAAACGGTCCATTCCGGAGCGGCCTGCCTCGATAGCCGCGCGCTGCGCCATCGTGAGCTCATGGGTCGAGGCGAATCCCGTCGGGCCCGGGTCCGGGGGTGGCGCGGGAGGCAGCGTTCGGCGCGCGACCTGGCGCAAGCGCGGCGGCAGGCTCGCGGCGATCACCTCGCCGAGCGCGCGGTGGTAGTAGCCGGCGCAAAAGCGCAGCAGCTCCAGCATGGGCGCATCGAACGGCGGCACGTCGCGCACGACGCTCTCGATGGCCTTCAGCCGCGATTCCTCGATCACGCTGCGCTGGGCCCGCGCGACCACGACGCCAACCTTGCGCGTGCGCCCGAACGGCACCACGACGAGCGCTCCGACCGGCGCATCGGCTGCCTCCGGCACGAGAAAATCGAAGCTGTCCTCGAGGGGCACGTCGAGGGCGACGCGGGCAATCTTCAAGCGCGCAAGAGCCGGCCTGCGGGGAGGCTCAAAAGCCTGTGGATAAGTCTGTGCATACGTTGCGGCGGGCCCTGCGATGGGTGGCGCCGATCGCGCGCGGGATTGCGCATGCGGCGTCGCACAACGAAATAAAGCATTGATGGATAATCAAAATGACGAAATCTTGACAGCCCGACCCAAATGCCCCGCCGCGGACGCGTAACGCCAAGGAGGTGTGAATAAGCAATCACATCGGCGCAAATATTTTTCTTGACACCGGTCAGTCCGCGTGAGCGGCGAGCGAGCGGGCGTGCACGGCCTCGATCAGCGCGTGGACGCTCTCGGGAGGCGTGTGCTGCGAGACGCCGTGGCCGAGGTTGAAGACGTGGCCCGGCCCCGCGCCGAAGCTGTCGAGGACACGCTGCACCTCGCGCTCGATCGCGGGCGCATCGCCGAACAGGGCCATCGGATCGAGGTTGCCTTGCAGCGCCACCCGGCCGCCCACGCGGCGTCGCGCCTCGCCGAGGTCGGTCTGCCAATCGATCCCGAGCGCATCGGCGCCGGAATCGGCCATCGACTCCAGCCATTGGCCCCCGCCCTTCGTGAAGAGGATGCGGGGCACCGGGCCCGCGTCGCCCTGGCGCTTGAGCCCCTGCAGCACGCGGCGCGAGTAGGCGAGCGAGAACTCGGCATAGGCTTCGGAGGACAGCACGCCGCCCCAGGTGTCGAAGACCATCACCGCCTGCGCTCCCGCGGCGATCTGCGCGTTCAGGTACTCGGTCACCGCCGCGGCGTTGACCGCGAGGATGCGATGCAGCAGCTCGGGGCGTGCGTACAGGAGCGTCTTCACCTGGCGGAAGTCGTCGCTTCCGCCGCCTTCGACCATGTAGCAAGCGAGGGTGAACGGGCTGCCGGAAAAGCCGATCAGCGGAACGCGGCCCGCGAGCGCCTTGCGCGTCATCGCCACCGCGTCGAACACATAGCGCAGCGATTCCATGTCCGGGACCGCCAGCCGATCGACGTCGCCCTCGGTGCGCACGGGCCGCTCGAAGCGCGGGCCCTCGCCTTCCGCGAAGCGCAGTCCGAGCCCCATGGCGTCCGGGACCGTGAGGATGTCCGAGAAGATGATCGCGGCGTCGAGCGCGAAACGCTCGAGCGGCTGCAGCGTCACCTCGCACGCGAGCTGCGGCGTCTTCGCGAGCGCGAGGAAGCTGCCCGCCTTGCGGCGGGTCGCGTTGTATTCGGGAAGGTAGCGGCCCGCCTGGCGCATGACCCAGATCGGGGTAAAGGGCGTGGGCTGGCGCATCAGGGCACGCAGGATCGAGTCGTTTCGCATGGGCGCATTTTCTCACGGCCCGGCAACCCGCTCCGCAACCGCTTCACAGGCAGCGGTCGAGGAAAGCGCGCATGGCCGCGGCGTACCGCGGGTTGAACTGAAGATCGTTGTGCCCGAAGCCTGCGAGCGATACCCGTTCTACGGCTCCGGCCCACGCGCGCGCGAGGCGCTCGGAATGCCGCGGTGCGACGAGCGTGTCGTCTTCGCCGTACAGCACCAGGGCCGGCATCGCGAGGCGCGCGGCATGGTGCGCCGAAGCGAACGGATGGCGCAGCAGCCATCGGATCGGCAGCCACGGGTAGACCTCGCGTGCTATGTCGGCCACGCTGGCGAAGGGCGAGGTGAGCATCACGCAGCGTGCGCCGCGGTGCGCGGCGAGCTGCACCGCCACGGCCGTGCCCAGGCTCCTGCCGTGCAGCGCGATGCGGCGGGCATCGATGTCGGATCTGGCCGCCGCCCAGTCGTGCAGCGCGACCGCGTCGGCCACCAGCGCCCTTTCGGAAGGACGTCCCCTGCCGCGGCCGTAGCCCCGGTAATTCACGAACAGCGCCGCGCGCGCGCCGTAGCACTCGTCTGATGACGGCGCGTTCGCGGTCACATCCTCGGCGTTGCCGCCGAAATAGAGGACCAGGGGTGGACGCTCGACCGGCGGCAGCACCAGCACGCCCGCGAGCCGCGCGCCGTCCGCGACGGCGAGCGACACTTCCTCGATGCGCCAGCCGCGCGGTGCGTCCGGGAGTGGCGCAGGCGGCGGCGGGTGGAAGATCAGGCGTTCCTGGCCCAGCCACACCAGGCCCGCGACCGCGAGATACGCGATCACGCAGGCGAGGGCGAGGGCTTCCAGCGCGAGAAAGGGGACCTCAGCGCGGCAGGTCCGAGCTTCCCATCAGGAAGGCATCGACCTCGCGCGCGCACTGGCGCCCTTCGCGGATCGCCCACACGACGAGCGATTGGCCGCGGCGCATGTCCCCGGCCGCGAACACCTTCGGCACCGACGTGGCGTAGCAGCCCGCGCCGTCGGTGGATGCCTTCACGTTGCCGCGCGCGTCCTTCTCCACGGCGAGCGCGTCGACGAGGCCCTCGTGCACGGGATGCAGGTAGCCCATGGCGAGCAGCACGAGCTGCGCCTGGATGGTGAACTGCGTCCCGTCCACTTCCTTCATCACCATCGCGCCCTTCGCGTCCTTCACCCATTCCACGTGGCACGCGACCAGGCTTTCCACCTTTCCGCCGGTCCCTTCGAACGACTTGGTGGCCACCGCGAAGTCGCGCTCGGCGCCCTCCTCGTGCGACGACGAGGTGCGCAGCTTGAGCGGCCAGTACGGCCAGGTGAGCGGCTTGTTCTCGCGCTCGGGCGGCTGCGGCATCAGCTCGAAGTTCACCACCGAGGCGGCGCCCTGGCGGATCGAGGTGCCGATGCAGTCGCTGCCGGTGTCGCCCCCGCCGATGACCACCACGTGCTTGCCGGTGGCGAGGATGGGATGCCCCACCTTGTCGCCGGCCAGCGCCCTGTTCTGCAGCGGCAGGAACTCCATCGCGTAATGCACGCCATCGAGCTGCCGGCCCGGCACCGGAAGGTCGCGCGGCGCCTCGCTTCCCCCGGTGAGCGCGATTGCGTCGAACTGCGCGAGCAGGTCCGCGGCGGCGAGCGTCACGCCCACGTGCACGCCCGGGCGGAAGGTGACGCCCTCGGCGGCCATCTGCTCCATGCGCCGGTCGATGTGGTGCTTCTCCATCTTGAAGTCGGGAATGCCGTAGCGCAGCAGCCCGCCGATGCGGTCGTTCTTCTCGAACAGCGTCACGTCGTGGCCGGCGCGCGCGAGCTGCTGCGCGCAGGCGAGGCCCGCGGGTCCCGATCCGACCACGGCCACTTTCCTGCCCGTCTTGCGGTGCGGGACCTGCGGGCCGATCCAGCCTTCGCTCCAGCCCTTGTCGACCAGCGCCTGCTCGATGGACTTGATCGCCACCGGGTCGTCGTTGATGTTGAGCGTGCATGCGGCCTCGCAGGGCGCCGGGCACACGCGCCCCGTGAACTCCGGGAAGTTGTTCGTGGAGTGCAGCACCTCGAGCGCCTCGCGCCAGTTGTCGCGGTACACGAGGTCGTTCCAGTCCGGAATGATGTTGTTGACCGGGCATCCGGTCTGGCAGAAGGGAATCCCGCAATCCATGCAGCGCCCGGCCTGCCGGCCCATCTCGCCGTCGGGAAGCGCGCGCACGAACTCCTTGTAGACCTTCACGCGCTCGGACACCGGCACGTAGGGCCGGTCGCGACGCTCGAACTCCATGAAGCCGGTGATCTTTCCCATCGTTTCCCTTGCGGTGCGCGGCCCAGGTGCGCGCTAGTCGTTGGCCCGCAGCTCCACGGGCTGCGCGGCCGGTTGCAGGCGCGACTGCTCCTGCGCCAGCTCGGTGAGGGCGCGCCGGTACTCGACCGGCATCACCTTCACGAACTTCGGCAGGTACGCGGTCCAGTTCTCGAGGATGCGCCGGGCCCGCGCGCTGCCGGTGTAGAGCAGGTGGCGCTGGATGAGGGCCTTGAGCATCGCCACGTCGCTGCCGGCCAGGTGGTCGATGTGCACCTTGCCGTGGCCTTCCAGCTCGCCGGTGCCGTCCTCGGCCGCCGCGCGCTCCTCCTCGGGAATGGGCTCGAGCTCCACCATCGCGAGGTTGCAGCGCTGGGTGAAGTCGCCTTCCTCGTCGAGCACGTACGCGATGCCGCCCGACATGCCGGCGGCGAAATTGCGTCCCGCGGTGCCGAGCACGACCACGGTGCCGCCCGTCATGTACTCGCAGCCGTGGTCGCCCACGCCCTCCACCACGGCGGTGGCCCCCGAGTTGCGCACGCAGAAGCGCTCGCCCGCCACGCCGCGGAAGTACGCCTCTCCGGTGATGGCGCCGTACATCACGGTGTTGCCGACGATGATGTTCTCTTCCGGGATGATCGAGCTGCTCCTGGGCGGATAGATCACGATGCGCCCGCCGGAAAGCCCCTTGCCCACGTAGTCGTTCGCGTCGCCCTCGAGCTCGAAGGTGATGCCGTGCGCGAGCCAGCCGCCGAAGCTCTGCCCCGCGGTCCCCTTGAAGTTCACGCGGATCGTGTCCTCCGGAAGGCCCGCGTGGCCGTGGCGGCGCGCCACCTCGCCCGAGAGCATGGCGCCCACGGTGCGGTTGCGGTTGAAGATGCGGCTTTCGATCTGCACCGGCTTGCGCGAAGCGAGCGCCGCGGCCGCGCGGTCGATGAGCTCGTGGTCGAGCGCTCCGGCCAGGCCGTGCTCCTGCGGCTCGCACTGGCGGACCGCCACGCCGGGAACCGCGGGGGGGCGGTAGAACAGCTTCGAGAAATCGAGCCCCTTCGCCTTCCAGTGCTCGACGCCGGGCCGCACGTCGAGCATGTCGGTGCGCCCGATCATCTCGGCGAAGGTGCGCATTCCCATCTTCGCCAGCAATTCGCGCACTTCCTCGGCCACGAAGAAGAAGAAGTTGATGACGTGCTCGGGCTTGCCCTCGAACTTCTTGATGAGCTGCGGATCCTGCGTGGCGATGCCGACCGGGCAGGTGTTCAGGTGGCACTTGCGCATCATGATGCAGCCCTCGGCCACCAGCGGTGCCGTGGCGAAGCCGAACTCGTCGGCGCCCAGCAGCGCGCCGACCACCACGTCGCGCCCGGTCTTCATCTGGCCGTCGGCCTGCACCGCGATGCGCCCGCGCAGGCGGTTCAGCACCAGCGTCTGCTGCGTCTCCGCAAGGCCGATTTCCCAGGGGCTCCCCGCGTACTTGATCGACGAAAGCGGCGATGCGCCGGTGCCGCCGTCGTGCCCCGAGATCGTCACGTGGTCGGCCTTGGCCTTCGCTACTCCCGCGGCGACGGTGCCCACGCCGATCTCGCTCACGAGCTTGACCGAGATGCGCGCGTACGGATTCACGTTCTTCAGGTCGTGGATGAGCTGCGCCAGGTCCTCGATCGAGTAGATGTCGTGGTGCGGCGGGGGCGAGATGAGCCCCACGCCCGGCACCGTGTGGCGCACCTTGGCGATGTACTTGGACACCTTGTGCCCCGGCAGCTGGCCGCCCTCGCCGGGCTTGGCGCCCTGCGCCATCTTGATCTGCAGGTCGTCCGCGTTCACGAGGTACTCGGTGGTGACGCCGAAGCGCCCCGCGGCGACCTGCTTGATCGCCGAGCGCATCGAGTCGCCGTTGGGCAGGCGCACGTAGCGCACCGGGTCCTCGCCGCCTTCGCCCGTGTTCGACTTGCCGCCGATGCGATTCATCGCGATGGCGAGGGTCGAGTGCGCCTCGTGCGAGATGGAGCCCAGCGACATGGCGCCGGTGGCGAAGCGCTTGACGATCTCCTTCGCGGGCTCGACCTCCTCGATCGGCACCGGCGCGGCGGCTTCCCTGATGCCGAAGAGCCCGCGCAGGGTCAGCAGCCGCTCGCTCTGCTCGTTGATGAGCTTCGCGTACTCCTTGTAGGTCGCGAAGCTGTCCCGAGCGCGTCGGCGTGCTGGAGCTTGGCGATCGAGTCGGGCGTCCACATGTGCGCCTCGCCGCGGGTGCGGTACGCGTAGTCGCCGCCGGCGTCGAGCGCGTCGCGGTAGAGCGGCGCGTCGCGGTAGGCGAGGCGATGCAGGCGCACGGCCTCCTCGGCGATCTCCGCGAGGCCGATGCCCTCGACGACGCTGCGGCGTGCCGGTGAAGTACTTGTCGACGAAGCGCTCGGAGAGCCCGACCGCCTCGAAGATCTGCGCGCCGCAGTACGACTGGTAGGTGGAGATGCCCATCTTGGACATCACCTTGAGCAGACCCTTGCCGATCGCCTTGATGTAGCGCGTGCACGGTCTCCTTGTCGGCGATGCCTGCGGCAGCACGTCGCCGAGCTCGGCGAGCGTGGCGAAGGCGAGGTTGGGGTGGATCGCCTCGGCGCCGATAGCCGGCCAGGCAGCGCGAAATGGTGCACCTCGCGCGCGCTGCCGGTCTCGACCACCAGGCCGCGGCGCGTGCGCAGCCCGGCGCGCACCAGGTGATGGTGCACCGCGGCGGTGGCGAGCAGCGCCGGGATCGGCACGAACGCGGCGGATACCTCGCGGTCGGTGAGGATGATGATGTTGATGCCCTTGCGCACCGCGTCCTCGGCGTCGGCGCACAGCTGCGCGAGCGCCGGCTCCATGCCCTGCGCGCCCCACTCGGCCGCGTAGCACATGCCCAGGATCTCGCTGCGGAAGTGCCCCTGCGTGAAGGTCGTGCGCGCGGCGCAGCTTCTCCATGTCCTCGAAGGTGAGGATCGGCTGCGAGACCTCCAGGCGCATCACCGGCTCGGTCGAGTCCGGCGAGAGCAGGTTGGGGCGCGGCCCGATGAAGGACACGAGCGACATCACGAGCTGCTCGCGGATCGGGTCGATCGGCGGGTTGGTCACCTGCGCGAAGAGCTGGCGGAAATAGGCGTAGAGGGGTCGCGCGCGGTTGGAGAGCACCGCGAGCGGCGCGTCGTCGCCCATCGAGCCGATCGGCTCCTCGCCCGCCACCGCCATCGGCGTCATCAGCATCTTCAGGTCCTCCTGCGTGTAGCCGAAGGCCTGCTGGCGGTCCAGGAGCTTGTCGGTATCGGGAGTCGGGACCTCGTGCGGGGTCTCGATGTCCTCGAGGCGGATCTGCGTGCGGTCGAGCCAGTCCTGGTACGGGTGGGCGGCGGCGAGGTCGCGCTTGAGCTCCTCGTCGGAGACGATGCGCCCGTGCTCGATGTCCACCAGCAGCATCTTGCCCGGCTGCAGGCGCCACTTGCGCACGATCTTCTCCTGCGGCACGTCGAGCACGCCCATCTCCGAGGACATCACGATCAGGTCGTCCTCGGTGATGAAGTAGCGCGCGGGCCGCAGGCCGTTGCGGTCGAGGGTCGCGCCGATGAACTTGCCGTCGGTGAACGCCACCGCCGCCGGCCCGTCCCACGGCTCCATGAGGGCCGCGTGGTACTCGTAGAAGGCGCGGCGCTTCGCGTCCATGAGCGGGTTGCCCGCCCACGCCTCGGGGATCATCAGCATCATCGCGTGGGCGATCGGATAGCCGCCCATCACGAGCAGCTCGAGCGCGTTGTCGAAGGAGGCCGAGTCCGACTGGCCCTCGTAGATCAGCGGCCAGATCTTGTCGAGATCCTCGCCCAGCAGCTTCGAATGGATGGTGGCCTGGCGCGAGCGGATCCAGTTGAGGTTGCCGTGCAGCGTGTTGATCTCGCCGTTGTGCGCGATGTACCGGAACGGGTGCGCGAGGTCCCACGATCGGGAACGTGTTCGTGGAGAAGCGCTGGTGCGCGAGGCACAGCGCCGAGGTGAAGCGCTTGTCGCCGAGGTCGCGGTAGAACGGGCCGATCTGCTGGGCGAGCAGCATCCCCTTGTAGACGATGGTGCGGTGCGAGAACGACGGCACGTAGAATTCGGCTGCGTTGCTGAGCCCCAGCGCGCGGATCGCGTGGCCGGCGGCCTTGCGCACGATGTAGAGCTTGCGCTCGAACGCGTCGCGATCGAGGCTGCCGCGCCCCGCGCCGACGAACACCTGGCGGATCACGGGCATGGTGCGCCGCGCGGTCTCGCCCAGCGAGGTGTCGTCCACCGGCACGTCGCGCCAGCCGAGCAGCGTCTGGCCCTCGTTGACGATGGCGCGCTCGATCTCGCGCACGCAGGCCGCCTGGGCGGCGCCGTTGCGCGGCAGGAAGATCATGCCGACGCCGTAGGATCCCGCCTTGGGCAGCTTCGCCCCGCGCCCGGCCATCTCCTCGCGGAAGAACGCGTCGGGAATCTGCACCAGCAGCCCGGCGCCGTCGCCGTGCAGCGGATCGGCGCCGGTGGCGCCGCGGTGGCGCAGGTTGTTGAGGATGGTGAGGCCCTGCTCCACGATTTCGTGCGACTTGCGGCCCTTGATGTGCGCGACGAAGCCCACGCCGCACGCGTCGTGCTCGTGGCGCGGGTCGTAGAGGCCCTGTTTCGGCGGCCGGCCGGTCTGCGAATCCATACGGGCACCTGTTCGATCATGTCCCCGCATCCGGGGGCCCAGCACCATGGTAGCCGCGTTCCGCAGCTGACCGGGAATCGGAAAATGCCGTTCGGGCTTGTGGCGCCGGCCGCGGTTCTGCCGGTGGGTTTGCGGCGCGGCTCATGACCGTCGCGGCCCCTCATCCGCCCATGCCACGCGGGACCGGAGAGCAGAAATCAGGCGAAACCGGGTCATCGTAGCGCAGCCTCTACTGCACTGCAATATAAATGCACGGCAATCCGATTGGGCGGGGAGGGGGCGCGCGCTGCCGCCTTTGAGTAGAATCGCTTGCAACGTCAAGGCGGCCAGATGCGCCCGAGGGAGATTCCGTGATTCGCACCATTGCCGCAATCGCCGACCGAGCCGCGCCCATCCTTGCCGTGCTGCTGGCGGCCGCACTCGTTTCGTGCGGCGGCGGTGTCTCCGGCCCGCCGGCCGTGAACGATCCGACCCGGATCACGATCCTTCCCGACACTGCGACCCTCTATTCCGGCCTGCCGACGACGTTCGTGCTTTCCGGCGGAACCGGCGCGTACTTCGTGAGCTCGAGCAACCAGTCGGTGGTGCCGGTGAGCGGCTTCGTCAACGGCTCGACCCTGGTCGTGGTGCCGAACCCGGTCGCGATCGATACGACGGTGACGCTCACGGTGCGCGACTCCGGTGCGACCCCGACCGTCTCCGCGACGCTCACCGTGCACCCCGGAACCGTGAGCAACAACATCACCATCGCGGCCACCTCGACGCAGGGTTGCAGTCCGGCCATCTGCTCGGGGGGCGACGCGAGCGTGTCGGTCACCATTTCGCAGGGCGGCATACCGCTCGCCGCGCGCGGCATCCAGTTCGACGTGGTGTCGGGCGATTTCCGCTTCATCACCTCGGCCCCTGGCGCGGCCACGGAGACGCTCGCCACGAGCATCATCGTCGCCACTGACCAGTCCGGCCTCGCGCAGGCGCGCATCCGCGTGACGCCCGCCGCGCCGAACCAGACCGCGCTGCTGCGCATTACCGACATCGCGAGCGGGGCGTTCCAGAACGCGAGCTTCGTCATCGCGCAGTCGACCGGCTCCTCGCCCGGGTTCTTCGCCCTTCCCGCCTCGGTCACGTTCACCGGGGTCAACGACTCGAGCTGCGCGAACAACGTCACCGCGCAGATCTCGGTTTTCGGAGGCCAGCCGCCCTACACCGTGTCGGGCTCCAGCACGGCATTCCAGGTCGGACCGACGGTGATCGCCGCGAGCGGCGGCAGCTTCGGCGTGCGGGCCCTCGGCGTATGCACCGACACTACCGGCGTGCAGTTGGTGGTCAGTGACAGTGGCGGCAACACGACCATGGTCACACTGGTGAACAAGCTGGGCACGCTGACCACGCCGCCGCTGGTGGTCGCGCCCACCGCGGTGACGCTCACCAACTGCACGGGCACGGCGACCGCCACCGTCGCCGGCGGAACCGGGAACGCCTACATCGTCTCGTCGGGAAGCAGCAGCGTGCTCGCGCGCCTGGCGAGCGGGAACGCCGTCTCGATCCAGCGCACGCCGAATTCGCCGGCGACGAGCAGTCCCGTGCAGGTGTCGATCTCCGACAGCGTCTCGGTTGCGACCGTCGACGTCACGCTCACCGGAGATGCGCTCGGAGCGTGTCCTACTCCGACCCTTACTGTGAGCCCAGCGTCGGTACCTCCTCTCACAGATTGCTCGGCGCAGTCCGTCACGCTCTCGGGTGGCACCGGCACGTATACCGCCGTATCGAGCAGTGCGAACGTCATTGCCACGGTAACTGGAGCCGCGCTCACGATCCAGCTTAAGAACCCGACGACTCCGGCTCCGGGCACTCAGTCAGTCACTGTTTCGAGTGGATCGCAGCAGCAAACGATCATGGTCAACGCCACGGGCACATGTCCGTAGGCACGTGCGGGGTGCAAACAAGCTTCTGCCAATGGCCGGGCGGCGATGCTGCACTGCAGCACGATATTGACCGGCGATTCCGGCCTTAAAAACTGTGCTTGCAAGCATCTGCAAGTTGCGCTTTAATAATCGCCGATAACCCGCTAATTTTGAAGAAAATGCCAAGCCGGGTCCCAACAAAGGGGAATCGATCGTGAACTTCCACTCCTTGCGCAGCTCGCTCGCAGGCACGTTCCTCGCCGTTGCGGCGTCCCTGATCCTCACTTCCTGCGGTGGCGGCGGCGCCACGACCAATCCGGGCCAGGGCGGGGCTTTCCAGATCATTCCCGCGGCCGCGACGTTCTACGCGGGAGTGCCGGCGACGATCCAGATCCTGGGGGGCCGCGGGCCGTATGCGGTCTCCTCGAGCGACCCGGGAGTGCTCCCGGTTCCCACCACTCTCAACGGAAACTCGTTCGAGGTTGTGCCGAACAACCCCGGCGTGGTCGATACCGGCCTGACCGCGGGCGAATTGCCGGTGCGCAGCGTGACCGTCACTGCACGGGAGACGGGGGGCGCGTCGGCCCAGTCGGTCATCAAGGTGGGCCAGAACTTCCTCCTCGGATACAACGTCACGTTCTCGACGACGACCTGCACCGCAGCCGCGGGCGCCGCCACGGCCGCCCAGGCGTGCGCCGGCGGGCAGACGCTTGTGACGGTGAGCGCCGTCTTCAACGGAAACCTCCAAGGCGACCGCCAGCTTACCTTCCAGGCGATCCAGGGACCGTATGGCTGGGTCTTCCCGGCCACCGGCGCGGTAGGCAATTCGATCAACGTGGTGACCGACCACTTCGGCACGGCCAGCGCCATCCTGCAGGTCAACCCCAACGTCGGCACCCAGATCGCCGTCCTGCGCGTGCTCGACACCGCCACCGGCGTCTACCAGGACACGGCGTTCCTGATCGCCGGCTCACCCAACGCGGGCACGTTGACCGTCATTCCGACGACGTTCACCTTCGGTGCCGCACTTGCGAGCCAGTGCGGCACGGGCCAGGGCACCGTGGTCGTGCTCGACGGCACGCCGCCGTACATGGCGGTGAGCACGGACCCGAACGTGAGGGTCACGCCGGCGTCGTCCCCGAGCAACCCGGGGCAATTCACCATCAGCGCGAGCAATCCGAACATATGCCTGACCAGCGCTTCGGTGGTCATAACGGACAGCACGCCCGGCAATCCCGGCCGCGGTACCGTCACGGTCACCACGACGCAGGGCACCACCGCATTGCCTGCCCTGGCCGCGTCTCCGACGTCGCTCACGCTCGTGTGCGGCGGCACGGGATCGGTTTCGGTGGTCGGCGGCTCCGGGAGCTACTCGGCGAGCTCGAGCCTCAATCGGGTGACGGCCGTGGTCTCGGGCAGCACCGTGTCGATCACTCGACTTACCCCCGATCCTCCGGCGCCGCCCTATCCCACGACGGTCACGGTTTCGGTCTCCGACGGGACGAGCCTCGTTCCGATCACGGTCACGATTCCGGCAACCTGCCCGTAATCTCCTCGCGATCCATGCGGGCATCCCCGGTTCGGGGATGCCCGTTTTCTTTGCGGGAGCGGATCATGTGCCGATGACGCATCGCATCGTCGTCACCGGTGCCTCGGGCTTCGTGGGCAGCGCCCTCGTACCCCATCTCGAGGGCGCGCCGCAGTGCCTGCGCTTCGCGGCCGGCGATTGGGCCGAACAGGTGAAGGCGGCCGACTTCACGGAAAGCCTGGTGCTGCACCTCGCCGCCCGCGTGCACGGTGACGGCGCGGCGGACGACGCGGCGTACGAGCGCGACAATGTGGCCAAGACGCGGGTGCTGGCCGAGGCCGCGGCGCAGGGCGGGGCGCGCCGGTTCGTGTTCCTGAGCACCATCAAGGTGAACGGAGAGGAGACGGGCGCAACCGCGTATCGGCGCGCGAGCGCGCCGGATCCGCGGGATGCATATGGACGGTCGAAGTGGGCCGCGGAACAGGAGCTCGAGCGCATAGCGCGACGTTCCGGGCTCGAGGTGGCGATCGTGCGCTCGCCGCTCGTGTACGGTCCGGGCGCGAAGGGCAACCTGCGCGCGCTCGTCCGGCTCGCGGACTCCGCGTGGCCCCTGCCCCTCGGCGGCATTCGCAACCGGCGCAGCTTCGTGCATCTGGATGACCTCGTGCGACTGCTGCTCGCGTGCGCGACGCTCCCGCAGGCAGCGGGCCGGACCTATCTGGCGGCCCATCCCGAGAGCGTCTCGACGCCGCGCCTGATGGGTGCGTTGCGCGCGGCGCTGGGTCGTCCCGCGCGCCTGCTCCCTGTTCCCCCCCGCCTCCTCGAGGCGGCTGCGTCGGCCGCCGGCCTGGGGGCAAAGATGCGCCGGCTCACGAGGTCCCTCGAGGTCGACGCTTCCGATGCGCAGCGGGAACTTGGCTGGACCGCGCAGGTCTCCTTCGAGGTCGCGATACGGGACATGGTGGGTGCCTATCTTTCGCAGGCGGCTGCATGAACGCGCAGTGGCTCGTCGTGGCGGCGCTTCCCGCCTCGGTCGCGTGGCTCGCGATCGCCTTGCTGCGCCGCTCCCGCTGGGCCGCCAGCCTCGCGGACCGGCCCAACGACCGCTCGCTGCACGCCGAGCCCCGGCCCCGCGTGGGCGGCCTGGGGATCATGCTGGGAGTGCTCGCGGCGTCCACGTGGTGGGTGCAGGGCCCGCTGGCGGTGGTGATTGCGGCTGCCGCCGGCCTCGCGTTCGTCTCGACGCTCGACGACTTGCGCAGCTTGCCGATCCACGTGCGGCTGCTTGCCCACTTTGCCGCGGCCATTGCCGCGGTCTACGCGTTGGATGGGTGCACTCCGGCAGGCCTGGCCGGGGCCCTGGGATGCCTGGTCGCGGTTATCGCGGTGGTGTGGATCACGAACCTGTTCAATTTCATGGATGGATCCGACGGGCTCGCCGGCGGCATGGCGGTGATCGGCTTCACCGCGTACGGAATTGCGGCGCTGGCGGGCGGAGTGGCGCCCGTTGCTGCGGTTTCCTTCGCCACGGCCTCGGCGGCCGCCGGCTTCCTGCTGCACAACTTTCCACCGGCACGGGTGTTCATGGGCGACGCGGGATCGATCCCGCTCGGATTCCTCGCCGCGGCGCTCGGCATCGCGGGCATCACGGCCGACGCGTGGCCGCTGTGGTTTCCGCTCTTGGTGTTCTCGCCGTTCATCCTCGACGCGACGCTTGCGGTGTTGCGACGCACGCGCAGGCGTGAGCCCGTGTGGCGCGCGCACCGCAGTCACTACTACCAGCGGCTGATCCTCGCCGGCTGGTCGCATCGGCGCCTCGCGTTGTGGGCCTACTTGCTGATGCTTGCCGCCGCTGCGAGCGCCCTGGCCGGGCGCGCGGAGGGAACTATGCTGCAATGCGGTATAATTTTTACCTGGGTCGCAGCCTACGGGCTGCTGCTCGCCGCGATCGAGCGCCGCCTGCCACCAGCCGGCGGCGGCGTGCGCGGGGCTCCCGAGCGCTCGGCCGGGTAACAACAAGAAATCAGGAAACGGCGCATTCGCGTTTCTGCACAAACCAGTCGGAGCAGCCATGCAAACATTCCAGTTCGATGCTCGCGCCCTGGCGGCGGCGGTGCACGACGGGACGGCACTCGTCCTGGCGTGCGTGGGGGCCATGCTGCTGCTCGACGTGAACGGCGGCGCGCGCGACCCGTCGGCGGACCTGTTCGCCGCCTTCCTCGTCGCAGTGCCCATCCAGATCGCGATCAACTTCCTGTTCGGCGTCTACCAGGGCACCTGGCGCTACACGAGCCTGCCCGACATCCAGCGCATCGTGTTCTCGGTGATGACGGGGACCGTGTGCATCTCCGTCGCGCTGCGCGCGCTCGGCCTGGACGAGACTTTCAGCTATCGCGAATGCCTCCTCTACCCGCTGTTCCTGATCGCGCTGATGTCCCTCAGCCGCATGACGTATCGCTCGTTCAAGGAGTGGTCGCTCTACGGCCGCGGCGGCGAGCAGGGCGCGCCGGTGATCATCATGGGCGCGGGCGACGCGGCCGTGGGCCTGGTGAAGGAGCTTTCCCGCAGCCACGAGTGGCGCGTCGTGGGACTCCTGGACGACGACGAGAAAAAGCGCGGGCGCCTGCTGCACGGCGTGCGCGTGCTGGGACCGCTCGACGACCTCACGCGCTTCGCGCAGCGCCTGAAGGTGCGCCACGCGATCGTCGCGATGCCCTCGGTTCCCTACAAGATCCGCCGGCGCGTGGTGGAGATCTGCAAGCGGGCCAAGGTGTCGGTGATGACCGTTCCGACGCTGAACAACGTGATGGGCGGCAAGGCCTCGCCCGCGCGCATCCGCAAGGTGGCGGTCGAGGACCTGATGAAGCGCGAGCCGGTGACGCTCGACGACGCGGGGCTGCACGACCTGCTCACCGGCCAGGTGGTGCTGGTCACCGGCGCGGGGGGCTCCATCGGCTCCGAGCTCTGCCGCCAGATCGCCGCGTACCAGCCCGCAATGCTCGTGCTCTACGAGATGAACGAGTACGCCATGTACAAGGTCGACGAGCAATTGCGCGAGGCCTTTCCGGAGATCCCGGTGGCGAGCGTCGTGGGCGACATCAAGAACGTGCGCCGCGTGACCCAGGTGATGCACCAGTACTCGCCGGGGCTCGTGTTCCACGCGGCTGCGTACAAGCACGTCCCCCTCATGGAGGAAGCCAACGCGTGGGAGGCGGTCCAGAACAACGTGCTCGGCACCCACATGGTTGCGCGCGCGGCGATCGACTTCGGCGTGAAGAAGTTCGTGTTCGTCTCGACCGACAAGGCGGTGAACCCGACCAACGTGATGGGCGCCACCAAGCGCCTGGCCGAGATGGTGTGCCAGGCGATGCAGGCCGGCAGCACGACGCGCTTCGAGATGGTGCGCTTCGGCAACGTGCTGGGCAGCGCCGGCAGCGTGATCCCCAAGTTCCAGGAGCAGATCGACCGCGGCGGTCCCGTGACGATCACGCACCCGGAGATGGTGCGCTATTTCATGTCGATTCCCGAAGCGGCCCAGCTCGTGCTGCAGGCCGGGTGCATGGGCCTCGGCGGCGAGGTGTTCGTGATGGACATGGGCGAGCCGGTGAAGATCGTCGACCTCGCCCGCGACATGATCCGGCTGTCCGAGCTGTCGGAGCACGAGATCCGCATCGTCTACACGGGCCTGCGCCCGGGCGAGAAGCTCTTCGAGGAGCTGCTGGCCGACGACGAGCACACGCGGCCCACCCCGCACCCGAAGCTGCGCATCGCGAAGGCGCGCGAGATCGACCCGGGCTGGCTCGACGGGCTGCTCACCTGGCTCGACCAGGACCGGATCCCGAGCGACTCGGAAGTGCGCCGCGACCTGAAGCGCTGGGTGCCGGAATATCATTCCCAGGTGCGCCCGCGTCTCACCGCCGTTCCGGCGACGCGTGCGGCCCGCAGCGGACCCTAGCCCGCCACGAACGGCGCGCGGCGGCGCGCCAGGCCCAGGAACATGCCGTTGAGCGCCCAGAACAGCAGGGCGTTATGGCGATGCAGGAAGTCGTCGGTGAGATTCTTCACCACGAAGCCCGCCACCAGGGCGAGCCCCATCATGCCCAGCGGCGCGAGCGCAGGATTGCGCAACCACGAGCGATAGTGCCCGGCCAGCGCCAGCAGCACGGCGACGTAGGCCGCGAGCCCCACCACGCCCAGCTCGAGCGCCACGTCGAGGAACGTGTTGTGCGCGTGGCGCACCTCGGGCTGCCCCGGCGGGGTCACGGGAACGAATACCGGGGCCAGTACCTCGCGGCCGAAACCATGGCCGAGCCAGGGCGCGCCGCAGAATTCCTTCCACGCGAGCGACCAGATCCGGGGACGCAAGTCCGTTTCCAGGCTGGCGGCGACGCGCGTGGGGTGGTGGAAGAAGCGCTCGCTGCGCTCCATGAGGGAGGCGACGAACGCGAGGGCGACCACCACCCCGGCCCAGACAATGAGCCGGCGCGCGCCGCGCATGCGTTTCGGATCGGTCGAAGGCAGCCGCCTCCAGGCGAGCGCGGCTATGCAGGTCTGCGCGGCGAACGCGAGCCATACGATGCGATTGCCGGTGTAGAAGGCCGCCGCGCCGATGACGGCCATCGCCAGGGCGAGCGCCCATGCCCCGCGGCCGAACCCCCAGGGGCCCGGCCACGCCAGCGCGAACAGCACGGGCATCACGAGCACGAGCTGGGTCGAATAAGGCCCGGGGCCGCCATCCACCTGGTGGCGCGAGATCGCGAACGGAAGCACGTCCTGCAATACCTGGCCCAGCATCGCGAGGGCGGTTCCCGCAACGAGCGCGATCCACCAGGTCCTCCACCGAACGGCCTCGCACGCAGCGGCGAGGAAGAACACGCCGAATGCAAGCGCGCCGTAGAGCAGCTCCGCGCGCAATTCGCCCAGCGTGTAGGCGCGGTCCACGCTCCATGCGACCGATGCCACGCCGAGCAGCGCCCACGCGCACCACGCGGCCGCGACGTCGCGCGGGAACGCGGCGCAAGCCGGCGCGAACGTGCGCCAGCGCGCGCCGAGCGCGCAGGCGCATGCGAACAGCGCGGTGGCGCGCAGCCCCGCGCTGCTCGCGAACGCCACGAGGAAGAGGAAAGCGAGAGATGCCGCGACCAGCACACGGTTGGCCACCATCGCGGCGGCTGTCGGGTGCAGTTGGCCGGCCGTCTGGGGATCGGTCACGGGATAGTCAATTGGCGCGCCCGACACGATTCGAACGTGCGACCCCTGCCTTCGGAGGGCAGTACTCTAATCCAGCTGAGCTACGGGCGCGTATGTAGCGGATTCTAAACGAGTTCACTCCCCGGAGTCCATTGCCTGGCGAGTTCGCCGGTTCGAACCGGGCTATAATTTGCGCTCCGGACCGCCTCGGTTTTCGCGCATTCCAAGAGGAAAACAATGTCCCAGCCGCACCACACGGATCCCATCGAGGAAAACATCGAGACGCATCCGGTCAAGCTCGCCGTCGGGATCGTCATCGGGGCCTTCGCGCTCATTGTCGGGATCATCCTGCTCGCGCAGTTCGCGATCGGCGCCTACGGAGAGCGATCGCGCATAGGAGATCCCGCGATGAGTCCCGAGGCCGTTGCCCGGCGCATCGCGCCGGATGCCACGGTCGCGATAGACGCCAACGCGCCGCCGCCCGCGACCGCGATGCCGAGCCCGGAACCCGCGACGGCTACGCTCGCCGTTGCGATGCCTGCGCCCGCGAAAGGCGCCGCGCCCGCCAGCACCGCGGGCAAGTCCACGTTCGAAGCGGTATGCACCGCCTGCCACAGCGCCGGAGTGGCGGGAGCGCCCAAGTTCGGCAACAAGGCCGAGTGGGCGCCGCGCATCGCCAAGGGCAAGGACGCCCTCTACCACAGCGCGCTCCATGGCAAGGGGGCGATGCCGGCCAAGGGCGGCAATCCCGCCTTGTCCGATGCGGATGTGGAGGCCGCCGTCGACTACATGATCGCGGCGGCGAAGTAGCCCGCTGCCCGGCACAACGCCAGGAAGGGCGAGCGCGGTCGCCCTCTTTCGCCGGAGCCCTCGAGATTGGCGACCTACGCGATAGGTGACCTGCAGGGTTGCTTCGAGCCGCTCGAG
This sequence comes from uncultured beta proteobacterium, assembly GCA_963758215.1. Taxonomy (GTDB): domain Bacteria; phylum Pseudomonadota; class Gammaproteobacteria; order Burkholderiales; family Usitatibacteraceae; genus Usitatibacter. The sequence continues at coordinate 353,483 of CAVWUN010000009.1, read as the reverse complement.
CGGCTGCTGGCGACGATCGGCTTCGATGCCTCGCGGGACCGGCTCTGGTTCGTCGGGGACCTCGTCAACCGCGGTCCCGATTCCGCGGCGTGCGTGCGTTTCGTGAAATCCCTGGGCAATGCCGCGGTCACCGTGCTCGGCAACCACGACCTGCATCTCGTGTGCGTGGCGGAGGGCGTCGAGCGCCCGCGCACGCGTGACACGCTCGAGGGCATACTGGCCGCCCCGGACCGCCGCGAGCTCCTCGAATGGCTGCGCAGCCGGCCGCTCCTGCACGTGGAGGGTGAATTCGCACTCGTGCATGCGGGGCTCCTTCCGCAATGGAGCGTGGCGCGCGCGCGTTCACTCGCGGGCGAGGTCGAGGAACGGCTGCGCGGCCGCGACTACCGCTCGTTGCTCGAGCGCCTGTACGGCGACGAGCCCGCGCAATGGAGCGAAGCCCTGGAAGGCATCGAGCGGCTGCGCGTGGTGATCAACGCGATGACGCGCTTGCGGGTATGCGACGCGAGCGGCGCGATGGTGCTGCGCTTCAAGGGCGAGCCCGGCGACGCGAGCGACGGCTGGATTCCCTGGTTCGACGTCCCGGGAAGGTCGAGCGCGGACCACACGATCCTGTTCGGCCACTGGTCCGCGCTGGGCTTCCTGGCGCGCCCGAACCTGATCGGCCTGGACAGCGGATGCGTCTGGGGGCGCAGCCTCACGGCGGTTCGGCTGCACGACCGCGCGGTGTTCCAGGTTCCGTGCCCTCGTGATCCATCCCGAGAAGACTAGCCACGCGTGCGTGGGCGATGCGGGCGGCGGTGCGCCGGTGGCTCCCGGCCGGCTCGATCGCCTCGGCGAAGGCCAGGCGCGCCACGACCGAGCGCTGGCGGATGATCAGCCCGAGCGATTGCATGAAAGTGCGCTCGCCCGCGTACGCCATCGCGCGGCACGGCGCCCCGTCGGGATGCTCGTAGCGGATTGCCGCGGGATGGATGCGGGCGGCATTCACGATCGCAGGCTCGAAGAGCGACGAGTGGAACTTGAGCAGCCGGTCGCCCTCCGTCGTGGTGCCCTCCGGAAAGAGCCCCACGCAATCGCCGTCCGCGAGCGCCTCGTGCACCTGGTGGTTGATGCGCGCCGTGTCGTGGCGCCGCGCGCGCCGGATGAATATCGTTCCGGCGCGCTCGGCAATCCAGCCGGCCCCCGGCCAGTCGCGCACCTCGCTCTTGGCGATGAAGCGCATCGGCTGCACGCTGGCCACCACGAAGACGTCGACCCAGGAAATATGGTTGGCCACGATCATCGTCGCGGCGCCGTGCGGGTCGGGCGCGCTGCCTTCCTGCCGCACGCTCACGTTCAGGATGCACAGCAATTTCGCGGACCACCATTGCATGAGCCGGCGGCGCGTGCGCGGCGCGGCCCTCGGGAAGATGAAACGCAGGATCAGCGCGGCGAGCGCGGCGTGCGCCGTGATCCGCGTCCAGCGCAGCCACCGCCTGAGGCGGCCCGTCCGCAGGTGTGCCAGGTCAGTGGGTGACGCGAGTGGTGCCGCCGCGCCCCGAGAGCACGCGCACGCGGTCCCCGACGCGGAACTGCTCGTCGGCTTCCTGCACCACGGCGATGTAGCGGCCCGAGTCGAGGTGCACGGTGACCTCCACTCCAGGGTGTTCGTTGGCGTTTTTCTCCACGTTCTGCCCGATCACGCCGCCGAGGATGGCTCCGCCGATTGCGCCGGCGACCTGGCCCGATCCGCCGCCCACGTTGCTGCCCGCGATGCCGCCCAGCACGGCGCCCGCAGTCGTTCCGACCCCGGTATCGCGGGGGCTGATGCGCACCGGGCGAACCGCATCGACAACGCCGAAGCGCACGCTCTGCTCCCCCCGGACCTCGTAGCCCCGGTAATCGCCGCTACCGGCCTGGTAGGCGCAGCCGCCGAGAATCAGGGCCCCGATCGCGGCCATTGCTGGGATTCTGCTCATGGTTTGAATCTCCTTTGTTCAATGCGGGGACGCATGCCCGGTCCCGCTTCTAAAGCCTTTGACCGAAGGAATCCCGGAAGCGTTTCGCTATTTCCTCGTGCGTAGGGCGATGGTTCTGCCCGCCGCGGTGCGCGATCTTGATCGAGCCCATCACGCAAGCGAGCTGCGCCGAGCGGGTCCAGTCCCATTCCCGGGCCATTCCGTAGAGCACCCCGGCGCGAAAGGCATCGCCGCATCCGGTCGGGTCCACCAGCGTATCGGCCTTCACCCCCGGCACGTGCACCTCCCGGCCCCCGGTGAGCAGGGTCGCGCCTTCGCCGCCCCGAGTGACCACCACGGCGTCCATTGTCGCCGCGATCCGGTCGATGCCCGCCCCCGTTTTCTGCTCCACCACGCGGGCTTCGTAGTCGTTCACGATGAGCGCCGCGGCGCCCGCGGCGAGCTCGAGCAGCTCCGGACCCGAGAACATCGGCAGCCCCTGCCCGGGATCGAACACGTACGGGATGCCGGCCGCCGCGAAGTCGCGCGCGTGCTCGATCATTCCCTGGCGCCCGTCGGGCGAGACGATGCCGATCTTCGCTCCCGTGGCATCGGCGACGCGGTTCAGGTGCGAAAACGACATCGCGCCCGGGTGGAACGCGATGATCTGGTTGTCGTCGATATCGGTGGTTATGAAGGCCTGCGCGGTGAACTGTTCGTCCAGCCGCCGGATGTGCCGGGTGGACAGCCCGAGCTGCCGCAGGCGCTGCTCGTAGGGATCGAAATCCTGTCCTACGGTCGCCATGATGCGCGGGTCCTCGCCCAGCAGCCGGAGGTTGTAGCCGATGTTGCCCGCGGTGCCCCCGAACTCGCGGCGCAGTTCGGGCACCATGAAGCACACGTTCAGGATGTGGATCTGCTCGGGCAGGACGTGGTTCTTGAACTGGTCCGGGAACACCATGATGGTGTCGTAAGCCATGGAACCGCAGACCAGGATTGTCATGGGCGCCAGTATAAACGCTAGGAAGCGCTCACCCTTCGGCGGACGCGCGGCGGGAAAGGGCCGACCGGCGGCATTGACGTTGGGTACCCCGGAAGGCATTCTCGGACGCGTTACAACCGTAACGCGGGCGCGCTGTGCGACCCGCGTACATGTCGGCGCACGCATCTGCAACAGGGCAAACCCATCGAAAGGTGGGGACGCAAAATCTCCGGTCTAAGGGGCGGCGCCCTATGACAGCGGGATTGCCAGAGTCGCGGGGAAAGCACCAGTTTCCCCGGCTGCCGGCAACGGCCTACTCTGACCATGCGTTCCACCTTTCGCGGGCCGGCCCTCGAAAGGTGGTGGGTCATGGTCAAGCAGGCAACCGGCAACGTGGTTCCCCTCGGCGATCATCCGCGCGCGCGTGCGCGCCTTTCTCCGAAGGAGTCCGCCGACGTCCTCAGCGGATGCCGCGAGCTCGCCCTGGAGCGCATGGCCCGCTCGCTCTCCGGGATGCTCGACCGCCTCGAGGACGACCTCTTCGAGCTCGCGGACAAGGCGGTCGACCGCGAGGCCCAGAACACGTACCTCGATGCGCGTGCCCAGGCGCGCGAGAAGCGCTCCGTCATGGAAGCCGCGTTCCGGCGGCACTTCATCGATTTCTTCAACCGCAAGGTTCGTGGCGACGCCGGAAGCGGCGAGTCGGCCGAGGTGAAGCCCGGCGAGCTCACGCTCGTGGGCGACGAGGATCTCGAGGAAACGCTTGCCGTGAGGGAGATGTCGCGCAAGCTCGGTGCCGCCTGCGAGGGGGAGCTCTTCGCGCTCGGCCAACGCATGGGCTTCCTCCTCGAGCGCCCCGAGCTCGAAGAAGACGCGAACCCGGTGAGCCCGTCGACCATCTGCGCGGCCCTGAAGGACGCCTGCGACCAGATCCATGCGGGGCTGAAAGTGCGCCTCGCGCTCCTGCGCCAGCTCGAGCGCTACGCGCAGGTCGAGCTGCAGGCCGTCTACCACGACCTCAACGTCCACCTGGTCGAGCGCCGCATCCTGCCCGAGGTGCGCCACGGCGTGCGCCGCTCCGCCTCGCCCGCGCGGCGCGACGCGCCGGCGCCTTCGTCGCCGACGCCCGCGCAGACCGGCGACATCTTCGGCACGCTGGCGCAGCTTCTCGGCGCGTCCCTTCCCGGGGCGCCGGGTGCGACCGCCGCCGCGGGGCTCCCCCCAGGCTTCGCGGCGGCGGGCGGCGCCCCGATGGCCCCGGCATCGTTCCTGTCCGAGCTCACGCGCATGCATCGCGAGGGCGGCCAGCTGACCGCCGCGAGCGGCGGCGAGATGCTCGTGAACGTGGTGAGGGGCATCAAGGCGGCGCCGCAAAGCGCCTCGCTGGGCACCGTGGACGCGATGACGATCGACATCGTGGCCATGCTCTTCGACTACATATTCGAGGATCGGCACATTCCGGCAGTCGTGAAGGCGCAGCTCGGCCGCCTGCAGATTCCCACGCTGAAGGTCGCGCTGCTGGACCGCAATTTCTTCTCGTCCAAATCGCACCCCGCGCGGCGCCTGCTCGATCTGCTCGCCGAGTCGGCGATCGGCCTCGACGAGGCCAATGCGGGCGACGGCGCCGTGCTCGCCTTGATCGAGAGCGTCGTGCAGCAGGTGCTTGCCGAGTTCGACACGGACCTGGGGCTCTTCGAGGCGCAGGCCGGCAGGGTTGCGGCCTTCATCGAGGAGCGCAAGCGCGCCGAAATCGCCGTGGTCGAACGCTCGGCGCGTCTGCTCGAGGAACGCGAGCGCGAAGAGATAGCGCGCGCGGTGGCGGAGGAGGAAGTGGAGCGCCGGCTGGACGGCAACGTGTGGGCCGTGCCTGCGCTGCGCGACATGCTGCGCGAGACCTGGGTGAAGGCGCTCGCACGGGTGCAGGCGGCCGAGGGCGAGGGCTCCCCGGCGTGGAAGTCGCTGATCGCCACCATGGACGATCTCCTGTGGAGCGTCGAACCGAAGGTGGCTGCCGAGGACCGCAAGCGCCTGGTCACCATGCTGCCGTCGATGCTCAAGCACCTCCAGGACGGGTTGCAGCGTGGCGAGCTCGACGCCGCGCGCCGCGAGGAATTCCTGGGCGCGCTCGTCGACAGCCATGCCGCAGCGGTCAAGTCCGGATTGCGCGGCCTGGCGGCGCTCCCCGCGGCGACCGAGCCCGAGGCGCCTGAACCGGCCGAGATTGCGCGCGAGGTGGTGCCCGCCGGCGAGATTCGCGTGGAAGAGATCCGCCTGCGCACGCCCCGGGGCAAGGCACCGGTGCGCAACGTTTTTACGCGTACCGGCATCTGGACCAACTTGCAGCGGGGGACATGGGTGGAATTCACCGGCGCAGCGGCGAGCGTACGCGCCCGGCTCACCTGGATCAGCCCCAACAAGGGGGTTTACCTCTTCACCAATCCGCTGTCCTCGGTCGCCGCGGTGTCGATTTCGCCCGAGGCGCTGGCCGAGCAGATGCGCAAGGGAGAGGCGCGCGTGCTCGACGACGCGCCGCTTGTGGAGCGCGCGGTGGATTCCATGCTCGCCAACCTGCGCAAGGCGGGTTAGGCGCGCTCAGGGATAGAAAAGCAGGAGCTCGTAGCCGGTAGCCTTGATGCGCGGCGTCTCGAGGCGCAGCCGGATCGAGATCTCGGCGCCGGCGGCGAGCGATTCGGCATGGGCGGGCGCGCGGCCCAGATAATCCGCGGGCTTGAGCACGCGCCGCGTGGCCGGTTGCCCGCCAAGGTCGGTGAGCGTGAGCTCGATGTACGGATATTCCTGCGGTACCGGCGCGAGATTGCGGATGCGCGCCCCAAGCGCGATCTCGTTCGGCTTCCCGGGCACTTCGAGCAGCTCCGAATCCTCGAGCTTGAGGAGCTGCTCGTCCCGCGACCACGCGATCGTGCAGCGCAGATCTTCGCAGACGGACTCCAGCCACGGCCGGGTCGCCGGGTAATGCTGGGCGATCGGGCTGCGGAACGCGTACGCGAGCTCGGCGGTGAGCACCAGGCTCAGCAGCACGACCCCGAAAGACCAGGCGCGCGAGACCCGGGGCATCGCCGCATCGAAATCCTCCTCGAAGACGATGGCGGGCGGCGGCGCGGGGGCGTCCACGGGTTCCCGGTGCTCGCGCGGCGAAGGGGGCGTGTCCAGGGTTTCCACTTCTGGAAGGTCGTCCTCCGGAAACGGCTCCATCGCGGGGAGGGTGGCCGTCCTTTCCGCAGCTTCGCGCGCAGCCAGGAGGCGCGCGCCCGTGTCATCGTCGGGAAAGCGCTCGAGGGCCTCGAATCCGCTGAACACCTTGCCGCAGCGCCCGCAGCGCACGCGCCCCTGCTTGGCATTGAGCTGGACGGGAGTTACCCGAAAGCGCGCGAGGCAGTGCGTGCAGGTGGTAATCAGCATCGGTCAGGGATTGCGTTCGCCGGCAAGGAGCACCCAGCCCGAATCACGCCCCGCCACGCCCAGCGTTGCCCACGGCGAGTAGTCCGCGAGCACTTCGGGGATTTGCTCCTCGAGGATGCCGCTGAGCGCGATTGCTCCACCCGGTTGCGTGTGGGACGCGAGGATCGGCGCTAGCATGCGCAGCGGATTGGCAAGGATGTTGGCGACGGTCAGGCGCGCACGGCCCGGCACCGCGCTCCGGGCGTCGAGCACTGCGAGCGGCACGGCGTTGCGCTCGGCATTGTAGCGCGCGGCCTGCAGCGCGAGCGGATCGACGTCCACGGCCCACGCCGCGCCGGCCCCGAGCTTGAGCGCGGCGATCGCGAGGATCCCGGAACCGCACCCGTAGTCGAGCACCCGGTCGCCGGGCCGCAGATTGTGCTCGAGCCAGGCGAGGCAAAGGCGCGTGGTGGGGTGGCTCCCGGTCCCGAATGCGGCTCCCGGATCGAGGATCACGTTCACCGCGCCGGGGTGCGGCGGGGCGTGCCACGAGGGCACGATCCAGAGGCGCTCGGTCACGCGCACGGGTTCGAATTGCGACTGGACGAGCGCAACCCAGTCGGCGTCCTCCACCCTGCCGAACGAGGCTCCCGCGACCCCTGCCGCGCCGCAGGCGGCCAGGGCCGAGTCCAGGGCGCGCCGGGCATCGGCCTGCGCGGAAAACAGCGCCCTGACCCGGCAACGCCGCCACAGCGCCGCGTCGGAACCCGGTTCGCCGAACACGCCGCGCTCCCCGGGGGTGCCAGCGTCTGCATCGGACAGCTCCGTGGAAAGGGCGCCCGCAGCCTCGAGTGCATCGGCAAGCGCTTCCGCGCGGTCTCCGGCGATCACGAGGTCCACGCGCTGCCAGGCCATGGACGTCCTACGGCTCGGGCTGGATCGACTTGAGGGCCGCCATCTTCTCCTCCAGGTAGTGGATGCCCACGCCGCCGCGAATGAAGGCCGCATCGCTCATGAGCTCCTGGTGCAGCGCGATGTTGGTCTGGATTCCCTCGATCACCATCTCCGAAAGCGCCACGCGCATGCGGGCGATCGCCTGCTCGCGGGTGTCCCCGTACGCGATCAGCTTGCCGATGAGCGAGTCGTAGTAGGGCGGCACGTAGTAGTTGGCGTACACGTGCGAGTCGTAGCGGATCCCCGGGCCGCCGGCCACGTGATACTGGGTGATGCGCCCCGGGGAGGGCACGAACGTGTAGGGATTCTCGGCATTGATGCGGCATTCGATCGCGTGCCCGCGCTTTATCACGTCCTTCTGGCGCAGCTTGAGCTTCATGCCGGCGGCCACGCGGATCTGCTCCTGCACGATGTCCACTCCGGTGATGAGCTCCGTCACCGGATGCTCGACCTGAACGCGCGTGTTCATCTCGATGAAGTAGAACTCGTCGTTCTCGTAGAGGAACTCGAAGGTTCCCGCCCCCCGGTAGCCCAGCTTGCGGCAGGCTTCCGCGCACTTCTCGCCGATGCGCTCGATCAGCCGTGCCTTGACGAGGGGGGCGGGTCCTTCCTCGATGATCTTCTGGTGGCGCCGCTGCATCGAGCAGTCCCGCTCGCCCAGGTAGATGGCCTGCTTGTGCTCGTCCGCGAGCACCTGGATCTCGATGTGCCGCGGATTCTCGAGGTATTTCTCGAGATAGACCACGGGGTTGTTGAAAGCGTTTTGCGCCTCGGCGCGCGTCATGGTGACGGCGTTCACCAGCGCGGCCTCGGTGTGGACCACGCGCATGCCGCGTCCGCCGCCCCCGCCCGCCGACTTGATGATCACCGGGTAGCCGACGGCGGCGGCCAGTCGGCGGATTTCCTTCGGATCGTCGGGCAGCGGCCCGTCGGAGCCCGGCACGCACGGGATGCCGACCTTCCTCATGGCCGCCTTCGCCGCGATCTTGTCGCCCATGATCCGGATGCTCTCCGCCTTCGGGCCGATGAACACGAAGCCCGAGTTCTCGACGCGCTCGGCGAAGTCGGCGTTCTCGGAGAGGAATCCGTATCCCGGGTGGATCGCCTGGGCGTCGGTGACCTCGGCCGCGCTGATGATCGCCGGGATGTTGAGGTAGCTGTCGCGTGACGGCGGCGGGCCGATGCAAACCGATTCGTCGGCGAGCATCACGTACTTGGCGTCGGTATCCGCCTCCGAGTGGATGGCAACGGTCTTGATGCCCATCTCCCGGCAGGCGCGCTGGATGCGCAGGGCGATCTCGCCCCGATTCGCGATCAGGATCTTTTCGAACATCGGCGGTGCCCGGCGCGTCCTATTCGATCACGAAAAGCGCCTGCCCGTACTCGACCGGCTGGCCGTTCTCGACCAGGATCGCCTTGACCGTGCCCGACGCGTCCGACTCGATCTCGTTCAGGAGCTTCATTGCCTCGATGATGCACAGTGTCTGGCCCTTCGACACCGACTGCCCGACTTCCACGAACGACGGCGCGCCAGGCGAAGGGGCGCGGTAGAAGGTTCCGACCATGGGGGATTTGAGCGTGTGACCGGCGGGCTCCGGAGCCGGTTCGGGCGCCGCCAGGGAGGTGGCCGCAGTCGCGAACGGCATCTGCGCGCCAGGAGCGGTCATGATCACCGGCGCGCCGGCGGCGCCCTGCCGGCTGATCCGCACCTTTTCCTCGCCTTCCGTGATCTCGATCTCCCCGATCCCCGATTCCTGGACCAGGTCGATGAGCTTCTTGAGCTTCCTGAGGTCCATGCGCTCCCCCCTCAGCCCGCCGGTTCCTGCATCGCGCGCTTGGCCGCCTCGAGCGCGAGGTCGTAGACCATCGGACCGAGCCCGCTGATGACCCCGCTCGCCAGGTCCGAGAAGTACGAGTGCTTCCGGAATGCTTCGCGCGCGTGGACGTTCGACAGGTGCACTTCGATGAAGGGGATCTTCACCGCCGCCAGCGCGTCGCGCAGCGCGACGCTCGTATGGGTGAAGGCGGCCGGGTTGATGATGATGTAGCGGGTCCCGTCGTCCTTGGCCGCATGGATGCGCTCGATCAGCGGCGCCTCCGCGTTGCTCTGGAAGGTGAGGACCTCGAGGCCGTCACGTCGGCCGTGTTCGACGAGCCGCCGGTCGATCGAGGCCAGGGTTTGGGCGCCGTAGTGCTGCGTTTCACGCTCGCCCAGGAGGTTCAGATTCGGGCCGTGAATGACTAGAATTTTCGACATGGGCGGCGAGTTTGCCGCAATTCCGCCGAAGATGTCCAGTTTTTGGCGATGTTCGATTCAAACCGGCGAAGCAGCGGAAGTCCCGGCCATGGAACGGGCACGATTTGCGCTTTACCGCAGGTTGCAGTCATGATGACGCAGAACAAGTTTCAGGAAGATCGAAGAATTTACCTGGTGATAGCAGAAATTGCCCGCTATTCAAGCGAATATTTGGATAGCCTTTCATCCAACGCAGCCTCTGTGTAAGCGCCCACCTTCTGCTCAAGCACCCGGCCACCACGGTCCAGGATCACTGTATACGGAAGCACGGACATGCTGTCTCCCAACTGCTCGGACAGTTGGCTCACCTCGTCGCCGCCGGTGAGCAGCGGATAGTCTATCCCGAGCTCCCTGCCGAATTGAGCCACGCGCTGCGGATCGTCGTTCGCCAGGCCTACGAATTGCACCCGATGCCCCGCCCAGCGGCTTTGAAGGCGGGCGAAGGCGGGCATTTCCCGCCGGCACGGGGCACACCAGGTCGCCCAGAAGTTGAGCACCAGGATCTTTCCCCGGTAGCGTCCCAGCGGCTGGGGTTTGCCATCGGCGTCGAGAAAGGTCGCAGCATAGAGCGCAGCCGGGGACACTTGGGGCGCTGCGGATGTGGCGCCGGGGGCGGCGGAGCCCAGCCACACGGCGATGCCCGCGAGCAGCGCCAGCAGCGCCACGCCGCCAAATGCCCACCTGACGTTCACGATCCTTGCCGGCCCCGGCGGCAATCGATGCCCGCCGTCACGTGCGTCATGCGATCCGTGACTCGCTCTCGACCCATGCGAGGTAGGCGGCCGAGCCCTGCTCGATGGGCCAGGAGATGATCTCGGGTAGCTCGTACGGGTGCCGCTCGCGAATGGCCCGTTCGAGCTCGCCGTAGCGCTCCCGCGTGGACTTTATGAGGACCATGGTCTCGGTGGCCTGCTCGGTCCGGGAATTCCATCGGTAGAAGGAGGTTGCCGCGGGCAGAACGTTTACGCAGGCGGCAAGTCTCAAGTGGACCAATTCGCGGGCCAGATTGAAAGCGGACTCGGAGTCGGGTAGGTTTGTGAGGACGGCGATGACTGTCACGGCGGCCCCCCGCCGGCGGTAGGCGAAGATTGGCGAAGAATGAGACGACGCTCGTGATGCGGTTACTCCTGATTGCGATTCTACTGGGTTTCCCCCTGCTCGAAGCAGTGGTGCTCGTGCGGTTGAGCCAGACCCTGGGCTGGTGGGTCCTCGCCTGGGTGGTGCTCTCGGCCTGTGCCGGGATGGCGCTCATCAAGGAGGCCCGGTTTGCGCTCGTCGCCCGCCTGGCGGCCGGTGTGGCCGAAGGCCAGTTCTCGATCACGGCGCTCACCCACAGCGCGCGTACCGTCCTGGCAGGACTGCTGCTGATCTTTCCCGGGGTCGTATCGGACCTGATCGCCATCACGCTGCTGCTCCTTCCCGGCCCCCGCGCTGCGGCAGAGCCGGTCTCGCGCCGCGGCAGCCGGGGCGCGATCATCGAAGGGGAGTTTCGCCGCAGCCGGTGAGGCAGTCCCGCGCAAGGGCGCTGCGGCCCATGGGTTAGAATTCGCCTCGCCTGCCCTTGGCCGCGCATCGCCTTCGCGCGCGAAGCCCCTTAAGGAAAGCTCCGAATTGCCTGAATCCCAATCGCCCGGGCACGCGGTCCGGCTCGAGCCGAGCGGCCATACCTTCACGGTCGCCCCCGGCGAGACGGTGCTGGAGGCGGCGCTGCGCCAGGGGATCGGCCTTCCATACGGCTGCCGCAATGGCGCGTGCGGGGCCTGCAAGGGGGTGCTGAGATCCGGGGAGCTCGCGTACGGCGAGTACCAGGAGCGCGCGCTGCACCCCGCCGAAAGACAAGCCGGGAAGGCGCTCACATGCTGCACGCGCCCGCTCACGGACATCGTCTTCGAGGTGCGCGAGCTGGCGGGCGCCAAGGATCTCGCGATCCGCACGCTGCCTTGCCGGGTCGAGAGGGTCGAGAAGCCGGTCGAGGACGTGGCGATCCTCTACCTGAAGCTTCCCGCCGGGGAGCGGCTGCAGTTTCTCGCCGGCCAATACGTCGACATCCTGCTCAAGGACGGCAAGCGCCGCAGCTTCTCGATGGCCAACGCGCCACACGATGACGCTTTCCTGCAGCTGCACGTGCGCAAATCCCCCGGGGGCGCGTTCTCCAACTTTGTCTTCGAGCAGATGAAGGAGCGCGCGATCCTGCGCTTCGAAGGTCCGCTGGGCACCTTCTACCTGCGCGAGGATTCGGCGGACAAGCCGATGGTCTTCGTTGCGGGCGGGACGGGGTTCGCGCCGATCAAGGCGCTCATCGAGCATTGCTTCCACAACGGGGTCGACCGGCAGATGGTGCTCTATTGGGGTGCCCGGTCGCTCAAGGACCTGTACATGCCGCAGTTGCCGGGGCGCTGGCAGGCTGAGCACCCGGGCTTCACGTTCATCCCCGTCCTGTCCGATCCGATTCCGGGAGACGCGTGGACGGGTCGCACCGGCCTGGTCCACCAGGCGGTGCTCGACGACTTCTCCGACCTGTCGGGATACCAGGTCTATGCCTGCGGGGCGCCGGCGATGACCGATATCGCGCGCGAGACGTTCGTGGCGCAGCGCCGACTGCCCGAGGACGAGTTCTACTGCGACGCGTTCACGCCGTCGGTGGATCCGAAGAAGTAGCGCGCCGCGCCTCCCGCTCACGCAGCACGCGGCGCTGGACCTTGCCGGTGGTCGTCATCGGCAGCTCGGCCACGAACTCGATCTCCCGCGGCTGCTGGTAGGGCGCGAGCTGCAGCTTCACGTGCTCGCGAATCGACTCCTTCAGGGCCTCGGAAGGCGCGTTGCCCGCGGCGAGCACCACGAACGCCTTGACCAGCGCGCCGCGCGTCGCATCGGGCGTGGGAACGACGGCGCAATTGCCGACCGCGGGGTGCCTCACCAGGCAGTTCTCGATTTCGGACGGGCCGATGCGGTAGCCCGCGCTCTTGAAGACGTCGTCGGCGCGGCCCTGGTACCAGAGGTAGCCATCCTCGTCGAACGAGGCCTCGTCGCCGGTGCGGCACCATTCGCCGCTGTACTTTGCCGCAGTGGCCTCGGGATTGCGCCAATAGCCCAGGAAGAGCACCGGGTCGGGCGCGCCGTCGGTCCACGTCCGATGCACCGCGACGTCGCCCGCCTGGCCGGCTCCCAGCTCGCGGCCCTCGGGATCGAGCACCGCTATCCGGTGACCGGGATAGGGCCGCCCCATCGATCCGGGCTTCACCGGCCACTGCTCGTGGGAATTGCCCACGATGTAGTTCATCTCGGTCTGCCCGAAGATCTCGTTGATCGTGACACCGAGCTCCGCGCGGGCCCACTCCAGCACGGTCTGTCCCAGCGCCTCCCCCCCGCTCATCAGCGAGCGCAGGCGCAGGTCATGGGTGCGCCGCGGCGAAGGCACCGCCTTCATCATCATCTTGAGCGCGGTCGGGACGAGGAACGCATTGCGAACGCCGTATTTCGCGATCAGGTGGAATGCGCGCTCGGGGTCGAAGCGCCCGCGGTACCCGACGATCGCCTGGCCGTGGTAGAGCGTGGGCATCAGGGCGTCCCACAGCCCGCCGGTCCACGCCCAGTCCGCCGGCGACCAGAACAAGTCGCCCTGGCGCGGAAAGGCGTCGTGGGAGTGCTCGAAGCCCGGCAAGTTGCCGAGCAACGCGCTGTGCGCCAGCAGCGTTCCCTTCGGCGGGCCGGTGGTGCCGCTGGTGTAGATGATCGCGGCGGGATCGGAGGCGGCAACGGGCGATGGCTCGAATTCCGATGCCGCTTTCGCGAGCGTCTCTTCCCAGCCGAGGGTCGCGGAGGCGCGGGCGCCGGCCACGCCGAGCACGTGGGCGAGCTCGGGCAGGCGCGCTCGCAGCGGATCCAGGTTCGCAAGCGTCGCCGGATCCGCGATGGCGACTTTCGCGGCGCTGTTCGCAAGCCGGTACTCGAGCGCATCGGGGCCGAAGAGGAACGAAAGGGGAACCGCGATCGCGCCCATCTGGAAGCACGCGACATAGGCGACGATGGTCTCCGGACGCTGCGGCAGCAGCAGGGCGACGCGATCGCCGCCCGCCACGCCGAGCGCGCGCAGCACGTTCGACAGGCGGTTGGCTTCGAGCAGGATGTCGCGGAAGGTCAGCGTGCGCTTTTCGCCCGATTCGTCCTCCCAGAGCAGCGCGATGCGATGCGGGTCGGACGACCAGCGGCGGCACACGTGGTGCGCGATGTCGAAGCGGGGCGGAACGTTCCAGCGGAATGCGCCGTAGATCTCCCGATAGCGATCGCCCATGGCGCAGCCGGTTCAGCGGCCCAGCGCGGCTCCGATGTCGGCGAAGGTCTGCGCCACCTCGAAAGTCTGCAGCTGCACGCCCAGCTGGCGCGCCACCTGGCTCGCGGAGAACAGGCCGCGGATGCGCCGGCCGTCGTCTTCCGCGACCATCAGGTGCTGGCGGCGCACGGCCTTGAGCGTGGCCACGATGTGCCCCACGCGCATTTGCGCGACCTCGAGCAGCGCGAGCGCCTCGATCATCGGCGCGGGCGTCATGATGTCCGCGACCTGGATCTCCGCGTGGGTGACGCCGCGTTCCTGCATGAAGCGCACCGGCTTTTCGCCGAGCAGGTCGGTCGCCGTGATGACTCCGCTTACTGCGCCCTGGGGATCGAGCACGAAGAGCAGCCGCACCCCGCGCCGGATCATCCTCGCGTTGGCCGCGTCGATCGGCTCCTCGGGAGTGACCGTCGCTGCGTGCACCTCGCGCAGGTCCGTCATCACCGAGAATGCGGGGTCGTCGAGCGTGACGCGTTGCGGCGTGGGAGGCTGCGCGACGCGCGCTCCCGGGGCGAGCGGCGAGTGGGTGAGAGCTGCATATTCCCGCATGGACGACTCCTTTCGATTCAGCCCGCCAGCTCGGCGCTGCGGCGGAAATGCTGCACGGCTTCGTGGGGTTTGCCGATGCGTTCCATCAGGGCGGCCAGCGTCATGTGCCCGTCGTGCGTCGGCTCGAGCGCGAGGCTCGCCTCGATGTAGCTCTGCGCCTTGCCCCACAGGCCCTGGCGCATGCACAGCTTGCCCAGGGCGAGCAGGAGCGCGGGATCGCGCGCATGCGCCCGCAGCCATTTCTCGGCGCGCTCGATCTGCGGCAGGGCGTCGGACCCTGCGGCCTCGCCGTAGAGCGCCACCAGGCTGGGGTTCCACTCCCGCTCGAGCGCCTGCTCGAGCATCGCCAGCGCCTCGGCGTGGCCGTCGAGCGCGATGTAGTAGCGTGCAGCCATCGATGCGAGCGCCGGGTCCATGCGCATCTCGGCCGGCAGCTGCTTCCAGTAGGCGCCCAACGCCGCCGCGTCCTGCGACTTGGCTTGCAGGTTGCCCAGGTGCGCCGCGCGCCGCACGTTCTGCGCCTCTTCGGCGCCCAGTCCCCCGAGCTTCGCGAGGGCAGCCACCGTGGCGAGCACCTCGTCCCAGCGGCGCGTCGCCTGCTCCGCCTGGAGCTTCAGGCGCAGCAGCCGCAGGTTGCGCGCATCGCGGGCCGAGAGGTCCTTCAGCACCGCGAGGGCTTCCTCGTTGCGCCCCTGCGAGACCAGCAGGTCGGCGAGCGTGGTAAGGCGCGCCTGGTCCACCGCGGGCGCGGCGCCCTTGGCCTGGGCGAGGAACTGCTCGCGCTCGCTGAAGCGCCCGAGCTCATGGGCGCTGCGCGCTGCGATGATCGCGGCCACGCCCTTCGTCTCCTCGCCCGTGAGCGCGGCCGCCGCGCTCCTTTCGGCCGACGCATAGCGTCCCTGGAAGAAGGCGAGCAAGGCGTCGTTGAGGGCGCGGCGCAGGTAGTCGCGCTCGCGCTGTGCGCGGTAGGCGCGCACGCGCGCCGGGATCGCGAGCAGCGAGGCCACGAGGCGCGCGAGGAAGTAGAAGGCGAAGTAGCCCGCGACGATCAGCACGATCAGCAGGTTGACCGACAGCTCGATGCGCCACGGCGCCGAAACGATCACCACGTAGCCCGTCGAATGGCCGGCGAACAACGCGATTCCCACCGCCATGGCGGCCAGCACGAGCGACCAGAGGGCGAAGCGCATCGGGCTACCTCTTCTCGCGCGCCGCGCGGGCGTTGCGTACCGCCGCGAGGCTTGCGCTGATGTCCGGCACGCCGATGGCCACCGGACTGTCCGCGATCTGCCGCACGGCCGCGAGCGCTGCGCTTGTCGGCTTGGCGCGGGTATCGAAATACTTCGCGATCCACGCCTGGCTCTCGCGCAGGTCCTCGCGGAACGAGGACTCGTCGCGTGCGAGCAGCGCGACGCGCGCCGCCAGCAGCCGGAGCTTCAGGTTCTCGCGCAGGAAATAGGCTTGCGACGGCGCCAGGAGCGCGACGTCCTGGCCGTCCATGTCGCGGATGCGCACGAGCCCCTTCATTTCCTCCCAGAAATCGCGCGCGGCCCGCGTGAAGCCCCCCTCCGAAGAGCGCAACCGCGTGGCGACGCGCACGGGCGGGGCGGTCTCGGCGATCACCAGCGGCAGGCTGTCGACCTGGCGCATCAGCCCATCGAGCTTCACCGCCATGCCTACGGCGTCGATTTGCGGTACCGCCTTGAGCCGCTCCATGTCGTGCGCGATCGCGCGGCGCAGCGGCGTTGCGGCGAGCTTGTCGGCGCGTGCGAGCCGCTGGTCCGCAGCCTGCAGGGCGGCGAGCGCGCCGCGCACGTTGCCCGCCAGCTGCAGCTCCTGGCTCGCAAGCACGAGCGTCTGCTCCACCTCGGAGAGCACGCGATCGTCGGCGCTGCGGGCGAGGTCGCGGTACATCTCCTCCAGCGCCACGCGTTGCTCCTGCGTGTCAGCCACCCGCGCCTCGAGCTCCGTGATGCGTCCCTGGGCCTCGCGCAGCGCCGCCTGCATCTGGCCAAGCGCGCCTCGCGCTCGTGAGGCCTCGGCTCCCAGCTCGGCGAGCCGCCCGCCCGCGCTCGACTCGATCGAGTGGATCCCGGTCCGGGCCTCGATCGCGAGCCACGCGGCAGCCACGGCCGCCGCGATCGCAAGCGCGGCGAGCGCGCGCGCGGTGCGATCGACGCGACTGCGGTCACGCGCTTCTGCGGGCGGGAGCTGGACGGGCGGCGGCGATTCGATCACGGGGTCACCCGCAGCGGCGCGAGTGCCTCCACCAGCGCATCGGATCCCGCGCCTGCCAGGACGACGCGCGCGAAGCGGCGGGCATCCGGCCGGGCGGCGATCGCGGCATGCGGCACCACGAGGGTGCATTGCGCTGCCAGCGTGGCGCCTGCCTCGCCGACCAGCGCAAGAAAATTCTCGAGCGTCTCGGCGCTGAGTGCGCTCACGGCATGTATCTCGCCGCGCTGCCAGGCATGCAGCAGCTTCGCCGGATCGGCGTCGGGACGCACGCGCCGGTAGCACTCGACGTATTCGACGCGCGCGCCGCGCGCCTCGAGCGCCTCCCGCAAGTGTTCCCTGCCGCCCTGCCCACGGAATACGACGATGTTTGCCCCCCCGACCGAGCGCAGTTCCGGCAGCGCGAGCAGGGCCTCGCTGTCGTGGCGCTCCCGGGGTGAGATCACGGAAGCGAAGCCGGAGTTCCTGAGCGCCTGCGCGGTGGCTTCCCCGATGGCCGCCACCCGGGTGTGCCCCGGCCATGGGCCGCCCCGGCGCGCTGCGAGCAATCCTTTCTCGACCGCGTTCGCGCTCACGAAGATCGCGAGGCTGCACTGGCCGAGGCTCGCGATCGCGGCGGCAGATCGTGGCGTGGGCGCAATGTCCTCCACGGCGAGCGCGGGGAACACGAATGTCCTGGCGCCCTCGCGAGCGAGGGCGGCCGCGAGGGTTTCGGCGGCGGAACGCGGGCGGGTGATCACGACGCCGAGACCCTCCAGCCGGCCCGTGGTCACGACACGCTCCCGGCGAGCGCGGCGAGGATGTCGCGCCCCCCGGCCGCGAGCAGCTTCTCACCCAGTGCGCGGCCGAGCGCCTCGGCCTCGCTCGCGCGGCCCGCGATCGTGCTGCGCACCAGGCGGGTACCGTCGGGAAGCCCGATGAAGCCTTCGATCGCGAGCTGGCCTCCGTCGACCCTTGCCAGCGCGCCCAGGGGAACCTCGCAGCTTCCCTCGACCACGCGCCCCAGGGCGCGCTCCGCGCTGGCCGCACTGGCCGTGGCGTGATCCTCGAACGGTGCCAGCAGGTGCGCGACATCGGCGCGATCGCGCCGGAATTCGATCGCCAGCACGCCCTGGCAGATGGCGGGCAGCGCGACCGTGTCCGGCAGCGCGCAGCGCGCGCGATCGCCGAGCCCCAGGCGCCGCAGGCCGGCCATGGCGAGGATGATCGCGTCGTAGCCGCCCGCGTCGAGCTTGGCGAGGCGCGTATTCACGTTGCCGCGCAGCGCTCTCAGCTCGAGCTTCGGGTAGGCGCGGCGCAACTGGCTCTCGCGCCGCAGGCTGGACGTGCCCACCACGGCTCCGGATGGCAGCTCCCCGGGGCCGGCGTAGCGGTTGGAGACGAATGCGTCACGCGGATCCTCGCGCGCCCCGAACGTGCGCAGGGTGAACTGCGCCGGCAGCTCCATCGGCACATCCTTGAGCGAGTGCACGGCGATGTCCGCCCGTCCCTCGTCGAGGGCGACCTCGAGCTCCTTCACGAACAGCCCCTTGCCGCCCACTTGCGCAAGAGGACGGTCGAGGACGCGGTCGCCGCGCGTCGTCATGCCCACGATCTCGACGGCCAGCGCCGGATGGCGCTGCGTGAGCGCGGTGGCCACCATCTCGGTCTGGCGCATCGCCAAACGGCTTTCCCGCGTGGCAATGCGTATGCGCTGGGGAATTTCGTCCATGGAACCAGCAAGCGTACTACACTCGTCCGCAGAACGATCCGTGATTGCTGCGGTGCGGTAAGATCGAAAATTCCCCGCGCGCCCGGACCTCGGCGCTGCTCCAATCGCGCCATGACCGCCCGCCTCCGCGAGATCCCGTACAACTACACGTCGTTTTCCGATCGCGAGATCGTGATCCGCCTGCTCGGCGCGCAGAGCTGGCGCATGCTCGACGAGCTGCGCTCGCAGCGGCGCACCGGGCGTTCGGCGCGCATGCTCTATGAGGTGCTGGGCGACATCTGGGTAGTCCGGCGCAATCCTTACCTGCAGGACGACCTGCTCGACAATCCGCGCCGGCTGCGCTCGCTGGTCGGCGCGATGCACCACCGGCTGCACGAGATCGACAAGCGGCGCCTGGGCGACAACGCGGACGCGGCACGCGACCGCAAGGTGCAGGACCTGGTCGCGGCGGCGCGCGGCGCCGTCGAGTCGTTCGAGCGCGAGTTCGCCCACACGCGAGCGCTGCGCAAGCGGGTGCTGCGCCGGCTGCGCGCCATCACGCGGCGCGACAACGTGGCGTTCGACGGCCTCGCGCGGGTGTCCCACGTGACCGACGCGACGGACTGGCGCGTCGAGTATCCGTTCGTGGTCGTATGTCCCGACACCGAGGAGGAATGCGCGGCGCTGGTGGCGGCCCTCGCGGAGCTCGGGCTCACCGTGATCCCGCGCGGCGGCGGCACCGGGTACACCGGAGGGGCGGTCCCGCTGGACCGCATGAGCGCGGTGGTGAACACGGAGAAGCTCGAATCCCTCGGCCCCGTCGAGCGGCGGGTGCTGCCGGGCCTCGCGGAGCCGGTGCCGGTGATCCGCTGCGGTGCGGGCGTGGTCACCAAGCGCGTGATGGAGGCCGCAGAGGCCGCGGGCCTGGTCTTCGCCGTCGATCCGACCTCCGCCGACGCATCGTGCATCGGGGGCAACGTCGCGATGAATGCCGGCGGAAAGAAGGCGGTGCTGTGGGGGACCGCGCTGGACAACCTCGCGAGCTGGCGCATGGTGACACCCGGCGCCGAATGGCTCGAGGTGGAACGGCTCGACCACAATCGCGGCAAGATCCACGACGTGGCCCTCGCCCGCTTCCGCGTTCGCCGCTTTGCTTCCGACGGGACCACGGTGCTGGGCGACGAGCTGCTCGAGGTCGAGGGCAGGCGGTTGCGCAAGGAAGGCCTGGGCAAGGACGTGACCGACAAGTTCCTCGCCGGCTTGCCGGGCATCCAGAAGGAAGGCTGCGACGGCCTCATCACGTCGGCGACCTTCGTGCTGCACCGGATGCCGGCGCACACGCGCACCGTGTGCCTGGAGTTCTTCGGCGACGTGAAGCGCGCCGTGCCGGCCATTGTCGAGATCAAGCGATACCTCGACGCGCATCCCGGAGCGACGCTCGCGGGCCTGGAGCACCTCGACGAGCGCTACGTGAGGGCGGTGGGATACGCCACGAAGGCGAAGAGCCGCGGGCGGCCGCGCATGATCCTGCTCGCCGACATCGTGGGCGACGACGCGGCCGCGGTGGCGCAGGCCGCCTCCCAGGTGGTGCGGATCGCCAACGCGCGCGACGGCGAGGGATTCGTGGCAGTGACCCCGGAGGCACGCAAGCGCTTCTGGCTCGACCGGGCGCGCACGGCGGCCATCTCGAAGCACACCAATGCATTCAAGATCAACGAGGACGTGGTCATTCCGCTCGAGCGCCTCGGCGACTACACCGACGGCATCGACCGCATCAACATCGAGCTGTCGATCGGCAACAAGCTGCGGCTGCTCGACGCCCTGGCCGAATACCTGCGCGGCGATCTGCCGGTGGCCGGCGACGAGGCGAAGCTCGACAAGGCGGAATTCTTCGGCGACCGTGCCGCCCGGGCGCTCGAGCTCGTCGAGCAGACCCGCGGCCGCTGGTCGGGCAGCCTGGCGCGCATCGACGATCCGGCGCTCTTCGCGCGGCTCCAGGCGCGCGAGCTGCGCATTTCCTGGAAAGGCGAGGTGCTCGAGCCGCTACGCCGGATCTTCGAGGGACGCGCGTTCGCGCCGGTGCTCGCGGGCGCGGAGGCAGTGCACGCGCAGGTCCTGCGCTCGCGGGTCTTCGTGGCGCTGCACATGCACGCGGGCGACGGCAACGTGCATACCAACATCCCGGTCAACTCCGACGACTACGAGATGCTGCGTGAAGCCAACGCGGCGGTGGCGCGCATCATGCGCTTCGCCAAGAGCCTGGGCGGGGTGATCTCGGGCGAGCACGGCATCGGCATCACGAAGATGGACTTTCTCGAGCCGGCGGAGCTCGACGCCTTCGCCGCCTACAAGGCGCGCGTCGACCCCGAGGGGCGGTTCAACCGCGGCAAGCTGCTGCGCGGCGGCGACCTCGCCGACGCCTATACCCCGTCCTTCGCGCTGATCGGCCACGAGTCGCTGATCCTCGAGCAGAACGAGATCGGCGCCATCGCCGACTCCTTCAAGGACTGCCTGCGCTGCGGCAAGTGCAAGCCGGTGTGCGCGACCCACGTGCCGCGCGCCAACCTGCTCTACAGCCCGCGCAACAAGATACTTGCGACCTCGCTGCTCACCGAGGCCTTCCTCTACGAGGAGCAGACCCGGCGCGGCGTGAGCATCCGCCATTTCGACGAGTACGGGGACGTGGCCGACCATTGCACCGTGTGCCACAAGTGCGAGGCGCCGTGCCCCGTCGACATCGATTTCGGCGACGTCTCCGTCGCGATGCGCAACCTCTTGGGGAAGCTGCGCAGGCGGCGCTTCAACTTCGGCACCTGGGCCGCGCTGCAGTACCTGAGCGCCACGGACGCGACCCGCATCAAGCTCATCAAGGCGGCGATGATCGATTTCGGCTACCGAGCCCAGCGCCTGGCCTACCGGCTGTGGGGCAGGCTGCCCGCCGTACGCCGCCAGGTGAGGCTGCCTCCCGGAACGCTCGGCAAGCCCACGGTCGTGGCACAGGTGATCCACTTCATCAACAAGCCGATGCCGGGCAACCTCCCCAAGAAGACCGCGCGCGCGCTGCTCGACGTGGAGGACCCGGCGATCGTGCCGATCATCCGCGATCCCGCGAAGATCAACGAGGATTCCGATGCCGTGTTCTACTTTCCCGGCTGCGGCTCCGAGCGCCTCTTCGGCCAGGTCGGGCTCGCCACCCAAGCGCTGCTCTACCACGTCGGCAGCCAGTGCGTGCTGCCCCCCGGCTACCTGTGCTGCGGCTACCCGCAGACCTCCGCGGGGCGCGCCGACAAGGGCGAGCAGATCACGGTGCGCAACCGCGTGCTCTTCCATCGCGTGGCCAATACGCTCAATTACCTCGACATCAGGACCGTGGTCGTCTCCTGCGGGACGTGCATGGACCAGCTCCAGAGCTACGAGTTCGAGCGCATCTTCCCGGGCTGCCGGCTGCTCGACATCCACGAGTACCTGATGGAGAAGGGCCTCGCGCTCGAGGGCGTGGAGGGCGTGCGCTACATGTACCACGACCCCTGCCATTCGCCCATGAAGACCCACCAGCCCCTCGAGGTGGTGCGCAGCCTCGTTGGCCAGGAGGTGACTCTCAACGAACGTTGCTGCGGCGAATCCGGCACCTTCGCGGCGAGCCGGCCCGACATCGCGACCCAGGTCCGATTCCGCAAGGAGGCCGAGATGCGCAAGGGCGCCGGGCAGGCGCGCGCCGACGGGTTCGTGGGCGCGGTGAAGATCCTCACCTCGTGCCCCTCGTGCCTGCAGGGATTGCAGCGCTTCGACGACGACGCGGGCACCACGGCCGACTACATCGTCGTCGAGATGGCGCGCCACCTCCTCGGCGAGGGATGGATGCAGGAATTCGTCGAGAAGGCGCGCCACGGCGGCATCGAGCGCGTGCTGCTTTGAGCCGCGCCGGGTTGCAAGGCGCCCCGCCGATGCCCAGAATCATGCTTCCCCGGCAAGGCCGGGAGTTTCCGCATTGCCTCGCGAGGAAGCGGTCATTGGGAGCATGGCAACGGTGAGGCAGCCACCTTGACGCTCGCCGCCTGCGAGTTCTGCGCAAGCCCCGGCGGCGCGATCCTCTGGCAGAATGCGCTGTGCCGCGTGGTTCGGGTGGACGAGCCCGACTATCCCGGCTTCTGCCGCGTGATCCTGGCGCGCCATGCGCGCGAGATGAGCGACCTGGACGAAGCCGAGCGCGCGGGCCTCATGGCGGTGGTATTCGCGGTGGAGGCGGCGGTGCGCGAGACGATGCAGGCCGACAAGATGAACCTTGCCAGTCTGGGGAACATGGTGCCCCATGTGCATTGGCACGTGGTGCCGCGGTTCCGCGACGACCGGCACTTCCCGGGCCCGGTCTGGGCGGCGCCGCAGCGCGCCCGCACGCCTTCGCCCGGGCGCGAGTCGCGCGCGGCGGGGATTGCCGCCGCGATCGCCGCGAAGCTGGGACGCTGAGCCGTGTCCGTCCCGCCTCCCCCCGCCCGCGAAGGCGCGCCGGCCTTCACCGAGGCACGCGGCTGCAAGGAGTGGCTCGGTTCCGTGCCCCTCACCAACATTCCGCAGGCGCTGGCGCTGGTCCTTGAGGCGGTGCGCGCCATGAATGCGGGCACGCTCGACGCGCTCGAGCGGCTGAAATGCCTCGAGCTGCTGCGCGACAAGATCGCGTTCCTGCAGGGCGAGCAGCGCTCGCGCTATTTCGGCAAGTCGTTGCCCCTGTCGGCCAACGACGCCGCGGCGTGGACCACGGGCCGCTCGCTGCTCGAGGAGATGCAGGCCGGCTACGCGGCGTGCCTGCCCGATGCCGCGCCGGGTTGCGCGCTGGCCGCCCACGCTTCGCTCGTCGCGCAGCGCGTGGTGCGCTACATAGGCGCCCAGATGGCGTTCCATGCCATCGTGTACCGGCGTTTCGAGCCCCAGCTCTGGCTGCGCCTGCACGAGCAATTCGCGCGCGCCCGGGAGGCCGGCATCGCGGAGGAGGCTGTGAAGGACTCCCTCGAAGGCGGCGAGGAGGGCGCATCGAGCGTGATGGAGGCCTACGCGCAGGTGGTGCTGATGCAGGCTGCGTACCTGCCGGAAATGAGCGCCGCGCAAATGGAGTTCGCCGAGGCGTTGCTGCGGCTCTGGATCCGCAAGGTCCGCGTGGTCCCGGCGGACGCGGCGCGGGAAGCGCCGGTGCATGCGTTGGTGGTGGATCCCGGCCGGCCGATCGGCGCGCGGCCGCTGCCGCATGCGCAACTGCAGCCGGGCCAGCAAGTGCTCGACGTCGACGCCCTGGCGAGCAGCATGCGCAAGCGCATCCACGGGCTGCAGAGCGAAGAGGACCCCGCGCGGCTCGGCTTGCCGCCCGAAGCCGCGGGCGTGGTCCCGCTCGCGCAGCTGCAGCGACTGTACAAGCTGTGGTGCGAGGGAGCGCCGCCGCGGCCGCCCGCCAAGGCATCCGAGCTCAAGACCGCTGGCCTGGTGTTCGGCCTGGCCGAGGCGCACTTCTTCGCGAGCGGAGGCAAGGTGTTCGAGCAGCCCGACAAGAGCCGCGAGCTCACCCACCAGGAGAAGCAGGACATAGAGGTGTTCGGCCGCGTCACCGAGCGCACCCATAGCCGCATGCACGCCGAGCACAACTACACGGTCGAGTCGTGGCCGGTGGTCGACGAGATGCCCGGCACGTGGCGGCTGCAAAAGCCGGCTTCGGCCTCGCGCGGGGTGGCGATCGGCAGGCTCGTCGGGGTGCGCCTGGGCGATACCGCGCCGTTCTACCTCGGCATGGTGAGCGCGCTGGTACAGGAGACCGACGGCAAGATCGTCATCACGGTGAGCCTGTTCCCGGGGCGTCCCGAGCCGATCGCGGTGCGCGCCGGCGATCCGCGCCATCGCGCCAATGCCCAATGGACGCCGGGATTCCGCCTGCCGGCCCTCGAGCGCCTGCACATTCCGTCGTCGCTCATCGTGCCCAACGGCACGGCCTCGCGGGGACGGCGCATCGAAACCTGGGACGAGGAGGCGCACGAGTCGACCGTGCGCGAAGTGCTCGAGCGCGGCAACGACTTCGACCGCGTGACCGTGGCCTAGGTCGGCCTTCAGGCGCCCAGCGCGTCCATCAGGTCACGCGCCGCGTTGTGCCCCGTCTGCTCGGCGATCTCGACGATGCACGTGGGGCTCGTCACGTTCACCTCGGTGAGCCAATCGCCGATCACGTCCAGTCCCGCGAACACGATGCCCGCCTCGACGAGCCGCGCCCCGACCGCTTCGGCGATCTCGCGGTCGCGCGGCGAGATGGGGCGCGCGACGCCGACCCCTCCCGCGGCGAGGTTGCCGCGCGTCTCGCCCGCGCGAGGAATGCGCGCCAGGCAATGGGAGAAGGGCTTGCCGCCGATCACCAGTACGCGCTTGTCGCCCTGCGCGATCTCGGGAATGAAGCGCTGGGCCATGATGGTGCGATACCCGGTGTCCGTGAGCGTCTCGACAATCACGTTGCGGTTCGGGTCGGCGGCCGCGACGCGGAAGATCATGGTCCCGCCCATGCCGTCGAGCTTCTTCAGGATCACGTCGCCGTGCGCGTCGATGAAGGCGTGCACGCGGGCCATGTCGCTCGCCACGAGCGTGGGGGGGGCGAGCGCCGGGAAGCGCAGGATCGCGAGCTTTTCGTTCCAGTCGCGCAGGGCCCGCGGATCGTTCACCACGCGCGTGCCCTCGCCCTGCGCCATCTCGAGCAGCAGCGTCGCGTAGTAGTACTCCTGGTCGAAGGGCGGGTCCTTGCGCATCAGGACCAGGTCGAATCCGGCCAGGCGCGCCTCGCGCTCGTCGAGCACGCGATACCATGCAGGGTCGTCGTCACCTACCGAAATGCGCCACGCCGTACAGCGCACCGAGCCGTCGCGCACGAACAGGGCACGGGCCTCGAGCGCGTGGACTTCGTGTCCGCGGCGCACCGCCTCGCGCATCATCGCGACCGACGAGTCCTTGTAGGCCTTCAGCTGGTCGAGGGGATCGACCACGAAAGCGAGCTTCATGCGTTCGCCGCCCTGACCTCCAGCGCGGATGCGGCGGACACGAGCTCCTCGATCTCGACGGCGGCGGCGAGCTTGGCGAGCCGCGCGATGACGCCGTAGGTGTAGAACCGGTTGGGCGGGTCCCCGGGGCTGCCGGCGCAATCGGGCGAGTGGCAATCCGTCTCGAAGGCGAGCGGGACGTACTTGGCGCCGGGCGAGTTGAGGTTCTCGTCGACGCCGCGCTCGGTGTGCACGCGGTAGAAGCCGCCCACCACGAACTGGTCGATCATGTAGACGACCGGCTCGGCGACGGCTCCATCCACGCTCTCGAAGGTGTAGACGCCTTCCTGGATGATGACCTCGTTCACCGGCTGGCCTTCCTTGATGGTGGCCATCTTGTTGCGCGTCTTGCGGTTCAGGTTGCGCACGTCGTCCACGCTCTTCACCGTCATGATGCCCATGCCGTACGTGCCGGCATCGGCCTTCACGATCACGAATGGCGTCTCGGCGATGCCGTACTGGGCGTACTTCTCGCGGATCTCGTTCAGGACGAACTCGACGTTGGCCGCGAGGCAGTCCTCACCTTCCTTCTCGGCGAAGTTCACCTTGCCGCACCGGCTGAAGAACGGGTTTATCGTCCAGCGGTCGATCCCCACGAGCGCGGCGAACTCCTCGGCTACCCGGTCGTAGGCGTGGAAGTGCTGCGACTTGCGCCGCGTGGTCCAGCCGGCGGCGAGCGGCGGCAGGATCGTCTGCTCGATGCCGCGCAGGATCGCCGGGATGCCGGCCGACAGGTCGTTGTTGAGCAGCACGGCGCAAGGGTCGAAGCCTTCCAGGCCCACGCGGTTGCCGTTGCGCTGGATGGGCTCCAGGACCAGGGTTTCGCCCGCCGACGTCTGCACCGGCGTGGGACCCGGCAGGTCGGGGATCAGGCTGCCGATGCGTACCATGAGCCCGGCGCCCTCGAGGATGCGCCGCAGCACGGCGACGTTCTGCAGGTAGTGCAGGTTGCGCGTGTGGTTCTCCGGCACGAGCAGGAAGCGGCGCGAGTCGGGGCAGATCTTCTGCACCGCCGACATGGCCGCGTGCACGCACAGCGGCAGGAATTCGGGGTTGAGGTTGTTGAAGCCGCCGGGGAAGAGGTTGGTGTCGACCGGGGCCAGCTTGAAGCCGCTGTTGCGCAGGTCCACGGAGGCGTAGAACGGCACCTCGTGCTCGAGCCACTTGGTGCGGAACCAGCGCTCGATTTCCGGGCGCTGGTCCAGCACGACGCGCTCCAGCTCGTGAAGGGGACCGGTGAGCGATGTCGTCAGGTGGGGGACCATGGTGTTGTCGTTGGAGGCGGCGTGAAGGGGTTGCGCGGCATGGGCAACCGGACCGGCCCGCGGGAGGACCAGTTTACACGCTCCGCGTGGTGCGAGGCTGCGCTGCGGCGGCTGCACGCACCGCAGGCAAGGCGGCGCGGGGCCGGCATCCGGAATGCTAAAATTCGCGGCTTTTCCGCATTGCATTGCGCCTTGGCTGGAGGCCATCGATGATCCCTGTGCAAACGCTCGGCGTCACGACCATGCTGCTCGTGGCTTCGAACCTCTTCATGACCTTCGCGTGGTACGGGCACCTGAAGAGCCTGCACACGAGCCCCTGGTACCTGGCGGCGGTCGCGAGCTGGGGCGTCGCGCTCTTCGAGTATCTGTTCCAGGTTCCCGCCAACCGGATCGGCTTCGCCGGCGGCCTCACGCTCGCCCAGCTCAAGATCCTCCAGGAGATCATCACCCTTTCGATCTTCGCGCCGTTCGCGATCTTCTACATGGGCGCGCACATCGGCTGGAATTATCTCTGGGCGGCGCTCTGCATGGTCGGCGCGGCCTGCTTCATCTTCCTGGGCTAGCGCGTGCGCCTGCATATCCTCGGCATCTGCGGCACTTTCATGGGTGGTCTGGCCCGGATCGCCGCCGAGCTCGGCCATGAGGTGAGCGGCTGCGATGCGCAGGTCTATCCGCCCATGAGCGATCAGCTGCGCGAAGCGGGCATCGGCCTGCACGAGGGGTATGACGCCGCGCAGCTGGACCGCTACCCTGCCGACCTCTACATCGTGGGCAACGCGATGACGCGCGGCAGGCCGGTGATCGAGGCGATCCTCGACCGCGGGCTGCCATATGCCTCGGGGCCGCAGTGGCTCTGCGAGCACGTCCTGCGCGACAAATGGGTGCTGGCCGTGGCGGGCACCCACGGCAAGAGCACGACCTCGTCGATGCTGGCCTGGATCCTCGCCGATGCCGGCCTCGATCCCGGATTCCTCGTGGGCGGCATCCCGCGCAACTTCATGGTGTCGGCGCGCACGCGCGCCGCGCCCTTCTTCGTGATCGAGGCCGACGAATACGACACGGCATTTTTCGACAAGCGCTCGAAGTTCGTCTGGTACCGGCCGCGTACCGCGGTGCTGTGCAATCTCGAATACGACCACGCCGACATTTTCCCCGACCTGGCGGCGATCGAGACGCAGTTCCACCACCTCGTGCGCATCGTGCCTGCCCAGGGAAGGCTGGTGGTGAACGGGCAGGACGCCGCGCTCGAGCGGGTGCTTGCGCGCGGCGCATGGACGCCGGTGGAGCGCTTCGGCGCGGGCCAGCCCTGGAGCGTGGGCGCGGTGCACCCGGACGATTCCTTCGACGTGCTGCTCGAGGGTGCGAAGCAGGGGACGGTGCGCTGGCCGCTCATGGGGGAGCACAATCGCCTGAACGCGCTCGCGGCGCTGGCCGCCGCGCGTCACGCGGGAGTTGCGCCGCGGGACGCCATCGACGCGCTCGGGCGCTTCGAGGGTGTGAAGCGGCGCATGGAGCTGCGCGGGACGGTGAACGGCATCCGCGTCTACGACGACTTCGCGCACCACCCGACGGCGTTCGAAACGACCATCGCGGGCTTGCGCACCCGGGTGGGAGACGCGCGCATCGTCGCGGTGTTCGAGCCGCGCTCCAACACCATGAAGCTCGGCACCATGCAGGACCGCCTCGCCCGCAGCCTCGCCGGCGCGGACCTCGTGTACTGCCACGCACGGGGGCTGGAATGGGACCCGGCCCACGCGCTCGCCCCGCTCGGCACCCGGGCGGCGACATACGACGACATCGATGCACTCGTGGATGCGCTGGGCCGCGCACTGCGGCCGGGTGATCACGTGCTGGTGATGTCCAACGGCGGATTCGGCGCAGTGCACGAGCGCCTGCTCGAGCGGCTCGCGCGATCCGCCGCATCGGCCCCGACCTGAGGATCCCATGAAGGACTACGCGTTTCGCATCCTGAACGTCTTCGCCCGCCGGGAGCGCCTCAGCGGCAATCCGCTGTGCGTGTTCGAGGACGGCCGTGGCCTCGACCCCGCCGCGATGCAGGCCCTGGCGCGCCAGTTCAACCTGTCGGAGACCACGTTCATCCTGCCCTCGGCCGACGCGAATGCGCGCGTGCGCATCTTCACCCCGAGCTACGAGATGCCTTTCGCGGGCCACCCGACGCTGGGCACCGCGCACGTGGTTCGCGCCCTCGGCGCCGGCGGCGACGAGTTGAGGCTCGAAATGATCGCCGGCACCATCCCGGTGAGTGCCGAAGGCGACTGCTGGACGCTCGCCGCGAACGCGCCGCGCTGGCGCGAGGTCGAGGAGAGCCGTGCGGACCTCGCGTCGATGCTGGGGCTCGCGGAATCGGACATCATCGAGCGCCCGTTGTGGGTGAGCACCGGCAGGGAGCAGCTCGTGGTTCCGGTTGCCGGCGTGGGCGCCGTTCGCTCCGCGCGCCCGCGGGGCGACGCCTTTTCGCGCCTAAAGAGCGAGGACGGCCAGAGCATGGCCTATGTGTTTGCCGATGCGGGGGACGCGCAGGGGAGGGTCGAATCGCGCTTCTTCTTTCCGAGCGGCGCGGCGATCCTCGAGGATCCGGCGACCGGATCGGCCTGCGCCAACCTCGGCGGCTGGTTCTGCGCGCTGCGCCCGGGCGCCGACGTCGAGCGCGACGTATCGCAGGGCGAGGCGATCGCGCGCCCGTCCACGCTGCACCTGCGGGTGAAGGCCGGCGCGATATTCGTCGGGGGCAGGGTCGTCGAGCTCGGGCGCGGCCGCGTGAGCCTCTGACGATCGCCGCGCCGGCATGAGCACCATCGTCTACCTGCACGGCTTCCTGAGCTCGCCCGCGTCGCGCAAGGCGGTCATGCTGGGCGATTACCTGCGCAATTGCGTGAGCGGCATCGATTACGTGGTGCCCGAGCTGCATTACCGGCCCGCGCATGCGCTCGAGCAGGCCGCAGCGGCGTGCCGCGGCGTGGCTCCGGGAGCGCTCACGCTGGTCGGCAGCTCGCTGGGCGGCTACTACGCGACGGTGCTCGCCGAGCGCCTCGGCTGCCGCGCCGCCCTGCTCAATCCCGCGGTGCAGCCGCACCGGCATTTTTCCCGCCACCTCGGGCCGCAGCGCAACCTGTACACGGGCGAGGCCTTCGAGCTCACGGTTGGACACATCGGCGAGCTGATGGCAATCGACGCCGCGGCCATCACCCGTCCCGAGCGCTATTGGCTCTTCGTGGAGACCGGCGACGAAGTTCTCGACTACCGCGACGCGGTCGCCTTCTATGCGGGAGCCTGCCAGACCGTGGTGCGCGGTGGCGATCACACGCTCGCATCGTTTTCGGAGCACATTCCCGAGCTCGTCGAATGGGCGGCGGGCCGATGACGCAGATCCTGTTCGAGGAAGACGGCGCATTCCGGGTGGGCACCATCCTGTCGGAGGCGGGGGCCTCGTTCCAGGTGGAGGCGGCGCACGGCAAGCGCTCGAAAGTGAAGGCCTCGGCGATCCTGCTGCGCTTCGACGGCCAATCGCTCGCCGCCTTCATGCCCGAGGCGCAGCGCATGGCCGACCCGCTCGACCCGCAATTCCTCTGGGAGGTGTGCGGCGTGGACGAGTTCTCCTTCGACGCGCTGGCGGCAGAGTACTTCGGCCGCGCCGCGACTCCCCAGGAGTCGGCCGCCGTGGCGCTCGCGCTGCACGCCAACCCGATGTACTTCTACAAGCGCGGCAAGGGCCGCTACCAGGCGGCGCCGGAAGCCAACCTGAAGGCCGCGCTCGCCGGGCAGGAGAAGAAGCGCGCGCAGCAGGAGCGCGTCGACGCCTGGTCGGCCGAGCTTTGCGCGGGCCGGCTGCCGGAGCCGATCGCCGAGCGCATGGACCCGTTGTTGTTCAGGCCCGACAAGATGAGCCTCGAGTGGCGCGCGCTGGACCAGGCCGCGCGCGCGAAGGGCGTCTCGCCCCAGCGAGTGCTGGCGCTGGCCGGGGCGCTCGGCGGCCCGGAGGATTTCTTCATGCGTCGCTTCTGCTTCGAGCACTTCCCGCGAGGCATCGGCTTCCCGGCCACGCCGCCCGTCGGGGATCCGGGCGAGTTGTCGGCGGCGCCTGCGCCGGCCTTTTCCATCGACGACGCGGACACGACCGAGATCGACGACGCGTTTTCCCTCGAGCGCCTCGAAGGCGGGCGGCTCAGGGTCGGCATCCACATCGCCGCGCCCGCCCTCTTCTTCGGTACCGGCCACCCCCTCGAGGCGATCGCGCGCGAGCGCCTGTCCACGGTCTATTTCCCGGGCGGCAAGATCACGATGCTGCCGGAGGCGGCGGTCGAGCGGGCGACGCTGGCCCAGGGACGCAGGGTCCCTGCGCTGAGCCTCTACCTTGGCGTCGATGCCGCGAGCCTCCAGGTACTGGATGTCGAGTCGCGGCTCGAATCGGTGCAAATCGTCGCCAACCTGCGTCTCGCCGAGCTCGATTCCCGGCTCAACGACGAGGCGGTTGCGGCGGGCGCGGTCGCGGGTGCCCACGGGGAAGCGCTTTTCACGCTGTGGCGCCTCGCCCGCGCACTGCGATCGCTGCGGGGTGCAGGCGAGGAACGCAGCGACCGCCTCGACTACACCTTCCGGGTCGCCGCGGGCCGGGTCGCGATCGAGCCGCGCCGGCGTGGAACGCCGGTCGACCTGCTGGTCGCGGAACTGATGATCCACGTGAACTCGACGTGGGGAAAATGGCTCGCGCAGCGCGCTGCCCCGGCGATCTACCGCAACCAGCGCGGCACCCGCACGCGCATGGAGGTGGATCCGGCCGCGCACGAATGGCTGGGCGTTTCGCACTACGCCTGGACGAGCTCGCCGCTGCGCCGCTATTGCGACCTCGCAAATCAGCGCCAGCTGGTGGCGCTCCTGCGCGACGAGCCGCCCCCCTACTCGCGCGAGCAGCTCGCCGCCGCCGCGCGCGACTTCGAGGCGGCCTACGAGGCCTACGCGGAGCACCAGCAGATCCTGGAGCGCTATTGGTGCCTGCGCTATCTGATGCAGGAGGGGATCGACGCTGCGGACGCGGTCGTGATCCGGGACGAACTGGTGCGTATCGTGGGGCTGCCGCTGGTGTGCCGCGCGATCGGCCTGCCGGCCGGCGCGGCGGGCGAAAGGGTGCGCGTCGCCTTCGGTGAGATCGACCTGTGGGAAGCCAGCGTGCTGTGCCGCTACGCGGGCAAATGACCTACAATTCCGGCTCATGTCGCACCGTCCCGCCCGAACGTCGTAGCACTGCCGATGCAGTCAAGGCAGCCTTCGCCCGACGCCCTCGTTTCGTTTTCCGATTTCCTGCTCGAGCGATTCGGGCTTGTCGCGTCGATGCAGGTGGCGATCGTCGCCTCGATCGCGCTGCATGCGTTCCTCATCGTGGGCCTCGGCTTCAGGCTGCCCCGGCTGCCGGCCTACGACGATCTGCACAACGCGATGGACGTCGTGCTGGTCAACGCCAAGAGCGCCAGGGCGCCGCAGAAAGCGGACGCGCTCGCGCAAGCGAACCTCGACGGCGGCGGCAATACCGACCAGCAGCTGCGCGCCCACAGCCCGCTGCCGGCGCTCGAGGCGCGCGAAACTAGCCGCGAGCTGCACGCGGCCGAAAGCCGCATGCACCAGCTCGAGTCCGAGGCGCGGGAGCTCATGACGCGCATGAAATCGAAGGCCATGGTGGCCACGGTCGAGCCGTCGGCGCAGGGCGCGGCCAAGCCCGACGAGCAGGCGCGCGACCTGGTGTCGAAGAGCCTCGAGATCGCGCGCCTCGAAGCGCAGATCCGGCGCGACTACCAGGCCTACCAGGAGCGGCCGAAGCGCAAGTTTGTCGGGGCGCGGACGACCGAGTATCGCTTCGCACGCTACGTCGACAACTGGCGCCAGAAGATCGAGCGCATCGGCAACCTCAACTACCCGCAGGAGGCGAAGGAGCGCAAGATCTACGGATCGCTGCAGCTTACCGTTGCGATCAGGGCCGACGGCGAGGTCGAGTCGGTCGAGATCAACCGCTCCTCGGGGCATAAGGTCCTCGACGACGCCGCGCTGCGCATCGTGCGCCTCGCCGCTCCCTTCGAGCGTTTCCCGGACGATATCCGCGTCGACACCGACATCCTGCACATCACGCGTACCTGGACGTTCACGCACGCCCAGCAGATGGTGGCCGAGTAGCGCGGCGGGCCGCGGGCTGACGGCGGGCGGGCCCGGAACCTGCGGGGGTGATTTGAGCCAAACGGCCTGAGGGATTAAAATACGCGACCGGCGGCCAATGCAAACGATCAACCTGACCAGCCACTTCCTCATCGCCATGCCGGCGATGTCGGACCCGAATTTTTCCCGGACGCTCACTTTCGTCTGCGAGCACAACGACCGCGGCGCGCTCGGCATCGTGGTGAACCGTCCCATCGAGGTGACGCTGGATGCGTTGTTCCGCCAGGTGGAGATTCCGCTCGACGATATGCGCCTCGGCGGCCAGCCCGTGTTCTTCGGCGGCCCGGTCCAGTTCGACCACGGGTTCGTGCTGCATCGCCCGGTGGGGGCGTGGAAGTCCACGCTGCCGGTGGGCGAGATCGGATTGACGACTTCGCGCGACATCCTGGAGGCGATGGCCTGCGGCGGCGGCCCGAGCCAGCAGCTCGTCGCCCTGGGCTACGCCGGCTGGGCCCCGGGCCAGCTCGAGGACGAGATCGGGCGCAATGGCTGGCTCACGGTACGCGCCGACCTCGGCCTCATCTTCGACGTTCCGCCCGAGTCGCGCTACGACGCCGCGATGCATGCCCTCGGCGTGAACACGGCCAACCTCTCCGAGGAGGCGGGGCACGCGTGAGCGCCGCACCCGCCGGAAACCGCCCGCAGCCGTCGCCGGTTTCCGGAACGCTCCTCGGATTCGATTTTGGTGCGCGGCGCATCGGCGTGGCGGTCGGCGAGACCTCGACGCGCATCGCGAGCCCGCTGGGCGCCATCGTGGGACCGGCGAACGGGCTGCGGCTGCGTGCGATCGACGCGCTGGTGCACGAATGGAAGCCTGCGGCGTTCGTCGTGGGGCGCCCGCGGCACGCGGACGGGGCCGAGCATGCGGTGGCCAAGCTCGCCGAGAAGTTTGCCCGCCGCCTGGCGGCGCGCTACTGCCTGCAAGTCCGGTTCGTCGACGAGACCCTCACCTCGGCCGTCGCGGAGTCGCAGCTGCGGGGCAGCCGCACGCGCGCCAGGCGCGAGGGCGACGTGGACGCGCTCGCCGCCGCGCTCATCCTGCAGAGCTTTCTCGACGCACCAGAGGACCATGAGCGCTGCCCTGCCTGATCCCGATGCGCTCGTCGAGGCGCTCGCCGGCCAGATGCGCGGCAGGCTCGCGAGCGACGCGGCGCTCGTGGGGATCTACACGGGCGGGGCGTGGGTGGCCGAGCGCCTGCACCGCGCCCTGGGGCTCGCGGTTCCGCTGGGAACGCTCGCGGTCACGCTGCACCGCGACGACTTCGGGCGCATCGGCCTGCACCGCGAGGCGCGCCGCAGCCAGATCCCGTTCGCCGTCGACGGTCGCGAGATCGTGCTGGTCGACGACGTGCTGCACACCGGGCGCACCATCCGCGCCGCGCTGAACGAGTTGTTCGATTTCGGTCGTCCGCGCGCCGTGCGCCTGGCGATCCTCGCCGACCGCGGCGGACGCGAGCTGCCGGTGTGCGCCGACTTTTCCGGGGCGCGGGTCGAGGTCGCCGCGAACGAGGAGCTGGTGCTTTCGAACGAGAGCGGCCGCCTGCGCCTGGCCGCAGTGAAAAGGCCCCCATGAGCGCGGGCCTGCAGGTCGCGGCGGACGGCAAGCTGCGCCATCTCCTCACCACCGAGGGACTGCCGGCGTCGCTGATCCGCCACATCCTCGATACCGCGGACCAGTTCGTGTCGGTGAGCGAGCGCGACGTGAAGAAGGTGCCCCTGCTGCGCGGCAAGTCGATCTTCAACGTCTTCTTCGAGGGCTCCACCCGCACCCGTACCACCTTCGAGATCGCCGCCAAGCGCCTGTCGGCCGACGTGATCAACCTCAACGTCGGGGTATCTTCGACCTCGAAGGGCGAGACGCTCCTCGACACGGTGTACAACCTGCAGGCCATGGACGCCGACATGTTCGTGGTGCGCCATTCGCTGTCGGGCGCCGCGCACCTCATTGCGCGCCACGTGAAGCCCGGCGTGGCGGTCATCAATGCGGGCGACGGCCGGCACGCGCACCCCACGCAGGGGCTGCTCGACATGTACACGATCCGGCACTACAAGAAGGACTTTTCCGCGCTCACGGTTGCGATCGTGGGCGACGTGCTGCACTCGAGGGTCGCGCGCTCCCAGATCCACGCCCTGAAGACGCTCGGCGTGCCCGAGCTGCGCGTGGTGGGCCCGCGCACGCTGCTGCCCACCGCCGTCGAGCGCCTGGGTGTGCAGGTGTGCCACGACATGGCGGACGGCATCCGCGGCTGCGACGTGGTCATCATGTTGCGGCTGCAGAACGAGCGCATGAACGGCGCGCTGCTGCCCTCGGCGGGCGAATTCTTCAAGTGCTACGGCCTCACTGCGGCCAAGCTCGCCCTCGCCAAGCCCGACGCGATCGTGATGCACCCGGGCCCCATGAATCGCGGCGTGGAGATCGATTCCCCGGTTGCCGACGGCCGGCAGAGCGTGATCCTTCCGCAGGTCACGTTCGGCATCGCGGTGCGCATGGCGGTGATGTCGATGCTGGGCTCTTCCGCGTGAAGGTCGAGATCCGTAACGCGCGCGTGATCGATCCGGCGGCCCAGCGCGACGAGGCCGCCTCGATCCGCATCGCCGACGGGCGCATCGTGGCGATCGGCAAGGCGCATGGCGCGTGGGATGCCGAGGAAATCATCGACGCGCACGGCCTAGTGGCCTGCCCGGGGCTGGTGGACGTTTCCGCGCGCCTGCGCGAGCCGGGCTATGAATACCGTGCGACCCTGGAGTCGGAAATGCGCGCGGCGGTCGCCGGCGGCGTGACCACGCTTGCGTGCCCGCCGGACACGGATCCGCCGCTCGACGAGCCGGGGCTCGTGGAGATGCTGACGCGTCGCGCGGCGAGCCTGGACTCGGCGCGGGTGCATCCGCTGGGCGCGCTCACGGTGGGCCTGCGCGGCGAGAAGCTCGCCGAGATGGCCGAGCTCGCCGAGGCGGGATGCGTGGGCTTCTTCCAGGGCAACGCGCCGCTCCCGGACGCGGCCACGCTGCTCCAGGCGATGCGCTATGCCGCGACCTTCGGTTTCACGGTGTGGCTGCGACCCGAGGATGCGCATCTCGCGCGCGGCGGTGTCGCCCACGACGGCGAGGTGGCGACGCGGCTCGGCCTGCCTGCGATTCCGGTGATCGCCGAGACCGTCGCCCTGCGCACCATCATCGAGCTCATGGCGGCGACCGGCGCCCGCGTGCACGTGGCGCGCCTGTCGAGCGCAGCGGGCGCGGCGCTCGTCGCGCAGGCCAAGGCCTCCGGGGCCCCGATCACCTGCGACGTGTCCGCGAACCACCTGCACCTGAGCGACCGCGACATCGGCGAATTCAACACGCAGTGCAAGCTCGTCCCGCCGCTGCGCGACCCGTCGGATCGCGCGGGCCTGCGGCGGGCGCTCGCCGAGGGCATCATCGACGCGGTGTGCTCCGATCACTCGCCGGTGGATGACGACGCGAAGCTCGTGCCGTTCGAAGAGGCGCAGCCCGGTGCCACGGGCCTGGAGCTGCTGCTGCCCCTCACGCTGCAATGGGGACGGGAATCGGGACTGGATCTCGGCGCCACGCTCGCCCCGGTTACCTCGCGCGCGGCGCAGGTGCTGGGCGTGCAGGCGGGAACGCTCGCGGTGGGCGCACGCGCCGACGTCTGCCTGTTCGATCCCGCCATGCCCTGGGTGGTGCGCGCGGCGGGCCTCGTGAGCCAGGGCCGCAACACGCCGTTCGAGGGCCTGGAGCTCCTCGGGCGCACGGTGCGCACGATCGTCGGCGGGCGCACCGTCTACGCCGCCTGACGCGCCCGCCCGCTTCACGCCTCGCTTTCGGGAGCCAGCATGGTCAACCCCCTCCTGGATTTCTCGCAGCTGCCGCGGTTTTCGCAGATCCTTCCCGAGCACATCGGACCCGCGATCGATCAGTTGATCGCGGAGGCGCGCGCCACGATCGAGCGGCTCGCCGCGCAGGACGCCGCGCCCGCCTGGGAGTCCTTCGTCGAGCCTCTCGACGATGCCAACGAGCGCCTTGCCCGCGCGTGGGCGCAGGTGAGCCACCTCAATGCAGTGGTCAATTCGCCCGCCATGCGCGAGGCCTACAACGCGGCCCTGCCGAAGGTCACCCAGTTCTTCACCGAGCTGGGGCAGGACCAGCGGCTGCACGCCGGGTTCAGGGCGCTGCGCGCGGCCGGCGCCTTCGACGGCTACCCGCCCGCCCGCAAGCGCCATGTCGACAACGAGCTGCGCGATTTTCGGCTCGGGGGCGCAGAGCTGCCGCCACCGCGCAAGGCGCGCTTTCGCGAGGTGCAGGAGGAGCTCGCGCGCCTGGGCTCGCGCTTCCAGGACAACCTGCTCGATGCCACCAACGATTTCGGCCTGTATGTCGCGGATCGCACCGAGCTCTCCGGGATTCCCGAGGACGTGCTCGATGTGGCGCGCGAGGCCGCGCGCAGGGAGCGCCGCGAGGGATGGAAGCTCACCCTGCATATGCCCTGCTACCTCCCGGTGATGCAGTACGCCGACCACCACGCGCTGCGCGAGCGCATGTATCGCGCCTACACGACCCGCGCGTCCGAATTCGGCCGGCCGGAGTGGGACAACACGGCGAATATCGAGGCCATCCTTCGACTGCGCCGCGAGGCGGCCGCACTGCTCGGCTACCGCTCCTATGCCGAAGTCTCGCTCGCCACGAAGATGGCGGCTTCCCCGCGCGAGGTGCTCGATTTCCTCGCGGACCTCGCGCGGCGCGCGCGTCCGTTCGCCGAACGCGACGTGCAGGAGCTGCGCGAATTCGCGCGCTCCGAGCTGAACCTTGCCGAGGTGCGCGCTGCCGACGTGGGCTACGTGAGCGAGAAGCTGCGCCAGCGCCGCTACGCGTTCTCCGACCAGGAAGTGAAGCGCTACTTCCCCGAGAGCGAAGTGCTCGCGGGCATGTTCCGCCTCGTCGAGACGCTCTACGGGCTCACGATTCGCCCGGCGCAGGCCGAGACCTGGCACCCGACCGTGCGCTTCTACGAAATCGCCGACGCCTCGGGCGCGCGCGTGGGCCAGTTCTATCTCGACCTGTACGCGCGCGAGGCCAAGCGTGGGGGCGCGTGGATGGACGATGCGATCAACCGGCGGCGCGTCGGCCGCCGCGTCCAGACGCCCGTCGCCTTCCTCACCTGCAACTTCTCCGCGCCCGTGGGCGGCAAGCCGGCCCTCTTCACGCACGGCGAGGTGAGCACGCTCTTCCACGAGTTCGGGCACGGTCTGCACCAGCTGCTCACGCAGGTCGACGAGCTGGGCGTGACCGGTATCAACGGCGTTGAATGGGACGCGGTGGAGCTGCCCAGCCAGTTCATGGAGAACTTCTGCTGGGAATGGGAGGTGGTCGCGCCCATGACCCGTAACGTGGACAGCGGGGAGCGCATACCCCGCGCGCTCTTCGACCGCCTGCTCGCGGCGAAGAATTTCCAGAGCGGCATCCAGTTCGTGCGCCAGCTTGAGTTCGCGCTGTTCGACATGCGCCTGCACGACGGCGATCCCGGGGCGCTCGAGGTCATGGCGCTGCTCCAGGAGGTGCGCAGCCAGGTCGCGGTATACCCCATGCCCGACTACAACCGCTTTCCCCAGCAGTTCTCCCACATCTTCGCGGGGGGCTATGCGGCAGGCTACTACAGCTACAAGTGGGCCGAGGTCCTGTCCTCGGACGCCTATGCGGCGTTCGAGGAGGGCGGCGTGCTCAATCCGCAGATCGGCGCCCGGTTCCGACGCGAGGTCCTCGCGGCCGGCGGCAGCCGGCCCGCGCTCGAGTCCTTCGTGGCCTTCCGCGGGCGCAAGCCGCAGATCGACGCGCTTCTGCGTCATAATGGAATGACCGCTGCGGCCTAGGGCGCCGCGCCTGGCGGCGCCCGCGGCGAACGACAGCGCCTTGCGAAGACGGGAGGGCCACCCATGCAATTGCCGCTGATAGGATGCGCCGTGCTCCTCGCGGCGCTCGCCGCGAGCCTCGGCGCATCTGCGCAGACCGACGTCTACCGCTGGGTGGACAAGGAGGGCAACATTCACTTCTCCGATACCCCGCCGGTGGAGAATGCGAAGGGCGTCACCCAGAAGCGCATGGGCGGCGGGTACGGCGACGAATCCCAGCTGCCGTATGCGACCCAGATGGCCATGAAGCGCAACCCCGTCACGCTGTACACCGCGGACGATTGCGGTTCGCCGTGCGCGCGTGCCCGGGACCTGCTTTCGCAGCGCGGCATTCCATTCAACGAACGCAACGCCCAGACGAACGCGGCCGACGCCGAGGAGCTGCGCAAGCTGGCCGGCACGCCGGAAGTCCCGTTCCTGCTCGTGGGTGACAGCAAGCTGAAGGGCTTCGACGAGGACACCTGGCAGTCGGCGCTCGACACGGCAGGATATCCGCGCACGCGGCTGCCCGGCCAGCCGCCCTCCGAATCTGAAGCTGGGAAGGCGGCGCCTCCGGCGGCCCCCGCTGCCAGTCAGTAGCAGCGCGGCACGTGTTGCTGCCGCTGCCCGGAATGCGCGACGCGGAGCGTGTAGCGCGCCTTGCGGGCTATGGGGTGCTCGACGCCAGGACGGCGTTTCCCGCGCTCGACGAGATCGTCAAGCGCGCGCGCGACGTTGCCGGATACCCGATCGCGTGGATCTCGTTCCTGGAGGGCGACCGCGAGCGCCTGCGTGCGCGTGCCGGAGTGCCCTACTCGGAGCTCACGGGGGAGCAATCCCTGGCGCGCTGCCTGGATGTGGGTACGGGGCCGCTGTTCGTCGAGGACGCGAGGCAATCCCGGTTGCGCGACCACCCGCTCGTCGTCGGCGGTCCGCGCGCGCGCTTCATCGGCATCATCCCCCTCGCCTGCCCGGACGGGCTGGTGGTGGGGACTCTCACGGTCATGGACCGGGTCGCGCGCTCTCCCGCCGCGCCGGAGCGCACCGCCCTCGCCAACCTCGCCTCGATCGTGATCGCGCGCCTGGAGGCGCAGCGCCAGCAGTCGGCCCGTGACAGCGCGGATGCCGAGCCGGCCGGCCGCGACCCCCGGGCCCTCGCGCAAAGGCTGGAGCAGGAAGCGCTGCGCCGCCGCACGGCGGAGGATGAGCTCGAGCGCGAGCGCAGGTACCTCGATGCCGTGCTCGACAGTTTCGCGAGCGCCTTCTTCCTCGTGTCCGCCGACGGGCGCCTGCTGCGGTGGAATGCAAGACTGTCCTCGGCGCTCGGCTACTCGGACGCGGAGATCGCCGCGATGCACCCGACGGACTTCGTCTCGGCCCGCGATCGCCCGCATGTGCGCTCGGCGATCCGCGAGGTGCTCGAGGAAGGCCGCGAGATCTCCCTCGAGGTCGAGATCGTCGATCGCGCCGGAAACGTGCGGCCCTACGTGGTGAGTGGCCGTCCGATGCGCCTCGGGGAGGAGAGCTGCATGATCGGCGTGGCAAGCGACATCACGCTGCGCAAGCGCACGGAACGGCAGATGGCGCGCGCCAAGGAGCGACTGGACCTGGCGCTGTCGGGGTCGCGCCTCGCGATCTGGGATTGGGACCTCAAGAACAACAAGGTCTATTTCAACGAGAGCTGGTCGACGCTGCTCGGGGGGGAGCCGCGGGAATCGATGTTCTCCGGAGACGAGGTGACGGCGTGGAACCACCCCGAGGACCGCGAAGTGTTCGCGGTGGCGATGGGCGGCGCGATGCGGGGCGTGAGCGACGGATTCGACTGCGAATACCGGGTGCCCAATGCCGCGCGCGACTGGATCTGGGTGCATTCGCGCGGACGGGTGACGCAGCGCGACTCCGAGGGGCGCGCGCAGCGCATGACCGGGACCTCGACCAACGTCACGAAGCGCAAGATAGCCG
This sequence comes from uncultured beta proteobacterium, assembly GCA_963758215.1. Taxonomy (GTDB): domain Bacteria; phylum Pseudomonadota; class Gammaproteobacteria; order Burkholderiales; family Usitatibacteraceae; genus Usitatibacter. Next base: position 312,725 of record CAVWUN010000009.1, on the reverse strand, counting down.
AGGAACGTGCCGAGTTCCTGGCCACGCGCGACGCCCTCACCGGGTTGCCCAACCGGGTGCTGCTCCACGACCGCCTCGAGCAGGCGGTATTCAACGCGGCGCGCAGCCAGGCCGGTTTCGCGTTCATGTTCATTGACCTGGACCGCTTCAAGACCATCAACGATTCACTCGGCCATCAGGTGGGCGACAAGCTGCTGAAGGGCGTGGCGTCGCGGCTCGCGGCGTGCGTGCGCGCCACGGACACCGTGGCCCGCCTGGGCGGCGACGAGTTCGCGGTGATCCTCGAGAACCTGCGCGACGACGACGACGAGGGGGCGCAGCAGGTGGCCGAGAAGATGATCGCGGCCATGGCCTCGCCCATGCTGATCGACAACCAGCCGCTCAACACATCGTGCTCCATCGGCATCAGCCTGTATCCCACCGACGGCCGCGACAGCGCGACGCTCATGAAGAACGCGGACGTGGCGATGTACTACGCCAAGGAGAAGGGGCGCAACAACTATCAGTTCTTCTCGGCCGAAATGAACGCGCGGGCCCAGGAGAGGCTGTCGGTCGAGAACTACCTGCGCCTTGCGCTGCGGCGCAACGAGCTCGTGCTTCACTACCAGCCGCGCATGAGCCTCGCCACCGGCGAGCTGGTGGGCGTCGAGGCGCTCATCCGCTGGCAGCATCCGCGCCGCGGGCTGCTCGAGCCCGCCCGGTTCATCGACGTGGCGGAGGACTCCGGTCTGATCGTACCGATCGGCGAGTGGGTGCTCGAGGCCGCGTGCGCCCAGGTCCGGGCCTGGCAGGACGCGATCAGGCCCGGCCTGCGGGTTTCGGTGAACATCTCGGTCGGACAGGTGAGGGATGGCGAACGCCTGTTCCGCGCCGTCGAAGGCGCCGTGCGCGCGGCGGGCATCGAGCCGGCCACGCTCGAGCTCGAGCTTACGGAAAGCCACCTCATGCAGAACATCGCGGAAAAGGCCGGCCTGCTCAATCGCCTCGGGGAACTGGGCGTGGGTATCTCGATCGACGATTTCGGCACCGGATACTCCTCGCTGTCCTACCTCAAGAAGCTGCCGGTGGACTCGATCAAGATCGACAGCTCCTTCGTGCGCGATCTGGAGGAGGACCCGAACGACGACGCCATCGTGAAGGCAATCCTCGCGATGGCCCACTCCCTGAAGCTGTCGGTAGTGGCCGAGGGCGTGGAGACGCCGGGGCAATATCGGGCGCTGCGCGAGATGGGCTGCGACGAGTACCAGGGGTTCCACGAGAGCGCGGCGCTGGCGCCCTTGGAATTCGAGCGCCGCTATCGCCGCTAGGGCGCCTGCGCGCTCGCCGGCGGCTAGTCCTTGGTGTCGATCTTCAGCTCCTGCACCTTGCGCGTGAGCGTGTTACGGCCGATGCCGAGCAGTCCCGCTGCCTCGATGCGCCTGCCGCCCGTGTGCTGCAAGGCCTTCGAGATGAGGACCGACTCGAAGTCGCGCGTGAGCGCGTCGGCGATACGCGATTCCCCGCGGCCGAGGCGCTCGGCTACTTCGCGCTCGAGCACGCGCCGCCAATCCCCTTCGCGCGCATCCTGGGTGGGCGGTTCCCCGCGCGCTTCCGGAGGGAGGTCCTTCACGTCCACCACCTGGCCGGGCGCCATCACGGTGAGCCAGTGGCAGATGTTCTCGAGCTGGCGCACGTTGCCGGGCCATTCCTGGCCGGCCAGGTATTGCGTGGCCGCCTCGGTGAGGCGCTTGCCCTCGACACCGAGATCGCGCGCGCTCTTGGCGAGGAAATGGCGCGCGAGCACCGGGATATCGTCCCTGCGCTCCCGCAACGCCGGCAACCGCAACCGGATCACGTTGAGGCGATGGTAGAGATCTTCCCGGAACAGGCGCTGCTTCACCCGCGTGTCGAGATCCTGGTGCGTCGCGGCGATGACGCGCACATTGGCCGCGAGCGGGGTGTGCCCCCCCACGCGATAGAACTGGCCATCGGAGAGCACCCGCAGCAGGCGCGTCTGCAGGTCCGGCGGCATGTCCCCGATTTCGTCCAGGAAGAGGGTGCCTCCCTCGGCCTGCTCGAAGCGCCCGCGGCGCATGGACTGCGCGCCGGTGAATGCGCCACGCTCGTGGCCGAAGAGCTCGCTCTCCAGCAGGTCCTTGGGGATTGCCGCCGTATTGATCGCGATGAAGGCGCGCTCGGCGCGCGGGCTGTGGCGATGCAGCGCACGCGCCACGAGTTCCTTGCCGGTGCCCGATTCGCCGGTGATGAGCACGGTCGCGTGCGAATGCGCGAGCCGCCCGATCGCGCGGAACACCTCCTGCATCGCGGGTGCCTGGCCCAGGATCTCGGGCGCCTCCACGTCGGAGGGCGGCGCCTCCACCTGGCGGCGGCTCTCGGCAATCGCCCGGCGCACCAGCTCGACCGCGTGGTCGACGTCGAAGGGCTTGGGCAGGTACTCGAAAGCCCCGCCCTGGAAGGCGGCCACCGCGCTTTCCAGGTCGGAATAGGCGGTCATGATGATGACCGGTGTGGACGGCAGGCGATGCCGCAGCTGGCGCATGAAATCGATTCCCGACACCCCCGGCATGCGCACGTCGCTTACCACCACCTGCGGCGATTCCTGTGGCAGGCGATCGAGCGCATCCTGGGCCGCGGCGAAAGAGCGGTGCGCGATGCCTTCGCGTGCGAGGGCCTTCTCGAATACCCAGCGGATGGAACGATCGTCGTCGATGATCCATACCGGGTTCATGGCGGCCTCGCGCGCGTTCATGGTGCCCGCCTCTGGTCGTCGCCGGTGCGAACGGGAAGCAGGATGGTGAAGCGGGTGCGCCCGGGCTCGCTTTCGAACTCGATGATTCCCAAATGCTGGCTCACGAAGCTTTGCGCGAGCGACAGGCCCAGTCCCGTGCCGCCCTCGCGCCCGCTCACCAGCGGATAGAAGATCCTCTCGGCGAGCTCCGGGGGAACGCCCGGCCCGTCGTCCTCCACCGAGACCGCGATGGCGTGCCGGAAGCGGCTGCGGGCGATCGTGACCTGCCGGGCGATGCGCGTCACGAAGCGGATCTCGCCCCGTCCCGCGGTCGCCTGAGCCGCGTTGCGCGCCACGTTGAGGATCGCCTGTATAAGCTGCTCCTTGTCTCCGGAAAGGTCCGGCAGGCTCGCGTCGTAATCGCGCCCGATCTCGAGGCCTTCGGGGAATTCGGCGAGCAGCAGCGTGCGCACGCGCTCGATCACCTCGTGGATGTTGATCGGCTCGACGCGCGGCAGGCGATTGGGCGTGAGCAGGCGGTTCATGAGCGACTGGAGGCGGTCGGTTTCCTTCACGATCACCTGCGTGAATTCGCGCAGCTCCGGGTCGCCCAGCTCGCGCTCGAGCAGTTGCGCAGCACCGCGGATTCCGCCCAGCGGGTTCTTGATCTCGTGCGCGAGATTGCGGATCAACTCGCGGTTGGCTTCCTGCTGCTCGAGTATCTTCGCCTCGCGCGCGATCTTGAGCTGCTGCTCGAGCTCCCGGAACTCGACGAGCAGGTGCGAGTCGCCGGCCTCGACCGGGCTGATCACGCAATGCAGCCGTGCGGCCTCACCACCCACGTCGAGCACGAGCTCGTTCTCGTTGAATCCCGCTTCGGCCTCGAGCGACTGGCGCAGCCGCTGCATGAGCGCCTCGTTGCCCGGTAGCGCGCGATCGAGCGGCGCGCCGATCAGGTGCTTGCGGCCGTGGGCTAGGAGCGTCTCGGCCGCGGGATTCGCATAGGTCACTTGTAGACTTTCGTCGAGCATCAGCACGGCGGTGGAAAGCAGCTCGAGGCCTGAGAACGGCGAAGTCACTTCCGGCCCTGCAATGAAAAAGCAAGGAGCGCGCCAGCCAGGGCGGCTGGCGCGTCGGCGGAATGGGGATGCCGGAAGGGGAGACTGCGCGAGGCTAGGGCTTCAGCGCGCCGAGCTCTTTCTTGAGCGCCTCGATGTTCTTTTCGTGCTCGGCGGCGGTGGCCTGCAGGCCGCGGATGCGTCCCGAAGCCTTGTCGATCTTCTGGCGGAATTCCACCAGCTGGGAGGCAGACGGATCGATCGCCTGCTGCGCGGCGCGAACCGCCGCGACGAGCGTGGGGTTGCGCTCTTCCTGTGCCAGAGACCCGCGCACTTCGCCCAGGGAAAGCACCTCCTTCTGCAGCTCGTCCTCGAGAATGCGACGGCGCTCGTCGTCGCGCCGGCGTTGCGTCTGCATGTCGATCGAAGCGAGCGACGGGCGCTCCGCCGTGAGCACCGCGACCGCGGCCCTGGCTCTCCACGCGGGCATCCTTCGCCACGGCCGCAGCGGGGGCCGGGGCCGGGACCGAGGCCCTGTCGATGAGCGCCTTCGCCGCCATCACGTCGGGCGAAGTCGGGATCGTTGTGAGCGGATCGAGCTCCACGACGGTGGCGCCCTTCATCGGCCGGTTCGAGTACGTGACGCGGCCGCTGTCGTCGACCAGCTTGTAGATCGTCGTCTGCGCAAGCGCTGTGGCCGACATTGCCGCCGCGAAGCTCGCGATCAACACGATCTTCATGCCGCGCCCCCTTTTGCGAACCCGGACGAACAGGATAGGCAGCGGTCAGGGAAAAAGCAACAAGATCAATGAGATGGTGGCGCTGTCGCCCCATAGCTTGTGGTCTCGCCGGGCTCCGGACACAAGGGCATGAGCATCGCACCGAAGAAAAAGGGGCGGTGGCTCGCCCCTGCCTGTGCTTTCCGGCGCGCTTCAGGACGAGTAGTACATGTCGAATTCGACCGGGTGCGTGGTCATGCGGAAGCGCGTGACCTCCTCCATCTTGAGGCCGATGTACGCGTCGATCATGTCGTTGCTGAACACCCCGCCGCGCGTGAGGAACTCGCGGCCGTGGTCGAGCGAGTCCAGCGCCTCGTCGAGCGAAGCGCAGGGATGCGGCACTTTCGCGGCCTCTTCCGGCTCGAGATCGTAGAGGTTCTTGTCGAGCGGATCGCCCGGATGGATCTTGTTCTGCACTCCGTCGAGTCCCGCCATCAGCATTGCGGCGAACGCCAGGTACGGATTGGCGATGGGATCGGGGAAGCGCACCTCGACGCGGCGCCCCTTCGGGCTGCTCACGAACGGAATGCGGCACGACGCTGAACGATTGCGCGCGGAATACGCCAGGTTGATGGGCGCCTCGAACCCGGGCACGAGACGCTTGTAGGAGTTGGTGCCCGGATTTGTGATCGCGTTGAGCGCCTTGGCGTGCTTGATGATCCCCCCGATGTAGTACAGCGCGAAGTCCGACAGTCCCGCGTATCCGTCGCCGGCGAACAGGTTCTGCCCGGCCTTCCACACGGACTGGTGGACATGCATGCCCGATCCGTTGTCGCCGACCACGGGCTTGGGCATGAAGGTGGCGGTCTTGCCGTAGGATCGCGCCACGTTCAGCACCGTGTACTTGAGGATCTGCAGCCAGTCGGCCCGCTTCACCAGTGTGTTGAACTTGGTACCGATCTCGTTCTGTCCGGGCGCGGCCACCTCGTGGTGGTGCACCTCGACCTCGACACCCTGCTCCTCGAGCGCGAGGCAAATGGCGGAGCGGATATCCTGCAGCGAATCGACGGGAGGAACCGGAAAGTAGCCGCCCTTCACCGGGGGGCGATGACCGAGATTGCCGCCCTCGATCTTGGCGTCGGACGACCACGGCGCCTCCTCCGAATAGATCTTCACGAAGCTGCCCGACATGTCCACCTTCCATTCGACGGCATCGAAGATGAAGAACTCGGGCTCCGGTCCGAAGTAGGCCGTGTCGCCCAGGCCGGAGCTCTTGAGGTAGGCCTCCGCGCGCTTGGCGATGGTGCGCGGATCGCGATCGTATCCCTTGCCCGTCAGCGGCTCGAGGACGTCGCAGGAGATCGCGAGCGTGGGTTCGTCGTAGAACGGGTCCATGCGCGCCGAATCCGGATCCGGCATGAGCAGCATGTCGGACGCCTCGATTCCCTTCCATCCGGCGATCGATGATCCGTCGAAGGCGTGGCCATCCTTGAACTTTTCCTCGCCGAAGGCCTTTACCGGCACCGTGACGTGCTGCTCCTTGCCACGGGTATCGGTGAAGCGCAGGTCCACGAACTTGACCTCGTTTTCTTTGATCGTCTTGAACACGTCGGCGGCTGCCATTTAGGTCTCCTGATGGGTGGTTGATGCGCGAAAATGGTGGCCGGGCAGAGCGATACGCCCGATCGAGGCCTTGATTCAGCAGAAAACATGCCACGCAATCGGCTGCCCAAGCGGCTGATAGAAAAGCTACAATTTGCATTCCGAGGCCCCGGGCGCTCTATAATGGTGCAGCAGTGCACGCCATGCACCATTGTAGAGCATTCCCGGGGCGACCGCAGCGGAAGGCGTCATACTATATAAACCCGCAGGAGCCGCGGTCGCCGCCAATATGATTGCCGCGTCCGTCAATCCCGAACCTGCCGTGCCCGCCTCTTACCCGATCGATCGTTACGCTGTCATCGGCAATCCGGTGTCGCACAGCCTCTCGCCCGCGATTCACGCGCGGTTCGCGCGCGACCTGGGCGAAAGCGTCGACTACTCGGCCCTGCTCGCGCCGCTCGATGGATTCGAGGCGACGGCAAGGCGCTTCTTCGAGGCGGGGGGCAAGGGCGCCAACGTGACCCTGCCCTTCAAGGTCGAGGCGTGGCGCCTCGCCGATCACGCGACCGCGCGCGCGCAGGCCGCCGGGGCTGCCAATCTGCTGGTAACGCGCGGTGAGCACATCGAGGCCGACAACACCGACGGTGCCGGGCTCATCGCCGATCTCACGCGCAACCTCGGTCTCGAGCTGGCGAGCCGCCGTATCCTGTTGCTCGGTGCCGGCGGCGCCGCGCGTGGCGTAATCGCGCCGTTGCTGGAGCAGCGCCCCAGTCTCCTGCTGGTCGCGAATCGGACTTTACCGAAGGCGCTCGAGCTCGCCGCCCGGTTTCAGGAGCTCGGTGCGCTGGATGCCGTGGCGCTTGACGCCGTCCCTGCCTTTGCCTACGACCTGGTGGTGAACGCGACTTCCAGCTCGACGCTCGGCGAGCCCCTGGGGTTGCCGGCCCACGTGTTCGGCGCCGCTGCGGTCGTGTACGACATGGCCTACGGACCTGCTGCCGCCGCGTTCCTGGCGCGCGCGCGCGCCTCGGGGGCGCGTGTGTCCGACGGCCTCGGCATGCTCGTAGAACAGGCCGCCGAATCCTACTTGCTGTGGCGCGGCCGGAGGCCGGAAACGGCCGCGCTCCTCGCAGAGCTGCGTGCCCGCGAAGCGTGAAGCCGCTGCTGCGTTACGGTGCATGGCTCGCGGTGGCGGCGGCGGGCGCATTCCTCGCCTTGCAGCTTTCGTATGCCGTGCGCGTCTGGTGGTGGAGCGACCACGACCCGGTGACCACGGCGTTCATGCGGGCGCGGCTCGAACAGATGCGCGCGCACAACCCCGACGCCAGGCTGCACCGGATCTGGGTGCCCTATGAGCGCATCTCGCCGAACTTGAAGCGGGCGATCGTGGTGGCGGAGGACTCGCGCTTCGTCGATCATGAGGGCTTCGATTGGGAGGCGATCGAGAAGGCGCGCGAAAAGAACCTCAGGAAGGGTCACGTCGTCGCGGGCGGATCCACCATCTCGCAGCAACTCGCGAAGAACCTGTTCCTGTCCGGGGCGCGCACGCCGTGGCGCAAGGGACAGGAGGCTCTCATCACGGTCATGATCGAGCACTTGATGGACAAGCGCCGCATCCTTGAGATCTATCTGAACGTCATCGAGTGGGGTGATGGGATATTCGGCGCGGAGGCCGCGGCGCGGCATTACTACGGCACGAGCGCGGCGTCCCTGGGACCGGAGGCTGCCGCGCGCCTGGCGGCCATGGTCCCCAATCCGCGGTTCTACGACCGTAACCGCAACACGTCCTGGCTCGTACGCAAGACCCAGATCATCCTTGCGCGTATGCCCGCCGCGGAGCTGCCGTGAGGGCCGCGGCACGCGCCGAGGAGATCGATGCCGCCGGCTCGCGCCAGCAGCGCCTCGAGGCGATGGAGCGCATCGTGGCCCGTCGCCACGACGGGGACTCTCCGGCGGACGGCGCGATGCTCGCCGCCCAAGCCGGCGAGCTGCTCGAGGAGCTGCACGCGGCCGACGTCGCGTATGTGCTCGAGGGCCTCCCACTCGAGGACCGCCTCTGGGCGTGGGGTCTGGTTCCCCGCGGCCGCGATGGCGAGATCCTGCTCGAAGTATCCGACGCCGTACGCGAGACGCTGCTGCGCGACATGGACAGCGACGAGATCGTGGCGGCGGCCGAGCACCTGGACGCCGACGAGGTCGCCGACCTCGCGCCGGACCTGCCACAGGAGGTGGTCCAGGACATCATCGATGCGCGCGACGTCGAGGAGCGCGCGCACCTGCGGTCGGCACTTTCGTATCCCGAGGGCACCGTGGGATCGCTCATGGACTTCGAGGTGGTCAGCATTCGCGAGGACGTGACCTGCGAGGTCGCGCTTCGCTACCTGCGCCGCTTCGAGGAGCTGCCGCCGCAGACGGACGCGCTGTTCATCGTCGATCGCGCGGGCCATCTCAAGGGCGCGCTGTCACTCAATCGCCTGCTCGTGACCGATCCCGACGTCCTCGTCGCGGGGCTCTACGACCGCGAGGTGGTCTCGTTCGCTCCCGAGAGCGATGCCGACGCCGCCGCGCAGGCCTTCGACCGCTACGATCTCGTCTGCGCGCCGGTGGTCGGCGGCGACGGGCGAGTCGTCGGCCGTATCACCGTCGATACGGTGCTCGAATACGTGCGCGACCGGCAAGAGGCGCAAGCGCTGGGTCAGGGGGGGCTGCGCGAGGAGGAGGACATCTTCGCGAGCGTATGGGAAAGCGCCAAGAATCGGGGACCGTGGCTCGCGCTGAACCTCTGCACCGCATTCGTGGCTTCGCGCGTCGTAGGGGCGTTCGAAGGCTCCATCACCAGGCTGGCCGCGCTCGCCGCGCTGATGCCGATCGTGGCCGGGATCGGGGGAAATTCGGGCAACCAGACCACGACCCTCATCGTACGTGCGCTCGCGCTGGACCAGGTGAGCGCGAGCAGCGCGCGCCGCCTCGTGGCGAAGGAGCTGGGCATCAGCACGCTCAACGGCGTGATGTGGGGAGGGGTGCTCGGGATAGTCGCGGGGCTGCTCTACCGCAATGTGGCGCTGGGTGGGGTCATGGCGCTCGCCATGCTGCTCAACCTGGTCGTCGCGGCCCTTGCGGGGATCTTCATTCCCCTCGCAATGCAGCGGTTCGGGCGCGACCCGGCCGTGGGCTCGAGCGTGTTCCTCACCTTCGTTACGGACAGCATGGGCTTTTTCATCTTCCTCGGGCTGGCCACCATCATCCTGCTGTAGCCATGGCGAGGCTCTTTTTCGCGCTGTGGCCCGACGCGAGCGCCGCCGAAAGGCTGGAGCTTCTCGCCCGCGAGCTGGTGCAATCGACCGGCGGCAAGGCGGTCCCGCGCGCCAAGATCCACCTTACCGTGGCGTTCCTGGGGGAGGTTACGCCCGAGGGCGCCGTGGCCGCCTCCGCGGTCGCGGCGTCGCTGCGCGCCCCGGCCCCGGACATCGCTCTCGACCGCGTGGGCTTCTTTCCCGGTGCGCGCATCGCGTGGGCGGGCAGCGGCACGCCGTCCGGGGCGCTGATGACGCTGCACGCGAAACTCGTCCAAGCCCTGCGCGAAGCAGGCCTCGGTCTGGAGGACAGGGGCTTCGTTCCCCATGTCACGCTCGCGCGGCGCATCGTGAAAGCGTCATCCGGTGCGGCGATCCAGGCGATAGGATGGCGGGCCGACGAGTTGGCACTGGTGCGCACGGAGGCGGGAACGGGACGCTACCTGACGCTCGAGGCGTGGCCCCTGCTCCCCGGGTGAATCGGGGCTACCCGCTTGCGAGGCGCTACCCGGCCGTGTTGCTGACCGCGTGCGCGGGACCGGTCGGGTCGCGCCTCGTGTTCGGGTCCAGCCGTTGGCTATCGGATGCCCAAGGGCGTCCGGTCAGCTCATCGGCTTGATCAGCGGCGTAATGACCGGGGTAACCGCGGGAGCCATGGGCTTCATCGGTGCCGCCGACATCATCGCGGGCTTTCTCTTCGCCGCCTTCTTCTTTGCTGGCTTCTTCTTCGCCGCCTTGCGGGCCGGCTTCTTTTTTGCAGCTTTCTTCTTCGAGGACTTCTTCTTCGAAGATTTCTTCTTCGCAGCCTTCTTCTTGGACGTCTTCTTCTTCGCTACGCGCTTCTTGGAGGACTTCTTCTTGGCGGTCTTTTTCTTGGCGGCGGGTTTTTTCTTCGCGGACTTTTTCTTGGTAGCCATATCTTTCGACTCCTTTCAATGTTGGACCGATTGTCTGTCGTGCCAGCCGCCCGACGGGTGGTCCTGGCACTACCAAGCGTTCGGATTCGCATCGAACGAGATTGGTGAGCCGATTCTAGACGCGATTCGACGGAATCCGCTCATGTCAAGCATGACTATTTGATCAGACTCGCGCCTATTTGGTAGCGACTCGATACTAATCACCGCCCCACCGCGCGCTTTGGACGCGTGCCGGCGATTCAGGCGTCGGGGAGGCGGGTTTCGAGGGCGTGCAGCGACGCGAGCGTCTCGCGCGCGCGCACTTCGAGCATGCGGCCGCGGTCGATGAGCACCTCCGGGGGCCGCGGGCGCGAATTGTAGTTCGACGCCATCGCCATTCCGTAGGCGCCGGCCGACAGGATGGCGAGGAGGTCCCCGGCCCGGATCGCGAGCGGGCGCGCCACGCCAAGCACGTCGGAGGACTCGCACACCGGCCCGACGACGTCATACGTGGCGCTCGGCAGATCGCGCGCCTGCTTCACGGGGACGATCTCGTGCCACGACTCGTAGAGCGCGGGGCGCAACAGCTCGCTCATCGAGGCGTCCACGACTGCGAACCGCTTCGCCTTGTCGAGCTTGAGGTACTCGACGCGCGTGAGCAGCACGCCCGCTGATCCCACCACAGCGCGCCCGGGCTCGACCAGCACCTGCAACCCGCTGGAGGCCAGGCGGCGGGCGAGCCGTTCGCAATAGCCGCGGATGTCGGGCGCCACCTCGTCGCGATAGCGGATGCCGAGCCCCCCACCGAGGTCCACGTGCTCGAGCGCGGTTCCCTCCGCGGCGAGCGCCCCTATCAGCTCCATGATCCGCTCCAGGGCCTGGTCGAGCGGCGCGGTCTCCAGGATCTGCGAGCCGATGTGGCAGCCGATCCCGACGATGCGCAGGTTCGCCATCCCTGCTGCGCGCCGGTACGCCTCGAGAGCGCGGGCGTGCGGGATGCCGAACTTGTTGCCCGCCAGGCCCGTCGATATGTATGGATGAGTGCGCGCATCCACGTCCGGGTTGACGCGCAGGGATACCGGCGCGCGCACTCCCGCGGCACGGGCCAGCGCATCGAGCCGCTCAAGCTCCGGTTCGCTCTCGACGTTGAAGCATTTGATGCCGGCGGCGAGCGCCGCACGGATCTCTGGCTGCGACTTGCCAACGCCCGAGAAGATCACGCGCCCGGCGGCCCCTCCCGCCGCGAGCACGCGCGCGAGCTCTCCACCGGAGACGATGTCGAAGCCCGCTCCGAGTCGCGCCAGCGCGTCGAGCACGGCGAGGTTGGAATTCGCCTTGACCGCGTAGCAGACGAGATGGTCGACGGCGCCGAGGCCCTCGTCGAATTCGCGGTACGCCGCCTCGATTGCCGCGCGCGAGTACACATAGCAGGGCGTGCCGTGGCGCTCCGCCACTTCGGCGAGCGGCACTCCCTCCAGGCGCAGCTCGCCGCCAACCCTCTCCAGGAAGCTCATGAATGCGACGTCGGCGCGGGCTTCTGCGCCGGCGCATCGGGCAGGCGCAACGCTCCCTTCTGTCCGCAGGCGGCGAGCGCGAGTGCGAGCGAGACGATGGCGAGGGCGCGTATCATGGCCGGCATTATGACGGAATCGGAATTCCACCGGGCGGTGGACGAGGTGCTGGCGCGCATCGAGACGACCGTGGAAGCCCTCGATGCGCTGGACGTGGATCTCGAAGGCGGGGTGCTCACCATCGAATGCCCGGATGGCAGCCGGATCATCGTCAACCGCCAGACGCCCAACCGCGAGATCTGGGTGGCCGCGCGTTCGGGAGGCTTCCATTTCGCCTGGCGCGAGGGCGTGTGGCGCGACACACGCAGTGGCGACGAGCTCTTCGCGTCGCTTGCCCGCGTGATCGAAGCGCAGGGCGGCGCGCGGGTCGCGTGGACGTGATGCCTGGCACCGAAACGCGGTGAAATCGGCATCAGGGCGCGCCAAAGGTGCATTGGTTTCGAGTCGATACGATAAATTGTCGAATGAAAACCTTGACATTTTCGTATCGAGTCGATACTAATGGCGGAACGCGGTCGTTTCCGCCAAGGAGGCGCGCCTGGACAAGAATCCGATCGTCCTGCTGGAGCTCGTCGAACGACTCGGCAATCTTATGCGCTCGGAGCTGCGCAAGGCGGGCGCCGAGGAATCGCTCCAGCCGGTCCACGTGCAGGCGCTGATCTACCTGAGCAAGGCGAACCGGTACTCGAACACCCCGCAGGCGCTCGCCGAGTACCTCGGCCTCACCAAGGGCACGGTTTCCCAGACGTTGCTGCTGCTCGACCGGCGGGGGCTCATCGAGCGATTCGAGGACGACATCGACCGGCGCGTGGTGCGGCTGCGCCTGTCGCCTTCCGGCGAGCGCCTGCTCTACGAATCGCAGCCGGCCCTGGCATGGCAGAACGCCACGCGCAACATCAGCCCGAACCGCATCCGCAACGCTGTCTCCGCCCTGCGCGAAGCCCTGGTCACCCTGCAGCAGGACAACGAGGGCGCGCCTTTCGGCGCGTGCCACAGCTGCTCGTGGTGCCAGAAGCTCTCGCAGCGCATCTACCGCTGCGGCCAGATGGGCGACCGGCTGTCGGGCCCGGAGACCCGCAAGATCTGCCGCATCTACGAGCCCAAGACGGTGGAGGCCGCATAGTCAAAGGCGCTTGCGTCCCCGCTCGATGGCGGCGCGGACGGCTTGCGGGGCGGTGCCGCCCACGTGGGCGCGCGACGCGATCGAACCCTCGGGTGTGAGCGCCTGCAGGACGTCGTCGCCCACGAGCTGGGAGAACTGCCGCAGCCCGTCGACGCCCAGCCCGGCAAGGTCTTTCCCCTGCTCGTCGGCCGCCCGCACGGCGCGCGCGACCACCTCGTGGGCGTCGCGGAACGCCATTCCCCTGCGCACCAGGTAGTCGGCGAGGTCGGTGGCCGTGGCATGGCCCTCGCGCAGCGCGGCGAGCATCTTCGCCGGACGCGGCTTCACTCCGGGCAGCATCTCGGCCAGCAGGGAGAGCACGTCGCGCAGCGTGTCGGCTGCGTCGAACAGCGGCTCCTTGTCCTCCTGGTTGTCCTTGTTGTACGCGAGCGGCTGTCCCTTGATCATGGTGAGCAGCGCCACCAGCGAGCCGTAGACCCGGCCGGTCTTGCCGCGCATGAGCTCCGGCACGTCGGGATTCCTCTTCTGCGGCATGATCGAGGAGCCGGTGCAGAAGCGCTCGGCGATCTCCACGAAGCCGAAGGGCGGGCTCATCCAGATCACGAGCTCCTCGGCAAGGCGCGAGACGTGCGCCATCGCGAGCGCGGCCGCGGCCAGGAATTCCACCGCGAAATCGCGATCGGAGACCGCATCGAGCGAGTTTTCGCACACCCCGTCGAACCCCAGCTCCCGCGCCACCCATTCCCGGTCGATCGGGTAGCTCGTCCCGGCGAGCGCCGCCGCGCCCAGGGGCAGGCGATTCATGCGCCGGCGGCAGTCCGCAAGCCGTTCGGCGTCGCGGGTGAACATCTCGAAGTAGGCCATGACGTGGTGGCCAAAGGTGACCGGCTGCGCGACCTGGAGGTGGGTGAAGCCCGGCATCAGCGTCTCCACGTGGTCGGCGGCCAGGTCCAGCAGGCGCTCGCGAACGCGGCGCAGCAGGCCGGCGAGCTGGTCGATTTCGTTGCGCAGCCACAGGCGCAGGTCGGTGGCGACCTGGTCGTTGCGCGAGCGCGCCGTGTGCAGCCGCTTGCCGGGCTCGCCCACCAGGTCGGTGAGGCGATGCTCGATGTTGAAATGGACATCCTCGCGCTCGATCGACCAGGGAAAGCGGCCGGAGCGCACCTCGTCCAGGATCTGCGCCATGCCGCGCTCGATGGCCACCAGGTCGGCGGCGCCGATCAGGCGGCAGCGCTCGAGCATGCGGGCGTGGGCCAGCGAGCCCTGGATGTCGAATTCCGCGAGGCGCCGGTCGAAGCCGACCGAGGCGTTGAATCGCTGGGTGAGGGCGTCGACAGGCTCCGCGAAGCGACCGGACCATGCCTTGCCGGTGCCTGCCTTGCCGGCCGGCGGGTCGTCCTGTTGCATGGAATGCGCGGCGATGGCCAAATGGGGAACGTGGCGAGTATAAATCAGACGGGTACGGGCATCCGCTTGCCGAACTTCTGCAATGTCGGCGTGATGCTGCGCACCCTCGTCGTGGTGAACCTGCTGCTCGCCGCCGCGGCGGTGCTGCGCGCGCCGCAGCCGCAGGCCATCTGGTTCGAGTTCCTGGTGCTCGCCGCCTTCGGCGAGCCGATCCTCATCATGAGCCTGGTGGGCCTGTGCGCGGGGCGCCGCTGGCTGCATGCGATGGGCTATGCCCGTTCCATCGCGGCCGTGGCGCTCTTCGAGCTGGCCGCGGCCTGGCTGGTCGCGCACACGCTGGGAGATGCGCTCGCCGAGCGCCGCCCGCTGGCGTTCGTCCAACTGGCGTTCCTCGTGCTCTTCGTGACCGGCGTCACCATCGTGTACTTCGACCTGCGCTCGCGGGCGCTCTCGCCGGCGATCGCCGAAGCGCGCATCCAGGCGCTGCAGGCGCGCATTCGCCCGCACTTCCTCTACAACAGCATCAACGCGGTCCTCTCGCTCATTCGCTCCGAACCGCGCCGCGCGGAACGCGCGCTCGAGGACATGGCCGATCTGTTCCGCGTGCTGATGGCCGACAACCGGACCCTCGCGCCGATCGCGGGCGAGGTGGAACTCGTGCGCCAGTACCTGGCGATCGAGAGCCTGCGGCTGGGCGATCGCCTGCGCGTCGCCTGGAACGTCGACTCGATGCCCCCCGACGCCTTGGTGCCGCCGCTCATGCTGCAGCCGCTGGTGGAAAATGCCGTCTACCATGGCATCGAGCCTTCGCCCGAGGGCGGCGAGATCGCGATCGAGGTGCGCCTCGCCGGCAAGCAGCTCGTTCTGGAGCTCACCAACCCGTTCCCGGGCGAAGGGCGGCACGCGACCGGCAACCGGATGGCGATCGCCAACATCCGCGAGCGCCTGCAGCTGCATTTCGACGCGGAGGCGAGCATGCATTCGGAGGCGCGCGACGGGCGCTACCGGGTGACGATCCGGCTCCCCTACCTCGCGGCGCCGGCATGACGCTGGCCCAGGGGGAGATGCCGCGCATCCTGATCGCCGACGACGAGGCGCCGGCGCGCGCGCGCCTGCGCGACCTGCTCGACGAGTGCCGCGCGCGCTTCCCGCTGGTCATCGTCGACGAGGCGCGCAGCGGCCGCGAAGTCCTCGACGTGCTCAACCGCGCGAAGGTCGACATCGTGCTCCTCGACATCCGCATGCCGGAGATCGACGGCCTCGAGGCAGCACGGCACATCGCGGGCATGGCCTCCCCGCCCGCCATCATCTTCACCACCGCGTTCGACGCCTACGCGATCAAGGCCTTCGAGGTGAACGCCATCGACTACCTGCTCAAGCCCATCCGCCTGGAGCGGCTGCTCACCGCGCTAGGCAAGACCCGCGCCGCGCCGCCGGTCTCCCGCGAGGCGCTCGAGGCGGCCGCCAACCAGCCGCGGCGCCACCTCTCGGTGCACGAGCGCGGCAAGATCCACCTGGTGCCCATCTCCGAGGTGCTCTACCTGCGCGCCGAGCTCAAGTACGTGACCGTGCGCACCGCCGAGCGGGAGTTTCTCGTGGAAGAGTCGCTCACCCATCTCGAGGAGGAATTCGAGTCGGTCTTCGTGCGCGTGCACCGCAATTGCATCGTGGCGCGCCACGCCATCGCCGGGTTCGAGCGCAACGCCGAGGAAAGCGAGTCGGGGTGGGCGGTGGTGATCAAGGCCACCGGCGAGAAGCTGCCGGTCAGCCGCAGGCAGCACCACGTCGTGAAGGATTTCCGCTAGCCCTCACTCCCAGTACGGCGGGTCGCCGAAAGTCCTGCGCAGGAACTCGATGAAGAATTTCACCTTGGCCGGGAGCAGCCGCCGCTCCGGGTACACGGCGTAGATGTTGTTGCCCGGGACGGCGTACTCGTCGAGCACCGTCACCAGGCGGCCCCGCTTCACTTCCTCGCTCACTTCCCACGCGCTGCGCCACGCGATTCCCTCGCCGGCGATGGCCCAGCGCGTGAGCACCTCGCCGTCGTTGCACTGGAGGTTGCCCGCGACCTTGGCCGCGACCGGCTTGCCCTTCTCCTGGAAGCTCCACGCGTCGGCCACGCCGTCCTCGGTGCTCGTCACCAGGCAGTTGTGCTGCGCGAGGTCGGCGAGCGTCTTCGGCCTGCCGGCGCGCTTGAAGTAAGCCGGGGCGGCGCATACCACGCGGTGGTTGCGCGCGAGCTGCGCGGCGATGAGGTCCGCGCTCTTCAGGTCGGCGATGCGGATTGCCAGGTCGAAGCGCTCGTTCTTGAGGTCGACGAGGCGCTCCGAAAGGTGCAATGTGATCGCGAGGTTCGGGTGCTCGGCGATGAATGCCGGCAGGTGCGGGGCGATGTGCTTGCGTCCGAAGGCGGTCGGCGCCGTCACGATGAGGCGCCCGGAGGCGCTCCTCGCCCCGACCGCGAGCGCGTCCTCGGCGCTGCGCAGCTCGTCCAGGATCCGGTGGCAGTCGTCGTAGAAAGTGTTGCCCTCGGGCGTGAGCGTGACCTTGCGCGTGGAGCGCTTGAAGAGTTTCACTCCCAGGCGCTCCTCGAGCTGGTCGATGCGACGCCCGACCATCGCCGGAGTGATGCCCTCCTCGCGGGCCGCGGCGGAGAGGCTCCCGCGTTGGGCCACTTCGACGAAGGTGGTGAGCTCCTTGAATCGGTCCACGGGGCAGGAAAGTAAAAGACGCTTAGCTTGTCGAGTGCATTAATGCTATGCGAGTACGGTAATACACTGCAAGCTTCCCCGCAAAGGCAGCCCATGGACTCGAAGATCGAACTGCCCGGCGGCGTGCGGATCGCCGCGCCGTTGCCGGGCGAATATTCCCGGGTGCTTACCGGGGAGGCACTCGCATTCGTCGCTTCGCTGTGCCGCGAGTTCGAGCCGCGCCGCCGGGAACTGCTCGCGCGGCGCACGCAACGCCAGTGCGATTTCGACGCCGGACGCCTGCCCGACTTCCTGCCCGAGACCAAGCCGATCCGGGACTCGGAGTGGAAGATCGCCGACCAGCCGCACGACCTCCTCGATCGCCGGGTCGAGATCACCGGCCCCACCGACCGCAAGATGGTGATCAACGCGCTCAATTCCGGAGCCTCGACCTTCATGGCCGACTTCGAGGACGCGAATTGCCCCACCTGGGACAACATGGTCTCCGGCCAGGCGAACCTGATGGACGCCGTGCGCCGCGAGATCACCCTCGAGCAATCGGGCAAGCACTACCAGCTGAACGAGCGCACGGCGGTGCTCATCCCCCGGCCGCGCGGCTGGCACCTGGAGGAGAAGCACGTGCTCCTGGACGACCGGCCGGTGTCGGGAAGCCTGTTCGACTTCGGGCTGCACTTCTTCCACAACGCGGCCGAGCTGCGCGCCCGCGGGAGCGGCCCGTACTACTACCTGCCGAAGCTCGAGTCGCACCTCGAGGCGCGGCTCTGGAACGACGTGTTCATCGCGGCGCAGCGCCGCCTCGGCGTGCCGCACGGTTCGGTGCGCGCCACGGTGCTGATCGAGACCATGCCGGCCGCGTTCGAGATGGACGAGATCCTCTGGGAGCTGCGGGAGCACTCGGCAGGCCTCAACATCGGGCGCTGGGACTACATATTCTCGTGCATCAAGAAGCTGCGCTCGCGTCACGAGTTCTGCCTCGCCGATCGCGCCGAGGTCACGATGACCTCCCCGTTCATGCGCGCCTACGCGCTGCTGCTGGTGAAGACCTGCCACCGGCGCAACGCTCCGGCCATGGGCGGCATGGCGGCGCAGATCCCGATCAAGAACGACCCGGCGGCCAACGCAGCGGCGATGGCGAAGGTGCGCGCCGACAAGGAGCGCGAGGCGACCGACGGTTGCGACGGCACCTGGGTCGCGCACCCGGGGCTGGTCGCGATCGCGAAGGAAGTCTTCGACCGGCACATGCCGGGACCCAACCAGTACGGCCGCCAGCGACCCGACGTGAAGGTAACCGCGCACGACCTGCTCGATTTCAAGCCCGAGTCGCCCATCACCGAGGCGGGCCTGCGCAACAACATCCAGGTCGGCATCCAGTACATCGGCTCCTGGCTGGCGGGCAACGGCTGCGTGCCGATCTTCAACCTGATGGAGGATGCGGCCACGGCCGAGATCTCGCGCTCCCAGGTCTGGCAGTGGATCCGCTCGCCCAAGGGCGTCCTGGCGGACGGCCGGAAGGTGACGCAGCAGCTGTTCCGCGCGATTCTCGCCGACGAGCTGAAGAAGACACCGTCGATCGTGGGCGCCGACGCCTATGCGGCGGGGCGCTACGCCGACGGCGCGAGGCTGTTCGAGCAGATCACCGCGTCGGACGAATACGTGGAGTTCCTCACGCTGCCGGCCTACGCGGCGATCGAATAGCGGCGCGCGGCCCTACGCGAGCCCGGCGTCGACGGCCTGGCGATCGGCGTGGTAGCTCGACCGGACCATAGGCCCGCAGGCCGCGTTCACGAATCCCATGCGCGCGGCCTCGCGCTCGAACATCCGGAACTCGTCGGGATGCGCGAAGCGCTGCACCGGCAGATGGTGCCTCGAGGGTTGCAGGTACTGTCCGATGGTGAGCATCTCCACCCCGTGGTCCCGCAAGTCGCGCATCACCTCCAGGATCTCGTCGTTGGTCTCGCCCAGGCCTACCATGAGCCCCGACTTGGTGGGCACCTGGGCGTGGCGCGCCTTGAAGGCGCGCAGCAGCTCGAGGGAATGGGCGTAGTCGGATCCCGGGCGCGCCTGACGGTACAGGCGCGCCACGGTCTCCAGGTTGTGGTTCATCACGTCCGGCGGGGCCGCCGCGAGCGCCTCGAGCGCGCGCTCGAGGCGGCCGCGGAAGTCGGGCGTGAGGATCTCGATCCGGGTGCCGGGAGACAGGCTGCGCACGGCGCGGATGCAGTCGACGAAATGCGCCGCTCCGCCGTCGCGCAGGTCGTCGCGGTCCACGCTCGTGATCACCACGTGGCGCAGCCTCATGCGCGCGATCGTCTCGGCCAGGTGGCGCGCCTCTTCGGGATCGAGCGGCAGCGGGCGTCCGTGGGCTACGTCGCAGAACGGGCAGCGGCGCGTGCACAGGCTTCCCATGATCATGAAGGTCGCCGTGCCGTGGCCGAAGCACTCGCCGATGTTGGGGCACGAGGCCTCCTCGCACACCGTGTGCAGGCGCGCCGCGCGCAGGATTCGCTTGACCTCGGTGAAGCGCTCGCCTCCGCCGGCGCGCACCCGGATCCACTCGGGCTTGCGCAGGGGCTCGCCCTGCACGACCTTGACGGGAATGCGCGCGGTCTTGAGGGAGCGCTTCTGCTGCAGCTTGAGGTCGGATTCGGGCATCAGGAAAGGGCGCGCACGAGGCAATCGGCGAGCTTTTGCTGCACCGCATCGATGCTATCACGGACACCGTGATCGGCGAGGCGCGTGGAGGCGAGTCCGGGATAGCCGCAGGCGTCGATGCGCGCGAACGGCGCCAGGTCCAGGTCGGCGTTCAACGCGAGGCCGTGGTAGCTGCAGCCGCGCGCGATGCGCAGGCCCACGGCGGCGATCTTGGCTTCGCCGAGGTAGACGCCGGGCATGCCCGGGCGCCGCGCGCCGCGCAGGCCGTAGGACGCGAGTACCTCGAGCGCGCCCTCCTCGAGGCGGCGCACCAGCTCCTTCACGCCGATGCGCGCCCGGCGCACGTCGAGCAGCGCATACGCCACTGCCTGGCCCGGGCCGTGATACGTCACCTGGCCGCCGCGGTCCGTCGCCACCACGGGAACGTCGCCGGGATCGAGCACGTGCTCGCGCCGGCCGGCGAGGCCGAGGGTGAATACCGGGGGATGCTCGACGAGCCAGAGCTCGTCGACGGTGTCGGCCGAGCGCGCCGCGGTGAATGCCTGCATCGCGTGCCACGCGGGCTCGTAGGCTACGCGCCCCAGGCGCCGGACCTTCACAACACCATCATCACCATCGGATGCTTCGACAGCTCCGAGTACAGGCCGTCGAGCTGCTCGCGCGAGCGCGCGTTGATGGTCACGGTGAGCGAAAGGTAGCGCGCGTTCTTCGACGAGCGCATCTCGATGGTCTCGGGATGGAAGTCCGCGGCGTGGCGCAGCACGATCTCGGTGACGGTCTGCGCGAATCCGTCCTCGCGCCGCCCCATCACCTTCATGGGGAACACGCACGGAAACGTGAGCAGCGTCTGGTCCTGTGGTTCGGGGAGGTTCGCGGTAGTCATGTCCATCACCGACAAATGGGTGTCGCCGGCGCCGTTTCAAGCCGCCACGGTGCTCGGGCGGCGGGCTTTCGCCTTGTAGTCCTGGTAGAGCGCATGCATGCGCCTGAAGACGGGTCCGGGCTTGCCGTTGCCGACCGGCCTGCCGTCCAGGGACGTCACGGCGAGCACCTCTTTGGTGGATGAAGACAGCCAGATTTCGTCAGCCGCGCGCAGCTGGCTCTCGGCCACCGGAAGAATGTCGAGCGCTATGGCGCCTTCTGCGGCGAGGCGCACCAGCAGGTCGTAGGTGATGCCGAACAGGATCAGGTTGTCCTGGGGCGGGGCGGCGACGCGCCCGTCCTTCACGACGAACACGTTCGAGGACGACGCCTCGGTGACGAAGCCGCCGCGCAGCAGGATCGTCTCGCTTGCGCCCGCGTCGGCCGCGAGCTGGCGGGCCATCACGTTGCCGAGCAGGGAGGTGGATTTGATGTGGCACTTCTCCCAGCGGAAATCGCGCGCGGTGATGCACGCGACCCCGTTGTCCACCGCCTCCTTCGACGGCGAGGCCAGCGGCTGGCACATCATGAAGACGGTGGGCGCGAGATCCTGCGGCATCACGTGGTCGCGATTGGCCGGCGCGCCGCGCGTGACCTGGATGTATACCGACTGGTTGCCGGGATGGTGCGCGAGCAATTCCCCGGTGAGTGCCAGCCACTCTTCGACGCTGTGCGGATTGCGCAGCCGGATCGCGTCCATGGAGCGCTGCAGCCGCTCGAAATGCGCGCGCGCGCGCAGCGCCACCCCGTCGTACACCGGGATCACCTCGTAGACGCCGTCCCCGAAGATGAATCCGCGGTCCAGGGGAGAGATGCGGATGCGGTCGAGGGGCAGCAGCTGGCCGTTGAAATGCGCGACGGGAGCGGTCATGGCGATCGATGGAACATCAGCTTGAGGGTGTCCCAGCCGCGGGAGAGGAAACCGGCGACCGGCACCTCCTCGAGCGCCACGACGGGAAATTCGGCGATCGGCGCGTTATCGCGCATGAGCTTCATTATCCCCGCTTTCTCGCCGGCGGCAAGCGGGGCCACGAAAGGCTGGCGCGTTTCGAGCACCGCCTGCAGGCCGCCGAAGTGCTCGCGTGGCAACGTGAGCCACACGTCGTGGTCGAAGCCCAGGCGCACCCTGGCGCGCGTCCCCTTGTAGATGACGGGACTCGCCACCAGCTCGCCCTTGCGGTACAGGCGGCGCGTTTCGTAGGTCTGGAAGCCGAAGTTGAGCAGCTTCTGGGCTTCGGTAGTGCGCAGCGTGTCCGACTTCGCGCCGAGCAGCACGGCCACCAGGCGTCGCTCGCCGCGCCGGGCGGTGGCCACGATGCAGTAGTCGCCCGACTCGGTGAACCCGGTCTTCATGCCGTCGACGGTCGGGTCGGTCCACAGCAGGCGGTTGCGACTGGACTGGGTGATGCCGTTGTACGCGAATGCTTTCTGGGCGAACAGCGGGTACTGGTCCGGGAAGTCATGGATCAGCGCGCCGGCCAGGCGCGCCAGGTCGCGGGCCGAGGTGTGGTGCCCGGGAGCGGGCTTGCCGGTGGGATTCGCGAAATGCGTGTTCTCGAGGCCCATGCGCCCCGCCTGCTCGTTCATCGCCGCGACGAACGCCTCCTGCGAACCGCCGATCGCCTCGGCGAGCGCGATGGCGGCGTCGTTGCCGGAGTCGACGATGAGGCCGCGCAGCAGATCGGCGATGCTTGCCGGCTTGCCCGGCTCGAGGAACATGCGCGAGCCCGCGGCCTGGTACGCCGCGCGCGAGATAGCGACCTGCTGCCCGGCGTCGACGCGATGGTCGCGCAACGCCGCGAACACCAGGTACGCGGTCATCAGCTTGGTGAGCGACGCGGGCTCGACGCGGTCGTTCTCGGCGGCGGCGGCGAGCGTCTTCCCGCTCAAGGTGTCGACGAGGATGTAGGCGCGCGCGGCGATCGGTGGCGCGGGGACGTCGAGCGCATTGGAAGTCGACGCGCAAGCCGCGGCGTTCCACGCGGCGACGGCGGCCGCGAGCAGCGCGGTGAGCAGTCTTGCCGCGCGCCGGATCATCAACGGGTGATCACCGGCGCAAACCCCAGGGACCGGCGCACCTTGTCGGCGATGGCGCCGGCCTCCTCGCGGTTGCGGTATGGTCCGAGCCGCACGCGGTGCAGCCCGTCGCGCGCCTCGATGCCGATCGGCTCGAGGATCCACGGCAGCTCCCGCGCCACCTTGTCGCGGAAGCTCTCCGCACCCTCGGCGCTGGAGAACGCCCCGAGCTGCAGCCAGATGCCGCCGTCTTCCTGGGTGAGCAGCGGCGTCTCGGTGGCCGTCGCCGGCGGTGGCGCGGGGGGCGGTGCGGGCGACAGCGCGGGGGGCGGTGCGGGCGACAGCGCGGGGGGCGCTGCAGGCGGCGCCTCGAACACGCGCTCCACTTCCACCATCCCGCTGCCCGCGGCCGCGAGGCCGATGCGCGAGGCGGCGGCGTACGACAGGTCGATGATGCGATTCGACAGGAATGGCCCGCGATCGTTGATGCGAACCACCACCGACTTGCCGTTCTTGAGGTTCGTCACGCGCGCATAGCTGGGAATCGGCAGCGTCTTGTGCGCGGCGGTCATCGCGAACATGTCGTAGGGCTCGCCGGAGGCCGTGCGCTGGCCCTGGAACTTGCGCCCGTACCACGAGGCGATGCCGCGCTGCTTCCAGGGCTGCCTGTCGACGACCGGCGCGTAGGTCTGGCCGAGCACGGTGTACGGCCGGTTGGCGTAGCGGTGGAACGGCTCGTCGCGCGGCACCGCGTCGGGAATCCGCGCGAGGTTCGCGGGCACCGATGCAGGCGGGCCGTCGTCGGCGTAGTAGTGCCCGGAGCCCGCGGGCGGCCTGGGCGCCGAGGCGCAGCCGGCGAGCGCCAGGGCGAGCACCGCGATCAGCCCCGCGCGCGTCAACTCGACACCAGCTGCTTGTGCGTGGAGATCGACATGAGGATGCCGAAACCCGCGAGGATCGACAGCAGCGCCGTGCCGCCGTAGCTGATCATCGGCAGCGGAACGCCGACCACCGGCAGGATGCCGCTCACCATCCCCATGTTCACGAATACATAGGTGAAGAACGTGAGCGTGATCGCCCCGGCCATGAGACGCGAGAAGACCGTGGAGGCGTTGGCGGTGATCATCATGCCCCGGGCGATGATGAGCATGTAGAGCACGATCAGCACGATATTGCCCGCGAGCCCGAACTCCTCCCCGAACACGGCGAGGATGAAATCGGTGGAACGCTCCGGCACGAAGTCGAGCTGGGCCTGCGTGCCGTTGAGCCAGCCCTTGCCCAGGATCCCGCCGGAGCCGATGGCGATCGTGGACTGGATGATGTGGTAGCCGGCGCCGAGCGGGTCGTCCATCGGATTGAGCAGCGTGAGGATCCTCTGCCGCTGGTAGTCGTGCATCACGGGCCAGATGAAGGGCAGGCTCGCGGCCCCTGCGGCGAGCAGCGACAGCAGCACCTTCCACGACAGCCCGGCGAGGAAGATCACGAAGCAGCCGGAGGCGAAGACGAGCAGCGCCGTGCCCAGGTCGGGCTGGCGCACGATGAGCCCCACCGGCAGGGCGAGCAGGATCGCGGCCAGCGCGAAGTCGCGCAGCCGCAGGCCTTCCTCGTGGCGGTGGAAGTACCAGGCCAGCGCGAGCGGCACCGCGATCTTCATCACCTCGGAGGGCTGCAGCGTCACGAGCCCCAGGTTGAGCCAACGCCGCGCGCCGTTGCGTACCTCGCCGAAGAGCGCCACGGCGATCAGCAGCGCGAGCCCCGCCACGTAGGCGGGAACCGCCAGGCGCATCAGTGTCTGCGGATGGACCTGCGCGAAAATCCAGAGCGCGACGATGGCCAGCGCGACGTTGCGTCCCTGGACCACGACGCGGTCCACCGAGGCGCCCGAAGCCGAGTAGACGACCGTGAGGCCCAGGGCGAGGGTGAGCGCGAGCGCAGCCATCAACGGCCCGTCTATGCGGCGCGTCAGGAAATCGAAGGCGCGGCTAATCATGTTCCTCCTCCGGCGCGTCCAAGGGCGGCGGCGCGATCTTCGATTGCGGCCGCTTGCCGAGGAGATAGTAGTCGAACACCTGGCGCGCGATCGGTCCGGCCGTCGAGCCGCCGTGCTGGCCGTTCTCCACGAGGATCGCCAGCGCGAGCTTGGGATCGTCCGCGGGCGCGAAGGCGATGAACAGGGCATGGTCCCAATGCTCGCGCTTCATCCGTTTCTCGTCGTAGCGCTCGCTTTGCTTCATGCCGACCACTTGCGCCGTGCCGGTCTTGGCCGCGATGGAATAGGGGGCCCCCACCGCCATCTGGGCCGCGGTGCCCCCCGGCTTGGTCACGTCCACCATGGCGTCGCGAATCAGCGCGAGGTTCTCCGGCTTCACGATCGGGGTCGTCGCGTAGTCTGCCGGGGAGTACGGCCGCAACTCCTGGGTCTTGGAGTCCTGCACCGCCTTGAGCAGGTGGGGATGCACGGGCACGCCGCCGTTGGCGAGCGTGGCCACGGCGGCGGCGAGCTGCATCGGCGTGGCGAGCAGGTAGCCCTGGCCGATCCCCACGCTCACGGTGTCGCCGGCATACCACTTCTGGTGCAGCCGGTCCCACTTCCATTGCTGCGACGGGTCCAGGCCGGTGAGCTCGCCCTCGATGTCGATGCCGGTGTGCGCACCGAAGCCGAAGCGCGCGAGGAAGTTGTGGATGATGTCGATCCCCAATTCGTTGGCGAGCCCGTAGAAGTACGTATCGCACGAGACCACGATCGCCTTGTGCATGTCGACCAGGCCATGGCCGCCCTTCTTCCAGTCGCGGTAGCGATGGGATACGCCGGGCAGCGTGAAATATCCCGGGTCCGTGATGGTGAACTGCGGCGAGCGCTTCTTGTATTCCAGGGCGGCAAGCGCCATGAACGGCTTGATGGTCGAGCCCGGGGGATACTGTCCGCGCAGCGCGCGGTCGTTGAGCGGCTTGTCGGGCGAGTTGTTGAGCGCGTCCCAGTTCTGCGGGTCGATGCCGTCGACGAACAGGTTCGGGTCGAACCCGGGCTTCGAGACCAGCGCCAGGACCTCGCCGTTGCGCGGGTCGATGGCCACGAGCGCCCCCTTGTAGTCGCCGAACGCGTCCTCGGCGATCTTCTGCAGCTCCAGGTCGATGGTGATCACCAGGTTGCTGCCGGACTGCGGCTCGCTGCGCGACAGCGCCCGTATCGCGCGTCCGCCGGCGTCGATCTCGACCTGTTCCGAGCCGGTCACGCCGTGCAGCTCCTTTTCGTAGGCGCCCTCGATGCCGAGCTTGCCGATGTGGTCGGTGCCCTTGTAGTTGGTGGCGAGGCCGGCGGCGTCGATGCGCTTCACGTCGGCGTCGTTGATGCGGCCGATGTAGCCGATGGCGTGGGAGGCGACCTCCCCTTGGGGATAGGAGCGGAACAGCCGTGCCCGGATCTCGAATCCCGGGAAGCGATAGCGGTTCACCGCGAAGCGCGCGACCTCCTCTTCGGTGAGGCGCGTTCGAATCGGCAGGCTCTCGAAATTCTTGCTCTCCTCCTCGAGCTTGCGGAAGCGCCTGCGGTCGCGCGGGGTCACGTCGACCACGGTCGACACCTCGTCGATGGCGCGCTCGACGTCGGGCACTCGGCTGGGCGTGATCTCGAGGGTGTAGGCCGAGTAGTTCGCGGCCAGCACCTCGCCGTTGCGGTCGAGGATCAGGCCGCGGTTCGGCACGACGGGCACCACTGAGATGCGGTTCGCCTCCGCGAGCGTGTGGTAGTAGTCCTGCTGCACCACTTGCAGCCACGCGAAGCGCCCGAGGAGCAGTGCGAAGGCCGCGAGGATCACGAAGCCCGCCACCATCATCCGGTTGCGGAAGATCGTGAGCTCGCGCTGCTGGTCGCGCAGCGCGTGGCCGACGATCACGACGAGCCCTCGTGGCGGCGGCGCGCGGCCGGCGAGAACAGCAGCCAGTTGACCGGCGCCCAGGCGAGCGCCGTGAGCACCGGCGAGGCGAAGTACGCGATGCCGGGGAACTCCGCGCCGAGCAGCAGGTTGAGCAGCAGCATCGTGCAGCTGGCCACCAGGGCGAGGCCGAGCACGTGCAGCGTCTGCTCCGGCATGTGAAACGAGAGGATGCGCACCCGCAGCACCTGCGCGCCATAGGTCGCGAGCACATAGGCGAACGCGTGCTGTCCGAGCAGCATCGAGTCGCTCACGTCCATCAGCATCCCGAGGGCGAATGCCGCGCCCTGCCCGACGGAGCGCGGCTCGTGCACCGTCCAGAACAGGATCACCAGCAAAACGAAGTCGGGGCGCGCCAGCAGCCAGGCTCCCGACCAGGGAAGCACCGAGAGCAGGTATGCGGCGGCGACCGACAGGAAGATGAGCCCGGTGCTCGCGGGCATCTTGAGGACGTCGCGCGCGACCGGCGTGAGGTCAGCGGACCGCATCGCGCCTTCCCCGCGGCCCGGCGCGCTGCTTGCCGGCCTTGCGATTTTCCTCGTCGCCCGCGTCGGGCCGCGGGGCATTGGGAGCGGCGAGCGGCAACACCATCAGGTAGCGGTAGCTGTCGACGCCGGAAGCCGGGCGCGCGAGGATCTTGGCGAACACGTAGGCGGCGTTCTTTTCCACGCTCGTGACGCGGGCGACCTTGAGTCCCGGCGGGTAGGTTCCGTCGATGCCCGAGGTGACGAACAGGTCGCCCTCGAGCACGTCGGCGGATAGCGGCATGAACGGAATCTCGATCGTGCCGTCCTTGCCCGATCCGACGGCGAGCGCACGCAAGCCGTTGCGCACCAGCATCACCGGCACCGACTGGTCGCGCTCCGTGACCAGCGTCACCTCGCTCGTGAAGGTGGCCACGCTGGTGACCTGGCCCACCACGCCGCTGCCGTCGATCACCGGCATGCCCGGCTGGATACCCTGGGTAAGCCCCTTGTCGACGATGATCTTGCGCGTGAAGGGATTGCGCGCCGTGTACAGGATCTCGGCGATGGTTCCGTGCTTCGCGTAGCGGCTCTTGCCGGGGGCCATCTCGAGCAGGTGGTCTTCCTCGGAGCGCAGCAGGGCTGCCTGCTGGGCCAGCGCCGATTCCTCGAGCACCTTCACCCGCAGGTCGCGGTTCTCGCGCAGCAGCCGCTCCTGGCTCGCGAAATAGTCGGCGATGCGCCCGGCGGCGCGGCCCGGCAGGGCGGCGAGCTGCTGCACGGGATGGGCGAGCACCGCGAGCGACAGCCGCACCGTCTCCAGGGCGTGGAAGCGGTGGTCGGAGATCATCAGCGCGATGGCCGCGAGCGTGAAGAAGGTGAGGCGCGCGAGCGGGCTCGGGCCGCGGTGGAAGAAGGCAGGCGGCTCGCGGATCATGTCATGGCCTGGGGCCAGACTCGAAGAAACTCACCGCTAGTCGTTGGTGAACACGGTCCCGAGCTTGTCCATCTCCTCGAGCGCGCGACCGCTGCCCCGCACCACGCAAGTGAGCGGGTCGTCGGCGACGATCACCGGCAGCCCCGTCTCCTCCATGAGCAGGCGGTCGAGCTCGCGCAGGAGCGCGCCCCCGCCGGTGAGCACCATGCCCTTCTCGGCGATGTCGGCGCCCAGCTCGGGCGGCGTTTGCTCGAGCGCGCTCTTCACGGCCGAGACGATGGAATTCAGGGGATCGGTGAGCGCCTCGAGGATCTCGTTGGACGAGATGGTGAACGAGCGCGGGATGCCCTCGGCGAGATTGCGGCCTTTCACTTCCATCTCGCGAACCTCGCTGCCGGGGAAGGCCGACCCGATCTGCTTCTTCACCAGCTCGGCGGTCGACTCGCCGATCAGCATGCCGTAGTTGCGGCGGATGTAGTTGATGATCGCCTCGTCGAACTTGTCGCCGCCCACGCGCACCGACGCCGAGTAGACGATGCCGCCCAGCGAGATCACGCCCACCTCGGTCGTCCCGCCGCCCACGTCGACCACCATCGAGCCGGTGGCGTCGGCGATCGGCAGGTCCGCGCCGATGGCGGCGGCCATCGGCTCCTCGATCAGGAACACCTGCGAGGCTCCCGCGCCGATCGCGCTTTCCTTGATGGCGCGCCGCTCGACCTGCGTCGAGCCGTAGGGCACGCAGATCACGATGCGTGGGCTGGGCCGGAACCACTGGTTGTCGTGGATCTTCTTGATGAAGTACTTGAGCATCTGCTCGGTGATCGTGAAGTCCGCGATCACCCCGTCCTTCATCGGGCGGATGGCGGTGATGTTGCCCGGCGTGCGACCGAGCATCTGCTTGGCCGCCAGGCCGACCGCCTGGATGGTCTTCTTGCCGTTGGGGCCGCCTTCTTGGCGGATGGCCACCACGGAAGGCTCGTCGAGGACGATCCCTTTGCCGCGCACGTAGATCAGCGTATTGGCCGTGCCGAGGTCGATTGCGAGGTCGGTGGAAAAATACTTGGAAACGAAAGAGAACATCTTGATCCGTAATAGGTTTCTGGTTGCGGCCTGTCCCCTCGGGAAGGGGACCTCTATAATAGCCCGAAATAGCGACGAATTAAGGCGTTAGGACGACTTTCGCATGCTTTCCCTCGAAGAAGTCGCGCGGCTCGCGCGGCTGGCCCGCATCGACCTGGACGCCGCCCAGGCCGAGGCGCTGCGCGCCGAGCTGAACGGCATCCTCGCCATGGTCGAGCGGATGGCCGCGGTCGACACCTCGGGCGTGGAGCCGATGTCGCATCCGCAGGCCGTAAGCCAGCGATTGCGCGAGGATCGCGTCACCGAGGCCGACCAGCGCAGCGCCTTCCAGTCGATCGCTCCGCGCGTGGAGGACGGGCTCTACCTCGTGCCGAAGGTCATCGAGTAGGCGGCGCGGGGATCATGTTCCGGGAATCCCTCGCGCAGCTCGCCGCGCAGCTGCGCACACGCAAGCTCTCGAGCGTCGAGCTCACGGGCGCCTGCCTCGAGCGCATCGCGCGGTTCAACCCGCGCCTGAACGCGTTCATCACGGTCGACCCCGCGAAAAGCCTCGCGCAGGCGCGTGCCGCGGACGAGCGCATCGCGCGTGGCGCGGTGGCGCCGCTTACCGGCATCCCGATCGCCCACAAGGATCTCTTCTGCGCCCGGGGATGGCTCACCACGTGCGGCTCGAAGATGCTCGCGAACTTCGTCGCCCCGTACGACGCCCACGTGATCGAGCAGTTCGATCGCGCGGGCGCGGTGATGCTGGGCAAGTCGAACATGGACGAGTTCGCGATGGGCTCGTCCAACGAAAACTCGTACTTCGGTCCGGTGCGCAATCCCTGGGACCTCGCCGCGGTGCCCGGCGGCAGCTCGGGAGGATCGGCGGCCGCTGTCGCCGCGCGCCTCGCGCCGGCCGCCACCGGCACCGACACGGGCGGCTCGATCCGCCAGCCGGCCTCGTTCACCGGCACTTGCGGGCTGCGCCCCACCTACGGACGCGTGTCGCGCTACGGGATGGTGGCCTTCGCCTCGTCGCTCGACCAGGCCGGGGCCATCGCCCGCAGCGCCGAGGATCTCGCCCTGATGCTCGACGTGATGGCCGGCTTCGACGCGCGCGATTCGACCTCCGTCGACCGCCCGAAGGACGACTATCCCGGGCGCCTCGGCGAGGGAGTGAAGGGCCTGCGCATCGGCATGCCACGCGAATACTTCTCGAGCGATCTCGCGCACGACGTGGCCGGGCCGATCCAGGCCGCCGTCGAGCAGCTGCGTGCGCTCGGCGCTACGCTGGTCGAGGTGAGCCTGCCCAACCAGCACCTGGCGGTGCCGGTGTACTACGTGCTCGCCCCGGCGGAGGCCTCTTCGAACCTCGCGCGCTTCGACGGCGTGCGCTACGGCTATCGCGCTCCCGACTACGCGGACCTCGACGACATGTACGCGAAGACGCGTGCGCAGGGCTTCGGCGCGGAAGTCAGGCGCCGCATCATGATCGGCACCTACGTCCTCTCCCACGGGTACTACGACGCCTACTACCTGCAGGCCCAGCGCATCCGCCGCCTGATCGCGCGCGACTTCACCGAGGCGTTCGGGAAGTGCGACCTGATCGCCGGCCCCGCGGCTCCCTCGGTCGCGTTCGACCTGGGGGCGCGCGGCCAGGATCCGGTGCAGATGTACCTGGACGACCTGTATACGATTCCCATCAACCTCGCGGGCCTGCCGGGGCTTTCGATACCGTGCGGATTCGGTGCGCGCGGGCGCCCGGTGGGACTGCAGATCATCGGCAATTACTTCGACGAGGCGCGCATGCTCGCGGCCGCGCACGCGTTCCAGCAGGCGACCGACTGGCACGCGCGCGCGCCACAGGGCTTCGGGGACGGCGATGCCTGAGTGGGAAATCGTCATCGGGCTGGAGACCCACGCGCAGCTCACCACCGCGTCGAAGATCTTCTCCGGTGCCCCGACCGCGTTCGGCGCCCCGCCCAACACGCAGGCCTGCGCGGTGGACCTCGCGCTGCCGGGCACCTTGCCGGTGCTCAACCGCGGCGCGGTGGAACGCGCGATCCGCTTCGGCATCGCAGTGGGCGGATCGATCGCCGCCGCGAGCGTGTTCGCACGCAAGAACTATTTCTACCCCGACCTTCCGAAGGGCTACCAGATCAGCCAGTACGAGCTTCCGGTGGTGAGCGGTGGCACCGTCGCCTTCGCGCTGGACGGCGCGCAGCGGCGCGTACGCCTCACGCGCGCGCACCTCGAGGAGGACGCGGGCAAGTCGCTGCACGAGGACTTCCAGGGCATGACGGGGATCGACCTCAATCGCGCGGGGACGCCGCTGCTCGAGATCGTCTCCGAGCCCGACATGCGCAGCCCCGCCGAGGCGGTCGCCTACGCGAAGGCGCTGCACGCACTCGTGCGCTGGATCGGTATCTGCGACGGCAACATGCAGGAGGGATCGTTCCGCTGCGACGCGAACGTCTCCGTGCGCCGCCGCGGCGAGGCGCTGGGCACGCGCTGCGAGATCAAGAACCTCAACTCGTTCCGGTTCCTGGAGAAGGCGATCGAGCACGAGGCGCGCCGGCAGGTCGAGCTGATCGAGGACGGCGGCGCCGTGCGCCAGGAGACGCGCCTGTTCGATCCCGACCGCGGCCAGACGCGCCCGATGCGATCGAAGGAAGACGCGCAGGACTACCGCTATTTCCCCGATCCCGACCTGCTGCCCCTCGAGATCACGCCGGAATGGATCGAGCGGATCCGCAGCTCCATGCCGACGCTCCCCGACGTGCTTCGGCAGAGGTACGTGAATGACTATGGATTGTCGGCCTACGTCGCGGCGCTGGTCACGGAAAGCAGGGAAAAGGCGGACTTTTTCGAGCGCAGCCTTGCCGCAACGGGCGGCATCGCCGCGCCGATCGTCGCGAATTGGACGAACGGCGAGATGTCCGCGCTCCTGAACGAACGCGAAATCGACTTTGCCGGCACCCCGGTGCCGCCACGAAGCTTTGCCGGGCTTCTCGAGCGCATCGAGGACGGGACGATCTCGGCGCGGGCGGCCAAGGCCGTGCTGCACGCGATGGCCGACGGCGAGGGCGACGCGGACGCCATCATCGCCAAGCGCGGGTTGCGCCAGATCTCCGATGTCGCCGCCCTCGAAGCGGCCGTCGACCAGGTGCTCGCGGCGCAGCCCAAGCTCGCCGCCGACTTTCGCGCCGGCCGGGAAAAGGCGTTCAACGCCCTCGTAGGGCAGGTGATGAAGGCGACCGCCGGCAAGGCCAACCCCGCCCAGGCGGGCGAGATCCTCAGGCGCAAGCTCGCGGGCGGCTAGCGGCCCTTGCCCTGGAGGTATTCCTCGGGTTTCGCGACCGCGCCGCTCTTGAGCGCGAGCCAGCGCTGCTTGTCCGCCTCGAATTTCGCGCGCACCTCCGCGATCTCGCGTTCGTCGTTGGCGACGGCCTTCACCAGCCCGGCCCTTTCCCCGCGCACGCGCTTGAGCTCGGCGGTGAGCGACGGCGGGACTTCCGGGCGCTTGGCGTCGCCGTTCGAACCCTTGCGCTTGCCCGCCTTGTAGAACTCCATCTGGTCGAGCACCTGCCGCTCGTGCTCGTCCACCTCCTTCATGCGCTCCTTGGCACCCGCGATCCGGGAATTGATGGGCTCGATGTTGCGATCGCGCGCGACGTCTATTTCCTGCTCGGAGTCGAAGGTGTTGAGCAGCGCGAGGTCCTTGCGCCTCTGCTCCGCCGCGATGCGATCGGATTCCTTGCGCCGCGCCTGTTCCTCGAGGCGCACCTTGAGTTGCTCGGGCGTGGGCGTGGGATCGATCTTGCGCTTCACCGTGCCCGACGGAGTCACCTCGTACATCTCGACGTTGGCGCAGCCCGCCGGGGGCACGTCGCCGATCAGCGTGCGGCCCCGCTCGTCGACGCACTTGTAGACCGCCATCGCCGCGGGTGCGTGGAGCGCCACCACCACCCAGATCCATTTCTTCATCGTCTGCCTTCCCGTGTGCGCCGTGCGGGACGGCCGCGCCTCTAGCCGGGCGCGACGCCGTATCGCCTGCGATAATCCTCGATTCTTTCCACGTCGGCGCGCGCCTCCGGACGCCGCCGCAGCGTGGCCACGATGTCCGCGAGCGTCGCGATCGCCGTCACGGGCACGCCGAAATCCCGACTCAGCTCCTGGGTCGCCGAGAGCTCGCCCTGCCCGCGCTCCTGCCGGTCGAGAGCAATTAGCACGCCAGCGGGGACCGCTCCGGCGGCGCGGATGATCTCGATCGCCTCGCGCTTCGAAGCCCCGTCCGTGATCACGTCGTCGACGATGAGCGCGCGGCCCGCGAGCGGTGCGCCGACGACTGCGCCGCCCTCGCCGTGTTCCTTAACCTCCTTGCGATTGAAGCAGAACGGCACATTGTGACCCAACCCGGCAAGGGCCACCGCGGTGGCCGCCGCGAGCGTGATGCCCTTGTAGGCAGGACCGAACAGGATGTCGAAGCCGATCCCCGAGGCGAGCGCCGCGCGCGCGTAGTAGCCGCCGAGCCCGCCCAGCTTGCGGCCGTCGTCGAACAGGCCCGCGTTGAAGAAGTACGGGGACTGGCGTCCGGCCTTGGTGCGGAACTCGCCGAAGCGAAGCACCCCCGCGCGAATCGCGAAATCGACGAATTCGCCGCGAAAATCAGCGCCGTCCGGGCGCTCGGTCAGGGCTGTGGCCACGTTCATGCGGTCGTCCCAAGGGTAGGATACGCGCTATTTTCGCTCAAGCCGCCGGATCGCGCCCCACTTCCCGATGCGTATCGTCACGCTCAACGTCAACGGCCTGCGCTCGGCCGCCGCCAAAGGTTTCCCCGCGTGGATGCGCCGGCAGGCCCCCGACGTGGTTTGCCTGCAGGAGATCAAGGCCCGGGAGCGCGACCTGCCCCGCTCGCTGCTCGCCCCGCGCGGGATGCATGCCTTCTTCCATCCCGCGGAAAAGCCCGGCTACAGCGGGGTCGCGATCTACGCGGCGCGCCCGCCAGACCGCGTTACGGTGGGCCTTGGCATACCCGACATCGACGCGCAGGGGCGTTTCCTGCAGGCCGATTTCGGCTCCCTCAGCGTGGTCTCCCTCTACATGCCGTCGGGCTCCAGCGGCCCGGCGGCGCAGGCGCGCAAGTTCGCGTTCCTGGAGCGCTTCCTGCCGAAGCTGGCAGCCATGCGCGCGTGCGGCCGCGAGTTCGTGCTCTGCGGAGACTGGAACATCGCGCACCGGGAGATCGACCTGAAGAACTGGCGCGCCAATCGTGCGCACTCCGGTTTCCTGCCGGAGGAACGCGAGTGGCTCACGCGCGTCTTCGAGCGGCACGGATTCGTCGACGTGTTCCGCGTCCTCGACCCGCGCCCGGAGCGCTATACCTGGTGGTCGAACCGGGGCGCGGCATGGGCGAAGAACGTGGGCTGGAGGATCGACTACCAGATCGCGACCCCGGGCATCGCGGCGCTCGCGCGGCGCGCCGACATCTACGTGCGCAAGCGCTTCTCCGACCACGCGCCGCTCACGATCGACTACGAATACACCCCGTGACCGCATGATGACGCCATGCTGAGAATCGGCGCCGTCACGTTGCGCAGGGGCTCCCGGGTCGTTCTCGAGGACGCGTCCATGGCCGTGCACCCGGGCCACAAGGTCGGCCTCGTGGGCCCCAACGGCAGCGGCAAGTCGAGCCTGCTCGCCCTGATCCGCGGCGAGCTGCACGCCGATGCGGGAGCGGTGGACATGCCGCCGCGCTGGGTGCTCGCGCATGTTGCCCAGGAAACGCCCGCGCTCGAGCGCGCGGCCCTCGAGTTCGTGATCGACGGCGACGGCGAGCTGCGCGCCGTCGAGTCCGCGATCGCGGCCGCCGAGGCCGCGCACGACGACGGTGAGCGCATCGCCGAGCTGCACGCGCGCTACGGCGAGATCGGCGGTTACCAGGCGCGCGCGCGCGCCCAGACGCTGCTGGCGGGGCTCGGCTTCGACGAGGCCGGGCAGCGGCGCCCGGTCGCGCAGTTCTCGGGCGGATGGCGCATGCGCCTGAACCTAGCGCGCGCGCTGATGTGCCGCTCCGACCTGCTGCTGCTCGACGAGCCGACCAACCACCTCGATCTCGACGCGGTGCTCTGGCTCGAGGACTGGCTCAAGGCCTTCGCGGGAGCGGTGATCCTGGTGACCCACGATCGCGAGTTCCTCGACGCGGTCGCCGGGTCCATCGTGCACGTGCGCGACGGCAGGCTCGATGCCTACGCGGGCAACTACAGCGCGTTCGAGGCCCAGCGCGCCGCGCGGCTGGCCGAGCAGCAAGCCTCCCACGAGAAACAGCAGAAGGCGGTCGCGCACCTGGAGGCGTTCATCGCGCGCTTCCGCGCCAAGGCGACCAAGGCGCGCCAGGCCCAGAGCCGCATACGCGCGCTCGAGAAGCTGGAGCGCATCGCGGCCGCGCATGTCGACACGCCGTTCTCGTTCCGGCTGCGCGCGCCGGCGCAGACGCCGCGGCAGCTCTTCGCGCTCGAGGATGCGGCGGTCGGGTACGCCGGCGCAGCGGTGCTCTCCGGCGTGCGCTGGAGCGTGCGCCCGGGAGACGCGATCGGCCTGTTGGGACCGAACGGAGCCGGCAAGTCGACGCTCCTGCGATCGATCGCGGGCGAGCTGCCGCTCGTGGCCGGTGGCATCGAGCGCGCGCGCGGCCTGCGCGTGGGCTACCTCGCGCAGCACCAGGTCGACCAGCTGCGCCTTGCCGACAGCGCGCTCGCGCACCTGGCGCGCATCGCGCCCGGAGAGCGCGAGCAATCCCTGCGCGATTACCTCGGCGGCTTCGACTTCCGCGGCGACCAGGTGGCGCAGGCCGTGGGAAGCCTTTCCGGCGGCGAGAAGGCGCGCCTCGCGCTCGCGCTCATCATCTGGCAGCGGCCGAACCTGCTGCTCCTCGACGAGCCCACCAACCACCTTGACATCGAGATGCGCGAGGCGCTCGCCGAGGCGCTGGTGGATTTCGAGGGCGCCCTGGTGATCGTGGCCCACGACCGGCACCTGCTCGCCGCGGCCACCGACCAGTGGATGCTGGTGGCCGGCGGTCGCGTGGAACCCTTCGACGGAACCCTCGACGACTACCGGGAGTGGGCGCGGCGCTACCACGCGCGCGAGGGCGGCGCCCCGGAGGCGAGCGCGGCCGGCGCCGTGAGCCGGCGCGACGAGCGGCGCGTCGAGGCCGAGCAGCGGCAGCGCGAATCGCGCGCCCGCAAGCCGTTCGAGGAGCGTCTCGCGGCGATCGACGCGGAGCTGGAGTCCCTCGGGCGCGAAGCCGCGCAGACTGAAGCCTGGCTCGCCGGGGCCGAGGCCTACGACGCGGCCCATCGCGAGCGGCTGCAGGCCGCCCTCAGGCGCCGCGCGGAAATTGCCGGACGCATCGCGACCCTCGAGGACGACTGGCTGTGGATCCAGGCCCAGATGGAGTCTGCGGTGAATTCCGCGCGCTAGCGGCGCCCATTCTCAGTGGACGAGGACGGCGAGCGGGAAGCGTTCGAGCAGCGTGCCGGCGTCGAGTCCCCCGTCCACGACGCGGACCTCGCGCTGGGTCAGCACCTCGCGCAGCGTGGCGCCCGGCGCCAGCATCGGCAGCTCGACGCGGGTCGCGCCCCACACCCGGGTCCCGCAGGGAATCTCGCGCGGCCCGACGCCGAGCCCCGCGATGAGCCGGG
Organism: uncultured beta proteobacterium; assembly: GCA_963758215.1. GTDB lineage: Bacteria > Pseudomonadota > Gammaproteobacteria > Burkholderiales > Usitatibacteraceae > Usitatibacter. The sequence continues at coordinate 275,930 of CAVWUN010000009.1, read as the reverse complement.
GGGCCACCGTGATGACCGCTTCGCCGCCGTGGCGCCGCGCAAAGGCGACCAGGTGTCGCGCCCGGTCCCCGCTCAGGCGCACCGCTGCGTACCCCCCGCGCAGGAAGAGCGCCTCGCGCTGCCTGCGCAGCTGCAGCAGCCGCCACAGTACGTAGAACTTCGCGCGCCCATCCTCGAGGTTCGCGAGCATGTCGGCCAGCGCCGCGTCGAGCGGCTCGTGCAGCGCCTCGACCCCGGCGAGCATGCCCCGGCGCAGCTCGTAGTCGACGGGGCGCCGGTTGTCGGGATCGACGAGCGAGAAGTCCCAGGTCTCGTTGCCCTGGTAGATGTCGGGCACCCCCGGTGAGGTGAGCTTCACCGCCGCCATCGAGAGGCTGTTGAGGTAGCCGGTCCAGGCGACCGGCGCCACCGCCGCGCGCAAGTCCTCGAGAAACGCGTTGCCGGGGCGCTCGTCGAGGACGGAGCGCACGAACGCCTCGGTGGCCTGCTCGTAGGCCTCGTTCACGTTGGCCCAGCTCGTGTGCACCTTGGCTTCGCGCGTGGCCTTGCGAAGGTAATCGACGATGCGTTCGCGATATTCGCCGAACGCCTCGTGCGTGACCGGACCCACGGGCCAGCTTCCGAGCAGCGTCTGGTACAGCAGGTATTCGTCGTTGCGCGAGGGCGCCTCGGTGCCGTCCATCACGCGCTTGCGGCCCCGGTTGAGCCGGTGCCATTTGCGCAGCTGCAGCCGCCACGGCGCCACCAGTTCCGAGATCACGTCGATGCGCGCACGCACGTCCTCGGAGCGCTTGTTGTCGTGCGTCGAGGTGGCGAGCATCGTGTGCGGCCAGTGGCGGGCCCGGTTGGAGCTCGCGCGGTGGAAGCGCGCCGGCGGGAAGCCGAACTCGGACGGGTCGCTGCCCACGTCGTTGAGCGACAGCAGCCGGTTGTAGACGTAGAACGCGGTGTCCTCGACGCCCTTGGCCATCACGGGGGAAGTGACCTGCTGGAACTTGCGCGCGAAGTGGCGCACCGCCGCGGCCCGGTTCGGCGTGGGCGCGGCGAGCTCGCAGGTGAGCGCATCGCGCAGGAAATCGAACACGCCGACGTCGGCGGCACGGCTCCCGGAGCGCGCGGCGTTGACCGCCCATTCGATGTAGCGCCGGTCCGACGGCCCGACGTGGTCGTCGATGTAGGTGCGGTAGACGGGAAACGCCGCGATCACCTCGAGCAGTCCGTCGCGCAGCGTCGTGAACGTGAAGTCGCGCGTGTTGCGGTCGGCGCGCGCGATGCGCGCCAGGCGGCTGGCGAGCATCGTGAGCTCGCTCGCGAGCGCGGTGCGCAGCACGAGGCGCCGGTTGCGCCGCGCCACGTCGTGGAAGCCCGCCGCATCGCCGATGAAGCTCGTGTAGACGCGCGTGAGCCGGGCCTCGGACGCCGGGTCCACGAACAGTCCGTTCACCACGTTGGCGAAACGGTATCCGGTGGTGCCGTGTACCGCCCAGTCCTCCGGCAGGTTCTCGAAGGGGGCGATGATCTTCTCGACCACCACGTACGTGGGGCGCCCGCAGCCTTCCTGCAGGCGGCGGAAGTACTCGCGCGGATCGTAGAGGCCGTCGGGATGGTCGATGCGCAACCCGTCGACCGCGCCCTCGCGCACGAGCGCGAACACGAGTCGGTGGGTGGCCTCGAAGACCGGCAGGTTCTCCTGGCGCAGGGCGGCGAGGTCGTTGATGTCGAAGAAGCGCCGGTAGTTGATCTCGTCCTGCGCCACGCGCCAGTAGGCAAGGCGGAACGGCTGGTGCTCGAGCAGTTCGTGCAGCTCATCGAAGCTCGCCGGGTCGTCGGGCCTGCCGTTGATGTGCGCGACGGCGCGCTCGACGGCCGCGCTCGCCTCGGGGCTCGCCAGCCAGAGCGCCGCGAGCCGGCCCTTGAGCATCTCCGTGTCGCGGATGCGCTCCTCGATGCGCGCGCGCGCAGTCTCGTCGCGCCGCGGCAACCGCGCCAACGCTTCCAGGAGCGCTTGCAGCGCCGGCGCCCGGGCGTGCTCCGCGGCCCCGCCCGCCTCGAGCTCGTGCATCGCCCGGGCAAGGATGCGCGGGTACTGGCGCGGGTCGATCGGCAGCCGGTGCTCGAAGTAGCGGGCGGCAAAGGCGCCGCCCGCCGCCTCGAAGGCGAGGCGGATGCGCCCGCCGGCGAGCTCCACGCCATAGTGGTCCGCGAGGATCGGCAACAGCACGCGGTTGGCGAGATGCTCGCTCGGCGGCTGCCAGTCGACGTCGTAGAAGTCCGCATAGGGCGAGGACGGTCCGTTCTCCAGCAGGTCCTGCCACGACTGGTTGTCGGCACCGAGCACGCCCATGTGGTTGGGAACGACATCCATCAGCTGGCGCATGCCATGGCGGCGAAGCTCGGCCACGAACGCGTCGAAGTCGGCGCGCGTGCCGATCTCGGGATTGAGCGCGCCGTGATCGATGATGTCGTAGCCGTGCTTGCTTCCCGGACGGGCTCGGAGGTAGGGCGAGCAATAGACGTGGCTCACGCCGAGCGCGGCGAGATAGGGCACGAGGCGCGTCGCATCGCGGAAGGTGAACTCGCCGTTCAGCTGCAGCCGGTAGGTGGCCCGGGGAATCGCCGCCTCGTCGATGCCTGCGGGCGCTTCGCGGCGGTGACGCCGCCCCCCACGCGCCTGTCCCAGCACGCGCGCCACGCGCCGCAACCGCTCGTCGCGATCCCACGCCTCGAGCGCGGGCGCGAGCTTGCGCCGCCAGTTCGAATGTTCCTCGAGCGTGCCGGGAAGGTTCGCCTGCTCGAGCACGCCGAAAACGTCTTCCATCTGCACCACCATCACCGCCGACGGCGTGCGGGCGATGAATCCTTGCACCGCCTCGATGAGCGCGCGCGTGGCGGGCCCGTCGGTCGGCGCACCGGCGGCGAGGAGGCGCTCGTCGGCGAGCGCCTTCACCAGGCCGGTGCGCGCCACAGCGCGCTCCGCACCCTGGGCGCGGCGCTGCGCGGCGTCGAGCAGGCCGAGCCGCGCGCGGGTGTCGAGGTCCTCTTCCTGCCACCAACCCGCGAACGTCGGCAGGTCGTGGGTGGACCAGCAGACGAGCGCGCCGCGCGGGTACTCGGCCGGCGGCCTGAAGCGTCCCGCCTCGGATTCGAAGAGCATGGGGCGATAGGAGAGGATCCCGGCTTGCGCCAGGCGCTCGCGCAGCGCGGCGGACACGGTTCCCAGGTCCTCGCCGATCACCAGGCAGCGGCTGCGGTGGCTTTCCAGCGCCACGATGCCCAGCAGGTCCTCGAGCGGATAGCGCACGTACGCGCCCTGCGTGGCCGTCATGCCCGACGGCACCCACCACAGGCGCGCGAGGCCCATCACGTGGTCGATGCGCAGCGCGCCCGCGCGCGCCATGTTGGCGCGCAGCGTGGCGATCACCGGCGCGTAGCCGGCATCGCGCAGCCGTAGCGGCTCGAGCGGCGGCAGGCCCCAATCCTGCCCCGTGCGGTTGAACTCGTCGGGAGGCGCGCCGACGCTTGCTCCGAGCGCATAGAGGCGCTGGTTCGCCCAGGCCTCGGAGCCGTCGGGGCCGATCGAGATGGCGAGATCGGCGTAGAGGCCGAGCGCCATCCCGAGCTCGGCGCAGCGCGCCTGTGCGGCGGCAAGCTGCAGGTCGGCCTGCCACTGCAGGTACTCGTGCAGCCCGACGCGCTCCGGGTGCGCGTCGCAGAAGCGGCGCACGGCCTCGTTGGCCGGCTCGCGGTGCTCCTCGGGCCACTCGCGCCAGGGGCGGCGATGATGCTCGGCCAGCGCCTCGTGCAGCGCGTGGTGGCGCAACGGCAGGCCGCGCGCCTCGCGGAAACGGGCGAACGCGCGCGCGCGGGGCGAGGCGACGGCCAGGTGGCAGCGGCGGAAGCTCGCGTAGAGCGCCTCGAACATCCCGAGCTTGGCGCTTGCGACGCGCGCATGGTCGACATGCTCCGTGGCGCGCAGCGCGGCGCATTCGGAGTGCCAGCGCTCCACGCGCTGTGGCTCGCGCGCCGCGAGCTCGGCGAAGTCAGGCACCGCCGCGACGTCGATGTAGATCGGGTTGAGGAACAGCCGGCTCGACGGGCTGTAGGGACTCGCGTGGCCGGGATCCCGCAGCGAGAGCGCGTGCAGCGGGTTCGTGCCGACGACGCCCGCACCGCGCCCGCCCCAGATTTCCGTGCAGCGGCGCAGGTCGCCGAAGTCGCCGATGCCCGCATTGCGCGCCGAGCGCAACCCATAGAGCTGCACCGCGGGGCCCCATACACGGGCGCCCGAGGCGATCGACGAAGGCCGGTAGCAGCTCTCGGGCACGACGGCGACCAGCCCACTGCCGAGCAGGGTCTCGCCCTCGAGGAGCGACAGGCGGTGGTAGCCCTCGGCCAGGGTTGCGGGCAGCGGCAGGGCCAGCGCGAGCTGCCGAACGCCGGCACGCTCGCGCACTTCGATCACCGCGAGCCTCGCCGGATCGAAGGACTCCTCGCGGACCTCGCCGCTCTCTTCAGCGAGGCGCCAGGTGAGCGCTCCCCCCGCCGCCCCGCGGTGCAGGTTGATGCGAACACCGGTGGCGAGTTGTGCAGTGCGCACGACCGTGATCGCCGCGACGGTGCTCGCCCACGGGCGTTCTTCGGCCGCCGCGAGCGCGGCGTCGAGCGCGCGGGCGTCGCCCGATTCCGCGCCCATCGCCGCGAGCAAGGCGCGCATGGTGGCTTCCGGCGTGGGGCGCTCGCGCTTCCACACGTCGAGGTAGGTCGGCTCGATGCCGTGCAGCCGCGCGAGGCGCTCCAGCCGCGCATCCATCACGCGCGCTCGAGCGTCCAGGCGCCGCTCCACGGTGCGAGCGAGTCGCCGCCCATGGCTTCGCCTTCGCGATGCAGCATTTCGCCGGGCGCGCGGACCATTGCGACCGGTCGCGCCCCGAAGTTGGCGCGCAGGTGCAGGCGCGAGCCGTCGCCAAATGTCCAGTCCGCCCCCATCCCGGTGGCCCCGGACGAGTCGAACGCCGCCGCGGGCACGCCGCTCGCAAGCCGCGGCACGATCTCGGCGGCGCGCTTTCGCAGCAGCCCGCGCGTGTGATCGAGCCGCGCGGCGTGCTCCGCGCGCGCGGGCTCGCTCCAGTCGAGCTTCGCCGCGCGAAACGTGTCCTCGGCGTTGGGGTCCGGGATCGACTCGCGCACGGCCGGATCGGCGAAGCGCGCGAACGCGGCGAACTCGCGCGCGGCGCCCATCGCGACACGGCGCGCGCGAGCTCGCCGTGGAAGTCGCAGAAATACAGGAAGGGCGTGCGCGCACCCCACTCCTCGCCCATGAAGAGCAGCGGCGGCGAGGGTGCGAGGAGCAGCGTGGCGGCGGCCAGCCGCAGGGCCCCGGGAGCGGCGAGACGCGCGAGGCGTTCGCCGAAGGCGCGGTTGCCGACCTGGTCGTGGTTCTGCAGGAACGGCACGAACGCCGCGAGCGGCAGGCGCGCGCTCGCCACGCCCTCGCCGCGCGAGCAGGCGCCCTGGCAGAGAAGCCCTCGGCAGCGCCGGCCGAGTCCGCGAGGACGCGGCGTAGTCGCGTAGTACCCGTCGGTCTCGCCCGTGAGCAGGACGTGGAAGGCGTGGTGCGCGGTCGTCGTTCCACTGCGCCGTCGCGTGGGCGCCGCCGGCGCGCTCGAGGAAGCGCGCTTCGTTGTGCTCGTTCTCGAGCACCAGGTGCACGTGGCGCTCGCGCCCCGGGCCCGCGGCGATCGCCTGCGCGATCTCGCTCACGATGTGCGCGGGCGAATCGTCGGCGATGGCGTGGACCGCGTCCAGGCGCAGGCCATCGAAGCCGTACTCCTCGATCCAGTAGAGCGCGTTGTGCACGAAGAAGTCGCGCACGACGCGCGCGTGCGCGCCATCGAAGTTGATCGCCGCGCCCCACGGCGTGCTGGTGCGCCGGGTTGAAGAACTGCGGCGCGTAGCGCGTGCAGGTAGATTGCCCTCGGGTCCGAAGTGGTTGTAGACCACGTCGAGCAGCACCATCAGGCCGCGCGCGTGCGCCGCGTCGCACGAGGCGCTTGAGGTCGTCGGGCGTGCCGTAGGCGGCGTCGGGCGCGAACGGCAGCACGCCGTCGTAGCCCCAGTCGCGCCGCCCGGGAAACTCGGCGAGCGGCATGAGCTCGATCGGCGGTCACGCCGAGCTCGGCGAGCTGGGCGAGGCGCTGCGGCGCGCCGCGGCGAACGTGCCTTCGGGGGTGAAGGTGCCGACGTGCAGCTCGTAGACCACCGCTTCGTGCCAGGGGCGCCCGCGCCAGTCGGCGTCGTCCCAGTCGAAGGCGCGCCGGGTCGACGACCGCGCTGGGCGCGTGCACGTCGTCGGGATTGCAGCGCGAGGCAGGATCGGGCACCACGGGGCCGTCGTCGACGCGGTAGCGCATAGCGCGTCGCCGGCGGCGCGCGCCCTGCACCGTGAGCGCGTGCCAACCGTCCGCGCCGCGTTGCATCGGCAGCAGGCGCCGTTCGGCGCCGCCAGTTCCAGGCACACGCTCGCGCACGCCGGTGCCCAGAGCCGGAACCGCGTCGTGTCACCATGGCATTCGGCTCCGAACGGCATCGCATGCACGCGCTTCACGTCGCCTCGCCGGCCGCGACCTGGCGCAGCAGGACCAGCGAGCGTCCGTGCAGCGGATAGGACCCGTTGGGGGCGGCCGTGGTCGCGGGCGGCTCGCCCGTCTCGAGCGTGGTGTCGATCTCGGCCAGCCATGTGCCTTCCCCACGCAGGTCGGGGAGCTGGAAGGCGATCTCGTCGTGGTGCGCGTTGAAGAGCACCAGGAAGCTCGCGTCGCGCAGCGGGTGGCCGCGCGGCATCGGTTTCGGGAAGCTGCTCGCCGTTGAGCCACATGCCGAGGCAGCGCGCATGGTCCTTTTCCCACTCCTCGAGGGTCATTTCCTGGCCGTCGGGCTTGAGCCACGCCACGTCCTTGCGCCCGCCGCCGATCGGCACGCCGTGAAAGAAGCCGCGGCGCCGGAAGATCGGGTGCGCGCGGCGCAGCCGGATCACCTTCTTCGCGAAATTGAGCAGCCGCCACTTGGCGTCGTCCCAGGCCCAGTCGTGCCAGTTGATCTCGTTGTCCTGGCAGTAGGCATTGTTGTTGCCCTGCTGGGTGCGGCCGACCTCGTCGCCGGCCAGCAGCATCGGCACGCCCTGCGACAGCAGCAGCGTGGCGAGGAAGTTGCGCTTCTGGCGCTCGCGCAGCGCGGTGATCTGCGGGTCGTCGGTCGGCCCCTCGACGCCGCAGTTCCACGACAGGTTGTTGTTATTGCCGTCGCGGTTGTCCTCGCCGTTGGCCTCGTTGTGCTTGCTCGTTGTACGACACCGGTCGTTCAGCGTGAAGCCGTCGTGCGCGGTGACGAAGTTCACGCTCGCGCAGGGCCCGCGCTCGTTGTGGCCGAAGAGGTCGTGCGAGCCCGTGAGCCGGCGCGCGAAGTCGCCGATCAGCCCGCCGTCGCCCTTCCAGTAGGCGCGCATCGTGTCGCGGTACTGGTCGTTCCACTCGATCCAGCCCGGCGGAAAGTGGCCCACCTGGTAGCCGCCCTCGCCCAGGTCCCAGGGCTCGGCGATCAGCAGCCGCGGCGAGAGCACCGGATCCTGGCGCAGCACGGCGAAGAAGGGCGCCACGGCGTCGAAGGCGGGGCTCGCGCGCGCGAGCGCCGGGGCGAGGTCGAAGCGGAAGCCGTCGACGTGCATCTCGGTGACCCAGTAGCGCAGCGAGTCGACCACCAGCTGCAGCACGCGCGGGTTGCGCAGGTCGAGCGTGTTGCCGCAGCCCGTGTAAGTCGAGCAGATGGCGGGGATCGTCGCCCGACCGGTAGTAGGCGAGGTTGTCGATGCCGCGGAAGCAAAGGGTCGGTCCGCGCTCGTTGCCCTCGGCGGTGTGGTTGTAGACCACGTCGAGCACCACCTCGATGTCGGCGGCGTGCAGCATCTTCACCATGGTCTTGAACTCGTTCACCGTGTCGGCGACGCCGTAGCGGTTCTCGGGGGCGAAGAAGCCGATGCTGTTGTAGCCCCAATAGTTGGTGAGGCCCCGGTCGGCGAGTTGGCGCTCGTCGAAGAACGCGTGCACGGGAAGCAGCTCCAGCGTCGTCACGCTGAGCGACTTCAGGTGCTCGAGCACCTGCGGCGTGTACAGGCCCGCGAACTTGCCGCGGTGCTCCGCGCTCACGTCGGGGTGCAGCTGGGTGAAGCCGCCCACGTGCATCTCGTAGATGATGCGATCGTTGCTCGGGTGGTTCGGGTGCTTGTCGCCCTCCCAGTCGAAGGCCGGATCGATCACGCGGCTCTTCGGGACCAGGGGCGCGGTGTCGTGGCGGTCGCAGGACAGGTCGTCGCGCTTGGAGCCGATCAGGTAGCCGAAGAGGGCGTCGCTCCAGGTGAGCCGCCCCGCGAGGCTGCGCGCGTACGGATCGAGCAGCAGCTTGTGGGGGTTGAAGCGATGACCCTTCGCCGGCTCGTACGGGCCGTCTACGCGATAGCCGTAGAGCTGCCCGGGCGCGAGGCCCGGCACGTAGCCGTGCCAGACGAAGTCGGTGCGCTCGCGCAGCGCGAGGCGTGCGTACTCGCGCCGGCTGCCCGCGTCGAACAGGCACAGCTCGACGCCTTCGGCGTGGCGCGAGAAGAGCGCGAAATTGACCCCGGCGCCATCCCAGGTCGCGCCCAGCGGGTGGGGCGCTCCGGGCCAGAGCTCCAGCGGGGCGTGAATCGGTGTTCTTGACTTCATCTTGTCAGTAGCCACGCGGGATCCGGGACGTTCGCGAGGGTCAGCCGATGGAGAAGACGTGCGCCGGTGACTGTCCCGGGTCGAGCATCACGAAGTTGGCCCCGGAGCGCCACGGGTAGGTGTTGCCGGTGAGCTCGTCCTTCACCGTGAAGGGCGCCGCCGGATCGAGACCCAGCCCCGGTGCATCGACGCTCACCCAGCCGCTCTGCGGATTGTGCCAGTCGAGATTCACCACTACGAGCAGGCGATCGTCGCCGACGCGCTTGGAGTAGCAGATGAGCTGCTCGTTGTCGGTGGGATGGAAGGCGAGGCTCCAGTCCGATTGCAGCGCGCGATGGGCGTGCCGCAGGCCGTTGAGGGTCGTGACGAGCGGGGCGAGGCTGCCGGGACGCTCCCGGTCCCAGTGGCGCAACGCGTACTTCTCGCTGTCGAGGTATTCCTCGGAACCGGCATCGCGCGGGCGGTTTTCGCCCAGCTCGTACGCCGGGCCGTACATCCCGAAGTTGGCGGCGAGCGTGGCCGCGAGGACCAGGCGCACGCGGAATGCCGCGAGCGGGGCATTCTGCAGCGGATAGGGCAGGATGTCGGGCGTGTTGGGCCAGCAGTTCGGGCGGAAGTACTCGCGCGATTCGCTTTGCGAGAGCTCGGTGAAGTACTCCGTGAGCTCGGCCTTCGAGGAGCGCCAGGTGAAGTAGGTGTACGACTGCGTGAAGCCGAGCTTGGCCAGGCGGTGCATCACGTGCGGCCGCGTGAACGCTTCCGACAGGAACAGCGCGTCGGGATGGTCGCGCTTCACCTCCGCGATCACCCATTCCCAGAACGCGAAGGGTTTCGTGTGGGGATTGTCGACGCGGAAGATCGACACCCCCGCCTTCGCCCAGTGCAGGAAGACGTCGCGCAGCGCGTTCCAGAGCTCCTTCCACGCAGGCGTGTCGAACTCGAACGGATAGATGTCCTGGTATTTCTTCGGCGGGTTCTCGGCGTACTGGATGCTGCCGTCGGGGCGCTTGCGAAACCATTCGGGATGCCGCGCCACCCAGGGGTGGTCGGGGGCGCACTGGAAGGCGATGTCGAGCGCGATCTCCATGCCGCGCGAGCGCGCGGCGGCCAGGAGCCGGCGGAAATCCGCCTCGGTGCCCAGCTCCGGAAGGATCGCGGTGTGGCCGCCCTCGGCGCTGCCGATGGCCCAGGGGCTGCCGACGTCGCCCGCGACCGAAGTGGTCGCGTTGTTCTTGCCCTTGCGCTTCTCGCGCCCGATGGGGTGGATGGGCGGCAGGTACACCACGTCGAAGCCCATCGCGGCGATCCCGTCCAGGCGCGCCTCGAGGTCGGCGAAAGTGCCGTGCCGTCCGGGCGTGGCGGAGCACGAGCGCGGAAAGATCTCGTACCAGCTGCCGAAGCGTGCGCGCAGCCGGTCGACCGTGGCCGCGTACGGGCCCGCTTGCACGAGGCCGTCACGCGGCGCGCACGCGCACGCGAGCTCGATCAGCTCCTCGTCCATCGCCGCGGCGCGCAGGCGCTCGACGTCCCGCTCCCCGTGCAGGATGGCAGCCGCCCGCTCGAGGCGCTCGCGTCCAGGCGCCTTGGCGAGCTCGATGCAGCGCTCGAGGAGCCCGGCCCCGGTGCGGGCCGCGAGCCGGATGTCCTCGGGTTCCACGCGGCGCACGAAGTCGTCGTGCCACACGCGCAGGTGATCGACCCAGCAAAGCACCAGGTACTCCCACTGTCCGGCGCGATCGACCGTGAAGCGTGCGCGCCAGCGATCGTTGCCGAGCGGCGTCATCGGGATCTCGCGCCAGTGGGGCTCCCGGGCGGGGCGGCAGCGCACGGCGCAGGCGACCTGCTCGTGGCCGTGCGCGAAGCACGCGGCCGTCACCTCGATCTCCTCGCCCACGACGCGCTTGATCGCGAAGCGCCCGCCGTCGACCTGTGGCGCGACGTTCTCGACGACAGCAGCGGCCGGAATGCCCGCCGCCGCTTCGCTCATGGCGCGCCCTCGGGCGAGAACGCGACCATCGCGAGCGGGGGCAGGGTGAGCGCGACCGAGCAGTCGCGGCCGTGCCAGGGCAGGGCCGCAGTGTGCACCCGGCCCATGTTGCCGACGCCGCTGCCGCCGTAGTCCTGCGCGTCGCTGTTCACGATCTCGCGCCACGCGCCCGCCAGCGGCACGCCGACGCGGTAGCCGTAGCGCACCACCGGCGTGAAGTTGCACACCACCAGGACCGGCGCGCCTTTCGCCGGGCGGCGCAGGAAGGCCGCCACGCTGTTGTCGTTGTCGTTGGCGTCGATCCACTCGAAGCCCTGCGGGGCGAAGTCGCGCTCGTGCAGCGCGGGATTGCCGCGGTGCAGGCGGTTGAGGTCGCCAATGAGGCGCTGCAGGCCGGCGTGGTCGTCGAAGCTGGTGAGCACCCAGTCGAGCTGCCGGTCATGGTTCCACTCGTTCCACTGCCCGAACTCCGCGCCCATGAAGAGCAGCTTCTTGCCGGGGTGCATCCACATCCAGCCGAACAGCAGGCGCAGGTTGGCGAGCTGCTGCCAGCGGTCGCCGGGCATCTTCGAGAGCAGCGACTTCTTCCCGTAGACGACCTCGTCGTGCGACAGCGGCAGGACGAAGTTCTCCGAGAACGCGTACCACAGCGAAAAGGTGAGCTCGTTGTGGTGGTACCGGCGGTAGACCGGGTCGTGCGCCATGTAGTCGAGCGTGTCGTGCATCCACCCCATGTTCCACTTCATCGCGAAGCCCAGTCCGCCCGCGTCCACCGGGCGCGAGACGCCGGGCCAGGAGGTGGATTCCTCGGCGATGCAGCGCGTGTCCGGGAATTCGCGCCCGATCGCGACGTTGAGCATGCGCAGGAACTCGATCGCCTCGAGGTCCTCGCGCCCGCCGTGCACGTTCGGGATCCATTCGCCCTCCTTGCGGCCGTAGTCGAGGTAGAGCATCGAGGCCACGGCGTCCACGCGGATGCCGTCGAGGTGGTATTTCTCCAGCCAGAAGAGCGCCGAGGAGAGCAGGAAGGCGCGCACCTCGTGACGGCCGTAGTTGAAGATGTTGCTCTTCCACTCCGGGTGGAAGCCGCGCCGCGGATCGGCGTGCTCGTAGAGGCAGGTGCCGTCGAAGCGCGCGAGGCCGTGGCGGTCGTCGGGAAAGTGCGAGGGGACCCAGTCGAGGATCACGCCGATGCCGTGCCGGTGCAAGGTATCGACGAGGTACATGAAATCCTGCGGCGTGCCGTAGCGGGCGGTGGGCGCGAAGTAGCCGGTCGTCTGGTAGCCCCACGAGCCGTAGAACGGGTGCTCGGTGATCGGCATGAGCTCGATGTGCGTGAACCCGAGCCATTCGACGTATTCGGCAAGGGGCACCGCGATCTCGCGGTAGGTCGGCAGGCGATCGGCGGCGTCGCGCCGCCACGATCCGAGGTGCAGCTCGTAGGCGCTGTGCGGCGCGTCAAAGGTGTTGCGCGCCCAGCGCTCGCGCATCCAGTCGGCGTCGCTCCAGTCGTAGTCGAGCGACCACGCGCGCGATGCGGTGGCGGGCGGCGGCTCGTTGTGGAAGGCGAACGGATCGGCGCGGTCCTCGACGCCACCCTCGGCGGTCGTGATCGCGTACTTGTACGTCTGCCCGTGCGTGACCTCCGGAATGTCCGCCTCCCAGATTCCCGACTGGTCCCAGCGCGGTTTCAGCTCGTCGCGGCCGCGCGTCCAGCCGTTCCAGTCCCCGATGACGCTCACCGCGCTCGCGTTCGGTGCCCAGACGGCGAAGTGCGCGCCGCCGCCATCGGCGGCGCAGCGCATCTGGCAGCCGAGGCGCCGGTACAGCGCGCAGTGGGTTCCTTCCTTGAAAAGATAGACGTCGTGCTCCGTCAGCATGCCGATCTCGCCCACCGGCTTGCCCGGCGGCGCGGACCTGCGCGACTTGGTGGTGGCCATGGGGCACTTCCTTCCGCGTCTTGGGCGCGACGAGGGTCACGCCTTTGTCGGTTACGTGGGGGCGCGTGCGGCAGGGCGCGCGCCCTCTCCAGGCAGGGTCGGTATCACGTTGTGGCAGACGCCGCGGGACGAAGCCCGCGCGCGCCGCGCTGCACTCCAGAACGTCGTGGCAGAAGTCGGCGTTGAATGCGTAGATTGCCGAGCTGCCCGGCGCAGCGTCGTCGCTGCCGGGGTGTTTCGACCTTTCCAGGATGACAGTCATTATAGAAGGTCGACCACGATCCCGCCACGCTGCGACCGCGCGCCGCCCGCGGGAGCCGTGTCAACTCATGCCCCCATGGCGCGTTTTTTTGGCAGCGTCATCCCGCCCCAAGTCCGAACGACGCCTTTTCCCGGGCACGCGCGCCGCGCCCGTGCCCCGACAACCGCAGGCAATTCCCGGGAGGTCCCATGCAACTCGATGCCGCACTGCCCATCGTCCGCGCGCTCGCCGACGGCGTGAATCCGGTCACCGGCGAGGCCTATCCCGCCGCCAGCCCGTACGCGGAGCCGCGCACCTTGCGCGCGCTCTTTTCCGCCGTGGATCTCATGGCGCGCGAGGTCGAGCGCGAGCGCCGGCGCGCGCGGCTGCCGGCCAACTTCGGCAAGCCGTGGACCGAGGGCGAGGACCGCGCGGTGGTCGCCGAATTCGATGCGGGCGTGGCGATGCCGGACATGGCGCGCAAGCACGCGCGCACCCAGAGTTCGATCCGCCTCCGACTGGAAAAGCTCGGGAAGATCGAGCCAGCGCCCGCCGTGTAGCGGGCAGCGCCCCGGCCCGCGCCGGGGCCTTCCTAGGCCTTGCGCAGCTTGAGCGCCGCCGAGTTCATGCAGTAGCGCATGCCGGTGGGCTTCGGCCCGTCGTCGAACACGTGGCCCAGATGCGCGTCGCAGCGCGCGCACAGCACTTCGGTGCGCGTCGCGAACAGGCTCCGGTCCTCCTTCTCCTGCACCGCTGCCTTCGACACCGGCTGCCAGAAGCTCGGCCAGCCCGTCCCCGATTCGAACTTGGTGTCCGAGCTGAACAGGTCCTGCCCGCAGCAGACGCACTGGTAGGTGCCCGCGTCGTCGCAGTTGTGGTACTCGCCCGAGTAGGCCTGCTCCGTGCCGTGGCGGCGCGTCACGCTGTACTGCCGCGGCGTGAGCTGCGCCTTCCACTCCGCGTCGGTCTTGGTCACCTTGTCCATCGCGATCCCTCGTCGTTGCGCGCCGCCGCGCGAAAGGCGCGGGGCCGAGCGCCATTCTAGATCGCCCCGGCGCCGGCGTCGCGCGGTGCGCTATCCTGTCCGCACCTTGAAAGCGTCGCACGATTACTCGGCGGTCCTGCGCGACCGCAACCTTGCGGTCATCCTGCTGCTGGCATTCTCCTCCGGGCTTCCCCTGGCGCTCACCTCGGGGACGCTGCAGGCGTGGATGACGGTCGATGGCGTCGACCTCTCGACCATCGGCCTGTTCACCCTGGTGGGCGTTCCCTACACCTGGAAATTCCTGTGGGCGCCCACCATGGACCGCTTCGTCCCGCCGCTGCTCGGCCGGCGCCGGGGCTGGCTCGTCGTGACCCAGGCCGCGCTCGCCGCGGGAATCGCCGCGATGGCGATGCTCTCGCCGCGGGCAGATCTCGGCGCGCTCGCGGCGCTCGCGCTCTTCGTGGCGTTCGCCTCCGCTTCGCAGGACATCGTGTTCGACGCGTATCGCGCCGACGTGGCGAGCCAGCAGCAGCGCGGCATTGCCGCCGGCCTCACCGTGGTGGGCTATCGCACCGCGATGCTCGTTTCCGGTGCGCTTGCGCTGGTGCTGGTGGCGGGCGGCGCTTCGTTCGCGGGCCTCGGATGGAGGAACACCTACCTCGTGATGGCCGCGCTGATGGCCATGGGCATCGCGGCCACGCTGGCGGGACGCGAACCGCCGCTTGCCGCCCCCGCGCCGCGCACGCTGCGCGAGGCCTTCGTCGAACCGCTGCGGGAATTCTTCTCGCGCCCGGACGCGTCGTGGCTGCTCCTGCTGCTCGTGCTCTACAAGCTCGGGGACGCGTTCGCCGGCTCGCTCACCACCGCGTTCCTGCTGCGCGGGGCCCACTTCTCCCTCGAGGACGTGGGCTTCGTGAACAAGGGCATGGGGCTCGCCGCGACCATCGCCGGGGCGGTGTTCGGGGGCACGCTGATGGTGCGGCTGGGACTGTATCGCGCGCTGCTCGCCTTCGGGATCCTGCAGGCGGTCTCCAACCTCGCGTACATGGCCCTGGCGCTCGCCGGCAAGAGCTACGCGCTGATGGTGCTCGCGGTCGGCGCCGAGAATCTCTGCGGGGGCATGGGGACTGCCGCGTTCGTGGCCCTGCTCATGGCGCTGTGCGACCATCGCTATACCGCCGCCCAGTACGCCCTGCTCTCGGCGCTCGCCGCGTTCGGCCGGGTCTACGTGGGGCCGGCCGCGGGATTCGCCACCGACCCGCGCTACCTGGGCCTCGGTTGGAGTACCTTTTTCCTTCTGACGTTCCTCGTGGCGCTTCCCGGGCTGGCGTTGCTCGCCTGGAAGCGCCGTGCCATCGAATCGCTCGACCGGAGGTCCTAGCCATGCGCGCGAAGGCCGCGAATATCAACTCGGCGCTGGTGCCCCTCGCCCACGGATTGCCGGCGCCCATCGCCTCCAGCATCGGCGTCACCCTCACGCGCCATGCCTACCTCGACTGGGTGCTGGGACAGGTGATGTACAGCCTCATGGAAATCTCCGTGAAGCAGGGCCGCGTGATCCTGAAGCTGCCGCGTCCGCGCCAGTACGTCGCGGCGGTGCGGGACCTCTACGCGTTCCACGGCCTGCGCAGCGCCTACGACTTCGACGCACTGGCCGCGAAGCTCGAGGCCGCCGATCGCACCCGCAGGCTCCTCGGGCGCTCCGCCTACATGCGCGACACCGGAGCCAAGACGCTGCGCATCCAGCTCGCGCGCGGAATGTGGGACCCGGGCCCGGGCGGCGAGTCCCAGCCCGAGGTGCAGGCGGTCGACCGCAAGTTCCTCGCGCGCCGGCGCAAGGACGTCGAGGACGCGATCCGCCGCGCCGAGCGGCTGCGCTCGGTCACCGACCGCCTGCTGCGCGCCCTGCACGAGAAGCGCCGCGGTCGCCACGGCCTCGACCGACGCCGCTGAAGACCCGCGCCGGGCTTCAGGGCTTGCGCCGGAACCGGAATACGCCGAGGCTGCCCCGCAGGTTGGGCAGGACGGACACGGTGCGCCCGTCGTGGATCACGCGCTCGTCGAGGATCTCGGCGCCCACCGTGGCGCACAGGTCCTCGAAGTCCTTCACCGTGCACAAGTGGATGTTGGGCGTGTCGTACCACTTGTAGGGCAGCGTGCGCGACACGGGCATGCGCCCGCGCAGGATGTCCAGGCGGTGGCGCCAGTAGCCGAAATTGGGGAAGGTGACGATTCCCTCGCGGCCCACCCGCAGCATCTCGTTCAGCACGCGCTCGGCATTGCGCATCGCCTGCAGCGTCTGCGAGAGGATCACGAAATCGAATGCGTTGTCCTCGAACGCGGTCATGCCGCCCTCGATGTCGTTCTGGATCACGTTGATCCCGTTCTTCACGCTCGCCAGCACGTTCGTGGCGTCGATCTCGATGCCGTAGCCGTTTGCCCCACGGGTCGCCGCCAGCCCGGCGAGCAGCGCGCCGTCGCCACATCCCAGGTCGAGCACGCGCGATCCTTGCGGGATCCAGGATGCGATGAGCGCGAAGTCGTGGCGTTGCATCACGCGCCCTCCCGCCCCGCGCCGTAGCCGCGCATCTCCTCCAGCTCGGCGGCGGCGGGCGCGAGCGGCGCGCGCCGGCTTCCCGCGCCCACCTCGGCCGCCACGTTGTCCATGTACGCGGCGACGAGCTGGTGGTAGTGCGGGTTGTCGAGCAGGAAGGCGTCGTGGCCGTGCGGCGCGTCGATCTCGGCGTAGGTCACCGCCTTGCGCGAGGCGACCAGCGCCTTCACGATCTCGCGCGAGCGCTCCGGCGGGAAGCGCCAGTCGCTGCGGAAGGACGCCACGAAGAACCCCGCCTTCGCTCCGGAGAGCGCCCGCGCGAGATCGCCGCCGGCCTCCTTCGCCGGGTCGAAGTAGTCGAGCGCCTTGGTCATCAGCAGGTAGGTGTTGGCGTCGAACACCTGCGCGAACTTGTCGCCCTGGTAGCGCAGGTACGACTCGATCTCGAACTCGACGTCGTAGTTGAAGCCGTACTCGTCGTGCTTCAGCACGCGCCCGAACTTCTCCATCAGCAGGTCCTCGGACAGGTACGTGATGTGCCCCAGCATGCGCGCGAGCTTCAGGCCGCGCGCCGGGATCGCCTTGTGGGCGTAGAAATTGCCGCCGTGGAAATCCGGGTCGGAGACGATCGCCTGGCGCGCCACGTCGTTGAAGGCGATGTTCTGCGTGGAAAGGCGCGAGGCCGCCGCGATGACGAACGCGTGCCCGATGCGATCCGGGTAGGAAAGCGTCCATTGCATCGCCTGCATGGCGCCGAGCGAGCCCCCGATGGCCGCGGCGAGCCGCTCGATGCCCAGCCGGTCGAGGAGCCGCGCCTGCGAGGCGACCCAATCCTCGACGGTGACCACCGGAAAGCTCGCGCCATAGGCAATGCCGGTCGCCCGGTCGATCGACCCGGGGCCCGTGGAGCCGTGGCAGCCGCCGAGGTTGTTCACCCCGATCACGAAGAAGCGCTCGGTGTCGATGGGCTTGCCCGGGCCGATCATGTTGTCCCACCAGCCGATCTTCCTCGGGTCGTCGGCATAGTGTCCCGCGACGTGGTGGCTGCCCGACAGCGCGTGGCACACCAGGACCGCATTCGAGCGCGCCGCGTTGAGGATGCCGTAGGTCTCGTAGACGAGCTCGTACGATGCGAGCGTCTTGCCCGCCTTGAGGATCAGCGGCTCGAGGAAGCCGGCGCGTTGCGGCTCGACGGCCCCGACCGAGGATGTCTGCGATTCGGCCATGAAAAAACCCGACGGCCTTCACGAGGCGGCGTCGGGTTTCCGGGACGTCACTCGTTTAGCCGAATTTATTTCGCGCCCGCAAGCAGAGTGCAAATCGGCGCGTACCCAGACATCTTACCGCAAATCGCGGCCGGCCTGCCGCCTCACGCGGTCCCGATGCGCCAGGGCTGGCCCGAGGCCATCCAGGCGGTGGCCTGCGCGGCGTCCATCGGGCGCGCGATGTGATAGCCCTGGCCCTCGTCGCAGCCCAGCGTACGCAGCGCCTCGAGCGTGCGCGCGTCCTCGATGCCTTCTCCCACCACGCTGAAGCTCAGCTTGTGGGCGAGCGCGATGGTCGAATCGACGATCACGTGGTCCGCGGCGCTGGAAAGCATGTGGCGCACGAAGGACACGTCGATCTTGAGCGCATTCAGCGGCAGGCGCTTCAGGTGCGACAGCGACGAGTAGCCGGTCCCGAAGTCGTCGATCGCCAGGCGCACGCCGAGGGCGCGGATGCGCGCGAGCACCGAGCTTGCCCGTTCGGGATCGGCGATGAGCGCGCTCTCGGTGACCTCGAGCTCGAGTCCGGCGGGGTCCGCGCCGCGTTCGGCGAGCAGGCGCTCGATCTGCTCGGGGCAGCTCTCGTCGAGCAGGTGGCGCGCGGAGAGGTTGACCGAGACGCGCAGGCCGTTGTTCCAGGCCCCTTGCTGCGCGAGGGCTTCGCCGAGCACCCACAGCGTGAGCGGCCGTATGACGTCGGAGAGCTCGGCGAGCGAGATGAAGCGCGACGGCGCGAGCAGGCCCAGGCGCGGGTGGCGCCAGCGCACCAGCGCCTCGAAGCCGCTCAATCGGTTTTCGGCGAGGCCCACGCGCGGCTGGTAGTGCACCACCATCTCGCCGCGCCCGATCGCCGCGCGCAGCTCCGAGAGCAGGGCGAGCCGCTCCTCGGAATACGGGTCGAGCGCGGAGTCGTAGATCGCGTATCCCGCGCTCTGGCGCTTGGCCGCGTACATGGCCACGTCGGCGCAGCGCATCAGCCCGCCGGGGGTATCGGCGTGGCGCGGCGCGAGTGCGATGCCGATGCTCGCGCCCACCTCAAGGCGATAGACGTCGATCTCGAGCGGGGCCACCAGTGCGGACAGGGCCCGCGCGGCCACCGCTTCCGCCGTGGCCTCGTCGTCGAATCCCTCGACCCAGATCGCGAACTCGTCGCCGCCCAGGCGGGCGACCTCGCCGTCGCAGCAGGCCTGCATCTCGAGCGCGAGCCGGCGCGAGACGCGCGCGAGCAGGCGATCACCCACCTGGTGGCCGAGGGTATCGTTCACTTCCTTGAACCGGTCGAGGTCGATCATCAGCAGCGCCCCGAGCTTGCCCGTGGCGCGCAGCGCCTCGAGTCCCTCTTCGAGCCGCTGGCGCAGGCGCACCCGGTTGGGCAGCCCGGTGAGCGGGTCGTGGTGCGCCTGGTATTGCAGTGCATGGAAGTGCCGGCGGCGCTCGAGCTCGGCCGAAGCGCGCATGGCGAAGATGCGCAGCAGGCTCTGGGCGAACTCGGGGTTGTCGAGCGGCCGGCGGAAGAGCACTGCCATGAGCCCCAGGGGCCGGCCGCGCGAGTCGCTGAGAGGCGCTCCCACGTAAGCCTCGATGCCTCTTTCGGCGAGCGTGCGGTCGCGCGGAAACTGCTGCCCGACGCCGCTGGGGTAAGCGCACACGTCGTGGCCCACGATCGTCTGGCACGGCGAGCCGTCGAGCTGGTACTCGAAGTCCGGGGCGGCGCGGCCCCCGGCGTTCACGGCGATGGTGCGCACCGCCTGGCGCGAAGTGCCCGCCAGCTCGCCCACGAAGGCCACGTCCGCCTCGAGCACGCGCGCCAGGTGGCCCACCAGCGAGCGGAAGAACGACTCGCCCACCTCCGCGGCCACGCCGCGCGCGATGTCCTGCACGAGGCGCTCCTGGCGGCGGCGCTCGGTCACGTCGCGGCTCACGGTGACCACGCATTCGGCGCCCAGCATCTCGACGCGATGCCCGGAGAGCTGGAAGGTGCGCAGCTCGCCCGACTTCTTGCGGAATTCGACTTCGAAGTCGCGCACCAGGCCTTCCCGTTGCACCCGCTCGATCCACGCGCTGCGCTGGCTCGGCTCCGCCCAGAGGCCCACCTCGAGGGTCGAGCGGCCGGCCACCTCGGCCAGGCGGAAGCCGGATTCGCGCTCGAACGCCTCGTTCACGTGCAGGATCACGCCGTCGCAGATGCGCACCACCGAGATCCAGTCGGGCGAGGAGCCCACCGTGCGCGCGAAGAGCTCCTGGGACTCCTCGAGCTGCACGCGCGCACGCGCGAGGCTCTCGTGGACCAGCACCGAGGAGGCAAGGTCGCCGATGGAGGCCGCGAAGTGCTGCTCGTCGGTGGTCCACTCGCGCCGCTCGCCGACCGACTCGTGGCAGACCACGCCCTGCGCCTCGCCCGCCTGCCAGATGCCCGCGTCGAGCATCGAGACGATGCCGTGCCTGGCGAGGTAGTCGCCGGCGAACTCGCGCGTGCGCGGATCGCCCGCCGCATCGGGGGCCACGATCGCGCGGTTCCAGCGCAGTGCCTGGAAGTAGGCGGGATAGCTCGCTGCGTCGAGCTCGACGCCGCTCGCGTGCCGCCCGCTCTGCGCGTCGTAGAGGTCCTCGAGGCGCAGGCTCCGGCCGTCGGGGCTGAACCGCCAGATCGAGGCACGCCGCACGGCGAGCGTCTTGGCCGTCGCCTCGGTGAGCGCCGGCCAGGCGATCGCCGTGCCGGCGGTCGGGACCCCGCTCTTCAGCAGCGCGAAGAGCGTGGCCTGCTGGGCCTGGACGCGGATCGCGATGTCGTCTTGGGGACGGATCATGTCGGTGCCGGAAGATTCGCCGTTGACCGCCTACGCGTTGAGCTTGTCCATCAGGGCCCGCATCCGCGCGGGCTCGTCGGCCTTCAGTATGCGCGACACGAGCGAACCCGCTTCCGCCAGGCTCGTGGTGAGCACGCGCTGCTTGACGCTCAGCACGTGCGCGGGGTGCATCGAGAAGTGTCGCAGCCCGAAGCCCAGCAGCATGCGGGTGAGCGCCACGTCGCCCGCCATCTCGCCGCACACCGCCACGGGCTTGCCGTGCTGGTTGGCGGTGCGGATCACGCCCGCCACGAGGCTCAGCACCGCGGGGTGCAGCGGATCGTACAGGTGTGCCACCTTGTCGTCGGTGCGGTCGATGGCGAGCGTGTACTGGATGAGGTCGTTGGTGCCGATCGACAGGAAGTCGAGCTTGCGGATGAACATCGGCAGCGCGATCGCCGCGGCCGGGACCTCGATCATGCCGCCCACCGGGACCGACTCGTCGAACTTCACGCCCTCGGCGCGCAGCTGGGCGCGCGCCCGGTCGACCGCGCCGAGCGCCTGGTTCAGCTCATGCCAGCTGGTGAGCATCGGGATCAGGATCAGCACCTTGCCGTGGCGCGAGGCACGCAGGATCGCGCGCAGCTGCGTGTTGAAGACCTCGGGCTCGGAGAGGCAGTAGCGGATCGCGCGCAGGCCGAGGGCCGGGTTCACCGTGAGGTGCTCCTCGCCGTCGAGTGCCTTGTCGGCCCCGATGTCGAGCGTGCGGATGGTCACCGGCAGGCCCTTCATGCCCTCCACCACCTGGCGGTAGGCCTCGAACTGCTCGACCTCGTCGGGCAGGTCGCGGCGGTTCATGAACAGGAACTCGCTGCGGAAGAGCCCGATGCCGGTGGCCCCGCTCGCCTTCACCGGCTCGATGTCCGACGGCAGCTCGATGTTGGCCCAGAGGTGCACCTGCGCGCCGTCGAGCGTCGTGGCGGGCGCGCTCTTCAGGCGCTTCAGCTTGTCGCGCTCGAGACGCGCCTGGTTCTGCTTGAGGCGGTACTCGGCGAGCACGCTGCGGTCGGGGTTGACGATCACCACGCCCTGCGTGCCGTCGACCACGATCAGCTCGTCCTCGTGGATCATCGCGCGCGCGTGGTGCAGCGCCGTGATCGCGGGGATGTTCATGGAGCGCGCCACGATGGCGGTGTGGGAGGTGGCGCCACCCAGGTCCGTGACGAAGCCGGCGAACGGATGGCTGCGGAACAGGATCACGTCCGCGGGCGACAGGTCGCGGGCCACCAGGATCGTGGCGTCCTCGCGCGCGGCCCTCACCGGGATGCGCTGGCGGCTGCCCGCGAGGGCGGCGAGCACCCGCTCGGCCACCTGGCGCACGTCGGCCTCGCGCTCGCGCAGGTACGGATCCTCGATGTCGGTGAACTGGGCGAGCAGCTCGTCGAGCTGCACGCGCAGGGCCCATTCCGCGTTGCAGCGCTGCTCGCGGATGATCTCGCGCGGCGCTTCGGCGAACGCGTCGTCCTCGAGCAGCATCGAGTGCACCTTCACGAACGGGGCGAGCTCGGCGGCGGAGCTGTGGCGCACGCTCTCGGCCAGCTCGCGCAGCTCCTCACGCACCTCCTTCACGGCGCGGTCGTAGCGGCGCTGCTCGCGCAGCACCTCGCCCGGCGCGATCGCGTAGTGGTCGACCTCGGCCGACATGCCCGCGAAGAGGTGCGCATGGCCGATCGCGATGCCGTCGGAGATCCCGATGCCGTGCATCGTGAAGCAGACCGTGGGTTCGGCGCCGCGCGGGCCTTCGAGGGGCATGCGCTACTCCCCCTCGCCGAACTTGTCGGCGAAAAGCGCCTCGATCGCGGCCGCGCCGGCCTCCTCGTCGGCCCCCTCGACCTCGAGCTCGATGGTCGACCCGCGGCCAGCGGCAAGCATCATCACGCCCATGATGCTCTTCGCGTTGACGCGGCGGCCGTTGCGGGTGATCCAGATGCCGCTGTCGAACCCGGAGGCCGCCTGGGTGAGCTTGGCGGAGGCGCGGGCGTGCAGGCCGAGCCGGTTGGTCACCTGGATCGTCCGCTTGATCACGGGTCGTTGGAGCACGCGTGGGACATGCGCATGATGCCCTCGGCTCCCCCGGAAACGGACTTCTCGATCACGGCGGCGAGCGGCTGCTCGCGATAGTTGAGCGCCCGGATGAGCATCGGCAGGTTGACGCCCGAGACGCCCTCCACCCGGCCCGGCTTGAGGACCCGCGCGGCCACGTTGGACGGCGTTGCGCCGTAGATGTCGGTGAGGACCAGCACGCCCTCGCCCCGGTCGAGGAAGCGCACGAGGTCCTCGGCGACCGGCAGTATCGCGTCGGGGTCGTCGTGTACCGTGACCCCCAGCTGGCGCAGGTACAGGGGGCGCTTGCCGAGCACGTGGCTCGCCGAATGGATCAGCGATTCGCCGAAGGCGCCGTGGGAGACGATGAGGATCCCGATCATGGCGTCATCTTAAGGCACCGCGCTCCACGGCCTCCGCGGGGCGCCGGAGGCTCGAATCCGAAGGCGAAACATATCATGCCCCCCGCAGGCCCATGGGGGGCGGCGTGGATGCCATAATCGCAGCTTGCGCGGGCCAGTGCGGCCGCGCGCCGCCGCCACCCCCATGGACCGCAATACGCCTCGCCCCACCGAAATCACGCTGCATCGCCAGTCGCGCGTGCTCGAGATCGCATTCGACGACGGCGCGCGCTACGAGCTGCCGTGCGAATACCTGCGCGTCTTCTCGCCCTCGGCGGAGGTGCGTGGGCACGGCCCGGGCCAGGAAGTGCTGCAGGCGGGCAAGCGCGACGTGGGTGTGAGCGAGGTCGAGCCGGTCGGCGTGTATGCCGTGAAGCTGGTGTTCACCGACGGGCACGACACCGGCATCTACTCCTGGGATTACCTGCGCGAGCTGGGCGTGAAGCAGGAATCGAACTGGAAGTCCTACCTCGCGCGCCTCGAGCAGGCGGGCAAGGGGCGCGAGCCGTGAGCGGCAAGACGACGCACTTCGGTTACCAGGACGTGCCCGAGGAAGACAAGGCGCGGCGCGTGGGCGAGGTGTTCGGCTCGGTGGCGCCGAGCTACGACCTCATGAACGACCTGATGTCGCTCGGGCTGCACCGGGTGTGGAAGCGCTTCGCGCTCGAGATGAGCGGCGTGCGCGCCGGTTCCCGGGTGCTCGACGTGGCTTCGGGTAGCGGCGACCTGGCGGTCGCGTTCGCCAGGCGCGCGGGCCCCGCCGGCCAGGTGTGGATGACCGACATCAACGCACGCATGCTCGCCGTAGGCCGCGACAAGGTGATCGACGCCGGATACTTTCCGCCGCTCGCGCAGTGCGACGCCGAGCAGCTGCCGTTTCGCGCCGATACGTTCGACTGCGTCTCGGTCGCGTTCGGGCTGCGCAACATGACCCACAAGGAGCGCGCGCTCGCGGAGATGGCGCGCGTGGCGCGTCCCGGCGCCCGCGTGCTGGTCCTCGAGTTCTCGCGGCCGTGGAAGCCGCTGGCGAGGGCCTACGACGCGTACTCGTTCGCGGTGCTTCCGGCGCTCGGCAAGTACGTGGCGCGCGACGAGGCGGCCTACCGCTACCTGGCCGAGTCGATCCGCATGCACCCCGACCAGGAGACGCTCAAGGCGATGCTGGAGGCGGCGGGGCTCGCGCAGGTGGAGTACTTCAATCTCGCGGCCGGCGTGGTCGCCCTGCACCGCGGCTTCAAGCCGTGAACGCGCTGCTGCCCCATCCGATCGAGCGCGCCGTGAACCACGTGCTGAGGAGCGCACCGCTCGCCCTCGAGCGCCTGCGGGCGCACGCGGGACGCACCGCCGCGTTCCGCGTCGGCCCGTTCACCGTGGCGTTCACGGTGCAGACCACGGGCGAAGTGGCGGCGGCCGTCCCCGGGGCCGCGCGCGACCTCGAGGTGCGCATTTCGCCGTTCCTGCTGCCACGGCTCGCAGCGCGCGAAGAGGCGGCATTTCGCGAGATCGAGATGCAGGGCGACGCCGAGCTCGCGCAGGAAGTGTCGTTCCTCGCGCGCAACCTCACCTGGGACGTCGAGGAGGATCTGTCGCGGGTGGTGGGAGATATCGCCGCCCACCGCATCGTGCAGGGCGCGCGCGGGATGCGCGATTGGGGACGCGACGCGGCGCTGCGCATGGGCCAGGGCGCGGCGGAATACTGGACCGAGGAATCGCCGCTCATCGCCTCGCGCGCGAAGGTCGAAGGATTCGTGCGCGACGTGGCGGAGCTGCGCGACGCGGTCGAGCGCCTCGACAAGCGCGTGGAGCTGCTCGCGAAGCGTGCGGGTCCCCGTGCCTGAGGCGACCGGCGCCGCAGCCTAGCCGCAGGCCCCCACCCATCCGCAGGCGCTGCAGAAATCGCAGCCGTCCTTGCGGATGACCGTGTAGTTGCCGCACTCGCGGCAGCGCGCCCCCTTCATGAGCGCGGGCTCGTCGTCGGCGCGCGGCGCCTCGAGGATCCCCATCTCGCGCATCGGATAGCCGCGCTCGTCGAGCACGCCGAGCATCGCGTAGCGGTGGATCACGAGCCGCGCCAGGTAGGCCACCGTCGAGGGCCAGTTCTGCTGGCGCCGCTCGCCCGGCACGAAGGCCATGAAGTCGCCGAGCGGCTCGGAGTAGTCCAGCAGCTTCCTCAGCTTCATGCCGATCCACGCCGGATCGACCACGCGCATGTCGAGCGACAGGATGCGCGTGAGGCCGTCGAGCGCGCGCGGGTAGTGGCCCGAGAGCCACATCGAATAGGGCCGCGTCGTGCCGTCGGGAAGGTGGATCTCCTTCAGCCCCAGCACGAACTCGTCGCCCGAGGCCGGATTCACCACGTCCACGGTCCACGACAGGGTCCCGTCGGTGCCGGTGCGCGGCTCGTCGACGCTGAACATGTGGTCGAGGACCGGCGTGGGACCCGCGGGATCGAACGCGCGCAACTGCTCGCACCGCCAGCGCACGACCTGCGCGACGGCGGAGACCACCCCCGGTACGCGGCGCCTTTCGCCGTGCGGCGGGAAGCGCAGCTCGAAGGCGTCGTCGCCCACGGTGTCGGCCAGCACGTCGAGCTTCATGCGCAGCCAGGCGCGGTCGTCGGCGCGCATGTCCATGGAAAGCGTCTTGGCCACTGCGCCCAGCCCGCGCGGCTGCTCCGCTCCGTTCACCCAGGTCTCGAACGGGAAGGCGCGCCCCGCTTCCTCGACCTGGCCCACGAAGAGCGCGAAGCGTCCCGAGGGCGAGTCGATCATGTAGGTCCAGGCGAGGTTGCCCTCGGGAAGCTCGGGCCGTCCCGGCCAGCGCAGGCTCGTGAGCACCGGCTGCGGGAGCGCCTTGATCGTGAGCCGGCGGTTCGTCCCGCTGCCCAGGGCCTCGGCCGGCGCCCGTGACCCTTCCCCGGGCGCATCGGGCGTGAGCACCGCGCCCAGCACGCGGTTCGGCCGGTAGGTCGCCAGGCCCTTCAGTCCCGCCTTCCAGGCCTTCAGGTACAGGCCCTCGAAATCCTCGTACGGATAGTCTTCCGGAACGTTCACCGTTTTCGAGATGCTGGTGTCGATGAACGGCGCCACCGCCGCGACCATGGCCTGGTGCGCGTCGGCGGAGATCTCGAGCGCGGTGACGAACGCATCGGGCAGCGCGGCGTCGGCGCCGAACAGGTGCCGGTACAGGCGCCATGCGTGGTCCTCGACGCGGAATTCCCGGTGCGTGCCGTCGGCCATGCGCTTCTTGCGCGTGTAAGTCCACGAGAACGGCGGCTCGATGCCGTTGGAGGCGTTGTCCGCGAACGCGAGGCTGATGGTCCCGGTGGGCGCGATCGACAGCAGGTGCGAGTTGCGGATGCCGTGCTCGCGGATGGAATCCTTGAGCGCCTGCGGCAGGCGCGAGGCGAAGTTGCCGCCCGACAGGTAGAGATCGGCGTTGAACATCGGGAAAGCGCCACGCTCCTTCGCGAGCTCGACCGACGCGGCGTAGGCGCGGTCGCGCATGCATTCCGAGATCTTCGCCGCCATCGCGCGCGCCGGCTCGGTGTCGTAGCGCAGTCCGAGCATCGCGAGCGCGTCTCCCAGGCCGGTGTAGCCCAGCCCCACGCGCCGCTTGGACATCGCCTCGGCGCGCTGCGCCTCGAGCGGCCAGGGCGTCACGTCGAGCACGTCGTCGAGCATGCGGATGGAAACCTCGACCACGCCGGCGAAGGCCTCGAAGTCGAACGCCGCCCGGGGCCCGAACGGCTCCTTCACGAACAGCGTGATGTTGATCGAGCCCAGGTCGCAGCATCCGTACGCGGGCAACGGCTCCTCGGCGCACGGGTTGGTGCTCTCGATCGTCTCGCAGTAGTACAGGTTGTTGTCGCGGTTGATGCGGTCGAGGAACAGGATTCCCGGCTCCGCGTGGTCGTAGGTGGAGCGCATGATCTGGTCCCACAGCTCGCGCGCCCGCGCCTTGCGGTAGACCCATTGTCCGTCGCCGCGCTGGTATGCGCCGGCCTCCTTGATGTCCTTCGAGGGCTCGGCCCGGTGCGCGAGCTCCACCTCTGCGCCGGCCTCGACCGCGGCCATGAAGGCGTCGGTCACGCCCACGGAGATGTTGAAGTTGGTGAGCTGGCCCGCGTCCTTGGCGTGGATGAAGCGCTCGATGTCGGGGTGGTCGCAGCGCAGCACGCCCATCTGCGCCCCGCGCCGGCTGCCGGCCGATTCCACGGTCTCGCATGACTGGTCGAAGACGCGCATGTAGGACACCGGCCCGCTCGCGCGTGAATGGGTGCCGTGCACGTATGCGCCCTCGGGCCGGATCGAGGAGAAGTCGTAGCCCACGCCGCCTCCGCGCCGCATCGTCTCCGCGGCTTCTGCAAGGGCGGTGTAGATGCCGGGCTTGCCCTCCACGACCTCGGTGATGGAATCGCCCACCGGCTGCACGAAGCAATTGATGAGCGTTGCGGTGAGCGAGGTGCCCGCGGCCGAGTTGATCCTGCCGGCCGGGATGAATCCTTTCGCCTGCGCCGCGCGGAACCTCGCCTCCCAGTGGGCGCGCCGCGCCTCGGGCTCCGCCGCCGCCAGCGCCCGGGCGACGCGCTCGCGCACCTCGGCCGCGCTCGATTCGCCGTGCTTGGCGTACTTCTCCACCAGCACCTCGCGCGAGATCCCCTGCTCGGGCAGGCTCTCGAGGGTGGCGTGGCGGCGCGGCGGCTGGACGGTTTGTGCCATGATGGAGATTCCGGTTGCGGGTCCGTATCTATGCCGGAAATACGCAAGCTATAGTTTGATCCTAATCATTTAACACCGCTACTTGGGGTTCGTCGCCGACATGACCACCGAGATCGCAACGCTGGCAGGAGGATGCTTCTGGTGCCTGGAGGCGGTGTTCGACGAGCTGAAGGGCGTCGAATCGGTCGAGTCCGGCTACATGGGCGGGCAGGCGCGCAACCCGACCTACGAGGAGGTGTGCGGTGGACAATCCGGCCATGCGGAGGTGGTGCGCATCGCGTTCGATCCCGCGGTGGTGTCCTACGAAGACCTGCTCTCGGTGTTCTTCACGATCCATGACCCCACCACGCGCGACCAGCAGGGGATGGACGTGGGCAGCCAGTACCGCTCGGCCATCTTCTTCCATACGCCGGAGCAGGAGCGAATCGCGCGCGAGGTGGTGGCGCGCCTTGCCGAGGAGAAGCTCTTCCGCGCCCCGATCGTCACCGAGATCGTGCCGGCCTCCGCCTTCCACGTGGCAGAGGACTACCATCAGCAATACTACGAGCGCGTGGGCTCGCGCAATCCGTACTGCAGCCACGTGATCGACCCGAAGGTCAGCAAGTTCCGCAGCAAGTTTCTCGACCGCCTCAAGCGGCCATAGACCCGCAGCCAGCGGGCAGGAGGGAGCATGGGCATCAAGGATTGGTTCGGCGGCGATCGCAAGAAGGCCGCCTACCGGGAGAAGGTGAAGGAGGCGGTGGCCGACGGCAAGCTCGACCCGGCCGAGATGAAGCGCCTCGAGGCGCTGCGCCGCGAGCTCGACGTTTCCCAGGCGGCCGACGACAAGACGGTCCTCAGGCGCGAGATCTACAACGAGGCGGTGGAGGGCGCGCGGTCCAAGGGGCAGCTCTCCGCGACCGGAGTGCACGAGCTCGGCAAGATCCAGAAGTTCCTCGCGCTGCGCGACGACCAGGTGGAGACCGGGCGCTGGCAGGTGGCGCGCCTGCGCACCCTCACCGAGATCCGCCGCGGCAACCTGCCGGTCGTGCCGGCGTCCAACGTGGCGCTGCGCGGCGCGCTCGAGCCCGGCGAGACCGCGCACTACACGATGACCGTGGACGTCCTCGACCAGCCGTCGACGCGCCAGGCCGATGGCGTGCGCCTGATGTGGGGCGAGCACTACTTGCCGGGCTCGGCCACCGGCCACGTGCTGCCCGAGGACGGCGCGCGCGAGCTGGGCGAAGGCTCGCTCATCGTCACCGACCGTCGCCTCGTGCTCAAGACCGGCGCCCGGGTGGCAGCGGTGAAGTACAGCACGGACGCGCAGATCTACCTGTATGCCGACGGGCTGCGCCTGCCGCGCACCGTCGGCAACACGCTGCTGCGCTTCCGCTCGGGCTCCGCGGAGACCGCCGAGATCGTGGGCGAGCTGCTCGCCGCGCTGATGCGCTAGCCGCTTACTGGGGAGAGACTTCGCCCTGGGGCGGGACGATCAGCTCCGCATAGTTGAACATCGGCAGCGGCGGCGGCATCTTCAGCTGCTCGGCCACGTCCATGCGCACCTGCAGCGTGAAGCGCGTGAGGGTCTCGATCGGGATGCGCGCCGGGGGCACCTTGTTGATGAGGATCTGCTCGGCCTTGTAGGCGGTGAACTGGCCGATCGCGTAGTAGTGGCTGATGAGGCCGGTGAGCGCCCCCGCGTCCATGAGCTGCTCGGTGGAGGCGAAGGTCGGCATGCCCACGGCCATCGCCGCGGGGATGATCACGCTCTTCGCCTGGGTGCCGAGGTAGGAATCCGGCGGCAGGTAGAGCCAGTCGACCTTCTGTTTCTTCAGCTCCTGGATCATCTCCGGCGCGCCCTCCGCGGTCACCTGGTGGTTCGCGTTGAACTTGAGGGGCTTGGCGATCACGGTGAAGCCCAGGCGCTTGGAAACCTCGCGTACTTCCTCGACCACCACGACCGAGTTCTGCTCCGTTGGCGTGTAGAGGATGCCGATCGACTTGAACGGGCGGTACGAGGCCATGGCCCGGATCTGCGCTTCGGTGGGCGCCACGTGGAAGACGCCGGTCACGTTGCGCCGCGACGATTTCAGGTCCGGAACGATCTTGGCGAGCACCGGGGCGGCCACCAGCGTGAACACCACGGGGATGTCGGTGATGTTGGTCTGCGGGTCGAAGCCGTCGTAGGTGCCCACGACCCCGAGCGTGACGGAGGTGCCCCAGGTGTAGACGAGGTCGGGGCGCGTGCGCCGGATCTCCTCGAGGAAGCCGGGCATGCGCGAGCTGTCGCGGTTCAGGTCGCGGAACGTGATCTGCACCGGGATGTGGCGCGCCGCGAAGTAGTCCTGGAAGCCGCGCTCCACGTCGGTCATGCCGCGGAAGGTGATCGCGTAGATGCGCAGCGGCCGGCCCGAAAGCTGCGCTGCGCTATCCCCGCCGGTGCACAGCAAGCCCACGGCCGCGAGCAGCGTGGCGACGATGCGGGCGGCGTTCATGAGCGCACCGCCGCCTCGGCCTGCCACTCGTCGCCGCGCGTGGCTATGGTGAATGCGACGCCGCAGAACAGCACCAGGCCGCTCAGCGACACGAAGGCGCCCTGGTAGCCCCAGAAGACCACCAGCAGGCTCGCGAGCAGCGGGCCGAGCGCATTGCCGAGGCGCTCGAGCAGGCGGTAGACGCCGTATACCGCGTCGTGGCCGTAGATGCGGATCTCCTCCTGGCAGTGCTCCGCCACCAGCGCGCTTTGCGCGGCGATCGACAGCGCCTGGCCCAGGCCCAGCAGGAACACCACGCCGAAGAGCACGAGCAGGCTGTCGGAGAGCAGCAGCAGCAGGCCGCTCAGCCCCGAGATGATGAGCCCCACCGACACGTAGCGGTCGCGGCGCATGCTGTTGTCCGACAGGCGCGCGGAAAGCGGCACGATGAGCACCATCATCACCGCGTACACCATCAGCATGCGCCCGGCCATCGCCGAGGTGTTGCCGATGGATACGATGTAGAGCGGCACGAGGTAGAAGCACACGCCCGTGAGGATCACCTTGGCGGGCATCGCGGCCAGCCCGGTGAGCGTCATGAAGCGCCGGTCGAGCATGAGGGCG
This sequence comes from uncultured beta proteobacterium, assembly GCA_963758215.1. Classification (GTDB taxonomy): domain Bacteria; phylum Pseudomonadota; class Gammaproteobacteria; order Burkholderiales; family Usitatibacteraceae; genus Usitatibacter. The sequence goes on along the minus strand of CAVWUN010000009.1, from coordinate 245,114 downwards.
ATCACCTCGCGCAGCCGCGGGCCCCGGCTCAGGCGCGTGGCGGCCGGTCGCACCTCGGTCGCGGGCAGGCGCAGGATGGCGAGGATCGACAGGAAAGACATGATTGCCGAGACGCCGAAGGATGCGCGGAACCCGATGTTGTCGGCGAGGATGCCGCCGATGGACGGGCCGCAGACGGTCGCCACCATGATGGCGCCGATGAACAGGGCGAAGCCCTGCGCGCGGTTCGTCTGGCCCGTGCGGTCGAGCACGTAGCCCTGCGCGGCGACGAACACCATCGCGTAGCCCAGCGCGCAGAGCGACCTCCATACCAGCAGGTCGTAGAGGTTGTAGGCGAGCGCGGTGGCGAGGAAGCCCACGGTGGCGATCGCCGCGCCCAGCAGCATCGCGCGCCGGCGCCCCACGCGTTCGCTCCAGCTGCCCAGGTACGGCTGGCCCAGGGCGACGATGAGCATGAAGAGCATGATCGGCAGGCCGATCACGACCTGCGGGGAGACGCCGGGCACGTTCACCAGCAGCTGGTTCACGTAGGTGGGCAGGTAGGAGCGCGTGAGCTCCTCGGCCAGGATGAACGCGAACAGCGGGGCGCGGATGCGGTTCAGGTTCATCTCGTCGCCGAAGGTGGCGGCCGGAGCGGAGCCGAACTTGAAGCGCTTGGCGATCGACTCGAGCGCCGCGAGCGCGGGCTTGAGCGCCTCGCGGCCCGCCGCGTCGGCGTTGCGCAGCTTATCCTGCACCTCGCCGGCCAGGTGCTCGTAGCGCACGTTGAGGTGGTCGACGGCCGCGTCGATGCGCCGCAGCAGCCGGCCGATCTCGTCGTTCGCCCGGACGCGCGCGGTCGCGGTGAAGTTGCCCGAGCGCATGCGCTCGACCTGCTGGGAGAACTCCCCGAGGCCCGAGGCGAGCCGCGCGCCGGCCATGAAATTCAGCAGCTCCAGGGTGAAGAAGAGCGAGACCACCAGCACCACGAGCACGTCGAGCAGGACCTCGAGCAGCACGCGGTTCACGAACACGGAGTCGATCCCGATGTGCAGCACGCCCAGCGGCTGCACGCCCGAGATGATGGGCATCGACACCATGTACTGCGGGCCTACCTGGGCGACCTGCCAGGGCACGGTCGGATCGCGCATCGCCGCGAGCAGCGCGGGGCTGTGGAACTGGACCTGCGCCCCCTGGGGCTCCTTGCCGTACTGGTAGAGCAGCGTGCCGTCGATGTTGGTGATGCCGGCGAACGAGAATTCCGGGTTTTCCGAGAAGACTTCCTCGAAGGTCCGGTCGACTCCGTTGAGCGAGTCGAACGGGATTCCGTAGCTGGTCGCCTTGAGCACCAGCGCGCGCACCGACGCGCCCTCCGTGGCCGCCTTGCGCTCGGTCTCCGGGACCAGCTCGCGTTCGAACACGCGGTGCGAGAAGTACGACACCACGGCCAGCGCGATCACCACGCACACCATGATGACTCCGGCGAGCTGCCAGTAGATGTGCCAGAGGTAGTTCTTCTCGAGCATGTCGGAAGACGCCACTACGCCGCCGAGTCGAGCTTGGCTCGCAGGTCGTCGAGGGCCGTGTTGGCCTCGCGCAGCGAGTCGCGCAGGTGGCCGATGGCCACGTCGAAGGCTCCGCCGGTCGGCGCTGCCGGGATGGAGCGGTCCTCGAGGTGGCTTGCGGCGTTCTCGAGGGTGAGCAGGTCGCGCTCGAAGCGCCGGATCACCACGATCAGCGCGAGCGGGGCGATCAGCGCGATGCCCGCGAAGGCGCCCAGCGCGGCGAGCGAGATCTCGCGTGCGGCCGACTCCGCGGCGCTGTCGACGTACTCGCGCGAATAGCGCAGCGCGAGGTAGCCCACCGTGAGGTCGAAGTTGTTCTTGAGCGAGATCCCCGCCACGTATTCCCCGGGCGCCTCCCCGCTCCACTCGGTCGACTTGGCGCGCGCGGCCGCCTCGGTCCAGGAGCGCGACACGCGCTGCCCCACGCGCTCGGGCTCCGTGCTGTAGATGACCTGGCCCGTGTCGTCGAACACGTCGATGCTGCGGATCAGGCGATCGGAGGCTTTCTCGCGCTCCATCTGCGCAGGCAGCGTCGAGAGCTCGGCGAACTGCATGCCGAGCGCGAGCGAGGCCTGCACGCTGTTCTCGATGCTGCGCCCGACCACCAGCACGCGCGACTTCACGGTGTTGCCGATCGTGCTCTTGTACTTGAAGTAATTGAGGAACGCTGCCATGCCGACGGCGAAGAAACTCACCACCAGCGCGACGGTTATGAATCGCACTCGTATCGTGCCCATCCCCGAGCTCCCGCTCCCCGTTGCTGCTCGGGACATGTTAGCACGGCCCTAGCGCAAATCCTAAAGTTACCGTTGTAAGTCTATGTCCCTTCGGGATTTTCCAGATTCCCGGCCGGGTTGTGGTAGCGTGCTTGCGGACCTATGCCCGGAGGGCAGCTTGAGCGACAAACTCGAATCGCCGGGTCCGGCCGCCATCGACCCCACCCGGCCGCTGGCGGCCACCGCGCCGCGCCGCGCACCCGGACCCGCAGAGCATTACCTCGCGCTGCCGGCGGGATTCCGCCTGCTCGAGTATCGCATCGACGGCGTCCTGGGCCAAGGCGGTTTCGGCATCGCCTACGCGGCCACCGACGTGAACCTGAACGCGAAGGTCGTCGTCAAGGAATACCTGCCCGAGCGAGCTCGCGTTCCGCACCGCCGACAACGCCGTGTCCGCGCGCACTGGCGAGCAGCGCGACTACTACCAGATCGGCCTCGACAGCTTCCTCGTCGAGGCGCGCACCCTGGCCACGTTCCGGCACCGCAACATCGTGCGCGTGGCGCGCTTCTTCGAGGCGAATCGCACCGCCTACATGGTGCTCGAGTACGAGCGCGGCCAGTCCCTCAAGGCGTGGCGCGCCAAGCGCGGCCACATTCCCGAGGAAACCCTGGTCAGCCTGCTCGCGCCGTTGCTCGACGGCCTGGCCGTCGTGCACCGCCACGGCTACCTGCACCGCGACATCAAGCCCGACAACATCTACGTGCGCGACGAGGACGGCAGCCTCGTGCTGCTCGACTTCGGCGCCGCGCGGCAGACGGCCACCGAGGGCGCCGAGTCGGGCAGCGTCGTTACGCCCGGCTACGGGCCGATCGAGGAATACGCCGGCGACCGGACCCGCAGGGCCCCTGGACCGACATCTACGCGCTGGGTGCCACGCTCTACTGGCTGCTCACCGGCAAGAAGCCGCCCGAGTCCACGGCGCGCCTCGCCGCGCCCGATCCGCTCGAGCCGGCGGCGGTGGCGTGCCGCGGGCGCTACTCCGCCGAGTTCCTGGCCGCGATCGACTGGGCGCTGCGCATGCACCCGGACGACCGGCCTGCGGACATCGGCCAGTGGCGCTCGGCGCTGTTCGCGGCCCACCCGGCGGCGCTGGGGCTGCAGGAGGCGCTGCGCGCGTCCGACCCCGACGCCTCGGCCGGGGCGGGCGAAGGCTGGGGCCCCGCCCTGCGCTCACCGCGCGTGCTCAGGGCGCGCGCGGGGCGCCTGCTGCGCCTGGTGCGCAGGCCCGGCTCCTGGCCGCTGTCGGTGAAGATGACCTTGGCCCTGGTGTCCACGGCGCTGCTGCCGATGACCATCACGGCCTACCACAACCTCGGCGCGGCCGTCGACCACGTGGCGGCAGTGGAGCTGCGCAACCTCGAGCAGATCGCGCAGAGCACGGCCGGGCGCATCGGGCAGCTGATCGGGGACAGCCGCAACCTCGCCGACTACGTCGGCACGGACGACGATTTCGTCGACTACCTCGCCAAGCCCACGAAGGCCGCCACCACCGCGATTCTCGCCAAGCTCGAGGGCATCGTGCAGTCGGACCCCGACGTGCAGTTCGCGATGGTCATGGACCGCGCCGGCAACGCGATCGTCGCGAGCGATCCCGAGGTGATGGGAAAGAATTTCCGCTTCCGCGAATACTTTCGCGAGGCGCTCCAGGGGCACGCGCACATGACCGGGATGACCGTGGGCTCGGTGGCCGGGAAGTCGGGCGTCTTCTACTCGCGCCCGGTGTTCGCCCCGGGCGGGCGCGAAGTGCTGGGCGTGGTGGTGCTGCGCATCCGCGCCGATCCGATCGGGCGCATCCTGGATTCCGCGCGGGTGGGCGAGGAGCGCATTCCCTTCCTGGTCGACGGCGACGGCATCGTCATCTGGCATCCCGACGAGCGGCGCATGTACCGCAGCCTGGTGCCGCTGCGCAAGGAAGTGCTCGCCGAGATCGTCGCCGACCAGCGCTTCCGCCGCCCGAGCATCGAGTCGTCCAACGAGCCGCGGCTCGCCGCCTCGGTGGTCGGCGCCAGGGAGCGCGGCCACGTGCGCTACTACTCGAGCGCGTCGCAGCGCGAGGAAGTCGCGGGCTATGCGCCGGTGCCGGGCAACGACTGGGTGGTGGCGGTGTCGGAGTCGCGCGATTACTTCGCCGCGCCCCTGGACCGCATGATGCGCAACGTGCTGTACAGCGTGGGGCTGGTGGGAGCGGTCTTCGTGCTCGCCGCGATGCTCTTCGCGCGCTCGATCGTGCAGCCCATCGCGCGCCTCACGGCGGCGGCGCACGCGCTGAAGGCGGGCGACTACGCCAACGCGAACGTCGTGGTGCGCAACGACGACGAGATCGGCAGGCTCGCGCGCACGTTCAACGTGATGATCGACGTGCTGCGCCAGCGCGAGCGGGAGCGCGGCGGGCATCCGGGGCAGGGCGGCGCGAAGGACGGGCCGTAGCGCACGCCAGCAGGGCGTGGGGCACGCGGGCGGACGCGGCGGGGGTGTCGCGCAGCTGCGCGTGCAGGACCGTCCACTCGCTGCCCATCGGCGTCGGGTCCACCAGCCACTGGTGGATGAACCAGTTCTGGTTGCGGTCGGAGAGCACCGGCGTATGCCCCGTGTCCGGCACGTGCATGACCGCCACCGCGCTCGAGCGCTGCATGCGCCGGATGGTGGGGCCCAGCAGCGCGTCGGACAGCAGGCCGTGGATCAGCAGCACGGGGCAGTGCACGCGCTCCCACAGCCGCCACTGGTCGAGGCTTTCCTGCGCGTCGGCGCGGAATGCCTGCAGCGCGCGCACGTCGTGGCGGTAGACGCGCCCGCCCTCCTCGTCGGACCACTTGGTCTGGTGGAAGGTGACGTTGAACCGGATGTCGTCGCTGATCGGGCCGTCGTTCTTCTGCGAGGCGCCGATCTTGCGCAGCAGGTCCGCCGGATCGCGGAAGACGTAATGGCGGGCGAGCGTCTGCGAGCGGCGCTTGCGCCGCCGCTTGGGGATGTACGGCCCGATGTCGTTCAGGATCAGGCGGCCGATCAGCGCGGGATGGCGCGCGGCCAGCTCGATCGCGGCGCTCCCGCCCATCGAAGATCCCAGCAGCACCACCGGGCCGCCGCCCAGGTGGTCGATCATCTGGCGCAATTGCTCGACGTAGGTGGCGAGCGAATAGTCTCGCTCGTCGGCCATCCAGCCGGAGCGCCCGCGCCCGACCCAGTCCATGCACACCACGTGGAAGTGGCTGGCGAGGTCGCCGGCGAGGTAGTTGAAGCGCATCGCGGTGTTGGCCACGCCGCCGCAGCACACGACCGTGGGGTTGCTCCGGTCGCCCCACTCGGTGTACGCAACCTTCACAGGATAGGGCTTGCGGAAGCGCGGGGCGCATTTCTGCAGCCGCACCGGATGGTGGTAGTCGAAATGCTTGAGGTCGAACTGGTGGTCGAAGCGCTCGATGATGCGCTTGGCGAGCGTCATGTACTCGTCCCAGGTCCGCAGGACCCGGCGGCGCCCCGGGATCGGCGGCTCCCAGTCGGGATCGAAGCGGCGCCGCCGCGGCGGGGCGGGGCGGGCGCGGGGCATGGTGGACGCGCGCGCCTTCAGGCCTGGTGCGGCCGGTTCACGCGCAGCGCCGTGCGTCCGGCCGAGGGCGCCACCGCGAATTCGACGATCTCGCCGTTGCCGACCTGCATGCGCCCCTGTCCGCCCAGCAGCGCGTTCATCACGCGGCCCACTCCCTTGCTGCTCACGATGAGGGGGCGGCGGTCGAGGTACGGGCGCATGTTGTCGAGGGCCAGGGAGACGCGGCGCGTGAAATCCTCCTCCGACTCCCCGCCCGGCGGCGTCACGTGGCGCGCGAGCGCCTCCTCGGTCTCGGCGATCGGGCGGTTGTTCCACTCGCCCAGCCGGCGCTCGTTGAGCAGCGGCTCCACGACGATCGGCACCTCGCCCAGCACGCCGCTCACGATCGAGGCGGTCTGGCGCGTGCGCAGCAGGGACCCGGACACGATCACCCCGAGCCGCAGCTTCATCTTCTCGATTTGCTTGGCGAGCAGATAGGCCTGGTCGCAGCCGATGTCCATCATCGGCAGGTCCAGGTCGCCCCCGCAGCGAAAGCCCCGGAAGTTGGGCTCCGTCACGCCGTGACGGACGAAGTAGAGCGTGAATGGCCGGTCGGCCTGGTAAGTCATGTGCGCCCCCAGTTTCCCCTCATGCACGCCGGCGGATTCTGCGTCCGTCAGGCGCGGCCAGATTAGCATCGCTCGCGAGGGGCTTGTAAGGGGGCGGGCACTACATCGGTAACCCGCCCCGAGCGGGCGAAGGGAGCGCGGCGGGCGGGTAGAATCGTCGCTTCCATGCGCGTCCTGCGTCTCTTCCGGATCTTCAACACGATCGGCCGTTTCGGCCTGTACGAGTACCTTCCCGGGCGCGGCGGGCGGGCGCTCGGCCTCGTGTTCGGCGTGGTCTACTTCTGGAGCCCGCGCTCGCGTCCGCGCGCCGAGCGCCTGCGACTCGCGCTCGAGTCGCTCGGGCCGATCTTCGTGAAGTTCGGGCAGCTGCTCTCGGTGCGCCCCGACCTCATCCCGGAGGATGTGTCCGAGGAGCTCGCGGGCCTGCAGGACAACGTGCCGCCGGTTCCCTGGGAGACGGTGGCGGCCACGCTCCAGCGCGCCTACGGCCGTCCCCACGAGCAGGTGTTCACATCGTTCGACCGCGTGCCCGTGGCGAGCGCTTCCGTGGCGCAGGTCCATTTCGCCACGCTTCCCGACGGCCGCGAGGTGGCGGTGAAGATCCTGCGCCCCGGCATCCGCGAGGTGATCGGCAACGACGTCGGCCTGCTGCACGTGCTCGCCGCGGTGGTCGAGCGCGCCCACCCCGACGGGCGCAGGCTGCGGCCGCGCGAGGTGGTCGTCGAGTTCGAAAAGTCCATCGGCGACGAGCTCGACCTGCTGCGCGAGGCGGCCAACGCGAGCCAGCTCAGGCGCAATTTCGCCGACGGCCGGCTGCTCGTCGTGCCCGAGGTCTACTGGGACTGGTGCAACCGCGACGTGATGGTGATGCAGCGCATCGACGGAATCGCGGTGAACGCCGTCGAGCGCCTGCGCGAGGAGCGCATCGACATCGCGCGCCTCGCCCGCGACGGCGTGCAGATCTTCTTCACCCAGGTCTTCCGCGACGGCTTTTTCCACGCCGACATGCACCCGGGCAACATTTTCGTGCTGCGCGACGGGCGCTACTGCGGCGTGGACTTCGGGATCATGGGCACGCTTTCAGACGGCGACAAGGAATACCTCGCCATCAACTTCATGGCGTTCTTCCACCGCGACTACCACCGCGTGGCGGTGGCGCACGTCGACGCGGGCTGGGTGCCGCACGACACCCGCCTGGACGAGTTCGAGGGCGCGATCCGCGCGGTGTGCGAGCCGATCTTCGACCGCCCGCTCAAGGAGATCTACTTCGGCAAGCTGCTCATGCGCCTGTTCGAAGTGTCGCGCCGCTTCCGCATGGAGATCCAGCCGCAGCTCGTGCTGCTGCAAAAGACGCTGCTGCAGGTCGAGGGACTCGGCCGCCAGCTCGATCCGGACCTCGACCTGCGCCGCACCGCGCAGCCGATCCTCGAGCGCTGGATGAACGAGCAGGTGGGCTGGCGCGCCTTCGCGCGCCAGCTGCGCGAGGAGGCCCCGCTCTGGGCGCGCACGCTGCCGCAGCTGCCCCGGCTGGTGCACCGCGCCCTCGCGCGGGACGACACGCGCCGCTTCGAAGCCGCGCTCGCCGGCCTGGAGCGCGCCCAGCAGCGCCAGGCGCGGGTGCTGCTCGGGATCGCGACGATCCTCGCACTGCTGGCGCTCGCCGTGCTCCTGCGCTGAGCGCGCTGCCCGCGCCGTGCGAGTGCGCAATATTCCGCATTGACGGGGGTCGCACGGCCCCGCACACTGCGCCAGCCGTCAACCGACCGGAAGGGAGCTTGCAGATGAATCTCCTGCCTTCGCATGTACTTCGATGGCTGCTGCTCGCCGGCGCGACGGCGCTCGCCCCGCCGGCCCTCGCGATCTACGTCTTCAACAGCGTCGACTATCCCGGCGCGGTCTACACCGACGTGCGGGGCGTGAACAATGCGGGCCAGCTGGTCGGCTACGCGAGCCTCGACGGCACCACCAATTTCAGCTTCACCTACAGCGGGGGCGTGTTCACGCCGCTGGCGGCTTCGCCGCTGCAGCCCTCCGCGCTCGGCATGAACGACTCGGGGACCGTGGTCGGAGGCACCATCTCCACGCCGGAGCAGGCATTTGTCTACTCGGGCGGCGCGTACGGGTTCTTCTCGCGTCCGGGCTGGAGCAACGCCGAGGCGCGCGCGATCAACAACGCGGGCCGGGTGGCAGGTTGGTCGTACGAGCTCGACGGCATGGGAGGCTACAGCGCGAGCAGCGGATTCATCTACGACCCCGCGAGCCATTCCTTCACGGACATTCCCATCGCCGGCTCGACGTTCACGATCGCCCAGGGCATCAACGCGGCCGGGCAGGTCGTGGGCAGCGCCCGGGTCGGGACCGTCGAGGAGGCGTTCCTGCGCCAGCCCGGAGGGTCCATCGCCATGTTCACGGTCGCGGGCTCGCCCACGCGGGCGCGCGGCATCAACGACGTGGGTCTCATCACGGGGTTCGTCACGGTGGGTAGCGCGATCCACGGCTTCGTGGGCGATTCGCTCGGCTACGAGCTGCTCGACATGCCCGGCGCCGCGGGGACCTATGGCGAAGGGATCAACAACGCGGGCCAGGTGAGCGGCGTGTGGTTCGACGCTTCGGACAACTCGCACGGCTTCATTGCCACCCCGGCTGCCATGCCCACGGGCACGACCTCGGGCGGCGCGTATGTGTTCTCGGTGGACGTGGTGCCGGACGTGCCGATCTTCATCGATCCGAAGATCGCCGTGGGATACGACTACTCGACCGGCAAGAAGGACCCGCGCGTCGCCTCCGTGCAGTTTCCCATCGGCGTCGGCGACAACTTCTACGTGCTCAAGGTGGATGGCCAGAAGTTCATCGTGGCGGGCGGCGAGTGGTTCGACTTCCGCGCCCACGGCTGGAAGAAGGGCGTCACGGATTTCCGCGTGGGCTGCATCGACACCAGCGCGATGCTCGATCCGGCGAATTCCCAGGCATTCCCGACCGGGCTCACCTTCGTGGCCGCCGGGCGCTTCACCGGGACGCAGAAGCCGCGCACGCGCAAGTCCACCGCGCGGCTCGGCCCGGCCTGCCGCATGGACGACGCGCTCGGCGCGGACGACGGCGACGATTGAAGCGGCGCGGGGCGCGCGCCCCGCGGCTTCAGCGCTTGAGGGCGAGGGTGAGCCCGTCGCCCACCGTGAGCATCGCCACGTCGATGCGCGCGTCCTTCGCCAGCGCGTCGTTCAACGCGCGGATCGCCACGGTGTCCGCGTCGCGGTCGGCGGGATCGATGACCGCTCCGCTCCACAGGGTGTTGTCCACGGCGATCAGGCCGCGCGGGCGCAGCAGCGCGAGGCAGCGCTCGTAGTAGCCCATGTAGTTCGACTTGTCCGCGTCGATGAAGGCGAAGTCGTAGCCTCCCGCGCTCCCGCCGGCGAGCAGCGCATCGAGGGTCTGCAGCGCCGGGGCGAGCTTGAGCTCGATCTTGCCCGCGACGCCGGCTTTCTCCCAGTGCCGGCGTGCGATCGCCGTCCATTCCTCGCTCACGTCGCACGCCACGATGCGCCCGTCCGCCGGCAGCGCGAGGGCGACGCTGAGCGAGCTGTATCCGGTGAATACGCCCACCTCGATGGTGCGCCGCGCTCCCCCGAGCCGCACGAGCAGCTGCAGCAGCCGCGCTTCGTCGAGGCCGATCTGCATGCCCGCCTGGGGCAGCGCCGCGGTGGCCGCGCGCAGCTCCGCGGCCACGGGGTGCTCGGGCCCGGTGTGCTCCACCACGTAGCGCAAGAGCGGTTCGGTAAGCGAGAGGATGCGGCCGGCCATCTTCAGTTCTCCTGGCGATCGTCCAGCTCGAGCAGCACCGGCTGGTGGTCCGAGGCGGTCGTGGCCGAGTCTACCTCGATCCGGCGCACGCGCGCCGCGAGCGGCTCGCTCACGAACACGAAATCGCAGCAGTACGGCGTCTTGCTGTACACCTGCGAATGCACGCAGAACGTGGCCACGTGCGGCTCGCGCCCGTGCACCAGCGGCCACGCGTCGCGGTAGCGCGGCCCGCCCGCCTCCGGCGCGCGCTGGATGTCTTCGTAGGCCGGGTGCTCCGGCGGGAAGTTGAAGTCCGCGGTGAGGATCGCGTCGAGCGTCTGCGGCGTGGCGTCGAAGGGCCCGCCCTCCGCGGTGGGATATCCCGGATGCAGCGCGCGGCCGCACGCCTCGCCGTGCAGCTCGCGCAGCGCGCGCGCCTGGGCGCGGCGCTGCACGTCGGAGTAATACTCGAGGTGCGTGGTGGTGAGCCGGATCGGACCCGTCGACGCCCGCAGCGTGGCTTCCACCGCGACGCGCGGCATCGTTTCCTTGCCCGGATCCGCGGGCCAGGGCAATGCATGGCGGCGCGCCGAGAGCACCTCGTAGCGCGAGTAGATCGCGTTGCCGAAGCGCCGCCGGCGCCCGGAATCGCCGGCCAGGTCCGCGCCGTAGCCCGCGATGCACCGGAATCCCGGCAGCAGCGCCGCGAGCGCGGCGAACTGGTCGCGCTCGTCGTTGCCTTCCAGCGCTGGGAAATTGTTTGCGACTTCCTGCACGCACAGCACGTCGAAGTCGGCGAACGCGCGGGCAGTGTCGACGATGCGCCGGAGGTCCACGCAGCCGTCGATGCCGCGGCCCCACTGGATGTTCCAGGTGATCAGCTTCATGCGCGAATTCGTCCGTCGGTCGCCACGATTCTGCCAGAATCGCCGCGCACGCTCGGTCCATCGCCCACTGGCATCGCGCTCCCATGGACCGACTCTCCACGCCGCTCGCGGCCCTGTTCGCCGCCCTGGCCGCCGCCACCGGCACCGCCGCCGCCGAGACGCGCCTGCGTCCCGATTGGCAGGCGCATTTCGACGCGCAGGGCGTGCGCGGCACCTTCGTGCTCTACGAGCCGGCGGCGGACCGCTACCAGGTGCTCGACGAGGCGCGCGCGAAGCAGCGCTTCCTGCCCGCCTCCACGTTCAAGATTCCCAACGCGCTGATCGGCCTCGAGGTGGGATCGATCACCGACGAGAACGAGGTGTTCCGCTGGGATGGCAAGCCCAAGCTGTGCGCGGCGTGGGAGCACGACCAGACGCTCGCGACCGGCATGCGCGCGAGCGTGGTCTGGATGTTCCAGGAGATCGCGCGGCGCACCGGCAAGGCGCGCATGCGCGAGTGGCTCGAGCGGCTCGACTACGGCAATCGCGACATTTCGGGCGGCATCGACCTCTTCTGGCTGCAGGGCGGGCTGCGCGTGAGCGCGCTGGAGCAGGTGCGCTTCCTGCACCGACTCGCCGAGGGCCGCCTGCCGATGACCCAGCGGGCGCAACGCCTCGTGCGCGCCGCGCTCGTCGTCGAAAGGACGCGCAACTACACGCTCTACGCGAAGACCGGCAGCGTTCCCAGCGGCAAGGACGCGATCATGTGGTGGGTGGGCTGGATCGAGCGCAAGGGGCGTCCGCAGGCATATTTCGCGATGAACTTCGCGCCCGCATCGAGGAGCGCCTACGCCGACCGCTTCGCGATCGGGCGCGCGATCCTGAGCGAGGCCCGGGCGCTGCCCGGGGAGCCGCTGCCGCACTAGGGCCGGTCCGCGACGGGCGCTCGGGCACCCTGCGGCCGGGGAAGGTGCTGGACGGCGGCGGTGCTTTTTCTCCTAGAATGTGGCCTGCGACCCCGCCGCCCCCGAGACCGCCCCATGCTGCTCTGGTTCGTCATCACCTACTGGATCATCTCCGTGGCGATCGGCCTGTACGCCGCGCGCTGGGTGCACAACAAGAAGGACTTCGCCGTGGCCGGGCGGCGCCTGCCGATGTACATCGTCACCGCCACGGTGTTCGCCACCTGGTTCGGGTCCGAGACGGTGCTCGGCATCCCCGCCTCCTTCGTGAAGGACGGCTTCGCGGGCGTGGTCGCCGACCCCTTCGGCTCGTCGCTGTGCCTGGTGCTGGTGGGCCTCTTCTTCGCCCGTCCGCTCTATCGCATGAACCTGCTCACCATCGGCGACTACTATCGCAAGCGCTTCAGCCGGTCCGTGGAGCTGCTCACCACGATCTGCATCGTGATCTCCTACCTGGGCTGGGTCGGCGCGCAGATCAAGGCGCTGGGGCTCGTGTTCAACGTGGTGTCCGACGGCGGCATCAGCCAGCACTGGGGCATGATCATCGGCGCGGCCACGGTGCTGGTCTACACCATGCTGGGCGGCATGTTCTCGGTGGCGATCACCGACTTCATCCAGATGATCATCATCGTGGTGGGCATGCTCTACATCGGCGGCACGGTGAGCAGCCTCGCGGGCGGCGTGGGCGGCGTGATCTCCCACGCGGCCTCGCACGGCAAGTTCAACCTCCTGCCGGCGGCGAACTTCCGCGACGTGGTCGGGTTCTTCACCGCGTGGATCACCATGATGCTGGGCTCCATTCCCCAGCAGGACGTGTTCCAGCGCGTGCAGTCGTCCAAGGACGAGAACACCGCCGGGCGCTCCTCGATCCTGGGCGGGGTGCTCTACTTCTGCTTCGCGTTCATCCCGATGTTCCTCGCCTACTCGGCCATGCTGATCGATCCCAAGATGGTCGCGGGCTACATCGACAGCGACCCGCAGCAGATACTGCCGGCCCTCATCAAGTCGCCGATCGTGCCGGAGTTCGCGCAGATCATGTTCTTCGGCGCGCTGCTCTCCGCGATCAAGAGCTGCGCGTCGGCCACGCTCCTCGCCCCCTCGGTCACGTTCAGCGAGAACGTGCTCAAGGGCTTCTTCCCGCACATGGGCGACAAGCAGAGCCTGCGCATGATGCAGGGGGTGCTCGTGGGGTTCACGGTGCTGGTGACCGTGTTCGCGCTCAATTCCACGTCGAGCATCTACGGCATGGTCGAGAACGCGTACAAGGTGACGCTCGTGGCCGCGTTCGTCCCGCTTACCCTGGGGCTGTACTGGAAGCGCTCCAACAACCTGGGCGCGGTGCTCTCGATCGTGTTCGGGCTCACGGTGTGGATCTGGATGGAGCTGCTCAACCCCGATGCCGCGGTGCCGCCCCAGCTGGCGGGCCTCATCGCGAGCTTCGCGGGCATGATCGGGGGCTCGCTGGCGGGAACGAAGGCCCCCGCGGAAGCGGTCGCCGCGACCCCCCGCCGCTAGCGCAGCCGCGCGGTTGCGGGCTGGAGCGCGCAACCCGGCATCCGGGCATTTCGGTCCACTGTTTCCGCGTTTCGTCGCTTTCGGCTTTTGTCCGCCGCGGGCAATCCCTACTCTGCGTCCATGCCGCGAGCCGCGCGACGCGCCGGCCGGCAAGCATCGGGGAGCAGAGCACATGTCCGACTATCGTTTTCTCAGCCTGCCCAGCAATGCCTCGGTCGCCTCGTTCGTCACGCTGGCGGTCTGCGGCTGGTTCCTCGCCGCCGCCGCCGCGATACTCGACGACCCGGCCTCGCCTTACATCCAGCGCGAGCTGCGGCGCGCGCACGCCGCCGGCGCAGCCGTGGCCATCGTCCCGCAGGCGCACTTCGCCATCACCGTCGAGGCCCGTCGCGGCGACTGGCCGGGCGATCCCCTGAGCGCGAACGCGGCCACCCCCCGCACCTGAACCCTGGTGGTCTTCGCGCCCGGCACGCCAGCGGTGGCCGGGCGACTTCTTTTTCGCCGCCCGGTGCCGCGAATGCGCGTTCCGTCGCACGGCCTTTGCCTTCGCCCGTCAAGATTCTGTAACTTGGCGGCATGAACGGGATCGGATACCTCTTCCAGGGGCTCAGCGCGCGCCGCGTGGCGGCAGTGACCGCCCTGTGCGCGGTGGCTTCCGGCTCGATCGTGTGGCTGTTCTCCAATACGTACGGGGACCTGCTGGTGAGCGCGCTGTGCGTGGGCTACACGAGCATGCTGCTGTTCACGATCGCGGGAAACATCCGCCAGGCGCGCCTGCCGCGCGAGGCGATGCAGGTGCTTGCGGTGGTGGCCGGCTCATTCCTCGGCACGCTGGTGGCGGGATTCGTGAAGGGCCGCAGCCTCACGCACATGTTCACCGAGCGCCTCGCCGGGGTCACCGTCACCATGGGATTGGGCATCGGCTTCGGATGCGTCGTCGTGGCGGGCATGCTGCTGCGCGAGCGCCATGCGCGCGACCAGGCGCGCATCCTGCGCACCGAGGCCGAGCGCCACCAGCTCGAGAAAAGCGTGCTCGAGGCACGCCTGCAGCTCATGCAGGCGCAGGTCGAGCCCCATTTCCTGTTCAACACGCTCGCCAACGTCCAGCACCTGGTGGAGACCGACCCGCCGGCGGCCGCGCGCGTGCTCGCGAGCCTGATCCACTACCTGCGGGCGGCGCTTCCCCAGATGCGCGAGGGCGCCACCAACCTCGGGCGCGAGATCGACATGGCGCGCGCGTTCCTCGAGATCCATCGCGTGCGCATGGGCTCGCGGCTGGACTTCGCGATCGACGTGCCGGACCCCCTCAAGGTGCGCCCGTTCCCGCCGATGATGCTCATTTCGCTGGTGGAGAACGCGATCAAGCACGGCGTGGACCCGTGCTGCGAGAGCGGGCGCGTCGTGATCCGCGCCGAGGAGGCGGGCGGGCGCCTGCGCGTATCCGTTGCCGACACCGGCGAGGGCATCGTTCCCGACCGGGGCGGCGGGGTGGGCCTCGCCAACATCCGCGAGCGCCTGAAGGCGCTCTACGGCGCCTCGGCGCGGCTGGTGCTCGAAGAGAACGCGCCGCACGGCGTCGTGGCCTCGATCGAGGTGCCCGCTTGACGGCCCCGGGGGCCGCGCCGCAGCGCGCGAGCGCGGTGATCGCGGACGACGAGCCGCTGCTGCGCGCGCAGCTGCGCACGCGCCTTGCGCGCCTGTGGCCCGAGCTCGCGATCGTCCACGAGATGGGCGACGGGCGCGACGTCGCGCGGGTTCTCGAGGAGCACGCGCCGGCGCTCTTCTTCCTCGACATCCACATGCCGGGCGTGAACGGCCTGGAGGCGGCGCGTGCCATCGGGGCGCGCGCCCATGTCGTGTTCGTGACGGCCTTCGACCAGTACGCGGTCGAGGCCTTCGAGCGCGGCGCCGTGGACTACCTGCTCAAGCCGTTCAACGAGGAGCGCCTCGCGCTCGCGATCGAGCGGCTCAAGCGGCGCCTCGCCGGGAGCCCCCCGCGCATCGAGCAGCTGGTGGAATCCCTCGCCGCGCGCCTTTCACCGCAGGGCGCATCGCACCTGCGCTGGATCAAGGCTTCGGTCGGCTCCCACGTGCGCCTCATTCCCGTCGAGGAGGTGCTGTTCTTCCAGTCCGACGAGAAGTACACCCGGGTGGTCACCGCCGAGGCCGAGGCGCTGATCCGCAAGCCCATCCGCGAGCTCCTGGACGAGCTCGATCCGGCCAAGTTCTGGCAGGTGCACCGCGCGACCATCGTGAACGTGGATGCGATCGCATCGGTGCGCCGCGGGCTCAAGGACCAGGCCGAGATCGCCCTGCGCGACCGCACCGAGACCCTGGTGGTCTCGCGCGCCTTCGTGCACCTCTTCAAGCAGATGTAACCCGGCGCCGCCCTGGCAGGCCCCCCGAGGGGCGCCATTTCGTCGCCTTCCGGGGCGTTTCGGCGTGCGGTTTCTGCACTTCGGCGAGCGGGACTGGAGAGCGGCGCCCGGACGCCCTAGATTGGGCGCTTCGGGCCGCCTCCGGCGGCCGCACCGCCGTGGCGCATCATGGCGCCACTGGACCTCATGAAATCCATCGCCGATCTGCTGCACCGCATGCCCTGGTGGGGATTGCTCGGGGGCGGGCTGGCCATGCTCATCGGCCTGGCGGCGTTCGTCACCCCGTATCACCTCATCCACCTCGAGAAGAGCGGCGCCACGCCGGAGGAGAACCGCGCGATCAAGCGCGAGATCGACACCACGTTCTCCGAAGGCGCGATCAATCTTTCCCGCGGTATCGTGAAGGAGCTGCTCGCGCGCACGAGCGATCCGGCGCGCCGCGCCGAGCTCGAGCACGCGCTCGGGGAGATCGACGCCGCGCGCTGGAAGCTGCGCGAAGCGGGGGTCGAGGTGCTGCGCGCCAAGCGCGAGGCGGCGGAGAACGTGACCAGCGCGGTGCAGGATGCCGCCACGGCAATCGGCCAGGCGAAGGAGGAAGCGGCGCGCGCCCTGAAGGACGCGGGCGCCGAGAGCGCGCAAGCGCGCAAATCGCTGGAGCAATCGCTCGAGCGCGCGCGGCAGGCGAGCGGCGAGGCTTTGCGCGCGGAGGAGGCGGCGGGCGTGGCTCCCCCTGCGCCGCCCGCGGCCGGGAAGCCCCCCGCGGTCCCGAAGCCGCCGGCGGGCGCGGCGTTGCCCGCGGTGCCCAACTCGCCCGCGGCCGCGAAGCCCGAGAGCAAGCGGATCATCGTGCTCGGCGGCGACAAGCACGGGATCAACATCGAGGTGAGCGGCGACGAGCCCGATGCCGGCCTGCCGCCGCCCCCGCCGCTTCCGCCGGAGCTGCGCGCGCAGATCCACAAGAAGGTGACCGGCGACCTGTATCGCATCGGCGTGGGCTCGGGGCTCATCCTGCTGTTCATCCCGCTCTTCATCCTCGCCGTGGTGTCCAAGATCTTCATCGACCGCTCGCGCGCCGCGCAGCAGCTCGCGGAGCTCAAGCGCAAGGAGGCCGAGTACCACAGCATGAGCCGCCAGGTGACCGAGGCGAAGCTCTCCGCGCTGCAGGCGCAGGTGGAGCCGCATTTCCTCTACAACACGCTGGCGAGCGTGCAGGCGCTCACCGAGGTCGATCCGCAGCAGGCCAACGCGATGACGGGCCACCTCATCCAGTACCTGCGCAACGCGCTGCCGAAGATGCGCGAATCGGTCTCGACGGTGGGCCAGGAGATCGAGCTGGTGCGGGCGTACTTGAACATCCTGCAGATGCGCATGGGCAAGCGGCTCGCCTTCGAGATCACGCTGCCGCCGGAGCTCGCCGAGGCGCCGTTCCCGCCGCTCATGCTGCCCTCGCTGGTGGAGAACGCGATCAAGCACGGCCTCGAGCCGCAGCGCGAGGGCGGCGAGGTCGCAATCACGGTGTCCGCGCACGACGGCCGGCTGCGCGTGTCCGTGGCCGACACCGGACGCGGATTCGCCGATGCGCCCGGCGCCGGCGTGGGGCTCACCAACATCCGTGAGCGCCTCGCCGCGCTCTACGGCGAGGCGGGCAAGCTCACGCTCGAGTCGCGCGCGCCCCACGGTGTGCTGGCCACCATCGACGTCCCGCGCGGCGGCGCCGCGGCCGCCGGCAGGCCGCAGGCGCAGCCCGGCGCGCCGGCGCAGCTCGAGGGTCCGCGTACCGCGGCGCAGCGCACGCTCGCCGCCGTGGGCCAGGCGGAGCGCGCGTGGCGCAAGGGCCTGTCGTTCACCTTCGTCGTGCTGGTGGTGGTCGCGGCGGTCGTCGCCGGGCTGGCCATCGTCGGCGTGGCCACCGGGATGCTGCCCGTGATGATGGGCGATGCCCCGGTGTCCGGGGCGACGGGAGCGCTGGTCGGCACCGCCGGCATCGCCGCGGCCTTCGCCGTGGTGGTGCTGGTGCTCGCGATCGTGCTCGCGGTGGTCTACGGGCTGGGCTTCATCCTGGCCGGCATCGCGCTCTTCATCCCGCTCGCGATCCTGGTGTCGATCTTCCCCGCGATCGCACCCTTCATCCTGGTCGGGCTCGGGATCTGGTGGCTGGTGCGGCGCAGCGGAAAGTCCCCGTAGAATCGCGCCATGCCCACCGCCATCGTCGCCGAGGACGAGCCGATCCTGCGCGCCCAGCTCGAGGGCAAGCTCGCCCGGCTCTGGCCCGAGCTGCAGGTCCTGGCTTCGGTGGAGGACGGCGCGGCGGCGCTCGAGG
Source organism: uncultured beta proteobacterium (assembly GCA_963758215.1). GTDB lineage: Bacteria > Pseudomonadota > Gammaproteobacteria > Burkholderiales > Usitatibacteraceae > Usitatibacter. The sequence continues at coordinate 226,823 of CAVWUN010000009.1, read as the reverse complement.
CCCTCGAGGACCGGGTGCCCGACCTCATGTTCCTCGACATCCAGATGCCGGAGATGACCGGCGTCGAGGTCGCGCGCCACGTCGCGGGCCGCTGTCACGTGGTCTTCGTCACCGCCTACGACCAGTACGCGATCCAGGCCTTCGAGACCGGCGCGCTCGACTATCTCCTGAAGCCGCTCACCGACGAGCGCCTCGCGCTCACCATCGAGCGGCTCAAGGGCAAGCTTGCCACGCCGCCCGCGGACCTGAATTCCGTGCTCGCGCGCATCGCCGCGCAGCTCGCGCCGCGCAGCGAGCGGCTGCAGTGGATCAAGGCGACCGTGGGCCAGAACCTGCGGCTCATCCCGGTGGCCGACGTGCTCTACTTCCAGTCCGACGAGAAGTACACGCGCGTGGTGACGGCGGAGGCCGAGGCGCTCATCAAGACGCCGATCCGCGAGCTGCTCGACGGGCTCGATCCCGCGCTGTTCTGGCAGATCCACCGCTCGACGCTGGTCAACGTGAACGCGATCGCGGGCGTGACGCGCGACTTTCGCGGCCAGGCGCGCGTGAAGATCCGCGGGCGCGACGATTCCCTCGTGGTTTCGCGCATCTACTCGCACCTTTTCAAGCAGATGTAGCGCAGGCGCCGTGAGAAGATGCGCGCTGGACGTCCGCATTTCCGCGCCGACGACGGAGGCAGGGTGATCTATCAGCTGGGCGACCGCAAGCCCGTGTTCGAGGGCGACCATTTCGTTGCGGACAACGCGGCCGTGATCGGCTCGGTCGTGCTGGGGGCCAACGCGAGCGTGTGGTGGAGCGTCACCATCCGCGGCGACAACGACGTGATCACCCTGGGCGAGAACGTGAACGTGCAGGACGGCAGCGTGATCCACACCGACGGCGGCATCCCGGTGGTCCTCGCGCGCAACGTGAGCATCGGCCACCTGGTGATGCTGCACGGCTGCACGATCGGGGAGAATTCGCTGGTGGGGATCGGCGCGATCATCCTCAACCGGGCGGTGGTCGGGAAGAACTGCCTGGTGGGCGCCGGGGCGATGGTGACCGAAGGCAAGACGATCCCCGAGGGCTCGCTGGTACTGGGCGTGCCCGGCAAGGTGGTGCGCGCCCTTACCCCCGAGGAGATCGCGCTGAACACCTGGATCGCCGAGCACTACGTCGAGCGCGCAGCCCGCTATCGCCAGGGCCTCAAGCGCCTCGGATGACGCCGGGTCGCCACCCCGGTCCGCTGGCGGCATGGGCGCTGCTCATCGCCTACGCGAGCCTGTATCCGTTCGCGCCGCTGCGCCTGCCGAACGCGCAACTGCTGGCCGATTTCTTCGCCCGGCCGCGCTACGTCGTGGCATTCGACGTGTGGCTGAACCTGGCGGCCTACGCCCCCCTCGGGGTGCTCGCGTGCCGCCATTTCCGGCAGGCGCGCGCACCGGGCGCCGCGATCGCCCTCGCCGTGGCGTTCGGGGCGGGGCTGAGCCTCGCCATGGAGACGTGCCAGCTCTTCATTCCCTACCGCGTGGCCACCGTCTACGACGTGTTCGCCAACACCGCCGGCACCCTCGCGGGAGCGCTGGTCTTCGCCGAGCCGCTGCATACGATGTTCGCCCGCCCGCTGGGCGAGCTGCGCGAGCGCGCCTTCATTCCCGGGGCGTGGGGCGACGCGGGGCTCATGCTGGTGGTGCTCTGGCTCCTTGCGCAGCTCAATCCCGCGCTGCCGTTCTTCGGCGCCGGCGACATCGGCGAGCTCGGCGCGGAAGGCGGCGGGCCGGAGCTGCTGCAATGGTGCGCGGTGGCCCTGAGCGGGTGCGCCTTCGGGCTCTTCATCTCGGCGCTGGTGCGGGACAGCCGCGGCAGCCTGCGCATCACGCTCGTGCTGCTGAGCGCCGCGCTGTGGCTGAAGTTCGTCGGCGCATCGTTCATGCTGCAGCCCAATTTTTCCGGCGACTGGGTGAGCCCGACGCGCATCGCGGGGCTGGCCGCGGGTATCGCGGCGTTCGTGCCGCTGCGCCGCCTGCCCCGCGCGGGGCGCATCTACGTCGCGTGCGTGACTATGCTGGCAGGCGCGCTCATCGCCAAGATCTTCGGCGCGTACAGCGCGCTCGACGAGCTGCTGCGCCTCTTCCGCTGGCCGTACGGCCAGCTCGCCGGCTTCGCCACGCTCACCCGCCTGCTGCACGAGCTCTGGCCGCTCGCGGCGCTCGCGTTCCTCATCGCGCTGTTCCTGCGGGTGCGCCGCTTCCCCATGCAATAATCGTCGCGCGATGCTGCATTGCCGCCTTGACGCCACCTTCCGCGGACCGGGCATCCGATGACTGCCCGGACCGCGGGCACGCTGATCGAGGGCGCAGCCGGCCCGATCGAGGTGTCGCTCGCCGCCCCCGAGTCGCCGCGCGCGATCGCGGTCATCGCGCATCCCCATCCGCTGTTCGGCGGGACCATGGACAACAAGGTCGTGACCACGCTCGCGCGCGCATTCACCGAATCGGGGGCGGCCGCCTTCCGCTTCAATTTCCGCGGGGTGGGAAGGTCGGGCGGCGCCCATGACGAGGGCGCCGGCGAGACCGACGACATGCTGCGCGTCGTCGGGCACGCGCAACGCTCGTACGGGCCGCTGCCGCTGCTGCTCGCGGGTTTTTCCTTCGGCGGCGCGGTCGCAGTGCGCGCGTCGTCGCGCGTGGATTTCGCGCGGCTGGTCCTCGTCGCGCCGGGATTTCGGCGCATCACGGGCCAGGGCATGGGCGCCGCACCCGATCCCGCCGATCCCAACCTCGGCGCCCCGGGCCGCCACACGTTCGACAACACCGTGATCGTGCACGGCGACCTCGACGAGACGGTGCCGCTGTCCGATTCCATCGCGTGGGGCCGCGTGCGGGAGGTGCCGGTCGTGGTCGTCCCCGGCGGGGAGCATTTCTTCCACCGCAAGCTGCACGTGCTGCGCGCGGTCGTCGCGCGCTGGATCCGGTGAGCGGGGACGCTCAGCGCTGGGTGATCGCGGTGCCGGATTGCGCGGGCAGCCGCTCGATCTCGGCCAGCACGATCGAGGCCGTGAGCAGCTCGGGCAGCAGCCGCGGCGCGTCCTCGCCCGGCAGGTAGAGCGCGTACACCGGCACGGCGTTGCGGCCGAGCGCGGCGAGCGCTTCGGTGATGCGCGGATCCTGGCGCGTCCAGTCTGCGGTGAGCGTGACGATGCCGCGCGCTGCGAACGCCTTGACCACCGCGCCGTCGCCGAGCGCAACGCGCTTGTTCCATTGGCAGGTCGCGCACCACGCCGCGGTGAAATCGACGAACGCCGGGCGGCCCTGCGCGAGGATGTCGCGCACTTTCTGCGGGGACCATGCCTCCCAGGAATCCCCGGCGCGGGTGGCCGCCAGCGGCGATCGCGGCGCCTCTCCCACGGCAACCGGCAATGCCACGAAGATGCCGAGCGCGCCGAGCAGCAGCGCAACCAGCGGCCGCCACGCGGGGCCGGCGTGCGCCCAGCGCCCGTACATCCACGCCCCGAGGCCGAGCACCACGAGCCCCAGCAGGAGCGCGAGCACGGCATCGTTGCCCGCCTGCGCGCCGAGCACCCATGCCAGCCATGCCGCCGCCGCGTAAAGCGGGAACGCGAGCACCTGCTTGAAGGCCTCCATCCATGCGCCGGGCTTCGGCAGGCGGCGCAGCAACTGCGGAAAGAGCGACAGCACGAACACGGGCAGCGCCATCCCCACGCCCAGCATCACGAACACGCCGAGCGCGAGGCCCGTGCCCTGGGTCACGGTGTAGCCCACCGCCGTGCCCATGAACGGCGCCGTGCACGGCGTGGCGACGACCGTGGCGAGCACCCCCGCGAGGAACGCGTCCGCGTACCGCCCGCCCGCCGTGAGGTTCGAGGTCATCGACTGGGCGAACGCGCCCCACTCGAAGACGCCCGAAAGGTTGAGCCCGAGCACGAAGAAGAGGCATGCGAGCAACGACACCACGACCGGCGACTGGAGCTGGAAACCCCATCCGAGCTGCGCACCGCCCGCGCGCAGCGCGAGCATGATCGCTGCGAGGGCGGCGAAGGAAAACACCACGCCCGCAGCGAACACTGCGCCCTGCAGGCGCATGGCGCGCGCTTCGCCGTGCGCGTGCTTCACGAATCCCATCACCTTGATGCCGAGCACCGGAAACACGCACGGCATGAGGTTCAGCAGCAGCCCGCCGGCGAGCGCGAAGGCGAACGCCACCAACACGCTGCCCCCGAGCGCGGCGGACGGCGGCGGGGCGAGCACCGGCGCGATTGACGCGCCGGCGGCCGCTTCGACCGCGAGCGCCTTGCGGCCCGGCGTGCCGGGCCAGCCCTCCTGCGCCACCGCCACACCCGAGACCGATGCAACACCCCTGGGCGGCGGCTGCACGAGCTTCATCTCGATCACCAGCGTGCGGCCCTCGCGCGCGACTTTCTGCGGCGCCGCGGGCTCCACCAGGTCGGGGCGGTCGGGAAAGAACGTCGCGCGCTCCGGCGGCGCGGCGCCCTCGGGCGCGGTGAGCTGCACGAGCAGCGACCTGCCGGTGAGCGCGGCGGCGAACTGCCATCCGCTCGCCCGCACCGGCAGCATGTTGCGCGCGCGATCGATGTTCGCCTGCCAGCGCGGCACGATCGCGGGCGGCGCGCCCGATACCGGCATCGCGAGATCGAGCTCGCCCTCCTCCGGCACGCAGATGTCCTTGCAGACGAGCCACTTCGCCTTTGCCCTGATGTCCGCGGTCCCGGCGGGCGCGCCGGCGGGCGGGGTGAGCTCGGCGAGCAGCACCACCTCGTCCTCGTAGCCGTAGTTCATCAGCGGGCCGACGGGAAGCAGCTGCGGGTAGGGCCACTGGATCTCGCCCGCCTTCCAGCCCTCGGGAAGGACCCACTGGATGCGCGTCGGCAATCCCGAATCGCCCGGATTCTTCCAGTAGGTGTGCCATTGGTCGGCCATGCGCAGGTCGAGGCCGACCAGCACCGGCTTGCCGGGTTGCGCCGAGGCCGCGTCGGAGACGAGCCGCGCCTCCACGTGCTCGGTCTTCACGAGCGGTGCGCCGCAGACGGACTGGGAAGCGAGCAGGAGCGCGGCGAGGGCCGCGGCGAACGGAAGTCGTGGCGACATCCCGTAAAATGATACGCCTATGCTCTGGGTGAAAGCGCTGCACGTCATCTTCGTCGTGTCCTGGTTCGCGGGGCTGTTCTACCTGCCGCGCCTGTTCGTCTATCACGCCATGGCCGAGGACGCGGCCACGACCGGGCGCTTCAAGGTGATGGAGCGCAAGCTCTATCGCGGCATCATGCTGCCCGCCATGGTCCTCACGATCGCCTCGGGCCTGTGGCTGTGGCTGGGCTACGGCATCGGCGGCGGCTGGCTGCACGTGAAGGTGCTGCTCGTCGCCTTCCTGGTCGCCTATCACTTCTGGCTGCAAAAGCTCCTCGGCGATTTCGCGCGTGACGCCAACCGGCGCTCGCACGTGTTCTACCGCTGGGTGAACGAGGTCCCGACGCTGCTGCTGGTGGCGATCGTGATCCTCGCGGTCGTCAAGCCCTTCTAGATGAGCGCATCCGCTCCCCGCGTCCTGCGCAAGCAGGAAAACGCGGCTCACCATTTCTTCGCCCCCTGCCCGCGCGGGCTCGCCCCCGCGCTCGCCGAGGAGCTGGCGGCGCTGGGCGCGCAGCATCCCGAGCCGGCCGACGCGGGCGTGGGCTTCACCGGCCCCTTCGACCTCGTGTACGCCGCGAACCTGCGCTCGCGCGTGGCGAGCCGCATCCTGTGGCGGGTGGCGCAGTTCCCGTACGCGAACGAGAACGACGTCTACGAAGGCGCACGCGCGGTGCGCTGGCGCGAGCTCTTCTCGGCCGAACGCACTTTCAAGGTGGAGACCAACGCGCACCGCAGCCCGGTGAAGAGCCTGGACTTCGTCACGCTGCGCGTGAAGGACGCCGTCGCGGACCATTTCCGCGAGGCGCTGGGCCGGCGCCCCTCGGTCGCTCCACGCGATCCCGACCTGCGCGTGCACGCGTTCCTCGATGCGCGCACCTGCACGCTCTACCTGGACACGAGCGGCGAGCCGCTCTTCAAGCGCGGGCGGCGCGACCACGTGGGCGAAGCGCCGCTCAAGAAGAACCTCGCCGCGGGCATCCTGCGCCTGGCGGGCTGGCGACCCGGCATCGCCCTGCTCGATCCGATGTGCGGGGCGGGGACGTTCCTGTCCGAGGCCGCGGAGATGAGCCTCGCGCGCGCGCCGGGGCGTACCCGCGACTTCGCGTTCGCGAAGCTCGCGCGCTACAACATCGCCACTTGGGAGCGGGAGCTCGCGCAGGCGGCACGCGAGGAGCGCCCGGTCGAGGCACTTCCCATCTTCGGCTCCGACCTCTACGGCCGCTCGCTCGGGCACGCGGCGCTCAACCTGCGCGAGGCGGGTCTCGAGGACGCGGTGCGCCTGAAGCAGGTGAACCTCCTCGAGCTGGCCGCTCCGGCGCAGCACGGCATGCTGGTCACCAACCCGCCTTACGGCGTGCGCCTGGGAGACAAGGGACGTCTCGCCGCGTTCTACCCGCAGCTGGGCGATGCGCTCAAGAAGCGCTTCGCGGGATGGACCGCGTTCATCCTTTCCGGCGACCCGGAGTTCGCCAAGCTGATCCGCCTGCAGTCTTCGCGCAAGACCGTGCTCTTCAACGGCGCGCTCGAGTGCCGCCTGTACGAATACCGCATGGTGGCCGGCGGCAACCGCCCGCGGCCGCGGCCAAGCCCTCCCGCGGCACGGCGCTGAGCGCGCGAATCCGCGGCGCCTAGCCGCGCAGCGCCCGAACCCAGAGCGCGCGCGCGTCGGTTCCGGCGCGCAGCGCGCCCAGCGTGCGCGCTCCCCACGCGTCGTCCAGGCGCGAGGCGCAGAACGCCTCCGCGGCGGCGTCATCCGCAAAGCGCTTCATGAGCGAGGCCTGCGTGGCGAGCGCGAGCGCTTCCACGATGGCGCGCGCGTTGCCCTCGGCCGTGGCGGGATCGGCGAGCATGCGCGCGGCCGTGTCGACCCGCGCCCGCGTGCGCGCATCGGGTGCAGTGGCGACCTCGCCGGCGAGCACCGCGAGGGCCTCGGGCGAGCGGTTCAGCGCGCGCAGCGCGTCCAGGCAGATCACGTTCGCGCTGCCCTCCCAGATCCCGTTCAGCGGCGCCTCGCGGTACAGGCGCGCGAGCGGCGACTCCTCCACATAGCCGTTGCCGCCCAGGCATTCCATCGCCTCGACCGCGACCGCGGTCATGCGCTTGCACAGCCAGTACTTGGCCACCGGGGTGAGCGCGCGTTGCAGCTCGCGCTCGCCCGCGTCGGCGGGCGCGGCGTCGAACGCGGCGGCGAGGCGCATCGCCAGCAGCAGCGCCGCCTGCGCCTCGAGCGCCAGGTCGGCGAGCACGTTGCCCATCAGCGGGTGCTCGGCGAGGACCTTGCCGAAGGCGCTGCGATGGGTCGCGTGGTGCAGGGCCTCGTCGAGCGCGGCACGCATCATGCCCGCGATGCCCACCACGATGTCGAAGCGCGTGTGGTGCGCCATCTCGATCAGCGTGGCGATGCCGCGTCCGGGCTCTCCCACCGGCCAGGCGAAGGTGTCGCGGTACTCGATCTCGGCCGAGGCGTTGGAGCGGTTGCCCACCTTGTCCTTCAGGCGCTGGATGAGGAAGGTGTTGCGCGTGGCGTCGGGCAGCGAGCGCGGCACGAAGCAGCAGCTCACGCCCTCGGGCAGGCGCGCGAGGGTGAAGAACCCGTCGCTCATCGGCGCCGAGCAGAACCACTTGTGTCCCATGAGCCGGTACGCGGACCCGTCGAGCCGCGCGACGGTCTGCACGGCGCGCAGGTCGGATCCGCCCTGCTTCTCGGTCATCGCCATGCCGATGGTCGCGCCCGATTTCGCGTCGACCGGCGCGGGGCGCGGATCGTAGGCGTCGGCGAGCACCTTCGGGCGCCACGCGGTCTCGAGCTGCGGCGCGTGCGCGAAGATCGGGATCGATGCGAAGGTCATCGTCACCGGGCAGGCGGTGCCCTGCTCGAGCTGGTTCCACAGGTAGAAGAGCGCCGCGCGCCCGGTGAAGCCCGCGGCCTCGCGCTTCCAAGCCGCGGAGTGCACGCCGGCACCGATCGCGCGCGCCATCAGCGCGTGGTACGACGGGTGGTACTCGACCTCGTCGATGCGGTGCCCGTAGCGATCGTGGGTCGCGAGCCGCGGCGCGTGGCGATTGGCGAGCAGTGCATGCTGCCGCGCCCCGGTGGATCCCACGAAACGGCCCAGCTCGGCGGCCGCCGCCTCGACCCAGCCCGCGCGCGCCCGGCGCAGCGCGCCGCGCAGCCATTGGTCGCCCGAAAACGCGTCGTAGTCGCCGGGCGGCGGCGGCTGGTTGGATACGTCGTGCGTCGCGTGGCTCATTGCGTTCCCGCCGCACCCGGGCCGGCGCCGAGCGCGCCCACCCATGACACCAGGGCATCGAGGGCGGGTTGCGCCGCGTTGGCGTTCGGGTGGTCCAGCATCATCACCACGATCCAGCGCCGGGCGCGCCGGTCGAGCACGTAGCCGGCGATGCTCTGCACGCCCGTGAGCGTCCCGCCCTTGAGGTGCGCGCGGCCCGCCGCGCCGGCGCCGGCATGGTCCTTGAGCGTGCCGTCCACCGCAAATACGGGTAGCGAGGAGGCCAGCTCCGGCATGAGGGGGCTCGACCACGCGCTCGCGAGCACCGCGGCGAGCATGGCGGGAGTCGCCCGCGCCTCGCGCGAGAGCCCCGCGCCGTTGTCGAGCACGAGCCCGCCCGCGCCGATGCCCTTCGCGGCGAGCCACTCGCGCACCACGCGCTCGCTCGCGGCGGCCGCGCCGCCGCTGCCGGCCGGCTGCGCGGACAGCGCGAGGAACAGGTGGCGTGCCATGACGTTGTTGGAAAACTTGTTCATGTCGCGCACCAGGTTGGCGAGCGGCTCCGATTCGTAGCGCATGAAGAGCTGTGCGTCGGGCGGCGTCGCGCCGGCGCGCACCTTGCCGCGCAGCGTCCCGCCCGCTTCGCTCCACTCCCAGCGGAAAACCGACTCGAAGAAGCGAGCGCCGTCGAACAGGGCGAGCGGCCAGGTGCGCTCGCCGCACGCGCGCGGGTAGCTCCCGGAGAACACCGCCGTGGCCACGAGACCGTTCTCCTCGATGTCGTAATGCAGGTCTTGCCGCCATGCGCCACAGGTTCCATCGACCGAGCGCACGCGGCTCGCGATCTCGACGTTGGGCAAGTCGGGCTCGCCGCGTGACGCGCACACCTTCCGGCCCGGGGATGAAACGGAAGTCGACGGCGCTGAAGTTCACCAGCAGCGCATCGGGGCCTACGTTGTAGGCCCGCCGGGGCTTCTGGTCGAAGCGCGCGGCGTCGTACGGCGCGGGCGCGAAATAGCTGCGGTCGACGACCACGTCACCCGCGATCTCGCGCAGGCCGCGCGCGCGCAGCCCGTGGACCAGCTGCCAGAGGCGCTCGTAGGTGAGCTCGGGATCGCCGCCGCCGCGGATCACGAGGTTGCCCTGCAGCACGCCCGCGGCGAGCGCGCCGTCGAGCAGCACGTCGGTGTGAAACGTGAACGCGGGACCCAGCAGGTCGAGCGCCGCGTAGCTCGTGACGAGTTTCATGGTCGACGCGGGATTCATCGCGACGTCCGGGTGCAAGGATATCAACGGCGGCCCGCCCTGCGCGGGCGCCACCACCAGCCCCACCGCGGACAGGGGCACGCCGGCGGCGGCGAGGGCATTGCGCACCGGTGCCGGCAGGTCGCGGGCGAGCGCGGCGAAGGGCGCGAGCGCGAGCAGGAGGCAGGCGAGCCGGATCACGCGCGCGCCCCGAAGGCCTCGACGATGGCGAGAGCCGCGTCCACGATCTGGGCGAACTGGGCGTCGTCCAGCACGTAGGGCGGCATGAAATAGACGGTCCTGCCGATGGGGCGCAGCAGCACGCCGCGCGCGAGCGCGAGCTCGAAGGCGCGCGCCGCGAATTCGCGGTCCTCGGTCGCGACCTCGAACGCCCAGATCATGCCCAGGTGGCGGAAGTCGCGCACCGCCGGATGGTGCGCGAGCGGCGCGGCGGCCTCGAGGAAGCGCGCCGCCTTGCGCCCGTTCGCGGCCAGCACGTCCTCGCGCTCGAACAGGTCGAGCACTGCGCACGCCGCGCGGCAGGCGAGCGGGTTGCCGGTGTACGAGTGGGAATGCAGGAAGCCGCGCTCGGTGCGATCGTCGTAGAACGCGCCGTAGATCGCGTCGGTCGCGAGCACGCACGACAACGGCAGGTAGCCGCCCGTGATGCCCTTGGACAGGCACAGCAGGTCGGGCCGCGACTCCCGCCTGCTCGCACGCGAACAGGGTCCCGGTGCGCCCGAACCCGGTCATGATCTCGTCGGCGATGAGCAGTACGTCGTAGCGCGTGCACAGCTCGCGTGCGCGCCTCAGGTATTCGGGATGATGGAAGCGCATGCCGCTCGCGCCCTGGACGAGCGGCTCGACGATGAAGGCGGCGATCTCGTGGTGGCGCGCGGCGAGGATGGCGCGCAGCGCGTCGGCGGCTTCGACCGCGCCCTGGATGCCGCCGAAGCGCTGGTCGTCGGCGTGGCGCGCGGGAAAGGGGGCCACCAGGCCCTGGCGCAGGAGCGGCGCGTATGCGTCGCGAAAGATCGCCACGTCGGTCACGCCCAGCGCGCCCACGGTCTCGCCGTGGTAGCCGCCCTGCAGCGCGAGGAAGCGCGATTTTTCCGGCCGGCCGCGATTGGACCACGAGTGGAACGCCATCTTGAGCGCGATCTCGGCCGCCGAGGCGCCGTCGGAAGCGAAGAAGGCGTGCCCGAGCGCTCCGGGTGCGAGCCGGGCGAGCCGTTCGGCGAGCTCGACGGCGCCGGCATGGGTGAACCCGGCGAGCATCACGTGCTCGAGGGTGTCGAGCTGTTCGCGCAGCGCCGCGTTGATCGCCGGGTGCGCGTGGCCGAAGAGGTTGACCCACCACGAGCTCACCGCATCGAGATAGCGGCGACCGTCGAAGTCGTGCAGCCAGGCTCCCTCGCCGCGCGCGATGGGCACCAGCGGGAAGCGCTCGTGGGCCTTCATCTGCGTGCAGGGATGCCACACCGCCGCGAGGCTCCGCGCGACCATCTCGCGATTGGTCATCGAGGCCGTCAGTCCGGCACTATGCGGTTGATCTGCGCGGCGAGGGCGCTCGTGGCTTCCGTGGCGAGGGGCGCGATCCCGTCGCGCGGCAACGCCATCGTGCCGCCGGTTACGTAGCACAGCGCCGTGAAGAGCGTGCGTACCTCGACGCAGGCGAGCGGGTCCGGCGTCTCGCCCGCGTCGAGCTCGATGCCCGCGCCGTTCACCACCACGCGCAGGCCCTCGACGAGCAATGCGCCCGAGCCATGGGTCTCGTAGTGCTCCTCGAGCCTCGCGAGGATCAGCTTCTCGAGCTCGGCTTTCTCGGCGTTTCCCAGTAGCGGCACGCTTCCAGGTCCCCTGGGGATTCGTGACGCCGCCATTCTAGCGCTCGACGCGAAGGCGGCGTCGGGCGCGGATTGCCGGGTTCTGGCAACCGCCGCAGTCGAGTGCTAGCAACACACGGCGCTGTTTCCGTGCGACAAGCGGACTTCGTGCACGCGAATTGCTTCATTTTGCCCGGGAGCACACCGCAACGACGGAGGATACGGAATGCAATTGCTCGATCGCATCGAATCGCAGCTCGTTTCCAACCGCCTGCCGCTGGTGGCGGTGACCATAGCGGCGGTGCCGTACGCCAATACCCCGGTGGTGCTGACGCTGCACTGGCATGGGTTCGTCGAGGCCCGCATCGCCGAGGTGGAGGATGCCGAAGTGATCGCCTACCAGGCGGTACCCAGTTCGGCGCTGCAGATCAACGAGCGCTGGGATCACTTCGACGAGCTCGAGAATGGGGTGCTCGACGTCGCCTGGGAGCTGGGTTCCTGGGACCTGGCGCGCGTCGAGGCGCTGCCCTTCGAGCGGCCCGGCGCCTCGCGGCAGGAGTCGGTCGAATGCATGGGAGCGTTCGGATCGTTGCCGGTATCGATCGACGGCCAGCCCCCGGTCGTCGCGGAGGTGCCCGACGCCGGCGAGCTGATCAGTGCCGCGGGCCGCGCGGGTTACGTTTCGTGGCTCTTCCGGCCGGTCCGCGGCGGAGTCTGGGCGGAGGTCGCCGAGGATCTCACCCTCGAGCAGGGCGGCTACCGCAATCCCCCCTGCCCCTACCTTGCTACGCCCACCCGCGTCGGGCGCACGCGCCGCCCGCGGCGCGTCGTCTACCAGTTCGGACGCTGTACCCGGCTGGCCCGTTAGGAGCTAGGAGCGCACCAGGCCGGATCCCATTCACGGGCTTCGGCACCGGCCCGAGGCACGGAGCACTGGTTCCCGCCGCCAATTGCCCCCACGTTGGGGTGGCGGAAGTAAGTCCTCGCACTGACGACCCTGTTTCTCGGTCCCGGTACTTGAAATCAGGGTCCCTCGGGCCTATTATTAGCACTCGTCGTAGGTGAGTGCTAAAGCCTGCGCCTCCATTCCGAAACCGGCCCAGCTCCGCCTTCGGCCTCGCCGAAGCGGGGGACGGCCCCAAGACCACTGAGGAGTGATTCCATGAAACTGCGTCCGTTGCACGATCGCGTGATCATCAAGCGCCTGGAGGAAGAGCGGAAGACCGCCTCCGGCATCGTCATCCCCGACACCGCCGCCGAGAAGCCCGACCAGGGCGAAGTTCTGGCCGTGGGCCCGGGCAAGAGGACCGACGACGGCAAGCTCACGCCGGTCGACCTCAAGGTCGGCGACAAGGTGCTCTTCGGCAAGTACTCGGGCACGACCGTCAAGGTCGAGGGCGACGAGCTGCTCGTGATGCGCGAAGAAGACATCATGGCCGTCGTGAACTGAGTCGGCACAACTGATATCGAGAGGAAACAATCATGGCAGCCAAAGACGTCAAATTCAAAGAAGCCGCGCGCGTTCGCATGATCGCGGGCGTCAACATCCTGGCCGATGCGGTCAAGGTGACACTGGGCCCGAAGGGCCGCAACGTCGTGCTCGAGCGCTCGTTCGGCGCCCCCACCGTCACCAAGGACGGCGTGTCGGTCGCGAAGGAGATCGAGCTGAAGGACAAGTTCGAGAACATGGGCGCGCAGCTCGTGAAGGAAGTCGCCTCCAAGACTTCCGACGTGGCCGGTGACGGCACCACGACCGCGACGGTCCTCGCGCAATCGATCGTCTCCGAGGGCATGAAGTACGTCGCCGCGGGCATGAACCCGATGGATCTCAAGCGCGGCATCGACAAGGCGGTCCACACCGCGGTCGAGGAGCTGAAGAAGATCTCCAAGCCCTGCACCACCTCGAAGGAAATCGCCCAGGTGGGCGCCATCTCCGCCAACGCGGATCCGGAGATCGGCAAGACCATCTCGGAAGCGATGGACAAGGTAGGCAAGGAAGGCGTCATCACCGTGGAAGACGGCAAGGGCCTCGAGAACGAGCTCGACCTGGTCGAGGGCATGCAGTTCGACCGCGGCTACATCTCCCCGTACTTCATCAACAACCCCGACAAGCAGGTCGCGATCCTCGAGGATCCGTTCATCCTGCTGCACGACAAGAAGATCTCCAACATCCGTGACCTGCTGCCGGTGCTCGAGCAGGTGGCCAAGGCCGGCCGCCCGCTGCTCATCATCGCGGAGGACGTGGACGGCGAGGCGCTCGCCACCCTGGTGGTGAACAACCTGCGTGGCATCCTCAAGACCACCGCCGTGAAGGCGCCGGGCTTCGGCGATCGTCGCAAGGCGATGCTGGAAGACATCGCGATCCTCACCGGCGGCACGGTGATCGCGGAGGAGCTGGGACTCAAGCTCGAGAACGTGCAGCTGAAGGACCTGGGCCGTGCCAAGCGCGTCGAGATCGGCAAGGAGAACACGACGATCATCGACGGCGCCGGCAAGGAAGAAGGCATCAAGGCGCGCGTGGAGTCGATCCGCAAGCAGGTCGAGGAAGCCACCAGCGACTACGACAAGGAAAAGCTCCAGGAGCGCGTGGCCAAGCTCGCCGGCGGTGTCGCGGTGATCAAGGTCGGAGCCGCGACCGAAGTGGAGATGAAGGAGAAGAAGGCCCGTGTCGAGGACGCGCTGCACGCGACCCGCGCAGCGGTGGAAGAAGGCATCGTTCCGGGCGGCGGCGTTGCGCTGCTGCGCGCGCGCGATGCGGTCTCCAAGATCAAGACCGACAACGAAGACCAGGCCGCAGGCGTGAAGATCGTGGTGCGCGCGCTCGAGCAGCCGATGCGCGAGATCGCGCGCAACGCCGGCGACGAGCCGAGCGTGGTGATCAACAAGGTCTCCGAAGGCAAGGGCAACTTCGGCTACAACGCCCAGACGGGCGAGTACGGCGACATGGTGGCGATGGGCGTGCTGGATCCGACGAAAGTCACCCGCTACGCGCTGCAGAACGCCGCTTCCGTGGCCGCGCTGATCCTCACTACCGACGCGATGGTCGCTGAGCTGCCGAAGGACGAGAAGGCGGCGATGCCCGGCGGCGGCATGGGCGGGATGGGCGGCATGGGCGACATGGACATGTAAGCGTCCGCGGCCCGACGCCCGACTCGAAGAAAAGCAAGAGCGTCCAAGACCCAAAAAAAGCCCCGCTTCGGCGGGGCTTTCTTATTGTGCGGTGCCGCGGGCCGAGCGCTCCTTGCGCTCAGTGGATTTCGGGATCCGGCGTGGGTGCCCCGCCTTCGAGAAAATCGAAGTCGCAGCCCTGGTCGGCCTGCGTCACGTGCTGCAGGTAGAGCGCGCCGAAGCCGCGCGTGTAGTGCGGCGCCGGGCGGCGTCCAGGCGCCGCGCCGGCGCGCCAGCTCCGCGTCGTCGACCTTGAGCTGCAGCGTGCGGGCCGGCACGTCGAGCTCGATGCAGGTCGCCGTCGCGCACGAACGCGAGCGGGCCGCCGACGAACGACTCGGGCGCCACGTGCAGCACGCACGCGCCGTAGCTCGTGCCGCTCATGCGCGCATCGGAGATGCGCACCATGTCGCGCACGCCCTGCTGCCAGCAGCTTCTTCGGGATCGGGCAGCTGCCCCCACTCGGGCATGCCCGGGGCGCCGAGCGGGCCGGCGTTCTGCAGCACGAGCACGCGAGTCGCTTCGTCACCGGCAGCGCCGGGATCGTCGATGCGCGCGGCCATGTCGTTGTAGTCGCGGAACACGACGGCGGGCCCGGTGTGCCGCGGCAGGTGCGCCTCCATCGCCGGCCGGCTTGATCACGGCGCCGTCGGGCGCGAGATTGCCGCGCAGCACGGCGAGTCCGTCGTGCGCGACCAGCGGATTGTCGCGCGTGCGGATCACGTCGTCGTTGTAGACCGTCGCGCCCGCGAGGTTCTCGCCGAGCGTGCGGCCGTTGACGGTCGGCGCCGAGCAGGTCGAGGAGGTCGGCCAGCCGCGACAGCAGCGCGCGCAGGCCGCCGGCATAGAAGAAATCCTCCATCAGGAACTTGCCCGAGGGCCGGATGTTGGCGAGCACCGGCGTGCGCCGCGCCAGCGCGTCGAAGCGCGTCGAGGTCGAGCGGAACGCCGGCGCGCCGCGCCATCGCGATCAGGTGCACGATCGCGTTGGTCGAGCCGCCGAGCGCCAGCACGGTGGTCACCGCGTTGTCGATCGCGCGGGTGTCGACGATGTCGCGCGGCTTCAGGTCCTCCCAGACCATGTCGACGATGCGCCTGCCCGGACAGTGTGGCCATCTGCGCGTGGCGCGAATCGGGCGCCGGAATCGAGGACGCGCCGGCCAGCGTGAGGCCGAGCGCCTCGGTGGCGCTGACGTCATCGTCGACGCCGTGCCCATCGTCATGCAGTGGCCCGGCGAGCGCGCGATGCCGTCCTCCACGCCCTGCCATTCGTCCTCGGTGATGTTGCCGGCGCGCAGCTCCGCCCAGTATTTCCAGGTGTCGCTGCCGCTGCCCAGGAACTTGCCCTGGAAATCGCCGCGCAGCATCGGGCCGGCCGGCACGAAGATCGCCGGCAGGTTCATCGACAGCGCGCCCATCAGCAGCGCGGGCGTGGTCTTGTCGCAGCCGCCCATCAGCACGCAGCCGTCGACCGGATAGCTGCGCAGCAGCTCCTCGGTCTCCATCGCGAGCAGGTTGCGGTAGAGCATCGTGGTGGGCTTCTGGAACGGCTCGGCCAGCGACATCGCCGGCATCTCGACCGGAAAGCCGCCGGCCTGCCAGACGCCGCGCTTCACCTCCTCGGCGCGCTGCCGGAAGTGGCTGTGGCACGAGTTGATGTCGCTCCACGTGTTGATGATCGCGATGACCGGCTTGCCCTGGTAGTCGGCGCGCGTGGTAGCCCATCTGCGCGGTGCGCGACCGATGGCCGAACGCGCGCAGGTCGTTGACCCCGTACCAGCGGTGGCTGCGCAGCTCCTCGGGCTTCTTGCGTCGCGTCACGGGGCGGGCTCAGGAAGGGATGGCCCCCGCATGATATCGCGCCGCTCAGCGGCGCTTGCGGTTGAACAGCCGGAAGACAGGGCCGGTGAAGAGCACCACGATCACGTAGCGCACCACGTGGGCCGCGGTCACGAAGGCCACGCCGATATGCAGCACCTGCGCGGTGATCGACATCTCCGCGATCCCGCCCGGCGCCGCGGCGAGCAATCCGGTGCCCGCGTACACGCCGCTCGCCCACGCAAGCGCGAGGCCGACCAGGGTGGCCGAGCACAGCGTGAGCGCGATCGAGGGCACGAGCGCCGCCACGAAGCGCGGCGCCGCGCGCAGGAATCCGCGGTCGAAGCGGGAGCCGAGCGTGCAGCCCAGCAGCACCTGCGCCGCGTTGGACCACGGCCGCGGCACCGAGGAAAGCGTGATGCCCGACACGGTGAGCGCGATGGTGAGGGTGAGCGAGCCGATCATGTAGGCGGTGGGCAGGCCCGCGCGCCGCGCGATCCATCCGCCGCACGCGGCGAGCGCGAAGAGCAGCGCGAGCTTCGCCGCGTCGAAGGCGACGAAGACCGGATGGTAGTCGTCGCTCGCATGGAACCCGGCGAGCGTGATCGCCACCGGAAAGCTCGTCACCACCAGCAGCATGCGCATCGAATGGGCGAACGCGACGCGGTCGGGCGCCGCGCCGTGGCGCTCGCCCTGCATCGCCATCTCGGAGGCGCCCCCCGGCATGCTCGCGAAATATGCGGTGGCCCGGTCGACGCCCGACAGGCGCGCGAGGACCAGCCCGCTCACCGCGCCGAAGCCGATCGCCGCGAAGCCGAGCGCGATGAACCACGGCCAGTACGCGGACACCTCGTGGACGACCGGCGCGGTGAAATGCAGTCCCAGCACGGTGCCCACCACGGTGAGGCCGGCGTCGCGGCCCCCGGGGAGCGGCTCGAAGCGCGCGTCGGCCATCCGGGCAGCCGCCATGGCGAGCATGGAGCCGATCATCCAGGGCAGCGGCGCGTGCAGTGCGGCGAGCGCCGCACCGCCGACGATGCAAACCGCGAGGCCGCCGCCCACGCGCGCGGCCTTCGATGCGATGTCCACCTGCGGGATTGGCTTTGGGAGGGCCGAAACGCTATAATTTTATGCTTTCCGGCGCATTCTTCCCACGCAGCCGCAGAAGCCTTCCCCGGCCTGGTAGCTCAGTTGGTAGAGCAGAGGACTGAAAATCCTTGTGTCGGTGGTTCAATTCCGCCCCAGGCCACCATTTCTTCTCCACCCGCCCCGGACCGGCCCGCACAAACGTCCGGAAGGGGACTGTGTGACACAATAGGACCGCCCCGCACGACCCTCTCGAACAAATGAACGTCACCTCCCGACGCTACGCCTCGGCCGTCGTCCTGCAAGTGTCCGGCAGGCTCGACCAGGACACCTGCGATGGCTTTCGCGGCCAGCTGATGGGGCATGTGGACAACGCCGCGCGCGAGGGCGGGGCGATCGTGCTCGACCTGTCCCCGCTCGAGTATGTCTCCAGCGCCGGGCTGCGCTGTTTCATGCTGGCGTCGCGCCAGGCGAAGGCGCAGCATGGGCGCATCTTCGTCGCTGAGCTGCAGCCGATGGTCGCGGAGATCTTCCAGATCAGCCACTTCAATCTCGTGTTCCAGGTCTTCCCCACGGTCCGGGAGGCCTTGGGCGCGGTGTCGCCCGAGGCGGCCGCCGCGTACGAGAAGGGCTAGCGATCGTGCGCGTGCGCTTCTGGGGCACCCGCGGATCGATCCCGGTCGCCCTCACCTCCGCGGACGTGCGCGACAAGCTCGCCCAGGCGCTGGTGCAGGCGTCGGGACGCACCTTCGCGACCTACGAGGAGGCGCACGCGTTCGCCAGCTCCGAGCTCGACTTCTCCCTCACGCACACCTTTGGCGGCCATACCCCATGCGTGGAGCTGATCCTGCCGGGCGAGGAGTACTTCGTCTGCGACATGGGCAGCGGCGCGCGCCCCTTCGGGGTGCACGTGCTCGCGCGCCAGGCGCGCCGGCCCGCCACGGTAAACGTCTTCATGTCGCATGTGCACTGGGACCACATCATGGGATTTCCCTTCTTCGGCCCCGCGTATGTGCCGGGCACGAAGATCCGCATCCATGGATGCCACGACGTGCTCGAGCACGCGTTTCGCCTCCAGCAGTCGCCGCCCTGCTTCCCGGTGGAATTCGACCAGCTCGGCGCCACCATCGAGTTCGTGAAGCTCACGCCCGACAAGCCGTACTCGGTCGACGGCCTGACGGTGACCCCGCACTTGCAGCTGCATTCGGGCGATTCGTACGGCTTCCGGTTCGAGCACGAGGGCAAGTCCGTGGTGTACTCGACCGATTCCGAGCACAAGCTCGAGAATCGCGCCGAGGCGGAGGGCTTCGCGCAGTTCTTCCGCGGCGCCGACATCGTGATCTTCGACGCGATGTATGCGCTCGCCGAGGCGATCAGCGTGAAGGCCGACTGGGGACATTCGAGCAACATCGTGGGCGTGGAGCTGTGCCAGATGGCGCGCGCCAAGCACCTGGTCCTGTTCCACCATGAGCCGGCCAACAACGACGCGACGCTCGAGGGGCTGCTGAAGGAGGCGCGCCGCTTCGAGGAGCTCACCCGCAGCGACCACGCCCTCAAGGTGTCGGCCGCCTACGACGGGCTGGAGATCGATCCCTGAACGCGCTGGGGGGGCTGCGCGTCCTCGCGCTGGTGCTCCTCGCCGCGCTGTCGATCGCGCTGGCCGCGTCACCCTCCCTGGTGCAGGCGTTGCGCCTCGCGGAATTCGACGGCTACCAGCGGCTCTTCCCCCTCGAGCGCACGACCACCGTCGCCACCATCGTGGCGATCGACGAGGCCTCCCTCGCGCGCTACGGACAATGGCCGTGGCCGCGCACGCGCCTGGCCGAGCTGGTGGAGCGCATCGGCGAATACCACCCGGCGGCGATCGGGTTCGACATCTTCTTCCCGGAGCCGGACCGCTTCTCGCCCGGCGCGATCGCCGCGCAGTTGCCGATGCTTCCGCCGGAGCTGGCGCGCGCCCTGGCCCAGCAGCCATCGAACGATGAGGTGCTTGCGCGTGCCATCCGCGGGCGCCATGTGGTGCTCGGCATCGCGACCGGCGGGCCGGACCCGCGCTTTGCGGCGCCGCCGCGCGCCGCACCGATCGTCGTGCCCGCCGACGGCGTGCCCGACATCGATGTGCGGCCCGGCTACATCGGCAACGTCGCGGTGATCGATGCCGCCGCGCAGAGCCGGGGACTGGTCGACGCCTCTCTGGAAAGCGAGGTGGTGCGCAAGGTCCCGATGGTGCGCCGCGTGCAGGGCGTGCTCGTGCCCGCGCTGGCGGTGGAAACGCTGCGCGTGGCCGAGGAGGCGGGGCTCAAGCTGGTGCCCGCGCGCGGCGGCCTGCTGGGCCTGCGCCTGGGCGACCACGCCACCACGATCCAGGACGACGGCACCGCGTGGCTGCGCATGGGCCCGCACGACCCGCAGCGTTTCGTCTCGGCGGCCGACGTGCTGGACAAGCGCGTCGATGCGCGGCTGCTGGAGGGCAAGGCGGTGCTGCTCGGCATCGACGGGTTGGGCGTCCAGGACTACAAGAGCACGCCGCTCGGCGAGTCCGTGCCGGGCGTGGAGATCCATGCGCAGGTGATCGAGAACCTCTTCAACGGAGTAAAGCTCGTGCGCCCCGACTACGCGGCGCTCGCCGAGGCGCTCGCCCTGGTCGCGTGCGGGCTGGTGCTGATCGTGCTGCTGCCCCGGCTGTCCGCGCTGCAGGGCGCCCACCTCGTCGCGGCCCTGGTGCTGCTGCTTGCCGGGGCGGGCATCGTCGCGTTCCAGCATTTCGACCTGCTGCTCGACCCGGCGGGACCGGCGATCGGCACGCTCGCCGTCTTCGGCAGCGTCGTGGTGGGAACGCTCTCCGAGACCGAGCGCCAGCGCCGGCAGCTGCGCGAGCAGGCCGCGCGGATGGCGGGCGAGGTGGATGCGGCGCGCCGCATCCAGATGGGGCTGCTGCCGGATCCGCACACGGCGCTCGGCCATGACCCGCGCTACGGCATCGCCGCGCTGCTCGAGCCCGCGCGCACGGTCGGCGGCGATTTCTACGACTTCTTCATGGTCGGCGAGCGCCGCCTCTTCTTCGTGGTGGCGGACGTCTCGGGCAAGGGCCTGCCCGCCGCGCTCTTCATGGCGGCGGTCAAGTCCAACCTCAAGAGCGCGGCGCTGCGCGGCGGAAGCGTGGGCGAGATCCTGACCCGCGCCCAGGCCGAAATCGGGCGCGAGAATCCGGAGCAGCTCTTCGTCACGGTGTTCGCGGGCGTGCTCGACCTGCTGCGCGGCGAGCTCGAATACGCCAACGCCGGGCACGAGCCGCCCTTCAGCCGCATCGCGCACGGAGTGCCGGAGCGCTTCGGCTCCCCCGGGGGGCCGCCGCTTTGCGTGATCGAGGACTTCGTCTATCCCACGCAATCGCGCATGCTCACGCCCGGCGAATGGCTGTGCGTGGTGACCGACGGAGCCACCGAGGCGATGAACCCGCAGCGCGCCTTCTTCTCCTCGGAGCGCCTGCGCGCGAGCCTCACCTGGGTCGGCGCCGAGCAGTCGCCCGACGAGGTGCTGGCACGCGTGCGCGACGACGTGGCGCGCTTCGCCGCCGGCGCGGAGCTCGCCGACGACATCACGCTGCTGGTGCTGCGCTGGGAAGGAGGCTAGGCGCAGCGCCTAGCGCACGTTGATCTCGACGCGCCGGTTGCGCGGCTCGGAGACGTTGTCGCCAGTCGGGATGAGCGGCTCGCGCTTGCCGCGCCCGGCGACGTGGACGCGCTCGGCCGGGATGCCCAGCTGCACGAGCATGTCGCGCAGCCGCTCCGCCCGGGCGAGCGAGAGCTTGTCGTTGTAGACGAGGTTGCCGACGGTGTCCGTATGGCCGATCACCACGATGTCGGGAAGCGGCCGGCGCTTGAGCTCGGCGAAGACGCGGTCGAGCTCGACCTTCGATTCCGGGGTGAGCTCGTCCTTGCCCTCCAGGAAGTAGAGCACGAAGGTGGCCGGCGACCCGGGCAGCGCCTCGAGCGTCGACCCGAAGGACGCGTGCACCTGGGCTTCGGAGAGCTGTTCGGCCTGCACCGAGCCGTCGGCGCGCAGCTGCTCCGCGCCGTAGGCGGTGTTGATC
The DNA here is from genome assembly GCA_963758215.1 of uncultured beta proteobacterium. GTDB lineage: Bacteria > Pseudomonadota > Gammaproteobacteria > Burkholderiales > Usitatibacteraceae > Usitatibacter. The sequence goes on along the minus strand of CAVWUN010000009.1, from coordinate 205,207 downwards.
ACGTGCTTCTGGCCGTCGTGTTCGACCACGATCGCGCCGATGTGGCCATCGGGCGCCGGAACGACCGCGAAGAGCGCCGGCGTGGTCTGCGTGGCGCAGCCCGCCGCGAGCGCCGCGAGGAACAGGATTGATGCGAGCTTGAGCAAGCCGATCCTAGCGTTCGGCGACCTTCGGCGCGTCGACCTGCACCAGGAACTCGGTGCCGCGCACCGCCATGACCGCCGACGGGGTGCGGATCTTCATCGATTCGGGCGACTGCTGCACGAGCTTGCCCGAAACCGCCGCGAGCCGGCCGCGCTGCAAGGTGCCCTGGAACTCGCCGGCATGCGTGGTCGAGTCGAAGCTGTACCGGTCGATCGAGAACTGGCTGCCCGGGCCGACCGACACGAGGCTGTTGTCGGCGAAGGTGATGCCCGCCGAGCCGTCCGCACCCGTCACGATCACGTCGGCCGCCTGCAGCGAGGTGCCCACCGGAGCCGGCATCGAGCGCCCGTCGCGCTGGACGTGCACCGCGCCCTTCGAGACCTTGATCAGGCCGACCTCGTCGGCCATGGCCGGACCCGCGACCAGCAGGACCGCCGCTACCACCCATGCCTTGCGCATTTCGATTCTCCCTTGCCAGGAACGTATTTTCCCGGTCCTATAATGCCAAATACCGGGGAGGCCTGCCTGTGAACGCCGTCACAACGCGGATGGGGATGTTTCCGTCCCGTCTGGAAGCCTGGAAGCGGGCGCGCGCCTTCATCGAGGCGTTCTGCGCCGAAGCGCTCGTGCCGCGCGAAGCGTGCCTCAAGGCCAACCTCGTCCTCGAGGAGCTCTTCCTCAATACCGTGAAGCACGGCAATGCCGGGGGCAGCGATGCGCCGGTCTGGATCACGCTGTCGGCCGAAGGCGGCAAGATAGGGCTCGCCTACGAGGACCGGGCCGCACCCTTCAACCCGTTCTCGAAGGCCACGCGCGAGATGCTCGAGGCGCTCGCCGAATCGCGCCGCGAAGGCGGGCTCGGGGTGCTGCTCGCCCATGGCCTCACCGCGACGGCCGATTACGCGTACCTGTTCGGGCGCAACCGCATCCGCCTCACGCTGGCCTAGGCGCCGCGCAGCGCGTCCTCGACGCGCGCGATGAGGCGCTCGAGCGTCTCGATGCGCGCGAAGAGCTTGTCGTCGGACGCGATCACGTTCCAGGGCGCCAGCTCCGTGGACGTGCGATCGATCATGTCGTTCACGGCGCGTTCGTAGACCGGCCACTGCTTGCGGTTGCGCCAGTCCTCGGCGGTGATCTTGAAGCGCTTGTAGGCGATGGCCTGGCGCGCCTTGAAGCGGCGCAGCTGCTCGGCGGGAGTGATGGCGAGCCAGAACTTGGCGACGATCGCCCCCGCCTCGGCGAGCTGCTGCTCGAAATCGTTGATCTCGGGGTAGGCGCGCATCCAGTCGAACTCGCTGCAGTAACCCTCGACGCGCTCGACCAGCACCCGCCCGTACCACGAGCGGTCGAAGATGATCGCGCGCCCGTGTCCCGGGATATGCCGCCAGAAGCGCCAGAGGTACGGCTGCGCGCGCTCCTCGTCGGTCGGGGCCGCGACCGGGATCACGCGGTAGAAGCGCGCGTCCATCGCCTGGGTGACGCGGCGGATGGTGCTGCCCTTGCCGGCCGCGTCCATGCCCTCGAACACCATCACCAGCGAGCGCTCGCGCATCCGCTTCGAGCGCGTGAGCAGGTTCAGGTGCGCCTGCAGCTTGAGCAGCTTCGCGGGGTAGTCCTTGCGCGCGAGGCTGCGTCGGTAATCGAGTGATGCCAGCAGCGTGCGCCCGTCGATGGGAGGGGCGGGGGGCGGCACGGGGGGCGAGAGATGCGGACGCCTGCCCTCGAGGCGTGCGGCGAGCGCTTGCGCGAGCAGGCGGCCCGCGGTGAGGGACCGGTACTCGTGTTCGCTGCCCTCGATCACCTCCCACGGTGCCTCGGCCGTGCCGGTCTCGCGCAGCGCCTCCTCGCACACCTCGATGAACCGGTCGTAGTGCCGGAAGCGCTTCCAGTCGCCCGGGCCCACCCGCCATGCGGTCGCCTTGCGCGCCGAGAGCTGCTTCAGGCGCTTCTTCTGCGCCCGCTTCGACAAGTGGAACCAGAGCTTCACCAGCACCGCGCCCTCGGCGACCAGCATGCGCTCGAAGTGGCGGATGCGCTCGAGGCGGCGCTCGAACCGCGCGCGCTTCTCGCGGCCCATGACGCGCCGCAGGATCGGGTCGGTGTACCACGAGCCGAACAGGATCGCGATGCAGCCCCTGGGGGCAAGCGCGCGCCAGAAGCGCCACATCTCGGGGCGCTCGCGCTCCACGTCGGTGAGGGCGCCGAACGCGTGAGTGCGGACGTGCCGCGGGTCCATCCATTCGTTGAAGAGGTTGACGGTTTCCCCCTTGCCGGCGCCGTCGACGCCGTTCACGAGGATCACGACCTGGAAGTCGCCCTGCTCGAGCAGCCGGTATTGCAGCTCGAGCAGGCGCGCGCGCAGCCGCGGCGCTTCGCGCTGGAACTGCGACTTCTTGAGCCGGTGGCCGATCTCGGCGGATTCGAACACGTTGTCCTCCCGGTGGGTGCGGCGCGGTATCAGGGCTCCGCGTCCGCGCTGGCGTCCCTGGCGCGCCAGAAGCGCCGGGTGCTCGCCAGCTCGGCGAACAGTGTCGCGAGCACGGCCGGATCCGGCTCCCCATGGGCCGCGCACCAGCCGCGTGCGAAAGCGGCGAACGCCTCGGGCGCCGCGAGCTCCTTGCTCAGGCGCGCCGCGGTGACGGCATCGTTCGCGTGGCCCAGCACCCCCTGCAGCCGGGCGAGCGTGTCGACGTAGTGCGCCACCCGGCGCGACTTGAAGAGCGATGCCAGGGCGTCGGTGCCGTAGCGCAGCCGCTTGGTGAGGATGCGCAGCTGATGGCGTTCGGCGGCCGACAGGCTCGCGATGCTCGCACCGGCGCGCAGCAGGCGCCTGTGCCGCCGGCGGATCAGCCCCGAGGCGAAGTCCACCAGGCCGGGCGCGTCCGCCGCAGGCGCCGCTTCGGCTTCCGCGAGCCAGCGTGCGAGCCCGAGGATCGCGCGGCCATGGTGCTGCGAGCGCACGGCGGCGCGGCCCGCGGCGCGCGCGATGCCGCGCCGGCGCGCCACACGCCGCGCAAGCAGGCGCGCGAGCGCCGGGTCGCCGTAGGCGCGCAGGAGCGGCGGCAGCACCTCGAGGGCGAACACGTCCCAGTCGCGCGCCCCGCCGAGGGCGCGACTCGTCTCCGCCAGCTCGCGGCGCAATTCGAGCGAGCGCTCCGCCCCGATCACGTCGCGGAACATGCGCATTGCCGAGCGCACGCGCCGCAGCCCGACGCGCGCCTGGTGGACGAACTCCGGATCCGTGCTGTCGAGCAGGCCTTCCTCGTTGGCCTGCAGCTGCTCGAGTCCCGCCGCAATCACGCGGCGCGCGGCCGCCGCCAGGCTCAGCGACGGTTCGAGCACCACGTCGCGCGCCTTCTGCGGGCGCCGTGCCGTCCCGGTGAAGAGGAGGTAGCCGCGCTGCGCCTTGGTGAGCGCAGTGGGCCTCAGCGCCACCTCGTCGAGCAGGCGTTCGGCAAGGTCGAAGGCCGCGCCGGCGCCGCCCTCGAGGCACTCGATCTCGACTTCGGAGATCGTGGTGTGCGCCCCGTTGCTCTCGACATCGCCCGCATCCAGGTCGACCTCCAGGCGCACCCCCGGTCCCGGCTCGAGCACCCAGGCAGTGCGCGTGACGGCGACGCGAAAGGCGGGCACGAGGCGTTCGTGCAGCGTGGCGCAGTGCGGCAGGCCGGCCAGGGGCGTTGCGGAGAAGCGCGCGAGATCGAGCAGGGGCGTGCGTTGCGGGTGCTCCCATTCGTCGCGTGCGTGCAGCCCACCCGCACCGCTCGCGCCGGACTTGAGGCCGGCGTACCAGCGGCGTCCCGCGCGCCGCAGGCGCAGCGCCATGCCGTGGGCGGCCAGCTCGCAATCGGGCGTGTCGAAGTAGGTGCTCTCCAGGCGCCGGCGTATGGGACGCGCTCCCGCGAGCGCACCGGCGCGGCGCAGCAGCGCATGCGAGGCGGGCTCGATGTCGAACTTGAGCTCAACTTCCGTCACGGCGGGCTCAGAGGGCCGTGCGTGCGCGCCACAGCTCGGGGAAGAGCTCGACGTCGAGCACCGCGCGCAGGTAGCCGACGCCCGAGGTCCCGCCGGTGCCGCGCTTGAACCCGATGATGCGCTCGACGGTGGTCGCGTGGCGGAAGCGCCACTGGCGGAAGGCGTCTTCCAGGTCCACCAGCTTCTCCGCGAGCTCGTAGAGCTCCCAATGGCGGCCGGTGGCGCGATAGACCTCGAGCCACGCATCGCAGACCGATGGGTCGAAGCCGCGCGCGGCCCGCCAGTCGCGCTCGACCGATCCGCGGTCGATGGCGAATCCACGGCGCGCGAGCACGCCGATGGCCTCGTCGTAGAGCGACGGCTCGCGATGCAGCGCGTCGAGGGCGGCAAAGAGCTCGGCGCGGTGGCGGTGCGGCTCCATGCGCAGGGCGCTCTTGTTGCCCAGCAGGAATTCGATCATGCGGTACTGGAACGACTGGAAGCCCGAGGAGCTGCCGAGGGACTCGCGGAACGCCGAGTACTCCGCGGGCGTGAGCGTCGCGAGCACGTCCCACGACTGGTTGAGCTGCGCCATGACGCGCGCCACGCGCGCCAGCATCTTGAAGGCCGGCTGCAGGTCGTCGCGGCGCACGTGCCCGCGGGCGGCGCGCAGCTCGTGGATCGCGAGCTTCAGCCACAATTCCGAGGCCTGATGCTGCACGATGAACAGCATCTCGTTGTGGTCGCCCGAGCGCGGCCGCTGCGCGCCCAGCACCTGGTCCAGGCACAGGTAGTCGCCGTAGCTCATGGCCTCGCGGAAATCGAGGCGCGCGCCGTCGGCGCCGTCGGTCGTCGTCATGGTGGATGTCCGGGCGCGGCAGGACGCCTAGTCTAGCCCGCTTTGGTAAGATGAACGCATCCAGCGGGGGCGCACGCTCGTAACCCGTTCAAAGGATCGGATTGCCCCATGCACGCCACCCTCCCGCTGCTCCTCGCCACGGACTTCCCGCCGCTCGAACGCCGCCGCGTCGAGACGCTGCAGGTGAACGTGGGCTACGTGTGCAACCAGGCCTGCGTGCATTGCCACGTGAACGCAGGCCCGACGCGCACCGAATCGATGTCCCTGCAGACCGCGCGCCAGGTGCTGGAGTATCTCGCCGCGAGCCGCGCCGCGACGCTCGACCTGACCGGCGGCGCCCCGGAGCTCAATCCCCACTTCCGCATGCTGGTGCGCGAGGCGCGTGCCCTGGGCGTGCGCGTGATCGACCGCTGCAACCTCACGGTCCTCGCCGAGCCCGGCCAGGAGGACCTCGCCGAGTTCCTCGCCGCGCAGCGCGCCGAGGTGATCGCATCGCTGCCGTGCTATACGCAGGAGCTCGTCGACCGCCAGCGCGGCAAGGGCGTCTACGAGGCGAGCATCGCGGCGATCCGGCGCCTCAACGAGCTGGGCTACGGGCGCGAGGGCACGGGTCTTGTGCTCGACCTGGTCTACAACCCGCAGGGCGCCACGCTGCCGCCCGCGCAGGGCAAGCTCGAGGCGGACTACAAGCGCATCCTCGGCGCGCAGGCCGGCATCGCGTTCAACCGCCTGCTCACGCTCGCGAACATGCCGATCCAGCGCTTCGGCTCCATGCTCGTCTCCCGGGGCCAGTTCGACGCCTACATGGCGCTGCTGCGCTCGGCGCACCGCGACGCGAACCTCGACACGGTGATGTGCCGTACGCTCGTCTCGGTCGACTGGCAGGGTTACCTCTACGACTGCGATTTCAACCAGATGCTGGGCCTGCCGCTGCGGGTCGCGGGACGTCCGCGCACCCACCTCACCCAGGCGATCGGCCGCGACCTCGACGGCAACCCCATCGTCGTGCGCGACCATTGCTACGGGTGCACCGCGGGCCAGGGCTCGAGCTGCGGAGGCGCCCTCGCGTGAGCGCCCCCGCGCGCGCCGATTCGCCGGATCCCCGGTCACGTCCCGGGCGCACCTGCCCGCTCGCCTACCGCTACAGCCCGCGCGTGTTCGACCGCGCACCCGAGATCGAGGCCGAGACCCTGTACGTCGTGGGCGGCCTGTACGGCAACGCCGAGGCGCTCGACGCGTTGCGCGCACTGGCGGCGGCCGAGCGCGCGCCCGTGACGCTCGTGTTCAATGGCGACTTCCACTGGTTCGACGTCGACCGCGGCGAGTTCGCGCGCCTCGACCGCGCGGTGCTCGAGCACGCGGCGTTGCGCGGCAACGTGGAAACGGAGATCGCCGCGGAGGATACCGGCGCGGGCTGCGGGTGCGCGTATCCGGCGGACGTGAGCGACGCCGAGGTGACGCGCTCCAACGAGATTCTCGAACGCCTGCGCGCCACGGCGCGGGGCTTTCCGGAGTTGCGCGAGCGTCTCGCCGCGCTGCCCATGCACCTCGTGGCGCGCGTGGGTGCGGCGCGCATCGGCATCGTGCACGGCGACGCGGCCTCGCTCGCCGGCTGGGGGTTTGCGCGCGACCGGCTCGACGACCGGCGGCACCGGCGCTGGATCGCCAGCGCGTTTCGCGACGCCCGCGTGGACGTCTTCGCAAGCAGCCATACCTGCCTGCCCGCCCTGCGCCGCTTCGAAACCGCGGAGGGCGCGCGCGTGGTGGCCAACAACGGCGCGGCCGGGATGCCCAACTTCGCCGGCACTCATTTCGGAATGCTCACGCGCATCGCGACGCGCCCCCTGGCCGCCGCCCTGCACGGAGTCGCGGTGGCCGGAGCGCACGTGCAGGCCGTGCGCATCGACTATGACGCGGATCGCTGGCGCAGCCGCTTCCTCGCACAGTGGCCCGCAGGATCGGCGGCGCACGCATCGTATTTCCGGCGCATCGCCGAGGGACCGCGCCTCGCGCTCGCCGAAGGCGCGCCGCGCACGCTGTCGGCGGCGTAGGGCCGGCCCGCGCCGGCCGACTATCGGGTTGCACGACATACCCAGGAGCCTTCCATGAGCAAAGGCAAGCTCGCCGTCCTCGCCGTGATCGTGGCTCTGGTCGCCGCCTTCTTCGCGCTCGACCTCCGGCACTACTTCTCGCTCGAGTACTTCCAGTCGCAGCGCGCGGCGATCGAGGCGTACTTCGCGGCTCATCCGGCCGGCACGGGGGCGATCTTCTTCCTGGTCTACGTGGCGGTCACCGGCCTGTCGCTGCCGGGCGCGGCGATCATGACCCTGGTGGCAGGGGCGATCTTCGGTCTGCTCTGGGGCACGGTGATCGTGTCGTTCGCCTCGACCATCGGCGCGACGCTCGCCTTCCTCGCCTCGCGCTTCCTGCTGCGCGACTGGGTGCAGGCCAGGTTCGGCGACAAGCTCAAGCCCGTGAACGACGGGATCGCGCGCGAGGGCGCGTTCTACCTGTTCGCGCTGCGCCTGGTGCCCGCCTTCCCGTTCTTCGTGATCAACCTGGTGATGGGCCTCACGCCGTTGCCCGCGCGGACCTTCTACTGGGTGAGCCAGCTCGGCATGCTCGCGGGGACCGTGGCGTTCGTCTATGCGGGGACCCAGCTCGGGCAGTTCCGCATCTCGCCCGGCCTCGTCGCCGCCTTCGTGATCCTGGGGCTCTTTCCGATCGTGGCGAAGAAGGTGCTAGAGGCGCTCAAGGCGCGCAAGGTGTACGCGAAGTGGCGGCGACCCGCGCGCTTCGAGCGCAACCTGGTGGTGATCGGCGCCGGCTCCGCGGGGCTGGTGACCGCGTACATCGCCGCCACGGTGAAGGCGAAGGTCACGCTGGTGGAGAAGGGCCCCATGGGAGGCGACTGCCTCAACACGGGCTGCGTGCCCTCGAAGGCGCTGATCCGCTCGGCCAAGCTGCTGGCCGACATGGCGCGCTCGCGCGAGCTCGGCATCCGCGAGGCCAAGGCGCAATTCGATTTCGCCGAGGTGATGGAGCGCGTGCAGCGCGTCGTGCGGCAGGTGGAACCCCACGATTCCGTGGCGCGCTACACGCAGCTGGGGGTCGAATGCCTGCAGGGCAGCGCGCGGATCACCTCGCCGTGGACCGTCGAGGTGGCGCTCGCCGGCGGGGGCACGCGCACGCTCGCCACGAAGAGCATCGTGATCGCCGCGGGCGCGCGGCCGTTCGTGCCGCCGATACCGGGCCTGGCCGAGGCGCGGCCGCTCACCTCGGACACGGTATGGGAGCTGCGCACACTGCCGCGGCGCCTCGTGGTGCTGGGCGGGGGCCCGATCGGCTGCGAGCTCGCGCAGTGCTTCGCGCGCCTGGGGTCGAAGGTGACGCAGGTCGAGATGCTGCCGCGGCTCATGGTGCGCGAGGACCCGGAGTTCTCCGCAGCTCGTCGCGGAGCGCTTCCGCGCCGAGGGCGTCGACGTGCGCGTGGGACACAAGGCGAAGGCGGTGCTTTCCGAGGGCGGCGAGAAGGTGATCGTGGCCGAGCACCAGGGCGCGGAGGTGCGCATCGCCTGCGACGAGATCCTGTGCGCCGTGGGACGCGTTGCGAGCACGACGGGCTATGGCCTCGAGGAGCTCGGCATCCCGGTCACCAAGCAACGGACCGTCGAGGTCGACGAGTACCTCGCCACCGCCTACCCCAACATCTTCGCTTGCGGAGATGTCGCCGGCCCATATCAGTTCACGCACACCGCCTCGCACATGGCGTGGTACTGCGCGGTGAATGCGCTGTTCGGCCGGTTCCGTAGATTCCGTGTCGACTATTCGGTCGTTCCCTGGGTCACGTTCACCGACCCGGAGGTGGCGCGCGTGGGATTGAACGAGACCGAGGCGCAGGAAAAGAACATCCCCCACGAGGTGAGCGTCTATGGCATCGACGACCTGGATCGCGCGATCGCCGACGGCGAAGCGCGCGGCATGGTGAAGGTGCTCACGCGCCCGGGCAGCGACCGCATCCTGGGCGCGACCATCGCGGGAGAGCACGCGGGCGAGATCCTCGCCGAGTTCGTCGCCGCGATGCGCCACGGCTTCGGCCTGAAGGCGATCCTCGGCACCATCCACGCCTATCCTACGGTCGCGGAAGCGAACAAGTTCGCGGCGGGCGTGTGGCGGCGCTCGCGCGTGACCCGCGGGCAGATGGCGCTCGCGGAGCGCTACAACGACTGGACCCGCGGCGCGGCGGGTCTCTCGCACGCGCTCTCGGGGCTCTTCGAGCTCTCCGACAAGCGCCCCTACCACGACCCTGCCGCCGGCCACGGCGACGACTGAGGGCAACCATGATTGCGCGATTCCTGCTGACGCTCGCCACCTTCGCGTTCGCCTTCCCGGCGGGCGCGTTCGACCACTCCTACGCGGCCTGGGACGCGCTGCTCAAGATGCATGTGCGCTACCTCGAGGGCGGCAACGCCTCGCGGGTGGATTACGCGGGGATGGCACGCGACACGGCGCAGCTCGAGGCGGTGCTCGACGGCTTCGAGAAGGTCGCGCGGCCCGAGTTCGACGCCTGGACCAAGCCGCAGCAGGAGGCTTTCCTGATGAATGCGTACAACGCATTCACCATCAAGAAGATCCTCACCCGCTATCCCCACATCCACTCGATCCGCGACTTCGGGAACATCTTCGGCAATCCGTGGAAGGACAAGTTCTTCACGCTGTTCGGCGAGCCTGCGAACCTCGACCTGATCGAGCACGGGATGCTGCGCAAGCCGGGCGTGTACGACGAGCCGCGCGTGCACTTCGCGGTGGTGTGCGCCTCGGTCGGGTGCCCGATGCTGCGCAACGAGGCGTTCGTCGCCGAGCGCCTCGACACCCAGCTCGAGGACGCGATCCGCCGCTTCCTGTCCGACCGCAGCCGCAACCGCTACGATCCGGCCGCCGGCAAGCTCGAGGTCTCGAAGATCTTCGACTGGTACGGCAAGGATTTCGAGCAGGGCTTCCACGGCTACGCGTCGCTCAAGGCGACGTTCGCGAAATACGCGGGCCTGCTCGCCGACCGGCCCGAGGACCGCGCCGCGGTGGCGGCGGGGCGCGCCGACATCGACTTCCTCGACTACGACTGGACGCTCAACGACGTGCAGCGGTGACGGGCGCGGGGCGGACGTTACAATCGCCCCATGACGGCCCTTTCCATCATCGTCCCGACGCTCGACGAGGCGGAGGGCATCGCGCGCGCCCTGGCGCCGCTGCAGGCGATGCGCGCCCGCGGCGTCGAGGTGGTCGTGGTGGACGGCGGCAGCCGCGACGCGACGAAGGCGCGGGCCGCTGCACTGTGCGACCGCGTGCTCGACGCGCCGCGCGGGCGCGCGTCGCAGATGAACGCCGGCGCGCGCGCGAGCCGCGGCGACATCCTCGTCTTCGTGCATGCGGACACCGTGCTGCCGGACCGTGCGCCGGAGCTGGTCGTGCAGGCGCTCACGGCGCCCGGATGCGCGTGGGGGCGGTTCGACGTGAGGATCGCGGGCGGCGGTGCGCTGCTCGGCCTGGTGGGCGCGGCGATGAACCTGCGCTCGCGCCTCACGGGCATCGCGACCGGCGACCAGGCGCTGTTCGTGCGCCGCACGGCCTTCGAGGCGGTCGGCGGCTATCCCGCGATCGCATTGATGGAAGACGTGGCGCTGTCGACCGCCTTGAAACGCAGGGCGCGGCCCGCGTGCCTGCGCGAGCGCGTGGTGACTTCGGGGCGGCGCTGGCAGCGCGGCGGAGTCCTGCGCACCGTCGCGCTCATGGGGTGCCTGCGCCTCGCCTACGCGCTGGGCGCGGACCCGCAGCTCCTCGCACGCCGCTACGATGCCGAGCGCACCTCCTCCTGAGACGGCAGTGGCCGTGTTCGCGAAGGCGCCCGTAGCGGGTGCCGTGAAGACGCGGCTGGCGGGCTTCCTCGGAGCGACCGGCGCCGCGGGCCTGCAGGCCGGGCTGGTGCGCCATGCGCTCGGCACGGCGGCGCGCTCGCGCGTCGGCCCGGTCTCGCTCTGGTGCAGTCCGGACGCGTCGCATCCCTTCTTCGCCCGGTGCCGCGACGAATTCGCCGTGCAGCTCGAGGAGCAGCGCGGCGAGGAGCTCGGCAGCCGCATGCGCAATGCCTTCGAGCCGGCGTGGGCCGCCGGCCGGAAGCTGCTGCTGATGGGCTCCGATTGCCCGGCGCTCACGGCCGGCCACCTGCGCCACGCCGCCGAGGCGCTGCGCGCCAATGACGCGGTGCTCGTTCCCGCCGAGGACGGCGGCTACGTCCTGGTGGGCCTCGCGCGCCCGCTGGCAGCGCTCTTCGACGCGATGCCGTGGGGAAGCGCGGCGGTGATGGCGCGCACCCGCGAGCGGCTCGCGCAGGCGCGCGCCCGGTGGATCGAGCTGCCCACGCTCTGGGACGTCGATCGTCCCGACGACTACGCACGGCTGCAGCGCGAAGGACTGCTCGCCGAGGTCCTGTCGTGAGGGCCGTTGCCGTCGCGCTCGCCGCCGTGGTGCCGCTGGCGTGCGCCGCGGAGCCCGCCCTGGTGAGCGCCTTCTCCGCTGCTGCGCCGGGAGGCGCGCTGCCCGCGCCGTGGCGGGAGCTTGCCCTGCCGCACGTTGCGCCGCCGCGCTTCGCGCTGGTGGACGACAACGGCGTCACGGTGCTGCGCGTGCAATCGCAGGATGCGGCGGGAACCGTGGCGCATGCGCTGCGCGTGGATCCCGCGCGGCGCGCAATGCTCGCCTGGCGCTGGAAGATCGACCACGTGGTCGCAAAGGCGGACATGACGCTCAAGAGCGGCGACGATTTCGCGGCGCGCGTCTACGTATTCTTCGACGTGCCGGTCGCGCAGCTGCCCCTGGGGGACCGCATCAAGCTTCTGCTGGCGAGGGTGCTCTACGGCCAGGCGCTGCCGAGCGCCGCGCTCTGCTACGTGTGGGACAACCGCCATCCGGTGGGAATGTCCGCGTGGAGCCCGTACACCGACCGCGTGCGCATGGTGGTGCTCGAGAGCGGCCCGGCACGCGCCGGCCGATGGGTCGAGGAAAGTCGCGACCTCGCGGCCGATTTCCGTTCCGCCTTCGGCGAGCGCGCCCCGGTGCCGGCAGTGACCGGCATCGCCGCGGGCAGCGACACCGACCAGACCGGCGAGAGCGTCACCGCCTGGTTCGGCGACTTCCGGCTCGGGCCGGCGCGGGCCGGGACATGAAGCGCCTCGTCCTGGTGGGCGGCGGGCATGCGCACGTGGAGGTGCTGCGCGACCTCGCCGAGAACCCCGACGAGGAGGTGGACCTCACGCTGGTGACGCCGTACCAGTGGCTCACGTATTCGGGCATGGTGCCGGGACTCTTCGCGGGGCACTACGAGATCGACGATTGCACCATCGACCTCGTGGCGCTCGCGGAGCGCGCCCACGGGGCCGTCGTGCTGTCGAACGCCACGCTCGTGAATGCCGCTGCGCGCGAGGTGGTCTGCGCCAACGGCGCGGTCGTGGCCTACGACGTGCTCTCGCTCGACGTGGGGACGCAGCCGTTCCTGGTCGGCACGCGCGGCGTCGAGCGCCACGCCGTCGTCATGCGGCCCCTCGAGAAGGCGGTCAAGGGCTGGAGCGACGTGATCGTGCGCGCGCGCGACGGACGCATCGGCTCGGTCACGGTGGTCGGCGGCGGAGCCGCGGGGCTGGAGCTCGCCCTGGCGATGGAGTACCGCCTGCGCCAGGAGCTGGGCCTCGCGTGGGCCCACGTGCGCGTCATCACCAACACCGGGGTGCCGGTGCCGGAGTTTTCCCCCGGCGCGCGCCGACGCCTGGTGCGCAAGCTCGCGCGGCACAACATCGGCATGCACGTCGGCAGCGCGGTCATCGAAGTGGGTCCCGACTATGTGCGCCTCGAGCAGGGCCTCGAGTTCGCCTCCGAGGCGGTGTTCTGGGCCGCCGGCGGTGCGGCGCCGGACCTGATCCGCGACTCGGGCTTCTCGACCGACGAGCGCGGCTTCCTGCTCACCAGCGAGCACCTGCAATCGGTGTCGCATCCGGACGTGTTCGGCGCGGGCGACTGCGCGAGCGTCGAGGGCCGGCCCCACGCCCGCGCCGGTGTGTTCGCGGTGCGCGCCGGGCCGGTGCTCGCCGCCAACCTGCGCGCGGCGCTGCGCGACGCTCCCCTGCAGATCCATCGGACCCATGCGCGCTACCTCGCGCTCGTGTCCACCGGCAACCGCCACGCGGTGGGCGTGTGGGACGGCTTCGTCTGGGAGGGCGACTGGGTGTGGCGCTGGAAGGACCGCATCGACCGCGGGTTCATCGCGCGCTACCGCCCGCCGCCGGGATCGCGCTAGCTACGCCGCCTGGGCCTCGCGCCCGGCAGGGATCCTCGGCAGGATGCGCACCACCTTCACCATCCGGTTCTGCACCTGCAGTATCTCGATCGGGTGATCGGCCACGACGAGGCTCGTGCCCCCTTCCGGAATGTCCTCGAGCTGCTCGAGCAGCAGCCCGTTGATGGTCTTCGGGCCCTCGAGCGGGAAGTCGAATCCGGCCTTGCGGTTGAGCACCCTGAGCGAGCACGCGCCGTCGGCGATCACGCTGCCGTCGGGCTCGGTGTGGAACAGCGCGCTGCTGCCGATCGCCTGGCTCGTGAACTCGCCCACGATCTCCTCGAGGATGTCCTTCATGGTGACCAGCCCCAGGATCTCCCCGTACTCGTCGACCACCAGCGCCATGTGGCGCTGGTTCTCCTGGAAGTTGCTGAGCTGGTTGAGCAGTGGCGTTCCCTCCGGGACGAAATAGGGCTCGCGCATGATCGAGCGCAGGCCCGCCACGTCGATCAGCTCCCGGCGCGTCGCGTTGAGCACCTTGCGCACGTGCAGGATGCCCACCGTGTTGTCCAGGCCGCCTTCGCAGACGACGAGGCGCGTGTGGTGCGCGGTGGCGAGGGCGTTGCGCAGCTCCTCGATGTCGTCCTTCAGGTCGATCGACTCGATCTGGCCGCGCGGGGTCATGGTGTCGTCGATCGTCATGTCCTCGAGCTCGAACAGGTTGAGGAAGATCGACTGGTGCTTCTTCGGGATGAACTTGCCGCCCTCGAGCACGAGCGTGCGCAGCTCCGCCATGCTGAGCGGCTGGGCGCCGCGCTCGCTCGCGGGCCGCACCCGCAGCAGCCGCAGGATCACCCTCACGAAGGCGTTCACGAACCACATCGGCCAGCGCGTCACCCGGATGAGCGGAGTGAGCACGTAGGAAGCGGCGAGCGCGATCGGCTCGGAATAGGTCGCGCCGATCACCTTGGGCAGGATCTCCGCGAACACCAGGATGAAGACGCCGGCGGAGAGCGTGGCCACCGCGAGCACGTATTCGCCCGAGCCCAGCAGGCGCCGGCAGACCTCCGCCACCAGGATGGTGATCGCTGCGTTGATGAGCGTGTTGCCCGCGAGGATGAACGAGAGCAGCTCGTCGGTGCGCTCGAGCAGCGCGCCGGCAAGCCGCGCCCCGCGCTTGCCCTCGCGGATGAGGTGCTTCAGGCGGTAGCGGTTGAGCGCCATGAGGCACGTCTCCGACATGGCGAAGAACGCCGACATCGCGAGCAGCGCCACGAGCGCGACGAAGAGCCAGCCCAGCGGAATGACGTCGGTCACGGCGCGCGGCGCACGCCTAGACGCGGTGCAGGATGAGCTCGAGCACCGTCTTGCTCCCGACGTAGGCCAGCATCAGCGCGATGAATCCGGCGAGCGTCCAGTAGACCGCGGTGCGCCCGCGCCAGCCGCGCACGATGTGGCCCGCGAGCAGCCCGCCGAAGATGAACCACGAGATGATCGCGAAGACGATCTTGTGGGTCATCGTGAAGGGCTTGCCGAACAGCTCCTCGGAGAAGAACACCCCGCTCACCACCGTGAGGGTGAGCAGCACGAAGGCGGCGAACAGGATGCGGAAGAGCAGCGCCTCCATCTCGAGCAGCGGCGGCAGCTTGCGGATGAAGGGCGGCAGGATCCCCCGGTGCAGCCACTTCTCCTCGGCGAGCATCACCAGCGCGTGCACCGTGGCCACGAAGAACAGGCTGTAGGCGAGCATCGCGATGGCGAAGTGCAGCGCGAAGAACGGGTCGCCCCCGTAGTTGACGTAATGGTGGGTCGGGATGATCGCCTGGAGCAGCACGGCGGCAAACGCGATCGGGGCCATGAGCCCGAGGATGCCGCCCAGGCCCGGCATCGCGAGCCCGCCCAGCCAGTAGATGAACACGGTGAGCAGCACGAGCAGGGACACGGCGTTGGCCACTCCCAGGTCGAGCCCCTCGGGCGTGATCACCCGGCGGTAGAGCAGTGCCGCGTGCAGCACCAGCGCGACCGGGACCAGGGCGATTTCCGGGCGCAGCTCCGCGCGCGTGGAGGGCATCGTCGCAAAGGCCGGGCGCGAGGCCCGCCAGGCGATGCCCGAAAGCAGGAGCCAGCAGGCGGCAGTGCTAAAATACAAAAGCAAATCAGGCATTTCTGTGCCGGACCCTCCTAGACCTTCCAGTTTACCAATTCCGCATGCTCGACGCCCTGACGCAACGCCTGTCCTCCGTGGTGAAGACCCTGCGCGGCCACGCGCGCATCACCGAGGACAACGTCCAGGAGATGCTGCGCGAGGTGCGCCTGGCGCTCCTCGACGCCGACGCCGGCCTGCCGGTAGTGAAGGAGTTCGTCGCCCGGGTGAAGGAAAAGGCGCTCGGCCAGGAGGTGGTGGGCAGCCTCACGCCGGGACAGGCGCTGGTGGGTATCGTGCACCGGGAGCTCGCCGAGCTCATGGGGGGAGCCAACGCCGCGCTCGACTTCGCCACCACGCCGCCCGCGGTGATCCTGCTCGCGGGCTTGCAGGGCTCGGGCAAGACCACCAGCGCGGGCAAGCTCGCGCGGCTGCTGAAGGCCACCCTGCGCAAGAAGGTGCTGCTGGTGTCCACCGACGTCTACCGACCGGCGGCCATCGAGCAGCTCGCGACCCTCGGCAGGAGTCTCGAGGTGGAGGTCTTTCCCTCGGATCCCGCGCAGAAGCCGGTGGACATCGCGCGCTCCGCCGTCGATTACGCGAAGCGCCACTTCCACGACGTGCTCATCGTGGACACCGCGGGGCGGCTCGCCATCGACGCGGCCATGATGGAAGAGGTGCGCGCGCTGCACGCGGCGCTCGATCCGATCGAGACGCTGTTCGTGGTCGACGCGATGCAGGGCCAGGACGCGGTCAACGTCGCGCGCGCCTTCAGCGCGGCGCTGCCGATCACCGGAGTCATCCTCACCAAGCTCGACGGCGACGCGCGCGGCGGGGCCGCCCTGTCGGTGCGCCAGGTGACCGGCAAGCCGATCAAGTTCGCGGGCGTCTCGGAGAAGATGGACGGGCTCGAGCCCTTCCACCCCGAGCGCATGGCCTCGCGCATCCTCGGCATGGGCGACATCCTGTCGCTCGTCGAGGAGGCGCACGCGAAGGTCGACGAGCAGGAGGCGCGCAAGCTCGCCGACAAGTTCAAGAAGGGCGGGGATTTCGACCTCGAGGATTTCAAGTCCCAGCTGCAGCAGATGAAGAAGATGGGCGGTCTCGCGGGGCTCACCGACAAGCTGCCGGTCCAGCTCACGCAGGCGGCGCAGCAGTCGCCCGAGCTGCAGGAAAAGGCGCTGCGGCGCACCGAGGGGATCATCAACTCGATGACTCCCGCTGAGCGGCGCAAGCCCGAGCTCCTCAAGGCCACTCGCAAGCGGCGCATCGCCACCGGGGCGGGGGTGCAGGTGCAGGAGGTCAACCGCCTGCTCGCGCAGTTCGAGCAGATGCGCAAGATGATGAAGATGATGCGCGGCGGCAATCTCGGCAAGATGCTGCGCAACATGAAGGGCATGATGCCGCGCCCGCGCTGAGCGAGCCGCTGCTCGCGGGCGTTGACCGGCGTCGCCCTTCGTCCGGTCCAACGCCGTTCCCGATATCGCGGCCAGCTCGCGGGCGTTGACCGGCGTCGCCCTTCGTCCGGTCCAACGCCGTTCCCGATATCGCGGCAAACTGGTATCATTATTGGTTTGCCGCATCAAGTTACCCGTTTGCAACGGGAAAGGAGCCAGCATGGTCGTCATCAGAATGGCGCGCGGCGGAGCCAAGAACCGCCCCTTCTACAACATCGTCGTCGCCGATTCGCGCATGCCGCGCGACGGGCGCTTCATCGAGCGCGTCGGCTTCTACAATCCCAAGGCCGCCGAGCACGAGCCGAAGTACCGGATCGCGCTCGATCGCGTCGCCCATTGGGTCGGCCAGGGTGCGCAGCCCTCGGACGCCGTGAAGAAACTGATCAAGCGTGGCAAAGCCGAAGTCGCCGGCAAGCAGGAAGCCGCGCCCAAATAGGGCTGCCCCCGCGTCGGGCCCAACCGCTCCGACCCGGGTGGTGATGGGTCGCCTGGTGGGTGCCTTCGGCGTGCAGGGCTGGGTGAAGGTGAAGACCTTCACCGAGCGGCCCGCAAGCCTCGGCGAGCACCCGCTGTGGTGGCTGCATGCGCGCGAGGGATGGCGCGAGGCGCGCCTCGAGGGTTTCGAGGTGCACGCCAAGGGGCCGGTCGCCAAGCTCGCGGGCTGCGACGACCGGGATGGCGCCGAGCGGCTGCGCGGTTGCGAGGTCGCGGTCGAGCGCGCCGCGCTCGGCGAGCCGCAGGACGGGAAGATTTTCTGGATCGACCTGGTCGGGCTGGAGGTAGTGGACGGCGACGGAGCGAACCTTGGCGTGGTCGAGGGTCTCTTCGAGACCGGGCAGACGAGCGTGATGGTGGTGCGCCCGGCGCCGGGCGGGCGCGAGCGCATGATCCCCTTCGTGCCGGACTACGTGAAGGCAGTGGACCGCGCGCTTGGGCGCGTCACGGTGGACTGGAAGGCGGATTACGACGCGTGATGCGATTCGACGTGATCACGATCTTCCCGGAGATGCTCGACGCGCTGCTGGACCACGGGGTCACGCGCCGCGCGCTGGACGAGAAGGTGTTCGAATTGAAGGCGTGGGATCCACGGCAGTTCAGCGCCGACGCCCATCGCCGGATCGACGATCGCCCCTATGGCGGCGGTCCGGGAATGGTGATGCAGCCCGCGCCGCTCGCGGCTGGCATCGAAGCAGCGAAGGCGCGCCAGCGGCAGGCGGGCGTGGCAAGCCCGAAGGTGGTGCTGATGTCGCCGCAGGGCGAGCGCCTGTCGGAAGCGCTGGTGCGCGAGCTTGCGGCGCAAGCGGGGCTGGTCCTCGTCGCGGGACGCTACGAGGGCGTGGACGAGCGGCTGGTGCGGCGGCAGGTCGATCGGGAGATCTCGATCGGAGACTACGTCACCTCGGGGGGAGAGCTGCCCGCGATGGTGCTGATCGATTGCATCGTGCGGCGGCTACCGGGAAGCCTGCACGATGCCGGGAGCGCGTCCCAGGACTCGTTCTCGGAAGGGCTGCTCGACTGGCCGCACTACACGCGGCCCGAAGAGTGGGAAGGCGCGGGAGTTCCCGAGGTGCTGCTGTCGGGCAACCACGCGTCGATCGCGCGCTGGCGCCGCAAGCAGGCGCTGGGGCGCACGTGGCAACGCCGGCCGGAGCTCCTCGACGAGGCGAAGCTCTCGCGGGAAGACCGGCAGCTGCTGGAAGAGTATCGTCGCGAACAATGACAAACCTCGTGCACCCGACTCGGTCGGCTCTGCGCGAAAGGCCGGAAGGCCGGAACGAAAGGAAACGCAATGGACCTGATACAGAAGCTCGAGCAGGAAGAGATCGCGCGGCTCAATCGCAAGATCCCCGCGTTCGCCCCCGGCGACACGGTGATCGTGCGCGTGACCGTGGTCGAGGGCGACAAGAAGCGCGAGCAGGCCTACGAGGGCGTGGTGATCGCCAGGCGCAACCGCGGCCTGAACTCCTCGTTCATCGTGCGCAAGATGTCGAGCGGCGAGGGCGTGGAGCGCACGTTCCAGACCTACTCGCCCGCCGTGGCCTCGATCGAGGTCAAGCGCAAGGGCGAGGTGCGCCGCGCCAAGCTCTATTACCTGCGCGGGCTCACCGGCAAGGCTGCGCGCATCCGCGAGAAGCTGGCGGGCGTGGAGACCCGCGAAGTGCTGCCGCCGGAAGAAGAGCAGCCCCAGGAAACCAAGGGCTGACCCGGCTTACAGCGCCATCCAGGCCGGGATGGTGGCCATCGAGAGCACCGTTCCCACGGTGATCTGGGTGGCCACGGCGCGTCCTTCGCCGGTCATGCGCACCGCGAGGATGTAGGCATTGGTGGCGGTCGGCAGCGCAGCGCACAGCACCAGGATCTTCTGCTCGATGCCGTGGAACCCCAGCGCGCGGGCCAGCGCCCAGGCGATGGCGGGCGTCGCCAGGAGTTTCACCGCAAGCCACCATGCATGGGCGGCGAGCGCGCCCTCGCCGCGCTCGATGCGCATCGCCGCGCCCACGGTGAGCAGTCCCGCCGGGAGCGACGTCTGCCCGAGCAGGCCCAGCGTCTGGTCGGCGAATCCCGGCAGCGGCCATCCCAGCGCATTCCACGCGAAGCCGGCGAGGCATGAGAGCACCAGGGGATGGCCCGCGAGCTCCGCGGCGAAGCCGCGCTCGCCGTGGGGCGCCAACATGGCCACTGCGGAGAAATTCACGATCGGAATCAGGATTCCCAGGAGCACGGCGGTGAGCGCGACCCCCGGCGCCCCATACAGGCTCCCGGCCACGGCGAGCCCGACGTAGGTATTGAAGCGGTATCCGCATTGCGATCCCGCCGCGAGCAGCTTGCGGTCGATCCTGAACAGCGGCCCGGCGAGCAGCGACAGCAGCAGCGCGGCGACCGTGAAGCCGCAGGCGGCGAGCGCCAGCATCCCGGTGGCCGCGAAGTCGATCTTCGCGGTCGCGAGCGAGCGGAACAGCAGCGCGGGAAACAGCACGTAGTAGACGAGCTTCTCCAGCCCGCCCCAGAAATCGCGCCCGTATTCGAAGCCGCGCGCGAGCACGAGGCCCACCAGGATCAGCACGAAGTTGGGCAGGATGAGCGCGGCCGTGTGCATCAGGCTGCCACGTCCTTGCCGAGCGAGTTGTGGTAGTCATGGTGCGCGGTGTTCACGCGCGAGACGCGCAGCTCCACCGCGCGGTCGCGGAAGGTGAGCGCGACGCGGCGGATCTCGAGCAGCGGCGCCTCGGCGGCCACCCCGAGCAGCCCCGCCACGTCGCGGGCGGCGAGCACCGCGCGCAGGCGCTCGTCGGTGCGCAGCACGTTGATCCCGTAGCGGCTCTGGTAGAGGTTGTAGATGGTGTTGCCGCGCGCGAGGAAGATCTTCTCGGTGAGGCCCCGGAAGAGGTCCGCCGGCAGCACGATGTCGTCCACTATCACCGGGGCGTCCTCGAGCGAGAGCACGTTGCGGATGCGGATCACGCGGTCCAGCGGTGCGATCGCGAGCGCCGCGGCGGACGCGGCGTCGGCGCGATCGCGGCGGAAATCCACGGTGCGCACGCTGGGGTAGGTCTTGGTCCCGTCGCGGCCGACGATGTGGAAGAAGTGGTACATGAGGCGCCCGCCGTCGTGGGACGTGACGAAGGTGCCCTTGCCCTGCCGGCGCACCAGCGCCTGCTCGGCCACCAGCCCGTCGACCGCCTTGCGAATGGTGCCGATCGCCACGCCGAAGGCGCGGGCGAGCGCGCCTTCGGAGGGAAGCGCTTCGCCCGGCGGCCAGCGGCCCGCCGAGATGCCCTCGGTCAGCCGCGCGCGCACCTCCTCGTAGAGGGGGCGGCCGGATGCCGGCAGGGCTGGAGGCAGGCGCGGTCGGGGGGCGGGCACCGCGCAAGGATATCATGCAGCTCATCTAGTTGACTTGTGGCCCGCGCGCCGCCTAGCATGATCGTCCTCGCGCGCGGTCGCGCGCGTGCCGGCAAGGAGCGCAGGCGATGATCCATTTCGTGGTGCACGACGAGAACGACTCGGTGGGCGTCGTCGTGGTCGAGGGCGTGAAGGCCGGCCAGAAGCTCAGCGGCTGGATCATGGACCAGGACAAGGACGTGCAGGTCGACGCGCAGAACGACATCCCCATCGGCCACAAGCTCGCCATCAAGCCGCTCGCCAAGGATGCGACGGTGATCAAGTACGGAGTGGACATCGGGCGCGTGGTGGCGCCGATCCGGGTGGGCGAGCACGCCCACGTGCACAACATCAAGACCAAGCGTTGGTGAGGACGGACCATGGATCTCGGTAAATCGTCGTTCTGGGGATACCGGCGCGAGAACGGCCGCGTCGGCGTGCGCAACCACGTGATCATCCTGCCGGTGGACGACCTGTCCAACGCCGCGGCGCTGGCCGTGGAGAACAACATCAAGGGCGTGATGGCGATCCCGCACCCCTACGGGCGGCTGCAGTTCGGCGCCGACCTCGACCTGCACTTCCGCACCCTGATCGGCACCGGGTCCAACCCGAACGTGGCCGCGGTGATCGTGATCTGCATCGAGGAGCAGTGGGCCAGGAAGGTGGCCGACGGCATCGCCGCCACCGGAAAGCCCGTCGCGTACTTCGGCATCGAGCAGCACGGCGACCACGACACGATCCTGCGCGCCTCGAAGCAGGCAAAGGAATACGTGCAGTGGGCGAGCGAGCTCACGCGCGAGCAGCGCCCGCTGAAGGACCTCTGGGTCTCGACGAAGTGCGGCGAATCCGACACCACGTCGGGCTGCGGCGTCGAACCCGACGGTGGGCAACGCGTTCGACAAGCTCTATCCGCCACGGCGTGACGCTCGCTTTCGGCGAGACCACCGAGCTCACCGGCGGCGAGCACCTGGTCGATCGCAGCGCTGCCGCAACGACGAGGTGCGCACGAAGTTCAAGTTCATGTTCGACCGCTACCAGGAGGTCGTCGAGGCGCACAAGACCAACGACCTGTCGGACTCGCAGCCCACCAAGGGCAACATCGACGGGCGGGCTCACCACGATCGAGGAGAAGGCGCTGGGCAACATCCAGAAGATCGGCGCGCAAGTGCGTGGTGGACGGCGTGCTCGACAAGGCGGAGGCACCGACCGGCCCGGGGCTGTGGTTCATGGATTCGTCCTCTGCGGCGGCCGAGATGGTCACGCTGGTGCGCCGCGGCGGGCTATACGGTGCACTTCTTCCCCACCGGCCAGGGCAACGTGGTCGGCAACCCGATCCTCCCGGTGATCAAGCTGTGCGCCAATCCGCGCACGGTGCGCACGATGAGCGAGCACATCGACGTGGACGTCTCCGGATTGCTGCGCCGCGAGATGAGCCCGGACGAGGCGGGCGACAAGCTGATCGAATGCATGTTTCGCACCGCCAACGGCCGGCTCACCTGCGCCGAAGCGCTCGGGCATCGCGAGTTCGTGCTGACCCGCCTGTACGAGAGCGCGTAGCGCGGCGGGGCGATGGAAACGGAGGCGCTCGAGGTCCGGGTTTGGCGCGGCGCAGCGCAGGGGCGCTACCAGGCCTACTCGGTGCCGCGGCGCGCGAGCCAGACCGTGCTCGACGTGGTGACCCATATCCAGCGCCACCTCGACCCCACGCTCGCGTACCGCTTCGCCTGCCGCGTGGGCATGTGCGGATCGTGCGCGATGATGGTGAACGGCGCCCCGCGCTGGACCTGCCGCACCCACGTGGACAAGGTCGCGGACGCGGGTACGCTCACGCTCGCGCCGCTGGCGAACCTGCCGGTGGTTCGCGACCTCGTGGCCGACATGGGCGAGTTCTTCGACAAGTGGGCGCGCGCCCGGGGGCGGTTCAAGCCCTCCGCGTCGCGCGCCGACGACTTCGCGAAGGTGAGCCCGCGCTCGCCCGCGCGGCGCGAGGCCGACGCGGGCATCGAATGCATCGGATGCGGCGTGTGCTACGCGGCGTGCGACGTGGTGAAGTGGAATCGGGACTATCTCGGCCCGGCCGCGCTCAACCGCGCGTGGACGCTGGTGAACGACGTGCGCGATGCCGGCCGCGGGGAGCGCCTGCGCGCCGTGGCCGGGGATGCCGGCTGCCACGCCTGCCATACCATGATGAGCTGCACCGAGCTCTGCCCGAAGGGCCTGTCGCCCACGCGCTCGATCGCCGGACTGAAGCGCGCGACGCTGCCCTGGGCGCTCGGCGGCGGGGAGGCGTCCGAATGACCGCGCGGCGCGCCGAGGCGATGCTGTGGGCCGCGCAGCGTTTCACCGCCGCGATCCTCGCCGTGCTGGTCGCGGTGCACCTGGCCACGATCATCTATGCCGTGCGCGGCGGTCTCAGCGCAGCGCAGATCCTCGCGCGCACCCGCTCGAACGCCGCGTGGGCCACCTTCTATTCGGTGTTCGTCCTGGCCTGCGCCATCCACGGGGCGATCGGCCTGCGCACGGTGGCGGGCGAATGGCTCGGGTGGCGCGGACGCTCCGCCGATGCGGCCGTGCTCGCGATCGCGCTCGCCATCGCAGCGCTGGGACTGCGGGCCGTGGCCGCGGTGACCGTGCCATGAATCGCGCGCGCAACCACCCCGGATGGTGGGCATTCGTGATGCACCGGGTCTCGGGCATCGCGCTCGCGCTCTTCCTTCCCGCGCACTTCCTCGCCCTGGGTAGCGCGTTGCGCGGCGCGGCGGGACTGGACGCGTTCCTGCGCTGGACCGACCAGCCGCTCGTCATCGCGGCGGAGTGGGGGCTGGTGATCCTGCTCGCGGCGCACCTGGCCGGAGGATTGCGCCTGCTCGCCCTCGAATTCCTGCCGTGGCGCGAGTGGCACAAGACGCTCGCGGCGCTCGCCGCCGGCTTCGCGCTGATCGCGGGCCTCGCGTTCGCGCTCGCGCGATGAGCGCCATGCTTGGAGACCAGCCGTGAACCGGACGCCTTGCGCAGGGATGCAATGATGAAGGTCGACCCCGCCCGCATCGAGGACATCGCGCGCGAGCTCTACGTGCGCGCGCTGAAGATGCTGCCGCCCGACGTGAAGGAGGGTTTCGCGCGCCTTGCGTCGAACGAGACCAATGCCACGGCCAGGGACGTCCTGGGCACCATGGTCGCCAACATCCGTGTCGCGGAACAGACCGGGAACCTGCTTTGCCAGGACACCGGGATCCCGATCTACAACGTGACTATCGGCCGCGGCGTCGATGTGGACGGCGCGGAGCTCAAGCGCGCGATCCGCCGCGGCTGCGAGCGCGCGACCCGGGAGTACCCGCTGCGCTCCTCGGTGGTCCACCCGATCACGCGCACCAACGAGCAGACCTCGTGCGGCCCGGGAATCCCGGCGATACACATCGACTTCAGCGACGACGCGGAGCGGCTCGTGATCGAGATGGTGCCCAAGGGTAGCGGATCCGAGAACAATTCCTGGCTCCGGATGGCGCTGCCCGCGGAGGGAGTGAACGCGATCAAGACCTTCGTGGTCGACTGCGTGCTCGACGCAGGCGGCAAGACGTGCCCGCCCACGATCGTGGGCGTGGGCATCGGCGGCACCTCGGAGCTGTGCGTTGCCCTCGCCAAGCGTGCCGCAACGCGGGCGCTCGGTACGCGCTGTCCCGACCCCGAGGGCGCGGCCCTCGAGGCGAGCCTTGGGGAGGCGGTGAACATGCTGGGCGTCGGTCCCCAGGGACTGGGCGGGGACTCCACCGCGTTCGCGGTCCACGTGGAGCTCGCGGCCACCCACATCACCATGAACCCGGTGGCGGTGAACATGCAATGCCATTCGGCGCGCCGCGCCTCGGCGGCGATCACGCCTGCAGGAGTCGCGTATGGCTACTAACCCGCGGGGCGCCCTGCGCCGGTCGCCATGAGCCACCACGTGCTGACCCCGCCGGTCACCGAAGCGCAGGTGCGCGCGCTGCGCATCGACGACACCGTCACCCTCGAAGGCCCCTTGTACGGCATCCGCGACGCCAACCAGATCGCGCTGTTCGACCGGGGACGCCGGACCAAATTCGACCTGCGCGGTCAAGCCGCGTTGCACACCGCGCCCAACGTGAAGAAGGTCGCGGTCTCCCCCGAACATCCCGCCGGGTATGCACCCGTATGCGTCGGCACGACCACTTCGGCGCGCATGGAGCGCTACACGCGTCCGCTGATGGGGCTGGGCGTGCGCCTCATCGTGGGCAAGGGCGGGCTCGGCAAGGATTCGGCGCAGGCCTTCGCCGAGCTGGGCGGGGCGTACCTCGCCGTGATCGGCGGCACCGCGGCCCTGGAGACCACCTGGATCGATGCGATCGAGGACGTGGACCTGGACGACCTCAACCCCGAGTCGATCTGGAAATTCCGCGTGCACGGTTTCGGGCCGCTGCTGGTCGCGATGGACAGCCATGGGGGCAGCCTGTACGCGGCGGTGGACCGGGACTCCCGGGCGCGCCGCGCGGATACCCTGGCTCGCCTGGGCGTAAAGTGACCGTCCGTCGCGTGGCAGGTGGCGGGGTCACCGGGTCAACTTTCCCCCCGAAATTAGGGTAAACTCGCGCGTTTTCCGGGCGGCAGTCCGGGTATTGCTCCCGGTGCCCGAAACCCACACGAGCTCCCCCCACGAGGGAGGGCAACGCAGGGCGAGGCCCTCCTTGGGTCGGCGCCGCAGGTGCAACAGGAGGCCTTGAGATTGGATTACGCGCAGCAGCAGAGGAGCTGGGGCAAGCATATGCCCAGCATTCTGGCGGTCATCGCTCTGCACCTGCTGGTCGGCTATGCGCTGGTCACGGGCCTGGCGCGCCGGGTGATCGAGGTGATCAAGCAGCCGATCGAGACCAAGATCATCGAGGAGATCAAGAAGCCTCCGCCCGAGACGCCCCCCCCGCCGCCGCCCAAGCTCGAGACGCCGCCACCGCCCTTCATCCCGCCGCCGGAGATCAACATCCAGGTGCCGCAGGTCAATCCGGCGCCGACCATCACCACGGTCACGACCAAGCGCCCGCCGCCCGGCCCGCCGCCGGTGGCCCATGCGGTGGCTCCGCCGCAGCCGCTGGTACGCAAGGAGTACAAGGCGAGCTATCGCGTCGATCCGACCTTCCCGCGGGAGGCGATCCGCAGGGGAATCAGCGGGCGCGTGGTCGCATGGGTCCACGTCGCGCCCTCCGGGAGCGTGACCAATGTCGAAATCCGCCAATCGAGCAACCACATATTCGACCGCGAGGTGATCCGCGCGCTGTCGCAATGGAAGTTCAACGCCGAGCCGGTGGGCTTCATCGGCGAATACGATATCGAATTCAACCTCAAGGACTGACGGTCCGAGACCACCAGCACGTCGAATACTGACCAGGAGAACCACCACAATGAGACCATCCAACCGCCTGCCCGCGCTGCTTGCCGCTGTGCTCATCGGCTGCGCGTCGGCGGCCGTGCTCGTCGCGGCGCCGCTCACCGCGAGTGCCCAGGCGACTCCGCCGGCCGCCGACCAGCCCGCCGCCGCCCCGGAGGCCCCGAAGGCCGCCACGCCCATGCCGCCCCCGCCGGTCCCGGCCGCGGATAAGGAAGTCGTCGAGAACCCGTACGGCCTCGAGGCCCTCTGGAAGGGCGGCGACTTCGTCTCCCGCGGCACGCTGATCATCCTGGTGATCATGTCGATGGGCAGCTGGTACATCATGTTCGTGAAGGTCTACGAGCAGGCCAAGCTCTTCCGCCAGGCGCGCATCGTCCAGGCCTCGTTCTGGAGCGCGGGCTCGGTGAACGAAGGCATCAACGGCCTGAAGGACGGCACCGCCTTTCGCTACATCGCCGAAAGCGGAGTCAAGGCCGGCCAGCACCACGAGGGCAAGCTGCTCGAGCAGATCGACCTCAATACCTGGATCACGATGTCGGTCACGCGCGCGGTCGATAACGTGACCTCGCGCCTGCAGGACGGACTCGCGTTCCTCGCCACCGTCGGCTCGACCGCCCCGTTCGTGGGGCTGTTCGGCACGGTGTGGGGCATCTACCACGCCCTCACCGCGATCGGCATCGCGGGACAGGCCTCGATCGACAAGGTCGCCGGCCCCGTGGGCGAGGCGCTCATCATGACCGCCTTCGGTCTGGCGGTCGCGGTGCCGGCGGTGCTGGGCTACAACTGGCTCGTGCGCCGCAACAAGGTCGCCCTCGAGCAGCTGCGCGCGTTCGGCGCCGACCTGCACATGGTGATCATGAGCGGCAGCGTGAAGCGCGTCGCTCCCGCCGCGGCGGCCGCGAGGTAACGGCCATGGCGGTCACCGTCGGTCAAAGCGCGGAAGAAGACCATGAGGTGATGGTCGCCATCAACACCACGCCGCTCGTCGACGTGATGATGGTGCTGCTGATCATCTTCCTGATCACCATCCCCGTCGTGGTGCAGCAGGTGCCGCTCACGCTGCCCAAGGAGCGCAACGTCCCGACGCAGACCAAGCCCGAGAACGTCGTCATCGCGATCAACAAGGATGGCGACGTGTTCTGGAACATGGAGTACCTGAAGGACAGCAAGGCGCTCTTCGAGAAGCTGAAGAAGGTCGCCGTCATGGTCCCGCAGCCCGAGGTGCACATCCGCGCCGACCAGGAGACGCGCTACGAGAGCGTGGGGCGCGTGGTGGCCACCTGCCAGCGCGCGGCCATCATGAAGATCGGATTCATCACCGAGCCGCCGGTGCGCGCGGTTTCGGGCGGCTGAGGGACCGAAACATGGCAATGAACGTAGGCTCCGGCAGCAGCTCCGCCGATCCCGACGTGATGGTGGACATCAACACCACGCCGCTCATCGACGTGATGCTGGTGCTGCTGATCATGCTGATCATCACCATCCCGATCCAGACCCACGCGGTGAAGCTCAACATGCCGGTGGGCAATCCGCCGCCGCCGCTCACGCCCCCCGAAGTGGTCACGCTCGACATCGATTTCGACGGCACGCTCAGCTGGAACGGCGAGCAGGTCGACGTGAACACGCTGGATGCGCGCTTTCGCGGCGCCGCGAGCCAGGCGGTCCAGCCCGAGTTCCACATCCGCCCCAACAAGCTGGTGACCTACAAGTACGTCGCGCACGTCATGGCTGCCGCCCAGCGCGACGGCATCACCAAGATCGGGCTGATCGGCGCCGAGCAGTTCCTCGACTAGAAAGGCAGCGACCGATGAGCCGCTTCACGCCCCTGGGCCGCGCGTTCGCCGGCTTGCTGCTGTCGTTTGCCGCATGCATCGCGGTGGCCGCGGATACCGTGCGACCCGAGGTGGGCAAGCCACTGAAGGCCGCGGAGGCGTTGCAGAAGACCGGGCACTTTCGAGAGGCCCTCGCGAAGGTGAACGAGGCCGACGAGGCGCCGGGCAAAACCGCCTACGAAAGCTTCCTCATCCAGGAGATGCGCGGCAGCATCGCGCAGGCGAGCGGCGACCTGCAGACCGCGGTCCGCGCGTTCGAGGCCGTGGTCGGAAGCGGGCGCGTCTCGGGCCGCGAGCAGCTGCAAATGGTCGAGGCGGTCGCGGTGGACTATTACAAGCTCAAGGACTACGCAAAGGCCGCGCAGTGGAGCCAGCGCTACTTCAAGGACGGCGGCACCGCGCCCGCGATCCGCACCGTGCTGCTGCAGAGCTACTACCTCGGCAGCGACTGCGGTGCGGTGAGCCGCATGCTGGGCAGCGACGAGTCGCGCAAGCCGGCCGAGGAAGAGCTGCAGATCCTGCGCAGCTGCTACCGCAAGGAGAAGGACGACGCCGGCTACGTGGCGACCACCGAGCGGCTGATCCAGTACTACCCGAAGAAGGAATACTGGACGGAGATGCTCGCGCGCGTGCAGAGGAAGCCCGGCTTCTCCGACCGGCTTGGCGTGCATGTCTACAAGCTGCGCCTGGCCACCGGGAACTTCACCGACGCCAACGACTACATGGAGCTCGCGCAGCTCGCGCTGCAGGCCGGCGTGCCCGCCGAGGCGAAGGACGTCGTGGACAAGGGCTACGCGAGCGGCCTGCTGGGCAAGGGCGACCAGGCCCAGCGCCAGGGGCGGCTGCGCGACCTCGTGAACCGCAGCCTCGAGGCTTCGCGCAAATCGCGCGAGCAGGATGAGCGCAACGCCCTCGATGCCCGGGACGGCAGCGACCTGGTGAAGGTGGGGCTCAACTACGTCTACGACGGCAAGCCCGACAAGGGCCTCGCCCTCATCGAGCAGGGCATCAAGAAGGGCGGGTTCAAGCACCCCGAGGAGGACAAGCTGCTCCTGGGCGAGGCGCTGCTCGCCGCGGGGCACCGCGCGCGCGCGGCCCAGGTCCTGAAGACCGTGCGCGGCAACGATGGCGCCGCCGACCTCGCGCGCCTGTGGGTTCTGCAGGCGCGGACCTGAGGCGAGCGCCACGGACGGCGCGCGCCGTGGCGGCAGCGACGGCGTGAGACGCATCCGCACCGATATCCTCATCCTGGGCGCCGGCGGCGCCGGGCTCTTCGCGGCGCTGCACGCCAAGCGCGCGGCACCGGAGCTGGGCGTCACCATCGCCGTGAAGGGGCTGCTCGGCAAATGCGGCTGCACGCGCATGGTGCAGGGCGGCTACAACGTGGCGCTCGCGCCCGGCGATTCCGTCGAGCGCCATTTCATGGACACGATCGAGGGCGGCAAGTGGCTCCCGGACCAGGAGCTCGCCTGGACCCTCGTCACCCGTGCGGTCGAGCGCGTGCACGAGCTGGAGAATGAGCTGGGTTGCTTCTTCGACCGCAATCCGGACGGCAGCGTGCACCAGAAGGCGTTCGCCGGCCAGACCTTCGACCGCACGGTCCACAAGGGCGACCTTACCGGCATCGAGATCATCAACCGGCTCGCCGAGCAGGTGTGGGTCGCGGGCGTGGAGCGCCTCGAGGAGCACCGCGCCGTCGAATTGGTGAAGGACGCCGGCGGAGCTTCGATCGCCGGCGTGCTCATGATCGACATGCGCGAGGGCGACTTCACCTTCGTGCAGGCGAGGAGCGTGCTCCTCGCCACCGGCGGCGGCCCCACGATGTACCGGTTCCACACTCCCTCGGGCGACAAGAGCTGCGACGGGCTCGCGATGGCCCTGCGCGCCGGCCTCACGCTGCGCGACATGGAGATGGTGCAGTTCCATCCCACCGGATTGCTGGCCGGGCCGGGGACCCGCATGACGGGCACCGTGCTCGAGGAGGGCCTGCGCGGCGCGGGCGGCTACCTGCTCAACGGCGCGCACCAGCGCTTCATGCAGTCGCTCGACCCCCGCGCCGAGCGTGCCACCCGCGACGTGGTGTCGCGCGCGATCTACGCGCAGATGCGTGCGGGGAACGCGACGCCCAACGGCGGCGTGTACCTGTCGATGGCGCACCTCGGGCCCGCCCGGGTCGCCGCCCAGTTCAAGGGGATGGTGGAGCGCTGCGCCGACTGCGGGTTCGACCTGGCGGGCGGGCTGGTCGAGGTGGTGCCTACCGCGCATTACATGATGGGCGGCGTGGAGTTCGCAGCCGACGGTCGCACCGCCCTCGAGGGCCTGTTCGCCGCGGGCGAGGACACGGGCGGCGTGCACGGGGCCAACCGCCTGGGCGGCAACGGCGTGGCGAACTCGACTGTGTTCGGCGCGATCGCCGGGGATGCGATGGCGGCGTGGACCGTGCGCGAGGGCGCCTGGCGCGATCCGGCACCGGACGCGCTGGAGGAGGCGCGCGCGCAGGCCCTGCGTCCGGTGGGCCGGCGCGAGGGCAACATCGAGGCGATCCGCGACGCGCTGCACGAGATCATGTGGGACGACGTCGGGATCCTGCGCGATGCGCACGGGCTCGCGCGTGCCCGCGCGCGGCTGGATGCGCTCGAGCGCGAGCTCGACGCCGCGGGCGTGGCCGGTGGCGACCTTCGCTACAATCTCACGTGGCATGACTGGCTCAATCTCTCGAATCTCGTCACGGTGAGCGCGGCGATCCGCGCGGCGGCCGAAGCTCGCGAGGATTCGCGCGGCGCCCACTTCCGCGAGGATCACCCGGACACGGGCGAGCTCGCCGCCTCGGCGTTCTCGCGCGTCACGCTCGCGGGCGGGCGCCTGCAGGTGGCGTGGAAACCGGTGGACTTCACCCGCGTTCGACCCGGACAATCGCTCATCGACCCATGAATCCCCAGCGCATCCCCGTCGACGAGGCCGAGCGCCTGATGGCCGCGGCCCTGCGGCGCTCCGGTGCCAGCGCGGCCATGGCCGAGGCGACGGCGCGCGCGCTCGCCTGCGCCGAGATGGACGGCATCGGCTCGCACGGGGCGTCGCGCATTCCGCAGTATTGCGGGCACCTTGCCAATGGCCGCGCGAACGGCGCTGCCGTGCCGGAAGTTGCGCGCGGCGGCAAGGCCGCATGCCTGGTGGACGCGCGCCAGGGCCTCGCATTCGAAGCGTGCGCGCTCGCCGTCCGCGAGGCGATCGCCCGGGCGCGCGAGTACGGCGTGGCCTACGTCGCGGTGGCCAACAGCAATCACTTCGGCGTCGCGGCGTATCACCTCGAGCCCGTGGCCGCCGCGGGCCTCGTCGGCCTCGCGTTCGGCAACTCGCCCGCGGCGATGCCCGCCTGGGGAGGCAAGCGCGCGCTCTTCGGCACCAATCCGGTCGCCGCCGTGTTCCCGCGCCGCGCCGCGCCGCCGATCACCGTCGACCTGTCGCTCTCCGCGATCGCCCGCGGCAAGATCATGGTCGCGGCGCGCGAAGGCAAGCCGATTCCCGAAGGCTGGGCGGTCGATAGCCGGGGACAGCCCACCACCGATGCGCGCGCCGCGCTCGAGGGCAGCATGTTGCCCGCGGGTGGCGCGAAAGGCGCGATGCTGGCGCTCATCGTCGAGCTTCTCGTGTGCGCGCTTTCGGGAGCCGCGTACGGATTCGAGTCCGACAGCTTCTTCACCGCCGAGGGGCGCCCCACGCGCATCGGCCAGGCGTTCCTCGCCATCGATCCGGCTGCGCTCGCCGGGCGCGACGTGTACCTGGAGCGCGTCGAGACGCTGGTCGCGGCGATGACACAGGACCCGGACGTGCGCCTGCCGGGCGAACGCCGAGCGCGCAACCGCGATGCGGCGCGGCGCGAGGGCGTCGTCATCGCGCCCGACCTGCTCGACAGGATTCGCGCCCTCGCGCAGGACACGCCGCGTGGCTGACGGCGGCAAGTCCGCGGCCCCGTTCCAGGCCTGCGTGCGCGCGCCATTTGCCACGCTCGGCATCAGCGCGAACGCAACGCACCTCACGGGTGTGCGCTTCCTCGTCCGGACCGTGCCGGGGCTCGCACCGCCGCGCGGCTCGATCGCGCACCTCGCGTGCGTGCAGATCCAGGCCTACCTCGACGACCCGCAGTTCGTCTTCGACCTGCCCCTGCAATTGGCGGGCACGCGCCACCGCCTGCAGGTATGGGAGGCCATGCAGCGCATCCCTGCCGGAGCGACCCGCACCTACGGCGAGCTCGCCCTGGAGCTGCGCTCCTCGGCGCGCGCGGTGGGCGGAGCGTGCGGCGCCAATCCGATCCCGCTGGTCGTGCCGTGCCACCGCGTGATCGCCGCCAATCGCGGGCTGGGCGGCTTCATGGGCGCGCGCGAAGACGGGTTCGAACTCGACATCAAGCGCTGGCTGCTTGCCCATGAAGGCGCTCTCTGAGGCCAACCGCCGCGCGCTCGACCGCTTCTCCGACGGCCTGTGGCTCGCCGACGGGCTCGCCCGCAACACCCTCGAGAGCTATCGCCGCGACCTCGCTCAATTCGCCGCGTGGCTCGACGAGCGCCACTCCAGGGCGCTGCTCGAGGCCCTGCCCGACGACCTGCAGGGCCACCTCGCGTGGCAGGTGGAAACGCGCCGCGCGAAGCCGCGCACCACGAGCCGGCTGGTGTCGTCGCTCAGGCGATTCTTCCAGTTCGCGGTGCGCGAGGGCCTGCGTGCGGACGATCCCGCCAACGACCTCGAATCGCCGAAGCTGCCGCGCGCGCTTCCCAAGTCGCTCTCCGAAGCCGAGGTGGAAGCGCTGCTGGCCGCGCCCGACGTCGCGATTGCCCAGGGGCTGCGCGATCGCGCGATGCTCGAGACGCTGTACGCGAGCGGCCTGCGCGTCTCGCGAGCTGGTCGGCCTGAAGAGCGTGCAGGTGAGCCTCGACATGGGCGTGGTGCGCGTGCTGGGCAAGGGCGCCAAGGAACGGCTCGTGCCGCTCGGCGAGGAGTCGCTCGAATGGATCACGCGCTACCTGCGCGAGGCGCGCCCGCAGCTCGCTGGCGGGACGCAAGTCCGATGCGCTCTTCGTCACGGCGCGCGGTGCGCCCATGACGCGCCAGGCGTTCTGGGCGCTCGTGAAGCGCCACGCGCGCGGCGGCGGGCATCCGCTCCGCGATCTCGCCGCACACGCTGCGCCACGCCTTCGCCACCCACCTCATCAACCACGGCGCGGACCTGCGCGTCGTGCAGCTGCTGCTGGGCCACGCCGACATTTCGACCACGCAGATCTACACGCACGTGGCGCGCGAGCGGCTCAAGGCGCTGCACCGCAAGCACCATCCGCGCGGATGATCGACATCGGCCACCTCTCGCCGTGGCTGCTGCTGCTCGCCCCGGCGCTGATCGTCTTCGCCTACACCGTATTCGGCCTGAGCGGCTTCGGTTCGACCGCGATCGCGGTGCCGATCCTGGCGCATTTCCTGCCCTTGTCCTACCTGGTGCCGCTGATGGCGTTGCTCGACTGCGGCTCGTCGATCTTCGTCGGCACCACCGGGCGCGAGCACCTCGCCAAGTGGGAGCTGAAGCGCCTGGTACCGGTCATGTTCGTGGGCTTCGTGCTGGGCGTCACCGCCCTGGTGCGCGTGCCCGACCACTACCTGCGCATTGCGCTGGGCGTCTTCGCGGTGACGGTGGGCGTGCACGGCATGGCGAATCCGGTCCTGCGCCGCGTCATCTCGCCCTGGTGGATCGTCCCGGTCGGCCTGTTCGGCGGCATGGCGGCCACCGTGTTCGGCGCGGGCGGTCCGGTCTATGCGACTTACCTTTCGGGGCGCCTCACCGACAAGAGCGCCATCCGGGCGACGGTGTCCACGCTGATTTCGGTGTCGACCATCACCCGCGCGGTGATCTACGCCGCGTCCGGGCTGCTGCTGCACCTGACGATTGCGGGCGGCGTGGTGCTGCTCGCGCCGTTCGCGTGGATCGGGCTGCGGCTCGGCACGCGCATCCATGTCGGCCTCACGCAGCAGCAGATGCGCCGCGCGGTGGGCCTGCTGCTGGTCCTGATTGGGGGCTCGCTGCTCGTGCGCGTCGCGTTCGACGCCTAGCAGCTCGCGGCCATGATGAAGTCGTCCACCACTCCCGCCACGGCAATCCTCGCGCAGCACGGCGTGGCCTACACGGAGCACTTCTACGAATACGTGGAGCACGGCGGCACGGCGGTATCCTCCGGCGCGCTCGGCGTTCCCGAGCACGAGGTCGTGAAGACGCTGGTGATGGAGACCGACAAGGGCGACCCGCTCGTCGTGCTGATGCACGGCGACCGCAAGGTCGCGACCAGGGAGCTCGCGCGCATCGCGGAGGCGAAGCGCGTCTTCCCATGCAAGCCCGAGGTCGCGCAGCGTCATTCGGGCTACCTCGTCGGCGGCACCTCGCCGTTCGGTACCCGCAAGAGCATGCCGGTCTACCTGGAGCGCTCGGTGCTCGACCTGCCGCGCATCTACATCAACGGCGGGCGCCGCGGCTACCTGCTCGGCATGGCCCCCGGCGAGCTCGTGCGCGTGCTCGCGCCCGTCCTTGTTGACGTGGCATTGGTGGAGTAATCTCGCCGCGCGGGATCCGGCGCCCTGGCGGCGCGCACCAAGCGAGGTAAGCGATGAGCACGACGCAAGCGGAGCGAGCGGCCACGGAACCCGGCGAAGGATTGAGCCTCGTGCTGCCCGGCCGCAGTGCGTCCGCGGGCGAGGGGTGGACCTGGATCGCCGACGGCTGGAAGCTGTTCACGCGCGCGCCGGTCATGTGGATCGTCTCGATCCTGCTGGTGTTCCTGGCGGCGATCATCGTGAACCTGGTGCCGATCGTGGGTTCCCTCGTGTTCCAGGCGCTCAACGCCGTGATCGGGGCGGGCTTCGTGGTGGCGTGCCGCTCGCTGGAGCGCGGCGGGGACTTCGAGCTGGAGCACCTCTTCGCGGGATTCAAGCTGCGCTTCGGCAACCTGCTCGTGGTGGGACTGCTGCTGATGGCCGGCTGGATCGTGATCTTCGTCGTGTTCGCGGGCATCGTGGGCTTCTCGATCCTGGGGGCCGCCATGAGCGGAAACGCCGAGAGCGTCGCGGCCGCACTGATCGCCTCGTGGTTGTCGGTGGTTCTGGGCGCGCTGGTGGTGATGGCGCTGAGCGTTCCGCTGCTCGCGGCCTACTGGTTCGCTCCCGCGCTGGTGGTCATGCACGGCCTCGCGCCGACCGCGGCCATGCAGGCGAGCTTCGGCGCGTGCTGGCGCAACTTCGTGCCGTTCCTGGTATACGGCCTGGTCATGCTGGTCTTCGCCATCGTCGCGGCGATCCCGTTCGGCCTGGGATACCTGGTATGGGTGCCGCTCGGGATTTCCTCGACCTACGCGTCCTACCGCTCGATCTTCACGCAGCCCGACGCCGCGCCGGCAGCCTGAGCGCGCCGCTCGCCGCGGGTCATTCGCCCGGATCGCGCCGGCGCTCGAGGATCACGCCCACCTTGCGCACGTTGCGGATGTGGCCGAGCTTGGCCACCGAAAGGCGCACCCATGGCGCCTTGAAGTGGCCGGTGACCACGCCGCAGACATGCTCGGCCAGCGCCTCGAGCAGCTTGAAGCGGCGTTCGGAAAGCTCGTGCGCGATCCGCTCGACGACCTCGCCGTAGTTGACCGTGTCGTGGATGTTGTCGGTGCGCCCGACCTCGTTGCCGGGGATGCCGATCTCCAGCTCCAGCTCGAGCGTCTGCGCGCGCTGCTTCTCCCATTCGTAGATGCCCACCCACGCGTCGACGCGGAACTCGCGGATGAAGATCGTATCCATGGAGGCCTATTGTAGAGTATGGACATGACGACGTTCCTTTGCGCGTTGGCGGGTTACCTCGCCGGATCGATCCCGTTCGCGCTGCTGGTGAGCCGTGCGATGGGCCTGCCCGATCCGCGCAGCTACGGCTCGGGAAACATCGGGGCGACCAACGTGCTGCGCTCGGGCAGCCGCGTCGCGGCGCTGCTCACGCTCACCGGCGACGCGGCCAAGGGCTGGGCCGCCGTGCTTGCGGCGCGTGCCCTGGGGCAACCCGAGGAGATGCTCGCGGTGGTCGGGCTGGCCGCGTTCCTCGGCCACGTGTTCCCGGTGTGGCTGGGGTTTCGCGGCGGCAAGGGGGTGGCCACCGCCGCGGGCGTGCTGATCGCGTTCGACTGGCGCGTGGGCGTGGCGGCCGTGGCGGTCTGGCTGGTGGTCGTGGTGGCGAGCCGCTACTCCTCGCTCGGCGCGATCGCGGCCGCGCTGTGCGCGCCGGCCGCGACGTGGTATTTCCTCGGCGCGGGCCCCGTCCTTCCCGCCGTGATCGCCATGGCGGCGGTGCTGGTCGCACGCCACCGGGCTAACATACGCAAGCTCTTCCGCGGCGAGGAAAGCCGCATCGGGCAAGAACGCGCGGGGCAGAATAGAATACCGAATCCATGAGCGACGACGACGACCTCGACTTTACCAAGCCGGCAAAGCCGGCCCCGCCCCCGCCGCCGGAGAAGGTGGCGAGCGCCCGCAAGGAGGCCACCGCAGGCAGGCCCGAGCTCGCCCGGACCGGCTTCTACGTGGCCATGGCGCGCCGCCCGAAGGAGAAGGTGATCCCCCGCAACGGCAGCCGGCATTCGATCCTGGTGATCGAGGACGATGTGGACCTGCTCAAGCTGGTGGGCGAGGTGCTGTCCAAGGCCGGGTTCCTCACGCGCTTCGCGCGCAACCGCGCCGAGATCAACGCGGAGTTCAACAAGCTGCCGCTTCCCGACCTGGTCCTGCTCGACGTGTCGCTGCCGGACACCGACGGCTTCTCGATCCTGGAGCGCGTTCGCGGCAACCAGAAGATCACGCGCATGCCGGTGGTCATGATGACCGGCCGCTCCGAGGTCACCGACATCGCGCGCGGGCTCTCGCTCGGCGCCGACGGCTACGTAACCAAGCCCTTCAAGATCAGCGGACTCGTGTCCGCGGTGAACACCGTCTTCGCGATCGAATAGCGGGGCGCGTCATTCCCCGCCCCGGTCCGCGGCGGGGATGCGCAGCGCCCGCGCCATGAATTCGACGCTCGCGCAATAGAGGAAGCCGGCGTCGGCGTCCCCGTCGCCGCCCGTGACAGTCCACAGCGGGGCCGAGCGCTCCTTCATGCTCGCGACGATGCGTTGCGCCGGTGCATCGGCGCCATGGGGATCGCCGCGACCCAGCGCGACGAAGAGCGGCTGCGTGATCCGTCCGGGATGGCCGAGCAGCGCCGCGGTGCCCGGGACGGGGGCGACGCTCTGCGCCGCGGCGATGCGATCGGGATAGCGCTCGGCGCAAGCGAGCGCGAGGTAGCCGCCGTATCCGCGCCCCGCGATCGCCACCCGGTCGGCATCCAGGCCGGGCTGCGCGCGGATCCAGTCGAGCAGCGCGCCGATGTCGCGCACCGCGTCGCCGCCCGCGTCGAGCCCCAGGAAATGCTTGCCGAAGCCGTCCGAGCCGCGCACGTTCGGGAAGATGAGCGCGATGCCCAGCTCGTTCACGAGGTAGTTGTCGCGCCCGATGAAGCCCGCGCGCGCCTGGCCGCCGGGACCGTCGTGGAGGCTCACGATCACCGGGCGCCGGCCGGTGAAGCGCGCCGGAGGCTCGTACAGCAGGCCCGCGATCTCGCGCCCGTCGAAGCTCTTCCAACGCACGATGCGCGGCTCGGCGAAGCGGCTCGTATTGACGGCGGGGCTGTTGCCGTTGGTCCAGCGCGTGACCTGGTTGGTCTTCACGTCGTAGGAGAAGACGTCGCCCGCGCAGCGCGCCGAGGTCACGCTGAACGCGAGCTCGTCGGACTCGCGCCGCCACTCGAGCGCGCCGATCACTTCGTGCACGAAGGAGGGCCGCGGCAGCTCCTTCAGCGTGGCGAGGTCGAGCAGGCGCAGCACATGCGAGCCGTCCTCGTTGGTGATGAAGGCGATGCGCCCGGCGTCGAACGAGATCGCGAAGGCGTCCACGTCGCGCGGGATGCGGCCGGTCAGGACGCGCTCGCGTCCTCCGGCGATCGGCAGGTAGACCAGGCGCTTGAACTGCGCGCCGCGGTCGCTCGTGGCGAACAATCCCTTGCCGTCGCCGGAGAAGCGCGCCTCGCCGTAGGAGACGAG
Organism: uncultured beta proteobacterium; assembly: GCA_963758215.1. GTDB lineage: Bacteria > Pseudomonadota > Gammaproteobacteria > Burkholderiales > Usitatibacteraceae > Usitatibacter. The sequence continues at coordinate 167,085 of CAVWUN010000009.1, read as the reverse complement.
TCCGGCGCCGCCCACGCGGCGGCGCTTGCCGGTCGCCGCATCCATCACCCACAGGCGGGTCTCGCGCGCGGAGCGCTGCTCCAGCAGCGCGATGTGCCGGCCGTCTTCGGAGAACGCGGGGCCGGACCAGTCGCCGCCGTCCAGCTGCGCGAGGATGCGGTCGGACTCGGGCTGCAGCGGGTCGATCACGTGGATGGCGGCGCGCGCCGGGTGGCCGGCGACCACGCTGCGCGCCAGGTAGGCGAGGCGCTCGCCGTCGCGCGTCCACGCCATCGCCCCGGCGCGCTCGCCCTCGGGGCTGAGCGGCGTGGTCGCGTGCGCGTCGAGATCGTAGCGATACAAGCGGCGTGCGCCACCTGCGACGCGCGCCAACACGATATAACGCCCGGTAGTGGGCTGGAACGAGGCGTCCTCGACCGCGTCGGGGAAGCCCGCGAGGGCCACCGGCGGCGCGCCCGGCTCGCTCACCAGGTACACCTGCTCGGTTGCGTTCACGCGCCGGCGCACGAGGATCTCGCGGCGCAGCGGATGCCAGGAGAGCATCGCGTGGGTGCGGAACTGGCCGTACGGCGCGAGCTCACGTGCGAGGCGCGCGGGAATCGCGGGAACGCCGTCGAGCACGAGGTCCGCGGGTGGCGCGAGGACCCCGGGCTGTGCGAGCACGCACGCCGCATGCAGGGCCGCGGCGCCGAGCAACGCCCGTGCGGTCGACATCACTTCGCGCGGCGGCTCAGGGATCGGGGCCGGTGGCGATCGGGCGCGACGGATCCGCGCACCATTCGCTCCACGATCCCGGATAGAGCCGCCCGCCGGCGAGTCCGGCGAGCTCCATGGCGAAAATGTTGTGGCACGCCGTCACTCCGGAGCCGCAGCTGTGCACGGTCATTTCGGGCCGCTTGCCGTCGAGTGCCGCGAGATATTCATCGCGCAGCGCATCGGCCGGCTTGAACCGCCCATCCGGTGCGAGATTCTTCTGCCAATGGCGGTTCACGGCACCGGGGATATGCCCTCCCACCGGATCGAGCGTTTCCTTCGCTCCGGTGTAGCGGTCTGCGGCGCGCGCGTCGAAAAGCTGCGCGGATGGATCGCCCGCGATCCGCTCGACGTAGTGCGCATCCACGGTGGCGCCCAGGCGCGGGCGGGGAACGAAGTTGCCGGGACGCGGAGCCGGCGCCTCGGCGGAGACGGGGCGGCCCTCGCTCTCCCACTGCGGGAATCCGCCGTCCAGCACCGCGGCGCGCTCGTGGCCGAGCCAGCGCAGCATCCACCACAGGCGCAGCGCATAGCTGCCGCCCGTGTCGTCGTAGACCACGACCTGCGTGGCCGGAGCGACCCCGCGCTCGTTCATGCGCCGCGCGAACTCGGCGATGTCCGGCAGCGGGTGGCGGCCGTTGCTCCCGGTCGCCGGACCCGACAGGTCCTCGTCCAGGTGCAGGAAATAGGCACCCGGGACGTGGCCCTCGGCGTAGGCCCGGCGCCCCTCGTCCACGTGGGCGAGCTCGTGCCGTACATCGAAGACCACCCAGCCCGGATCGTCCAGGTGGTCGGCCAGCTCCTGCGTGCTCACCAGAATCTTTTCCATGTCAGCCCTCGAATCCCGCTTCCTCGACCTGTTCCTTGCGCTCCGCGCGCATCGCCATGATGCCGCTTGCGACGATGACCAGCATGCCGAGCCACTCGAAGCCCGCCATGCGCTGGTTCCACAACGTGAACGTCGCGATCGCGCCGAACACGAGCGTCGAATACGAGAGTGCTCCCACCACCAGCGTGTTGCCGGTGCGGTATGCGCGCGTCATCGCAAGCTGGCCCAGCGTGCCCGCCGTGCCCATGCCCGCGAGGATCCACACGTTGTCCCAGCGTACCGGATGGAACGTGCCCGTGGCCGCCTGCCAGATGGCGCACACCACCGTGGCCACCAGCCCGAACCAGAACACCACGCGCCAGTCCGGCTCGCCCAGGCGCCCGAGCGTGCGCACGCTCAGGTACGCCCACGACGCGAGCACGCCCGAGAAAAGGCCGATCAGCGCGGCCGCCTGCTTGCCTTCCTCGAACGTGGGCTGCAGCAGCAGTGCCACGCCCGCGAATCCCACCACGATCGCGGCGATGAGCATTCCGGAGAAGCGCTCGCCCAGCACGACGACCGTCGCGATCGCGAGGAAGAGGGGCGAGGTGTAGTTGAGCGTCTGGGCGGTGGCGAGCGGCAGCTTCGAGATCGCGTGGAAGTAGCCCACCAGCGAGATGGCACCCACCACCGCGCGCAGCAGGTGCATGCCGAAGTAGGGCGTGCGCACGGTGCCCTTCTTGTACCAGACGATGCCGAGGATGGCGAGAAACGTGACCACTGAGCGGTAGAAGGCGAGCTCCGCGGCGCCGAACTGCGTGGAGCCCAGCTTCACGAAGACGGCCATCGCGGCGAAGAGGAAGCCCGCGACGAGCATCCAGGAAGAAGTCATGAGGCGCGGCGAAAAACGCTGATTATAGTCCGGCCATGGCCTCCCTCCGCGACGCGGCGCGCCTCAGGCGGAGCGCGGCGCAGCTTCCGCGGCGACCCGCCGCAGGTCCTGGGCCACGCGCCCGCCCTGCAGCACGACCACGCGCTGCGCCGAGGCGATGGTCTCGGGGCGGTGGGCGATGATGATGCGCGTGAGGTTGAGCGAGCGGATCGCCTCGTTCACCGAGCGCTCCTTCTGGACGTCCAGCGCGCTGGTCGCCTCGTCGAGGAACAGGATCTTCGGCTGCTTGTACAGGGCGCGCGCGAGGAGGATGCGCTGCTTCTGCCCGCCGGAGAGCGCGGCCCCCATGTCGCCGATCAGGGTGTTGTATCCCATGGGCATCGCGGCGATGTCGTCGTGGACCGACGCCATGCGCGCATAGCGCTCGATCGCTCCCTGGTCCGGCGCCGGATCGAAGAAGCTCACGTTGTCGGCGATCGAGCCGGCGAAGAGCTGGTCGTCCTGCATCACGGTGCCTACGAGCTTGCGGTAGCGGTCGATGCCGAGCTTCTGGATGTCCACGCCGCCGGCGAGGATCTTGCCGTCGGTGGGTGCGAGCAGGCCGAGCATCAGCTTCACGAGCGTGGTCTTGCCGCCGCCCGAGGCGCCGACGATGGCCACCGATTCGCCGGGCGCGACCGTGAACGAGCAGTTGAGGAGCACGAACGGCTCGGTGTCCGAATAGCGGAAGGAGAGCGCGCTCACCTCGAGGGAGGCCTGCACGTCGTCCACGGGAAGCGCGGGCGATTCGGCCTCGGGGGGCGCGAGCACGATGTCGGCGAGCCGCTCGGCCTGCAGGCCCAGCATGCGCAGCTCGATCATCTTGTCGATGAGGCCGGCCACGCGGGCGGAGAACTGCTCCTTGTACGAAACGAAGGCGAAGAGCATGCCGACCGAGAATGCGCTGTCGAGCACCAGCAGCGATCCCAGCCAGACGATGCCGATGCGTTCGACGCCGAACACGAGGCCGTTGGCCAGCCGGAAGCCCAGCCCCAGCTTCTGCGTCGCCAGGTCGCGGTTCATCGCGTCCACGACGAGGTTCAGCCAGCGCGAGCGCCGTTCCTCCTGCCGGCCGAAGAGCTTGATCGACTGCACCCCGCGCACCGTCTCGAGGAAATGGCTCTGCTGCTTCGCCGCATGCACGATGTGCTCCTCGGTCGCGCGGCGCAGCGGCTCGTAGAACGCCCAGCGCAGCAGTCCGTAGGCCGTCACCGCCGCCACCGCGAGGCCGGTGAGCAGCGTGCTGTACACCAGCATCATCGCGAGCGTGGCGAGCGCCATCGCCCCGTCGATCAGCGCCTCGACGAAGCTCGAGGTGAGCGTGCGCTGGATCGCGTTCACCGCGCCGAAGCGCGAAACGACGTCGCCCAGGTGGCGCTTCTCGAAGTAGCTCACCGGCAGTCGCAGCAGGTGCGAGAAGACGTTCGCCAGCCACTGCAGGTTGAGCGTGGTGCCGAGATAGAGCACCACCCACGAGCGCAATGCCGTGAACGCGACCTGCATGAGCGACAGCATGAGGAATCCGAGGCCCAGCACGGTGAGCAGGTCGCGGTCCGCGGAGACCACCGCGCCGTCGATGGCCCATTGCATGTAGAAGGGGCTCACGATCGCGATCGCCTGCAGCGCGACGGCGAGCACGAGCACTTGCGCAAGCGAGCGGCGCAGGCCCGTCACCGTGCCCATGAGATCCTTGAGGCGCACCTTGCGGCGTTCGTCGGCCGGGGCGAACTGCGCGGTGGGCGAGAGCTCGAGCGCGATGCCGGTGAAATGCCGCGAGACTTCCGCAGTGGCGAGGCGGCGCACGCCGAAAGCGGGATCGTGAATCACCGCGCCCCGCGCATCGGCGGACTTGAGGACGACGAAGTGGTTCAGGTCCCAGTGCAGGATGCACGGCGTGCGCAGCTGCGTGAGCTCGGCCAACTCCAGGCGCAGCGGCCGCGGCGCGAAATGCAGGCGTCCCGCCGCCTGCATGAGATAGGCGAGCGTCGCCCCCTTGAGCGAGACCGTGAAGCGCCGGCGCAGTCCGGCGAGGTCGATGCGATGGCCGTGGAAGCAGGCGATCATCCCGAGGCTCGCGAGCCCGCACTCGGCCGCTTCGGTCTGCAGGAAGACCGGCAGACGCCCGCCGGCGCCGAGCCGCAGCTCGCTGAGCATGTCCACCTAGGCCCTTCCCGCGAGACTCAGCAGCGGCTCGAAGATCCATTCGATGAGGTGCCGGCGGTCGAGCAGGATGTCCGCCTCCACCTGCATGCCGGGCTGCAAGGGCTCCCGGCGGCCGTAGGCGGAGATCGATTGCGACGCGAGCGCCGCCTTGATGCGGTAGAGCGGCTCGCGCGAGCCGTCGGGCGGCGTGAAGCCAAGCTCGCCCGGCAGCTGGGGATTGCGCGACACCGCGAGCACGCGTGCGCGATGGCTGCCGAATTTCTGGTGCGGATAGGCGAGGTAGCGCAGCAATATCTCCTGGCCGGGCCGCACGAAGCCGATCGAACGCGACGGCGCGAAGAGCTGCGCCTGGAGCGTCGAGTTGGCGGGAATGATGGTCGCGAGCGCAGTTCCCGGCATCACCATCTGTCCGCGCTCGACCAGCACCGTCGCGACCGTCCCGGCGCCGGGTGCGACGATCGAGGCGTGGTACTGGAGGCCGCGCTCGAGACGTTCCTGGTCGAGCGCCGCGCGCTGCGTGTCGATGCCGGCGAGCTGGGCCGCGGCCCTCGAGCGCGCGCCATCCATCTCGAAGGCGAGCGCCTCGAGCTCGTGCTGCAGCGAGGTGCGCGCCCTCTCCAGGGCGTCGAGTCGCGCGATCTGGTCGAGCTGCGCGTCGCGCTCGCGATCGAGCGCGGCGTCGGAAAGGAAGCCGATCCCCTCGAGAGAGCGTGCGCGCTCCACCGCGCGGCGTGCCAGCGCGGCGCGCTGCTCCTGGGTGTCGATCTCGGCGCCCAGCTGGACGAGCTCGCGTTCGAGCCCGGTCCTGCGCCCCTCGAAGCTCGCCTGCTCGGCACGCATCGCATTCGCCGTGTATTCGCGCTGGCGCAGCAACGCCCTCCCGCGCTCGGCGAGGCGCGCACCCACCGCGGAGCCGACGTCCTCGCGCGCCCGGTCCGCGCGGCCGTCGCCAAGCGCCATCAGCGTCGCGTCCGCGTCGACCCGCTCGCCTTCGCGAACCAGCACGCTTTCGACGATTCCCGATTGCTGGGCGAGGATCTTCACCACGCCCTGCTCCGGCTCGAGTACGCCGGTGACGCGCGCCTTGCGGGTGTACTCGCCGAGCACCCCGTAGCCGAGCAGCGCGATCGTGAAGGCGCCGGCCACCGCGCACAGGAACGTGAACGAGAGCGGCCGGATCAGGACGATCCTGCCGAGCCACGAGCTCTCGGCATGGGCGCGGACTTCCGCGCGAAACATGTCCGCGCTCATGGGGAAGATGCCGTCAGGCGGACGGGCGGAAGCGGCGCCAGAAGAGGAACAACAACGGGACGAAAGCTACAGTGAGAAGAACTTCCGGAATCCAGTGAGCCATCGATGTGACGTCCGTCCGCGGCTTCACCTGGAAAAATGCATTGAGAGCCAGAGGAGAAACCAGAAGGTTGTGAAGCCCATGCAAGAGAGTTCCCGGCCAGAGATTTCCGAATTTCACATACACGAGGGAGTAGAAAATTCCGGCAACCATGGCAAATGGAATGAATGGGTAGTGCGCCAATCCGAAGAAGAAGGCGGACAGAACGATCCCGGGCCAGAGTCCCCATCGAAGGACAAACAGGTTTTGCATGAAGCCGCGGAAGAGCAGTTCCTCGGCAAATGGCGCGATGATGGTGGAGCTGAGCAGAAGTAGGCAGATCTGCATGGCGTTGGCTGTGCCGGCCGTCTCGCCAAATCCGAAGTTCACATAGAGACTGGGATTCCAATACAACAACGGAAGCAGGATTAGCAGCCGGCTTGCTCCGAAGCCCCAGGTGATCATCAAGCCCGCGAATATCAGCACGTCGCTCACCGACGAGATCCCCTTCCGGGTCGCGCCGGAATAGAGCAGCGGCACGGACTTGCGGAGCTCCGGCACAATGAGCGTGAGCGCAATGATTGCCATCGCCCCCATTCCGTTGACGACTATGTTTCGAAGTGCAAAGCCGAGATCAGGGTCGATCGCGCGCGTTAGCTTGCCTCCAACCACTGCCGTCGAAACGAAGATCACTGCATACAAGAAGACGATGTGCGCTCCGCGCACGGTGCCGGTAGCGAGTGGCGTGGGAATTTGGTATGTGCGCACAGAGCGTTCCTCGGAACAAAAATTGGCCGAGGCCCAAGGACCTCGGCCGTTCGTGCTCGATCAGCTGTTGGTGCCGGCGACTCTCCCGATGATATGAGACGCCAAGTCGACGTACCCCTCATATGTGTCGATGAGGGCTTGCGACACTGTCGGGGCGGTGACTTGCGTGCCGGTAACTCCGGTTGAGCTGGTGGCGGTAGCGCTACAGTCCGCTCCGCCGGAAATCTCCGCCGCCTGCTCCGCCGGAATGGGTTGGGGTTCGGGTTTGGCTTGCTTGGCATCTTCCATCTGAATCGCTCCTGTTCAAATTTCAATGGGGACTGAACTCGATCCTGCGCGGATCGACGACGGGCGGGTCGATCGGCCCGCCGGGGCATTGCGGATAGCCCGGGGATGTCGGACCAGGCCCATCGCCCCCGGGCGGCATCGTGAGATCGCCCGATTTCTCGGGCGCGTCCTTCCTTTCCGATTCCATCTCGCTTCCCTCCTGCTCATCCGGTGAATCGCTACACCTCTTGCCGGCGCTCGGGCATCGGCGCGGGCATTCCCGGGGGGGTCGGGATCGACGGATTGAACGGCATCGGCCCGATCGTGACGGGGATCGGTTCGCCGTCGACGGGCAGTTGGCCGCCGGATATCCCGGGCGCGTCCTTGTGGTCCAGCTCCTTCATGTGCTTCTCCTGTTCGGTTTGAGGGACGGCCGGTACGCGGATCGCCGTGCGCGAATCATGTGGGCTCGGACGCGTGGAGGTCCCGGCCGACGAGGCGCGCGTAGTCGACGGGATCCACTGCGGATTCCTGCGGCGCACGGTAGGTGAGCTCGTCCAGCGCCGCGGCGATCGGAACGCCGCCGGCGATACGCAGCACTTCCTCGAGAGTCAGTTCCTTCACGTCGGCCTCCTTCGATGCGAGTCGCCTTCGATCCGGCGGGACGATTGACGCATCCCGGCCGGTGAAGCGAATCCTAGGTGGAGGTGAGCGGCGTGGCTTTGAAAAATCGCAAATCGCCAAGTGGCCATTTCGCGCGCCGTGCGCTGCGGGTGCCCGCACACTGCGGCGATCGACCGCGAGGAGGCCGCCATGCAAGCAAGCCCGGGCACGCAGCGCTATCGAATCGCCCTGCATCGCGCGAAGGGCTGCTACTTCGTGCGCGTGATCGACATCCCCGGCTGCGTGTGCCGTGGAGCCTCGGAAGTCGAGGCGGTCGAGAACGCCCGCACGGCGATACGTGCATATCTGTGGGTGGCGCAGGTGCTCGCCGACGATGCGGCGATGGTGGAGCTCGAGATCTCCCCCTGAGCGTCCGCCAGCGCCCGATGCGCCCGGCGCGAAATCCCGAGGTTGTGTACTCTAGGCCTCACACCCCTGAATCGCCGTTGCTGCAGAGCAGCAGAGAGGAGACGTCGCCTTGGCGAAATACACTACCGGGAACATTCATACCGTGGCCCTAGCCGGCCACGGCGGGGCGGGAAAGACGATCCTGGCCGAAGCCCTGCTGTGGAAAGCCGGAGTGATCGGCGCGATGGGAAGCACGGAACGCGGCAGCACGGTGTGCGACTTCGACCCCCTCGAGAAGCAATACGGCCACTCGCTCAATTCCTCGCTGGTCAATTTCCCGTACCAGGGAATCCACGTCCACCTGATCGACACTCCCGGCATGCCCGATTTCGCCGGGCAGTCCATCGCCGCGCTCGCCGCCGTGGAGACCGCGGTGATCGTGATCAATGCGCAAACCGGCATCGAGCTCAATACCACGCGCATGATGCGTTCGGCCGCACGCCGCGGATTGTGCCGCATGATCCTCGTGAACAAGATCGACGCGGACAACGTGGACCTGCCCGGCCTGCTCGCGCGCATCCAGGAGGTGTTCGGCAAGGAGTGCCTGCCGATCAACCTGCCGTCGCATGGCGGCAAGGACGTGGTGGATTGCTTCTTCACGCCCGATGGCGAAGCGGATTTCTCCTCGGTGAAGGCCGCGCACTCGGCGCTCGTCGACCAGGTGGTGGAAGTGGACGAGAACCTGATGGCCCTCTACCTCGAGCAGGGCGAGGAGCTGGCACCCGAGCAGCTGCACGCGCCCTTCGAGAAGGCGCTGCGCGAAGGCCACCTCATCCCCGTGTGCTTCGCCTCGGCGCGCACCGGCGCGGGCGTGATGGAGTTCCTCGACATCCTCGCCCGGCTCGCCCCCAACGCGACCGAGGGCAATCCGCCCCCGTTCCTGCGCTCGGAGGGTAGCGAAGGCGAGGAGTTCCACGCCGACCCCGACCCGTCCAAGCACGTCCTGGCCCACGTCTTCAAGATCATCATGGATCCCTACGTGGGCAAGGTCGCGGTCTTCCGCGTGCACCAGGGCACCATCGGCAAGGACACCCAGCTCTACATCGGCGACGGCAAGAAGCCGTTCAAGACCGGGCACCTCTACCAGCTCCAGGGCAAGGAATACGTCGAGACCGATTCGCTCGTGCCCGGCGACCTGGGAGCGGTGGCCAAGATCGACGAGATCGAGTTCAACGCCGTGCTGCACGATTCGCACGACGAGGACCACATCCGGCTGCGCTCGCTGGAATTTCCCACTCCCATGCACTCGATCGCGGTGGAGACCAAGAAGAAGGGCGACGAGCAGCGGCTCTTCGAGGTCCTTCACAAGCTCGAGGTCGAGGACCCGTGCCTGTGGATCGAGCGCCACCCGACCACGCACGAGACGGTGCTGCGCGGCCTGGGCGACCTGCACATGCGCGTGAAGCTGGAGAAGATGCAGCAGCAGTACAAGCTCGACGTGGCGGTGAAGCCGCCCAAGATCCCGTATCGCGAGACCATCACGCGCAAGTCTGACGGCCACTGCCGCCACAAGAAGCAGACAGGCGGAGCGGGCCAGTTCGGGGAAGTATTCCTCAGGATCGAGCCGCTGGCACGCGGCTCGGGCTTCGAGTTCGCGAGCGAGGTAAAGGGCGGGGTGATCCCTACCGTGTTCATCCCCGCGGTGGAGAAGGGCGTGCGCCAGGCGCTCGACCACGGGGTCATCTCCGGCTACCCGGTCGAGGACCTGCGCGTGATCGTCTACGACGGCAAGAGCCACGACGTGGACTCCAAGGAGATCGCCTTCGTCACCGCCGGGCGCAAGGCCGTGATCGACGCGATCCTCAAGGCCGCCCCGATCATGCTCGAGCCCATCGTCAACATCGAGATCACGGCGCCCGACCGCTTCGTGGGTGACCTCACCTCGGATCTCTCGGGAAAGCGCGGCCAGGTGACGGGCACCGAATCCACCGGTGGCGGCCTCATGTCGGTCACGGGCGTCGTGCCGCTGTCGGAGGTCGCGGAGTACCAGTCGCGGCTGCGCTCGGTGACGGGCGGCCAGGGCGCCTACACGGTCGAATTCAGCCACTATGCCCCGGTGCCCCCGCAGCTTCAGCAGCAGCTCGCCTCGCAATTCAAGCTCGAGCGTGAGGAGGACTGACCGCGGGTCGCGCCACGGGCGGGTTTTCGCTTCCTGAAAAAGCCCGATTTTCCGGTTGACTTCATCGCGGCGCCGGAGCATTTTTGCGCCGTAGGCGGCACCACGTCAGGCAGCGATTCCAAAGGCTAGGAAATTCCGGGGGGGTCGGATGTTCGTCATTCGCGACCAGCAACTGCGGCTTCTGGTGCTCGCCCAGCTGATCCGCGAGCTTCAGCAGGGCGCCGGGGAGAACGCGCCGCCACCGCCGGGATTCACCGAGCGCCAGCTCGAGGAGTTGCGATCCCTCAGCTCCGCGGAGCTGGTCAAGCTCTCGGAGATGACCGAGCCGCGGGTGGCGATCGAGATCGACGCGGGATCCCTGGAACACGGCCTGCGGCAGGTGGACTATCTCACCAAGCGCTCGCGCCAGCTCGAGTTCTTCATACGCCATGGCGCGACGTCGAACATGCTTACCAAGCTCTTCCACATCTCGTCGGCCGACGTGACGCTCAAGAGGCGCCTCTTCGCCGGGACCAGCTCGGCGCTGCGCCGCCCCGCGATGCCCCCGCACCCGGTGCGCGAGCGCATCCAGCAGCGCTGGTTCGAGATCCGCAAGGGCAAGGAACGCGAGCCCATTCGCGCCGAGGACTACGAGGAGTTGCACGCCGATTTCACGCAGCACACCTTTGCGACCCTGTGGGCTGTGGTGCACGAATTCGACAAGGACTAGGGCGGAGGAGGAGGAGTTAAAAGAAGCGAAACGGGGCGGCCGCGGCCGCCCCGTTTCCATTTCAGGCGTGCGGCCCGACCTCCCGGCGCACGAACTCGTGGAAGTGCACCATGCCGTCTTCCATCGGCGACTGGTACGGCCCATGCTCTTCGCGTCCGTCCTCCAGGAGCGCCTTGCGGCCCTGGGTCATGCGCACGCAGATCTCCTCGTCTTCGAGCGCGGTCTCGTGGTACGCCTTCTGCTCCGCCTCGACGAACTCACGCTCGAAGAGAACTATTTCCTCGGGGTAGTAGAACTCCACCGCGTTCACGCAGCGCTCGGGCCCGCGCGGATGGAGCGTCGAGATCACGAGCACGTGCGGGTACCACTCGACCATCACGTTGGGATAGTAGGTGAGCCAGATTGCACCGTGCGGCGGCGGAACCCCGTCGCGGAAGCGCAGCACCTGCTCGTGCCAGCGCTTGTAGGTGTCGGAGCCCGGCTTGCCGAGCGCCTTGTTCACACCCACCGTCTGCACGTTGTACCAGTCGCCGAATTCCCAGCGCAGGTCATCGCAGGTGACGAAGCTGCCGAGGCCCGGATGGAACGGGCCCACGTGGTAGTCCTCGAGGTAGACCTCGATGAAGGTTTTCCAGTTGAACGGGTATTCGACGGTCTCGACCTTGTCGAGCACGTAGCCCTCGAAATCGAGCTCCTTCGCTACGCCCAGCCTGGCAAGGTCGCCGGCAACGTCGCGCCTGCCGTTGAAGAGCATGCCGTTCCACTTCGCGAGCGACTGGCGCGGCAGGTCCAGGCACGGGTGGTCGGGGAATTCGGGCGCGCCGAGGTGCTTGCCCTCGCTGTTGTAGCTCCAGCGGTGCAGCGGGCACGTGATGGTGCCGCCGGGCAGCGAGCCGTGCCCGCCGAGGATGATCGCCTGCCGGTGGCGGCAGACGTTCGAGATGAGGTCGTGGCGGCCGCCGTTGTTCACAAGCGACCACGCGCCGCCGTTGCGCCAGTCGAGCACGCGATAGTCGCCCGGATTGGGCGCCATCTGCTCGTGCGCCACGTAGCCGGGGCCGCGCTCGAAGAGGAACTTGCGTTCGATTTCCGCCACCTGCGGGTCGAAATACCACGCCAGTGGCAAATGCGGCGACGTGCGCGCCAGGACGCGCTGACTCGCGAGATCCGACATTATCCGCACCCCCAGAACCGATGAAGATGAAAACAACAGCGGGCTAATCGAGTCAGCTAGCTTTTAACTCTGCAGCTCCGTCCCGTCCCCTACGATTCAATATTTTGGGCCGAGTTTCCTTAGTTTTCAAGACCTTTGGTGTAAAATTCTCAGCTACAAATAAAATCCGCATGGCCCATCCTCCATGGCTGACAAGAACCCGCCCCCCGTGATCGACCCGCCCAGCTTCGAGAAGGCGCTGGACGAGCTCGAGGCGATCGTGGCGCGCATGGAGGACGGCCAGCTGCCGCTCGAGGAATCGCTCGCCGCCTACCAGCGCGGCGCGCAGCTCATACGGTTCTGCGAGTCCAAATTAACCGACGCGCAGGCCCGGATCGCGGTCCTCGACGGCGAGACCTTGCGCGATTTCAAGTCCGACGCGAAGTGAGCGCCGTGGATTTCCAGGCATGGTCCCGCGACGTGGCGGGCCGGACCGAGTCGGCGTTGGGCGAGTTCATCCCGGCCGCGCGCATCGCACCGGCTCGCCTGCACGACGCGATGCGCTATTCGACCCTGGGCGGGGGCAAGCGGGTGCGCCCGATGCTCGTGTTCGCGGCCGGCGAGCTCGCGGGCGCGGAGCCTCGGCGCCTGGAAGTTGCCGCTTGCGCCGTCGAATTGATCCACGCCTATTCGCTGATCCACGACGACCTGCCGTGCATGGACGACGACGTGCTGCGCCGCGGCAAGCCCACCTGCCACGTGGAGTTCGACGAGGCTACGGCGCTGCTCGCGGGAGACGCGCTGCAAAGCCTCGCCTTCCAGCTGCTGAGCGAGCATCGGCTTGCGGAAGACCCGCAGGACCAGCTGCGCATGGTCCAGCTCTTCGCCGGCGCGTGCGGCTCGCGCGGCATGGCGGGAGGGCAGGCGATCGACCTGGAAGCCGTCGGCAGGAGCCTCTCGCTGCCCGAGCTCGAGCTCATGCACATCCTGAAGACCGGGGCGCTGATCCGCGCCTCGGTGCTGCTGGGCGCGCATTGCGGCAGCGGGCTCTCGCCGGGCGACTTCGAGCACCTGGACCGCTACGCGAAGTGCGTGGGGCTCGCCTTCCAGGTGGTCGACGACATCCTGGATGAGGAAGGCGATTCGGCGAGCCTCGGCAAGACCGCGGGCAAGGACCGTGCAGCGAGCAAGCCGACCTATACGAGCATCCTCGGGCTGCCCGCGGCCCGCCGCCTTGCCACGGACCTGCTCGCGCAGGCCCAGGAGGCGCTCGCCGCCTTCGAAGGCCGCGCGCGGCGCCTCGCGGAGCTCGCGGATTTCATCGTGCAGCGGCGGCGGTAGAATGCCCGTTCGTCCATGAGCTCCTACCCCCTCCTCGAGACAGTCGACGATCCGGCGGCCCTGCGGCGCTTCGATCGCAAGCAGCTCGCGCAGCTCGCCGGCGAGCTGCGCGCGTTCATCGTCGATTCCGTCGCTTCGACCGGCGGCCACCTGTCGGCGAACCTCGGCACGGTGGAGCTCACCATCGCGCTGCACTACGTCTTCCTCACGCCGGGGGACCGGCTGATCTGGGACGTGGGCCACCAGACCTACGGCCACAAGATCCTCACGGGGCGGCGCGACGGCATGCGGCGGCTGCGGCAGAAGGGCGGCATCGCGGGCTTCCCGCGGCGCGAGGAAAGCGTCTACGACGCGTTCGGCACCGCGCATTCCTCGACTTCCATCTCCGCGGCGATCGGCATGGCGGTGGCGGCGCGCGCGCGCGGCCTGGACCATCGCGTGGTCGCGGTGATCGGCGACGGCGCGATGACCGGAGGCATGGCCTTCGAGGCGCTCAACAACGCCAAGCAGGCCAACGCGAACGTGATCGTGGTACTGAACGACAACGACATGTCGATCTCCGAGAACGTCGGCGCGCTCAACAACTACCTCGCGAAGCTCATGTCGGGGCGCTTCTACGATGCGACGCGCAGGACCGCGGAGAAGATGCTCTCGGCCACCCCCGCCATGAAGGAGCTCGCCAAGCGCCTGGAGGAGCACGCCAAGGGCATGCTCACGCCCTCCACGCTCTTCGAGGAGTTCGGCTTCAACTACACCGGCCCCATCGACGGCCACAACCTCGACGTGCTGGTGGATACCCTCACCAACGTGAAGCGCCTCGATGGCCCGCAGTTCCTGCATGTGGTGACGCGCAAGGGACAGGGCTACAAGCTCGCGGAGGAGGATCCCATCGCCTACCACGGTCCCGGCAAGTTCGACCCCGGCGTGGGTATCGTGAAGGCCAAGCCCGCGCCCGATGCCCGCCCGCGGCCTACTTACACCCAGGTCTTCGGCGACTGGCTTTGCGACATGGCGCGCCTCGACACCCGCCTGGTGGGCATCACGCCCGCGATGCGCGAGGGCTCGGGGCTGGTGAGGTTCTCGCAGGAATTCCCGGAGCGCTACTTCGACGTCGGCATCGCCGAGCAGCACGCGGTGACCTTCGCGGCCGGCCTCGCGGTCGAGGGGATGAAGCCGGTGGTCGCGATCTACTCGACGTTCCTGCAGCGTGCCTACGACCAGCTCATCCACGACGTGGCGCTGCAGAAGCTGCCGGTGGTCTTCGCGCTCGACCGCGCGGGGATCGTGGGCGCAGATGGTCCCACGCACCACGGGGCGTTCGATCATTCGTACCTGCGCTGCATCCCGAACCTCACCGTGATGGCTCCGTCCGACGAGAACGAGTGCCGCCAGATGCTCTACACCGCGTTCACGCTCGATGGCCCCGCGGCCGTGCGCTATCCGCGCGGCACCGGCGTGGGGGCGGAGGTCATGCCGCAGATGAAGGCGCTGCCGGTCGGCCGCGGGGAGCTGCGCCGCGAAGGCAGGCGCGTCGCGATCCTCGCCTTCGGTGCGATGCTCAAGCCCGCCCTTGACGCGGCCACGGAGCTCAACGCGACGGTTGCCAACATGAGGTTCGTGAAGCCGCTCGACCGCGAGCTCGTCTTCCGGCTGGCCACTTCCCACGAGCTCATCGTCACCGTCGAGGAAAACGTGGTGGCGGGAGGCGCGGGCGCGGCAGTGGCCGAGGCGCTTGCGGAAAACGGGGTCGAGGTCCCGGTGTTGATGCTCGGGCTTCCGGACGCGTTCGTGGAGCACGGCGACAGCGCCCAGCTCCTCGCCGATTGCGGGCTGGATGCGACCGGCATCGCGAACGCCGTGCGCGAGCGCCTCGCGCAGGCCGCGCGCCGGCCGGGAAAGGCTGCCTGAGATGGGCGCCGCGGCACGTATCGCGATCGCCGCCTTGTTGCTGCTCGCCTGCTGCACTGCGGGCGCAGCCGACCGCGCGTGCGGCAAGGCGGACGCTGCGGCCGCGCAGAAGGCCATCGATCGCGTGGAGGGCTGGCTGCAGCTCGAGAAGGCCTGGCGCGACTACCGGCAATGCGACGCGGGCGAGGTGGGCGACAACTTCACCGACGCGCTGCTGCGGCTGGTCGTCGACTGGAAGGACATCGCCGTGCTGAGCGCGGCGATGGCCAAGGACGCGCAGTACCACGATTTCATCCTCGAGCATCTGAAGAGCGACGCGGCCAAGGACGACCGGACCATGGTGTACTCGCGTGCGAAGGCGAGCTGCCCCGCGGAGCTGAAGGCGTTCTGCGCCGAGATCGCGGAGGCGACCAAGGGGTCGGGTTCGAAGGCCCCGAAGCTGGAGTTCACGCCGTTGCAGCCGATCCGCATCGAACCGGCGAAGCCGGAAGCGGGCAAGGCGAAGTAGCGCAGGCGATGAGGCTTTCCGGCAAGGTCGCGCTCGTAACGGGCGCCGCGCAAGGCATCGGGTGCGCGTGCGCGGAAGCGCTCGCGGCCGAGGGTGCGCGCGTGATGCTGGCCGACGTGAACGAGGCCGCGCTCGCCGCCGCGCTCGCACGGCTGCGCGAAGCCGGGCGCGAGGTGGCCGGAGTGCAGTGCGACGTTTCACGCCGCGAGCAGGTGGCGCACACCGTGGAGGAGGCGGCGCGCGTCTTCGGCAGGCTCGACATCCTGGTCGCCAACGCGGGCGTGGTGCACGGCGCCGATTTTCTCGAGCTCGAGGAATCCGATTTCGATCGCGTGCTCGCGGTGAACCTGAAGGGCGTATTCCTCGCCGGCCAGGCGGCGGCACGCCGGATGGTGCGCCAGGGCACCGGCGGGTCGATCATCAACATGTCGAGCGTGAACGCGGTCCTCGCGATCGCCAACCAGGTTCCCTACGTCGTTTCCAAGGGGGCGGTCAACCAGCTCACGAAGGTGATGGCGCTGGCACTCGCCCCGCACGCAATCCGCGTGAACGGCATCGGTCCCGGCACCATCCTCACCGAGCTCGCGCGCACGGCGGTGCTCGGCAATCGCGAGGCCGAACGCAGGATACTCTCGCGCACGCCGATGGGCCGCATGGGCGAGCCCGAAGAGATCGGCAAGGTCGCCGCGTTCCTCGCGAGCGACGACGCGTCCTACCTCACCGGCCAGACCATCTACCCGGACGGCGGACGGCTCGCGCTCAACTACACCGTGCCGGTGGCCGACTAATCCGGTAAGCTACGCGCCCTCGACAATCCATTCCAGACGAAAGGCCGCTCCATGAACCGCATCGCCCTTGCCGCTGCGCTCCTTGCCGCCGCGAGCGCGGCCTGCGCCGCCGACTCCGACATTCCCAAGCCGCAGTGCGAACCGACTCCCGAGATGCCGCGCCTCCAGATGCGCGGCGAGGGCAGGATCATGGAGCGGTTCAACGACGACGTGAAGAAGTACCAGGAGTGCATGAAGGCCTACATCGACGCGCGCCAGGCCGCGGTGAAGGCCAACGAGGCGGCCGCGAACGAAGCGGTCACCCAGTACAACGCGGTCATGAAGCACCTGAACGACCAGGCGAAGGAAAACTGAGCCCCTTCGAGCGCCGTCGTTACTTCACGACGCTGCGGTCCTGCCCGAAGAGGACCCGGCGTTCCTCTTCGCTGCGTATCGCGGTCGGCTTCGGATTCACTTCCTTTGCGCGGGCATAGGCGCGCTCCGTCGCCGGCCGCGCGCGGATCGACGCGTGCCAGCGCTTGAGATTCGGGAAGTCGTCCATGTCCTGCCCCTGGCGCTCCGGAATGACCCAGGGGTAGCAGGCCATGTCGGCGATCGTGTACTCGCGGCCCACGATGAAGTCGCGCCCCGCGAGGCGCTTGTCGAGCACCGCGTACAGGCGCGAGGTCTCCTTCACGTAGCGATCGATCGCGTAGGGAATCTTTTCCGGTGCGTAGTTGGCGAAGTGGTGGTTCTGGCCCGCCATGGGACCGAGGCCCGCCATCTGCCACATGAGCCATTCGAGCGTCTGCACCTGGCCGCGCAAGTCCTTCGGGATGAAGCGGCCCGTCTTGCCCGCGAGATAGAGCAGGATCGCCCCGGACTCGAACACGCTGATCGCCTTGCCGCCGTCGGCGGGCGCGTGGTCGATGATCGCCGGGATCCGGTTGTTGGGGGAGATTGCGAGAAACGCCGGGCGCGAACTGCTCGCCCTTGCCGATGTTCACCGGCTTCAGGCTGTAGGCGAGGCCAGCCTCCTCGAGGTAGATGGTGATCTTGTGCCCGTTGGGCGTTGTCCAGTAGTAAAGGTCGATCATCGGCGGCTCCAGGCGTGTCGGGTGACGGGAAATCTTACCGCCCCAGGGGCCCCGTGTCGCAACGCTTGTATTGGTCTGGCCACGGCAGGTCCACCTTCAATTCGCGCGCCGCGTGCCGCGGCCAATAGGGATCGCGCAGCATTGCGCGCGCGAGGCACACCGCGTCCGCCTGCCCGAGCGCCACGATCTGCTCGGCCTGCACGGCATCGGTGATGAGCCCCACTGCGCTCACCGGGATGCCGGCCTGGCTGCGGATCGCCTCCGCGAACGGCACCTGGTAGCCGGGTCCGAGGACCATCTTCGCATCGGCCACGTTGCCGCCGCTCGAGCAGTCGACCAGGTCGACACCGGCCTGCTTCAGGCGCCGCGCGAGCTCCACCGATTGCGCCACGTCCCATCCGCCCGGGGCCCAATCGCTCGCCGAGACGCGGTAGAAGAGCGGCTTTTCCGCGGGCCACGCCGCACGCACCGCGCGCGCCACCTCCAGGGAGAAGCGCACGCGGTTGTCGAGCGAGCCGCCGTACTCGTCGCTGCGCCGGTTGGACAGCGGCGAGACGAAGCTGTGCAGGAGGTAGCCGTGCGCGCCGTGGATCTCGACCACGTCGAAGCCCGCGGCGAGCGCATGCAGCGCAGCCCGGCGGAAGTCCTCCACGGTGGACGCGATCTCCTCCCGGGTCATCGCGCGCGGTGCGGGATAGTCGCCGAAAGCGAGCGCGCTGGGCCCGATGGTCTCCCACGCACCCTGCGCGGGCGCGAGCGGCTTGCCCCCGTGCCAGGGCTTGTCGCACGAGGCCTTGCGGCCGGCGTGCGCGATCTGCACCGCGGGCACTGCGCCCTGCGCGCGGATGAATTCCGCAATCGGCTTCCATGCTGCGGCGTGCCCGGGCGACCAGATGCCCGCGTCCCAAGGCGTGATCCGTCCCCCGGGAGTGATCGCGCTCGCCTCCACGCACACCAGCCCCGCGCCGCCGACCGCGCGGCTGCCCAGGTGCACCTGATGCCATACGGTGGGCATGCCGTCGTCGCTCGAGTACTGGCACATCGGCGAGACGAAGACGCGGTTGCGAAAGGTGATCGAGCGCAGCGTGAAAGGCGAGAAGAGATGCGACATCGGGATGTGAGTAGCCGGGAGGATGGCGCGCAAGGCCGCGCGACGGTTGATTCTAGCCGGGCCGCGGCCTTTGTTGGCATAGTACGGACTGTTCATATCGCGGCGATTCCCGATGTCCTCCCCGGTCCTCACCGTGCGCGCCGGAGCGCGCGCCCTCGCCCGCATCCGGGACGCGGGGCTCGATCCGGCAGAGGTGGAGATCGTCCCGGGCGCGGCGGGCGGCCCGAAGGGACTCGGGATCGCGGGCCTCGACCGGGTGATCTTCGGCGAGTGGCTCGCCGCCGCGCCGCGGGTGCGCCACCTGGTGGGCGCCTCGATCGGCGCGTGGCGCTTTGCCGCGGCTTGCTGCACGGACCCGGTGCGCACGCTGGAGCAGTTCGCGCGGTTGTACACGCAGCAAAGTTATCCGCCGCGCCCCAGCCGCCGCCATGTGTCCCAGGCGGCGCGCACCATGCTCGACGAGCTGTTCCGGGGGCGCGAGTCCGAGATCCTTTCCAATCCGCACCATCGCCTGCACATCCTTACCGTGCGGGGGCGCTGGCCGCTCACGCGCGACTCGTCGGTGTCCACGTCCCTGGGATTCGGCATGGCGGCCCTGGCCAACGCGCTCGGGCGCCGGCATCTGGCGCGCTTCATCGATCGCACGGTGTTCCACGACGCGCGCGCCCGCCCGCCATTCATGGCGGTGGGCAACGTGTCGGCGCCGGATGCGCTGCAGGCGATCCGCTTCGACGCGTTCCACACCCACGTGGTCGAGCTCGGTCCCGCGAACCTGGGCGAGGCTTTGCTCGCCTCCGCTTCGATCCCCCTCGTGCTCGAGGGCGTGGCCGACATTCCCCAGGCGCCGGTCGGCGTGTACTGGGATGGCGGCATCATCGACTACCACCTGCACCTGCCCTATCACCGCGCGCGGGGCCTGGTGCTCTACCCGCATTTCACCGATCGCATCGTGCCGGGCTGGCTCGACAAGGGCATGCCATGGCGCACGGGGCGCGGCGAGTGGCTCGACAACGTGGTGCTGGTGGCGCCGTCGCGCGAGTACCTCGCGACGCTGCCGCTGGGCAAGCTGCCCGATCGCAAGGATTTCTCGCGCTTCGCGGGCGACGATGCGGGGCGCATGCAGTATTGGCGCACCGCGATCGCGGAAAGCGACCGGCTCGCGGAAGCGTTTCTCGAGTTCGCGCGCCGCCCCGATCCGGCGCGGGTGTTGCCGCTTTAGCGGGCGGCAACAGCGGCCGCGCCCCGGTCCATCCCGCGGCCGGATGACGCATGCAATTCGAAGTCGCACTCCCGCTGTGACGACTTTCACAATCGGCATCGAATGGCCGTGATAGCCTGTGCCGCGCATCGAAAATGCGCGCGCACCGAAGGTGAGTCGCAGCGGCCCCCGAAGTCAAACAGCGATAAACATGGAGAGCCCATGCCTTTATTCCCAGCATCCTTCCGCATTACCGTCGCGCTCGCCGGCGTCCTGCTCGCGGGGCTGAGCCTGTCCGCCACCGCGCAACTGAGCGAGGACTCCGCCAAACAGGCCGCCCAGGAGCTCAAGGTGCTGGTGACCGAAGGCACTGCCGTGATCGGTGGCCTGCAGCCGGCGATCAACAGCGGCAAGGTCGTGCCGGAGCAGGTGGCACCTGACGCCCTGGTGGAGCAGTTCAAGGCGCGCTACCAGAAAGCGGCGGGCGTGCCGCTCGACGTCAAGGCCAAGGGCGTGGTGGGAGATGCGCGGCGCGCCTACCTCCAGGCCTTCACCACGGTCGTCACGCGCTTCCAGGGCGTGCTCGCCAAGGGCGGTCAGGACGCTTTCGTGCCGGCGTTTTTCCGCGCGCAGACGCTCAGGGTCTTCAACGAGCTGATGCAGGGCCGCATCCAGGGCTACGCCACCAACCGCGAGAACGAGGTGATCAACAGCGACTGGGCGGTGCAGAAAGTGATGAAGGGCTCGCCGCTTGCGCCTGAAGTGGAGAGGCTGATGGCCACGGGCGGCCTCGAGCCGGTCGTCAAGCGCAGCGGCAACACGGTGATGGGCTACTACCCGATGAAGCTTGCTCCCGCGTGCGTGGCTTGCCATGCGCAGAACGGGCTCAAGCAGACCGTGGGCACCTTCGGCGGCGCGCTGGTGGCGGAAATCCCGGTGAAATAGCCGGCGATGAGCCTGCAGCGCCTGTTACGCCTGCTGCCCATCGGCCTGGTGGTGCTGGTGGCGCTCAACACCGCGATGATGCTGGTCCAGGGTCGGCAGAGCCGCGCCACCTTCGACCAGAGCCGTGTTGCGCAGGTGCAGCGGGACACCATCGGCACGATTCGCGCGAGCTGCGAGGCGCTCACCTTCAAGGCCGTGGCCTGGACGCTGACGCGGCGCAGCTCGCAGGGCCGCCAGTACGAGGAGGGCAAGAAGGCGTGCCTGGATGCCGTTGCGCAGGCCGAACAATCCCTGCCCCAGGCGCGCGCAGCGCTCGCGCAGCTCGACCGGCGCCTCGAGCAGCTCGCCGCGCTGCTCGAGGCGATCCAATCCGAGTACACCGACGAGCGCAAGATGGTGACGGTCGGTCGGCTCGAGCGCGAAGTGCAGCCACTCACGGCGGCCATGCACAAGGACCTGGACGGCCTCACGCGCGCCGCCGACGACGAGTCGCGCCGGCTCATGGGCGAGGCGCTCGCGCAGCAGGAGCGCACGCTGTGGATCGGAGGGCTGGTGGGCCTGCTGGCGATCCTGGTCGGCGCGACGCTGGTGCGCATCGTGACGCGGCGCATCCTCGTGTCCGTGGAGGAGGCGGTGACCGTGGCCAGCGCGCTGGCCAGGGGCGACCTGGGCGTGGCGCCGCGGATCCGGCGCGACGACGAGATCGGCCAGCTGCTCTCCGCCATGGACGAGGCGCGCAAGGCCTGGATCACCGCCATCGGCGAGATCCACAACGTGACGCACTACATCGCGGAAGCGGCCGACGAGATCGCACAGGACGCCGTGACGCTCAACCAGCGCAGCGTGGATGCCGCGTCGAATCTGCGCAGCACGGCGCATTCGATGACGGAGCTGCTCACGACGGTCGAGGCGTCCACCGCGTCGGCGCGCCGGGCGGCCGAGCTGGGCGGCAGCGCGACCGGGTCCGCCCGCGAGGGCGGGGCCGCCATGGTCGAGGTGGTGCAGACCATGGAAGCGCTCAGCGCGGCCTCCTCCAAGATCGGGGAGATCATCACGCTCATCGATGCCATCGCGTTCCAGACCAACCTCCTCGCGCTCAACGCCGCGGTGGAAGCCGCGCGCGCCGGCGAGCATGGCCGGGGCTTCGCGGTGGTGGCCTCCGAGGTGCGCGCCCTCGCGCAGCGCTCCTCGCAGGCGGCGGGCGAGATACGCGGCCTCATCAGCTCATCGGTCGCGGGGATGCAGAAGGGCGCGCGCAGCGCCGCGAGCGCGAGCGACAAGATCGCGCACGTGGGCGCGTCGATCGAGCAGGTCTCCGCGATGATCGGCGATGTCTCCGGCGCCGCGAGCCGCCAGAGCCGCGAGATCGACCAGCTCTCGCGCACCATCGGCGAGCTCGACCAGCTGACCCAGAACAACACGCGCATGGTCGGCTCGTGGACCGATCGCTCGGCGCACCTGCGCCAGGAGTTGCAGCGCCTCGCGGAGCTGGTGCAGCGATTCCGGTTGCCCCAGTCGCCTGCGATCCCGGCGCCGGCCGCGACCGCGGAGGTGCCCCGGCTCAGTAGTTGAGGATCGGAGCGAGCCAGCGCTCGGCCTGGGCGAGGTCCATGCCCTTGCGGTGCGCGTAGTCGACGACCTGGTCGCGCTCGATCCTGCCGACCGCGAAATAGCGCGCCTGCGGATGCGCGAGGTAGAAGCCGCTCACCGACGCGGCGGGCAGCATCGCGCAGGCTTCGGTGAGCTCGATGGCGGCGCAGCGCTGCGCATCGAGCAGGCGGAAGAGATCGGCCTTTTCTGTGTGGTCGGGGCACGCGGGATATCCCGGCGCGGGCCGGATGCCGGCGTACTTCTCCGCGATCAGCTCGGAGCCGGAAAGCCGCTCCGTGCGCGCGTAGCCCCAGTGCTCCCTGCGCACGCGCTCGTGCAGGAGCTCGGCGAACGCCTCGGCCAGGCGGTCGGCGATCGCCTTCACCATGATCGCGCCGTAGTCGTCGTTCGCGGCCTGGTACTCGCGCACCTTCGCCTCGGCGCCGATGCCGGCCGTGACGGCGAAGGCGCCGACGTAGTCCGCCACGCCCGAGTCCTTCGGCGCGACGAAATCCGCGAGGCACAGGTTGGGATTGCCCGCGGGCTTCTCGTTCTGCTGGCGCAGGTTGTGCCACGTCATCAGCACGCCGTCGCGCCGCTCGTCGGCATAGATCTCGATGTCGTCGCCGGCGGAGTTCGCGGGCCACAGGCCGAAGACGCCGCTCGCGGTGAGCCAGCGGCCCTGCACGATGCGCTCGAGCATCGCCTGCCCGTCGCGCAGCACGTTGCGCGCCGCCTCTCCCACCACCGCGTCCTCGAGGAGATCGGGATACTTGCCCGCCAGGTCCCAGGTCTGGAAGAAAGGCGCCCAGTCCACGTACGGGACGAGCTGCGCGAGCGGAAAATTGCGCAGCGCCGTGAGCCCGATGTGCCGGGGGGGTGTTGGCGCGAAGCCCGTCCAGTCGAAGCGCGCGGCGTTGGCACGCGCCGCCTCGAGCGTGACGCTCTTCTGCCCGGTCTTGCGTGCGTGCTGCTCGCGCACCTTCACGTAGTCGGCGCGCACCTCGCGCACGTACTTGTCGCGCTGCTCCGCGCTGGAGAGCTGCGAGGCCACACCTACCGCGCGCGATGCGTCGGGAACCCACACCGTGGGCCCGCGGTAGTGCGGCTCGATCTTCACCGCGGTGTGGGTGCGCGAGGTGGTGGCCCCGCCGATCAGCAGCGGAATCTCGAAGCCCATGCGCTGCATCTCGCCGGCGACGTGCGCCATTTCCTCGAGCGAGGGCGTGATGAGGCCCGAGAGCCCCACGAAATCCGCGTTCTCCTTGCGCGCGGTCTCGAGGATCGTCTCGCAGGCGACCATCACGCCCAGGTCGACCACGTCGAAGTTGTTGCATTGCAGGACCACGCCCACGATGTTCTTGCCGATGTCGTGCACGTCGCCCTTCACGGTCGCCATCACCACCTTGCCCTTGGGCTTGGGCGCGGTGCCCAGGCGCCGCTTCTCCTCCTCGATGAACGGCACCAGGTGCGCCACCGCCTGCTTCATCACGCGCGCCGACTTCACCACCTGCGGCAGGAACATCTTGCCCGAGCCGAAGAGATCGCCCACGACGTTCATGCCGTCCATGAGCGGGCCCTCGATCACCTGCAGCGGGCGCTCGAACTGGGTTCGCGCCTCCTCGGTGTCCGCGACGATGAACTCGGTGATGCCCTTCACCAGCGCGTGCACGAGGCGCTCGCGCACCGGCTCCTTGCGCCAGGCGAGCTCCTCGGCAGCGTCCTTCTTCCGCCCCTCGAAGGTCTCGGCGAACTGCACCAGGCGCTCGGTCGCGTCGGGCCGGCGGTTGAGGATCACGTCCTCCACGCGTTCCAGGAGCTCGGGCGGGATCTCGGCGTACACGCCGAGCTGCCCGGCGTTCACGATCCCCATGGTCATGCCGGCGCGCGTCGCGTGGTAGAGGAACGCGGTGTGCATCGCGGCGCGCACCGGCTCGTTGCCGCGGAACGAGAACGACAGGTTGGAGACGCCCCCCGAGCTCTTCGCGCGGGGCAGGTGGCGGTGGATCCATTTCACCGCCTCGAGGTAGTCGTGCCCGTAGCAGTTGTGCTCCTCGATCCCGGTGGCGATCGCGAAGATGTTCGGGTCGAAGATGATGTCCTCGGGCGGGAAGCCCACCTGTTCGGTGAGGATCCGGTAGCAGCGCTCGCAGATCGCGGTCTTGCGCGCGAGCGTGTCGGCCTGGCCGCGCTCGTCGAAGGCCATCACCACCACCGCCGCGCCGTAGCGCCGGGTGAGCTTTGCCTGCGCGATGAACTCCGCCTCGCCGCTCTTGAGCGAGATCGAGTTCACGATGCACTTGCCCTGCGCGCACTTGAGCCCGGCCTCGATCACGCTCCATTTGGAGCTGTCGATCATGATCGGCACGCGCGCGATGTCGGGTTCGGCGGCCACCAGCTGCAGGAAGCGCGTCATCGCGGCCTGCGAGTCGAGCATCGCCTCGTCCATGTTCACGTCGATCACCTGCGCGCCGTTCTCCACCTGCTGGCGCGCGACCGAGAGCGCTGCGGAGTAATCGCCGGCCAAGACCAGGCGCGCGAAGGCCTTCGAGCCCGTGACGTTGGTGCGCTCGCCCACGTTCACGAACAGCGAGTCGTCGCCCACGTTCAGCGGCTCGAGCCCCGCCAGGCGCAGCTTCGGCGCGATCGCGGGCACCGCGCGCGGCTTGAACGCCCTCACCGATTCGGCGATGGCCCGGATGTGCTCGGGCGTGGTGCCGCAGCAGCCGCCGGTGATGTTGAGCCATCCGCTCTGGGCCCATTCGCGGATGTAGCCTGCGGTCTCGGCGGGCAGCTCGTCGTACTCGGCCATCGCGTTGGGCAGCCCCGCGTTTGGGTGCGCCGAGACATAGACGTCGGCGATCCGCGCGAGCTCCTCGACGTGGGGGCGCAGCTGCCGCGCGCCGAGCGCGCAATTGAAGCCGATGGACAGCGGGCGTGCGTGGCGCACCGAGTTCCAGAACGCCTCCACGGTCTGTCCCGAGAGCGTGCGCCCCGAGGCGTCGGTGATGGTCCCCGAGATCATGACCGGCAGGCGCACGCCGGATTCCTCGGCGTGCTCGTCGATGGCGAAGAGCGCGGCCTTGGCGTTCAACGTGTCGAAGATCGTCTCGACCAGCAGCAGGTCCACGCCGCCCTCGACAAGCGCCGCGACGGCCACCTTGTACGCCTGCTTCACCTGCTCGAAGGTGACCGCGCGGAAGCCCGGGTCGTTCACGTCCGGCGAGAGCGACAGCGTGCGGTTCATCGGCCCCAGCACGCCTGCCACGAAGCGCGGCTGTGCCGGCGTGCGCCCGCCGTACGAATCCGCGACCTCGCGCGCGAGGCGCGCCCCGGCGAGGTTCAGCTCCGCCACGATGTCCTCCAGCCCGTAGTCGGCCTGCGAGATCGACGTGGAGTTGAAGGTGTTGGTCTCGAGGATGTCCGCGCCCGCCTCGAGGTACTGGGCGTGGATCCCGCGGATCGCCTCGGGCCGGGTGAGGTTGAGCAGGTCGTTGTTGCCGCGCAGGTCCTTGCGGAAATCGCGGAAGCGCTCGCCGCGGAACTGCGCCTCGGTGAGGCGCAGGTGCTGGATCATCGTGCCCATCGCCCCGTCGAGCACGAGGATGCGCTGCTTGAGCGCGTCATGCAGCGCGGCGATGCGGGTCGGGCGTGTGGCGATCGGCTGGTCCATGGTTGCGGCAATCAGTACCCGAAGGCGAGCGGGTGACGAGGCCGATCGCTTTAGCGGATTTTTTAGAGCGCCCGCAAGCTGAATGTCAAATCGGCGCTGAAGAAACATATCCTATCATGGCGCCATGCGCGCGATCCTCGTCGTCCTCGTGCTCGCGAGCCTCGCCGCGCGCGCGGCGTCCGCCCCGGACGAGCCTGCCCTGCGCGTGGGCTCCAAGCGCTTCACCGAGTCGTTCATCCTGGGCGAGATCGTCACCCAGACCGCCCGCCTCGCGGGCGCCCGGGCGATCCACGAGCCGGGCCTGGGCAACACCGCGATTCTCGTGCAGGCGCTCGAGGCGGGCTCGATCGACGTCTACCCGGAATACACGGGAACCATCGCGCGCGAGATCCTTGGGTCGGACGCGGACCTCACGCTCGGGGAGATCAACCAGCGGCTGCGCCCCCGCGGCCTCGAAGCCTCGGTCGCGCTCGGCTTTTCCGATACGTACGCCATCGGCTTGCGGCGCGCGTACGCCGAGCGTCACGGCATCCGGCGCATCTCCGACCTCGCGCGCTTTCCGGACCTGCGACTGGGCTTCTCGCACGAGTTCCTCGGCCGGCGCGACGGCTGGCCGGGGCTGAAGGCGGCCTACGCGCTGCCCCAGGCTTCACCGCGCGGGCTCGACCACGGGCTCGCCTACGAGGCGCTCGCCGCGGGCGAGGTGGATGCCGTCGACCTGTACACCACCGACGCCAAGATCGCGCGCTACGGCATCGCGGTGCTGGACGACGACCGCCGCTACTTTCCGCGCTATGACGCGCTGCTGCTGCACGGCATCGCGGTGCCGGCGCGGCACCCGCTCGCCTGGGCCGCCATCGAGAAGCTCCAGGGGCGCATCGACACGGCCACCATGGTCCGGTTGAACGGGGAGGCCGAGCTCGGGCACCAGGACTTCGCGTCGATCGCGGCCGGCTTCGTCGCCGGCGCAGCGCGCGGAGCGTCCCCGGCGCGGGGCCTGTGGGGCGCCCTCTTCGCGCCCGACTTCGCGCGATTGCTGGGCCAGCACGTGGCCCTGGTCGTCGCCTCGCTCGCCGCGGCGATCGTCGTGGCCGTTCCCCTGGGCGTGGTCGCGGCGCGCTCGCGTGCCGTCGCGCAGCCGGTGCTGGTGGCCGTGGGCGTGATCCAGACGATCCCCTCCCTCGCGCTGCTCGCGTTCCTGATCCCGCTCACCGGGACCATCGGCGTGTGGCCCGCCGTGATCGCGCTCTTCCTGTACGCGCTGCTGCCGATCGTGCGCAACACGCACGCGGGCATGACCGGCGTTTCCCCGGGGCTGCGGGAGGCCGCGCGCGCCCTGGGCCTGCGCCCCTGGGCCGCGCTGCGGCTGGTCGAGCTGCCCCTCGCACTGCCGACGATCCTCGCCGGGGTAAAGACGGCGGCGGTGATCAACGTGGGCACGGCGACCATCGCAGCCTTCATCGGCGCGGGCGGATTCGGCGAGCGCATCGCCCAGGGCCTCGCGTTGAACGACCACGTCGTGCTCCTCGCCGGCGCCATTCCGGCCGCGGCGCTCGCGCTCGCGTTCCACGTGCTCTTCGAAGGCCTGGAGCGCGCACTGGTCCCGGCGCCGCTGCGGGCCGGGGCGGCGAAGCGCTAAAGGCGCGGGCCGGCTCAGATCTTGCGCCCGTGCTTCTCCCAGTACGGCGCGCGCAGCTCGCGCTTGAGCGTCTTGCCGGCGGTGCTGCGGGGGAAGTCGTCCATGATCGTCACGGCGCAGACCCGCTGGTAGCGCGCGCTCACGCGCTCGTTGATCCAGTCGCGCAGCGCCTCGGCGGCGAGGCCGCAGCCCGCCCGCACGATGACCGCCGCCATGGGCGTCTCTCCCCACTTCTCGTGGGGAACGCCGAAGACGGCGACCTCGCGCACGTCGGGGTGGCGCGCGGCCACCTCCTCGACGTCGCGGGGATAGACCTTCACCCCGCCGGAATCGATCATGTCCTTGATGCGGTCGACGAGGTGCAGGTAGCCGTCCTCGTCGACGAAGCCGACGTCGCCGGTGTGCAGCCATCCGTCGCGCAACGCCTGCGCGGTCAAGTCCGGCCGCCGGTAGTAGCCGGTCATCAGCATCGGCCCGCGGCCGACGATCTCGCCCGGCTCCCCGGGCGCGGCGTCGGAGCCGTCGGCGCGCACGATGCGCATGCGGAAGAAGGGCGGTGGCATTCCGACCGTGCCCGGCCGGCTCGCCGCTTCGCCGCGGTCCAGGATGGTGACGAAGCCCTCGGTGAGGCCGTAGAGCTCGTAGAGGCGCCCGGGGAGCTGCGCGTTGAGCCGGTCCCGGTCCTGCTGCAGCAGCGGCGCCCCCAGCGAGAGGATGCACTCGAGCGAGGCGAGTCGGCGCGCGTCGAAGCCGCGGGCACCGAGGATGGCGACGATCTGCGCTGGCACCAGCATCACGTGCGTCACGCGCTCGCGCTCGATCGCGGCGATGGTCTCCTCGGCGTCGAACTGGCGCAGCAGGACGTAGGTCGCGCCGAGGTGGAACGTGGGCATCATCGTGACGAAGGCGCCGTTGAACACGATCGCGCCGCTGTGCAGGGCGCGCGATTCGGGCGTCATGCGCAAGGCCTGGCCCAGGAGGATGGCGTACATGGAGCGCACGAAGTGCGTGTGCATGATGCCTTTCGGCACGCCGGTGGTCCCGCTGGTGAACATGATGTTGAAGAGGTCGTCCTGGCTCATCTCGGCGGGCACGAGGGCGGCGGGTTGGGCGGCCGAGAGCGTGCGGTAGTCGCCGCACCCCGGCGCCGCGCCGTCGAAGAGCAGCACGCACTCGGGGAGCTCTCCGGCCATCTGGGCCAGCACGGGCAGCATCGACGATTGCGCGATGAGGCAGCGCGCGTCCGAGCCGCGCAGCAGGCTCGCCAGGCCCTCGCGCAGCAACAGGGGCGACAGCGGCACGAGCACGGCGCCGATTGCCGGCACCGCCCAGTAGGTCTCCAGCAGCTCGAGCGAGTTGCCGGCCACCGTGGCAACCTTGTCGCCGGGGCCGATGCCGAGGGCGCGCAGCATGTTGCCTACGCGCGCGATCCGCTCCCAGAACGCGCGGTAGGTGAGCGTGCGGCCCTCGAACACCACGGCCGGGGCATCGGGCCGATAGCGCGCTTGCCGGGAGATGAGGGTTGCCAGCTCGAGCATGCGGCTCAGTCGCCCTTGGCGGAGCGGGCCCTCGCCTTGTCGGCGTCGAACCGCCCCACGATACCCGCTGGAAAGTAGTAGACGCAGGAGACGAAGAGGATTCCCATCCACAGCATCCAGCGGTCCGGGTGGAGGGCGCGCGCGAGCCACGGCAGGCCCGAGAGGGCGTCTGCGGCCCTGCCCATCGCGGGCTGCAGGTAGTTCTGGGCCACGAGGAAGAGCACCGAGCCCAGCACCGCGCCGTACATCCGTCCCATCCCGCCGATCACGACGATCAGCAGGATGTCGGTCATGATCTCGAAGCCAAGCACCGAGCGCGGACCCACGTAGCGCAGCCACAGCGCCATGAGCGCGCCGGCGAGCGTGGCCACCAGCGCGGCCACGCAGTTGGCGGCCGTGCGGTACACGACCGTGCGGTAGCCCAGGGCCTCGGCGCGGAAGTCGTTCTCGCGGATCGCCTGCAGGACCCTCCCGAAGGGCGAGTTCACCACGCGCAGCAGGAAGAGGAAGAGCGCGAGGCACGCGCCGAAGAGAAGGTAGTAGGCGACCAGCCTGCCGTCCACGGACCGTCCCAGCACCTGGAACTCGACCAGGTGGAAGTCCGGTCTCAGGAGCGCCGGCACCTGGAAGTTGCGGCCGTCCTCGCCGCCGGTGAAGCCCGACAGCTGCGAGGCGAGCACCCCGAATGCCGAGGCCACCGCCAGCGTGATCATCGCGAAGAAGAGCGCCCGCACGCGCAGCGAGAGCAGCCCGATCGCCAGGGCGAGCAGCAGCGCCACGGCGAGCGCGCCGGCGAGGCCCGCGCACGCCGCGCCCCACGTGGCACCGATTCCCGCGAGGGCGAGCCCCACGCCGTAGGCGCCGATCCCGTAGAACATCGTGTGGGCGAAGGACACGATGCCGGTGTAGCCGAGCAGGAGGTCATAGGAGCCCACGAGCACGATGAACACGCAGATCGTCGCGGCGGTATGCAGCGCCCGCGCGCCGCCGGCGACGAACGGGGCCGCGGCGAGGCCCGCCAGCGTGACGAGCAGCAGTGCGGCGAGCAGCCGGCTGCGCGGGATGTCGTCGGAGAGCAGGGCGCGGATCATGCCGTGGCGTCAGCGCCGGGGCGCGGCGTAGAGGCCCGCGGGCCGCCAGAGCAGGACGGCGACCATCACGAGGATGTTGGAGGCGAGGGCGAGCTTCGGGGCGAGGAAGCCGGCATAGTTGGCCACCAGCGCGGTGAGCAGCGCGCCCACGAAGCAGCCCCCCACCGAGCCCAGGCCGCCGATGATGATGACGATGAACACCGTCACGATGAGCTCGCCGCCCATGGAAGTCGTGAGCATCTCGCGATACAGGCCCCAGAGCACGCCGCCCAGGCCGGCGAGGGCGCTGCCCGCCACGAAGACGCCGACGAACAGCTGGCGGATGCGGTAGCCCAGCGCTTCCACCATTGGGCGGTTCTCCACGCCGGCGCGGATCAGGAGACCGATGCGCGTGCGGTCGAGGACGAAGAAGAGGGCTGCGAAAACGGCGAGCCCGACGGCGACCGCGAGCAAACGGAACTTCTCGATTGCGACGTCGCCGAAAACGAAGGCGCCGCGCAGCGCGCGCGGCACCACGAGGGCGATGGGATCCGGTCCCCACAGGACCGCGAGCAGCTGCTCCACGACGATCGCCCCGCCCATCGTCACGAGGATCTGGCGCAGGTGCTGGCCGTACACCTCGCGCACCACGAGCCGCTCGAACACCCAGCCCGCCATGCCGGTGACCAGCATCGCGGCCGCCACGGCGAGCGCCACGGCGCCGAGGTTGGCCCCGACCGACGTGGAGTCGCTCCACGGCGCCAGTGGCAGGAGCACGAGCGTCGCCGCGTAGGCGCCGACGGAGACGAAGGCGCCGTGCCCGAAGTTGAGCACGTCCATGAGGCCGAAGACGAGCGTGAGCCCGCTCGCCACGATGAAGATCATCATGCCCATGGCGAGGCCCGCGAGGGTGAGCGTCACCCACGCCGAGAAGCTGCCCACGAGGGGGATCGTCACGAGTGCCACGGCGGGAACGAGAAGCAAGGGGGCCAGGTCGACCGGCGCCGAGGGCAGCGCGTCCGCGGGTTTCACGGCGCCTCCATGGCGAGTCCCAGCAGGCGCGACTGCAAGGCGTGGTCGGCGGCGAAGTCGCGCATCGCTCCCGCGTGGACGATGCGCCCGTCGTCCATCACGGCCACGTGGTCGCCGAGGCTCTTCACGAAGCTCGCGTTCTGCTCGACGAGGAGGATCGTGGCGCCGGCCGCCTTCAGCTCGCGGAACGCCGCGAGGAGGTTCGCGACGATGGCGGGCGCGAGGCCCTTGGTGGGCTCGTCGACCAGCAGCAGCCGGCGGGGCTCGACGATGGCGCGCGCGATGGCAACCATCTGCTTCTGCCCGCCGGAGAGGTTTCCCGCCGGGTAGTTCCAGAATTTGCGCAGCGCTGGCATGAACCCGAGGATCCACTCGAGGCGCGTGGCATCCATCGCCGCCTGCCGCGCCCCGAGCAGGAGGTTCTCGCGCACGGTGAGGCCCGAGAAGACGGCCATGCCCTCCGGCACGTAGGCGATGCCCGCGCGCGCGATCTCCGGCGTGGGCAGGCGTGCGATGTCGCGCCCCGCGAAGCGCACGCTCCCGCGGCTCGCCTGGGCGAGGCCCATGATGGTCTTGAGCGTGGTGGTCTTGCCGGCGCCGTTGCGGCCCAGCAGCACCGTCATGGCGCCCTCGGCGACGGCGAGGTCCACGCCCTGGAGGATGTGGTAACGCCCGATGTGCGTGTGCACGCCGGCCAGATCGAGCAGCGCCTCAGGCATCGTTCGCCGCTGCCGTGCCCAGGTAGGCCTCGCGCACGACGCGCGACGCCATCACCGCGGCGGGATCGCCGTCGGCCACCAGGCGGCCGTCATGCAGCACCAGGATCCGGTCGGCGAGCGAGCGCACGACGTCGAGCTTGTGCTCGACCAGGAGCACCGTGCGCCCCCCCTGCTCCTTGATGCCCCGGATCAGCTCGAGGATCACCGGCACCTCGTCCATGCTCATGCCGGCGGTGGGCTCGTCGAACATCAGGACCTGCGGCTCGAGGGCGAGGAGCATCGCCACCTCGAGCTTGCGCTGCTCGCCGTGGGAGAGCGCGGCCGCGGAGGCGTCGCGCCGGTGGGCGAGCGCCACGCGCTCGAGGAAGTGCTCCGCACGCTCGGCGAGCCCCACGGCGCTGGACCAGAGGGACAGGAGGTCGAGGCCCGTCCCCGCGCGGCTCTGGACGGCGAGGCGCACGTTTTCCATCACCGTGAGGCCCGGGAAGAGCTGCGTGAGCTGGAATGCACGGCCGATGCCGCGCTGCGCGCGCCGCGCTGCGCCCAGCCGCGTCACGTCCTCGCCGAAGAGGCGCACCGAGCCCGCGCTCGCCGCGAGCTGCCCGGAGACCAGGTTGAAATACGTGGTCTTGCCGGCGCCGTTCGGGCCCACGATCGCGGTCAGCGTCCCGGGGAAGAAGTCCGCGCTCACGGCGTCGACCGCCACCTGGCCGCCGAAGCGCGCCGTGAGCCCGCGCGTCGAGAGTGCGGGGTGCGTGGCGGCGGTCGCGGTCACGGCCGGCGCGGCGCGTCTAGCGCTTGTTGCGCACGGGCACCGGCAGTTCCGAAGCGGGGATCTCGCGCACGAGCTCCAGCAGGTCCCACTCGCCCTTCTGCTCCTTCTTGATGCGGAAGTGGTACATCGACTGCATCGCCTGGTGGTCGGCGGCGCGGAAGGTCATCGGACCCTTGGGGGTATCGAACGTCATTCCCTCCATCGCGGCGATCAGCTTTTCGGTGTCCGCCGACGGGACCTTGCGCAGCGCGCCCACCACGGCGCTCGCGGCGGCGAAGCCGCCGGCGGTGAAGAAGTCGGGCGGCACCCCGTAGCGCTTCGTGTGCTCGGCGACGAGCCAGTCGTTCATCGGGTTCTTCGGGAATCCGTAGTAGTAGTAGATGGCGCCCTCGGTGCCCGCGTAGTTGCGCCAGGTCTTGAGCACCGGCAGGATGTTGCCGCCGGGCGCGAGCGTGATGCCGTAGCGCTCGGGCTTGAGGTCCGCGATCTTGGAGAGCGGATGGGGCCCCGCCCAGATGATCGCGAGGATGCGGGGCGCGGGCTGCGACTTGAGCGCGTCGAAGATGCGCTGCGCGGCTGCCGTGAAGTCGGTGGTGTTCTGCGGCGCGTACTCCTCGTGCACCACCTTCGCTTGGCTGCCGACCGCCGCCAGCGCCTCCTTGGCCGCCTTCACGCCGTCGCGCCCGAAGGCGTAGTCCTGGGCGAGGAATGCGATGCTCGCCGGGCCCTTCAGCGTGGCGGCGTTGGCGAGGCCGTCCTGGGTGGAGTTGCGCGCCGTGCGGAAGACGTAGCGGTTCCACTTGTCGCCGGTGATGCTGTCGGCCACCGCCGGCTCGACGATGAGGATCTTGCGGTACTCCTCGGCCACCGGGAGCATCGCGAGCGCGGCGCCCGAGGAGGTGGTGCCCACGGCGAGGGCCACCTTGTCGTCGCCATAGGCTTCCTCCAGCGCGGCCTTGGCGAGGCCGGGCTTCAACTGGTCGTCCTTCACGAGCACCTTGATCCTGCGACCGTCGATCTCCATCTTGCCGCCGGTGAGGTACTCGAGGCCCATCATGAAGCCGGTCTCGGTCTGCTTCGCGTAGGCCTCGAGCGGCCCGGTCTTGCCGACGATCAGGGCGATGCGCAGCTCCTGCGCGGGGGCGGCGCCGACCGCGCATGCAAGGCCCAGCGCGAGGGCGAAGGTCTTCAGGTTCACCGCGGTCTCCTCGGGATCGTGTGGGGAAAATCGGCGGGACTCACCGTCCCTCGGGGCTGCAGAGGCGCCGGAATCCGGCGGCGATGAAGGGAACCATGCGCCGATGGATGGCCTCCAGGTCGCTCGAGACGCACAGTCCGCCGGACAGGCGGTCGATGCGGCCGGTCTCGGAGAGGCTGTGCGTGAGGGTCCCGGACAGGAAGTGGTAGCTCCAGTACAGGTTCTCTTCGCTCGCCTCGGGCAGGCAGCGGCGCAGCAGCTCGATGAGGCGGCCGATCACGGTATCGAAGGTGCGCGTCATCAGCAGCCCACCCCATTCCGCGCTGTTGTTCACGAGGGCCACGAGCCGGAAGTAGTTCTTCCAGCGCGGGTCCGTCTGCAGCGAGCGCCGCAGGATCGGCTCGAGGAACGCCTCGACGCAGCCCTCGACCGTGATGTGCTCGCCGGCCGCGCGCTCGTACGAGTCCATCGAGCGCATGCGCTCGTCGTTGAGGAGCTGCGCGCGGCGCAGGAAGACCGCGTCGAACAGCCCCTTCTTCGTGTCGAAGTAGTAGTGCACGAGCGCCGGATCGACGGCGGCCGAGCGCGCCACCTCGCGCACCGTCACGCCGTGCAGGCCGTGGCGCGCGAAGAGGGCCTCGGCCTGGTCGAGGATGTGATCGCGCGTGTCGACCGGGACGGCCGGCCTGCGCAGGGGCCGGCCGCGGCGGGATGCCTCTGCGCGGGTTCGCTGCTGCATGGTGATGGCGTCAGGCAACGCTGGCGAGGAAGCTCGAAAGCGCGGCTTGCGCGGCGGGCTCGGTCAGCATGGGCGCGTGGCCAACGCCGGGCACCTCGGCGTACTGCAGGCTGCGAGCGACATCGCGCATGTAGCGCGCTTCTTCCGGCCCCACAATGTCCGAATTCGCGCCGCGGATCAATAGGGTCGGCCGGTTGCGGGCGAGGCGGCGATAGGCGAGCTTCGCGAAGAGCGAGGTGGGCGCGAGCTTCTTGCCCTGGATCGCGGAGGCGATGCGTGGATCGTAGTCGAGGACGATCCGGCCCCCCTCCTCGCGGAAGGTGCGTCGCGCCCAGGTCATCCAGTCGTCCATGGTGTTGCCCGGGAAGGCCGTCTCGTTGATGGATTTCATGTAGGCGGCCGCATCGTCCCAGCTGTGCACCGGGCGTCCCTTGCCCGCGTAGCCCTTGATGCGCTCGAGACCCTCCATCGAGATCACGGGTCCCACGTCGTTCAGCACCGCCGCCGCGATTGCCCGCAGGCGCTTCATCGCGATCACCATGGTGATGATGCCGCCCATGGACGTGCCGATGAAGACGGCGCGCGCGATGCCCGCCTGGTCGGCGAGCGCCAGCACGTCGGTGGCGTAGACGCCGGGGTTGTAGCGGCGCGGATCGGGGTCGCGCTCCGAGCGGCCGCGGCCGCGCACGTCGACGGCCACGACGCGCCTGCCCTGGGCCGCGATCCAGGGCGCGACATCCTCGAAGTCGCCCGAGTTGCGCGTGAGGCCGTGAATGCAGATCACCGGGCAGCGCGCTGCGCCTCCGGCACCGGCGTAGTCGCGGGCACGCAGCACCAGCCCGCCCGCGCCGCGCCAGGTCAACTCGACGTAGGTGGCCATGGACTTCCCATGGGCTCGCGGCAGCGCCTCGAAGCGCCGCCGCGCGGCCTCAGAACGAGAGGTTCACCGCGAGCTTGACCGTACGCGGGTCGCCGTAAAAAGCCGTCACCGTGTTGAAGAACGCGCCGAACGGGTATCCCGCGACCTTGTAGCGCTTGTCCGTTAGGTTGCGCCCCACGAGGCTCACCTGGATATGGTGGTCGCCGCTGGTCCACGTGACGCCCGCATCGAAGAGGGTGTAGGCGTCCTGGGCGAGGGCGAGCACGCCCGGCAGGTTCACGTCGATGCTCGGCACGCCGGTGGGATGCACGAACTCCGACTGGTACACCTTGCTCTTGTACGAGGCGGTGCCCTGGAGCGCCATGGAACCGCCGCGGCCCAGGACGGCGAGCGGCCATTCGTAGGTTCCGGTGATGCTCGCCTGCGTCTTCGGCGTGTTCTGGAACTCCGCCGAGCTGGCCACGTTGATGAGCGCCGCGGCGCTGCCCGCGAGGCCGTTGGCGACGATCCATTCCTTGTACTTGGCGTCGATGAGGCCGACCATGCCGGTCACCGTGAACGCGTCCGTAAGGCGCGCGATCGTCTCGAACTCGAGGCCCTGGATCTTCGCCTTGCCCGCGTTGGTGACGTTGCCGGCGAAGCCGTTCACGTTACCGTTGGCGTCGTAGGTGGCGATCGAGCCCGGGATCTGGACGTTGGTGTAGTCGGTGTAGAAGGCCGCGATGTTGGTCTGGATGCGGCCCCCAGCGTACGCGGACTTCAGCCCCAGCTCGTAGGTGTCGGCTTCCTCGGGCTTCACGCCCTTGCGCTTCTCGAGCGAGGTGGGGCTGTTGGGGTTGCCGCCCAGGTCCATGCGCGGGTCGAAGAAGCCGCCCTTGAACCCTTCCGCGTACGTGAGGTACAGGTTCTGCCCCGGCACGAATCGCCAGGCGAGCCCGACCTTTGGCGTGAACTTGGTGTCGGTACGGTCGAGGTCGCTCTTGCCCAGGTCGGTGTTGGGCGGCAGCCCGATCGCGTTCGGGTTGCCGAGGGTCGGCGACCCCCCGAGTCCCAGGTAGGTCCTCTTGTAGATGCGTGCCTGGCGGCCGTCGCTGGTGTAGCGTCCGCCGACGGTGACGTCGAACGTGGGCGTGACGCTGTAGCTTCCGTCGGCGTACGCCGCCCAGGTCTTCGTGTCGATGTCGTCCAGCGTGTAGAGCGAGAGCCCGCCGGAGGCGTTGTACAGCACGTCGAACTCGTTGAACGCGTTCGCCGTCATGCGGTAGGCGCCGGCCACGCCCTGGAGCCTTACGCCTGTGTAGGTGAGCTGGAGCTCGTGGCTGGTCTGCCGGTCGTGATAGAGCGCCGGGGCCTCGAACAGCGGCGCGTTGAGCGAGTCGAAGTCGATGGGCGCGACGGACTTGCCCTCGCGCAGCGCGGTGACGTACTTGAGCACCAGCTCGGGGCTGACCGTCCATTCGGCCAGCAGCGAGTCGCCCCAGGTGACCACCTCCTGTTTGTGTCCCAGAACCGTGTAGAGGTTGGCCCGCGTGTCGTAGTTGCCGGACAGCAGCGGCTCGTTGGTCGGCGCCGGGCCGACGGTGAGGCGATAGCCCTGCCGCGGCAGCGAGTCGTCGGTGGTGTGGTCGGCCGCGACGCGGATGAAGAGCGACGGGGTCGGCATGAGCTCGGCGCTGATGCGTCCGGCGACGACGTTCTTGTTGTAGTTGTCCAAACCGTTCACGACGTTCTTGCCGAATCCGTCGTGGTCGAACGTGGCGACCGCGGCACCCAGGCGGATCTGATCGCTGATCGGCAGGTTGCCCCGGACGACCAGGTCCCGCTCGTTGTAGTTGCCCGCGGTCGCCCTCACACTGAGCTCCGGGTCGGGCGTGAGCCGGCGCGTCACGTACTTGACCGCGCCGCCGATGGTGTTGCGTCCGTAGAGCGTGCCCTGCGGACCGCGCAGGACCTCGATGCGCGCCAGGTCGTAGATATCCATCAGCGCGCCCTGGGGCCGCGCGAGGTAGATGTCGTCGAGGTAGATGCCGACGCCCTGCTCGTAGCCGGCCACCGGATCCTGCTGGCCGATGCCGCGGATGAAAGCCGTAAGCGTCGAGTTGGTCGCCCGCGAGGTCTTGAGGGTGGTGTTCGGCGTGAGGTCGGCGATCCCGGTGACGTCCTGGATGCCCTCCCGCTCGATTTCCGCGCCCGAAAAGGCGCTCACCGCGCCCGGGACGTCCTGGATCAGCTCCTCGCGACGCCGGGCCGTGACGACGACCTGCTCGCCCTTGGTGACCTGGTCCTTGCCGGCGCTTTCCTTCGCAGTGCCCGCTTGATCGCCCTGGGTAGCTTGTGCGACCCGGGTAGGGGCTTCGGCCGCCTGGGGCGAGGGGGTATCGGACGCCTCGGCCGCGGGTTGTGTGGACTCGGCCAACGCCCCCTGGGACAGGGCGAGCATGATGGCCGCATGCAGCACGTGCTTGCGTCTCGACGCCATGGATTCCTCCCTAGTTGTAATGCTCTTTGACTTGTTTGCAGATCGGCAACGCCTGCTTTGGGCGGAATCTAGATCACGCAGCCTGGGGATGTCAACTATTCATTCATTGATCAATGAAATATTGTTCTACAGATAATCAATGGATTACCTCATCGTTTCGCGAGGCGATTCATTCGCTGATGAAAATAGGCCGGCGGCCGCCGGGCAGGACCGGCTGTCAGTACTCGGATGCCGCGAGCCGCAGGCCGAGGGCCACGAGCACAGCGCCGCACGCGCGGTTCATCCAGGCGAGCACCGCGCCCGAGCGCAGCACGCGTTCGCAGAGCGCGCCCGCGGCGAACGCCACCGCCATCTTCACCGGCAGGGCGAGCACCGCATAGAGCACCCCCAGGAAGACCAGGTCGCGCGTGGGGTGCGCACTCGCGCGGTCGACGAATTGCGGCAGGAAGGCGAAGAAGAAGAGCACGATCTTCGGATTCGTGATGTTGGACAGGACACCCTGGCGCACCAGCGCGAGCCGCGAGAGCGGTGGCGCGCGCACGGCGGAGAGCGCCTTCACGCCGCCGGACGCGATGAGCCGGATGCCGAGCCAGGCGAGGTACGCGGCCCCGGTCAGCTTGAGCGCCACGAACAGCCCTTGGCTCGCGCGCAGGATCGCGCCCACTCCGAGCGCGATGAGCGCGGTATGGATGAGCGTGCCCAGGCCGATCCCCAGCGCCGAGCACACTCCCGCGAGACGGCCCTGCGCGAGCGAGCGCGTCGCCACGTAGAGCATGTCCTGCCCCGGCGTGAGGATGAGCGCGAGGGACGCGGCGACGTAGAGCCCGAGCGCGGGGATTTCCGGCAAGCTATTCCCGGTGGGACGCGAGCCAGTCGAGCGCCAGCGCGCAGAGCGACTTCACGCCGAGCGGCAGGCAGTTCTCGTCGACGTAGAAGCGCGGGCTGTGGTTGGGCGCCGCGCGGTCCGCGTCGCGCTCCGGCGGCGTGCAGCCCATGAAGTAGAAGAAGCCCGGCACGTGCTTCTGGTAGAACGAGAAGTCCTCGGCGCCGCAGACCTTGTCGACGACGCCCACGTTGCCTTCGCCCGCCATGCGCTCGAGGGTCGGCACCGACCACTGCGTGAGCGCCGGGTCGTTGACCGTCACGTCGTACCAGCGGTGGATGTGCACCGTGGCCTTCGCACCGCCCGCCTGCGCGATCATCTCCGAGATGCGCGTGACGTGTTCGTGGATCTCGTTGCGCTGAACCTCGTCGAAGGTGCGGATGGTGCCCTCGAGCTTCACCTCGTCGGGAATGATGTTGTGGCGCACCCCGCCCTGGAACACGCCCACCGTCACCACGGAGGGCTCGTGGGTGATGTTCATGCGCCGCGCGACCACGGTCTGCAGGCCGAGGACGATCTGCGAGCTCACCACGATCGGGTCCACGCCGCGCCAAGGCATCGCCGCGTGGGTCTGCACCCCGCGCACGAAGACGCGGAAATCGTCGGCCGAGGCCATGAGCGGCCCCGACCGGTACCCGATGCGCCCGGTCCGCAGCATGGAGACGATGTGCAGGCCGAAGATCGCGTCCACCTCGGGGCTCTTCAGGCAGCCTTGCTCGATCATCATCTTCGCGCCGCCCTCCTCGCCGATCGGCGGGGTCTCCTCGGCGGGCTGGAAGATGAACTTGACGGTGCCGGGAATGCGATCGCGCATTCCGGCCAGGACCTCGGCGACTCCCATCAGCATCGCGGTGTGGGTGTCGTGCCCGCAGGCGTGCATTACGCCGCACGCCTGCCCGTTCCACTCGGTGCGCTGCGTGCTGCGGAACGGCACGTCGACTTCCTCGGTCACCGGCAGCGCATCCATGTCGGCGCGCAGCGCCACGACCTTGCCCGGCAGGCCGCCCTTCAGCACGCCGACCACGCCGGTGTGGGCGACCTTCTCGTGCACCGAGTCGAAGCCGAGCGCGCGCAGGTGCGCGGCAACGATGCCGGCGGTGCGCTGCTCGCGGTTGCCGAGCTCGGGGTTCTGGTGGAAATCGCGCCGCCAGGCGACGACGCGGGAGGCGACGCGGGCGGCCGCTTCGGCGATCGCCGCGTCGAATGCGAAGGGGGTGTCGGGAGCGTTCATGGGGCCGATTCTACCCCGCTATAATCCGACCCATGGAACACCTCGAGCCCAAGCAGACGTACGCGTACCTCAAGGAAAATCCCGACGCGGTATTCATCGACTGCCGCAGCGAGATGGAGTACATGTTCGTCGGCCACCCGGTCGGCGCCATGATCGTGCCGTGGTACGACGGA
This sequence comes from uncultured beta proteobacterium, assembly GCA_963758215.1. GTDB lineage: Bacteria > Pseudomonadota > Gammaproteobacteria > Burkholderiales > Usitatibacteraceae > Usitatibacter. The sequence continues at coordinate 126,519 of CAVWUN010000009.1, read as the reverse complement.
TCCGACTGGGAGCTCAATCCGCACTTCGTGGGCCAGGTGAAGAAGATCGCGGGGGCCAACTTCGTGCATCGGCCGGTGGTGCTCATCTGCCGCAGCGGTAACCGCTCCGCGGAGGCCGGCGCGGCCCTCGAGCGCGCGGGCTTCCGCAACGTGATGAACGTGCTGCACGGCTTCGAGGGCGAGCTCGACGACAACCACCACCGCAATTCCCGCAGCGGCTGGCGCGTCGAAGGGCTGCCCTGGGAGCAGTATTGACGCATAGCTCGTGCTGCTGTTGTTCTCCGTGGAATCGGGCTGCGGCCAGCGGCGCTAGCCGGCGATGGCGGCCAACGCCGCGCTCCAGTCGCCGTCGCGGCCCTGGCGATGCACGCGAAAGCGCGGAAACCAGGGCGATGGGCCGGCGGCCGACCAGCGCCACTCGGGCGGGAACGGCACCAGGACGTCGCCCGAGCCACCCGCCGCCGCGGCCAAGTGCACATTGGTGTTGCTCACGCCCACCAGCCGGTCAAGCAGCGATACGACCGCGAGTGCGTCCTCGAGGTCGTCGTTGACGTGTGACAGGTCGAGCACCGGCCTGCCGAGCGCGCCGCTCGCCGCCTCGATCTCGCCGGCTGCCGGAAGCCGCTGCAGCGCGACCACGGTGCCGCCCAGCGGCGCCAGCGCGCGCATCAGGGCGTCAAGGGGAACCGCCTTGTGGAGGGCGTGCGCCCGCACCTCGGATGGCGTGCCGGCGCGCCATGTGACACCGATCCACGGGCGCGGGCCCGCCGCCTCGAGCGTGCGCTGCCAGGCCCTTGCGCGTGCTGCATCGGCGGGAATGGCGAGCGAGGGCGCGAGCGGCTGCATCCCGCCCACCGACGGCAGGTCCGCGACGAGCAGCGTTTCGGCGGCCACCTCGTCCTGCGCGGATGCTGCATGCATGCGCGCGAATAGCCCGGCGCGGGCGAGCAACGGATGCAGCCGCGGGTCGCCCGCGAAATCGAGCGTCGCGCCATGCGCGACGAGCTGCGGCGCGAAGCGCAGGAAGAACAGCGTGTCTCCGAGGCCCTGCTCGGCCAGCAGCGTGATGGAGCGTCCCGCGACACCGGGCAGTGCCGGCACGCGATAGCCGCGGCCCGCGGCCGCGCGCCGCGCCTCGAAGCGCAACCGCGGCTCGCGACCCCGGTACGCGTCCCATCCTTCCTTCCAGTGGCCGAGCAGCAATTGCGCCTGCGCGGCGTACATCGCCACGGCCTCACCGCCGCCGCCCGCGGCGAGCGCGGCGCTGAATAGTGCTGCGGCGCGCGCAAAGTCCCCTTGCGAGACGCAAAGGCGCGCGAATTCGACGAGTGCGGTGGCATCGCGCGGCTCGAGCGCAGCGGCCCTTTCGAACGCCTCGGCCGCCCGCGTGTGCAGGCCCAGGTCCGCCTGCACCTTGGCGAGATCGGCCTGCCATCGCGCAATTCCCGGCCGGGCCGCGGCCGCCGCCTCGAGGTGCGCAAGCGCCTCCCGCGCGCGGCCGGCCTTGTGCAGGACCCTGCCCAGCGCGTGGCGCGCCTCGGCGTTTGCCGGATCGATGGCGAGCGCGCGCCCGATCGCCTCGAGCGCCGGCGCGTAGCGGCTGTTTTCCGCGAGCGCCTGGCCGAGGTTGACGAGCGATTCGGCATGCTTCGGATCGATCGCGAGCGCGCGCTCGAAAGCCGCGATCGTGGCGTCCCACTCGGCGCGCCGGAATCGCTGCAGGCCGGCGGCGAAGTGGGCGGCGAGAAAGGCGGGACGCAGCTGCGCGGAGCGCTCGAATTGCGCGAGCGCGCCGTCGTGCTCGCCCGACTGCTCGAGCGCGAGCCCCAGCTCGTAGGCGCACGCGTAGTCGCGCGCGTCGAGATCCGCCGCGCGCTGGAGGGCGGAGCGCGCCGCCGCAAGCTCCCCGAGCATGCGCAGCGCGATCCCCGCGGCGAGCTGCACGCGCGCATTGCCCGGTTCGCGCTGCGCGAGCTGCGCCGCGATGCGCAGCGCCGCGGCGGCGTCGCCGCGCTGGATCGCCACGAACGCTTCCGAGATCGACCCCGGCGCGCTCATGGGCTGCCCTGCGCCGCCGCGTCGGACTGCGACGCCGGGGGGCGGGCGCGCCCGATGCCCAGGTACAGCCGCCAGCACGCGAACCCGAGCAGCATCATCGTGGCCATGCCGAGCGCGAGGCCGCGCGGGTCGCGGGAGAGCGCCGGAGAGATGACGCCGGCCGTCAGCGTGTTCACCATGCCCGAGACGAATCCCTGCAACGAGGCCGCCATGCCGCGCCGCGTGGGGAAGAGGTCCAGGGTGGTGAGCGAGATCGAGGGCATCGCCATCGCGAACCCCACGCCGAACACCATGATCGGGACCACCGCCCACGGAATGGAAGGCTGCACGGCGAAGGTGTAGGCGAGGTTCGCGAATGCCGCGGCTGCCATGAAACCGTAGGCGCGCGCGATCGTGCGCCGCTGGGTGAGGCGCCCTGCCGCGCGTCCGGACAGCTGCGCGCCGGTCATGATGCCGGCGATGGTGGGAACGAAGAGCCACGCGTACTGGCGCGGCCCCAGGCCCAGGTGCTCGCCGAGGAACACGGGCGCGGACACGATGTAGAGGAAGAAGGCGTTGAAGTTGAATCCCACCGCGAGCGAAAGCAGGAGGAAGCGCACGTTGATCCCGACTTCCTCATAGCCGCGCAGCAGCACCCGGGGATGGAACGAATGGCGCGCGCCGGGCGCGAGCGTCTCCGGCAGGAAGCGCCAACCCACGGCGACCAGCAGCAGGCCCACCGCCGCCAGGAACCAGAAGATGGCGCGCCAGCCCAGGCCGACGAACAGCCATCCGCCGATGACCGGCGCGACCGCTGGGGCGAGCCCGAAGAAGAGCGTCACCATCGACATCAGGCGCTGGGCATCCTCGGCGCCGAACAGGTCGCGGATCATCGCACGCCCCACGACGATGCCGGCGCCCACTGAGAGGCCCTGCACGGCGCGCCATGCCACCAGCCCCTGCACGTCCCGGGCGAGCGCGGCGGCGGTCGACGCCACCGTGTAGACCACGAGCGCCGCGAGGATCACGGGGCGGCGCCCGAAGCTGTCGGAGAGCGCGCCGTGGAACAGGAACATCAGCCCGAAGGCGAACAGGTACGCGGACAGGGTCTGCTGGATCTCGAGCGGGCTCGCTGCGAGCGAGTCCTGGATCCCCGAGAAGGCCGGCAGGTAGGCGTCGATCGAGAACGGCCCGAGGGTGGCGAGCGCCGCGAGCAGCGCAGCGAAGCTCCAGCGGAAGCGGCGCGATGCGGTCGCCGGCGCGTGGGGCCGTGTTGCGGGAGTCGTCTCGGACATCCGCCAAGAGTACCGCGCCATGCCCGGTCCGGCCTGCGGCCGCGCTTGTGGGCGCCGGGAATCGCCGGTACCTTGGAGAACACGAATTCATTCGGGAGAGGCCATGGGGATCGAGTTCCTCAAGCGTGCATCGAGGTCGCCGGAGAGCGCGACGGGCGCCGCGCGCGCGGTGGTCGAGGAGATGCTCGCGGAGATCGAGCGCCGCGGCGAGGCGGCGGTGCGCGAGTACGCGGCGAAGCTCGACCACTGGACGGGCGAGATCGTGATGACTCCCGAGGCCATCGAGCGGCGCATGCGCGATGTTACGCCCGGCGTGCGGCGCGACATCGAGTTCGCGGCCGAGCGCGTGCGCCGCTTCGCGCTCGCGCAGCGCGCATCCGCCGGCGAGTTCTCGATCGAAGTCCAGCCGGGGCTCACTGCGGGCCAGCGCCTGATCGCGATGAACGTCGCCGGCTGCTACGTGCCCACCGGGCGCTACGCGCACATCGCCTCCGCCTATATGGCCATCGCCACCGCGAAGGCGGCCGGCGTGCCGTTCGTCGTGGCGTGCTCCACGCCCTATCGCGGCGAGGGCATCCACCCGCAGGTGCTCTACGCGATGCAGGTCGCGGGGGCCGACGCGATCCTCACCCTGGGCGGGGTGCAGGCCGTCGCCGCCATGGCGTACGGACTGTTCACCGGCAGGAGCGCGGACATCATCGTCGGCCCGGGCAACAAGTTCGTCGCCGAAGCCAAGCGCATGCTGTTCGGCAAGGTGGGCATCGACGTGTTCGCGGGACCTTCGGAGATCGCGGTCATCGCCGACGATTCCGCCGATCCCGCGATCGTCGCGGCCGACCTCGTGGGCCAGGCCGAGCACGGGCACGAGTCGCCGGCGTGGTTGATGAGCCTGTCGCGCCCGCTCGCCGAGGAAGTGATGCGCCTGGTGCCGGGACTGATCGCGCAGCTGCCGCCTACTGCGGCCGATGCCGCGGGCGCGGCGTGGCGCGATTACGGCGAAGTGGTGGTGGGCGATACGCGCGAGGAGATCGCGCGGGTCTCGGACGGCTACGCACCCGAGCACCTCGAAGTGCACGCGCGTGATCTCGACTGGTGGCTGGCGCGCCTCACGTGCTACGGGTCGCTCTTCCTCGGCGAAGAGACCACGGTCGCCTACGGCGACAAGACCTCCGGGCCGAACCACATCCTGCCCACCAAGGGCGCCGCGCGCTATTCCGGAGGACTGTCGGTGCACAAGTTCCTCAAGACGGTGACCTGGCAGCGCATGAGCCGGGAGGCGAACCGCGACATCGCGCAGGTGACCGCGCGCATCTCGCGCCTCGAGGGCATGGAGGCCCATGCGAGGACCGCCGACGAGCGCCTCGCGAAATACTTCCCCGGTGAGCGCTTCGAGCGCGGCGCGGCGGTCGAGAGCTGATCGCAGCGCCGCCCGGGGCCCGAATCAGGGCGCGGCCATGTTCCCGGGCGCTCCGGACCGCGTGCGCTCGAGCGCGCGGTACGCGGGTGCCGCCCACCGATCGACGAGGGCGCGCAGCCCGGAGCTTGCTGCGCATTGCTGGCGTTGCGGATCGGTCCCGAGCTCGGTGTGCGGGCTCTCTGTGCTGCGTCGCGCCGCGTTCCGCAGGGCCTCCAGCGAATGAGGATCGTCGCGGACCCCCAGCAGTTGCCGGTGCGACGTCCACAGGGCCTGGGGAAGCTCATCGTAGCGCAGCGCCGGGCCGCCGGCGTGCATGCATCCCGCGTTCCCGGCCTCCAGCATCTTTCCCAGCACGCGAGCGACGAATTCCTCCGGGCGCATGCCGCCGAGCTCCTGCGGGTCGAATATTTCCGCCACCGAGCTGACCACGCCGGGGATCATGAAGGCGGCTCGCTCGCGCAGTTGCGAGACTGCGATCTCCAACGGGTCGCGGTAAAGGTAGATCCAGGGCGTATCGGGAAATGCCTTGCGCATGAGATCGAGGTCCAGCACGGTCCACGCGTCGAGCGTCACGACGCATGCGGCTTCACCGTTGCGCGGCTGGGCCAGGGCCGAGACGAGCCCGCGCAGCCATTCGATTCGCGGGGCTTGCGCCGGATCGGGCACCAGGCGATGCGCGCTCAGTACGGCGTCGAGCATCGGCGGCTCGGAGACGACGATGTGCGTATCGAGCGCGGCCAGCATCCGCGCGACCAGCGTCGAGCCGCAGCGCGAGGCGTGATACAGGAAGGCCGTGGGTTCGAGGCCCGGGCTGGCCGCGCGCCATTCGCGCAAAGCATCGACCGGCGTTTCGCGTCGAAACGCCAGGTTGAAGGGCTGGCGCAGGGCGTGCGTCACGCTGTCGCGGAAAAGGGGCTGCGTGAGACGGCTCTCGCCAAAGTAGCACCAGTCGACCCGCGCTTGTCCATCGCGCCAGAACACGCGGATCGGAAGCCATGCGTCGAAACGCTCCGGCCGGGTCAGAGCATCCATTGCCGCTCCCAGGCCTGCGCGCCGCGCGTCATCGCGGCGCGGACGTCTTCCTCGCCGAAGGCAAAGCCATGTGCGGCGCCGAGCTCGACGGTCCTTGCCGCGAATGCGGCGGCATCGCGCACCTCGCGCAGCGCTTCCTGCAGCTGCGGATCGGCGAAGACCTGCTCGCGAAACGCCGCGAAGCCCTGTTGACCCGAGCGCGCCGGAGCCTGGCGCTCGACGGGCCTGCCCGCTTCGATCTGCGCGATCAACCAATCGTTGACCCCGCAGTCGATCACCAGGTGGACGCGATCGAGCGAACCGCGGTTCTGCACGCGGTGCGGCAGCGACAGGTTGAGGTACCAGCACTCGCCAGGCTCCATGATCACGCGCACATTGTCGACATAGAACTCGACGTCGGCGTTGGTCGTGAGCGGAACGTGCAGCCGCGCCTCGCCGTCCTCCAGGCGCAGGTTGTCGTCGCAGTGCTCGCGGATCACCGAACCTGCCGCAAGGCGCAACAGGCGAACGGCGCCCAGCGGGCACTCGAAGCGGCGCAGCGCGGCGGCGATCCGCGGGCATGCGGACATCAGCTCGGTGTCGCGCAGGTCGTCTTTCCGGAGCGGATCGGAATACAGCCTGGCGGCATTCCCCGCGGGCGCGCGCAATGCGGCGCCTTGCCAGCCGCCATCGTGGTAGCCGGCGTTGAAATGCCCCACCCACCTGGAGTCGTGGAGGGCGGCCACCTCGGCGAGCAGCCCAGTGGCTTCGAAAGCCAGGGGCAGGCGGGTAAAGGCGGGCACGTTCATCGGGAATCGATTCACGTAGGCGGGTGGTCGCAGAAGCGTTCCGCGCGTCGCACGAACGCGGGCCAGGCGCCGGCCGGCAAGAGGGCTTGCACCGGACTCGCGGCCACGCCGGACTGCGGAAGTTCCTCGAGTCCCAGCTCGCGTGCGAGAGTGCGCTCGCGCCGGAAGCGTTCCACTGCATTCGCGGCGGCAGGCGACGGCATGCCCAGGGCAGCGCAGATTCCCAATCGCGCGCCGCGGCGATGCAGCTCCACGGTGTAGCGGGTGACCGAGCGGAAGAAATCGACTTCGCCGGCGGGCTCCGCGCGCGAGAAGGGATGCGCTTCGAGCACGGAGCGGCGGACGAGGAGCAATGGCCCCGCCAGTGCCGCGCACGCGGCCATGCCGTCGGGAATCCACATGCGGGCGAGAATCGTCCCATCCGGATTCGCCGCGCCCGTGATGCCCGCGACGTGCCCTCGGCCCGCCGCCTCGGGGCTGCCGTGCGGCAAGGCGTCGGATCCGAACGAAGCCAAGGCGTCGCATTCGGCGAGCGCGCCGGCCGGCAGCGTGCCTTCGATCGAGTCGGGCGCGTAATGCCGGGTCGAGGCGATGGCGATCCAGGGGCGCGCACCACCGCGCATCGCACGCTCGTCCGATCGAGCCTCACCGCCCAGGACCACGAGGTCGGCGATCTCGGGCAGCGCGACCCGCGGCGCGCTCGACGCGGCGCCGGCGTCCTGGGCCGCGCGAAACATCGACCAGAAGGCTTGCCCGGTCGCTTCATGCGAGGGCAATGTGCGCAGCAATTCCCGGCACCTGGCCGGGTCCGCTTGCGATCCCTGTCGGAGCAGGACGTCGGCCCGCGCGTTGGCGCGGGGGCGCGCGGAATCGATCGATTCGGTCGATCGCAACCACTCTTTCCACGATCGGCGATAGGCATCCTCCATGGCGCCGGCGAACCGCGGGCCATCGCATAGCGGGGAGCGGCCCAATCCGGTCCGGACGCCCGCCGAGTCGAACGAGCGGTGGCGGCATTCGCTCGCGAGCCTGCCGGCGATTTCGCAATACTCGTCCCGGGTCTGCGCGATCCATGCGGGTTTCCCGAGAGCGGCGAGGATGCTGGCGCTCGATCGACTGTGGGAAAGCCGGCCCGCGAGGGTGACGACCGGAACTCCCTGCCACAGCGCATCGAGCGTGGATGTCGCGCCGCTGAATGGATAGCTGTCGAGCACGACATCGATGCTGGAGAGCGCGGAAAGGAACTGCGCGCGCGACAGTCGTCCGAGGATGTCCAGCCGATCCGCCGCGATGCCGCTTCGGTCGAAGAACGAGGCGATGCGTGCGCGGGCGCGTCCCTCGGGAATGCCGAGAAAGCGCAGGCGGCTTCCGGGGACCCGCGCCAGCAGGTGCGCCCACATTTCCAGCAGCGGCTGCGAGAGCTTCAGGGGCACGCACACCGACCCGAAGACCACCGGGCCACCGCGCTCGGCCCGGCCGGAGGTTACGGGTGGAGCGTCGGCTGGAGGGCGATAGCACCATTGCGCTTCCGGTAGCCGTATCAGCGTTTCCACATGCCGAGCTTCCGCTCCGGCGGGATCGGCGACCGCGTCGGTTATCCGATAGTCGACCGTTTCGAGGCCCGTGGTCGCGAGATAGTCCAGCCATGTCATCTGGATCGGGGCTGGGCGCTGCGCCAGCGCCGGAAGTGCGTTGCCCGCCCCGTGTCCCGCGACGTCCACCAGGATATCGACGCGCTCTTCGAGGACCGCCGCCACGACCTGGTCGGTCGACAGGCCCTCGATCGATCGATGCAGCACGTCGGGATACTCCGCGGTCCGCGCAGGCAAGCCCGCACGGTGGTTCCAATACGCCACCACTTCGAACGCCTTGCGATCGAAATGTTGGAGCATCGGCCACACGAAGCGTTCGGTCGCGTTGTGCGTGTCGGGACTCAGGTAGCCGACGCGCAATCGAGCGCCCGGGTCGCGCGGGCGATCGACGGACAGGTGGCGCGCATCAAAGCGCTCCCGGAGCGTGTCGCCATATTGGAGATGCATCGACTTCCACGCCCGGTCGCTCGGCTGCTCGGGATTGTTCTTCTGCAGTGCAAGATAGTGATGCCATACCGCGCGGTTTTCGGGATCGCGCTCCATCGCCTGCTCGATCGAACGCAGCGCGAGATCGAAGAATCCCTGCTGCGCGTAGAGCACGGACAGATCGTGGTACACGCGGGCGGCGGCGGGGGAATGCGCCAACTGCCGCTCGAGCAGCGTCGTGGCCTCCTCGAGCTTCCATTGACGCAGCAGCGACTCCACCGCGTCAAACGCCTCACCTTCAGCCATCGAGGATTGCCATGCGCGCCGCGCCCTGTGGACTCCGATCGGCCATTTTATCGCCATCGGATGCAACGCCGCCGCCGTCGAGCGCCGCCTCGCCCGCCGTAGCCAGGCGTCACGCCGGCGGAAGGTGGATGCCGCGATAGCGCAGGGCTTCGCCGATGTGCCGCGGGTTCACATCGGGGAGTTGCTCCAGGTCGGACAGGGTGCGGGCCACCTTCAGTACGCGGTGGTGCGCGCGCGCGGAGAGGCCGAGGCGCGCGATCGCCTCGCGCAGCAGGCGGCGTCCATCCGCGTCGATGCGCGCGCGTTCCTCTATCTCGCGCCCCGCAAGCCGCGCATTCGGCACGCCCTGGCGGTGCTGCTGGATCGCGCGCGCGCGCGCGACGCGTTCCCGAACGGCGTTGGACGACTCTCCTTGCGGCCCCGAAAGCAGGTCGGCGTCGGCGAGCGCCGGCACCTCGATCTGCAAGTCGATGCGATCGAGCAGCGGGCCCGCAGATCCGCGCGCTGGTAGCGCGCGCACCGGCATCGGGCGTGCAGCGGCACGCCCGCGCCGGCGTGGCCGAGCTAGCCGCAGGGGCACGGGATTCATCGCCGCGACGAGCTGGAAGCGCGCCGGGAAATCGGCCTGGCGCGCCGCGCGCGAGATCGTGATGCGGCCGGTCTCGAGCGGCTCGCGCAGCACCTCGAGGCGCGGCGCGCGGAAACTCCGGCAGCTCGTCGAGGAAGAGCACGCCGTGATGCGCGAGCGAGATCTCGCCGGGGCGCGGCGGCGAGCCGCCGCCGACCAGCGCGACGCGCCGACGCGGTGTGATGCGGCGCGCGCAGCGCGCGCTCGCCGAAGCGCGCGCGTCGAGAACTGCGCCGGCGACGCTCAGCATCGCCGCCGCTTCGAGCGCCTCGTCGTCCGTCAGCGGCGGCAGCAGGCCGGCGAGGCGCGTGGCCAGCATCGTCTTGCCGGTGCCGGGCGGGCCGACCAGCAGCAGGCTCGAGCGCGCCGGCCGCGGCGATCTCGAGCGCGCGCTGCGCGCGCGGCCTGGCCGCGCACGTCGGCGAGGTCGGCAGCGCGGCCGGCGCGGCGCGCGGCCGCGCGCGGCCCGCGCAGGCCGCGGCGCGTCGGCGCGCGTCGCCGGGCAGGAATGCGCGCACGACGTCGAGCGAGGTGCGCGCGCCGAGCGCACGTCGAGGCCGCCGACCAGCGCCGCCTCGTCGGCGCTCGGCGCGCGGCAGCACGAACGCGCGCGCCGTCCGCGGTGCGCGCCGCAAGCGCCATCGCCAGCGCGCCGCGCACCGGCCGCAGCTCGCCGGCGAGCGAGAGCTCGCCGGCGAACTCGAGCGCGTCGAGCGCGCGCCCCGGGCACTTGCCCCGTGGCGGCGAGGATGCCGAGCGCGATCGGCAGGTCGAAGCGGCCCGATCTCCTTCGGCAGGTCGGCCGGCGCGAGGTTCACCGTGATGCGCTTGTTGTGCGGGAACTCGAAGCCGCAGGTCTGCAAGCGCGGCGCGCACGCGCTCGCGCGCTTCCTTGACCTCGGTGTCGGCCAGGCCCACGATGTGGAACGCGGGGAGCCCGTTGGCGACATGGACTTCCACGCGGACCAGGGGGGCGTCGAGCCCCGCCAGGCCGCGGCTGTACACGACTGCCACACTCACGCCCTTCCTCCTGCCCGGATCGCGGCGGTTCCCGCGGGATCCGGAAGGACGCGGGTATGTTCAGCGGGGCTTCTTGCCCGGCGCGTGCCGCCCCTCGAGCTCGGCCACGCGCGCTTCGAGCGCGGCGAGCTTTTCCGGGCGCGCACCAGCACCTGCAACTGCACGTCGTATTCCTCGCGGCTCACCAGGTCCAGCCGCGTGAGGGCGCCGGACAGCATTGCGCGGAAATTGCGCTCGAGGTCCTGCGCCGGGTTGGCCGCGGCGAGCTCGGCCAGGCGCGCGCTCAGTTCGCTCAGGAATTTCTCGTTCATCTCAATCCCCGAAGGGCCCTAGTGGTTGACCTGCCCATGCGCGGCACCCAAGTGGTGCGGCCCGGGTTGGAGGCGCACAGCGACGGTGCGTTGGATCATGCGCTCACGTTCGAGCCGCACGCAAACAAGAACTTGCAAGGCGAAACGCGCTGGCATGCTTGCTGCTAACTCAGCCGCGGAGTCGTCTTTTCCCAACGCCAAAGGATACCAATATGCACAAGCTGCCCAAAGCGCTGCTGCTCACGGCCTCCGCAAGCGCAATCCTTCTCTCCACCGTCGCTCGTGCCGCGGACGCGCCCGCCGCGCCCACGCCCGAGTACACCCTCGTTCCCAAGCTCGCGCTCTACAGTGAGTATGAATACCGGGGGATATCGCAGACGTCCGAGAAACCTGCGGTGCAGTTCAACCTCGACTACACGCACAAGAGCGGGCTCTACCTCGGCACGTTCCTGTCGAACATCAAGTGGCTCAAGGACACCGCGGATGCAGGGGGCTTTTCCACCAGCGCCAACATCGAGTGGGACCTTTATGGCGGCTATCGATTCGAGGTGGTGAAGGACGTCACCCTCGACCTGGGCTATCTGCGCTATGAGTATCCGAGCTCGAGCGACTTCAATCCGAAGCCCAACACGGACGAGGTCTACATCGGCGCCTCCTACGGCCTGTTCTCCGCCAAGTACTCGTATTCGATCAACAACACCTTCGGCGTGCCGAACAGCAAGGGCTCCGACTACATCGAGGTCGACTACAACCAGCCGCTCACCTCGATCAGCGACAAGCTCACCCTGAACGGCGTTGTCGGGCACCAGACCTACGCCCACAACGGCTTCTTCTCGTACACGGTGTGGAAGCTCGGGGCGACGTGGGACTTCGGCAACGGGGCCACCGTCGGGGGCTACTACAAGGGCACCAACGCGGAGAGCGACGCCTACACGGTCAAGGGGAAAGACTGGAGCAAGGACCGCCTGGTGGCTTTCGTCACCTATTCGTTCTGAACCGGGGGAGTGAACATGAAACTTGTCACGGCCATCATCAAGCCGTTCAAGCTGGACGAGGTGCGTGAAGCACTTTCGGCAATCGGCGTGCAGGGCATCACCGTAACCGAGGTGAAGGGGTTCGGGCGGCAGAAGGGCCACACGGAGCTTTATCGTGGCGCCGAGTACGTCGTCGACTTCCTGCCGAAGGTGAAGGTGGAGGCGGCGATCAAGACCGAGATGCTCGAGCGCGTGATCGAGGCTATCGAGAAGAGCGCCAACACCGGCAAGATCGGCGACGGGAAGATCTTCGTCTTCGACCTCGAGCAGGTCGTTCGCATCCGCACCGGCGAGACCGGCGCCGACGCACTCTAAAAGGGGACCGCAAAGATGAAACGCTTACTGACTCTCGTCGCGCTCTCGGCGGCCCTCGCGTTCGCGGGCGCCGGCTATGCGCAGGACAAGAAGGAAGAGACCGCGCCGGCTCCTGCCGCCGCTCCGGCACCTGCCGCCGCTCCGGCAGCCGCCACACCGGCGGCTCCAGCCGCGGCGCCTGCTGCCGCTGCGCCGGCTGCACCCGACCACCCGGTGCTCGTCGGCGTGGACAAGATCAACAGTGGCGACACCGCCTGGATGCTCACCTCCATGGCGTTGGTGCTCATGATGACCGTGCCGGGCCTGGCGCTCTTCTACGGCGGCATGGTGCGCAAGAAGAACGTGCTGGCCACGGTGATGCAGAGCTTCGCGATCACCTGTCTGGTCACGGTCCTCTGGGTGATCGCCGGTTACAGCATCGCTTTCATCCCCGGCAGTCCGTACTTCGGAAGCCTGGACCGGCTGTTCCTGGAGGGGATGGTGTTCCAGAAGGAGGCCGGGAAGATCATGGTCAGCCATCTTGCGCCGACCATCCCCGAGTCGGTCTACATGGCGTTCCAGATGACCTTCGCGATCATCACGCCCGCGCTGATCTGCGGCGCGTTCGCCGACCGGATGAAGTTCTCGGCGATGCTCTGGTTCATGGGGCTGTGGTCGCTGTTCATCTACTCACCGATCGCGCACATGATGTGGGAAGGCACCAGCGGCTTCTGGGCCACCAAGGGCGTGCTCGACTTCGCGGGCGGCACGGTGGTGCACATCAACGCCGGTATCGCGGGTCTGGTGTGCGCGCTGATGCTCGGCAAGCGCGTGGGCTACGGCAAGGAGTCGATGGCGCCGCATAACCTCGTGTACACCGTGATCGGCGCCTCGCTGCTGTGGGTGGGCTGGTTCGGCTTTAACGCGGGCTCGGCGGTCGCTGCCGACGGCCGGGCCGGCATGGCCATGGTCGTGACCCAGCTCGCCACCGCAGTCGCGGCGCTCTCATGGATGTTCACGGAGTGGCTCGTGAAGGGCAAGCCTTCAGTGCTGGGCATTGCCTCGGGCGCGGTCGCGGGACTGGTGGCGATCACTCCCGCGTCGGGCTTCGTGGGCGTCACGGGCGCCTTCGTGATCGGCATCGCGGCCGGCGTGATCTGCTTCTTCGCCGCAACGACGGTGAAGAAGGCCTTCGGTTACGACGATTCGCTCGACGCCTTCGGCGTGCACTGCGTGGGCGGGATCGTCGGCGCCATGCTCACCGGTGTGTTCAACGTGAAGGACATCAGCGGGACGGACGGCAGCTTCCTGGTGCAGTTGGGAGCAGTCTGCACGACGCTCGTCGTGAGCGGCGTGGGCAGCTTCATCATCCTCAAGGTGCTCGACATGGTCATCGGTATCCGCGTCACCGAGGAACAGGAACGCGAGGGTCTCGATGTGAGTCTCCACGGCGAGGTGGTGGCGTAGGCCGCCGGCAAGCGCAGGAGACCACATACAACGAAGTTCGTCGGGAAGGCCGTTCGAAAGCGGACAGGAGACTGTCCGCTTTTTTTTCGCACCCGAATCCCGGGGGCGCAAGGGCCCGCCTGAACTTCTCGCCGCCGCCGGCCTCCAAGTCGAGCGCGAGAAGTCCGCAATCCCGAGAAGGAGATATTTCCAGCCGGCCGGGGCGTGGATGCGCTTTTCGCCCGGCAGGACGCTATACTTTTCAATCGCTTAAGCCCGGAACCGTCCCCTTTGCCCAAGAGACTCGGAGAAATCCTCGTCGAGCGCGGCAAGCTCGACCCTGCCAACCTCGATCGCGCGCTGAAGCTTCAGGAGGGAGAAACACGCGAAAAGATCGGCACCATCCTGCTGCGCCTGGGGATGGTCTCGGGCCGCGACCTCGCCGACGCGCTCGCAGACCAGCTCGACCTGCCGCTCGCGCTCGCCGCCGATTTCCCCGAGCTGCCCCTGATGGAAGAGCGCCTGTCGGGCAAGTTCCTGCGCGACGCCCAGGCGGTGCCGCTGCGCGAGGACGACGAGGAGCTCGCCCTCGCGGTGGCTGACCCTACCGATTCCTTCGTGCTGTCCGCGGTGCAGATGGCGTCGGGCAAGCGGGTGCGCGCCTACATTGCCGCGCCCAACGAGATCGACGCCGCTCTCGAGCGCCTGTATGGCGGCGGGCGCTCGTCGATGGGCGCCATCGTCGACAACATCGAGGCGCGCGAGGACGAGGACGACCTGGGCGACGTCGCGCACCTGAAGGACCTCGCCTCGGAGGCGCCGGTCATCCGGCTGGTGAACCTGATCCTCACCAAGGCCGTCGAATCGCGTGCGTCCGACATCCACATCGAGCCCTTCGAGAACCGCCTCATCGTGCGCTACCGCATCGACGGCGTGCTGCATGAGGTGGAATCGCCCCCGCGCCGGCTCTCCGCCGCGGTGATCTCGCGCGTGAAGATCATGGCGAGCCTGGACATCGCCGAGCGCCGGCTCCCGCAGGACGGGCGCATCAAGCTGCGCATCCAGGGCAAGGAGATCGACCTGCGCGTGTCCACCGTGCCGACCATGCACGGCGAGAGCGTGGTGATGCGCATCCTCGACAAGGGCGGCGTGCCGCTCAACTTCGAGTCGCTCGGCTTCGAAGGCCAGGCGCTCGAGCGCTTCCTGTCGGTGCTGGACGAGCCGCACGGCATCCTGCTGGTGACCGGCCCCACGGGCAGCGGCAAGACCACCACGCTCTACACCGCGCTCGACCGGCTGAACAAGCCGGACGTGAAGATCGTCACGGTCGAGGACCCGGTGGAATACCAGATGCCGGGCATCAACCAGATTCAGGTAAAGCCGCAGATCGAGCTCACGTTCGCCAACGCGCTGCGCTCCATCGTGCGCCAGGACCCCGACATCATCATGGTGGGCGAGATCCGCGACCTGGAGACGGTGCGTATCGCGATGCAGTCGGCGTTGACCGGCCACATGGTGCTCTCGACGGTGCACACCAACGACGCTCCGTCCACCATCAACCGGCTGCTCGACATGGGCGCCGAGGACTACCTGCTCACCTCGACTGTGAACGGCATCCTCGCGCAGCGCCTGGTACGCACGCTCTGCCCGAAATGCCGCGAGCGCCACTCCGCGCTGCCGGAAGTGATCGAGCAGATGAACCTGCGGCGCTACGTCCCGCAGGGCGAGGTCACGCTCTACCGCCCCGTAGGCTGCCCCGAGTGCGCGGGCACCGGGTACTGGGGCCGCATCTGCATCCTCGAGATGCTCACCATGTCGGACAACATCCGTTCCCTGATCATGCGTCACTCCACGGCGGGCGACATACGCGCCGCCGCGATCGCCGAGGGCATGGAAACCATGTTCGAGAATGGACTGCGCAAGGCGCTGGCCGGCGTGACCACGATCGAGGAAGTGCTGCGCGTCACGCGCGAGGATTGAGCGCCGCGATGCCCTTCTACCAATACAAGGCGGTCACTCCCGCGGGAGAGGTCCAGGAAGGCGTGCTGGAGGCGTCCAGCACGCCGGCGGCCATCGAGCGCATCCAGTCGATGGGCTTCATCCCGATCCGCGCCGAGGAGGCAGGGGCGGCGAACGCGGTGGCGGTTCCGGTGCGCGCGCCGCTCCTCACCCGCCGCCGGGTCTCGCAGGACGACGTGGGCGTGCTTACGCGCGAGCTGGCCACGCTCCTCAAGGCAGGCCTGCCGCTCGACCGCAGCTTCGAGATCCTCATCAACCTGGCGGCAAACCCGAAGGTGGCGGAGCTGCTGGGCCGGATCCGCAACGAAGTGCGCGGCGGCACTTCGCTCTCGCGCGCCCTGGAGAGCCAGCGTTCGGTGTTCTCGCGCTTCTACGTGAACATGGTCCGGGCGGGCGAGGCCGGGGGGAGCCTTCCCAACGTGCTGCTGCGGCTGGCCGAATACATGGAGCGCTCGAAGGCGCTGCGCGACAACGTGACGTCCTCGCTGACCTATCCCGCGTTCCTTGCGGTGGTCTCGCTGGCGGCGGTGTTCATCCTGCTGGGCGTGGTGGTGCCGCGCTTCAAGCCGATCTTCGCCGGCGCCGGCAAGGCCGTGCCGCTCATGACCCAGGCGGTGCTGTTCGCCGGCGACGTGCTGCGCGGCTATTGGCTCCCGATGCTGATCGGGCTCGCGATCGGCGTATACGCGCTGCTGCGCTGGCTGCGCGATCCGGAGGTGCGCTACCGCTTCGACCGGTGGCTGGTCACCGCACCGGTGATCGGCGACCTATTCTCCAAGCTCGAGATGGCGCGCTTCTCGCGCACGCTTGGCACCCTGCTCTCCAACGGCGTGACCCTGGTCGGCGCGCTCGCCATCGTGCGCGAGACGATGGGCAACGCGTGGCTCGCCGAGGCGGTGGGCGGCGTGGCCCGCGAGCTGAAGGAGGGGCGTGGCCTCGGCCGGCCGATGATGGAGACCGGGCGCTTCCCGATGCTCGCCGTGCACATGATCCTGGTCGGCGAGGAGACCGGGCGCCTCGACGATCTGCTGCTCCAGGTGGCCGAGACCTACGACCGCGAGGTGGAGGTGGCGATCACCAAGTCGCTCGCGCTCCTGCAGCCGGTGATGATCGTCGCCATGGCGCTGGTCATAGGGTTCATCATCATTTCGATCCTTTCGGCGATGCTGTCCGTTTACGACCTTCCGATCTAGATCCAGGGGGAGAACCATGCAACACCCGCACCTTCCTTCGCGCCGGCAGCGCGGCTTCACGATCCTCGAGATCGTGATCGTGTTCATCCTGCTCGCCGGGATCATGGCGTTCGTCGGGCCGAAGATCTTCGAGCAGATGGGCCGCGCGAAGTCGAGCGAAGCCAAGATCCGCATCCAGCACCTGGTGGGCCAGATCGAGATCTACAAGCTCGAGGTAGGCAAGTACCCCGACAACCTCCAGGCGCTCGTGAAACAGCCCCCCGGCACCGACAAGTGGAACGGGCCCTATGCGAAGGACGACGACCTGAAGGACCCGTGGGGCAACGACTTCCGCTACACGATCCCGGGCCAGGGCAGGCCGTTCGACCTGGTTTCGCTCGGCGCCGATGGCAAGGAAGGCGGCGACGGGGAGAACCGCGACGTTTCCAACTGAATGCGCGCTGCCGGGGGCGGGCCGCGTGAGCCGGGCGCCCGCCGGATTCACGCTGCTCGAGCTGATCATCGTGCTTGCGATCGGCGCGGTGATATACGCGGTGATCCTTGCCGGGCCCATGCGCGGAGCGTCCTCGGCGGACCTCAAGTACGCCGCGCGCACGCTCGCCTCGGGCCTGCGCCAGGCGCAGGCATCGGCGATGGCCACCCGCCGCGACGCGCTGCTGACGCTCGACGTGGAAGCGCGCGAATTCACCATTCCCGGAGACGTGGAGCCGCACAAGCTGCCCGACGACGTCGACCTCAAGCTCTACACGGCCCAGACCGAGGTCTCGAGCGGGACCCGCGGCGCGATCCGCTTCTATCCGGACGGCAGCTCGACGGGCGGGCGCATCACGGTGGCGGCCGGCGAACGCAAGTACCTGGTGGACGTGGACTGGCTCACCGGCCGCGTCTCGATCGAGGACTAGATGCGGCCGTCGACCCAGCGCGGTTTCACCCTGATCGAGGTCGTGGTCGCCTTCATCCTGCTGTCGCTCGTGCTTGCCACCGCCTTCGAGATCTTCACCACCGGGCTCGCGCGCGCGGGCATGCTCGACGAGCGCTCCCGCGCGCTGGCGGTGGCCCAATCCCAGCTCGACCTCGCGGGCATGGAGCAGCCGCTGGAGGAGGGCGGGAGCCACGGCGAGAGCATGGACGGGCGCTATCGATGGACGACCACCATCACGCACTCCGACGAGGGCGCCGATCCGTCGCGCCCGCTGCAGAGCATGTACGCCCTGTATCGCGTCGCGGTTCGCGTGGACTGGCGCGGCGCGGACGAGCGCGAGCACTCGCTCGATCTCGCCACGCTCGGCCTGGGGATGCGCAAGTGAGCCGGGCGCCCCAGGACGGCTTTACGCTGATCGAGCTCGTGGTTGCCCTGACGATCCTGGGCACGATGATGATGCTCATGTATTCGGGCCTCAGCTTCGCGCTGCGCAGCTGGGACGCGGGCGACGCCAACGGGCGGCGCACGGCCGACCGGCGCATCGGCGAGAACTTTTTGCGCCGCGAGGTGACCGAGATATTCCCGATGCGCTGGAAGGATCCGATGGAAGTCCGGTTTGCGTTCGTGGGCGCCGCGCACCACCTGGATTTCGTGTCGTCGCGTCCGGCCGGCATCGCGCTGGGCGGCCTCGCGCTGGTGGGCGTCGAGGTGGAGCCGGACGATGTGCACCACACGCGCAATCTCGTGATGCGCCGCGCGATGGCGGATCCCGATTCCGCGGATTTCACGTCGCTCGAGCACTCCGACCAGCGCTCGGTGCTCGTGGAGGACGTCGACAGCGTGACGTTTTCCTATTTCGGCGCCGAGAGCGACTTCGGCGACCCCAGGTGGTTCGACGAATGGAAGTTCCCGTCGCGCATGCCGGAGATGGTGCGCATGCGCATCCGCACCAGCGACGGCGGAATGCTGCCCGACATGCTGGTGAAGCTCATGCTGGGCGAGGAAGCCGGCTGCCTCGAGAACCCGCTGCAGCGCCTGTGCCTGCCGAGGAGGCAGTGATGCGCCGCCGCCAGTCGGGTGTCGCGCTGATCCTCGTGCTGTGGCTCGCGGTGCTGCTCACGGTGATCGCGTCGAGCTTCATCACCGAGCGGCGCACCGAGACGCTGGTCGTGGCCAATTCGATTTCCATGGCGCGGGCCGCCGATGCGGCCGATGCCGGCATCTATCGCGGCGTGTACGAGGGATTCCGCACCGACGGCTCCCCTGACGTATGGCGGCACGACGGTACGCCCTACCACTGGAGCTTCGACGGCATCCCGGTGCGCATCGAGATGCGCGACGAGTCTGCTAAGATCGACATCAATACCGCCTCGGACGCGCTGCTTCGGGGGTTGCTGCTGTCCGCGGGACTCAACGACGACGAGGCGACGCAGCTGCTCGATGCCATCCTCGACTGGCGCGACGCGGACTCGCTCAAGCGCCCGCACGGAGCCGAGGAAGCGGACTACCGGGCCGCCGGCCTTTCCTATCGACCCGCCAACGCCCCCTTCCAGGCCATAGAGGAACTGCAGCTCGTGCTCGGAATGCGCCCCGAAATCTACCGCCGGATCGCGCCGTCGATCACCGTGTATTCGCGCCAGACGGGCGTGAACGCGCAGCTCGCCGGCCGCGACGTGCTGCTTGCCATTCCCGGGCTCACCAGCGAAGTGGTCGACGACTACATCGCCCGGCGCGAGCAGGCCCGCGCCGACGGGCAGCCGTTGCCGGTCCTGCCGCAAGCCGCGGCATTCTCCGCCGGCAATGCAATGGTCATTTCCCTGCGATCCGAGGCGCGGCTCGACGACGGCACCTTCTTCGCGCGCGAAGCCGTCGCGCTGATGCGCTCCGCGCCGCGCAAGCCGGTGACGTTCGTGGCCTGGCGGGAGTCCACTGCGGACTCCGGTTCCGGCGCGCCCGCGGGCACCGCCGCGACCTCCAACGTCACCGCGACCGCCAACCACGTGGCGCCGGCAAGCTGATGGCCGTTTCCTCGGAATTCACGTCCCCGCGCCGCGCGTCCGCCTGGCGCGTGAAGCTCGAGGCCTACTGGCGCTGGTGGATCGACGAGCTTTCCCAGCTGGTACCGGAGCGCTTCGCGGCGCTTCGCCACGCCTCGCGCGTGCCGTTCCTCGCCATCGAGCGCGACGAGGTGGCTTTGGTCGAGCCGCGCCCGGCGCCCGGCCTGGTGGCGCAGGTGAACCTCGGCCCCCTGGACGAGGAGCACCGCCGGCTCGCCGTGCGCGCCCTGCTCGAGCGCGTGGGCGAGGCCCGCGGCCGCGCGCGCATTTGCCTGGGGCACGACGAGGCTCTCGCGCGGCGCGTCTCGATGCCCGCGGCCACCGAGGAGAACCTGCGCCAGGTGCTGGGTTTCGAGATGGACCGGCTCACGCCCTTTCGCGCCGACGATGTCTACTTCGACTATCGCGTGGTCTCCCGCGACGCCGCGGCCGGCCAGCTCACCGTGCAGCTCGCGGTGGCGCGGCGCGAGCTGGTCGACGCGCGCGTCGAAAAGCTGCGCTCATGGGGCGTGAGCGTCCAGGGCGTATCGGTGCGCGATGACGCGACGCACCCGGCGCCGCTCGACCTCCTGCCCTCGGAGCAGCACGGCGAGCGCGAATCGCCGCGCGAGCGCATGGTCCAGCGCGGCTTGCTCGCCGCGGTCTGCGTGTTTGCGGTCGTGGCGCTGCTGCTGCCCGCCTGGCAGAAGCGCGAGACCTTCGTCGCCCTGCAGCCCGTCCTCGCGCGGGCGAAGCAGGAGGCCGAGGCCACCGATGGGCTCGCCCGCGAGCTCGACAAGCAGGTGGGCGACTACAACTTCCTGCTTGCGCGCAAGCACGGGACCTATCCGGTCCTCGCCCTCGTCGAGGAAGTCTCGCGGCTGCTTCCGGACAACACGTGGGTCCAGCAGCTCGAGGTGAAGACGGCGGGCAAGACGCGCGAGGTGCAGGTCGCCGGCGAGACGAGCTCCTCGTCGCGGCTGATCGAGATCCTCGAGCAATCGACGCTGCTGCAGAATGCGACCCCGAAGGGAAGCGTGACGCGCGGCTCCATGCCCAACACCGAGCGCTTCCTGATCGCGGCCGAAGTGCGGCCACGGCCACTCCCGGACGCGACCCCCGTGCTCGAGATGGCGGCCCTGCCGGCCGCGCCGGTCGTCCCCGCAGCACCCGCGACCCCGCCCGCCGGTGCGGCGCCGCCCGCCAAGGCCGGGACTGCCGCGCCCGGAAAATGAACGCCATGGTCATCGCCAATCCCGCACACAGCCGCAACCTTGCCATCGCGTTGCTGGTGGCGCTCATGGTGGCCATCGTCGCGGCGGTTGCGATCCCGGTGTGGCTGCTCAACCGCCGCTACGACGTGGCGCTGGCCGAAAGCCTCGACCTGCTGCAGCGCTACCAGCGCATCTCCGGCACGCGGTCGCAGGTCGCACGCCAGCTCGAGGCGATGCGGGCGCGCGACCCGCGCCGGTTCTTCCTGCGCAGCGGTGGCGCGGCGCTTTCGGCGGCGGAAGCGCAGGAAGCCATCCGCTCGCTGGTGGAATCGAGCGGCGGCCACCTCATCACGATGCAGGCACCGGCGTCCAAGGAGCAGGGACGCTATCGCCAGGTTTCGGTGGTCGTGCAGCTCACCGCGAACATCTTCGCGCTGCGCAAGATCCTGAATGCGGTCGAGACCAACACGCCATACCTGTTCGTCGACAATCTGATGGTGCGCACGCAGGTGCCGGGCAATTTCAAGCCCGCCCCCGGCGCGGAGCCCGACATGTTCGTGCAGTTCGACGTTTCCGGCTACGCGCTCACGGGATCGTGATGCTTTCCTTGCTTCAGCGCCATCCGCTCGTCGCCGCGCTCTCCGCCATCGCCGCGCTGCTGGTGGTCGCGATCGGCATGGAGACCGGATTCGGCTCCAGCCTCCAGCGCGCGATTCCCGCGGCGGCTCCGGGCCGCGCCACGCCCATGGTGGCGAAGCTGCTGCCCTCCATCGCCGCTTCGCAGCCCGAGCGGCTCTACCCTGAGACCACCGCCCGTCCGCTCTTCATCCCGACGCGCAGGCCGGCGCCGGAGGTGGCCGCACAGGGCGCGTTCAAGCCCGGGCAATTCGTGCTGCAAGGCGTGACGATCGCGGGCGACACCCGCATCGCGCTGCTGCGCGAGAAGGAGAGCGGAAAGATCCACCGCGTCGAGAAGGGGAAGGAAGTCAACGGCGTGAAGGTGGCCGAGATCAACCCCGAGTCGGTGACCCTCACCCAGGGCACCGAGCAGGAGGTGCTGCCGCTGCTGGTCCTCAAGCCGGGCCCCGCGCTGGCGATGCCGCTTTCACTCGGTCCCTTCAGCGCCGGGACGCCTTTGCCGGCCGCCGTGGCGGAACCCGGAGCGCCGGTCGCGAAGGCTGTGGGTCAGCCCCCCGATGGGTTCACCCCCCAGGTTGCGCACCCGGGGCCAGCGCCGACGTTGCGCAGCGGCGCGAGCCCCGGTGCGTCCGGGATGCCCCAGGCCACGACGGCCCCGATATCTCCCGAAGAGCTCCTCGCTCGCCGCCGCGCGCGCCGCGCGCAACAAGCCCAGTGAGTGTGTAATCATGACCGCCCGCTTTGCCCCCTCCGCCCGGCACCAAAAGAAAGTCTCCGCGATGCCATCCTTCCGCGTCCCCTCTTCCATGCGCGCGGTCGCGCCCGCGGCCCTGTGCGCTCTGCTGCTGGGCGCCTGTTCCCTGCTGCCGCCCAGCATGCGCAACGAGGCCGCCGCGCCGGGCGCGCAGGCGGCCCCCGCTGCGCAGGCCCCCTTCGGCCCCCTGGGGCCGGGTCGCCCGGCGGTCCTCGCCGGATCCGAGACGACCGCGCCGGCCAAGATCTACAAGGGCACGGGAAACTTCCTGAGCGAGCAGCCTCCCGCGCCCCAGGCGCCGCCGGGACCCGAGGAAGCGAGTCTCAACTTTGAAGCCCTCGACGTGCGCGAAGTGGCCAAGGTGATACTCGGCGACTACCTCAAGGTCTCGTATACGGTGCATCCGCAGGTCCAGGGCACCGTCACTTTCCGCACCATCCGTCCGATACCGCTGCGCGACCTGTTGCCGACGCTCGAGATGCTGCTGCGCCAGAACAATGCGGCCGTGGTGCGCGAGAACGGCATCTACAAGATCCTTCCGATCAATCAGGTGCGGGGCTCGATTTCCCCGCAGCTGGGCGGCAGCGCCCTTCCCATACCGCAGGGCTTCTCGGTCCTGGTGGTTCCGCTCAAGTACGTCGGCGCGCGCGAGATGTCGCACCTGCTGGAGCCCTTCGCGGCGGAGAACACGGTGCGCTTCGACGAAGTACGCAACCTCGTGATCCTCGCCGGCAACGAGCGCGAGATGCGCCATCTCATCGACACGATCCAGCTGTTCGACGTGGACTGGCTCGCGGGCTATTCGGTGGGCCTCTTCCCGGTCAAGAGCGCCGACGTGAAGTCCCTTGTCGCGGACCTGGACCACGTCTTCGGTCCCGGCGCGCAGAGCCCGCTCGCGGGCATCGTGCGGGTGATCCCGATCGAGCGCCTCAATTCGCTGCTGATCGTAACGACCCAGCCGAAGTACCTGGAGATGGCGCGCTCCTGGATGGAGCGCTTCGACCAGGCGGGCGGCACCGCCGGCGGCACGCGCTTCTTCGTCTACCAGGTGAAAAACGGCAAGGCGGAGAATCTCGCGCAGCTGATCGGCGACCTCTTTTCGAGCCGCCGATCATCCGCGAGCTTGCCGTCGCTCGCCCCGGGTGCGCGCCCGGCCGAAATTCGCAGCTCTCCGTACGTGCCGAACACGCCCGCCACCAACCTGGCGGCGCCGACTGCAACAACGGCACCTGCTACGGCGACGTTTCAGCTCCCCGCCGCCGTGGGCACCACCGCGAGCGAAGTGCGCGTGATCGCCGACAAGGACACGAACTCGCTGCTGATCCTTGCCACGCCCGCCGATTACGACGTGATCCTCGGCGCGCTCCAGAAGCTCGACGTCATGCGCCGCCAGGTGCTGGTGGAGGTGCTGCTCGCGGAGGTCACGCTCACCGACAACCTGCAGTTCGGGATCGACTGGTTCATCCGCGCGCGCAACAACACCACCGGGGTGCTGGGACCAGCCGGGCTTCCTCCCAACGGCCGCATCCTTTCGGATACCAACACCGTTCCGGCCGGATTCGCCAACGGGCTGCAGCTCGTGAACCTCACCGGAGGGGAAGTGCGGGCCGTGCTCAATGCGCTCGGAACCGATGGCAAGACCACGATCCTGGCCTCGCCCCAGATCATGGTGCTCGACAACGAGAAGGCCGAGATCAAGGTGGGAGACCGCATCTCGGTGCAAACCCAGTCCCAGACCGGCGTAAGCACCGGCACGGGCGTGCTCAACAGCTACCAGTACCTCGAGACCGGCATCCTGCTCGACGTGACGCCGCGCATCAATTCGGGCGGCATGGTCACGCTCGACATCAGCCAGGAGGTGAGCCAACCCCTGGCCTCGTCGTCGGGAACCAACAATCCGAATCCGGACGTCTCCACCCGCGACGCGAAGACGAGCGTCGTGGTGGCCTCCGGCGAGTCGATCGTGCTGGGCGGGCTGATCAGCGATACGAAGACCCGCTCGACGAACGGCGTGCCGCTGCTGTCCAAGATTCCGATCATCGGCGCGGCCTTCGGCTCGCAGCAGTTCACCAGGACGCGCACCGAGCTCGTCCTGGTGATCACCCCGCGCATCATCAGCGATACGATGCAGGCCCGCGAAGCGACCGAGGAATTGAGCCGCAAGCTGCCGGCGCTCGAAGGAATGCTGCCGAAGATCAAGCCGTCTCAAAAGACGGATTCCCCGGTTCCCGGAGCGGCCGCCAAGTGACCCGCGCCAGGCCGAGCGAGGGCTGGAAGGAATCATTGATTTACAATGACTTAGGCCCGCACGGCGGGCATGGTGTTGTGGAAACGCCACAGTGTTGTAAAAACATTTCGATTTTGTTTGACGTGGAGAATCAAGTTGAATAGTCTTTCGACGCGACACGGTGTAAAAGGGGCGATATTCCCGGGATTTGGCGTAGCGCTCAGGGTGTTGCTGGCAGCGACGGCCGTGCTTCTGGCCTCCTGCGCGGCAATGGATCGCAGGACGCCGGAAGAGGCAGTGATGCAGCGAGCCCAGGCCCGGTGGGATGCGCTGGTGAAAGGGGATTACAAGGCGGCGTACGACTTTCTGAGCCCCAGCAGCCGCGTGATCTGGTCGGAAAAGGAATACGTGAACAGCCTGCGCCGCAACTTCTGGAAGGCGGCGAAGGTGGAAAAGGTGGTCTGCACGAACGACAGGAGTTGCTCGGCGCAGGCATCGATCGAATACGAATTTCAGGGCAAGCGCACGACGACGCCGCTTGCCGAGACGTGGATTCTAGAAGGTTCGCAATGGTGGATCGTATTGAGGTCGTAGAAATCCAGCATAGGGCTCGAGTCTGGCGCGCTGAGGCTCCGTTTGTAAAACCACAGGGCATGGGATAAAATTTGCCGGTTGTACCTCTAGGAAAGTGATCACTTTCTTCTTCACAAAGGAGTAATCGAGAACATGAATACCTTCAAAAGAAAAGCTCTGTTTGCCGCGGTGGTGGCCGGTCTCGGCACCGTCGGCACTGCAGAGGCTGTCTACCTGAACCCCAACAGGGTTGGACAGGTCCTGGTCTATCCGTACTACACGGTGCAATCGTCGGGCGGCAATTCGTGGAACACCTACGTTTCCGTGGTGAACACGACCAGCCTCGCCAAGGCCGTGAAGGTGCGCTTCCTCGAGGGCAAGACCTCGGCGGAAGTCCTCGACTTCAACCTGTTCCTGTCGCCCAACGACGTGTGGACCGCGGCCCTCGTTCCGGCCGACGCCACCTCCGGCTCTCCGGGCCACCTGATCACGACGGATGTCTCGTGCACCCGTCCCGCGATCCCGTCTGCGGGTGTCGACTTCCGTAACTTCCAGTACTCCGTCGCCGGCAGCGCCGATGCCCTGCCCGGCACGACCCTCGATCGCACGCGTGAGGGTTACGTCGAGATGCTGGAGATGGGTACGCTGAGTGGCGCAACGGCAACCGCCGTCACCCACGTGAATGGCGTCCCTGCCAACTGCGGCGTGGTCCAGGCTGCAGCGTTCACGGCGATTCCCGCCGGCCAGATCAATCCGCCCAAAGGCGGCCTGATCGGGACGGGCACGCTGATCAACGTGGCCACGGGCCTCAACGGCGACTACAAGGCCGAGGCGCTGGATGCCTGGAGCAACGCCGTCCAGTACACGGACTCGGGCTTCGTCACGCCGAACCTGTCGAACGCGCTGCCGCCGACCAGCCTCGTGATCCGTTCCGGCGACATCGATCCGGCCACGACTGCCTCGACGCTCATCACTGCGTACCGCTCCGACTTCGTGCTGACCAGCGGCGTGACCGCCGGTGCGCGCGCGGTTGCCTCGGTGTTCATGCACACCGCCGTGGCGAACGAGTACGTGCTCGACAACGTGACCGGCTCCCTCACCGACTGGATCCTGACCCAGCCGCTGAAGAACCAGTTCGTGAACGACGTGACCGCAGCTCAACCGTACAGCAACGTGCTGACCACGGGCGGAGCCTGCGAGACGATCGGCTTCACCTTCTTCAACCGCGAAGAGCAGAGCGCGACGGCCTCCGGGTCGGACTTCTCGCCGCTGCCGCCCGCCGGCTCGCCGAACTCGCTGTGCTGGGAGTCGACGGTCCTGTCGATCCGCAACACCGACGCGC
This sequence comes from uncultured beta proteobacterium, assembly GCA_963758215.1. Lineage (GTDB taxonomy): Bacteria > Pseudomonadota > Gammaproteobacteria > Burkholderiales > Usitatibacteraceae > Usitatibacter. Next base: position 99,974 of record CAVWUN010000009.1, on the reverse strand, counting down.
ACACGCAGGTGGATACCACCACCTCGACTGTGGTGGGTTCGAAGAACCTGACGAACGTGACCGTGAAGAGCGGCTTCCAGAATGGCTGGGCGGCCCTGACGTTCACGGGCGCTGGCGCGGGCCTGGGCCTGGGCGCGGACGTGACCTCGCAGCTCATCGCGATGGGCACGGACACCCCGGCGTTCGGTGCTCCGGCGACCGGTGCGGTGACGTTCTTCGGTCTGCCGGTGGTGGGCTTCATGTTCCGTACGTTCAGCAACGGCACGCTGACCTGCGGCACGGCCTCCTGCCAGGGCAACTACGGTGGACTGTTCGCGCATAGCTACCAGACGTCGATCACCCCGTAATAGCGCAGCACGGCCCGGGAGGGGGTATCCTCCTTCTGGGCTTTACCATCCCGCAGGCGGCCCAATTCGGACCGCCTGCTTTTTTTTCGTTGTTGGGGACTTGTCAAGGCGGGTTGTGATATAGTTCACGCCAAACTTGAAGTTGTAGCGGTATCATCCAGATTTGCTTAGTGTTTAGCGCTCGCGAAGTGGCGCAAGCAAAGCCGAACAAGCAAGCCGACAGGGAGTTACCATGAAATTCACGATATCCAATTTCCTCCGGCGCACATTTGTCGCCGCAGGTGCCTTGCTGGCGCTTGTGGCTGCCGTTCCCGCATCCGCAGTGCAGACGGTCACCCTTTCCGGCCAGACGACGGTGGGATCCTGCACCTACACCGGATCGATCACGGTGCTGCCGGACGGGACGCTCGCCATCACGTGTACCGGAACCGGCACGTCCACCTCCGCGGTCTTCAGCGTCACCGCTCCGTCGACATTGCCGATCAATACCGTGGACACTACGCACGTCACGGTGAGCCGCTCGGGTGGACCCGCCGGCCAGCCCGCAACGGTGTACTTCCAGATTAGCGGCAGCGGCTGCACCGCGGTCACGAATGGGGGACTGGTCTTCCAGGACGGCGGCGCGCCGCAGGGTATCACCATCACGACGCTTAGCGGTGTAGGAGCCACCTGCACGGTGACGCTCACGCCGGCCAGCAGCACCGACTCGGCGTTGCCGAACACCGTGAATATCTCCCTCTACGATCCGAATGCGGGAGGCAGCACGCCCGCAGGTTGCCCGACACCCGCGGCCGGCACCGCCGTTGCCATGACGCTGGGTCCGATCGGCTCGCAGCCGACGCAAGTGCGGATGGCTTCGGGAGTCATCTCCTACGCGCAGCTCATCGCATCGGATCCGCAGATCTCGGTGGCGTTGACCCAGGGCCAGCAGGCGGCCACGCCGGCAGGCGTCACGACGGAGATCCAGATCTCCAAGTGCCCGGGCGCGATCTTCGTGAACGACGCGAACCACCCGGTGGCCTCGCAGTGCTACCAGAAGACGACTACCATCAACTACAACCAGATGACGGCCTACACGCAGCCTAAGTACACCTGGGTCGACCAGGCGAGCCTTGGCAACCGCGGCTGCTGGGCGCCGGTCACCGGCGGACCCTGGTACGTGAACGTGCGCTGGACCTATGCAAGCTGTCCCTTCTCCTCAGGCTGCGGCTTCTCGGAGCAGTGGACCACGGGGCCCTACTGATTCGCTAAACACGGATTGAACTCCCCGGCGCCCGCGCGATCCATCGCGCGGGCGCTTTCTCTTCATGCACAGGAAAATCATGCGATCCACGCTTCTCTTCGCCGCGGCACTCGCCGCGCTCTCGATGCTTCCCGCGCTCGCGGGCGACCTCTCCAACGACGCGCCGCTCATCGTGGACGGCCCCGTCAAGATCGACGCCGGCGACTTCGCGGGCGCGATGGAACAGCGCGTGCCGCCCGAGACGCGCGCGGAATTCCGCACGTCCTACGACCGCGTGGCCGGCTTGGCCGACAACCTCTTCGTCGCCCGCTCCCTCGCCGCCCGGGCGCGCGCGGCGGGCCTGGACAAGGATCCCATTGTCCAGCGGCGCCTCGCGGAGGCCCAGGACTCCCTGCTCGCCGATCTCTACGTGCAGAACCTCGAGAAGACTGCCCCGAAGGTGGACCTCGAGGCGCGCGCCCGCGAGCTCTACGAGGCGGACGCCGCCAAGTACGTGACGCCCGAGGAGGTCTACGTGCAGCACATCCTCATCGGACTCACGGGCCGCACCCGCGATATGGCGCTCGAACGGGCGAAGCAGGTCTACGAGGAAGCCAAGGCAGGCAAGGAGGACTTCCTGTCCCTCGCCGCGCGCTATTCCGACGACCCGGACAAGAAGCGCAATGGCGGGGACCTGGGCTGGAATTCGCCCAAGTCGTTCGTGCCGCCGGTGACGGAATGGATCGAAAAGGCCACGCAGAAGGGCGAGATCTCCCCGCCGATCGAGTCCTATCGCGGCTTCAACATCATGCGCTTCGTGGAGCGCAAGAAGCCGGCGCCGATCAAGTTCGAGGCCGTGAAGCGATCCATCATCCGCGCCGAGAAGGAGCGCCTGTCGAAAAAGCGCCTCGAGGATGTGGTCAAGGAGATCCACGATTCGAAGACGGTGGTGATTCACAAGGACAACGTCGAGGCGCTCGTGGTGTCGACCAAGGGAGTGTTTCCGCCCGACTATGTCGCCCCGGCGAAGCCGGCAAAGTGACCGTCCCGCCGCCGACCCACCCCGGAAGCGCAAGGCGATGATCCGGGTCTTCATCGGCTTCGATGCACGCGAGGCTGCGGCCTTCGCGGTGCTGGCCCATTCGATCCACGCGCGCGCCTCGCAGCCGGTGACGGTTGCCCCGCTCATGCTCTCGCAACTCGCGGGGGTCTACCGCCGGGAGCGCAATCCCCTGCAGTCGACGGACTTCTCCTTCTCGCGCTTCCTCACGCCCTACCTGTGCGGCTACCAGGGCTGGGCCATCTTCATGGATTGCGACATGCTGGTCCTGGACGACATCGCGAAGCTCTGGGAGCTGCGCGATGAGCGCTACGCGGTGCAGGTGGTGAAGCACGTCCACGTTCCGAAGGAGGAGGTCAAGTTCCTGGGTGCGGTGCAGACCAAGTATGAGAAGAAGAACTGGTCTTCGGTGATGCTCATGAATTGCGCCAGGTGTGCGGCGCTCACCGCCGACTACGTGAACTCCGCGAGCGGCCTCGAGCTGCACCAGTTCAAGTGGCTCGCCTCCGAGCAGCTGATCGGCGAGCTTCCCCATCGCTGGAACCACCTGGTCGGATACGACGCACCGAGCAGCGACACGAGCCTCGTGCACTACACGATCGGCGGCCCGTATTTCGAGGCCTACCGCGATTGCGAGTACGCGCAGGAGTGGTTCGCGGAGCGCGAGGCGATGCTGCGCGTGCAGAGCCGCGCGAAGGCGCCCGCGGCCTCCTGACGGCGCGCCGCGGACCCGTGGCCCTCGTGAGCGTCCCCGGCGCACCGACCCTCGCCTCCCCGCGCTGGGGATGGCTGCTGCTGTCGTTCACGCGCCGCGAGCTGCTCAACCGCTACGCGGGGAGCGTCTCGGGGCTTGCGTGGACGCTCCTGCATCCGCTCGCGCAGCTCGCCATCTTCGCCTTCATCTTCAGCAAGGTCTTTCGCATCGGCGTTCCGCCGTCCTATCCCGGCGTGGGCTACGTGACGTTCATGGCCGCGGCGCTCTGGCCGTGGATCATGTTCTCCGAAGGCGTGCAGCGCGCCATGGCCTCGATCGGCGCCAACGCGGGGCTGATACGCAAGGTCGCCTTCCCGCACCGGCTGCTCGTCTTCTCAGCCATCCTCGCCTCGTGCGCAGTGCACGGCGTCGGATTCCTCGCGGTGCTGCTCGCCCTGCGCGTGGTGGGCGAGCCCATCCGCCTCTCAGGCCTGCCGTTCGCGCTCGGGCTGCTCGTGCCCTACATGCTGCTCGCCACGGGCGTGGGCGCGTTCCTGGCGGCGCTGCAGACGCTGCTGCGCGACGTGGAGCACGGCCTGCAGGTGGTGCTCATGATGCTCTTCTACGCCTCGCCCATCCTGTATCCCGCGAGCCTCGTGCCGGCCCCGTTGCGCGCCTGGGTCGAGCTGAACCCGCTCGCATGGTATTCGGAGCGCATCCGCGAGGTGCTGCTGCACGGCGGCGGATTCGTGGCGGGCGATGCAGCGGTCGGGCTCGCCTGCGCCGCGGTGTTCGCCGCGGGGCTGTGGTTCTTCGAGCGGCTGTCGCCCCACTTCGAGGACTTCCTGTGATGCCGGCGCCCCCGCCCGCGGCCGCGGCGCATCCCGATGCGGATGCCGCCGCGCCAGGTGCGCCGCGCGAGCTCATCCGGCTGCGCGGGGTCGGCAAGGACTATCCGAAGATAGCGTCCGGGACGGACCGCCTGCGCACCCTCGCGGCGCTGCTGCTGCGCCGCCGCGACATGCCGCACTTCCGTGCCCTCGAGGGCGTCGACCTCGAGCTCAATCGCGGCGAATCCCTCGGGATCGTCGGGGAGAACGGGGCCGGAAAGTCGACGCTGCTGAAGATCATCGCCGGCGTGGTGCGCCCCACGGCGGGGGAGGTGCAGGTGCACGGGCGGGTCGGGGCCCTGCTCGAGCTGGGCAGCGGGTTCCACCCGGAATATACCGGCCGCGAGAACATCTACCTTTCGAGCGCGCTCATGGGCCTGTCGCGCGGCGAGACCCACGCCAAGGTCGATTCGATCATCGCGTTCGCCGACATCGGCGCGCACATCGACGAGCCGATCAAGCACTACTCGTCCGGCATGGTCGTGCGCCTCGGCTTCGCGGTGGCCACGGCGCTCGATCCCGACGTGCTGATCACCGACGAGGTGCTCGCGGTGGGCGACGAGTCGTTCCAGAAGAAGTGCATCGCCTGGCTCGAGGGTTTCCTGGACGGCGGCGGGACGCTGCTCATGTGCTCGCACAGCATGTACCACGTGCAGACGCTGTGCCGCCGCGCCGTCTGGATCCACCAGGGACGCGCGCGCATGCAGGGAGACAGCTTCGACGTGACGCGCGAGTACCTCACGTACCACGAGGAGCGCAACAGCCAGTCGCGGCCCGCCCCGCGCGCGGAGGGCGTGTATCCCAAGATCCTGTCGGCGTGGACCGAGCGCGAGGATGGAGTGCGCGCGGCCACGTTCCGTCGCGCAAGCGCGCTGGTGCTGCAGGGCGTGGCCTACGAGCCCGACGATCGCCCGCCCGTGCTGCTGGTCGGCATCGTGCGCGTCGACGGGACGCCGGTGTACGGCTCGCATTCGAACGAATCCGGCTACCGTCCCGCGCGCCTCGCCCCGCACCAGTTCGGGTTCGCCGTGCGCTTCGACGCGCTCGCGCTGCTCCCCGGCAAGTACAAGATGCGCGTGCACACGCTCGACGCCGAGGGCCTGCGCCTGTTCGACACGCTCGAGGTCGAATTCGTCGTGACCGGGGAGACTCGCGACTACGGGCTGGTGGAGCTCGCCCACGCCTGGCTTCCAGGACGCGGCCGGTGAGCGATCCCCGCATCGAGGAAGCGCGCCGGCACCACTTGAGCGGCGACCTGCCGCGCGCGATCTCCGCGTACGACGCGGTGCTCGCCTCGGACCCGGCGAGCGCTGACGTCTGGCACCTCAAGGCACTGGCCGAGCACCAGTCGGGGCGCCTCGCCCAGGCGCAGGAGAGCGTTGCGCGGGCGATATCGCTCGCGGGCGACAAGCCCGCCTACCTGCTGCTCGAAGGCGGGATCCTGCACGACCGCGGCGATCTGGCGGGCGCGGAGCGTTGCTTCGCACGGGTGGTGCAGATGCGCCCCGCCTGGGCCGCGGGCCACGTCGAGCTCGGCCGCGTGCACATGGACCAGGGGCGCCCCGCCGAAGCGGTGAAGGACTTCCAGGCGGCGGTGGACCTCGATCCGGCTCATGTGCGCGCGTGGAACAACCTCGGGGTGGCCCTCCAATCCCTCGAGCGCCTCGACGACGCGATGCGCGCCTTCAACTACACGCTGTCGATCGATGCGCAATATCCCCTCGCGCACTTCAACCTCGCGCGAATCCACAACCTGCGCCTGGACACGCAGCGTGCGCTCGAGCACGCGCAGCACGCCGTGCGGCTGGACCCAGGGCACGTCGAGGGCTGGCTGCTCGTGGGCGACATCCATCGGCGCAAGCGCGAGACCGCGAATGCGCTGGCGGCCTATTCCGCCGCCATACGGGCGGCGCCGTCGCACCTGAGGGCCCGCATGGCGTGGGCCGAACTGGTCGCCGAGGCCGGCGGGTTCGAGGAAGCGCGCGCCGAGTTCCGGCGCATGTCGGCGCAGTTTCCGGACAGCTTGCGCGTGGCGCTGGGCGCGCACCTGCTGCTTCCCCAGGTCTACTCCAGCCTCGAGGAGCTCGAGCGGATCCGCGCGGAGCACGGCGCGGGCCTCGAAGCGCTGCAGGCTTCGGCGGCGCGGTTCCGCTTTTCGGGGCCGGAGCATGCGCTCGCCGAGGCGCGCTGGACCAATTTCTACCTCGCCTACCAGGGCCGCGACGACCTGCATCTGCGCAGCCGCTACGGAGACTTCCTGCGCACGGTGCTCGAGCCTGCCGTGCCTGCGCTTTTCGCGCCGCGCGCGTCGCGCCCCGGCGGCGGGCGCATCCGCGTGGGTTTCCTTAGCCATTTCTTCTTCAACTGCACGGCGGGGCGCTACTTCTCCTCGTGGATCACCCGCCTCGACCGCAGCCGCTTCGAGAGCTTCGTCTACTACACCAACGAATGGGTCGCGGACGACACGCGCGTCATCGCGGCCGCCGCCGACACATTCCGCCACTTGCCGGGCCGTCCGTTGCTCACGCTTGCGCACCAGGTGGCGGCCGACGCCCTCGACATCCTGGTGTACCCGGAGCTCGGCATGCATCCCGAGACCTTCACGCTGGCCGCGCTGCGCCTGGCGCCCGTGCAATGCGCCGGTTGGGGTCATCCCACGACGAGCGGGCACGCGTCGATCGACTGGTTCATCTCCTGCGAGACGATGGAGCCCGACGGCGCCGAGCGTCACTACCGCGAGCGCCTGGCCCTGCTGCCCGGCCTGGGAACGCGCTACTCGGTTCCGCGCGCGCAGCCGACCGGCACGCGCGCCGATTTCGGGCTCCCCGAGGACCGCACGCTCTACCTCGTGCCGCAGTCGCTCTTCAAGATCCATCCCGACAACGACGCGTTGATCGCCGAGGTGCTCGCACGCGACCCGCGGGGCATTGCGGTGCTGTTCGCTTCGCACCACGAGCGGCTCACGCAGGTGTTCGCGACGCGCCTGGAGGCGGCGTTTCGCGAACGCGGCCTGGACATCCGCGAACGCGTTCGCTTCCTCGAGCCGTTCCTTCCGCACCCGGCCTACCTGCGACTGAACCAGTTGTGCGACGTGATGCTCGACACGGCCCATTGGTCCGGCGGCAACACCTCGCTCGACGCGCTCGCCTGCGGCCTGCCGGTCGTCACGCGGCCGGGTGCCTTCATGCGCGGCCGGCAGAGCCTGGCGATGCTGCGCATCCTCGATGTCCCGGAGCTCGTCGCGGCGGACTTCGAGGGCCACGTCGCGACCGCGGTACGCCTGGGGCGTGACCGCGAGGAAAGGCGGGCGATCTCGGAGCGGATCCACGCCGGACGCGAGCGGCTCTTCGAGCGCGACGAGCCCGTGCGCGCCCTCGAGGCGTTCCTCGAAGGCGCCGTACGCCCGGCCTGAATGGCTCAGGCCACCTTCCAGCCGTGGATGGAGAAGAACCGCCACGCCGAGCGCAGGAACCAGGCGACGTGGCGCCAGCCCTTGCGCGCGGCCTCGCCGCCGTGGTGCACGATGCGCGCCTGCGGCACGTAGGCGAGCGTCGCTTCGCGGCCCGCACGCAGGCTCAGGTCGTAGTCCTCGAAATAGAGGAAGAAGCGCGGGTCGAAGCCGCCGAGGCGCTCGAAGAGCGCGGTGCGCATGAGCATGAAGCAGCCGCTCGCGAGCGGCACGCCCGGCACGATCCGCTCGCCGATCACGTCGCGCATCTCGTATGCGTCGACGGCGCGCGCGAAGCGCCGCCGCAGGAAGCCCGGTGCGAAGCCGCGCAGGAAGAGCACCCAGAGCGACGGATAGCGCTTGCAGAGGTATTGGCGCGCGCCGTCGTCGCCGTACACGGCGGGCGCCACCAGGCCGAAGTCCGGATGCTCCGCCAGCGCCGCGAGCGCCGCCTCGAGGGCGCCGGGCTCGAGCTCCACGTCGGGATTCATGACGAGGTGGAAGCCGGAGTCCAGGCGCCCCAGCACGAGGTTGTTGGCGCGGCCATAGCCCACGTTGCCCTGCCCGGAGACGACCTCGATGGTTCCCGCGTCCACGGGCCACGCCGCGCGGGCCGCTTCCACGTCCGCGCGCGATTCGGCGGGCCCGTTGTCCACCAGGAAGACGCGTGCGCGCTCGATGCGGCCCGCGGAGCGCGCGCGCTGCGTTGCGGCGGCAAGCGACGCCACGGCCCGCGCAAGCAGCCGTTGGTCCGGCCGGTAGGTGACGATGGTCGCGGAAAGGGCACACCCGGGCATAGCGGGCAGGGTAGCTGCCGCGGGAGCGTCGCTCAAGGGGCCCGCCGGCGGACGGCCTTCAGCCGCCCGTCATCGCGTCGACCGCGGCGAGGACCGCGTCGACCGTGATGGCGTGCATGCAGCGCGGCTCCGCGCATTCGGCGGTGGAGCGGCCGCAGCGGCGCAGCCATTGCACCTCGCGGCCGAAGAGCGTTCGCTGGTCGCGGCAGGGAAACGTTTCGGCTCCGACTGCGCGCCAGGGCGTGTCGCGCCAGAAGCGCCCGCGGCGACATACGACTGCGGATCCCGGCCCGAACAGCGCGACGGTCGGGGTCCACGCGGCGCGCCCGAGGTGGGAGACCCCCGTGTCCGGAGCCACCAGCAAGGCGGCGCCTTCGAGCAGGCGCCAGAGCTGCGGCAAGTCGAGCTCGCCGGCGAGCGAGGCGTGGCGGCGCGCCGGATCGCACGCCGCGACGATCGATTCCTCGCCGCGCCCGGCGCTCCAGACCACGCGCAGGCCGCGCTCGCTCAGCGCGTCGGCGAGCGCGCTCCAGCGCTCGGGAAGCCATTGCTTGAGGGGAGTGCTGGCGCCCACGTGGAGCACGGCGTAGGGCGCCTGCGGAAGCGCGAAGGGCATTGCCTCGGGCGTCGGCCAATCCGCGCGCGCGTAGGGTGCGGGATCGTTGCCGTCGACCAGGTCGGCCACCATGTCGCCCCAGGCCGCGGGCGTGGACGAATACGGGCGCTGCTCGTCGACCAGCCAGTTCGAGCGCCCGCGCCCTCCGGCGTGCGCGACGATGTGGCGCGCTCCCATCGCCGCCGCGAGCCAGCTGTAGCGGTTGTCGCCCGCGACGACGGCCAGGTCGTAGGGCCCGCCGGCCACGAGCGCACGCGCGGTGGCCGCATCCGACGGCGTGAAGGGCAGCGCGCGCACCCCATACGGTCGCCGCGCATACAGCGGCACGAACGCGGGCGCCGCGAGCAGGGTGATCTCGGCCGCGGGATGCGATGCGCGCAGCTTGGCGAGCAGCGGGGTGAGCATGATCGTGTCGCCCAGCAGCAGGTTGTGGGCCACCAGCAGGCGTTCGGCCGCCGCCGGCGTGGCCGGTAGGCGCGCACCGCGCCGGGCGAGCGCGCGCGACACGACGAGGGCGCGCGTCGCGAACCGCTCACCCATCGCGCTGCCCCGCGGCCTCGCTGAAGACGGCGATCATGCGATCGACCATGTGCTCCTCGCCGAATTGCTCCCGGGCGGCGGCGCGTGCGGCGTGGCCCAGCGCATCGCGCCGGCCGGCGTCGTCCAGGAGGGCGGCCAGGGCCGTGGCGAGGCGTCCCGCATCCTCGGGCGCGACGATCACGCCGGTCGCGCCGTCGCGCACGATCTCCTCGATGCTGCCCACCGGCGTCGTGACCACCGGGAGCCCGCAGGCCATGGCCTGCATCAGCGCCTGGGGCACGCCCTCGTTGGCGTACGAAGGCAGGCAGAACACGTCGAAGGCCCGCATCCATTCGTCCACGTCCGTCCGGTCGCCGGCGAAGTGGACCGCCTGGCCGAGCCTGAGCTCGGCGGCGTGCGCCTCGAGCGCGGCGCGTTGCGGTCCGTCGCCCACGACGACGAGCAGCACGCCCGGCCTTTGCAGCCGCGCGATCGCTTCGAGCAGGTAGCGATGCCCCTTCCAGCTGCGCAGCGTGGCGACGATCCCTACGATGGCCGCCGCGGCGGGCAGCCCGAGCTGCGCGCGCGCCGCCGCTCGGTCGCCGGGAGCAAAGCGCTCGATGTCGATGCCGGTGGGGATCGATACGACGCGCCGCGGGTCGGAGCCCGCCTCGGCGATCACTTGCTCGCGCAGCCGCTCGCCGGTGGTGACGATGCGCACGGTGGCGCGGTTGTAGAGCCAGCGCGTGGCGGCGTTGCGCGGCACGTGGGCGGAGATGTGCCGGGTGCGCACCAGCGCCGGCGCGCCGCGCAGCGTGCCGCACGCGATTGCGGTGCACCAGGCGTCGGTCGAGCTGTGCGCGTTCACCACGTCGAAGCGCCGGCTTGCGAGCAGGTGGCGCAGCGCGAGCACGCTGCCCGCGTTCTTGCGCGCGATGGGCAGCGCGAGCGCGTCGACGCCGTAGCGCGGCGCCTCGGCGAAGATGCGCGATTGCGGGGGCGCCGCGATCACCACCTCATGCCCGCGCCGCGCCACACCGCAGGCCTCGGTGAGCACGCGAATCTCCTGGCCGCCCCAGCCCAGCGACGACTCGGTGTGCAGGATGCGCAAGCGCGGCTGCGCTGCCTGCGCGAGGCTCATGCGCCCGCGAACTGGAGCCGGTGCAGCCCGGCGTACACGCCGCCGGCGCCGACGAGGTCGGCGTGGCTTCCGGATTCGACGATGCGTCCCTGGGACATCACCACGATGCGGTCGGCCTTCTCGATGGTCGACAGCCGGTGGGCGATGACGATGGTCGTGCGGCCTTCCATCAGCGTCTCGAGCGCCGCCTGGACCGCGCGCTCGCTCTCGGTGTCGAGCGCGGAGGTGGCCTCGTCGAGCAGCAGGATCGGCGCATCCTTGAGGATCGCGCGCGCGATCGCGATGCGCTGGCGCTGCCCGCCGGAGAGCTTCGCGCCGTTCTCCCCGATCTCGGTGTCGAGCCCCCGGGGGAGCATCTCGATGAATTCCATCGCGTGGGCTGCGCGGGCCGCGCGCTCGATGTCGGCGCGCGGGGCGCGGTCGGCGCGCCCGTACGCGATGTTGGCGGCCACGGTATCGTTGAACAGCACCACGCTCTGCGACACGAGCGAGATCTGCCGGCGCAGGCTCTCGAGCGTGAGCGCCTCGAGGTCGTGGCCGTCGAGGGTGATGCGCCCGCTGTCCGGGCGGTAGAAGCGCGCCAGCAGGTGGATGAGGCTCGACTTGCCGCTTCCCGAAGGGCCCACCAGGGCGACCGTATCCCCGGGGCGCACCTCGAGCGTCACGTGGGCGAGCGCGGGGCGCGAGGTGCCCGCATACGAGAGCGAGACGTCGTGGAAGCGGATCGCGCCCTGCGCGCGCTCGATCACGACCGTGCCGTGGTCCTGCTCCGGCTCCTCGTCTATCAGCCCGAACACGCTCTCGCAGCCCGCGAGGCCTTTCTGCAGCTGTTCGTTGACGCCGGTGAGGCGCTTGAGGGGCTGCAGCAGCATGCCGGTGGCACCGATGAATACGATGAACTGCCCGACGTCGGTGGAGCCCGCGAACGCCTGGCCCGCCGCGAAATAGACGATCGCGGCGATGGCGCACGCAACGATGAGCTGCGTGACCGGCACCGTGCCCGCGGCCGCCGCCGCCTGCTTCATCATGAAGCGGCGGATGCGCAGGCCCGCCTTCTCGAAGCGCTCGCTTTCGTACGCCTGGCCCCCGAACACGCGCACCACGCGCTGGTTCGCGATCGCCTCGTCGAGCACCTCGGCGATGCCGCCCACGGCGCGCTGGTTCTCGCGGCTCATGTTGCGCAGCCGCCTGCTGAACGCGCGCGAGACGAGCGCGATGGGCGGGATCACCACGAAGGCGATCAGGGTGAGCTTCCAGTTCGAGGAGAGCAGCACGGCGAGCAGGGCGACGATGGTCACCGAGTCGCGCACCAGGATCGTGAGCACGCTCGTGGAAGCCGAGGCCAGGTTGTTCACGTCGTTGGTGAACTTCGCCACCAGTTGCGCGGTCGGGACCTCGTCGAAGAACGCGGGGGGCAGGCGCAGCACCTTGCCGAACATCGCGCGCCTCAGGTCGAGGATCACCTTGTTGCCCACCCACGCCGACGAGTATCCCGAGGTGAAGCTCGCCAGGCCGCTCACCAGGAACACGCCGATGATGGCCATCGGCAGCAGGATCAGGAGGCCGCGGTTCTTGTGCACGAACAGCTGGTCGATCATCGGCCCGGTGAGCTTCGCCAGCGCGGCGTCGGCGAGCCCGCCGACGATCATGCCGGCAATCCCGGCGAGCAGCACGCCGCGGTACGGCCAGACGTGGCGCAGCAGGCGGGCGTAGAGCTGGCGGCTGGAGAAGCCGGCGGGAAGGTTCATCCCGACATTATCGGCGAAGCAGGCGCTCGTAGAGCGCCAGGTACTCGCGGGCCATGGCGGCCGGGGTGTACACGGCGACGGCCTCGCGCGCCGCCGCCCCCATGCGCCGGGAAGTGGGCGGGTCGAGCCGCCCGAGCGCCTCGGCGATACCGGTGGCATCGAGGGCGTCGCGCACGAAACCGCTCTCGCCCTCGCGCAGCAGCTCCGCGACGCCGCACTTGGGCGTGGTGACGATCGGCAGCCCGCACGCCATCGCTTCGAGCGCCGCGTTGGGCTGGGGATCGTAGAGCGTGGCCAGCACGAAGCTGTCCGCAGTCGCGTAGTAGGGCCGCACGTCGGATACCGAGCCCACGAAGCGCACGCGGGGGCCGACGCCCAGGCGGCGCGCATACGTGGCATAGCGCGCGGCGTGCTTGTCCTTGCCGACCACGATCGCCCAGGGCGAGCCCGGGGCGCGCGCCAAGGCGATCAGGAACGCGCGCACGCCCTTGCGCTCGAAGCCGCTGCCGACGTGCAACGCCACGTGGACATCCTGCGGCACCGCGAGCTGCTCGCGCACCGCTGCGCGCAGCTCGTCGCGCAGGCCCGGGTGATATGCGGCAGAGTCGACCGAGTTACGGATGAGCACGAGCTTTTCGTGCGGCGTGCCGAAGCGCGACGCGATCTCGGAGCGCACCATCTCGGAGTTGCAGATCACGGCGCGCAGCCGGGCGTTCGTGAACAGGGCGCGCTCAACGCCGAGCAGGTAGCGGTGGTGCGGGCTCGCGCGCGTGGCCAGCCGCCGCAGGGTTCCCTGCACGCGCGCGCGCTCGGCAAGCCATGCCGCGTGCACGCCGTCGCCGGCCCGGTACACGTCGCAGCAGGCGATCCGCTCGTGGGACTGCACGAGGTCGAAGCGGCGGCGCGCAAGCTCGCGGCACGCGGCGCGCGCGAAACCCCAGTCGCGCCACAGGCTCCCGATGTGGAACGGATCGAGCACGATCGCCGTGCCGTCGTGGTTCGGCCAGCCGCGCGTCACGATGGTGAGCGAGGCGCCCGCCGAGCGCAGCGCGCGAATCGCGTTCTGCACGAAGCGTTCCGCACCGCCCGCGGGATCGTAGCGGCCCCGCACCAGCGCGACGCGCGGGCCGAGCCCCGGTGCGGCGCGCCTCGGCGTCACGCTCACGAGCGCGCCAGCAGCTCGTTCACCGCCGCATGCACCCGGTCGACCGCCAGCAGCGTGAGGCATTCGCTCACCTTGCCGCCGCCGCATCCGTCGTTGCCGCAGGGCCGGCAGGGGTGCTCGCTCACCACGATGCGATGCGGCACGCGCCACGGTCCCCACTCCTTCTCGCCGCTCGGCCCGAACAGCGCGACCACGGGCGTGCCCATGGCGGCGGCGATGTGCATGGGCGCGGAATCCACGCCGAAGAACAGGCGCGCACGGCCTGCGAGCGCCGCGAGCTCGCGCAAACTCAGCTGCCCCGACAGGTCCGTCACCGGCACCGACGCCGCGGCGAGGATGCGGCCGACGATCGCTTTTTCGCGCGCGTCCGGCGCCGCGGTGACCACCACGCGGTGGCCGTCGCGCGCGAGCCGCCGGATGAGCTCGGCGTTCTTCGCCTCGGTCCACGACTTGAACAGCCAGCGCGAGGTGGGATGCACGTGGATGAATCCCTCGGGCGCGACTCCTGCGGTCGCGAGCAGGCCCTCGACACGCGCGTCGGCTTCGGCTCCGGGCGCCATCACCAGCGCCTTCTCCTCTTCTTCCGGATAGAGCCCAAGGCGGCGCAGCGCGTCGAGGTTGGCCTCGACGGCGTGGCGCGGCGTGAGGCGCGGCAGCTTGTAGCGATGCGTGAAGCTCCAGCGCCAGAGGGCGCTGTCGCGCTCGGGCGCGACGCACCAGCGCGGCCGCAGCGCCTGGACGAGCCATACGCCCCGCCAGTGGTCGGTGAGGTGCACCAGCAGCTGGTAGCGGCGCTCACGCAGCGCGCGCAGGAGCGCGCTCTCGTGGCGCGCCTGGGAGGCGAGGCCCTGGCGCTTCCACGATCGGTCCACGCCGTGGATCTGCGCGATCGCCGGGTGCCCGGCGAGCATGTCGCGCGTGTCCTCGTAGACCAGCGCGTCGATCTGGGCGCGCGGCGCCCGGTTGCGCAATACCTGGAATACGGGAGACGCGAGCAGCACGTCGCCGTGATGGCGCAGCTTCACGACCAGCGCGCGATGGACCGAATCGGGATTGATGGCGTCGGGGACCATGGCCGAAAGATAGCAAATATCCGCAGTCGAACTGCTAAAATATGGTCCTCTTCCCGGGACCGCGCCGTGATCCCCCTTGGGTGACGCCAATCAGCTCGCATACCTGCGCCACTGGGTGCCGAAGGTCGACGGCCCGGTGCTCGAAGTGGGCAGCAAGGAATACGGTTCCACGTCGACGTTCCGCGACTTCTACTCCGGGTGCGAGTACGTGGGCCTCGACATGTCCGAAGGCGCCGGCGTGGACGTGGTCGCGGACCTCACCCGGACCATCGGGCCGCTGAAGGAGGGCCATTTCGCGCTCGCGATCTGCTGCTCCGTGCTCGAGCACGTCGAGAAGCCGTGGCTCTTCGCGCCCAACCTCACGCGGGTCGTGCGTCCCGGCGGCAAGCTCTACATGTCGGTGCCGTGGGTGTGGCGCTACCATGCCTATCCCGACGACTATTTCCGCTTCTCGCATCGCGGCGTGATGTCCCTGTTCGATGATTTCGACTGGGCGGCAACGTTCTTCTCGACCAGCGTGCGCGGCGAGTTCGTCGAGATTCCCGCTGACGCCGCCGATGCCGACAACCAGCTCGCGATGTACGCGGACACGGGCAAGCAGCAGAAGCGCAAGTATCTGCCCTACCTGATGGTCAACATGCTCGGGACGCGCCGCGGCAAGTCCCGCTGATTCCATGCGCATCCTCTTCAGCACCGCCGCGGCGCTTCGCCAGTCCCCTTCGGGCCCGACCTCGGACCTCGCCTCCGCGCGCTACCGCGTGCTGATCCCCGCGCAGCAGCTCGCGCGCCTCGGGCACGCCGTGCAGCTGGTGACCCTGCCGCAGGGCGAGGTCCCGGCGTCGATCCTCGAGGCGCCGTATGATGCACTGGTAGTCTCGAAGAGCTTCAATCCCGCCAACGAGCGCCTCGCCGAAGCGGCGAAGGCGCGGGGAGCGACCGTGGTGGTCGACTTTTGCGACGATCACTTCGCGCATCCGCAGCTCGGCGCCCATTTCCGCAACCTCGCCGCGCTCGCCGATCGCATCGTCGCCAGCACCGAGTCGATGGCCGAATCGGTGCGGCGCAACTGCGGCC
Organism: uncultured beta proteobacterium; assembly: GCA_963758215.1. Taxonomy (GTDB): domain Bacteria; phylum Pseudomonadota; class Gammaproteobacteria; order Burkholderiales; family Usitatibacteraceae; genus Usitatibacter. Next base: position 84,180 of record CAVWUN010000009.1, on the reverse strand, counting down.
GCGAGGCCGTCGTGATAACCGACCCGGTCGAAGGGCCGCGAGGAGCGCCCGCGTTCGCGCCCCGGCTTCCGGCGCTGCGCATCGCGTGGTTCGGCCATCCGTCGAACCTGGCCGGACTCGCGGCGAAGGCCGCGCAGCTGCACGCGCTCGCCGCGCACATGCCGGTACGCCTGGCCGTCGTCACGACGCCGTCTCCGGAAGCCGCCTCCCTGGTCGCCTCGCTCGCGCAGGGGCACGCGCGCCTCGCTGCGGAAATCGTCCCCTGGTCCCTCGAATCGACTTGGAAGGCGCTCGCGGATGCGGACCTCACGTGGATTCCGGTCTTGGAATCGGAGCAGAAGGCGGTGAAGAGCCCCAATCGCCTCCTCGAATCCCTCTGGGCGGGGCGCCTCGCGGTGGCCGATCCGGTGCCTGCGTACGCTCCCTTCGCGGACCTGGTCCCCGTGGGCCGGGGGCTCGAGCGCGGCGTGCTGGAGGCCCTGGAGGATCCCGCCGGCGTGCAGGCGCGCATCCGCGAAGCGCAACGGCGCATCTCGCGCTACCACTCCGCATTCGAGTGCGGCCGCCAGTGGGCGCGCGCGCTGGGCGATGTGGCCGAGCGGCCGCTGCGCCTGAACCTCGGCTGCGGCGACAAGATCCTTCCCGGCTACGTGAACGTAGACGTGGTCGAGGCGCGTGCCGGGATGAGGCCCGATGTGATCTGCGACCTGCACGATCTCGCGCCGTTCGCGGATGCGAGCGCCGAGGAGGCGCTGTCGGTGCACGTGGTGGAGCACTTCTGGCGCTGGGAGATCCGCGACGTGCTGCGCGAGTGGGTGCGGGTGCTCAAGCCCGGCGGGCGGATGATCGTGGAATGCCCCAATATCCTCAGCGCCTGCCAGACCTTCCTGCAGGATCCCACGCAATTCGCGCGCGCCGACCAGGCCGGCCAGCGCACGATGTGGGTCTTTTACGGGGACCCGCAGTGGAAGGACCCGCTCATGATCCATCGCTGGGGATACACGCCGCAGTCGCTGAGCGCGCTCCTCGCCGAGGCGGGCCTCGCCGACGTGCGCCAGGAGCCGGCGCAGTTCAAGCTGCGCGAGCCGCGCGACATGCGCGTCGTGGGGACCAAGCCGTGAGCGGCGCGGGGCCGTTCGAGGACCTCAACATGAGCCCCGAGGGCGAGGCCTACGTGCGCTGGTTCCACGAGGCCAACGTGTGGAAGAACATGACCTGGCACGGCGTGCGCACGCTCAAGCTGCCCAGCGACATCTGGAACTACCAGGAGATCATCTTCGAGCGGCGCGTCGAGCACGTGATCGAGACCGGTACGCGGCACGGGGGGTCGGCGGTTTTCTTTGCAGAGACGCTCGCCGCGCGCAGGGCGCGCGGGCCGGTGGTGTCGATCGACGTCGATCGCGCGGCGCGGCAGATCGCGGCATGCGAAGGCGTTCATTTCCTGCTGGGCGACAGCGCCGACACCGCGGTGGTCGACAGCGCGCTCGCGCTGCTTCCCGCCCAGCGCGGGGCGCTCTTCCTCATCCTGGATTCGGACCATTCGCGCGACCACGTGCTGCGCGAGCTGCGCGCCTGGGTGCCGAGGCTGCGCAAGGGCGACTACCTGGTGGTCGAGGACACGATCGTGAACGGGCATCCGGTGCGTCCCGAACATGGCCCCGGACCGATGGAAGCCATCCGCACCTATCTTGACGAAGCGCCCGGGATGCTGGTTCCCGACCTGCAGCGGGAGGCCAAGTTCGGCGCGAGCTTCGCGGCCCGCGGGCACTACGTGCGTGCCGGCTGAAGCTCAGTAGGCCTCGAACCGCACGCTCAGGAATATGCCGCGCCGCGGCGCATCGTAGCCCGCCGCGCTCTCGTAGCGCCGGTCCCCGAGGTTGGTGGCGGTGAGCTGCGCGGACCAGCGCTTGGCGAAGTCGTAGCGCAGCCGCGCGTCAAGCACCGCGTATCCCGGCAGCCGCGAGCCGGGCGCTTGGTCCGGCGAATCGTAGCGCGCTCCGCTCGCGAGCACCGAGACGCCCGCGGTCCACGCGCCGAACGTACGCTCGGCATCGAGCGTGCCGAAACGATCGGCACGCGACTGCAGGCGCAGGCCGCTCGCCTCGTCGCGCGGGCGCTGCGCCGTGACGGCGGCTCGCCAGCGCACCTGCGCCCAGGTCGCGCCCAGCACCGCTTCGACGCCGCGCACGCGGGCGTGATCGACGTTGAACACCGTCGCCGCGGAGGGGCTGTACACGATGAGATCGTCGATCCGGTTGTCGAACGCGGTGAGGCCCCAGCGCAGTGCGGCGCCGGTGGGGCTGCGCACCGTGAGCTCGCTGCTGCGGCTGCGCTCCGGCTGCAGGGCCGGATTCGGCGTGTAGCCACCGACGCCCGGCCCGTAGAGCTCGGCGAAGGTGGGCACGCGGAAGCCGCGCGCCCACGTCGCGGCGATGCGTGCCACCGAGGGCCAGTCGATCCCGTAGCTCAGGCTGCCTGTGTTGTTCGAGCCGAAATCGTCCACGTCGTCGCGGCGCGCGCTCGCCTCGAGCTGCTGGCCGTAGATGTCCTGGCGCACGGACGCGAAGGCTGAATTGGTGTCGCGGCGATTCTGCGCCGAGAAGTCGGGCTGCACCCTCGCGCGCACGGTCTCCGCGCCCAGGACGAGCGCGCCCTGCGTGATGCCGAACTCGTTGACCCACGACGCCTGGTCCTGCCGGGTTTCGAAGCGCGCGGGATACTGGCCGTGATAGACGAGGTTGTCGAGGCCGGAGCCCACCGCGATGCGGCTCGCCCACCACGAGGCGAATCGGGCCGAGCTGGTGAGCCGCGCGCCCGCGAGGGTCCGGTCGCTGCGATCGTCGGGCGTGGCGCCGTCGGCGGGCACGCCCGCATCGAAGCGGGCGCGCGAGCGCGATACGAACGCCTCGAGCGCGACCGTCTCTCCGGTCCACATCCGCTGCTCGGCGTGCAGCACCGCGAAGCCGTTCTCGTAGGGGTCGCGATCCGGGGAGTAGCTCGGCGAGCGTGCGTTGGTCGCGCTCGGGGCGTCCACCTTGCGCACTCCCATCGAGAGCGAGAGCTTGGTGGAGTCGTCCGCAGTGGCGAGCCCCGCCGAGGCGCGCCGGTCGTTGTCGCTGCCGTACGCGGCGGCCACGAACAGATGCGGCACCGTCTTGCCGCGCGTGAAGATCCGGATCACCCCCCGGCCGCCTGCGGGCCGTAGAGGCTCGACATCGGGCCCTTGACCACCTCGATGCGCTCGATCATCGCGAGCGGGATGTCCTCTACGGGCGTGGTCCCGGTCGTGGCCGAGCCGACGCGCAGCCCGTCCACGAGCACCAGCGTCTCGGCGCTTCCCGCCCCGCGGATGAAGATGCCCTGCGGCTGGCCGGCGCCGCCGTTGGCGCGCAGCTCCACGCCGGCGTAGCGCTGGAGCACCTCCCCCAGCGACAGCGGGCCCGCAGCGTCGAGCTGCGCACGCGTGATCACCGTCGTGTCGCGTGGCGACGGCGCGGCCTGCAGGCCGCGGGTGGCGGTCACGACGGGCGGCGATTCGGGGCTCGCGGCGGCGGTCGCGGGCGGCGCCAGCTGGGCCTGTGCGCCCAGGGCCGCGAGGCTCAGGAGGCCCGCGGCAGGCAAGGGTCTCATGTCGGTCTTTCGCTCGGCGGCGTGCTTGCTCGCGGCCGTGGGTTGCTCACCGGATCCGTTCGGCACGCCATCATACGCGAGCGCCCGACAGAGCGCTCGAAACAACTTTCAGAATGTGGCCTTATGCATTGACGCGGCAAGCAATTTCCAATAGGGTGCGGACATGGACTCGGAACTGTCCAGCCTCGAGGAAAAGCTCGCGCAACTGGTCGCGCGGATGAGCGCATTGCGCGCGGAAAATGGCGAGCTGCGCCAGCAGGTGGCGGCGCGCACCGACGAGAATTCGCGGCTTGCCGAAAAGCTCGCCGCGGCCAAGACGCGCATCGAGGCGCTGCTCAAGCAGATCCCGGAGACCGAGACGTGAACGACGCCAAGGGTCGCGACAAGGGAGCGCTCACCATCAGTCTCCTCGGGCGCGAATTCCGCGTCGCCTGCCCGGACGGCGAGGAAAAGCAGCTGCTCGCCTCGGTCGATTACCTCAATCGCAAGCTGAAGGAAGTGCGCGACACCGGCAAGGTGGTGGGCAACGAGCGCATCGCGATCATGACCGCGCTCAACGTCGCCCACGAGTTCCTCTCGAACCGCCCCGGCGCCCAGGCATTTGATGGCGGCGCGTTCAAGCGTAGAATCGAGGCGATGCAGGAGACCGTGGAGTCGGCGCTCGCCGCCGACCAGGAAAATCTCTTCTAGCGGGGCGGCCGGCGCTCCGGGAAGCACGGGTGTCCTGCGGTGTTCGTCCGGGCTTACATCCTTTGAACCGATAAGCTTGTTAGCCAGGACGCCAGCCAAGAGCGCTATTGTGCGCGTCCCACGTCGGACGTACCTGCGGCGCTCGGCAGGTGACCGCCTTGAACCGTTGGGTTCGAGAGTGCGGCCCGGACGAACACCGCAGGGCACGCGATGAAGGACTCCCCGCGCTACTGGCTCATGAAGTCCGAGCCCGACGAGTTCTCGATCGACGACCTCGCCCGGGCGCCGCACAAGACCACGCCCTGGTTCGGCGTGCGCAACTACACCGCCCGCAATTTCATGCGCGACGCCATGCGCATTGGCGACGGCGTGCTGTTCTACCATTCGAGCTGCCCGCAACCCGGCATCGCCGGCCTCGCGCGGGTGGCGAGCGCGCCCTATCCGGACGCGACGCAATTCGACACCGCGAGCCCCTACTACGACGCGAAGGCGCGCCCCGATGCGCCGCGCTGGATGCTGGTGGACGTCGCATACGTGAAGAAGACCCGGCTCATGGCCCTGGAGGAGATGCGGGGCTATCGCGAGCTCGAGGACATGGTGACCCTGCGTCGCGGCAACCGCCTTTCGATCACTCCGGTCACGGCGCGGCAGTGGCGCTTCATCGTCGAGATGCTGGGTGGTTGAGCTCGCGTCCTATCTCGCGATCGGCGCGGCCGCGGGATTCTTCGCCGGCCTGCTCGGGATCGGCGGCGGCTCGATCATCGTTTCCTCGCTTGCGCTCATCTTCGCCGCCCACGCCATGCCGCGCGAGTTCGTGATGCACCTGGCCATCGGCACCTCGCTCGCGGCGATGATGGTGGGCTCGTGGTCGAGCTTGCGCGCCCACCAGCGCCACGGGGCGGTCGACTGGCCCGTGGTGAAGGCGATGACGCCCGGCCTGCTCGCCGGAGTGCTGGGCGGCGCAGCGGTCGCGCGCTTCGTCGCGACTGCGTTCCTCAAGTACTTCTTCGTCGGCTTCACGCTGCTCGTGATCACGCAAATGGTGTTCAATTTTCGCCCGCCCGCTGCGCGTGCGTTGCCCGGGCCCGCCCCGCTCGCGGGCATGGGGGCGCTGATCGGCGTGGTGTCGAGCTTCTTCGGCGGCGGCGCCGCGGCGATCGGCATTCCCTTCCTCACGTGGTGCAACGTGACCACGCACCGCGCCATCGGCACCGTCGCGGCGCTGGGCTTCCCGCTCGCGATCGCAGGCACGACCGGCTACGTGGCCGCCGGATGGCGCGTGCCGCAGCTGCCACCGTGGAGCGTGGGCTTCGTCTACCTTCCGGCGCTGGTGGGGATCTCCTCCAGCAGCATGCTGCTCGCGCCGCTCGGCGCGCGCCTCGCCCATCGCCTGCCGGGAGCGACGCTGCGGCGCATCTTCGCGATCTTCCTCATCGCGCTGATGGCGAAAGTCGCGGTGTCGGTGTAGCCGGCCGCGCGGACCTGAATCCGCACGCGCCGGGCCGCGGTCCGGCGCCTCCTTCTCAGCCGGCGCCGCGCGCGAGCCGGCGCCGATTGCGCACCCAGTGGTTCAGCGCCTCGACCAGGATCGAGAACGCGAGCGAGAAGTAGAGATAGCCCTTGGGGATGTGGAAGTGCAGGCCGTCGGCCACCAGGAACATCCCGATCATCAGCAGGAAGGACAGGGCGAGCATCTTCACCGTGGGATGCGCCGAGACGAAATGGGCGAGCGGCGTGGAGGCGGCGAGCATGATCGCCATCGCGGCCACCACCGCCACCACCATGATCCACAGGTGGTCGGCCATTCCCACCGCGGTGATCACCGAGTCGAGCGAGAAGACGATGTCGATCACGGCGATCTGCGCCACCGTCGCGCCGAACGCGGCCGTCGCGGGGCGCGGCGCATGCTCGTCCGGCTCTCCCTCGACCTCGTTGTGGATCTCGTGGGTGGCCTTCACCAGCAGGAAGATGCCGCCCGCCATGAGGAGCAGGTCGCGCCAGGAAATTGCGGCGCCGGCGACGGTGAAGAGCGGCACCGTGAGCGTCACGGCCCACGCGATGGCGGCGAGCAGCATGAGGCGCGTGGCGAGCGCGAGCGAGAGCCCCACCTTGCGCGCGAGCGCGCGGCGCGCTTCGGGCAGCCGGTTGGTGAGGATCGCGAGGAAGACGAGGTTGTCGATCCCCAGCACGATCTCGAGGGCGGCGAGGGTGACGAGGCTCACCCACACCGCCGGGTCCGCGACCCAGGCGAACGTGAAGAACTCCATGGCGGTCTCCGGCAGTTGCGAGGCGGCGCGGCGGCTCGTTCAGCCCGCGAGGCGCTTCAGCGCTTCGAGGTATTTCTCCGAGGTCCTGCGGGCCACCTCGGCGCGGCATCACCGGAGCGGGCGGCTTGCGCTCGAATCCGATGCTGTCGAGCCAGTTGCGCACGTACTGCTTGTCGTAGCTCTCGGGGCTCGCTCCCGGGCGCCAGGTCGCGAGCGGCCAGAAGCGCGAGGAGTCCGGCGTAAGCGCCTCGTCGATGAGATGCAGGCGGTCCTGCGCGTCCAGCCCGAACTCGAACTTCGTGTCGGCGATGATGATGCCGCGCTCGAGCGCGTAGGTCGGCGGCGGCCTGGTAGAGGCGCAGCGCCGCCGTCGCGCACTTCGTGCGCGCGCGCCTCCCCGACCCTGGACGCCATGCGCTCGAAGGCGATGTTCTCGTCGTGGTGCCCCGCCTCGGCCTTGGTCGCGGGCGTGAAGATCGCCTCGGGCAGCCGCGAGGCGCGCTCGAGCCCGGGCGGCAGCGCGATGCCGCACACGGTTCCGCTTTCCTGGTATTCCTTCCATCCGGAGCCCTCGAGGTAGCCGCGCACGACGGCCTCGATCGGCAGGGGCGTGAAGCGCCGCACCACCACCGAGCGGCCGCGCACCTGCTCGCGCTCGGCGGGCGCGACCACCGTCTCGGGATCGATTCCGGTGAGGTGGTTGGGCACGATGTACGCGAGCTTGCCGAACCAGAAGTTCGCGAGCTCCGTGAGCACGCGGCCCTTCTCCGGGATCGGCGTGGGCAGGACCACGTCGTAGGCCGAGAGGCGGTCGGTCGTGACGATGAGCAGCCGGTCGTCGCCTGACGGCGTAGATGTCGCGGACCTTGCCGCGCGCGACCAGCGGCAGGCTCGCGATCGACGACTGGTAGAGCGTCCTCACGCGGCCTTCTTCTCGGCATCGGCATTCCACTGGCCCCGCGCCGCGAGGCTGTTCATGCGGGCGCGATGGTGAAGGGCCGCTGCGCCGCGGCGACGTTGGCCGCCTGGCCGCGCCAGGCATTCAAGCGGCCGATTGCAGCGCGCGGCTGTAGCTGAAGGTGAGCGGCCACGGCACGCCGCCGATGCGATTCATCGGTCCAGGTGCGCGGTGGCGTCCTCGTCGCTTTGTCCGCCCGAGAGGAACACCACGCCCGGCAGCGCCGCGGGCACCGTGCGCCTGAGCACGCGGATCGTGCGCTCCGCGACTTCCTTCACGCCGGCCTGCTTCGGATTGTCCTTGCCCGAGACCACCATGCTCGCCTTGAGGATCACGTGCTCGAGGAGACGCCGTGCTGCTCGCATTTCGTGGAAGAGTGTCTCGAGCGTTTCCTCATGCACCGCTTCGCTGCGCTCCGCGCTGTGGTTGCCGTCCAGCAGCACCTCGGGCTCGACGATGGGGACGATCGAGGCTTCCTGGCAGATGGCCGAGTAGCGCGCCAGCGCATGGGCGTTGGCCTCGGATGCAGGCGCGCGACGGAATGCCCTCGCCGATCGTGATCACCGCGCGCCATTTGGCGAAGCGCGCGCCCAGCTCGAAGTACTCGTCCATGCGCTCGGCGAGCTTGTCGAGGCCCTCGGTCACCTTCTCGCCGGGATGGAGCGCCATGTCGTGCGCGCCCGCGTCGACCTTGATGCCCGGAATGATGCCGTTCTTCTCGAGGTACTTCGCGAAGTTGACGCCGTCCTTCGTGGCTCTGGCGCAGCGTCTCGTCGAAGAGGATCACGCCGCTCACGTACTGCGCGAAAGCCCGGGCGTCGCTGAAGAGCATCTCGCGGTAGGCGCGGCGGTTCTCCTCGCGTGCTCTCGACGCCGACCGAATCGAAGCGCTTCTTGGCCGTGCCCGCGCTTTCGTCGGCGGCGAGCAGGCCCTTGCCCGGCGCCACCATGGCGCCGGCGGTCTCGGTCATGAGTTTCGTGTCCATGGCTTTCTCCATTGAGTGCAAACGGTCAATCGGGGCCGCGCTGCTCGCCCACCGTGACGATCTTCATCATGTTGGTGCCGCCCGACTTGCCGATCGGCTCGCCGAAGGTGAGCACGATGATGTCGCCGGGCTTCACCACGCCGTTGCGCGACCAGCACCTGCTCGGCCTCGGCGAGCAGCTCCTCGCGGTCGTGCCCACGTACTTCACCATCAGCGGGTAGACGTTGCGGTACAGCGTGCAGCGCTAGCGCGTCGAGTCTGCGAGGTGAGCGCGTAGATCGGCACGCCGCAGTTCTGGCGCGTCATCCACAGCGCCGTCGAGCCCGACTCGGTGAGCGAGACGATCGCCTTGCACCTGAGGTGGTAGGCGGTGAACAGCGCCGCCATCGCGATCGACTGGTCGATGCGGCCGAAGCGCTGGTTGAGGAAGCTCGCTCTCGAGCGTGACGCCTCGGCGCTTCTCGGCCTCGACGCAGATGCGGGCCATCGTCTCGACCGTCTCGACCGGGATACTGGCCGGCGGCCGTCTCGGCGCGACAGCATCACGGCGTCGGTGCCGTCGAGCACGGCGTTGGCGACGTCGCTCACCTCGGCGCGCGTCGGCACCGGGCTTGACGATCATCGACTCCATCATCTGCGTCGCGGTGATGGTGAGCTTGTTCAGCTCGCGCGCCATGCGGATCATGCGCTTCTGCAGCGCCGGCACCGCCGCGTTGCCGACCTCGACCGCGAGGTCGCCGCGCGCCACCATGATGCCGTCGCAGGCGTTCAGGATCGTCCTCGAGCGCGGGGATCGCCTCGGTGCGCTCGATCTTGGCGATCAGCTGCGGCTTGTGGCCCGCTCGGCCGGCGCGCTGCGAGCTGGCGCGCCATCTACATGTCGGTGCCGCTCTTCGGGAAGCGACACCGCGAGGTAGTCGCACTGGAAGCTCATCGGCGGTGCGGATGTCGTCCATGTCCTTGGCGGTCAGCGCCGGCGCGGTGAGGCCGCCGCCCTGGCCTGTTGATGCCCTTGTTGTTCGACAGCTCGCCGCCGATGGCGCACCGACGGTGTGGACTTCGCGCGCCGTCGCACCGTCGTCGACGTCGAGCACGATGCAGCCCGTCGTTGAGCAGCAGCATGTCGCCCGGCCGCACGTCGCGCGGCAGCTCCTTGTAGTCGAGGCCGACGCGGTCGCTCGTCGCCCAGCTCGTGCAGGCGGCGTCGAGCACGAACTTGCTCGCCGGGCGTCGAGCATCATCTTGCCGTCCTCGAACTTGCCGACGCGGATCTTCGGGCCCTGCAGGTCGGCCATGATGCCGACCTCGCGTGCCGACCTTCGTCGGCAGGTCTCGCGCACCAGCGTCGGCGCGCTCGATGTGGTCCTGCGCCGTGCCGTGCGAGAAGTTGAGCCGCACCACGTCGACGCCGGCGCGGAACATGCGCTCGAGCACCTCGGGCGTCGCTCGACGCCGGGCCGAGGGTGGCGACGATCTTGGTGGCGCGCAGGCCGTTGCGTCCATCAGGCAGGGTCCGTGCTGCGCCAGCGCGCGCTCGAGGATCTCGACCGCCGGCAGCGTCTTGCCTTCGAGCAATTCGAGGAAGGCGCCGCCGCCGGTCGAGATGTAGCCGATGTCGCTCGGTCGATGCCGTACTTGGCGATCGCCGCCAGCGTGTCGCCGCCGCCGGCGATGCGGAACGCCGGCGACGCGGCGATGGCGCGCGCGATGGTCTCGGTGCCGTGCGCGAACGCGTCGAACTCGAACACGCCGACCGGCCCGTTCCAGACGATGGTGCCGGCCGCTGCAGCATCGCCGGCGAGTCGCGCGGCGGTCTGCGGGGCCGATGTCGAGGATCAGGTCGTCGTCGGCCACGTCGGCGGCGCGCTTCACCGTCGGCGGTCGCGTCGGCGGCGAACGTCCTTGCCGTGACGACGTCGGTCGGGATCGGCACCGCGGCGCCGCGCGCCGCATCATCGCCTCGATCATCGCTTGCGCCTCGCCGACCAGGTCCGGCTCGGCCAGGCTCTTGCCGATCGGCAGCCCCGCGGCGAGCAGGAAGGTGTTGGCGATGCCGCCGCCGACGATCAGCCGGTCGACCTTGTCCGCCAGGCTTTGCAGGATCGTGAGCTTGGTGGAGACCTTGCGGCCGGCGACGATCGCCACCAGCGGGCGCTTCGGGCTCGGCGAGCGCGCTGCGGATCGCGTCGATCTCGGCCGCGAGCAGCGGGCCGGCGCAGGCGACGCGTCGCGAACTTCGGCGATGCCGTGGGTCGTGGCCTCGGCGCGATGCGCGGTGCCGAACGCGTCGTTGACGAAGACGTCGCACAGCGCCGCCATCTTCCGCGCGAGCGCCGGGTCGTTCTTCTTCTCGCCCTTGTTGAAGCGGCAGTTCTCGAGCAGCACGAGCTGCGCCGGCGTCGACGTCGACGCCGTCGACCCAGTCGCGCACCAGCGGCACGTCGCGGCCGAGCAGCTCGCCGAGGCGCTTGGCGACGGGCGCGAGCGAATCGGCGGGCTGAACTCGCCTTCGGTCGGGCGGCCCAGGTGCGAGGTGACCATCACCGCCGCGCCGGCTGCCGAGCGCCATGCTGCGATGCCGGCACCGAGGCGCGGATGCGGGTGTCGTCGGTGATGCGGCCGGCGTCGTCCTGCGGCACGTTGAGGTCGGCGCGGATGAAGACGCGCTTGCCGGCCAGGTCGAGGTCGGCCATGCGCAGGATTGCGGTGGCGGTCACTACTTTGCCGCCATCCACGCCATCGTCACGTCGAGCATGCGGTTCGAGAAGCCCCACTCGTTGTCGTACCAGCTCGACACCTTCACCAGCCGCCCGGACACCTTGGTGAGCGTCGCGTCGAAGATCGACGAGCGCGGGTCGTGGTTGAAGTCGACCGACACCAGGGGCGCCGTGTTGTAGCCGAGGATGCCCGCGAGCGTCGGCCGGCCTCCGCGCGCCTTCTTCATGATCGCGTTCACCTCGTCGACCGTGGTGTCGCGCGCGGCGATGAACGACAGGTCCACGAGCGAGACGTTGATGGTGGGCACGCGGATCGCGTAGCCATCGAGCTTGCCGTTCAGCTCCGGCAGCACCAGGCCCACCGCGGCCGCCGCGCCGGTCTTGGTGGGGATCATCGACATGCGTGGCCGAGCGCGCGCGGCGCAGGTCCTCGTGGAAGACGTCGGTGAGCACCTGGTCGTTGGTGTAGGAGTGCACCGTCGTCATGAGTCCGTGCACCACGCCGATCGCCTCGTGCAGCGGCTTGACCAGCGGGGCCAGGCAGTTGGTCGTGCACGAGGCGTTCGAGATGACCGTGTGCGAGGCCTTGAGCGTCTTGTGGTTCACGCCGTAGACGACGGTCGCGTCCACGTCCTTGCCGCCCGGCGCGGAGATGATCACCTTCTTCGCGCCGCCCTGCAGGTGCGCCGAAGCCTTCTCCTTCGTGGTGAAGAAGCCGGTGCATCTCGAGCACCACGTCCACGCCCAGGCTCCTTCCACGGCATCTGGGCGGGGTCGCGCTGCGCGAAGACCTTGATGCGGTCGCCGTCCACGACCATGTGGTCGCCGTCGACTTCCACCTTGCCCGGGAACTTGCCGTGGGTGGTGTCGTAGCGCGTGAGGTGCGCGTTGGTCTCGGCGCGGGCCGAGGTCGTTGATCGCGACGATCGCGAGGTCGTGTGACTTGCCGCTCTCGTAGTGGGAACGCAGGATGTTGCGGCCGATGCGGCCGTAACCGTTGATGGCGACGCGGACGGTCATGGGAGTGGGCTCTCGGATGGAGGAACTGCGGGAACGACCGATTATTTTAGCCGCAACGCGGCGAGCGGCCCGGCCTATTCCTGCGTCGGCGATCAAGACCAGTCAGGTCGTGCCAGCCGTACGCGACCTCGGCGAAGTCGTGCAGCCCGAGGCGCTCGGTCTTCTGCGCCGATCTTCCTCGCCCGCCGAGGGCACCGTAGAACATGCGCGCGCGATTGGCCTTCAGCACCCAGAGGTAGAAGCCGAAACGGCCGTGGCGCACGAAATGCCGCGCGCAGGCGCGCACCAGCTCGCGCCCGACGCCGCGGCGCTGCTCGGCCTGCAGCACGTAGAGCGCGTAGATCTCCGCGTCGAGGCCCTCGCAGTCCGTGGCGCGCCGCGCCGCACGAAGCGAAGCCCACGAGCGCGCCGAGCGCGGGCGGCGACCCAGGTCGCGGCTCGGGGCGCGGGCGCGGCGATGGCGCCATTTCCAGGCGATCGCTCGCTCGTGCCGGCGTGGCTCGCGATCAGCGTCGAGCGGCAGGATTCCCGCGTAGTCGTGCGCCAGCTCTCGCGGTGCACGTGCGCCACGGCCTCGGCATCCGGCGGCGCGCGCGGCGCGCACCGTCGAGGTCCGCGGCGACATCAGACAACGCGCCGCACCGCGGCCACGAGATGCGCCGCGTCGATGCCGAGGAACTTGTAGACCTCGCGCGGCGGGCGCCGACTCGCCGAAGCGATCGATGCCGACCACCGCGCCGTCGAGGCCGACGTACTTGCGCCAGGAGTCCGTGACGCCCGCCTCGATCGCCACGCGCGGCAGCGTCGCGCGGCAGCACCGAGTCGCGCCACGCGGCATCCTGGCGGTCGAAGAGGCTGGTGCACGGCATCGAGACCACGCGCACCGCGATGCCTGCCTCGGCGAGCGTCTTCTGCGCGGCGAGCGCGATCGACACCTCGGAGCCCGTGGCGATGATCGCCGCCCGGGCGCCCGCGGCATCCGACAGCACGTAGCCGCCGCGCCGGATCGCCGCGATCTGCTCGCGGCCGTGCGCTTCACGAACGTCGACGTTCTGGCGCGAGAGCGCGAGCGACGCTGGGCCCGTCGCGCCGCTCGAGCGCCATCGCCCAGGCGACCGCGGTCTCGACCGTGTCGCACGGGCGCCAGACGTCCAGGTTCGGGATGAGCCGCAGGCTCCAGGCGTGCTCGACCGCCTGGTGCGTGGGACCGTCCTCGCCCAGGCCGATCGAATCGTGGGTGAAGACGAAGATGTTGCGCGCCTTCATGAGCGCGGCCATGCGCAGGGCGTTGCGCGAGTAGTCGGAGAACGTGAGGAAGGTGCCGGAGTAGGGAATGAAGCCGCCGTGCAGGGCGAGGCCGTTGCCGATGGCGGCCATGCCGAACTCGCGCACGCCGTAGTAGACGTAGTTGCCGGCTCGGCTCGCGGTCACCGTCTTCGAGCCCGACCAGTTGGTGAGGTTGGAGCCGGTGAGGTCCGCCGAGCCGCCGAGCAGCTCCGGGAGGTGCGGGCGCGAGCGCCTCGAGCGCGAGCTGCGAAGCCTTGCGCGTGGCGACCGACTCGGCCTTCTCGACCGCCCTCGGCGAGCATCGCCTGCACGCGGGCCTGCCAGCCGTCGGGAAGCTTGCCCGCCATGCGCCGGCGCGAATTCGCGCCGCGAGCCTCGGGATGCGCCGCGCTCGTAGGCCGCGAAGCGCGCGTTCCACTCGCCCTCGAGCGCGGCGCCGTTCGCCGTGCGCGTCCCATGCGCGGTAGACGGCCGTCGGGAATCTCGAACGGCGGATAGTTCCAGCCGAGCGCCGCGCGGGTGGCGGCGACCTCGGCTTCGCCCAGCGCCGCGCCGTGCGCCTTCGCCGTGCCCGGCGCTTGCGTGGGCGCGCCCTTGCCGATGACGGTCTTGCAGCAGATGAGCGTGGGCTTCGCCGGTGTTCGCGCGCGCTTCCGCGATCGCGGCGTTCGATCGCGCGCGACGTCGTGGCCGTCGACGTTGGGGATCACGTTCCAGCCGTACGCCGCGAAGCGCATCGGCGTGTCGTCGCGGAACCAGCCCGCGCACCTTGCCGTCGATCGAGATTCCGTTGTCGTCGTAGAGCGCGATCAGCTTGCCGAGGCCCAGCGTGCCGGCGAGCGAACACGCCTCGTGGGAGATGCCTTCCATCATGCAGCCGTCGCCCGACGAACACGTAGGTGTGGTGATCGACGATCGTGTGGCCGGGCCGGTTGAACTCCGCGGCGAGCAGCCGCTCGGCGAGCGCGAAGCCCACGGCGTTGGCGAGCCCCTGGCCGAGCGGTCCGGTGGTGGTCTCCACGCCGGGCGTCACGCCCACTTCGGGATGCCCGGGCGTCTTCGAGTGCAGCTGGCGGAAGCGCGCGCAGCTCCTCGATCGGCAGGTCGTAGCCGCGTGAGGTGCAGCAGCGCGTACTGCAGCATCGAGCCGTGGCCGTTGGACAGCACGAAGCGGTCGCGGTCCGGCCAGTGCGGGATTGCTCGGGTTGTGGCGCAGGAAGCGCCGCCACAGCACCTCGGCGATCTCGGCCATGCCCATCGGCATGCCGGGATGCCCGGAGTTGGCCTTCTGGACGGCGTCCATCGCGAGTGCGCGGATGGCGTTGACGAGGTCGGCGGAAGATGCGGCGTGTGGGGCGTGTCGGGCATCGGGAAAACCGGCGGGATTTGGTGCGAAAACGCGCGAAAACGCTTACGAAGCAGGGATTATGCGATTATACTTGCGCACTTTTTCACGCGATATTTTTCGCTTGGGTAAACCTCTGCAAGAAGGACTGCACCCGCCGCCCTGGGTTTAAGGGCGTCCCGCCGGCGGCGGAACGCCCGAGGTCGCGCGCGCAGTCCCTCCACTGCGGACTCTTTGCTTGGAAGGGGGTATCGAAGTGAAGGGACTGCACATCATTGCCGACCTCTACAACTGCCAGAAGGGCGAGCTGCTGGTTTCGTCCCGCAAGCTGCGCGACCTGTGCGTCAATGCCTGCCGCGACGGTGGGCCTGACGGTCCTCGGGGACCACTTCTACCAGTTCGACGGCCTCGACGGCGCCCAGGACGGCGGCGCCACCGGCGCGGTCGTGCTCGCCGAGTCCCACCTGGCGATCCACACCTGGCCGGAGCGCGACGCGGCCACGCTCGACGTCTACGTCTGCAACTTCACGTCCGACAACACCGGCAAGGCCGAGGCGGTCTACGAGACCCTCGTGAAGGCCCTCAAGCCCGGCGACGTGCATCGTCGAGCGCGTGATGCGCGGCAGGACCTTCCCGTCAAGAGACGCGTGGCCAACGGCTGACGCGGCCAGCTGCGCGCGGTGTCCGGCAAAATCTTCGAACGCCTGAACGCGGCGAGCGGCGTCTACTTCGACGGCACGCTCGTCGAGCGCCGCCAGACGCCGTTCCAGCTGCTCGAGGTCTACGACACGCCCGACCTGGGCCGCATCTTCCGCCTCGACGGCTACAACATGACGTCCGAGCGCGACGAGTTCTTCTACCACGAGAACCTCGTGCACCCGGCGGCGGTGGCGCACCCCGGCGCCGCGCACGCGCGCTCGTGATCGGCGGCGGCGACGGCGGCTCCTCCGAGGAGCTGCTCAAGCATCCCGACGCTCGAAGCTCGTGCACATGGCCGAGCTCGATCCGGTCGTGATCGAGGTGGCGCGCGCGCAGTTCGCCAAGGTGCACCGCGGCGCCTTCGACGATCCGCGCTTCAAGGTCACCGTGGGCGACGGCCTCGCCTACCTGCGCGCGACGAGCGTCCGCTACGACCTCGTCGTCGATGGACCTCACGGACCCCGTCGGCCCGTCGGTGGAGCTCTACTCGCCGGCGACCTTCGCGCTCGCCAAGCGCGCGATGAGCCCCGAACGGCGCGCTCACGCTGCACATCGGCTCGCCCGTTCTCGCATCCGGAGCGCGTGCGCGCGACGCTCGCGCAACCTGCGCGAGGTGTTCCGCGACGTGACGCCCTACTTCGTGCACATCCCGCATCTACGGCTCGATCTGGGGCTTCGCGTGCGCCTCCGATGTGCTCGACCCGCGCGCGCTGGCGCCCGAGGAGGTCGAGCGAGTGATCGCCGAGCGCGGCCTCGGCGACCTGCAGTACTACAACGGCGACATGCATCAGGCCGTATTCGCACTTCCCAACTACATTCGCGAGCTGGCGGCCTGAAGCCGCGCCGCGCCCGCGGGAGCGCAAGATGCTCAAGAAGCTGCGCCGATCCTCGAGCCGCGTAACGCTGGTGCTGGTGGGCGTGGCGGCCCTCGCGGGGTGCGGGCGCCAGGACGAGAGCGACGCGACGTCTACGCCTCGCGCGAGGACTGCCTCGCCGACTGGGGCAACCGTCCCGAGGATTGCACGCTTCGACCGACGAACGCCACCGCGCGCACGGATTCTTCTACGGCCCGTACTACCGGTACTCGACGGGCGGCTTGCGACTGGGGACAGCAGCGCGCACGGCGCGCGCGCGATCGGCAGCACGTCCTCCCGCACGACCCGGGGCGGCTTCGGCGTCTTCCGGGCGTTCGGGAGGCTAGGCGCGCGCGATGCAACGCGAGGAGCGCATCCCGCGCACCGACTGGCCGGCCAGGGTCGAGGAGCTGGGCTTCTACTTCCACAGCATCGATGGCGGCGTCTACTGGGACGAGCGCGCCTGCTACCGCTTCACGGCGGCCGAGATCGACACCCTCGAGGCGGCCACCGCGGAGCTCCAGGAGCGCTGCACTCGAGGCGGCGGGACGGGTGATCGAGCGCGGCGACTTCGCGCGCTTCGCGATCCCCGAGGCGTTCCACGGCTCGATCGAGCGCTCCTGGAAGGCGGACGACAGAGTCGCTCTTCGGGCGCTTCGACCTCGTCGTGGGACGGCACCGGGCGAGCCGCAGCATGCTCGAGTACAACGCCGACACGCCCACCGCGCTGCTCGAGGCGAGCGTCGTGCAGTGGTACTGGCTGCAGGACGTCTTTCCGCACGCCGACCAGTTCAACTCGCTCCACGAGAAGCTCATCGAGCGCTGGAAGGCAGATGCTGCGCGCAGCTGCCCGCGGACGGCGCGCGTGTACTTCACCGGCGACACGCGATTCGCGCGAAGACCGCGGCAACCTCGACTACCTGCGCGACACCGCGCATGCAGGCCGGCCTGGACGCGCGCGCCATCGACATCGGCGACATCGGCTGGGACGGCAAGCGCTTCGTGGACCTGGAGGAGCGGCCCATCGAGCGCGCTCTTCAAGCTCTATCCCTGGGAGTGGATGGTGCGCGAGGAGTTCGGGGCGCACCTCGTCGCAGGGCACGCCTTGCGCGTGATCGAGCCGCCGTGGAAGATGCTGCTGTCGAACAAGGCGATCCTGCCGGTGCTGTGGGAGATGTTCCCCGGACCATCCCAACCTGCTCGCGGCGAGCTTCGAGCCGGGCCGCTTCGCGACGGACTACGTGAAGAAGCCGCTGTACTCGCGCGAAGGCGCCAACGTCTCGATCACCGCGGGCGGCGCCATCGTCGAAGCGCCCGGCGACTACGGCGAGGAAGGCTTCATCTGGCAGGCGTACCATGAGCTGCCGCGCTTCGACGGCAACTACACCGTGATCGGCTCGTGGATCGTCGGCGAGGAGCCCGCGGGCATCGGCATCCGCGAGGACGACTACGCCGATCACGAAGAATTCGAGCCGCTTCGTGCCGCACTATTTCACCGTGATTCCAAGGAAAGGATCGCGCCATGAGGCAACTGTTCGAATCGTTCGCCGGCTTCGACGATTTCCTCGTCTACCTCGCCGTCTCGATCGCGCTGCTCGGGCTGTTCATCGCGATCTACATCCGCATCACGCCCTATCGCGAGATCGCAGCTGATCCGCGAGGGCAACATGGCGGCCTCGTTCAGCCTCTCGGGCGCGATGCTCGGATTCGTCGTGCCGCTCGCCTCGGCGGTGCAGCACAGCGTGAGCCTCGTCGACATGGCGGTCTGGGGCGCTGATCGCGCTCGTCGTGCAGCTCGCCGCGTTCGTGGCGGTGAAGCTGATGATCCCGTCGGCTCACGCGGACATCCCGGCCGGCCAGCGGCGCGCAGGGCTTCTTCCTTGGCACGCTCTCGCTCGCGGTCGGGCTGCTCGATGCCGCGTGCATGAGCTTCTAGGCGGCGAGCTGCGCGCGCACCCAGGCGCGCCATTCCGCGAGCAGCGCGGCGGTGCGCGCCGCGACTACCGACCGGCTCCACGGGGGCGCGGCCCAGAAATCGTCGTGCTCGAGGGTCGCCGCGAAGCCGCGTGCTTCCTCGAGCACCAGGGCGCCCGCTGCGTAGTCCCACATTTTCTGCCCCGAGTGCAGCAGGACGTCGGTGCGCGCGGCGGCGAGGTGGCACCACGAGAGCGCCGACGAACCGCTGGTGAGGCGGCGTGCGAAAGGGCGATGATGCTTGAGCGCGCCGCGCAGCCGCCCGGCCTCGCGCCGCAGGCTCACCTCCGCCACGGCGTCGGCGAGGCGCGGCCCGCCCGCGGGGACCTCGAGCGGCCGGTGGTTGAGCCACGCCCCTGCGCCGCGCACCGCGAAGAACGCGTCGTCGGCGATCGGGTCGTACACCGCGCCGAAGAGCGGGCGCCCGGCGTCCATCAGCGCCACCGACACCGCGAAGAACGGGATCCCGGCACTGAAGTTGGCGGTGCCGTCGAGCGGATCGACGCACCAGTAGCGCCCGCCGCGCTCGTAGATCGCATGCTGCTCGGGCGCCGGCATCTCCTCGGAGAGCACCGGGATGTCCTCGAGGGCGCGCAAGCGGCGCACGAGGGCGCGCTGCGCGGCGAGGTCGGCCTCGGTCACCAGGCTGCCGTCGTCCTTGCGGATCGCCACGACGCTGCGGTAGCGCGGCAGGACCTCCTCGGCCGCGACTGCACGCACGGCCTCGATCGCGCGCGCGGCGAAGCGAACGGTGATGTCCACTTCCCTATGCTAGCATCGGCCTGGACACCCGCGCCCATGCCGTTTCCCCGCATTCACTGCGACCTGCGCCTCGGACCCGGGCGCCCAGTTCTCGCTTTCGCCGAAGCCGCGCAGCACGTCGCGAAGGCGCTGCGCCTGAAGGTCGGGCGACTCCATCGTCGTGTTCGACGGCCGCGGCGGCGAATACGAGGCGACGATCACGCGCATCGACAAGGACCGCGTCGACGTGAAGGTCGGCGCGCTGGCGCGACGTCGACGTGGAGCCGCGCGCTTGCGCTCGGGCTCGTCCAGGGGCTTCCCGAGGCCGACAAGATGGACTGGATCATCCAGAAGGCCGTGGAGCTCGGGCGCGGCGTGGATCCAGCCGCATCGTCTGCGACCGCAGCGTGGTGCGCCTCTCGGGCGAGCGCGCCGCGCGCCGCGAAGTCCCACTGGCGCCGCGTGGCGATCGCCGCGTGCGAGCAGAGCGGCCGCAACCGCATCCCCGAAGTGCGGCCGACGCTCGGGTTTCCAGAGCTGGATCGCGGTTCCCGCGTACGCTGCCGCGCTGGATGCTCACGCCCGGCGCGCGCGCCCATCGCGCCCAAGCCCCGGCCCGGAGCCGCGCTCGAATTGCTGATCGGGTCCGGAGGGCGGGCTGTCGGAGCGCGAGCAGGAGCTGGCGCTCGTCGCAGGGCGCCGAACCGCGTGGCGCTCGGGCCGCGGGTGCTGCGCGCCGAGACGGCGCCGCTCGCCGCGCTCGCCGCGATCCACGCGCTCTGGGGCGACTTCCGCGGATAGAATTGCGACCATGCCGAAGAATCCGAAGCTCAAGACCGAAGCCTTCGTGAAATGGTTTCGCACCGCCACGCCCTACATCCACAAGTGGGGCGGGGCGACGTTCGTGATCGCCTTCGGCGGCGAGGTGCTCGAGGACGGCGAGTTCCAGCAGCTCACGCACGACATCAACGTGCTCGTGAGCCTCGAGGTGCGCGTGGTGCTCGTGCACGGCACGCGCCCGCAGATCGAGAAGCAGATGCGCGAGCACGGCGTGGCAGCCGCGCTACGTCGCCAACCGCCGCGTGACCGACGACCGCGCGCTCGCCTGCGTGAAGGAAGCCAACGGCATCGTGCGCGTCGAGATGGAGGCGCTGCTGTCGATGGAGCTCGCCAACAGCCCCATGTGGGGCGCGGACATCCGCGTGTCGTCGGGCAACTTCGTGACGGCCAAGCCCGTGGGCGTGGTGAACGGCGTGGACTTCCAGCACACCGGCGAGGTGCGCAAGATCGACGCCGAGGGCATCCAGCGCCGCCTCGAGGACGACGAGGTGGTGCTGATCTCGCCGATCGGCTTTTCGCCCACGGGCGACGTCTTCAACTGCACGCTGGAGGACGTGGCCACCGTCCACGGCCATCGCGCTGCAGCGCCGACAAGCTGATCTTCCTCACCGAGACCGCGGGCGCGCTCGACGCGAAGGGCAAGCTCATCTCGGAGCTCACGGTGAAGCAGGCCGGCGGAGCTCGCCGCCGGCGAACAACCTGCCCGAGGACGTGCAGATCTACCTGCCGTGCGCGGTCGAAGGCGGTGGCCCACGGCGTGAAGCGCTCGCACCTCATCAGCCGCCACGTGGACGGCGCGCTGCTGATCGAGCTCTTCACGCACCACGGCATCGGGACGATGGTGGTGCCCGAATCCCCGGAGCACATCCGCGTCGCGACGCGCGGCCGACATCCCGGGCATCGTGCAGATCCTCGAGCCCCTCGAGCAGCAGGGCGTGCTCGTCGAAGCGCGACCGCGACGCAGCTCGAGCGCGAGATCGAGCACTTCTTCGTGATCGAGTCCGAGGGGAACATCCTCGGGCTGCGCGGCGCTCTATCCGTTTCCGGACCGGAAGGACCGCCGAGCTCGCCGCGCTGGCGGTCAATCCGTTCTATCGCGACGGCGGGCGCGGCGAGAGGCTGCTCGCCTACGCCGAGGCGCGCGCGAAGATCGATGGGGCTCAGGTCGCTCTTCGTGCTGTCGACGCAGCACCACGCACTGGTTCATCGAGCGCGGCTTCGCCGAGACGGGCACCGAGTGGCTCCCGGAGCAGAAGCAGGCGCTCTACAACTACGATCGCGCGATCCAAGGTATTCGTGAAGGACATCTGATGGCACGCATGGTGAACTGCATCAAGCTGAAGAAGGAGGCCGAGGGCCTCGACTATCCGCCGTATCCGGGCGAGCTCGGCAAGCAACTCTGGGAGAGTGTCTCGAAGGAAGCCTGGAAGGGCTGGCTCGATCACCAGAAGATGCTGGTGAACGAGAATCGGCTGAACCTCGCCGACGTGCGCGCGAGGAAGTACCTCGAGGAGCAGATGCGCAAGCACTTCTTCGGCGAGGGCGCCGACCTGGCCACGGGCTACGTGCCGAAGGAGTAGCGCGGGCGCGCGTCGCATCGGTCGTCCGTCGACGGCGCCGTCGGGCGTGCCCAGCAGCAGCACGTCGGCCGGGCGGCGCGCGAAGATGCCGTTCTCGACCACGCCCGCGATCGCGTTGATCGCGGCTTCCATCTCGACGGGCTTCATGATCGTGAGGCCGCGCACGTCGAGGATGAGGTTGCCGTTGTCGGTGGTGACGCCGCGCGCAGCTCCGGCATGCCGCCGCCCGTACCTTCACGAGCTCGCGCGCCCACGTAGCTTCGCGCCATCGGGATCACTTCCACCGGCAGCGGGAACTTGCCGAGGACCGCCACGAGCTTGCGCGGCGTCGGCGATGCAGACGAAGCTGCCGGCTCGCCGGGGCCACGATCTTCTCGCGCGTGAGCGCGGCGCCGCCGCCCTTGATCATCGCGAGGTGCTCGGTCACCTCGTCGGCGCCGTCCACGTAGAGGTCGCAACCGTCGGTGTCGTTCAGCTCGACCACCGGGATGCGCAGCGCGCGCAGCCGCTTGCGCGCTCGCCTCCGAGCTCGCCACCGTCCTCTTGATGCGCGCGCGCACGCGGCGAGCGCGTCGATGAAGAAATTCACCGTCGAGCCGGTGCCCACGCCCACCATCGTGTCGTCCTCGACCTGCTTGAGCGCGGCCTCGGCGGCGGCCTTCTTCTGCGCGTTGGCGTCCATCAGCCAAGCATAACCCACGGCCCGGGTACCGGCTGGCGTTCTTGGTATGCTTGCGGGCTTGCGACGCGTGCGCGAATGAAGACCGACGGCTACCTCGAGAAGATCCTCACCGCGAAGGTGTACGACGTGGCGATCGAAAGCCCGCTCGAGCCGGCGCCCGCGCTCTCGCGGCGCCTGGGCAACCACGTCCTGCTCAAGCGCGAGGACAAGCAGCCGGTCTTCTCGTTCAAGCTGCGCGGCGCCTACAACAAGATGGCGCACCTCGCGCCCGCGCAGCTCGCGCGCGGCGTGATCTGCGCCTCGGCGGGCAACCACGCGCAGGGCGTGGCGCTCGCCGCGCAGCGGCTGGGCGTCGCGGCGACCATCGTGATGCCGGTCACCACGCCGCGCATCAAGGTGGCCGCGGTCGCCGCGCGCGGCGCGAAGGTCGTGCTGCACGGCGACAGCTACCACGAGGCCGCGCAGCACGCCAAGGCGCTCGCGCGCCCAGCGCCGCCTCGACCTTCGTGCATCCGTACGACGATCCGCTGGTGATCGCGGGCCAGGGCACCATCGGGCTGGAGATCCTGCGCCAGCACCCGGGCTCCGATCGACGCCATCTTCGTGCCGGTCGGCGGCGGCGGGCTGATCGCCGGGCATCGCCGCCTACGTGAAGCGCATCGCGCCCAGGACCAGGATGATCGGCGTGCAGCCCGTGGACTCGAACGCGATGTACGCGTCGCTCAAGGCCGGGCGGCGCGTGACGCTGCCGCACGTGAACCTGTTCGCCGACGGCGTGGCGGTGCGGCAGGTCGGCCGGGAAACCTTCCGCCTCGTGCCGCGAGCTGCGTGGACGACATGGTGCTGGTGGACACCGACGAGATCTGCGCGGCGATCAAGGACGTGTTCGAGGACACGCGCTCCGTGGTCGAGCCCGCGGGCGGCGCTCGCGCTCGCGGGCGCCAAGCGCTGGCTGGAGCGCCGGCGCGCCAAGGGCGGCACCTACGTCGCGATCGCCTGCGGGGCGAACATGAACTTCGACCGCCTGCGCTTCGTGGCGGAGCGCGCCGAGCTGGGCGAGCACCGCGAGGCGGTGCTCGCAGTGACCATCCCGGAGCGGCCGGGAAGCTTCCGCGCGCTGTGCGGCCTGCTCGGCAAGCGCAGCGTCACGGAGTTCGACTACCGCTATGCGCCGGGACGCGAGGCGCATGTCTTCCTCGGCGTCTCGGTCTCGGGACGCGAGGAGGCCCAGCGGCTCACGGCGCACCTCGAACGCCGCGGGCTCCGGGCCGTGAACCTCTCGGACAACGAGCTGGCGAAGCTGCACGTGCGCCACCTGGTGGGCGGGCGCGCGCGCGAAGCCGCCGGCGAGATGCTCTACCGGTTCGAGTTTCCCGAGCGTCCCGGCGCGCTCATGAATTTCCTCGAGCACATGGGCTCGGACTGGAACATCACGCTCTTCCACTACCGCAACCACGGCGCCGACGTGGGGCGCGTGCTGGTCGGCCTGCAGGTCCCCGCTGCCGAGCGCGGCGCCTTTCGCCGCTTCCTGCGCGAGCTGCGCTACGAGTACGCCGACGAGTCGCGCAATCCCGCCTACCGGCTCTTCCTGCGGTGAGCCCGGCCGGCAACGCAGGCTGGAGCGCCGCGGCGTTCGACCAGGCCCTCGTCCTCTTCAGGGCCGGGCGCATGGCCGAGTGCGAGACCGCGCTCGGCGAGCTGCTCGCCGCGCACCCGGATGCCGTCGAGGCGCTCGAGCTGCTCGGCGCGGCGCGCGGCGCGCAGGGCCGCCCGGGCGAAGCGCTCGCGGCCCTCGACCGCGCCCGTGCGCTGCGGCCCGCGTCGGCCTCCATCCGCCACAACCGCGCCCAGGCGCTCTTCGCGCTGCGCCGCCTCGAGGAGGCGCGCGCCGAGCTCGAGAAGCTGGTGCGCATGCATGACGAATACCAGCCGTCGTGGAACCTGCTGGGCAGCGTGCTGGCCGCGCTCGGCGCGGCGCCGGCCGCCGAGCGCGCCTACCGCCGCGCGATCGCGCTCGGGCCCGCGCAACCGCAGGCGCAGTACAACCTCGGGCTGCTCTTCCAGCAGGGCGGCCGCATCGAGGAGGCGATAGCAGCCTACCGCGGGGCGCTGCGCGCCCAGCCGTCCTTCGCTCCCGCCCACAACAATCTCGCCAATGCGCTCAAGGCGAGCGGCCGCATGGACGAGGCGCTCGCGCACTACGGCGAGGCCCTGCGCCACGACCCGGGCCTCGTGGACGCGCTCGCGAACCTGGGTACTGCGCTGCGCGAGCTCGGGCGCCACGCCGAAGCGATCCCGCTGCTCGAACGCGCGGAGCGCCTGCGGCCGGGCTCGCCGGCGGTGCTGAACAATCTCGGCATCGCGTACTACGAGCGCCACCGCTACGCGGACGCGGTGGCGTGCTACCGCAGCGCGCTCGCCGCGCAGCCGGCGATGCACGAGGCGCGCAACAACCTCGGCAACGCGCTCGCCGCGCAAGGCCTGCACGCCGCCGCCGCCGAGTGCTATCGCGCCGTGCTGTCGCAGGCGCCCGACGATGCCGACGCCCACAGCAACCTCGGCCAGCTGCTCCAGGAGCAGGGCCGGGATGCGCAAGCCCGCGCGCAGTACGAGCGCGCGCTTGCGATCCGCCCGGACCATGCCGACGCGCTCAACAACATGGGCCTGTTTCTGCAGGAGGAGGGCCGGGGGCGCGAGGCGATGGA
Source organism: uncultured beta proteobacterium (assembly GCA_963758215.1). GTDB lineage: Bacteria > Pseudomonadota > Gammaproteobacteria > Burkholderiales > Usitatibacteraceae > Usitatibacter. The sequence continues at coordinate 59,205 of CAVWUN010000009.1, read as the reverse complement.
ATATTACCGGCGCGCGATGCACGCGAACCCGCGCCTGGCACGGGCGGGCTACAACCTCGCGCTCGCGCATCTCGCGCATTTCGAATTCGACCCCGGGTGGCGGCTGCACGAGCTGCGCTTCGCCACCGCGCCACCCGTGTCCGTGGCGCGGGCGTTTCCGTTTCCCGCGTTCGGCGCGCACGACTGGGGGAGCGGTCAGCGCCTGGCGATCTGGAGCGAGCAGGGCGTCGGCGACCAGATCCTGTATTCGACGCTGGTGGACGAGGTGGCCGGGCGCGGTGAGTCCTTCGTCCTCGAAGTCGACCGTCGGCTGGTTGCCGCGTTCGCGCGCGCGCACCCGGGCTGGAGCGTGGCGGCACCGGAGGCTGCGGACGCCGCGTTCTCCGGGTGCACGCGGCACATCCCGGTGGGATCCCTGCCGCTGCTGCTGCGCCCGACGCTCGAGAGCTTCGCGCGCCAGCCGCGCGCGCTCCTGGCCGCCGATGCGCCGCGCGCCGCGCTGCTGCGCGCCCGCCTGCCCGCGGCCGCGCGGGTGATCGGCATCTCGTGGCGCAGCTTCCAGCCGAAGGACCGCGGGCGCGTGCAGCGCAAGAAGTCCGCGGGGCTCGAGGCGTTCATCGCGCTTTCCAGGCGCGACGAGCTCTGCCTGCTGGACCTGCAATACGGCGACACGGCGGCGGAGCGCGCCGCATTCGCACGCGCGGGCGGGCGGTTGCAGCGCCACGCAGACCTCGACCTTTTCGCCGACCTCGACGGGGTGCTCGCCGCGATCGAAGGCTGCGATGCGGTCGTGACCACGAGCAACGTGACGGCGCATTTCGCCGGGGCGCTCGGCAAGCGCACGCTGCTGGTGTACCTCGGAGCGAACCCGCCGTTCCATTACTGGGCGCCGCGCCCCGACGCGAGCTCGCTCTGGTATCCGTCGGTGCGCATCGTGACCGGCGTGGAGCTCGACAGCTGGGACAAGGCGCTGGCGCGCGTCGATGAGCTCCTCGACGCCTGAGGCCGAGGCGCTCGCGCTCCTCGCAGCCGGCCGCCTCGCCGAGGCGCAGGCGGCGTGGCGCGCCATCCTCGCGCGCAACCCCGACGACGCCCGGGCGCTGCACTTCCTGGGCTGTGCGCTGGCGCAGGCCGGGCACGCCGCCGAGGGCCTCGCGCTGGTCGACCGCTCGCTCGCCCTCGCGCCGCGCGACGCCGCGTTCCTCAACAATCGTGCGCGGCTGCTCGCGGATGCGGGGCGCGCCGACGAGGCCATCGCCGATCTCACCCGCGCGGTGCGCTGGGAGCCGGGCTTCGCCGCGGCCTGGCTGCACCTCGGGACGATGCTGCGCAGCGCGGGACGCGCCGACGAATCGATCGCGGCCCTGCGCCGCGCCGCCTCCCTCGAGCCCGGCAAGGCGGGCCACCACGCAAGCCTCGCGCGGGCGCTCCTCGAGCGCGGCGACGGCGCGGAAGCGGTGCGCGCGTTCGAGCACGCGCTCGCCCTCGATCCCGGCAACCCCGAGGTGCTCAACAACCTGGCGCTCGCACTGCACGCAGCGGGCGACGTCGACGCGGCGCTCGCGCGCTACGGTGAGGCGCTCGCCGCGCGCCCACGCTTTCCCGAGGCGCTGGTGAACTGGGGCAACGCCCTCAAGGATCGCGGCGACCTCGAGGGCGCGAGCGCGATGTACGCCCGCGCGCTCGCGCAGCAGCCGCAGAACGTGGAGGCGCTGGTCAATGCGGCGAGCGCGGCGCTCGACCGCGAGCGCCCCGGCGAAGCGCGCGTGCTCTACGAGCGGGCGCTCGCCGCGCGTCCGGGCGCGCCGGATGCGCGCTACGGGCTGGGCCAGCTGGCGCTGCGCGAGCAGCGCTACGACGCAGGCTGGGCCGGCTACGAGTGCCGCTTCGGCACGCGTCCGCCGCTGGCGGCGGCGCGCGCGATCGCGTTGCCGCGGCTGTCCGCGGCCACGCTCGCCGGCGCGCGGCGCGTGGCGGTGTGGTCGGAGCAGGGCGTCGGCGACCAGGTCCTTTACTCGACGCTGCTGCCCGAGCTCGAGCGGCTCGGCATCGGCGCGGTGGTCGAGGTGGATCCGCGGCTGGCCGGCATGTACCGGCGCAGCCTGCCCGCATTCCAGTTCGTGACGCGCGACGAGTCCGCCGCCGCGTTTTCCTCCTGCGACGCGCAGGTGCCGATCGGCTCGCTCCCCATGCTGTTCCGGGCGGACCGCGCGAGCTTCGCGCGCCAGCCGCGCGCGCTGTTGCGCCCCGATCCGCGACGCGTCGACGAAGCGCGCGCGCGCCTGGGCCCGGGCCGGTGGGTCGCGATCTCGTGGCGCAGCCTGCAGAAAGGGCCGCGCCGCTCGCTCGCGCAGCGCAAGTCGATTCCCCTCGAAGCCTTCGCCGCGTTCGCGCAGGCGAGCGGCGCCCGGCTGCTCGACGTCCAGCACGGAGACGTCGACGCCGAGCGCGCGCAATTCATGGCCCGGCACCCGGGCGTGCTGGCGCGCCTGGAGGGCCTCGACGCGTGGCACGACCTGGAGGGTGTAGCGGCGGCGATCGCCGCGTGCGATCGCGCCGTGATGGCGAGCAACGCCACGGCGCACCTCGCGGGAGCGATCGGCCACCCGAGCGCGCTCGTCTACCTGCGCGCCTGGCCGCCGTTTCCGTACTGGGCCGCGGGTCCCGACGGCCATTGCCCGTGGTATCCGTCGGTGCGCATCGTCACCGGCGAGGGGCTCGAGGACTGGGAAGAGGCGCTGCTGCGCGCGGCCGCGCTGGGCTAGCGGCGCGCCCGGCGCCCGTGATATCGTAACGCCTGTGATTAACTAGGGCGTTACGACCGCGATGGATCGACTGCGCAATTTCGGCTTCGTGCTGAAGGACGTCAGCCGCCGCTACGTGCTGCGCTTCGAGCAGCGCGCGCGCGAGATCTTCCTTACGCTGCCGCAATGCCGGGCGCTGGTGCGCCTCGAGAGGAACGAGGGCGTGAGCCAGGCGAAGCTCGCCGAGCTGGCCGACGTCGAGCCGATGACCATGGTGCGCATCCTCGACCGCATGGAGGCCGACGGGCTGCTCGAGCGCCGCCCCGATCCCGCCGACCGGCGCGCGCGCTGCCTGTACCTCACCAGCCGGGCCAAGCCGTACCTCGACGAGATCTGGCGCCTTTCGGACGCCACCCGGGCGGAAGCATTCGCCGGGATCGGCGCGAAGGAGCGCGAGGCGTTCCTCGACGTGTTGGAGCGCGTCCACGCGAACCTCTGCGCGCTCAAGGACCGGCCGGTCGAGGCCGCGCGCGCGGGCCGCAAAGCCCGGGCCCGGCGGTGAGCGCCGATTCTCCCGCGGGCGACGCGCCGCGACCCGGACCACCCGGCACGCGCGCGGCGACCCGCATCGCGCTCATGGTCCTGGGGCCCGCGCTGGTCGTGGCGGCGGGCGCCTACTTCTATCTCTCCGGCGGGCGCTACGAAGACACCGACGACGCCTACGTGCGCACCGCGCAGGTCGCGATCAGCTCGGATGTCGCGGGGCGCGTGCAGGAGCTCGCGGTGCACGACAACCAGGCGGTGCGCAAGGGCGATGTCCTGTTTCGCCTCGACGATGCGGCGCTGCGCATCGCCGCGGAAGAGGCCCGCGCGAAGCTTGCCGCCGCGCGGCTGCAAGTCGCGTCGCTCAAGGCAAATTACCGGCAACGGCTGGCCGAGCTCCAGGCCGCCCGCGACGCGCTCGCCTACCAGGAGCGCGAATACGCCCGGCAGCAGAAGCTGCTCACCTCGGGAATCTCCTCCCGGCAGCAGGTGGACCGTGCGCTCCATGCCCTCGATGACGCGCGCGCGCGCGTGAGCGGCACGCAGCAGCAGATCGGCGCCGTCGTCGCGAGCCTCGGGGGCGACCCGAACATCGCGCCGGATCGCCACCCCGGGGTGGAGCAAGCGCAGGCCGCGCTCGATCACGCGCTGCTCGAGCTCTCCTACGCCGTCGTGCGCGCGCCGGGCGACGGGGTGGTCACGCGCGTCGATCGGTTGCAGGTAGGAACGTACATCCAGGCGTCCGCGCCCGTGTTTGCGCTGGTGTCGACGCGCAAGGTCTGGATCGAGGCCAATTTCAAGGAGGACCAGCTCGCGCACATGCGCCCGGGCCAGTCGGCCACCGTGCAGCTCGACAGCTTCCCCGGCAAGACCTTCCAGGCCCGGGTCGCGAGCGTGAGCCCCGGAACCGGCTCGCAGTTCTCCGTGCTGCCGCCCGAAAACGCAACCGGCAACTGGGTGAAGGTCGTCCAGCGGCTTCCGGTGCGCCTGGAGCTGGATCGGCTCGACCCGGCCTATCCGCTGCACGCCGGGTTGAGCGCGGATGTCACCGTCGACACCCATTACCGGCGTCACCTCTTCGGTCCGGGGCAGGCGAGCGAGGCCGCCGCCGCGGCCCAATGAGCGACACCGCGGCCCACGGCGTGGAGCCCGCCCCGGCGCCGCACCGAGGCCTGATCACCCTTTCGGTGATGCTCGCCTCGATCATGCAGGCGCTCGACAACACCATCGCCAACGTGGCGCTGCCGCGCATCCAGGGCTCGCTCTCGGCGACACAGGACCAGATGGCGTGGGTGCTCACCTCGTACATCATCGCCGCCGCCATCATGACGCCGCTCTCCGGCTGGCTGGCCGGGCAGGTCGGACGCAAGCGCGTGTTCCTGTTCTCGGTGGTCGGGTTCACCGTCTCCTCGGCGCTGTGCGGGCTCGCGCATACGCTGCCGGAAATCATCGCGGCGCGCCTCGTCCAGGGCCTGTCCGGCGCGGCGCTGATCCCGATGTCACAGGCCGTGCTGCTCGACATCAACCCGCTCTCCCAGCACGCCAAGGCGATGGCGATCTGGGTGATGGGCGTCACCATCGGCCCGATCCTCGGCCCCGCGCTGGGCGGCTGGCTCACGGAGAACTACAACTGGCGCTGGGTCTTCTACATCAACGTGCCGTTCGGGATCCTGTCCTTCCTCGGCATCCTCACGTTCATGCCGGAGACGCAACTGCGCAAATCGCGCTTCGACTTCTTCGGCTTCGCCGCGCTGAGCGTGGCGATCGGCGCCTTCCAGCTGATGCTCGACCGCGGCCAGCTGCGCGACTGGTTCAGCTCCACCGAGATCCGCATCGAGGCGATCGTCGCCGGGGTCGCGCTCTACCTCTTCGTCGTGCACATGCTCACCACCACCAGGCCGGCGTTCGTGAGTCCCGCGCTGTTCAAGGATCGCAATTTCCTCACCGGCAACGTCTTCATATTCGTCGTGGGCGTCGTGCTGTTCGCCACGCTCGCGCTGCTGCCCTCGATGCTGCAGGACCTGCTGAACTATCCCGTGGTGCTCGCCGGGCTGGTGACGGCGCCGCGCGGCGTGGGGACCCTGGCGGCCATGTTCATCGTCGGCCGGCTCATGGGCCGGATCGATGCCCGGATCATCATCGCGGCGGGCCTCGGGCTCACCGCCGCCTCGCTCTGGCAGATGACCGGCTTCTACCTGCAGATGGACACCGCGCCGGTCGTCTGGTCCGGGCTCGCGCAGGGCCTGGGCACCGGGTTCGTCTACGTGCCGCTCGCCGCGGTGACCTTCGCCACGTTGTCGCCGCGCTTCAGGAACGAGGGCACGGCGCTGTTCAGCCTGGTGCGCAACGTCGGCAGCAGCATCGGCATCTCGGTGGTCGAGACCCTGCTCACGCGCAACACGCAGGCGATGCACGCGCGGCTCGCCGAGCAGGTCACGCCGTACAGCGATTTCATGCACCTGCTGCCGTCCGCGGCCCTCTCGACCACGAGCGGACTGGCGATGCTCAACCACGTCGTGACCGAGCAGGCGGCGATGATCGCCTACAACGATGATTTCCAGCTGATGATGATGCTCACCCTGTGCACGATCCCGCTCGTGGTGCTGCTGCGCGGCGCGCGCGCCCGGCGCTCCTCCGGGCCGATGGTGGTCGAATGAGCCGCGTTCGCCCTCGTGCCGCGCTGGCCGGGGCAATCGCTGCGGCGGGCCTCGCCGGATGCGCGGCCGGCCCCGACTTCCACCGGCCGCAGCCCCCCTCCGAGCAGCGCTACACGCAGCGGCAACTGTCGATGGAGGCAGCGGCGAGCCACGGTGAATCGGCGCAGCGCCTGCTGCCGGGAGTCGAGCTCGCCGGCGACTGGTGGCGCTTGTTCCGCTCGGATGCGATCGACGCCGTGGTCGAGCGCGCGCTGGCGGGCAACCGCACGCTGGTCGCGGCGGACGCGACGCTCGCCCAGGCCCGGGAGCTCGCCGTGGCGCAGGCCGGGTCGCTGCAGCCGCAGCTCGGGATCACGGCCGGCGTCGGGCGGCAGAAGTACGGCGCCGAGTTCCTCGGGCCGTTGCCCAAGCCGCCGCCCTTCACGTATTTCGCGGTGGGACCCACCGTGAGCTACGCGCTCGATTACGTCGGCGGCGGCGCGCGTTCCGTGGAGCGCCAATACGCGCTCGCGAGCTACCGCAAGCAGCAGCTCGACGCGGCCTACCTCGCCGTGACCGGCAACGCGGTGCTGCTGTCCTTGCGGATCGCGTCGCTGCGCGAGCAGGTCGCCACCATCGAAGGCCTCCTGGAGCAGGATCGCGAGAACCTGAAGCTGGTGCAGGTAGCGCTTGACGCGGGTTCGGTCTCGCGCCTGGACGTGATCAGCGCGCAAAGCCAGCTCGCGAGCGATGCGACGCTGCAGCCGCCGCTTCGCCAGGAGCTCGCCGCCGCGCGCCACGCGCTCGCCGTCGTGCTGGGCAAGCCCGCGGCGGATGCCGCCCTGCCCGAGCTCGACCTGGCGCGCATCTCCCTGCCGCAGGCGCTGCCGGTGAGCGTGCCCTCGGAGCTCGCCCGCCGGCGCCCGGACATCCTCGCCGCGGAGGCGCAGCTGCATGCCGCGACGGCCGCGGTCGGAGTCGCCGAGGCGAACCTCTATCCCCACATCGAGCTCACCGCGTCGACCGGGCAGCAGGCCGCGGACCTGGGGCACCTCTTCGACCGGGCGGGCAACGTCTGGGGCATGGCGGGGGGGCTGGTCGCCCCGTTGCTCGATGGCGGCACGCTGCGCGCGGAGCGCCGGGCCGCCGCCGACGCGATGCGGGCGAGCCTCGCGAACTACGAGCAGGCCGTGCTGGTCGCGTTCGGACAGGTTGCCGACGCGCTGGAAGCCCTCGACCATGACGCCGAGCTGCTCGACGCACAGTCGCACGCGCGCGACGCGGCCGGCGCCAACCTCGACCTCACGCGGGCGAGCTACCGGGAGGGCAATGTGGGCGTGCTGCAGGTGCTCGACGCCCAGCGCCTCTACCAGCAGGCGCAACTTGGCTACGTGCGTGCGAAAGGACAGCGCTACCTGGACACCGCACAGCTCTGCCTGGCGCTGGGCGGCTCGGAGCCGCCGGCCGCCGGCGGGGAGCGCGCCTCGCGGCACTGAGGCAGCCGTTCGGCGACCCCTGTGGAACTGGTGCTGTTGAGTGGATTCGAACCACCGACCTACTGATTACGAATCAGTTGCTCTACCAGCTGAGCTACAACAGCACGGCCGCCGATTATACCGGCTTCGCCCGCCCCGCCGGAAGGCGCCGCACGCGCCAAGCCCTTGAATCGCTGGCCGGACGGCCCCCCGCCCATCGGCCGCGCGGAGCCGCCCATCGGCTTAGAATGGCCGCGCGTCGGGGCGAGCTTGTCCCGCCCACCTTCCATCCGTAGATTGCCGCGTAACCGCAGAAAGGGGTCCCCCATGGTCCGCCAGCAACGAGGTTTCACCCTGATTGAAGTGATGATCGTGGTCGTGATCATCGCCATCCTCGCCGCCATCGCCATCCCGAACTACCGCGACTACGTGACGCGCGGCCGGGTGGTCGAAGCAGCGGGCGGCCTCGCCGACGCGCGGACCAAGATGGAACAGTACTTCCAGGACAACCGGACGTATCCCACCGGCTGCGTCATCGCGCCCACGGCGCCCGGCGCCACCAACGTGCAGCTGCAGGCGCTGCAGAACTTCACCCTGTCGTGCTCGAACCTCGCGGCGACCACCTACACGGTGACCGCCACGGGCACCAACGCGATGGTGGGATTCACCTACACCGATCGACCAGAACAACACCCGTACCTCGGCTTTCAGCGGCAGTGGCGCGAGCGCCGGCTGGACCGCGGCTTCGCCGAACACCTGCTGGGTCGTGCGAAAGGGCGGGCTGTGCTGAAGCAGCGCGGCATAACCATCATCGAGGTCCTGATCGGCATCGCGATCATCGGACTGCTGATGGCGCTCGCCGCACCGTCGGCCACGACCTGGATCCAGAACAACCAGCTGCGCAGCGCCGCCGACTCCATCTTCAACGGCCTACAGACCGCGCGCATCGAGGCACTCAAGCGCAACACGATGGTTTCCTTCCAGCTCACCGACCCGGCCTCGACCGCCTGGCGGGTTTGCATCTACGACGTTGCGGCCGACGACTGCTCGGCGACCGCGGCGATCATCTCGAGCAAGGGCCCGAGCGAGGGCTCGCCCAACGCGCGCGCCGGCATCGAGACGACGTTGACCGATCCCGTCACGGTGGTGCTGAACGCGGGTGACGGACTGCCGGCGGCGGTGACCTTCGATTCCTTCGGCCGCGTCGCGCCCGCTGCGCCCATCAACATCGCCCGCGTGGACGTGCGCAATCCCACGTTGTCGTCGGCCGACGAGCGCCGCCTCGAGATCGTCATCACGGTGGGCGGCCAGACGTATATGTGCGATCCGAAGCTCGCGAAAGCGACCAACCCCCAGGGCTGCGAATGAGAGGGAATGCCATGAAACGCGCGCAATCTTCCAGGTCACAGCAGGGCGTGATGCTGATCGAGGCCCTGGTGGCGATCCTCATCTTCACGCTCGGCATCATCGCCCTCATGGGGCTGCAGGCCGACTCGATCGCCCAGGTGAGCCAGGCGAAGTACCGCACCGACGCGAGCTACCTCGCCAACCAGATCATCGGGAAGATGTGGGTGGACCAGGCGAACCTGTCGAGCTATGCGACCGCGGGTTACGCCGGGCGCTCCGATTGGGACACGCTCGTCGCCTCCACGCTGCCCTCCGGCGCGGCCACCATCGCGGTCGCCGGCAGCCAGGTGACGGTGACCGTGCGCTGGAAGCAGCCGGAAGACATCGTCACGCACAATTTCCTCGCAGTGGCCAACATCAACGCAAGCTGACCGACATGAATCAGAAACCCCGCGCTTCCCTCCTGCGACTCGCCGGCTTCACGCTGATGGAGATCATGATCGGCCTGCTGATCGGCGTGATCGGCATCGTCGTGATCATGCAGATGTTCGCCGTCTCGGAAGGCTTCAAGCGCACCGCCACGAGCGGCACCGACGCGCAGGTGAACGGCGGTCTTGCGCTCTACCTGCTGCAGCGCGATATCCGCGCAGGCCGGCTACGGCCTCAACGCGCTCGTGCCCGCGGGCTGCACCTCGGTGACGGTCTGGAACAACACCACCGGGACGAGCACCAGCATGCGTCTGGTGCCCTTCGAGATCAATCCGGCGGGCATCCCGGCCGGAGACGCGAATTCCGACGTTATCCTGATCGCGTACGGCAACTCCGACAATTTCGTGGCGCGGCGTTCCGGCGGACGGCGGCCCTGCGAGCAATTTCAACGTCTCGGTCAACAAGGACGGCTTCATGGCCGGCGACCTGGTGGTGGGCGTGGAACCGGGCGCGCCGATCAGCTGTGCGCTGCACGAGCTCACCGCCGTGCCGAATGCGAACGGCGCTTGCGGTGCTGCGACGGGCGGCGCCTTCCTCGTTCATGCGACCGGCTCGTACAAGACGCGCAAGCGCACCGCCTGCGCCACGCGTGACCGCGACGTCCACAACCGGTCGGGCGGCATCGTCGACCCGAGCGGCACTCGCCGTCCCGGCGCTCGTCTCCGCCACGGCGGGCTGCTCTACAACCTCGGCGGCGCACCGCAGGTCCAGGTCTACGCCATCCGCGGCGGCAGCGCTCACGATGTGCGACTGGATCACCACCAACTGCGCCAACGCGGCCAACTACTCACGTCGGTGGTGGACGACATCGTGAGCATGCGTGCCATCTACGGCAGGACTACGTGGGCTCGCCGCCGGCCGGCTCGACCACGCTGGGCGACGGCGTGCTCGACCGCTGGAGCCGCGCGCCCTCGCAGAACGTCTCCGCCGAGTCGCGTACCCTGGCGGTGACCATCGAGATCACCTCGCGCAGCGGCCTGAAGGAGAAACCTTCACTCCGGCCGGCCACTGCGACACGACCCCGAACGCCGCACGCCCCGACCGCGGCCAGACGCTGGACTGGTACCAGCCGTATGTCGCGCTGGCATCGGGCTCGCTCGCCGGCGCGCAGATCGACCTGTCCACGGTGTCGGCGGACTGGAAATGCTACCGCTACAAGCTCTTCCAGACGAGCGTGCCGCTGCGCAACATGATCTGGAGGCCGTGATGATTTCGAAAGCGAGGAACCATGCAGCGCCGGTCACGTCGGCGCACGCCGCCAGCGCGGCGTCGTGCTGCTGATCGCGCTCATCGTCCTCGTGGCGATGACGCTCGCGGGCATCGGCATGATGCGCTCGATCGACTCGGGCACCCTCGTGGCGGGCAACATCGGCTTTCGCGAGGCGGCGGTCGCCTCCGGCGGACTACGGGCGTCGAGGCGGCGCGCACGTGGCTCATCGCCAACCCAACTCGCTCGACAGCCGACAACCGGCGGCGGGCTACTACTCCACGCGCCAGGACAACCTCGACCTCACCGGCAACATGACCGACGGCGGGCACCGACGGCGTGAACTGGGGCGGATCCGATCCCATCCAGCCGGTGACGGCCTTCGACTGCCGGCACCGCGTCGACACGCACCGGCAGCACGGTCTATCTACCTCATCCAGCGCATGTGCTCGATCCCGGGCAGCATCAACGCGCCGGGGCAGAGCTGTCACGCCGTCCGCAATCCGGCCTCGGCAGCACGCAGAGCGCGCCCGACTACTCGTCGTACGGACTTGCCGTCAAGAACGAGGTCTACTACCGCGTCACCGTCCGGGTGGATGGCGCCAAGAACACGGTCAGCTACGTGCAGGCCGTGATCCTGATCTGAATCAGGAGCGCCCCCAAGGAGATGTTCATGAACCACATCAATTCCACGCCGTCGCCCCGTGCGCGTTTGTTCGTCGCGGCGATCGCACTTGCCACCGGGCTGCGAGCGGCGCTCCCCCGCCGCCGCAGCGCTCATCGACCTGTCGCAGAGGCCGCTCGCGAGCAGCGCGAGCAGCATCGTGAAGCCCAACATCAGCTTCGTGCTCGACACCTCCGGCTCCATGGCGTGGAGCCATGCGCCGGACGAGTCGCAGCCGTTCTACGACAACGTGGGCTACAAGAACTCGCACTGCAACAGCATCTACTACAACCCCAACATCCAGTACGTGCCGCCCAAGAAGGCCGACGGCACCGACTATCCGAACGCGACGTTCACCGGGCGCCTGGAAGGACGGCTACAACACCGGCAGCGGAACGGTGAACCTGTGCACCAGCTTCTACGCCTACGACAACACCAGCAGCAACGGCGCCGGCACCGACCCCGCGCAGCCCGCCTACTACTACCTGTACACGGGAACCCAGGCAATCAACTTCCTGAACACGACGAACCAGTTCTACACCGAGTGCAGCCTGCCGCCCGACAGCGGTCCGACCTCGACCATCAAGCTGAGCGGCAACTCGAGCACGAGTTTCAGCAGCATCAAGGTGAACGGCGTGCAGATCATGAGCGGCACGTCGAGCTCCTCGAGCAACACGAGCACCGAGGCGTCCAACGTCGCGGCGAAGATCTCGCTGAACGGCTTCAGCGCCTCGTCTTCCGGCAGCACGGTCACCATCATCGGCCCGGCCTCGGCCGTCGGCTACACGCCGGTGGTCACCAAATCGGGGTCGATGACGACCACGATCGCGGCCTTCACGCCCGTTCACCAAGGTCCTGGTGGGCACCACTTCGGGCCCGGGCGGCACGGACGAGCGCACGAACTTCGCCAACTGGTTCACGTACTACCGTGTCCGCATCCTGATGATGAAGTCGGGCCTCGGTCGCGCGTTCGTGAGCATCGGCAACAACTACCGGGTCGGCTTCATGACGATCTACGCGACACCCGGCAGCAGCTCGCTTCCGGACTACCTTCCGATCGCCGACTTCAACACGGGCACCGGAAGACGACCTCCTGAGTCCCGCGAAGTTCAACGCGCGCAGACGCCGGGCGGCGGCACGCCGCTCAAGGTGGCACTGTCGACGGCTGGGCGAAACCTCGCCGGCAAGATTGGCCCCGACCCGATCAGTACTCCTGCCAGCAGAACTTCATCCTGCTGTCGACCGACGGTTACTGGAACAGCGGCACGCCCAGCGGTGTGCAGTTGAACGGCTCCACGTCGATCACCAACGAGGACAACAACCTCGCGACGGCGCCGCGCCCGCAGTATGACGGCGCCCTCTCGGGCTCCACGGGCACGCTTGCGGACGTCGCGTGGTACTACTACAACACGGACATGCGCCCCTCGACCGGCACCTGCAACACCGGTGTCTCGGGCGCGGACGTCTGCCAGGACAACGTGCCGGTCTCGGGGCTGGACAGCGCGCCCTGGCAGCACGCGACACTCTTCACCCTGGGGCTCGGCACCAACGGCCAGCTCGTCTACACCACCGACTACCTCACCGGTGGGTCGGCGGACTTCAACGCGATCGCGAGCGGCTCGAAGAACTGGCCGACGCCGGTGGGCGACAAGCTCACCACGATCGACGACCTCTGGCACGCAGCGGTGAACGGCCACGGCCAGTATTTCAGCGCGAAGAACCCGGACCTCCTCGTGGCGGGCCTGAACACCGCGCTCGCCGGCGTCTCGGCGAGGCTCGCGGCCGGTGCCGCGGCGGCGACGTCGAACCTGGAGCCGGTGGCCGGCGACAACTTCGCCTTCGTCGCGAGCTACACCACCGACAGGAGTGGGACGGCGACCTGCAGTCGCGCACCATCGACCTCGTCACGGGTGCGATCTCCACCACGCCCAACTGGTCGGCGCAGGCCAACCTCGACGCTGCCGTACCGCCACGGGTCGGATACGCGCACCATCTTCACGTACCTGGGCGGAACGAAGGTGTAGCTTCGTGCCGGGCAGCTTCAGCTCGGCGCAGAAGTCGCCTGGTTCACGCCAGGCGTCGCCCGCGCTCTCGCAGACCGCCGGCTGGACGCCGGTGCAGCAGAGGCGGCCACGCCCGATACCGTGATCAACTACCTGCGTGGCCAGTACGGCTTCGAGGAGCGCGGCGTCAACCTCGCGTCGAACCAGCTCTATCGCATCCGCGTCCACGTGCTGGGTGACATCATCGACGGCAAGCCGGTGTACGTGAGGATGCCGCCGTTCAACTACACGGAGAACAACTATGCGGCCTTCAAGGCCGGCCTGTCGCGCCAGGGCGTCGGTCTACGTCGCCGCCAACGACGGCATGCTGCACGCCTTCGATTCCGCCACCGGCAACGAGCTGTGGGCCTACGTGCCGTCCTTCGTGCTGCCGAACCTCAAGGCGCTCGCCGACGACAACTATCCGAACAGCCACCAGTACTTCGTCGACGGCTCGCCGGTGGTCAGCGACGTGTGGACCGGCTCGGCCTGGAAGACGATCCTGGTGGGCGGCCTGAACGGCGGCGGCAAGGGCTACTACGCGCTCGACATCACCAATCCCGCTGACGCCATCCGTCCTCTGGGAGTACAGCAACGCCAACCTCGGGCTACAGCTACGGCAACCCGGTCGTCGGCAAGCTCACGAACGGGACCTGGGTGGTGGCCTTCACGTCGGGCTACAACAACACGCCGGTCACCGGCAACACCAGCGCCGACGGCGTGGGGCGCCTGTTACGTGCTCAATGCCTATAGCGGGGTGCTGCAGTTCACCGTGAGCACGGGCGTGGGCACCGCGACGACGCCCTCGGGCCTGGGCAAGATCGCGGCATGGGTGAACAACGGCCTGAACGACAACACGATCCAGCGCATCTACGGCGGCGACATGCTGGGCAACCTGTGGCGCTTCGACATCAACGACATCATCCCGCCGTCGGGCAAGGAAGCCACGCAGCTCGCCCTCTTCCAGGTCGGGACCTACCTGCAGCCGGTCACGACCTCGCCCGAGCTGGGCGTCGTGGCCAACAAGCCGGTGGTCTACGTGGGAACGGGCCGTTACCTGGGTCCCTCGGACGTGAACGACACGAACCAGCAGTCGCTCTACGCGATCGTCGACCAGCTCGCTGCGACCGGCATCGGCAACGCGCGCACGGAAACGACCTGCCCGCTGGTACAGCAGTCGCTGACGGTCATCGACGTGAACACGCGTTCCACCTCGACGCTGCCTGTGGACCTCGCCTCGAAGTGCGGCTGGTACATCGACTTCAACCCGGGGAACACCACTCCGGGCGAGCGCGTGAACATCGATCCCAAGCTGCAGCTGGGCGTGCTCGCCGTCGCGACCAACATCCCGCAGAACAGCGTCTGCACGGTGGGCGGCTCGAGCTTCCTGTACTTCTTCGACTACACCACGGGCCAGTTCGTGAGCACCTCGACCGGAGCGGTGGCCGGCTCGCGGGTCGGCAACTCCATCAGCGTGGGCCTCAACACCTATCGCCTGCCGGACGGCAAGGTGGTGACCACGGTGACCACGTCCGACGACCAGCACCCGATGTTCGGCAACCCGAGCAATCCGCTGGTGGGCGCGATCGGCAAGCGCGTGATGTGGCGCGAGCTGCTCAACTGATCAACCGCAACGCCTCGAGCGCCCGGCCGACCGCCGGGCGCTTTTTTTCGTGATGATTCGTCTCCCGACGTCCGCTGCATCGGGTTCCGCCGCGAGATTCCTTTGGAACGCCGCGCTGGCGCTCGCCGCGCTCGCCTTCGCCCTCGCGGCGGCTTATGCATGGCTGTGGGCGCCGTGGCGCTACTTCACGGCGGAGGAAGTCGATCGCGTCGCCTACCCGCTGCGCGACGTGGGGCTCGTCTTCCCGCCGGGCCGCGCGGGCATCGACTACTTCGGCACGCTGCGCATGGACGTGTACGTCGACGCGCAGGGACGCGTGGACCGGGTCGACGTGCTCGAGGCGACCGTGCCGGCGGCGTTTCGCGCCAGCGCGGTGCACGCCTTCGAGCAGGCGCGCTTCGAGCCGGCGCGCCGCTGGGGCCGCGCGGTGAAGAGCGTGAAGAAGGTCGAGGTGCGCTTCGAGGCGCCGCTGCCGGAGCTCAACCGCGGTCCCTAGCCCGCCGCGGCGTCGATGCCCCTGGGAAGCGGGAAGGTGACGTGCTCCTCGATGCCTTCGAGCTCGTGCACGCGGCGCACGCCCAGCGACTGCAGGCGCAGGATCACTTCGTGGACCAGCACTTCCGGGGCCGAAGCGCCCGCGGTGAGCCCCACGCGCCTCTTGCCCACGAGCCATTCGGCCTTGAGCTCCTCGGCGCTGTCCACCAGGTAGGCTTCGCGGCCGAGGTTGCGCGCCACCTCGCGCAGCCGGTTGGAGTTGGAGCTCGACGGAGAGCCCACGACGATCACCACGTCGCACTGCGGCGTCATGAACTTGACCGCGTCCTGGCGGTTCTGCGTGGCGTAGCAGATGTCGTCCTTCTTCGGGCCGACGATCGCGGGGAAGCGCGCCTTCAGGGCGGCCACGACCCGTGCGCAATCGTCGATCGAGAGCGTGGTCTGGGTCACGTAGGCGAGGCGCTGCGGGTCGCGCACCTGCAGTGTGGCCACGTCGCGCTCGCTTTCCACCAGGTACATGCCGGAATCGGACTGGCCCAGGGTGCCTTCGGCTTCCGGGTGGCCTTCGTGGCCGATCATGACCACCTCGCGGCCCTGCTCGCGCATGCGCGCGACCTCCACGTGCACCTTGGTGACCAGGGGGCAGGTGGCGTCGAACACCCTGAGTCCGCGCGCCTCGGCCTCGCGGCGCACCTCGAGCGAGACGCCGTGGGCGGAGAAGATCACCGTCGCGCCCGCAGGGACCTGCTCCAGCTCGTCCACGAAGATCGCGCCCTTGGCGCGCAGGTCCTCGACCACGAACCGGTTATGCACGATCTCGTGGCGCACGTAGATCGGCGCGCCGTGCCGCTCGAGCGCGCGCTCCACGATCGCGATCGCGCGGTCCACGCCGGCGCAGAAGCCGCGCGGCTTGGCGAGCACGATCTCGGCATCGCCGCCCATCTTCGTCGCCTGCTCGTCCATCATGGCTTCTCCTCGTGCGCCGGTCGCGTCGTGCGCGCGCCGTCCGGCCTGATGCCGTCCCAGATGAGCATCGCAACCCCCACCGTGATGGCGGAGTCGGCGACGTTGAAGGCGGGAAACGCGTGGCGGCCCGCGTGCACGAGCACGAAGTCCACGACCTGGCCGAGGGCCACGCGATCGTAGAGGTTGCCGAGCGCGCCGCCCAGCACCAGGGCCAGGGCGAGCGCCAGCACCGGGTTGGCGTGCTGGCGGCGCAGCGCGACGACGAGCGCCGCCGAGACCACGATGGTGATCGCGGTGAAGAACCAGCGCTGCCACCCGCCGGCGTCGGCGAGGAAGCTGAACGCCGCGCCGGTGTTGTAGGTGAGCACGAGCTTGAGGAACGGCGTGAGGACCAGCGACTCGCCGGGCAGGAACGCCGCGCCGATCCACGCCTTCGTCGCGCGGTCCGCGGCGATCACCGCGAGGCTCACGAGCAGCCAGCGAGCCCAGGGGCGTGCGCGCTCAGGCATGCTCGCGCGCCTCGCCGGGGCCTTCCAGGTTGGACACGCAGCGCGCGCACAGCGTCGGATGGCGCGCCTCGCGGCCGACGTCCGCGCGGTAGTGCCAGCAGCGCTCGCATTTGGCGTGCGTGCTGGGCACGACCTCGATCGATGCGATGCCCTCGCCGCCCGAATCGCGCAGGCGCGCCTGCGAGGTGATGAGCACGAAGCGCAGGTCGTCGGCGAGCGAGCGCAGCAGCGCGAGGTCCGCCCCGCCCGCCTCGAGCGTGACCTCGGCCTGCAGCGACGAGCCGATGTCCCCGCCCGCACGGCTCTCCTCCAGGCGCCGGGTGACGGCGCCGCGGATCTCGCGCAGGCGCTTCCACCGCGCGAGCAGCGCCGCCTCGCCTTCCTGGGGCGGCAGCACGTCGTTCCAGGTGTGGAAGAAGACGCTGTCCTGCGCGCCCGGGTGCAGCACCGCCCACGCCTCCTCGGCGGTGAACGAGAGGATCGGCGCCATCAGCCGCAGCGTCATCTGCGTCACGTGGTGCAGCGCGGACTGCGCCGAGCGGCGCGCGCGCGACGCTTTCCCCGCCGTGTACAGGCGGTCCTTCAGGATGTCGAGCCAGAATCCGCCCAGGTCCTCGGAGCAGAAGTTCTGCAGGCGCTGCGCGACCAGGTGGAACTCGAAGCGCTCGTAGTCGGCCACGCACGCGGCGGCCATCTCGCGCGTCATGGCGAGCGCATAGCGGTCGATCTCGAGCCACTGCGCAGGATCCAGGAGGTCGCGCGCGGGATCGAGATCGGCGGTGTTGGCGAGCAGGAAGCGCAGCGTGTTGCGCATGCGCCGGTAGCCCTCCACCACGCGCTTCAGGATCTCGTCGGAGATCGACAGCTCGCCCGAGTAGTCGGTGGACGCGACCCACAGGCGGATCACCTCCGCGCCCAGCGTGTCGTTCACCTTCTGCGGCGCGATCACGTTGCCCAGGCTCTTGGACATCTTGCGGCCCTGGCCGTCGACCGTGAAGCCGTGGGTGAGGAGCGCATCGTAGGGCGCGCGCCCGTCCATCGCGCAGCCCGTGAGCAGGCTCGACTGGAACCAGCCGCGGTGCTGGTCGCTGCCCTCGAGGTACATGTCGGCCGGCCAGCGGGAGTCGGCCAGGCCGCGCAGCACCGTGAAGTGCGTCGTGCCGGAATCGAACCACACGTCCACCGTGTCGGTGAGCTTGCGGTAGCGCGCGGGATCGACGCCGAAGTCCTCGCAGCGCGCGGCGAACCAGGCCTCGATGCCCCCGCGCTCGACCATCTGCGCGGCCTGCTCGACGAGCGCGGCCGTTTCCGGGTGCAGTTCCCCGGTGGCGCGGTCGAGGAAGAATGGGAGCGGCACGCCCCAGTAGCGCTGGCGCGAAAGCGTCCAGTCGGGGCGGTTGGCGATCATCGCCGCGAGGCGCGACCGTCCCCAGGCAGGGTAGAACGTCGTCGCGCCGATCGCCTGTGTTGCCAGCTCGCGCAGCGTGCGCCCTTCGCGGCCGGCGGCATCGGCGCGCGAAGGCGTGTCCATGCCGATGAACCATTGGGTCGTCGCGCGGAAGATGATCGGCGTCTTGTGGCGCCAGCAATGCGGATAGCTGTGCCGCACCTTCTCCTGGTGCAGCAGCGCCGCGTTGCGCTCGAGGAGCGCGAGGATCGGCTGCTCCGCCTCGCGCACGCCCAGGCCCGCGAAGTGCGGCACCGCGGCCTTGTAGCGGCCGTCGTCGTCGACCGGCTGGTCGAGCGGCAGGCGGTAGCGCGTGCCGGTCTCGAAGTCGTCCGCGCCGTGGGCCGGCGCCGTGTGCACGAGCCCCGTGCCGGCCTCGAGCGTGACGTAGTCTCCCAGCACCAGCGGCACGTCGCGGTCCTCGAACGGATGGCGAAAGCGCAGGCCTTCGAGCGCGGCGCCGGCGGCGCGGCCCAGGACGCGCTTGGCGGTGAGGCCATAGCGCGCGAGGCACGCATCGCGCAGCTCGGCGGCGAGGATCAGCGCGCCGCGCTCGGTGGCGACCAGCTCGTAGATGAATTCGGGATGCGCGGCGATCGCCTGGTTGCCGGGCAGCGTCCAGGGCGTGGTGGTCCAGATCGCCGCGAACATGCGCACGTTCGACTGCTCGGCCTCGAACGCGCGCGCCAGCGCCGCGCAGTCCGCCGATGCGAACGCCACGTCGACCGCGATCGAGGTCTTGTCCTCGTATTCGACTTCCGCCTCGGCGAGCGCGGAGCCGCACTCGATGCACCAGTTGACGGGCTTGAGCCCGCGATAGAGCAGGCCACTGTCGCGGATGCGCCCGAGCGCGCGGATTTCCGCAGCCTCGGTGGCGAAGTCCATCGTGCGGTACGGATGCTCCCAGTCGCCCAGCACGCCCAGGCGCTGGAAGTCGGCCATCTGGCGCCCGATCTGCTCCGCGGCGTACTCCCGGCACAGCCGGCGCGCCTCGTTGGGGTCGAGCCCGCGGCCGTACTTCTTCTCGATCTGGTGCTCGATCGGCAGGCCGTGGCAATCCCAACCCGGGCGTGTAGGCCGCGTCGTAGCCCGCCATGGTCTTCGACTTCACCACCAGGTCCTTGAGGATCTTGTTGACCGCGTGTCCCATGTGGATGTCGCCGTTGGCGTACGGCGGGCCGTCGTGCAGCACGTAGCGCGGGCGGCCGCGGCAGCGCTCGCGCAGGCGCTCGTAGAGCTTCGTCTCCTGCCAGCCCCGGATCCAGCCGGGCTCGCGCTTTGCGAGGTCGCCGCGCATCGGAAACGGCGTCTCCGGCAGGTTCAGCGTGCGCTTGTAGTCGATCTTCGTATCGTTCGGCATCGGCAGGATCTCATCGCGTTCCGGTGCTGCGGAAATACGCCCGCGCGGCTTCGCAGTCGCGCCCGATCTGGGCGGACAGCTCGTCGAGCGAGGCGAACGCAGCCTCGTCGCGCAGCTTCTTCAGGAACTCGATCGAGAGGCGCCGTCCGTAGAGGTCGCCGGAGAAATCGAACAGGAATGCTTCGAGGCTCGCCGGGCCGCCGTCGTGCACGGCCGGGTTGATTCCGAGGCTCGCCACTCCCTCGAGTCCGCGAGTTGCTGCACCATGGCATCTTACCGCAAAGATGCCGTGCATCGGCGCGCGCGGCCGGCCGAGGCGCACGTTGGCGGTGGGAAACCCGAGCTGGCGGCCGCGCTTGGCGCCGTGCACGACGCGCCCGCAGATTGCATAGGGGCGCCCGAGCATCCGCGCCGCGGCATCGAGCTCGCCGCGCGCGAGGGCCTCGCGCACGCGCGTGCTCGAGATGCGTTCGCCCTCCTCGGCGATCGCGGGCAGGGTGTGCACCTCGAAGCCCAGCGTGCGCCCGGCCTGGGCGAGCCGCGCGGCGTCCCCGGCCCGGTCCGCCCCATAGCGGAAATCCTCCCCCACCATCACCCAGCGCGCTCCGTAGCGGCTGCGCAGCCGCGCGGCGAAGGCGTCCGCGTCCAGGCGCGCGAACGCACGATCGAAGCGCTGCACGAAGGCGAGGTCCAGGCCGCAGCGTGCCATCGCGGCAAGGCGCTCGGGAAGGGTGGTGAGCCGCGCCGGGGCCTGGGCGGGCGTGAAGAGCTCGCGCGGCAGCGGCTCGAACGTAAGCACCGCGCTCGCCAGGGCGCGTTCGCGCGCCGCGCGCGCCACGCTCTCGAGGATCGCCTGGTGGCCGCGATGCACGCCGTCGAAGCTGCCGATGGCGATGGCCGTTTCCACGCCCGCCGGGACAGCGTGCCGCAGGATGCGCATCGCTATTCGTGCCGCGCGAAGTCGCGCAGCCGCATCCCCATGATGAAGAGCGACGCGAAGTAGGCCACGGCGCCGGCCGCGATCACCAGCGCGAGCTTGATCGCGCGCGGCGTGGCCGCGAGCTCGAACCACGATGCCTCGGTGCCCATCGAGTACCAGATCGCCCCGCCCATCATGTACAGCGCGACCACGAGCTTGAGCAGGAAGGCCGCCCAGCCCGGTTCGGGCCGATAGTCGCCGGAGCGGCGCATCAGCACCCACAGCCAGCCCGCGTTGAAGCACGCGCCCAGCGAGATGGCGAGGGCCAGGCCCGCGTGGCCCAGCGCGGGCACGCAGGCGGCGTTCAGCGCCTGCGTCACGACGAGCGTGGCTAGGGCGACCTTCACCGGAGTGCGGATGTTCTGCTTCGCGTAGAAGCCGGGCGCCAGCACCTTCACCAGGATGATCCCCGCGAGGCCGGCCGCGTAGGCGATCAGCGCGTGGCGCGTCATGATCACGTCGTGGCGCGTGAAGTGGTCGCCGTGCCAGAACAGGGTCGAGATGATCGGCAGCGCCAGCAGCGCCAGCGCCACGGCGGCGGGCAGCGCGAGCATGAGCGTCACGCGCAATCCCCAGTCCAGCAGGCGCGAATACGCCTCATGGTCGCGCGAGGCGTGGTGGCGCACGAGCGAGGGCAGCAGCACGGTGCCGAGCGCCACGCCCAGCATGGCGGAGGGAAACTCCATCAGCCGGTCGGCATAGTAGAGCCAGGACACGGGCCCGTCGCCGAGGTGGGACGCGATCTGGGTGTTGATGACCAGGCTCAGCTGCGCCACCGATACGCCCAGCGCGGCGGGCGCCATGAGCTTGAGGATGCGCCGCACGCCCGGGTCCCCGGGGCACCAGCGGGGACGTGCGAGCATGCCGATGCGCCGCAGGAAGGGGACCTGGAAGGCGAGCTGCGCGATCCCCCCGAAGAAAACCCCCCACGCGAGCGCCACCACGGGCCGCGCGAGGTGCGGCGCGGCGAACACGGCGAAGCCGATGAACGAAACGTTGAGGAGCACCGGCGTGAATGCCGGCGCCTTGAAGGATCCGTAGGTATTGAGCAGGCCCGAGGCGAAGGACACCAGCGAGATGAAGAAGATGTACGGGAAGCAGATGCGCAGCATCGCCACCGTGAGGGCGAACTTGTCGGGATCGGCGCTGAACCCGGAGGCGGTGGCGTAGACCACGAGCGGGGCAGCCACGATGCCCGCCAGGGTCGTCACGAAGAGCGCGACGGAAAGCACGCCCAGCACCTTGCCGGCCAGCTCGTGCGTGGCCGCGTCGCCCGAGCGGGCGCGGTACTCGCCCAGCACCGGCACGAACGCCTGCGAGAATGCGCCCTCCGCGAACAGGCGGCGCAGCAGGTTCGGAATGCGGAACGCCACGAAGAACGCGTCGGTGGCGATCCCGGCGCCGAACATCACCGCAATCAGCGTGTCACGTACGAATCCGATGATGCGCGACAGCAGCGTCATGCCGCTCACGGAGGCGGCAGCGCGCAGCAGGTTCATCGCGGCCGGCCCCGGCGCGGGCTGCGCGGCGCGCGATCTAGGGCTTTGTTTTGTATGGACAAGCGGTGTATGATATCAGGCTTCGTTTCGGATCCCTGACCCAGGAAGTGACACCATGGCCAACACCAAGCAGGCTGCCAAGCGCGCCAAGAAATCCGTCAAGCAGCGCTCGGCCAACATGAGCCTGCGCACCTCGCTGCGCAGCGCGATCAAGAAGGTCCAGAAGGCGATCGCGACGGGCGACCAGTCCGCGGCGCAATCGGCGCTCGTGGCGCAGCAGGCGACCATCGACACGATGGCCGGCAAGCGCATCATCCACAGGAACAAGGCCGCGCGGCACAAGAGCCGCCTGGCCGCGCAGATCAAGGCGCTCGGCGGCCCCCGCGCCTGAGAAGCCTTCCCGACCATGGCCGACGGCGGCTCCAGGCCGCCGTTCTCGTTTCCGGAGGCGACCGATGAGCGCTGAGCACCTGATGCAAACCTACGCTCCCCAGCCGGTGGCGTTCGCGCGCGGCGAGGGAGTGTGGCTCTGGGACACCGAGGGCAAGCGCTATCTCGACGCGCTCGCGGGCATCGCGGTCAGCGGGCTGGGGCACGCGCACCCCGTGCTGGTGCGCGCCCTGTGCGAGCAGGCGGCAAAGCTCATCCACACGTCCAACCTCTTCCGCGTGCCCGAGCAGGAGCGCGCCGCCGAGCGCGTGTGCGCGCTCGCCGGGATGGAGAACGCGTTCTTCTGCAATTCGGGCTCCGAGGCCAACGAGGCGGCGATCAAGCTCGCGCGCCTGCACGGGCACCAGCGCGGCGTCGAGAACCCGAGCATCGTGGTGATGGAAAAGGCGTGGCACGGGCGCACGCTCGCCACGCTCTCGGCCACCGGCTCGCGCAAGGCGCAGGCGGGATTCGAGCCCCTCATGGGCGGGTTCCTGCGCGTGCCGTACAACGACCTGGCCGCCATCGAGCGCATCGCCGACAACCCGTCGATCGTCGCCGTGCTGCTCGAGGTGCTGCAAGGCGAGGGCGGCATCCACGTCGCGGATCCCGACTACCTGCGCAAGCTGCGCGAGCTGTGCGACCGGCGCGGATGGCTGCTCATGGTCGACGAGGTGCAGAGCGGCATCGGGCGCACCGGCAAGTGGTTCGCGCACCAGTGGGCGGGGATCGCGCCCGACGTGATGTCGCTCGCCAAGGGGCTCGGCTCCGGCGTGCCCATCGGGGCATGCCTCGCGCGCGGGGCCGCCGCGAAAGTGTTCAAGCCCGGCAATCACGGCACCACGTTCGGCGGCGGCCCGCTGGTATCGGTGGCCGCGCTTACCACGCTGGACGTGATCGAGCGCGACGGCCTGCTCGACAACGCCCGGCGCATGGGCGAGGTGATCAAGGGCGGGCTCGAGCGCGAGCTCGCGGGCGTGCCGGGCGTGGTGGAGGTCCGCGGCCGCGGCCTCATGCTGGGCGTGGAGCTCGCGCGCCCCTGCGGCGAGCTCGTGCGCCGCGCCCTCGATGCGGGGCTGGTGATCAACGTCACCGCGGACAAGGTGGTGCGCCTGCTGCCGCCGCTCGTGATCCGCGAGCCCGAGGCGCGGCAGCTGGTCGCGATCCTCGCCCCGCTCGTGAAGTCGTTCCTCGCGGAAGCCCCCGCGGCCGCCGTCGCCGCGTGAAGCACTTCCTGCAGCTGAAGGACCTGGATCGCGCCGAGCTCGAGCACATCTTCCGCCGCACGCGCGTCATCAAGGACCGCTTCAAGAATTACGTGGCCTACCAGCCGCTCGTCGACCGCATGCTGGCGATGGTGTTCGAGAAGAGCTCGACGCGCACGCGGGTTTCGTTCGAGGCGGGCATCCACCAGCTGGGCGGCTCCTCGATCGTGCTCAACATGGGCGAGACCCAGCTCGGGCGCGGCGAGCCCATCGAGGACGTGGCGCGCGTGGTCTCGCGCATGGTGGACATCGTCATGATCCGCACCTTCGAGCACTCGATCATCGAGCGCTTCGCGGCCCAGTCGCGCGTGCCGGTGGTGAACGGCCTCACCAACGACTACCACCCGTGCCAGGTGCTCGCCGACGTCTACACCTTCCTCGAGCACCGCGGCGCGATCGCCGGGTCGTCGGTCGCGTGGATCGGCGACGCCAACAACATGTGCAACACCTGGATCCAGGCCGCGGAGATCTTCGACTTCAAGCTCAACGTCTGCTCGCCCCCCGGCTACGGCGTGCAGCGCGCGCGCGCCGCGGGGGTCGACCGGCGCAACCTCGAGGTGTTCGCGCAGCCCGCGCAGGCCGTCGCCGGGCGCCGACCTGGTGACCACGGACGTGTGGACCAGCATGGGCTTCGAGGCCGAAGCCGACGCACGCCTCGCGGCCTTCGAAGGCTTTACGGTGGACGCCGCGCTGATGCAGGCGGCCCGTCCCGACGCGCTCTTCATGCACTGCCTTCCCGCGCACCGCGGCGAGGAGGTGACCGGCGATGTCCTCGAGGGCCCGGCGAGCGTCGTGTGGGACGAGGCCGAGAACCGCCTTCACGTGCAGAAGGCACTGATGGAATACCTGCTGCTGGGGAAGATCGACACATGAGCAAGCACAAGGGCAAGAGCAGCAAGAGCGTGGACCAGGGTGGTGCTCGCCTACTCCGGCGGGCTGGACACCTCGGTGATCCTCAAGTGGCTGCAGGACACCTACGGCTGCGAGGTCATCACCTTCACCGCCGACATCGGCCAGGGCGAGGAGCTCGAGCCCGCGCGGCGCAAGGCGAAGCGCATGGGAGTGAAGCAGATCTTCGTCGAGGACCTGCGCGAGGAATTCGTGCGCGACTTCGTGTTCCCCATGTTCCGGGCCAACGCGGTCTACGAGGGTGAATACCTGCTCGGCACCTCGATTGCGCGCCCGCTCATCGCCCAGCAGCTGGTGAAGATCGCGCGCAAGACGGGCGCCGATGCGATCTCCCACGGCGCCACCGGCAAGGGCAACGACCAGGTGCGCTTCGAGCTGGGGGCCTACGCGCTGATGCCCGAGGTGCGGATCATCGCGCCGTGGCGCGAATGGGACCTCACCTCGCGCGACACGCTGCTCGCCTACGCCGAGAAGCATCGCATCCCGGTCGATTTCAAGAAGAAGAAGGGCGGGGGCGCGCCGTACTCGATGGATGCGAACCTGCTGCACATCTCCTACGAGGGCGGCATCCTCGAGGACCCCGATTTCGAGCCCGAGGAATCGATGTGGCGCATCACGGTGTCGCCCGAGAAGGCGCCCGGCAAGCCCGAATACGTGGAGCTCGAATACCGGCGCGGCGACGTGGTCGCGATCGACGGCGCGAAGATGACGCCGGCGCAGGTGCTCGCGCGCCTGAACCGGCTCGGCGGCCGCCACGGCGTGGGGCGCCTGGACCTGGTCGAGAACCGCTATGTCGGCATGAAGTCGCGCGGCTGCTACGAGACCCCGGGCGGCACGATCCTGCTCAAGGCGCACCGCGCGATCGAGTCGCTCACCCTGGACCGCGAGGTGGTCGCGCTGAAGGACGACCTCATGCCGCGCTACGCCCGCATGGTCTACAACGGCTACTGGTTCAGCCCCGA
Source organism: uncultured beta proteobacterium (assembly GCA_963758215.1). Taxonomy (GTDB): domain Bacteria; phylum Pseudomonadota; class Gammaproteobacteria; order Burkholderiales; family Usitatibacteraceae; genus Usitatibacter. The sequence continues at coordinate 33,614 of CAVWUN010000009.1, read as the reverse complement.
GCGGCGCCTGCTGCAGACGCTCATCGACGCGTCCCAGGAGCACGTGAACGGGAGGGTGCGCGTGAAGCTCTACAAGGGCACGGTGCTGGTGACCGGGCGCAAGTCGAGGGACTCGCTCTTCGACACGAAGATCGCCACGTTCGACGAGGACCAGGGCGCGTACGACCAGGCCGACGCGCAGGGCTTCATCAAGCTCAACGCCCTGCGCATGAGGATCGCCGCCCGGCGCGGGCGCAAGTAACGGGAGGCACCATGCCATCGTTCGACATCGTTTGCGAAGCCAACGCCGTGGAAGTCAAGAACGCGGTGGAACAGGCCAACAAGGAAGTCGCCAACCGCTACGACTTCAAGGGCTCCGACGCGCGCCTCGAGCTCCAGGAAAAGGAGCGCGAGATCACGGTGTATGCCGACGACGACTTCAAGCTGGGCCAGGTGCGCGACGTGCTGATGGCCAAGTTCGCCAAGCGCGGCGTCGACGCGCGCTTCCTCGAGCTCTCCGATCCGGAGAAGATCGGCGGCGACAAGGCGAAGCAGAAGATGACCGTGAAGAACGGCGTCGAGATCGAGCTCGCCAAGCGCATCGTGAAGATGCTCAAGGACGCGAAGCTCAAGGTGACCGCCTCGATCCAGGGCGACGTGGTGCGTGTCTCCGGCGCCAAGAAGGACGCGCTGCAGGAGGCGATCGCGCTGGTGCGCCAGGGCGTGACGGAAGTGCCGCTCTCCTACCAGAACTTCCGCGACTAGGGCGCCAGGTTGCGCAGCCAGCGCGCGTAAAGGCGGTCGGCGATCGCGCCGAGCGCAGGCAGGCGCCGGGAAGCCTCCTCGGCGATGCGCGCGGCCGATTGCACCGCCGGGCTGGCGCGGCTCTCGTCGAGCTCGCGGGCGCCGCTCTCGATCCAGCTCGCGATCATCTCCGGCGTCATCTCCACGTGGCACTGCATGCCGAGGTGCAACCCGTCGGCGACGTACGCCTGGTTCGCGCAATGCTGCGCCCGACAGGATGCGCTCGGCGCCCGGTCGGGCATGCGTGAAGGTGTCCCGTGCCACTGGAAGCTGTCGAACTCGCGCGGCCCGCTCGCCGAACCATTCGCGCGCGAGCGGCGTGTCGCTCGACGCGCACCGGACCCCAGCCGATCTCCTTCACGGGATTGCGCGATGACGCGCCCGCCCAGGGCGCGCGACAGCAGCTGGCCGCCCAGGCAATGGCCGATCATCGGCACGCGCCGGCGCGCCGCGTCGCGCATGAGCGCCAGCACGGGCTGGGTCCACGGCAGCTCGTCGTTGGCGCTCATCGGGCCGCCCATGAAGCCGAGCCCCGCGAAGGTCCGCGCTCGAGGCCGGAACCGGGTCGCCCTCGTCGAGCTTCACGAGCCTCCACGGCAGCCGGTTCGCGTCGAGGAATGTGGCAAAATGACCTGGTCCCTCGGTGCGCGAGAAGCGCAGGATCGCGACCGGCTTTATCGGCGCCCATCGATGCGCACTCCCATCCTTCGTCCTCGCGGCGGCCTGCTGGCCGGCGTCGCGCACGCCACCGACGTGAACGTGATCGGCCTCTTTCCGGGCAAGGCCGTCGTCAGCATCAACCGCGGGCCGCCGCGCACGCTCTCGGCGGGAGTGGCCACCCCCGAGGGCGTGACGCTCATCTCGACCACGCGAAGCCGACGCGGTGCTCGAGATCGACGGCAAGCGCCAGACGCTCGAGATGGGGCAGGACTACCAGACGCGCGAGCCGCACCGACCGGCGCGCAGAGCGTCACGCTGCCCGCCGGATTCGCGCGGGCACTTCATCACCGACGGCGATGGTGAACGGCGTCGCACATGCGCTTCCTCGTCGACACGGGCGCGACCACGGTGGTCTCGATTCCGGCCTCCGAAGCGACGCGCCTGGGAATCGACTACCAGCAAGGGCAGCCCGGGCTATGCGATCACCGCCGACGGGCGCCGCGTGCCGTCGTGTCGCGTGATGCTCGATAGCGTGCCAGGTGGGCGACGTCACCGCTGCTACAACGTCGACGGCGTGGTCGCGTGAGCGCCGGGCTCGGCGTGCCGCTGCTCGGGCATGAGCTTCCTCAACCGCATGGAGATGCGCCGCGACGGCGCGAGCCTCACGCTCACCAAGCGCTACTAGCGCCTCACATCCCCTTCGCGATCATCGCGTAGGCCGAGTGGTTGTGGATGGACTCGAAGTTCTCGCTTTCCACCACGTAGCGCGTCGATGCGCTTGTCGCGCGTTCAGCCTCGCGGCGATGTCGCGCACCATGTCCTCGACGAACTTCGGGATTGTCGTAGGCGTTCTCGGTGACGAACTTCTCGTCGGGGCGCTTGAGCAGGCCCGTAGAGCTCGCACGAGGCCTCGTTCTCCGCCACGTCGATGAGGTCCTCGATCCACACGAACGGCGTTGATGCGCGCGGCGATGGTCACGTGCGAGCGCTGGTTGTGCGCGCCGCGCTCGGAGATCTCCTTCGAGCAGGGGCACAGGCTCGTCACCGGCACCAGCACCTTGAGCGTGAAGCGTCTCGCTGGCCGTCGACGATCTCGCCGACGAAGGTGACCTCGTAGTCCATGAGGCTCTCCACCCCGGACACCGGCGCCTTCTTCGAGACGAAGTACGGGAACGTCATCTCGATGTGGCCGCTCTGCGGCCTCGAGCTTCTTCACCATCTCGCGCAGCATCAGCCGGAACGTGTCGGGCGAGATCTCGCGCTCGTGGGCATTGAGGATCGCGACGAAGCGCGACATGTGCGTGCCCTTGAAGTGGTGCGGCAGGCCCACGTACATGTTGAAGTGGGCGACCGTGTTCTGCGTCCCGCCGCTGCGCTCCTGGATCTTCGCCGGATGGCGGATGGACTTCACGCCGACGCGGTCGATGGCGAGCCGGCGCGTGTCGGGGCTCGACTGGACGTCGGGAATCGGGAATTTCGCGTCGCGCTGGTTCATGGGCAGTCCTTTCGGGACTGGCGACCCGTTGCATTATCAGCGGTCCTCAGGGCAGGCGGCCCGCCGCGAGCATGCGGTCGCGAGAAGGTGGATCGGCACCCATTGGACACGTCGTCGAAGGCGTGCGTTCCCGGGCGTGCCGACGGCTCGTGGTACACGAAGACGGGTCGCCGTCGATGGTTGCGCGCCTCGTCGCTGCCGGCGCGCGGGTGCCGCGCCCGCGTTGGGCCCGAGCGACAGCAGCACGAAGGCCGCCCGCCGCGTGAGCTGGTTTGCCGCGGGCCCGCATCCCGAGCCGGACGTGCCGCGCGCCGCTCGCGCAGATGAGCAGGAAATGCGGCGCGTCCCCGAGCGCCGCGAGTGTCGCGGCCTGCATTCCGTTCAGCGCGCGTGAAGGGATTGGACGACGCCGTTCACCACGCGAGCCCGCGCCGAACACCGCGTAGCGGATGCGGCTGCGCTCGCGTGTTCCACGGATCGCGCACGAATCCCTGCGCATCGAGAGGCGCGAGGCCGAGGGTGGCGCCGGGAAGGTAGCCGTCATGGAAGCGCGGCGCAATTGCCGTTCGATGCCGTCGCCGCCCGGCGGCGAAGCTCTCCTCGCCGCGGCTCGTCGTCCGTCGCGGGGCACGGCAGGCGCCCGTTGGCGGCCGCGAAGCCGAGGAGCGATTCCCTCGCATCGTCGAGCAGGCGCGCGCGTCTTCCTCGGCGCGGCGCAGCTGCAGCTGCGCGGCCAGCGGGCATCGCGAGGCCGCTCGCGAGCATCGCGAGCGACCAGGATCACGACCGCGACCTCGATCAGCGTGAACCGGCCGCGGCTACGGCGCAGGCGGAACGTCCACGCATCGTTGAAGGGCGCGGCGCGCGCACCGAGCCGTCGACGCGGCCGCACGTCCCGCGCATCCTCGCACGCGAAGCGCCGGCGGCATCGTCGCCGCAGCCGGCCGAGCCCTCGAGCTTCGCTTGCCTTCGCCACGAGCGCGCTGCGTGTCGTCGGTAAGCGCGAGCGCGGCCGCGTCCGCTGCTGCCCGGGATCCGGCGCGCACGAGCGGCGGACCCGGCGACGGGCATCGAAGACGAACGGCTTCGACGCGCTCCACCATGCGTTCCCGCGAGTCCGGCGGTGCGCGCTTCGTCCACGGGCGTGGCGGGAGACGCGAGACGCACCGGACCGGCATCGTCGGGCGCGATCGCGATGCGGCACGCGTCGTCGCGTGTCGGCAGCTCCGCGAGGTTTTCGGCGGAGCGCGGCGCGACCCGCCACCAGCGCGCGAGCATGCGCCCGGCGCTCGACGATTGCGCGGCGTCGAACGGTGTGTCGGGCACCAGCCCGAAGAGCGAGGCCCGCGGATTCCGCGCCGCTCGCGGCGTGCGCGCACGCCGGCGCCGGCCACGGATAGCGTCCCGCGTTCTCGGGGCGCGACGCGTAGTAGCGAAGGCAAGCGGCGACCTCGAGTGCCACGCGCTCCATGAGGCGCGGCATCACGTCGCGATAGGCGACCGCCGTGAGGCGGTCGTTCACCGCGAGGCGGCCGTCGGGAAGCAACACCGGGCCCGCGGATGAATCCGTTCGTGTTGCGCGCGCGCCCGGCGGCGTCGTTGCGATCGACGAAGTCGGCGTTGTCCTCGTCGGCGAAACGCGCGTCCGCGGCGACGGTCGAGGTAGTTGCGCGGATCGCAGTGCGGCGAGCGCGATGGAGGATCGGCGAGGCAGCGCCCGCTCGCGTCGCAGTCGGACGGCGCGCAATCGCGCTGCTGCGCCCCCTGCCGTCGGCGCGAGTGAGCGGCGGCCCGGGCGCGAACACGACCGCGAGCGCCCCGCCCGCGTCGGCGCGATAGTCGTCGGCGATGGTGCCGTCGTGGACCACGAGTCCCGAGGCGTCGCGCACGGTGATGGTCCCGAGCGCTGATGGCCGGGCGACATGTCGACGCACGCGCGGCTCACGCCGCAGTTGAGCAGGCCCTTGTACTTGCTCGACACCGCGTACCAGAGCCGCTCGCCGTAGCCGTCGCGCAAGTCCGGGAAGGCCGAGCGTCTTCCACGGCAGGCGGCCCGAGACGCTGCTCCTGCCCGCTGTCGCCGATCATGCGAGCCGCACGTGGACTCCGCCCAGCCGTCGTCGTCGAGGTCGGGGCAGGGCAGGTAGCCGGGCCCGACGATCGCGTTGATCGGGCGGTCGACGGCGTAGGCGATGAGCGCTTCGCGCGCCTGGGCGAGCGAGCGCTCGCTGATCGCGCTCGCGTTGCCCTGATCCGGCGCGCGCCCGCGAGCCCGGTAGCGAGCAGCGCGACATCGCGCGCAGCACGACGAGCACCGCGAGCAGGAGCGCGGCGCCGCGATGAGCAGCGTGCCGCGTTGCCACGAGGCTTCTCTCGGATGACGGCCATGCCTAGCCTGCCTCACGGCCGCGCGCGGCGCGCGCCAGAAATCGCGCCGGCCGATTCGCCGGACTTCGCTTGACTCAGCGCGCGCGCTCTTGCCCTCGACTTGCCTCGGCGCTTCCTCGGAATACGCGCGCACCATCGCACGGCGTCGAGGATTGCGCAGCGCGCGGCATTGCCCGTGCCCAGCGACTACCGGCCTGCCGTCGATCCACACGGTGTTGCGGCCGTCGCTGCGCTTCACGTAGCCGGTGACGTCGGCGCTTTCCGGTCGCCTGCTGGCCGATCGCCGGCCACGGGTGCTTCGCCGAGGCGGAGGCGGTCGAGTCGCGCGCGCTCCTCCGGCGTCGTGAAGAGCGTGCCGAGCCCGGCGCCCACGCCCCGCACGCTCCCAGCCGCGAGGCACACGGCGAGCGCCGCCGCCTAGCCCGGCCATGCCGGCCGGCTTTCCCTCACGTGCTTGTCCTTGAGCGTGATCCACTCGAGCGTGCACTCGGCCTCGACGTGGGGCTCGAGCGCGTCGGCGGCGCGCCTCGAGGCGGCGCAGCGTGCAGTGGTCGACGGGGTAGAAGCCCTGGCGCGACTGGCTCGAGGTCGTCGATGAATCCGAGGAGGTCGCCCTCGTGCAGCGCGCGCGCCCGCAGCTTCACGCGGCTCGAGAGCACGTCGACCGAGAGGAAGGAGCGCCCGCTCGCGAGCGCGAGCGGGCGCTGCGGGCGCGATCTCGTAGTCGAGCGCGAAGAGCTGGTAGCGCGCGCGCAGCGTGTTCACCAGCTCGACCACGTCCGAGGCCGCTGCTCGCTCTGCAGCAGGCCGCGATCGACGAGCGTGCGGAACACGTCCGCCGATTCCGGCGAGGCTGTCGCGCTCGCGCCGTGCGGAATCCACGCGCGTGCGCGCCTCCGCAGGCGCGCCCGGCGAACGTGGCGTTGTCGCGCTTTTCCTTGCCGAGGTACCAGTGGCTGCCCGCCACGATGCCCGCGAACGCGCGACCGAGACGCACGAAGATCAGCCCACGAGCGCGCAGCGCGCGAAGCCGTCGGCGTTGAAGACCTGGCTCATGCGGCGGGCGCTGCGCTCGCGCACGACGCGCAGCACGAAGTCGCGATTCCATGTGGCGGGCTCGTGTTCCAGCATGGTGGCCCTGGAGCTCGAGCGCGTGGGCTCATGTCGAGCGGGCTGTCGACCACGTCGGCGCGGAATCCCTCAGCTGGCCGATGTCGTCGGCGAGCCGCTCGCACCTCGGCGAGCGCGCCGCGGAAATCGTTGGTGGGCACGTGCACCGTCGCCTCGAGCAGCGCCACCTCGTAGCGGCCGTCGGACGAAGGGCGGATTGGCCGCGTCGTCGGCGGCGCCGCGCCACGGGCGCGATGCCCTTGGCGACCGAGCGCTTCACCGGCGGCGGGTCGCGCAGCGTCGTGGCCTGGATCGCGTCGGCGTGCGCCTTCGGATCGTCGGTGGCGTGCCACGCGAGCTGCGTGAGCTTCACATCCGGGGAGCTGCGCAGCACGCCGGAGATCGCGTACGGGAAATCCGTGAGCGTCGGGAATCCCCGCAATGACGCCGTTGTAGAAGGTCACCGCGTCGCGCATCGTCGAGCCGCCCACGCCGAACGACGGCAACGATGCGGGTGATGTCGTCGGTATTCGCGGTTGAGCGCCGCTGATCTGCTGCGTTACGCGCTGGTCGGTCTCGGTCCGCCTGGTACACGCGCCAGACGTTCCATGCGCCCCACGCGAGCGCTCGCCGCGAGTACGCACGCCGAGACGCTGAGTGATCAGGATGCGGGCGCTGCGAGCGCGTCGCGTAGCGGCGCATCTCCGGCGTGGCGAAATGGTTCGGCACCTTGCGCAGCAGGAAGAGGTGGACCATCACCTCCTCGGCGGTCGAGTCGAGCGGCGGGGGCTTCAGTCCCAGCTTGATCGCCACCTCGTCCATGTCGAGCAGGCGGTACTGGAGCTGGGCGAAGTCGCGCAGCGCCGACTCCACGTTCGCGCGGTCGTTGCGGTGCACGAGCACGCACACCTCGAGGCGGTCGTCGTGCGCCGAAGTTGCGCAGGCTGTCGAGGTACTGCCAGGTGCGCGTCGTCTCCTCGGCGATCATCGCGCCCAGCGTCTGACCCTCGCTCCAGGTCGATGGGCGTGAGGCGGCTGAACTTGATCTCGCGGTCGCGGAAGTAGGTCTGGCGCATCGCGTCGCCGGGCGTGAAGGTCACCAGCAGCGTGTGCGGGAAGAGCAGGTCCAGCTCGTCCAGCAGCACGCCGCTGAGAGCACCGCCGCCGAGTGGATGCCGGCGAGCGGCACCTTGCAGCCGCTCGATGCATCTCGAGCCACGGCGCGCAGCACCTCGGGGTTGGTGATCGCCGTGTAGAGCACGCGGTCGTCGCGCCGGCCCTCGGTCTCGCGCCCCTGCAGCATGCGCGTAGCGGTAGGGCGTGTTGCGGAAGATCTGCGCGAGCTTGCGCGCGAGGATCGCCTCGCGGTCGCGCGCGCCCACGTGCGGGATCGTGTCGAGCCGGAAGTCCTCCTCGGAGAGGTCGGTGAAGATGTGCACCGGCACGTCGGCGCCTGCCGGCGAGGTAGCGCTCGAAGGCCGCCGCGCCGGCGCCCGACACGGCGAACTCGCGGCGCGACACGATGCGCGCCCGCTCGTGACCAGGCTCACGAGGCGCGTGTTGGTGAGGTAGAGGAAGTGGCGACACCGTGCGCCTAGAACTTGATCTTCGAGATCACGTCGTAGATCGGCAGGAAGATCGAGTAGAGGATCAGCCATGATGAGCCGGCCGAGGACCACGGTGGTGGCGGGCCCCAGCAGCGTCTGCATCTTGCCGATGCTGTCGCGCACCTGCGCGGTTGTAGAAGTAGCTCACGTTGAGCAGCGCCGTGTCCAGGCCGCCGGTGGACTCGCCCACGCGCAGCATGCGCACCACGAGCGGCGGGAAGAGCTTGGTCGCGACGAACGCCTGCGAGATGCCCTGGCCCTCGGAGATGCTGCGGCCCACGCGCTGCAGGCCTTCCTCCATCACGCGGTTGCCCACGATCTTCTCGCAGATCTGGATGCAGTCGAGCACGCTGATGCCGGCGCGGTAGAGCATCGCGAAGTAGGTCGAGAAGCGCGCGAGGATGATCTTCTGGCGGATCGGGCCCAGCACCGGCAGCCTCAGCGCCAGCTCGTCGAGGACGCGCTGCGCGCGGTCGTTGGTCTGCGCGGTGAAGATCCAGCCGGCCACGCCCGAGCGCCAGCGGCACGCCGATCAGCAGGTACCACCAGCTCACGAAGATGCCGGAGACGAACGACCAGGACCTCGGTCTCGCGCGGCAGCTTCGGCACCAGCGTCTTGAAGGTGGCCGCGAGCTGCGGCACCAGGAAGATCATGAGCACGAAGATCACCCCGATGATCACCACGAAGACGAGCGCCGGATAGACCATGGCGCCTTCTTCGCCTGGCCCGCCATCTCGTCCTGCCACTTGAGGTTCTCGGAAAGCTCGTCCAGCACCTCGATCATCTGCCCGCTCTGCTCGCCGGCGCGCATCAGCGCCACGAACACGCGAGTCGAAGCAGTACGCAGTGGTTGGCCATCGCCTCCGAGAGCTTGAGGCCGCCCTCGATGTCCTCCAGCAGGCTCGCGATCACCTGGCGGAAGCCGGCGTTGTCCACCGTGTCGCGCAGGTCCGTCAGCGCCTCGATGATGTTGACGCCCGCCTTCAGCAGCTGCGAGAGGTGGAAGCAGAAGGTGATGAGCTCCTGGCGCGGTGACGCTGCGCGTGCGCGCCGCGGTCGAGCGCTTCACGCCCTCGAAGGTGACGAGGTCGAGGCCCAGGCGCTTGAGGCGCAGCTCCAGGTCGATCGCGTTGGCGGCGTCCAGGTTGCCGCGGAGACGATTGCCCGTCGGCGTCGACGGCGCGGTAGGCGAAGAGCGCCATCGCGAGCGCTCCTAGATCACGCGGTCGGTGAGGTCGACCACGCGCGAGATCTCCTCGAGGCTCGTCTGGCCCGAGCAGCACGCGCGAGATCGCGTCGTCGGCGAGCGTGCGGAAGCCCTTGCCCGCGGCGTCCGCGCGGATCTCGCGGCCCGGTCGCGCGGCGCGCGATGAGCTCGTCGATCTCGGCGTCGAGCTTGAAGAGCTCCATGATCGCCACGCGTCCCTTGTAGCCCATGTTGTCGCAGCGCGCGCAGCCCACGGCCTGGTAGACCGGCCGCGTGTCGTCGGCGTCCATGCCCAGCAGCCGGCGCGTGCCGCGCGTCCGGAGTGCACCGGCGCCTTGCACTGCGCGCAGAGCTTGCGCACCAGGCGCTGGGCGATCACGCCGATGATGTTGCCGGCCATGATGTCGGGCAGCACGCCCAGGTCGATGAGGCGCGGGATCGCGCCGATCGAGGAGTTGGTGTGCAGCGTCGAGTACACCTGGTGGCCGGTCATCGCGGCGCGGAACGCCATCTCGGCGGTCTCCTGGTCGCGGATCTCGCCCACCAGGATCACGTCCGGGTCCTGGCGCATCATCGAGCGGATGCCGCTGGCGAAGTCGAGCTTCACCACCTCGTTCACCGAGGTCTGGCGGATCATCGCCATCGGGTATTCGACCGGATCCTCGAGGGTCATGATGTTGATGCCCTCGGTGTTGATGTAGTTGAGGATCGAGTAGAGCGTGGTCGTCTTGCCGCTGCCCGTCGGGCCGGTCACGAGGATGATGCCCTCGGGGCGCGCCAGCATGAGCTTCAGCGTCTTCAGGTCCTCGGCGTGCAGGCCCAGCTCCTCGAGGGGCACGATGCCCTTGTCGCGATCGAGGATGCGCAGCACGATGTTCTCGCCGTGCGTGGTCGGCTGCGACGACACGCGGAAGTCGACCTGGTGGCCGGAGAGCATGAGCGAGATGCGCCCGTCCTGCGGCGCGCGCGTCTCGGCGATGTTCATGCCGCTCATCACCTTCAGGCGCACCACCATCGCCGCCCAGTAGTTCTTGTGCAGCGAGCGGATCTGGCGCAGCACGCCGTCGATGCGGTAGCGGATGCGCAGGAAACCCTGCTCCGGCTCGAAGTGGATGTCGGAGGCGCTGCGCTTCACCGCGTCGTTGAGCAGCGCGTCCACCAGGCGCACCACCGGCTGCGAGTACTCGTCGAAGTCGGCGGCGAGCGACTGGTAGTCGATCTCGCCGGTCTCGATCTCGTTCAGGATGCCGTCGATCGACAGCTCGAAGCCGTAGTGGTGCTCGATGCCGATGGTGATGTCGGACTCGCGCGCGAGCACCTGCTCGATGCGCAGGTCCTCGCGGGCGAGGGCGCGGATCTGGTCGAGCGCGACCACGTTCGCCGGGTCGCGACACCGCGATCAGCAGCAGCTTCTTGTCCGCGTCGTAGCTCACCGGCAGCACGTGGTAGCGCCGCGCCATGTCCTTGGGCACGAGCGCGATCGCCGCCGGGTCGACGATGGTGCTCTCGAGATCGATGGAAACCTGGCCCGAGCGTCTCCGAGAGGATGTCGCGGATCGTCGCCTCGGTCACGAAGCCGAGCGTGACGAGCACCTTGCCGAGCGGCGACTTGAAGCGCTTCTGCTCGGTGAGGGCGATGTTCAGCTGGTCCTGGCTGATGATTCCCTTGGCGAGCAGCGTCTGCCCGAGCGGGATCTGCGACAGCGGCGCGGCCTGGACGGTGCCCATCAGCGCTCAGCTCCGAGAGGCGGCGCGCCGCGCCCGCGGCGTCGAACTGCGCGGACTGCTCCCCGGCCCCTTCGAGCGCCCGGCGGTAGAAGTCCGCCGCGAGCCGCGACTGGCCCGAGGTGGTCGAGGCTCACCGCGAGGTTGTATGCGGCAGTCGGCGTTGCCGGGCTCGAGGCGGTGGGCCTCGAAGAATTCGGCCTGGGCGTCGCTCCAGCGGGAGTGCGCGGCGTACAGGTCGCCGAGCGCGAAATGCAGCGCCGCGCTATCGGGCGACCGCGCGATCTCCGCGCGCAGCTGCGACTCGACGGCCTCGGGGCGTGCGTCCTGCGCGAGGGCCGCGAGTCCGGCCAGGGCGGTGGCGTTGCGCGGATCGGCCGCGAGGACCTCGCGGTAGTGCAGGGCGGCCGCCGAGCGCTCGCCGACGCGTGCTTCCACCGTGGCGAGCCCGAGCTGCGCGTCGACGTTTGCCGGATCGTTGGCGAGGGCGGCCGCGTAGCTGCGCCGCGCCGCCTCGAGGTTGCCCTTGCGCAGGGCTTCGTACCCGGCCGTTACTTCCGGCGGCACGCGCGGCTTCTCCTCCATGCGCGCGAGCTTGAGGGGCGGGGCGGATTCCGGCACCGCGGCTTGCTCGACCCGGCTTGCGGCGCTCACCTCGCGCGCCGGCGCGGCGGCGGGCGCGGCCGCTTGCGCCGGTTCGGGCGCAGCCGGTGGAGGGGCGGAAACCTCCTCCAGCGCGGGAGTGCGCGCCCCGGTTCCGACCGGCGCCGGCGACCCGCCATCGGACCGCCGGGCCGAGGCGTCTGCGGGCGAGGCGGGGGCCGGGGGCGGCAGCGCAGAGAGCCTGGCGCGCGCGAGCGGGACCGGGGCGGGGCTCAGGGATTGGATCGAGTGCCAGACGTAGGCAGCGGCGGCCAGGAGCACCACGGCCGCGGCGCCGACGACGGCCCACAGCGCACCGCGGGCGCGTGGGGCGGACGAGGCGGTCTTCGCCTTGAATACCGCCTGCGCGACTTCGGCCTCGCTGCGCGCGGCCCCGGCCGACGGCAGCGCCTGCAGCTCGAGCGAAGCGGCCGGCGCGCCTTGCGCCGCCTCCGCATCCGGGCGCCGATCGCCCTGGCGGGTGAGCTTTTCCTGTTCGGCCCTCTTCAGCGCGTCGAGCAGCAGGCTCACCGCGCGGCTCCGGGAGCTGCCGGATCGGGCACCACGGGCACCGGCGTGCCGGCACCGGGCAGCTCGCCGTGCTCCAGGCGCTCCACTCCCTTCTCGAAGTTCGGCAGCGGTGCACGCGTGTCGCGGAAGAACTCGGTGCCCGGGCAGATAGCGCCGGTAGTCCGCCAGGTCGCCGTCGACGCTCGCGTTGCGCAGCACGATCGGGCGGATGAAGACCACGAGCTCGGATTTCTGCGCGTTGTCGTTGCGGTTGCTCACCAGGTCGCCGAGCAGCGGGATGCGCGAGGCGACGGGCAGCCCCACGCGCTGCCCCTCGAAGCTGTCGAGCATGAGGCCGCCCAGGACCGCGGTCTGGCCGCTCGCCACCTTGAGCACGCTTTCCATCTCGCGCGTCTGGGTGATGGGGATGAGGCTCGTCACGCCGGCCGCGGCGAGCGACGGGATTCGGGTCCTTCACGGTGTCGATGATGCGCGTGACGGTCGGGCGCACGTCGAGCGTCACCATGTCGCTCTCGCTGATCTGCGGCGTCACGTTCATGATGAAGCCGACCGGGCACCACGTTCTGCGTGGTGGTGAAGGTCGTCGTGGAGGTCGACTGGTTCGTCGACCGTGTCGGCCTTCACCGTGAAGTACACGCTGGTTGTCGACGACCTTGAGCACCGCGGTCTGGTTGTTGAGCACCATCAGCTTCGGGCTCGACAGCACCCGCGTCTTGCCGAAGGAATCGAGCAGCTTGATCGTGCTGGAGATCGAGCCGCCCACGGCCGCGTTGGGATTGCTGTACTGCAGCGAGAAGGCCGAGGTGCTGAGCTGCGTTCGGAGTGCCCGGGAGGTCGGGGGCGGCGAAGGCCTGGCGGAAGGTGTATCCCAGGCCGTTCACGCCCAGCGCCGACCAGTCGATGCCCGACTGGTAGTTGTCGTTGAGCATGACCTCGACGACTGGTGGCCTCGATCAGCACCTGGCGCTTGGCGGCGCCGGAGACGCTGTCGAGGAACTCCTGCACCTTCTCGTGCTGGCGCGAGGTGGCGCGCACCGAGACGATGCCGGTCTCCGGGTTCACGATCACCGAGGCGGCCTCGCGGAAGGTGAGCTTCTGTTCGATGAACTCCCCGGCCTGGGTGGCCGCCGTTTCGCCCGGCGGCTTCGGTGGTGCTGCCGGCGCGCGTGGCCGCGGTGCGCCCGCGCGCCTCGTTCACCGTGCGCGTCTGGCTCGTGGCAAGCGCCGTCTGGCCGCGGTTCTGCACGAAGGTCTCGCTGCTGCCCTCGCGGCAGCAGCTTGTCGGTCTCGCGCAGCAGGTCCTTGATGTTCTTCTCGAGCGTCTCCCAGAAGCGGTTCTTGCGACGACGTTGGTGACGGTGAGCGTGGAGTTGTTGGCTGCCACCCGCGCCCGGCGCGGCCCCGCCCGACCGAACCGGAGATCACCTGCGTCGAGATGCCCACGGTCTCGCTCACGTCGCGGGTCATGTTCACGTAGTCGATGTGGTAGTTGCGCAGGTACGGCGTGTCGGGCATCACGGTGATCGTCTGGCCGTCCTGCTCCCAGCGCATGTCCACCTGCCGCGCCATGCGCGTGAGGATCTGCTTCAGGGTCTGGTCGATGGCGTTGAGCGTTGACCGTGCCCTCGATGCCGGGATGGATGTCGAAATTGACCTTGGTCTCGCGCGCCATGGCGAGCAGCACGTCGCGCACCGGCTGGTTCGCGACGACGACCGAGTAGCGGATTCCTCGGCGCGCGCGCCTGCGGCGGCGGCGGCATCGGGACGGCCTGCACCGGCGTCGGGGATGCGGAGGCCGCGTGCGGCGGCGCCTCGGGCTGGATGTGCGCCTGCGGATTTGGCGAGGGACGCGTACCGCAGCCCGCAGATCGCGACGAGAACGAACGCGGCAAGCCACGGCGCGGCAGCTATAAAACGCATGCAGGAAATTCCGTAAGTGTTTGTTTTATGGACAGAAACGCACCCTCGCTCCCTTTATATCGTTTTCGGGGTGGAAACGCAAATGAAATCCCCCGATATTCCGGCGGCGATTTGCCCGCCTGCGAGCTCGGTGCCAAGGCTCACCGGCGCTCGGCGCGCAGCGCGCATCCTCGCGCACGCCGTCGAGGAACGCACATAGGGCCGGAACTGGCTGCAGATTCTCGGGCAGCGCGTCGAGCGCGCCCAGTCGCATCGTCGCGATCCGTCGGAAGGTGCCGAAGAGCACGCCCACGCGCGGCGCTTCGGGGCTGCCCGCGGGCACGAGATAGAGGTGGTCGGGCTGCAGCTGCGTGCCGGCCTCCGACGAGGTAGTCCTCGATGTAGCCGCGTTCGCGCGCATCGGTCACCATGAGCTGCACCGCGAAGCGCGTCTCCGACGGCGTCGGCGATGAGCTGCGCGCCCGGCTGCGAGGCGTGCGTCCACGGCGGGCGCTGGCGGATCGACGGGTGCCGGCGCGCGCCGCGCGCGTCGCGGCGCCGGCGATGCTGCGGTGGCCCGCGAGGCCGGAGTGGCCGCAGGCGCAGGCGGCGGCACGACGGATGCCGCGGCGGGTGCGGGCGCCGGCGGCGGTCCGCGGCCGCCACCTGTCACGGCCGGGCATCGCGGCCGCGGCCGCGCGCCGGAGCCGGCGAGCGGCGGCAAGGTGCGCGAGCAGGAAACCGAGCACGCACGCCGACGCCGCAGCCCCGCCGCCGCAGCGATGGCGAGGCGTCGCGGAGATTCGCGCTGCATCACCACGATCTGCGTGTCGGTGACCGCGGCGCGCGCGTGGTCCGCGCGTGACGGTGTGCGTCCCCGCGGCGAACGCCGCGAGCAGGGTCTTGTCGGCGTAGATGTTGATGCGCCGCGTGAGGCCTTCCGAGGCCTCGGCGATGATGCGCAGCACCTCCGCGTCGAAGAGATCGGGCCCGTGGTAGCCCGCTGCGCGCAGGCGGAAATTCACGTAGTCGCGTACGTCGCGCGGCGGCAGCGGAGCGAGCGTGAAGCTGTGCGTGATGCGCTCCTTGCAGCTGGCGCATGTGCGGCAGGGCCAGGTGCTGGTCGAGCTCCGGCTGGCCGAAGAGCACGATCTGCAGCAGCTTCTCGGTGCCGGTCTCGAGGTTGGACAGCAGGCGCATCTCCTCGAGCGTGGCGAGCGGCATCGCGTGCGCCTCGTCGATGAGCGCCACCACCTGCTTGCCGGACGCGTGCACCTCGATCAGCTTCTCCTGCAGCATCGCGGATCAGCTTCGTGGTGTTGGCGCCCGGCGGTCTCGATGCCCAGGTCGCTCGGCGATCGCGGCGAGCATCTCGTCGCGCGTGAGGCTGGGCACGGCGAGGTAGATGATCTCGACGGTCTCGGGCAGGCGCTCCATCAGCACGCGGCAGAGCATCGTCTTGCCGCTGCCCACTTCGCCGGTGACCTTCACCATGCCCTCGCCGGCGGTGATCGCGTAGAGCAGCGCCTCCAGCGTGGCGCCGCGGTTGGCGCCCGAGAAGAAGAACTCGGTGTGCGGCGTGATGCGGAACGGCGCTTCGCGCAGCCCGAAGTGTTCGAGGTACATCGTCATGGCGCGATCGGCCTGCCGGCGCGCTGCGTCGTCGGAGTGATTCAGCCCTGCGCCTCGCCGGATCGGAGGAGGCCAGTTTAGCACCGGAGCGTCCCGCCGCCTCGAGCCGGCCGTAGAGCGTGCTGCGCGAGACGCCCAGCAGTCTTGGCCGCCTGCGACATGTTGCCGTTGCGCGATCTCGAGGGCCGCGTCGAGGTAGGCCTGCTCCACGCCCTTGAGGCGTCGCGTCGAGGCTGAACGTGCGCTTGCCGCGAGCGAGCTCGGCACGCGCCCGCGCGACCGGGTCGGCGCGCGCGGCCTCGGCGGCGGGCGCGAATTCCGCCTCGAGCTCGGCTGCGCCCACGGTGTATCCCGCGTACTTGGTGGTGAGGCGGATCACGATGTTGCGCAGCTCGCGCACGTTGCCGGGAAAGTCGTAGGCGAGCCAGCGCGCGCGCGCCGGCGGCGTCGAGCTCGAAGGGCTGCGACGCCGGCCTTGCGCCGCGAAGAGCGCGCGGTAGTAGTCGAGCAGGCGCAGGCGGTCCTCGCCCAGCTCGCGCAGCGGCGGCACCACGAGCTCGAAGACCGACAGGCGATGGTAGAGGTCGGAGCGGAAGCGGCCCGCGCCGCACTTCCTCGCGCAGGTCGCGGTTGGTGGCCGCGACGATGCGCGCGCGGCGACACGCGCGTCTGCGTCTCGCCCACGCGCTGGTACTCGCCGTTCTCGAGCACGCGCAGCAGCTTCGCCTGCAGCTCGCCGGGCAGCTCGCCGATCTCGTCCAGGAAGAGCGTGCCCTCGCCGGCGTCCTCGAAGTAGCCCGACTTCGCCGGCTGCGCCCCGGTGAAGGCGCCCTTGGCGTAGCCGAAGAGCGTGGGCTCGACCAGCGAGGGCGAGATGGCCGCGCAGTTGAGCGCGAGGAACGGCTCGCGCCGCGCGCGGGCTCAGGTGGTGCAGCGAGATACGCGACGCGTTCCTTGCCGCTGCCCGATTCGCCCTCGATCAGCGCCGGGAAGCGACGAGGCGGCGTACAGGTCGATCTGGCTCCGCAGCCGGCGCAGCGCGGGGCTCTCGCCGATCAGGGCGCGCACGTCCTCGGCGTCGTCGCGGCGCGTCGAGCGCGCCGGAGCGAAGCGACCGGGCGAGGATCTCGCGCAGGCACGTCGGGCTCGCAGGGCTTCGGCACGAGCTCGACCGCGCCCAGCGCGCGCGCGCGCCGCGCATTCGACTCCTCGTTCTGGCCCGTGAGCACGAGGATGCGCGTCTGCGGCGCGTGGGCGAGGAGGTCGCCGATCAGCTTGAAGCCCTCGTTGGGCAGGTGCGCGACGGGAGGCAGGCCCAGGTCGATCAGCGCGAGGTCCGGGCGCAGGCCCGCGCGCAGCTGCGCCGACGGCCGAGGCGCGATCCGCTGGCGCGAGTGACGTCGTAGTCGCCCGGCCAGCGCGAACGCGAGGCTCTCGCCGATCAGCGGATCGTCGTCGACCAGCAGGAGGCTCGGCCTTGTCCACGAGATCGGGCGATTATAGGGGAGGGCGGCGCGATCAAAGCTGCTAAAATGCCCTTCCCCTTGCCCGGCATTTTCCCCGCGTGGCCGAAGAACTCCTGGTCGATGTCCAGTCCGTGAACTTCTCCTACGGGCGGCGCCCGATCCTCAAGGGAATCACCATGCGCGTGCCCGCGCGGCAAGGTGGTCGCGATCATGGGCGCGTCGGGCAGCGGCAAGACCACGCTGCTGCGCATCGATCGGCGGGCAGCTGCAAGCCCGCGTCGGGCGCGGTCCGCGTCGCGGGCGAGGACGATCCATGCGCTCGACGCGGCCGGCCTCTACGCGCTGCGCCGGCGCATGAGCATGCTCTTCCAGTTCGGCGCGCTCTTCACCGACATGGACGTGTTCGAGAACGTGGCCTTCCCGCTTCGCGAGCACACGGACGCTGCCCGAGTCGATGATCCGCGACCTCGTGCTGATGAAGCTCGAGGCGGTCGGCATGCGCGGCGCCCACAAGCTTCGCCCGTCGGAGCTCTCCGGCGGCATGGCGCGGCGCGTGGCGCTCGCGCGCGCCGTGGTGCTCGATCCGCTCGCTCGTCATGTACGACGAGCCCTTCGCGGGCCTCGACCCCATCGCGCTCGCCGTGATCGGCCAGCTGGTGCGCAAGTTGAACGATGCGCTCGGCGCCACATCCATAGTGGTGTCTCACGACGTCGTAGAGTCATTGAATATCGTGGATTACCTCTACTTCATCTCCGGGGGCGTGATCGTGGGCGAAGGCACGCCCGACGAGATCCGCGCCTCCGCAGCATCCCTACGTGCGCCAGTTCGTGCATGGCGAGCGGCGACGGGCCGGTCGCGCTTCCACTATCCGGCGCGCCCGTACGCTGCCGACGTGGGGCTCGCCGCGGGGACGCGCCATGCTTGACGTACGCCGCCCGCTCGCCCGGCTCGGGCACAACTTCATCGACGGCCTCTGGCGCGTGGGCTCCATGGCGCGCTTCTTCGCGCTCGTGATCGCCTCGTCGGCCACGAGCTTCGTGCGCTTCCGCCTCGTGATGCGCGAGGTCTACTTCAGCGGCGTGCTCTCGCTCATCATCATCATCGTCTCGGGGCTGTTCATCGGCATGGTGCTGGGGCTGCAGGGATACCAGACGCTGCAGAAGTACGGCGCGACCGAGTCGATCGGCGTGCTGGTGGCGCTGTCGCTCACCCGGGAGCTCGGCCCCGTGGTTTCGGCGATCCTCTTCGCCGCGCGCGCGGGCAGCGCCATCACCGCCGAGATCGGGCTCATGAAGACCACGGAGCAGCTCACCGCAATGGACATGATGGCGGTCTCGCCCATGGCGCGCGTCATCGCGCCGCGCTTCTGGGCGGGCATCATCTCCATGCCGATCCTGTCGCTGCTCTTCTCGGCGATGGGCGTCTTCGGCGGCTACATCGTGGGCGTCGTGCTGATCGGCGTCGACAACGGGGCGTTCTGGTCGCAAATGCAGGCGGCCGTGGAGTTCCGGTATGATGTTTTGAACGGTATTGTTGAAGGCATTCGTGTTCGGCGTCGCCGTCACGGTGATCGCCACATTCGAGGGGTACGATGCCCCGCCAACCGCGGAGGGCGTCTCGGGTGCGACGACCCGCACCGTGGTTACCTCGGCCCTCATGATCCTTGCCCTGGACCTCGTGCTCACCGCCTTCATGCTGCGGCCCGACGCGTGACCGACTGAAGAAATGGAAAGAACGACAATCGATCTGTGGTTCGGCGCCTTCGTGACGGCGGGTTTCGTCGCACTGCTGGTGCTCGCGCTGAAAGTGGGAAACCTGGGCGCCGAGCGCGCCAACCAGACCTATCGCGTCGAGGCGCGCTTCGAGAACATCGGCGGCCTCAAGGTGCGCGGACCGGTGAGAAGCGCCGGCGTGCTGGTCGGTCGCGTGGCCGACATTCGCTTCGACAACGACAAATTCCAGGCGCAGGTGACGCTCGCGCTCGACAGCCGCTACAACTGGCCCAAGGACACGAGCGCCTCGATCCTCACCTCGGGCCTGCTGGGCGAGACCTACGTCGGCCTCGAGGCGGGCGGCGAGGACAAGAAGCTCGTCGCCGGCGACCGCATCGAGATCACGCAATCGGCCGTCGTGCTGGAGAAGCTCATCAGCCAGCTCCTCTTCAGCAAGGCCCAGGAGGCGCCCGCGGCCACGACCACGGCGCCCGCCCCGGCAACGGCGAAGCCCGCTCCAGCGACGCCGAAGAAGTAGGACGCCGGAACCCGCGGCATCGCTTCACGGTCCAACGGGCGTCCAGCTACCACAACAAGGAAGAACAATGACCCGGATCCTCGCCCTCCTGCTCACGGCCCTGCTGCCGGCGCTCGCCGCCGCGCAGGAGACGCCCGAAGCCCTCGTGAAGCGCGTGACCGACGAGGTGCTCACGATCATCAAGAACGACAAGGACATCCAGGCGGGCAACATGACGAAGGTCGCCGCAGCTCGCCGAGCAGAAGGTGCTCCCGCACTTCGATTTCGAGCGCATGACGCGCCTTGCGGTCGGCAAGAACTGGCGCGAAGCAAACGACGCGCAGAAAAAGACGCTCGAGGATGAATTCCGCACGCTGCTCGTGCGCACGTACTCGAGCTCGCTCGCCGCCTATCGCAACCAGACGATCGAGGTGAAGCCCGGCACGACCGGCGCCGGCGACAAGGAATCCGTGGTGAAGACCGCGGTGATCCAGCAGGGCGGGCCGCAGATCCCCATCAACTACTCGATGGAGAAGACCGATTCGGGCTGGAAGGTGTACGACATCGTGATCGACGGCGCCTCGCTCGTGACGACCTATCGCGGCACGTTCAACGACCAGATCCAGAGGGGCGGCATGGACGGGCTCATCAAGTCGCTCAAGGAACGCAACACGGTTCCGCCCGAGGCGCCGTCGAAGAAGTGAGCGATCCCGCCGCCGGCGAGGTGCTCGCCCTCGAGGCGGGCGAGCTTTCGTTCCAGACGGTCCCGGCGGTGCTCGCGCGCACCGCCGAGTATTCCGTCCGGAAGGACCTTCCCGACAAGCTCACCATCGACTTCTCCGCCGTCACCGGCGTCGACTCCTCCGCGGTGGCGATGCTGCTCGACTGGCGCCGCATGGCCATGGCGCGCGGCAAGTCGCCTCGCCTTCGTGAACCTTCCCGCGAACCTGCTCGCGCTCGCCGAGCTCTACGGCGTCGCGGACCTCATCCAACCCCACCAGGCCTGATGCTCGCCGTCGAGGCGCGCGGCGTCCACAAGCGCTATCGGGGAAGTGCGCGCGCTCGCGGGCGTGTCGCTCGAGGTGCAGGAGGGCGAGTTCTTCGGCCTGCTCGGCCCCAACGGCGCGGGCAAGACCACGCTCATCTGCACTCGGCGGGCCTGGCGCGCGCCGACGCGGGCACGCTCGCCGTGATGGGCCACGACGTGACGCGCGACTACGCCGGCGCGCCGCGCGCTGGGCATCGTGCCGCAGGAGATCGTGTTCGACCCGTTCTTCACGGTGCGCGAGACGCTGCGCATCCAGTCCGGCTACTTCGGCTGCGCGGCAACGACGCCTGGATCGACGAGCTGCTCGACCGCCTGGCCCTCGCGGACCAAGGCCGACGCCAACATGCGCAGCCTCTCGGGCGGCATGAAGCGGCGCGTGATGGTGGCGCAGGCGCTGGTGCACCGGCCGCCCGTGATCGTGCTGGACGAGCCCACCGCCGGCGTCGACGTGGAGCTGCGCCAGACGCTGTGGGCATTCATCGCGGCCTGAACGACGCGGGCCACACCGATCGTGCTGACCACGCACTACCTCGAGGAGGCGGAGCAGCTGTGCACGCGCATCGCGATGATGAAGGAGGGCCGCATCGTCGCACTCGACTCCACGGCGCGGCTGCTCGCGGATTTCTCCGAGCGCGTGCTGCGCGTGAAGCTCGACCGAGCGACGCTGCCGGCCTCGCTCGCGGCCGTGGCGCCACGCGCGATGCCGCGGGCGCGTGGCGCATTCCCGATCGCGGACGTCGCCGCACGTCGAGCCGGCGCTTCGCGAGCTGCGCGAGGCGGGCGCGGCGGTCGCGAGCCTCGAGGTCGCCGAGCCGGACCTCGAGGACGTGTTCGTGAAGATCATGCACCGCGAAGACCGGCCCGGCGCGGCATGACCGGCTTTCCGACGCTGCTCCACAAGGAGGTGCTGCGCTTCTGGAAGGTGAGCTTCCAGACCGTGGCCGCGCCGGTGCTCACCGCGCTGCTCTACCTGCTCGTGTTCGCCCACGCGCTCGCCGGAGCACGTGCAGGTCTTCCCCGGCGTGCAGCTACGCTGCAGTTCCTGATCCCGGGCCTCGTGATGATGAGCGATGCTGCAGAACGCGTTCGCCAACAGCTCGTCGTCGCTCATCCAGTCGAAGATCACCGGCAACATCGTGTTCATCCTGCTGCCGCCGCTCGTCGCCGGTCGAGATCTTCCTCGCCTACCTGCGCGCGGCCATCGTGCGCGGCGACCGTGGTCGGGCCTCGGCGTGTTGCGGTGACCGCTCTGGTTCGTCCCCGTGCCGCTGGCGCATCCGCTGTGGGCGCTCGCCTTCGCGGCTCGTGGGCGCGGCGCTGATGGGCGCGCTCGGGCATCATCGCCGGGCATCTGGGCGGAGAAGTTCGACCAGCTCGCCGCGTTCCAGAACTTCATCATCATGCCGCTCACGTTCCTGGCGGGCGTCTTCTACTCCGTGCACTCGCTGCCGCCGTTCTGGCAGTCGCTGTCCCGGTTGAACCCGTTCTTCTACATGATCGACGGCTTCCGCTACGGTTTCTTCGGCCAGTCCGACGTGTCGCCCTGGGACGAGCCTCGCGTTTGCGACCGGCCGCCTTCGCTGTCCTATCATGGCTCACGCTGCTCCTGATACGCGCGCGGCTACAAGCTGCGGCACTAGCGCGCAACAGAAGCACCATGGTCGAACCCAGCTCCATCGAAGCATTCCATCCGCGCCGGACTCGCCTGCACGCACGTCGAGGTCCAGGGCGACGGCGCGCATTTCGAGGCGATCATCGTGAGCCCGCGTTCGCGGGCCTCGAACGCGGGTGCGCCAGCACCAGCTCGTCTACGCGGCGCTGGGCGATCGCATGCGCGACGAGATCCACGCGCTGTCGATGAAGACGCTCACTCCCGAGGAGTGGGTCGCGCGCTGAACTTTCCGCCCTGACGCCGGGGCTCCACTCAAGCACATGCAGAAACTCTCGATCCAGGGTGGCCGCCGCTTGCGGGCGAGATCCGCGTCTCCGGCGCCAAGAACGCCGCGCTGCCGATCCTCGCGGCCGTCGCTGCTCACGCGCCGAGCCGGTGCGCCTCGCAACGTGCCGGACCTGAACGACGTGCGCACGATGGTCGAAGCTGCTCGAGCGCATGGGCGTCGAAGGCGCGCGCGCGAGGCGCACGAGGTCGAGCTCGACGCTGCGGCGGGTGACCGAGCCGTTCGCGCCCTACGAGCTGGTGAAGACGATGCGCGCCTCGATCCTCGTGCTGGGGCCGCTCGCGGCGCGCTTCGGCGAAGCGCGCGTGTCGCTGCCCGGCGGCTGCGCGATCGGCGCGCGGCCGGTCGACCTGCACATCAAGGGGCTCGCAGGCGATGGGCGCGGAGATCGCGATCGAGCAGGGCTACATCCTCGCGAGCGCCGAGCGGCTGAAGGGCGCGCGCATCATCACGGACACGGTCACCGTGACCGGCACCGAGAACCTGATGATGGCCGCGTGCCTGGCCGACGGCGAGACGCGTCCTCGAGAACGCCGCGCGCGAGCCCGAGGTCGTCGACCTCGCCGAGATGCCTGATCGCGATGGGCGCGCGCATCGAGGGCCACGGCACGAGACGTGATCCGCGATCGCAGGGCGTGCAGCGAGCTGCACGGCGTCGACGCACCGCGTGATGCCCGACCGCATCGAGGCCGGGCACCTTCCTCGTGCGCGGTCGCGGCCACCGGCGGCGAGCGTCACGCTCACCACGCGCCGCGCCGGTCAGCCTCGAGGCCGTGATCGACAAGCTGCGCGAGGCGGGCGCGCGCGATCGAGGCCGGCGACGACGGATCCGCCTGTCCATGCCGACGCGCGCCCGAGGGCCGTGAGCCTGCGCACCGCGCCCGTACCCGGCGTTTCCCGACCGACATGCAGGCGCAGTTCATGGCGCTCGACTGCATCGCCGAGGGCACCGCGCGCGTCACCGAGACCATCTTCGAGAACCGCTTCATGCACGTGCCAGGAGCTGCGGCGCCTCGGGCGCGCACATCGAGGTCGACGGCAACACGGCGCTGGTCCACGGGCGTCGAGAGGCTCTCCGGCGCGACGGTGATGGCCACCGACCTGCGCGCCTCGGCGAGCCTCGTGATCGCCGGCCTCGTCGCCGAGGGCGAGACGCGTGGTCGACCGCATCTACCACCTCGACCGCGGCTACGAGCGCATCGAGGCGCAGGCTCGCGCAGCCTCGGCGCGCGCATCGCGCGGGTATCCTGAACGATACGATGATCACGCTCGCGCTCGCCAAGGGGCGCATCTTCGACGAGACGCTGCCGCTGCTCGCCGCGGCCGGCATCGCGCTCGCCGAGGATCCGGAGACCATCGCGCAAGCTGATCCTCGCGCACCGACCGCGCCGACCTGCGCCTGGTCCTCGTGCGCGCCACCGACGTGCCCACCTACGTGCAGTACGGCGCGCGCCGACCTCGGCGTGGCCGGCCTCGACCTGCTCGCCGAGCACGGCGGCCAGGGGCTGTACCAGCCGCTCGACCTCGGCATCGCGCGCTGCCGCATGAGTGTCGCCGTGCCGCGAGGGCTTCGACTACGCGGCCGCGGTGAAGCAGGGCTCGCGCATCCGCGTCGCCACCAAGTACATCCGCACCGCGCGCGAGCACTTCGCCGACAAGGGCGTGCACGTCGACCTGATCAAGCTCTACGGCTCGATGGAGCTGGCGCCGCTGACCGGCCTCGCCGACGCGATCGTCGACCTGGTCGCCACGGGCAACACGCTGCAAGGCCAACCGCCTGCGCGTGGTCGAGGAGATCATGCCGATCTCGAGCCGCCTGGTCGTCAACCAGGCGGCGCTGAAGCTGAAGCGCGACGGCCATCGCGCCGCTCGATCGAGGCGCTGGCGCGGAAGGCGAGCCCGTGGCTGAGCCGCGCGCGCCTCGCTCGAGCAGCGACGCCCGGATTCGACGCCGCGCTCGCGCGCGCTGCTCGCCTTCGAGAGCCGCGCAGGACGAGGGCGAGGAGCGCGTCACGGCCGAGATCCTCGCCGACGTGCGCGCGCGCGGCGACGCGGCGGTGCTCGAATACACGCGCGCTTCGACCGCTGGACGCCCGCGTCGGCGCGCGGCGCTCGAGTGTCGCGCGGCGAGGCCGCACGCCGCGCTCGCGGCGCTGCCCGCCGACGCAGCGCGAGGCGCTCGAGTTCGCCGCCGGCGCGGATCCGCGCCTTCCACGAGCGCCAGCTTGCAGGCACTCGCTGGAGCATCGCGACGGCGACGGCACCCTGCTCGGCCAGAAGGTGACGCCGCTCGATCGCGTCGGCATCTACGTGCCCGGCGGCAAGGCCGCCTATCCGTCGTCGGTGCTGATGAACGCGCATCGCCGGCGAAGGTCGCGGGCGTCGGCGAGATCGTCATGGTGACGCCCACGCCCGGACGGCGAGCGCAACGCGCTGGTGCTCGCGGCCGCGGCGCTCGCCGGCGTCGACCGCATCGTTCGCGATCGGCGGCGCGCAGGCGATCGGCGCGCTGGCGTACGGCACGGCGCACGATTCCCGCGGTGGACAAGATCATCGGGCCCGGCAACGCCTACGTGGCGGCGGCCAAGCGGCGCGTGTTCGGCGCGGTCGGCATCGACATGATCGCCGGGCCCTCGGAAGTCCTGGTGATCGCCGACGGCAGCGCGCACGCCCGACTGGGTCGCGATGGACCTCTTCTCGCCAGGCCGAGCACGACGAGATCGCGCAGGCATCCTGCTCTCGCCCGACGCGGCCTACATCGACCGCGTCGCGCGATCGATGCGCGCGGCTGCTCGCACGTCGATGCCGCGCCGCGCGATCATCGAGGCGTCGCTCGCGGCGCGCGGCGCGCTGATCCGCGTGACGCGACCTCGATGAGGCCTGCGAGATCAGCAACCGCATCGCCCCCGAGCACCTCGAGCTCGCGCGTCGCCGACCCGCGAGCGCTGGGTGCCGCTGATCCGCCACGCCGGCGCGATCTTCCTCGGCCACCACGCGAGCGAAGCCTGGGCGACTACTGCGCCGGTCCCAACCACGTGCTGCCGACGTCGCGCACGGCGCGCTTCTCGTCGCCGCTCGGCGTCTACGACTTCCAGAAGCGCTCGAGCCTGATCGAGGTGTCGCGGGACGCGGCGCAGCGCCTCGGGCCGCGCCGCCGCAACGCTCGCGCGCGCGCGAGGGCCTCGAGGCCCACGCGCCGCAGCGCCGAATGGCGCATCGCAGGGAGCGCGACGTGAGCACGGGACCCGCCGACGCTCGTGCGCGAGGACGTGCGCGCGATGACACGCCTACCACGTGCCAGCCCAGCCGCAGGGCCTGGTGAAGCTCGACGCGATGGAAAATCCGTATCGGCTTCCCGCGGCGCTGCGCGCGACGAGATGGGCGAGCGCCTCGCCGCGGTCGCGATCAACCGCTATCCCGATCCCGCGGCGCCGCGCGCTGAAGCTGCGCTTGCGCGAAGCCATGGGCATCCCGGAAGCGCTCGACGCTGATGCTCGGCAACGGCTCCGACGAGATCCTCGCAGCTGGTCTCGATGGCGCTGCGCGCGGCCCGGCGCCACGGTCGCTGGCGCCCGAGCCCACGTTCGCCATGTACCGAGATGAGCGCGCATCGCCTGCGGGCCTGCGCTACGTCGGCGTGGCGCTGCGCGCCGACTTCGCGCTCGACGAGGCAAGCGATGCGTGCGGCGATCGACGGCGCAGCGGCCGGCGCTCGTCTGGATCGCCTATCCGAACAATCCCGACCGGGCAACCTCTTCGCCGCGCGACGCGATCCTGCGCCTCGTCGCCGCGGCGCCGGGCCTGGTCGTCGTCGACGAGGCCTACTACGCGTTCTCGGGCGGCGCCTCGCTGCTGCCGGAGGTCGGCCGCCATCCCGAACCTGCTGCTGGTGCGCACCGTCTCGCAAGCTCGGTCTCGCGGGGTTGCGCCTCGGGCTGGCGATCGGCAGCTCCCGACTGGATCGCGCGAATTCGAGAAGCTGCGCCTGCCCTACAACGTGAACGCGCTGTCCACGGCGGCCGGCGAGCTGTTGCTCGAGCATCGCGACGGTCCTCGAGGAGCAGACGACGCGCATCGTGCGCCGAGCGCGACGCGCCTGGAGGCCGCCCTGGACGCGATGCCGGCGCGTGGCGCGCTTCCCGTCGGCGGCGAACTTCGTGCTGGTGCGCGTGCCCGACGCCCCGGCCGCGTTCGAGTCGCTGAAGCGAGCCGTGGTATATTGGTTCGCAACTTCCACGGCTCGCATCCACTGCTCGCCCACTGCCTGAGGCTCACCGTCGGAACCGCCGACGAGAACGACTCGACTGCTCGGCGCCGCTCGCCCGGCCGTCGGCTGACATCCATGCGCAAGGCGCGAAATCCAACGCGACACCAAGGAAACGCAGATCCGCGTCGACGTCGACCTCGACGGCACGCGGCGCGGCGAAGCTCGCCTCCGGCATCCCGTTCCTCGACCACATGCTCGACCAGGTCGCGCGCCACGGCGCCATCGACCTCGACCGTGCGCGCCAAGGGCGACCTGCACATCGACGCCCACCACACGGTCGAGGACATCGGCATCACGCTCGGCATGGCGGTGGCCAAGGCGCTGGGCGACAAGAAGGGCATCCGCCGCTACGGCCACGCCTACGTTCCGCTCGACGAGGCGCTGTCGCGCGTGGTCGTGGACTTCTCCGGGCGACCCGGGCCTCGAGTTGCACGTGGACTTCACGCGCGCGCGCGTGGGCGAGTTCGACGTGGACCTCACGCACGAGTTCTTCCAGGGCTTCGCGAACCACGCCCTGGCGACGCTGCACATCGACAACCTGCGCGGCGACAACGCGCACCACCAGTGCGAGACGGTCTTCAAGGCCTTCGCGCGCGCGCTGCGCATGGCGGTGGAGCAGCGACCCGCGCGCCGCCGGCGTCGTTCCCTCCACCAAGGGAGCGCTCTAGGGCCGGACCCGCGCCTCGCGCCGATGTCGCAACGCATCTCCATCGTCGACTACGGAATGGGCAACCTGCGCTCGGTGCAGAAGGCGCTGCAGCACGTGGCGCCCGCGGCCGACGTGCAGATCACTTCCGACGCCGGCCGCGCATCGATCGCGCCGACCGCGTGGTGTTCCCCGGCCAGGGCGCGATGCCCGACTGCATGCGCGCGCTGCGCGAGCGCGGCCTGGGCGAAGCGGTGGCGCGCGCCGCGGCGGCGAAGCCGTTCCTCGGCCTGTGCATCGGCCAGCAGATGCTCTTCGAATCGAGCGCCGAGGGCGACACGCCGGGCCTCGCGCTGCTGCCGGGACGCGTCGTGCGATTCCGGCTCACGCCGGAGCGGCGCGCTGCGGGCCTGAAGATCCCGCACATGGGCTGGAACGAGGTCTGGCAGAGCGGCCCGCATGCACTCTGGAGGGGCGTCGCCGACGGCGCGCGCTTCTATTTCGTGCACAGCTACTACTGCGAGCCGGGGACTGCCGGCGCTCGCGGCGGCGACGACCAGCTACCCCGACGCCTTTACCTCGGCCATCGCGCGCGATAATATTTTCGCGACCCAGTTCCATCCCGAGAAAAGCAGCACCGCGGGGCTCACGCTGCTCGGCAACTTCGCCACCTGGAATCCCTGAAGGTTGCGCCCCCGTACCCATGCTGATCATTCCCGCGATCGACCTGAAGGACGGCCAGTGCGTGCGCCTGGAGCAGGGTCGCATGGACAAGGCCACGGTCTTCTCCGAGCGAGCCCGGCGAGGCCGCCGCGCAGTGGGCGAACAGGGGCGCGCGCCGCCTGCACGTGGTGGACCTCAACGGCGCGCTGGCGGGCAAGCCGCGCAACGAGGACGGCGATCAAGGCGATCGTCGCAGCCGTCGATTCCGACGTGCCGATCCAGCTGGGCGGCGGCATCCGCGACCTCGACACCATCGAGCGCTACCTCGACGACGGCGTCTCGCTACGTGATCATCGGCACCGCGGCGGTCAAGAATCCGGGCTTCCTGCACGAAGCCTGCGACGCCTTCCCGGGCCACATCATCGTCGGCCTGGACGCGAAGGACGGCAAGGTCGCCACCGACGGCTGGTCCAAGCTCACCGGGCCACGACGTGATCGACCTCGCCAAGCGTTTCCAGGACTACGGCGTCGAGGCGGTGATCTACACCGACATCGGCCGCGACGGCATGATGACCGGCGTGAACATCGAGGCCACCGTGCGCCTCGCGCAGGCGCTCACGGTGCCGGTCATCGCGAGCGGCGGCCTGAACAGCCTCGACGACGTGCAGCGCGCTGATGGCGGTCGAGTCCGAGGGCATCACCGGCGTGCATCGCGGGCCGCGCCATCTACGAAGGCAAGCTCGATTTCGCCGCCGCGGTGAAGCTCGCCGCGACGGACGAGCGCGGTAGGCTGAGCATCTCGCCAAGCGCATCATCCCCTGCCTCGACGTGCACGCCGGCCGCGTGGTGAAGGGCGTGAACTTCGTCGAGCTGCGCGACGCCGGCGACCCGGTGGAGATCGCGCGCGCGCTACGACGAGGCAGGGCGCCGACGAGGTCGCCTTCCTCGACATCACCGCCTCGAGCGACGCGCGCGACACCATCGTCGAGGTGATCGAGCGCGTAGCCGACCAGGTCTTCATTCCGCTCACCGTCGGCGGGGGCGTGCGCTCGGTCGACGACGTGCGCAAGCTGCTCAACGCCGGCGCCGACAAGGTGAGCATCAACACCGCCGCGGTCGAGCAACCCGGCCCTGGTCGACGAGGCGGCGCGCCGCTTCGGCTCGCAGGCGATCGTGGTGGCGATCGACGCGCGCGCCGTGGCGACGGCCGCTGGGAGGTCTACACCCACGGCGGGCGCAAGGCGCGCGGGCTCGATGCCGTAGAATGGGCGCGCGCGATGGCCGCGGCGCGGCGCGGGCGAGATCCTGCTCACCAGCATGGACCGCGACGGCACCCGCAGCGGCTTCGACCTCGAGCTCACGCGCGCGGTGTCGCGAGGCCGTGACGGTGCCGGTGATCGCGAGCGGCGGCGTCGGGACGCTCGAGCACCTCGCGCTCGGCGTCGAGCGCGGCGGCGCCGACGCGGTGCTCGCGGCCTCGGTGTTCCACTTCGGCGAGATCACCATCCCGCAGGCCAAGCGCTTCCTCGCGGAGCGCGGAATCGAGATGCGACTGTGAGCCAGGGACTGGATCGAAACGGTGGCGTGGAATGCGGACGGGCTGGTGCCCGCGGTGGCGCAGGACGCCGCGAGCGGGGGAGGTGCTGATGGTGGCGTGGATGAATCGCGAGTCCCTCGCGCGCACCGTCGAATCGGGCGAGGCGCACTACTGGTCGCGCTCGCGCCACGCGCTCTGGAAGAAGGGCGAGACCTCGGGGCACGTGCTGCGCGTGGTCGAGGTGCGGCTCGACTGCGACGCCGATACGGTGCTGCTCCGGGTGGAGTCGCGTCGACGGGCATCGCCTGCCACACGGGACGGCGCCGCTGCTTCTTCCGCCGCCTCGATCATCGGGCGCCGGCGCGACGCTGGGTCGAGACCGATCCGGTGCTCGCCGATCCCGCCGGGAGGTTCCGCGATGGCTGAGCGCGACATCCTCGACGCGGCTCGAGGACGCGATCGCGGCGCGGCGCGACGCCGATCCGGCCTCGTCCTACGTCGCGTCGCTCAACGCAAGGGGCTCGACGCGATCCTCAAGAAGGTCGGCGAGGAAGCCACCGAGACCGTGCATCGCGGCCAAGGGCGGCGAGCGCGCGGCGATCGTCCACGAGACCGCCGACCTCTGGTTCCACTGCCTGGTGATGCTCGCGTGGCACGGCGTGCCGGTGGCCGACGTGCTCGCCGAGCTCGAGCGGCGCGAGGGGCGCTCCGGCATCGAGGAGAAGGCCTCCCGGCCGAAAGGAGCCGCACCATGAGCGATTGCATCTTCTGCAAGATCGTCGAGGGCAAGATCCCCAGCCGCAAGGTGTACGAGGACGACGAGATGCTCGCCTTCCACGACATCCACCCGGTGGCCCCGGTGCACTTCATGATCATCCCGAAGAAGCACATCGATTCGCTGGCCGAGGCGGGCCCCGAGCACGCGGCCGTGCTGGGCCGCATGCTGGCCATCGCCGGGCGCCTGGCGCGCGAGCAGGGATCGCACGGACGGCTTCCGCACCATCGTGAACACGGGGCGGATCGGCGGCAGGACGTGTATCATTTGCATATCCACATCATCGGCGGATCCGGAGTCCGCTTCCGCGCATGATCGTGAAGGACTAGGATCGCGCGGCTCGCGAGGAGATAGCAATGGGTCGGATTCAGCATCTGGCACTGGTTGATCCTGTTGGTCATCGTGCTGCTCGTCTTCGGCACGAAGAAGCTTCGCAACATCGGCGCGGACCTCGGCGGCGCGGTGAAGGGCTTCAAGGACGGCATGAAGGGCGACGAGCGCGGTCAAGCCCGCCGGGGAGATCACCGCGCTCGGGCGCGACCATCGAAGGCGAGATCGAAGGAAAAGCAGAAGAGCTGACCCGGGCCGGCGCGCGCGTGGCCGCCCAATGCCCGCGCCCGGCGCTGCGTCCCCGCGACTCCGCCATGTTCGATATCGGGTTCTCCGAGACTCCTCGTGATCGGCATCGTGGCGCTGGTCGTGATCGGCCCCGAGCGCCTGCCCAAGGTGGCGCGCACGCTCGGCGTGCTCTTCGGCCGCCTGCAGCGCTACGTGACCCAGGTGAAGGCCGACATCAACCGCGAGATGGAGATGTCCGACCTCGCCTCGATGAAGACCGAGTTCGAGAACGCCGCGCGCTCGTTGCGCTCCGAGATCGAGGCGCAGCGCAGCCGAAGCCCAGCGCGCCGTGCGCGAGGCGCAGGCTTCCGTCGAGCACGACCTCGCGGGAGTCGCCCCGGCGGCCGGGTGCCGCGCCGCAACCGCCCGTCGCCCCGTCGCCGCAGCTCGAGCTCGGCATCGAAGAGCCCGCGCCGGCGACTCGCGACGCGCCGCCGGCCTAGGCGCTGCGGCCGCCCTCGATGCAGGACGACGCGCAGGAGACCTTCCTCTCGCACCTGATCGAGCTGCGCGAGCGCCTCGTGCGCTGCCTGCTCGCGGTCGGCGTCGCTGCTTGTGCCGGCGCTCTACTTCAGCTCCGAGCTCTACGACCTGCTTGCCAGCCGCTCATCGACAGCCTGCCGCCGGGCGCGCACATGATCGCCACGGGCGTGATCACGCCGTTCCTCATCCCGATGAAGATCGCGGCCATGGCGGCATTCCTGGGGGCGCTGCCGTTACGTGCTCTACCAGGCGTGGGCGTTCGTGGCGCCCGGCCTGTACGCGCACGAGAAGCGGCTCGTGCTGCCGCTCGTCGTGAGCAGCACGATGCTCTTCTTCTGCGGCATGGCGTTCTGCTACTTCATCGTCTTCGGGCGCGTGTTCGCGTTCATCGCGACGCTTCGCGCCGAAGAGCATCTCGGTGGCGCCCGACATCGAGGCGTACTTCAACTTCGTGCTCGGGATGTTCCTCGCCTTCGGCGTCGCGTTCGAGGTGCCGGTGGTGGTGGTGGTGCTGGTGCTCACGGGGCTCGTCAACATGGAGCAGCTGCGCGAGTTCCGCGGCTACGTGGTCGTGGCGATCTTCGTGCTCGCGGCCGTTCATCACGCCGCCGGACGCGGTTTCGCAGATCTCGCTCGCGATCCCGATGTGCATCCTCTACGAGGTGGGCATCTTCGTCGCGCAGTTCATAGCCAAGCGGCGCAAGGAGGAGCCCGCCGCGGACGGCCGCGCGAGTAGCGCCTACTCGCTCGGTTGCGCGGGCGCGGCTGCGCCTGCCCGACCATCACGTCGAGCGCTGAGCTCCTGGTTGCCGCGCGAGCACGTTCACCGGGACGGACTTGCCCGGGCGGCGACGCCGGCGATGGCGTTCGAGGGTCGCGTTGCCGTTCGCCCACGGGCTTGCCGGTCGATCGCCACGATCACGTCGCCCAGCTTCATGCCGCCCTTGTCGGCGGGGCTGCCGCGCTCGATCGCGCCCACGATCGCGCCGCGCGTGACCTTCAGTCCCAGGGATTCGGCGAGCTCGGGGCTCACGTTCGCCGACCTCGATGCCGATCCAGCCGCGCGTGACGCTCCCGGTCTCGATGATCTGCTTCCATGACGCGCTTGGCGAGGCTCACGGGGATCGCGAAGCCGATGCCCTGGTAGCCGCCGGTGCGCGAGAAGATCAGCGTGTTGATGCCGATGAGGTTGCCGTTCGCGTCGACGAGCGCGCCGCCGGAGTTGCCCGGGTTGATCGCCGCGTCGGTCTGGATGAAGCGGCCGAACGGATTCGCGCTGCCGATCTCGCGGCCCGTACCGCGCTCACGATGCCCATGGTCACGGTCTGGCCGACGCTGAAGGGGTCGCCGATCGCGAGCACCACGTCGCCCACCTTGGCCTGGTCCGACGAGCCGAACGTGATGGGCGTGAGTCCGGTGGCGGATACGCGCACCACCGCGAGGTCCGTATCGGGGTCGCTGCCCACGATCTTGCCGGCGACGGTGCGCCCGTCGGCAGGCGTCACCTGGATGTCGGTCACGCCCTCGACCACGTGGTCGTTGGTGAGGATGTAGCCCTCGCGGCTCACGATCACGCCCGAGCCGAGCGAGAGCTGCGTCTCCGGCGGCAGGTTGAAGCGCTCGCCGAAGAAGCGCTGGAAGGCGGGATCGTCGAGCAGCGGGTTGCTGGCGGCGCACCTGGCGCGTGGCCGAGATGTTCACCACCGAGGGCGTCGCCTTGCGGGCCGCGTCGCTGAAGGAGAAGCGGACGGCGCGCCGACGTCCGTGGCCGTGGCGAGCGAGCCCGGGGCGGGGACCGCCGGGGTCTCGCGCACCTCGACCACCTGGTTGCGCCAGGCGAGCCAGTCGGGCTTCACCAGGCTCACGACGAAGATCGCGGCGAGCGTGAGGGTGACCGCCTGGGCGAAGAGCAGCCAGAGCTTGCGCATCGCGGACACGAGTCAGGGAGAACCGCCGATTGTACCGGCGGCGGCGCGGGAGGGGCGCTACTTCCGGAGCGCGTCGCGGATCTCGCGCAGCAGCACCACGTGCTCGGCGGGCGCCGGCGGCGCGCTCGGCTGCGCGCGGCGCAGCCGGTTGACCTGCCGGACCATCAGGAACACGACGAAGGCGAGGATCGCGAAGTTGATCACGACGTTGACGAAGTTGCCCCAGGCGAAGACCGGAATCCCCGCCTTGCGCACTGCCTCGAGCGTGTGCGGGACGCTCTCCGGAACGGGGGCCAGGGCGATGAAATAGTTGGT
>CAVWUN010000008.1:0-219834 GCA_963758215.1 uncultured beta proteobacterium | reverse complement strand
GGCGCTGCGTCCCCGCCCTCCGCCCCCCATTAGCAAACACAATCTCGGCCGATAAGACCACAATCACAAGTCCCGTCAGGGACGAAAGAACGTGGTGGGAGGCCAGAGTGGAGCAGCATGGAGCCCCATAGGGGCGACACAAGGGCGGCGCGGGATCCGACCGAATCTCAACACCTCCAGCCGCGCGAATAGTTGTCCGGCACACGGCGGCCCTTGCGAGCCCGTCGCTGTCTCAATTCTTTAATGCTGTGCGCCAGGGTTTTGCGTCTTGGCACATAGGTACAAAGCCCCGCTGACATCGTTAATGTCGAATCTCGCGATTTCCCGACGAGTCAAGAAGTCGGCCTTGCGCACGGTACGCACCGTCGAACCACATTCATTCAGGCGGATCGGAAAATCATTGCCATAAAGTCGCACGTCCATATCTCCTGCAAGAAAAACTTTAACCGATCAGCCGGGTCAGTGATTGAAAGATCCTCGAAAGTATTGATCTCCGGGTTTAGCGGCAAGTTTGTCCGGACGCTGAACGAGGTGCCGACGAAGTTCGTGCGTGCCCTCGCCGCCGTTCGCGACCAGAAGGAAAAGGCCGCGGCCTGACCTTCACGACCCATTGAAATCATCCATACTAGGAGCCCACATACCATGGCTATCGCCAAGCAGGAAATCCTCGACGCAATCGGAAGCATGAGCGTCCTCGAGCTCTCGCAGCTCATCAAGGACATGGAAGAGAAGTTCGGCGTTTCCGCCGCCGCCGCCGTCGCCGTCGCCGCCCCCGCGGCTGCCGGCGCGGCCGCGGCTGCCGCCGAAGAGAAGACCGAGTTCACCGTGATCCTCGCCGCCGCCGGCGAGAACAAGGTGAACACCATCAAGGCCGTGCGCGAAGTGACGAGCCTGGGCCTGAAGGAAGCCAAGGACCTCGTGGACGGCGCGCCGAAGCCCGTCAAGGAAGGCACCAGCAAGGCCGACGCCGAAGCCATCAAGAAGAAGCTGGAAGAAGCCGGCGCGAAGGTCGAAATCAAGTAAGGCCGGTAGCGGAGAAGCAGCACAGCTGGGCGGTCGTTGGAGCGGACACTTCGCGCCGCTCAACGACGCGTAGCAGAGTGCCAAATCCAAGCCCTTCGGGGTTTGCATGTGTCCTCTGAAGCGACTGCAGAGACAGGTTTGGTCGGGCCGCGCGTTCCAGCGTGGCTGTCCGCCAGCGGCTCGTAGGGGCGAGCCACCAGGCCATGAGCGCCAGTCGGGTGCAGGACGGCGCGCGTGCCTCGGGTATCGCATGGCCGCGAATTCGGAGCCCCCATGACCTACTCGTTCACCGAGAAGAAGCGCATCCGCAAGAGCTTCGCCAAGCGCGCGGCCGTGCTGGATGTGCCGTTCCTGCTCGCCACCCAGATCGACTCGTACGCCGCAGTTCCTGCAGGCCGAGAGTGCCCGCGGATGGCCGTCGCGAGATGGGCCTGCAATCGGCGTTCATGTCGGTATTCCCGATCTCGAGCCACTCGGGCAACGCGCGCCTCGAGTTCGTGAGCTACGGCGCTCGGCGAGCCCCCGTTCGACGTGGTGGAGTGCCAGCAGCGCGGCCTCACCTTCGCGTCGCCCGCTGCGCGCGAAGGTGCGCCTCACCATCATGGACCGCGAGGCTTCCAAGCCCACCGTGAAGGAAGTGAAGGAGCAGGAGGTCTACATGGGCGAGATCCCGCTCATGACCCGCAACGGCTCGTTCATCATCAACGGCACCGAGCGCGTCATCGTCTCGCAGCTGCACCGCTCGCCGGGCGTGTTCTTCGAGCACGACCGCGGCAAGACCCATTCGTCGGGCAAGCTGCTCTTCTCGGCGCGCGTGATCCCGTATCGCGGCTCGTGGCTCGACTTCGAGTTCGACCCGAAGGACTACCTCTATTTCCGCGTCGACCGCCGCCGCAAGATGCCGGTCACGATCCTGCTGAAGGCGCTGGGCTACAACTCCGAGCAGATCCTCGAGCAGTTCTTCGCGTTCGACACGTTCCACATCACCAAGAAGGGCATCGAGTTCGAGGTGGTGCCGGAGCGCCTGCGCGGCGAGATCGCCAAGTTCGACATCGTCACCAAGGCGGGCAAGGTCATCGTCGCAGAAGGACAAGCGCATCACGGTGAAGCACATCCGCGACATGGAAGCCGCGGGCATGAAGAAGCTCACCGTCGAGCCCGACTTCCTCGTCGGCCGCACGCTCGCCAAGGGCCTGGTCAACAAGGAGACCGGCGAAGTCGTCGCCAATGCCAACGACGAGGTCACCGAGGCCGCGCTGAAGAAGATCCTCGATGCCGACATCGAGGAAGTGAAGACGCTCTACACCAACGACCTCGACCAGGGCCCGTACATCTCGCAGACGCTGCGCGTGGACGAGACCACCGACGCGCTCAACGCCCAGGTCGCGATCTACCGCATGATGCGTCCCGGCGAGCCGCCGACCGAAGACGCGGTGAAGACGCTCTTCAACGGTCTCTTCTTCAGCGAGGACCGCTACGACCTGTCGGCCGTGGGCCGCATGAAGTTCAACCGCCGCGTGGGCCGCGACGAGCTCACGGGCGCCGATGACGCTGTCGAACGACGACATCGTCGCGGTGATCAAGATCCTGGTCGAGCTGCGCAACGGCCGCGGCGAGATCGACGACATCGACCACCTCGGCAACCGCCGCGTGCGTTCCGTGGGCGAGCTCGCGGAGAACCAGTTCCGCTCGGGCCTGGTGCGCGTCGAGCGCGCGGTGCGCGAGCGCCTCTCGCAGGCCGAGAGCGAGAACCTGATGCCGCACGACCTGATCAACGCGAAGCCGGTATCGGCGGCGATCAAGGAGTTCTTCGGCTCGCGCCAGCTGTCGCAGTTCATGGACCAGACCAACCCGCTCTCCGAGATCACGCACAAGCGCCGCATCTCCGCGCTGGGCCCGGGCGGCCTCACGCGCGAGCGCGCCGGCTTCGAGGTGCGCGACGTGCACCCGACCCACTACGGCCGCGTCTGCCCGATCGAGACCCCGGAAGGCCCGAACATCGGCCTCATCAACTCGCTGGCGCTCTACGCGCGCACCAACGACTACGGCTTCATCGAGACGCCGTATCGCCGCGTGAAGGACGGCAAGGTCACCAAGGACATCGAGTACCTGTCGGCGATCGAGGAAGGCAAGTACGTGATCGCCCAGGCGAACGCCGAGCTCGACCGCGCCGGCAAGTTCGTCGACGAGCTGGTCTCCTGCCGCCACCGCAACGAGTTCACGCTCTCCGGCCCGGACAAGATCGAGTACATCGACGTGGCGCCCTTCGCAGATCGTGTCGGTGGCCGCTTCGCTGATCCCGTTCCTCGAGCACGACGACGCGAACCGCGCGCTGATGGGCTCGAACATGCAGCGCCAGGCGGTTCCCTGCCTGCGCGCCGAGAAGCCGCTCGTCGGCACGGGCATCGAGCGCACGGTCGCGATCGACTCGGGCACGGCGGTGCAGGCGCGCCGCGGCGGCCGCATCGACTACGTCGACGCGGGCCGCATCGTGGTGCGCGTGAACGACAACGAGACGCGCACCGGCGAAGCCGGCGTGGACATCTACAACCTCACCAAGTACACGCGCTCCAACCAGAACACCAACATCAACCAGCGCCCGCTGGTGAAGGTGGGCGAGCAGATCGCCTCGGGCGACGTGGTGGCCGACGGCGCCTCGACCGACATGGGCGAGCTGGCACTCGGCCAGAACCTGCTGGTCGCGTTCATGCCGTGGAACGGCTACAACTTCGAGGAC
Organism: uncultured beta proteobacterium; assembly: GCA_963758215.1. GTDB lineage: Bacteria > Pseudomonadota > Gammaproteobacteria > Burkholderiales > Usitatibacteraceae > Usitatibacter. The sequence continues at coordinate 216,074 of CAVWUN010000008.1, read as the reverse complement.
TCCATCCTCATCTCCGAGCGCATCGTCGCCGAGGACCGCTACACCTCGATCCACATCGAGGAGCTGGTGGTCGTGGCGCGCGACACCAAGCTGGGCCCCGAGGAGATCACCCGCGACATCTCGAACCTGTCCGAGCGCATGCTCTCGCGCCTGGACGAGTCGGGCATCGTCTACATCGGCGCCGAAGTCGAGGCCGCGCGACGTGCTCGTGGGCAAGGTCACGCCGAAGGGCGAGACGCAGCTCACGCCGGAGGAGAAGCTCCTGCGCGCGATCTTCGGCGAGAAGGCCTCCGACGTGAAGGACACCAGCCTGCGCGTGCCCTCGGGCATCAACGGCACCGTGATCGACGTCCAGGTCTTCACCCGCGAAGGCATCGCGCGCGACAAGCGCGCCCAGCAGATCATCGACGAGCAGCTCAAGGACTACCGCAAGGACCTGCACGACCAGCTGCGCATCGTCGAGGACGACGCCTTCATGCGCATCGAGAAGGTCCTGATCGGCAAGACCGCGAAGGGCGGCAAGAAGCTCGCCAAGGGCTCGAAGGTGACCAAGGCCTACCTCGCGGAGATCGAGCGCCACGAATGGTTCGACATCCGGCTCTCGGACGAGGACGCCGCCGCGCAGCTCGAGCAGCTGCGCGAGTCGCTCGACCTCACGCGCAAGGAGTTCGACCGCGCCTTCGAGGAGAAGAAGAAGAAGCTCACCCAGGGCGACGAGCTTCCGCCCGGCGTGCAGAAGATGGTGAAGGTCTACGTGGCGGTCAAGCGCCGCCTGCAGCCGGGCGACAAGATGGCCGGCCGCCACGGCAACAAGGGCGTGATCTCGAAGATCGTGCCGGTGGAGGACATGCCGTTCATGGCCGACGGCACGCCGGTGGACATCGTGCTCAACCCCCTGGGCGTGCCCTCGCGCATGAACGTGGGCCAGATCCTCGAGACCCACCTGGGGTGGGCCGCCAAGGGCCTGGGCCTGCGCATCACCGAGATGCTGCGCGCCGGGGAAGCCGCCGCGAAGGTGCGCAAGTTCCTCGACAAGATCTACAACTCGACGGGCACGCAAGGAGGATCTGTCCGAGCTTCACCGACGACGACGTGATGGAGCTCGCGAAGAACCTGCAGGGCGGCGCTGCCGTTCGCCACGCCGGTGTTCGACGGCGCGACCGAGGTCGAGATCAAGGACATGCTCGAGCTCGCGGGCCTGCCGCGCAGCGGCCAGATCACGCTCTTCGACGGGCGCACGGGCGATGCCTTCGACCGGCCGGTGACCGTGGGCTACATGCACATCCTGAAGCTGCACCACCTGGTCGACGACAAGATGCACGCGCGCTCGACCGGCCCGTACTCGCTGGTCACCCAGCAGCCGCTGGGCGGCAAGGCGCAGTTCGGCGGCCAGCGCTTCGGCGAGATGGAGGTCTGGGCGCTGGAAGCCTACGGCGCGGCCTACACGCTGCAGGAGATGCTCACCGTCAAGTCCGACGACACGCAGGGACGCACCAAGGTCTACGAGAACATCGTCAAGGGCGAGCACAAGATCGAGGCGGGCATGCCCGAGTCGTTCAACGTGCTGGTGAAGGAAATCCGCTCGCTCGCGATCGACATCGACCTCGAACGTTATTGACGTGGGACTAGTAGCTGGAACCGACCCTAGAGACTAGCCACCAGGAGAAGCCGTAATGAAAGCATTGCTCGATCTGTTCAAGCAGGTCACCCAGGAAGAAGAGTTCGACGCCATCCGCATCGGGCTCGCCTCCCCGGAGAAGATCCGTTCGTGGTCCTACGGCGAGGTGAAGAAGCCGGAGACCATCAACTACCGCACCTTCAAGCCGGAGCGCGATGGCCTGTTCTGCGCCAAGATCTTCGGCCCGATCAAGGACTACGAGTGCCTGTGCGGCAAGTACAAGCGCCTGAAGCACCGCGGCGTGATCTGCGAGAAGTGCGGCGTGGAAGTGACGCTCACCAAGGTTCGTCGCGAGCGCATGGGCCACATCGAGCTCGCCTAGCCCGGTCGCGCACATCTGGTTCCTGAAGAGCCTGCCGTCGCGCCTGGGCATGGTGCTCGACATGACGCTGCGCGACATCGAGCGCGTGCTGTACTTCGAGGCCTATGTCGTGACCGACCCGGGCATGACGCCGTTGAACCGCTGCCAGCTGCTCTCCGAGGACGACTATCTCGCCAAGGTGGAGGAGTACGGCGACGATTTCTCCGCCGCCATGGGTGCCGAGGGCATCCGCGACCTGCTGCGCAAGCTCGACGTCGGCCACGACATCGACGACGCTGCGCACCGAGCTCGCCGCCACCGGCTCCGAGACCAAGATCAAGAAGATCGCCAAGCGCCTGAAGGTGCTCGAGGCGTTCAACAAGTCCGGCATCAAGCCCGACTGGATGATCATGGAAGTGCTGCCCGTGCTGCCGCCGGACCTGCGTCCGCTGGTGCCCGCTCGACGGCGGGCGCTTCGCGACCTCCGACCTGAACGACCTGTACCGGCGCGTGATCAACCGCAACAACCGCCTGAAGCGCCTGCTCGAGCTGAAGGCCCCGGAGATCATCGTGCGCAACGAGAAGCGCATGCTCCAGGAAGCCGTGGATTCGCTGCTGGACAACGGCCGGCGCGGCAAGGCGATGACGGGCGCGAACAAGCGCGCGCTGAAGTCGCTCGCCGACATGATCAAGGGCAAGAGCGGCCGCTTCCGCCAGAACCTGCTCGGCAAGCGCGTCGACTACTCGGGCCGTTCGGTGATCGTGGTCGGCCCGACGCTGAAGCTGCACCAGTGCGGCCTGCCGAAGCTGATGGCGCTCGAGCTCTTCAAGCCGTTCATCTTCCACAAGCTGGAGATCATGGGGCTCGCGACGACCATCAAGGCCGCCAAGCGCATGGTGGAAAGCCAGGAGCCGGTGGTGTGGGACATCCTCGAGGACGTGATCCGCGAGCACCCGGTGCTGCTCAACCGCGCGCCCACGCTGCACCGCCTCGGCATCCAGGCCTTCGAGCCGGTGCTGATCGAGGGCAAGGCGATCCAGCTGCACCCGCTGGTCTGCGCCGCGTTCAACGCCGACTTCGACGGCGACCAGATGGCCGTGCACGTGCCGATCTCGCTCGAAGCGCAGATGGAAGCGCGCACGCTCATGCTCTCGTCGAACAACGTGCTGCACACCGCGCACGGCGAGCCGGTCATCGTGCCGTCGCAGGACATCGTGCTGGGCCTGTACTACGCCACCCGCGAGCGCGTGAACGCCGCGCGGCGAGGGCTCGTTCTTCACCAACATCTCGGAAGTGAGCCGCGCCTACGAGTCCGGCGGCGTCGAGCTGCACGCCGAAGATCACGGTGCGCATCAAGGAGTCGCGCAAGAACGACGACGGCACCTTCACCGAGGTCGTGAACCGCTACGAGACCACGGTCGGCCGCGCCCTCATGTCGGAGATCCTGCCGGCGGGCCTGTCCTTCGCGCTCATCAACAAGCCGCTCAAGAAGAAGGAGATCTCGAAGCTCATCAACGAGGCCTTCCGCCGCTGCGGCATCCGCGAGACGGTGATCTTCGCCGACAAGCTCATGTACACGGGCTTCACCTTCGCCACGCGCGCGGGCCTGTCGATCTGCGTCGACGACCTGCTGATCCCCGCGCAGAAGGCCGGCATCATCGACGAGAGCGAGCGCGAGGTGAAGGAGATCGAGCGCCAGTACACCTCGGGCCTGGTGACCCAGGGCGAGCGCTACAACAAGGTGGTCGACATCTGGGGCCGCGCCGGCGACCAGATCGCCAAGGCGATGATGGACCAGCTCGGCAACCAGAAGATCACCGACCGCAAGGGCAAGGAAGTCACCGAGGAGTCGTTCAACTCGATCTACATGATGGCCGACTCGGGCGCGCGCGGCTCCGCCGCGCAGATCCGCCAGCTGGCCGGCATGCGCGGCCTCATGGCCAAGCCCGACGGCTCGATCATCGAGACGCCGATCACGGCGAACTTCCGCGAGGGCCTGAACGTGCTGCAGTACTTCATCTCCACCCACGGGGCGCGCAAGGGCCTCGCGGACACGGCGCTGAAGACCGCCAACTCGGGCTACCTCACGCGCCGCCTGGTCGACGTGACGCAGGACCTGGTGGTGATCGAGGACGATTGCGGCACCACGACCGGGCATGGCGATGAAGGCGCTGGTCGAGGGCGGCGAAGTGGTCGAGGCGCTGCGCGAGCGCATCCTCGGCCGCGTCACCGCCGCCGACGTCTTCAACACCGAGAACCAGGAGGTGCTGGTCGCCGCCGGGTCGCTGCTCGACGAGGACGCGGTCGAGCGCATCGAGACGCCGGCGTCGACGAGGTCAAGGTGCGCACGCCGCTCACCTGCGACACGCGCTACGGCATCTGCGCTCCAAGTGCTACGGGCGCGACCTGGGCCGCGGCACGCGCGTGAACGTCGGCGAGGCGGTGGGCGTCATCGCCGCGCAGTCGATCGGCGAGCCGGGCACGCAGCTCACGATGCGCACGTTCCACATCGGTGGCGCGGCCTCGCGCACCGCGGTGGCGAGCTCGGTCGAGGCCAAGTCCAACGGCCTGGCGCATTCGCCGACATGCGCCACGTGAGCAACGCCCGCGGCGAGACGGTCGCGATATCGCGCAACGGCGAGATCATGATCTCCGACGACAACGGTCGCGAGCGCGAGCGCCACAAGGTGCCGTACGGCGCCACGCTCACGGTCGACCGAGGGCGCGAAGGTGAAGGCGGGCCAGCAGCTCGCCAACTGGGATCCGCTCACGCGCCCCATCATCACCGAGTACGCCGGCGAGATCGCGCTTCGAGAACGTGGAGGAAGGCGTCACCGTGGCCAAGCAGATCGACGAGACCACGGGCCTGTCGAGCCTGGTCGTGATCGATCCGAAGCGCCGCGGCACCTCGCGCCACCAAGGGCCTGCGCCCGGCGGTGAAGCTGATCGGCGACCAACGGCAAGGAAGTGAAGCTCGCGACGGGCCGAGCAGCCCGGTGAACTACACGTTCCAGATCGGCGCCATCATCACGGTGAAGAACGGCCAGCAGGTGAACGTGGGCGACGTGCTCGCGCGCATCCCGCAGGAATCGTCCAAGACGCGCGACATCACGGGCGGCCTGCCGCGCGTGGCCGAGCTCTTCGAGGCGCGCTCGCCGAAGGACGCGGGCCTGCTCGCGGAGATCACCGGCACCGTGTCGTTCGGCAAGGACACCAAGGGCAAGCAGCGCCTCATCATCACCGACTTCGACGGCGTCGCGCACGAGTACCTGATCCCGAAGGACAAGCACGTCACCGTGCACGACGGGCAGGTGGTCAACAAGGGCGAGATGATCGTCGACGGCCCGGCCGACCCGCACGACATCCTGCGCCTGCAGGGGATGGAAGCGCTCGCGCGCTACATCATCGACGAGGTGCAGGACGTCTACCGCCTGCAGGGCGTGAAGATCAACGACAAGCACATCGAGGTGATCGTGCGCCAGATGCTGCGCCGCGTGTCCGATCGTCGATCCGGGCGAGACGCGCTTCATCACGGGCGAGCAGGTCGAGCGCGCGGAGATCCTGCGGAGAACGACCGCGTGAAGGCCGACGGCAACGAAGCCGGCCGACGTTCGAGTACATGCTGCTCGGCATCACCAAGGCGTCGCTGTCGACCGATTCCTTCATCTCCGCGGCCTCCTTCCAGGAGACCACCCGGGTGCTGACGGAAGCCGCGATCATGGGCAAGAAGGACGACCTGCGGGGCCTGAAGGAGAACGTCATCGTGGGACGCCTCATTCCCGCGGGCACGGGCCTTGCCTACCACGCCACGCGCAAGAAGAAGGAAGTGGAGCCGGGCGCGAGCGCTATCGTTCGGTTTCGCGATCGACGAGGCCGATGTCAGCGAGCGAGCAGGTTGCTTGACGAAAATGCGTAACCCCCTAAAATAGAGAGCTTTTTCTCCGCCGGAAGAGCCTCTCCATGGGTTCCCGGGCGGGATAGCTCCCAGTGGATGGCCGGACCCTTCGCGCCGGCTCGACCAGATCTCCGAAATACTCGAGAAAACATGCCGACGATCAATCAGTTGCTGCGCAAGGCGCGCAAGAAGATCCCGACCAAGAGCAAGGTGCCCGCCCTCGGGGGCAGCCCGCAGAAGCGCGGGGTGTGCACGCGCGTGTACACGACGACCCCGAAGAAGCCCAACTCGGCCCTGCGCAAGGTCGCCAAGGTGCGCCTTACCAACGGCTACGAGGTGATCAGCTACATCGGCGGCGAGGGCCACAACCTGCAGGAGCACTCGGTGGTGCTGATCCGCGGCGGCCGCGTGAAGGACCTGCCCGGCGTGCGCTACCACATGGTGCGCGGCAGCCTGGACACCGCGGGCGTCAAGGACCGCAAGCAGTCGCGCTCCAAGTACGGCGCCAAGCGGCCGAAGGCCGCCTGAGCCACAACCCAACCATCACGGACAAAGACCTATGCCGCGCCGCAGAGAAATTCCCAAACGCGAGATCCTTCCCGGATCCGAAGCACAAGAGCGAGGAAGTCGCGAAGTTCATGAACGTGCTCATGACGCGCGGCAAGAAGTCGGTCGCCGAGCGCATCCTGTACGGCGCGCTCGACACCATCGCCAAGAAATCCGGCAAGGACGCCTTCGAGATCTTCAGCGCCGCGATCAACAACGTGAAGCCGATGGTGGAAGTGAAGAGCCGCCGCGTCGGCGGCGCGAACTACCAGGTCCCGGTCGAAGTGCGCCCGGTGCGCCGCACGGCGCTGTCGATGCGCTGGATCCGCGAGGCGGCGCGCAAGCGCGGCGAGAAGAGCATGGCGCAGCGCCTGGCCAACGAGCTGATGGAAGCGGCCGAGGGCCGCGGCGGCGCCGTGAAGAAGAAGGAAGAAGTGCACCGCATGGCCGAGGCCAACAAGGCCTTCGCCCACTACCGATTCTAGAGACACCACCGCGCGCGTGCCGCTTGAAGGGGCAAGCGGCACCGAGGAAGAGAGACGAACCGTGGCCCGCAAGACACCTATCGAACGCTACCGCAACATCGGGATCTCGGCGCACATCGACGCCGGCAAGACCACGACCACGGAGCGCATCCTCTTCTACACCGGGGTGTCCCACAAGATGGGCGAGGTGCACGACGGCGCCACCGTCATGGACTGGATGGAGCAGGAGCGCGAGCGCGGCATCACCATCACGTCGGCGCGGCCACGACCTGCTTCTGGAAGGGGATGGACAGGCAACTTCCCCGAGCATCGCATCAACATCATCGACACGCCCGGCCACGTCGACTTCACCATCGAGGTCGAGCGCTCCATGCGGGTGCTCGACGGCGCGTGCATGGTGTACGACTCCGTGGGCGGCGTGCAGCCGCAGTCCGAGACGGTGTGGCGCCAGGCGGACAAGTACGGCGTGCCGCGCCTTGCGTTCGTCAACAAGATGGACCGCGTCGGCGCCGACTTCTTCAAGGTCTACCGCCAGATGAAGGAGCGCCTGCGCGGCAATCCCGTGCCGATCCAGATCCCGATCGGCGCCGAGGACAATTTCCAGGGCGTGGTCGACCTCGTGCGCATGAAGGCGATCTACTGGGACGAGGCGAGCCAGGGCATGAAGTTCGAGTTCCGCGACATCCCCGCCGAGCTGCTCGAGCTCGGCGAAGGAATGGCGCGAGAAGATGCTCGAGGCGGCCGCCGAGGCCGACGAGGAGCTCGACGCAACAAGTACCTCGAGGGCGACGAGCTGTCCCAGCGAGGAGATCAAGAAGGCCTGCGCAAGCGCACGATCGCCAACGAGATCGTGCCGATGCTGTGCGGCAGCGCCTTCAAGAACAAGGGCGTGCAGGCGATGCTCGACGCCGTCATCGACTACATGCCCGCGCCGACCGACATTCCGCCGGTCACGGGCGAGCTCGAGAACGGCAAGCAGGGCGAGCGCAAGGCCTCGCGACGACGAGCCCTTCGCCGGCCTCGCGTTCAAGATCATGACCGACCCCTTCGTGGGCCAGCTCATCTTCTTCCGCGTCTATTCGGGCGTCGTCAATTCCGGCGACACGATCTACAACCCGATCAAGGACAAGAAGGAGCGCATCGGCCGCCTGCTGCAGATGCACGCCAACCAGCGCGAGGAGATCAAGGAAGTGCGCGCCGGCGACATCGCCGCGGCCGTGGGGCTGCGCGAAGCGACCACCGGCGACACGATCTGCGATCCGCGGACAAGCCGATCATCCTCGAGCGGATGATCTTCCCGGAGCCGGTGATCTCGCAGGCCGTGGAGCCGAAGACCAAGGCCGACCAGGAGAAGATGGGCATCGCGTTGAACCGCCTGGCGCAGGAAGACCCGTCGTTCCGCGTCCACACCGACGAGGAGAGCGGCCAGACGATCATCTCCGGCATGGGCGAGCTGCACCTCGAGATCCTCGTCGACCGCATGAAGCGCGAGTTCGGCGTGGAGGCGAGCGTCGGCAAGCCGCAGGTGGCCTACCGCGAGACCATCCGCAAGCGGTCGTGGACTCAGTCGAAGGCAAGTTCGTCAAGCAGTCGGGCGGCCGCGGGCAGTACGGCCACGTGGTGCTCAAGGTCGAGCCGAACCCGGGCAAGGGCTTCGAGTTCGTCGACGCGATCAAGGGCGGCGCGGTTCCGCGCGAGTACATTCCCGCGGTCGAGAAGGGCCTGCGCGAGACGCTCACCAACGGCGTGCTCGCGGGCTATCCCGTCGTCGACGTGAAGGTCACGCTCTTCTACGGCTCGTACCACGAGGTCGACTCGAACGAGAACGCGTTCAAGATGGCCGCCTCCATGGGCTTCAAGGAGGGCATGCGCCGCGCCCACCCGGTGCTGCTCGAGCCGATGATGGCGGTGGAAGTCGAGACGCCCGAGCAGTTCGTCGGCAACGTGATCGGCGACCTCATGTCGCGCCGCGGCCAGATGCAGGGCCAGGAAGATGTCGCCGGCACGATCGTGATCAAGGCCGAGGTGCCGCTCGCCGAGATGTTCGGCTATTCCACGACGCTGCGCTCCGCTCACGCAGGGCCGCGCGACCTACACGATGGAATTCAAGCACTACCACGAGGCACCGAAGAACGTCGCCGACTCGATCATCAACCAAAAAGCTGCAGCCTGAGATATCGCGAGGAAAGATCATGGCAAAGGGCAAGTTTGAGCGCACCAAACCGCACGTGAACGTCGGCACGATCGGTCACGTGGACCACGGCAAGACGACGCTGACGGCGGCGATGACGCTGGTGTTGTCGAAGAAGTTCGGCGGCGAGGTGAAGGCCTACGACCAGATCGACAACGCTCCGGAGGAAAAGGCGCGCGGGATCACGATCAACACGGCGCACGTGGAATACGAGACGTCCAAGCGCCACTACGCGCACGTGGACTGCCCGGGCCACGCCGACTACGTGAAGAACATGATCACGGGGGCGGCGCAGATGGACGGTGCGATCCTGGTGGTGACGGCTGCCGACGGGCCGATGCCGCAGACGCGCGAGCACATCCTGCTTGGCGCGCCAGGTGGGGGTGCCGTACATCGTGGTGTTCATGAACAAGGCCGACATGGTCGATGACAAGGAGCTCCTGGAGCTGGTGGAGGTCGAGGTTCGCGAGCTTCTCTCCAAGTACAAGTTTCCCGGGGACAAGACCCCGATCGTGATCGGCTCGGCGCTGAAGGCGCTGGAAGGCGACACGGGCGAGCTGGGCGAGCAGGCGATCATGAAGCTGGCCGATGCGCTGGACAGCTACATTCCCACCCCGGAGCGGGCGGTCGACGGCGCCTTCCTGATGCCGGTGGAGGACGTCTTCTCGATCTCGGGTCGCGGCACGGTGGTCACCGGGCGGGTGGAGCGCGGGGTGTGCAAGGTGGGCGACGAGATCGAGATCGTGGGCTTGAAGCCCACGCTGAAGACCGTGTGCACCGGCACCGAGATGTTCGCAAGCTCCTGGACCAGGTGCAGGCGGGCGACAACGTGGGGATTCTGCTGCGCGGCACCAAGCGCGAGGAGGTCGAGCGCGGGCAGGTGCTGGCCAAGCCGGGCTCGATCACGCCGCACACCAAGTTCGAGTGCGAGGTGTACGTGTTGAGCAAGGAAGAGGGCGGGCGGCACACGCCGTTCTTCAACGGCTACCGGCCGCAGTTTTACTTTCGCACCACCGATGTCACGGGCTCGCTGGAGCTGCCCGCGGGCACCGAGATGGTGATGCCGGGCGACAACATCAAGATGACGGTGACCCTGATTGCGCCGATCGCGATGGAGGAGGGGCTGCGCTTTGCCATCCGCGAGGGCGGCCGCACCGTCGGCGCCGGCGTCGTGTCCAAGATCATCGAGTAGCGCAGCGGAAAGACATCGAAATGGCCCAAGCCCTCGCAAAGCAGAAGATCCGCATCCGCCTCAAGGCGTTCGACTACAAGCTGATCGACCAGTCGGCCCTCGAGATCGTGGAGACGGCCAAGCGCACCGGCGCGGTGGTGAAGGGCCCGGTTCCCATGCCCACGCGCATCGAGCGCTTCGACATCCTGCGCTCGCCGCACAAGAACAAGACCTCGCGCGACCAGTTCGAGATCCGCACGCACCTGCGGCTCATGGACATCATCGAGCCGACGGACAAGACCGTCGACGCACTGATGAAGCTGGACCTCCCGGCGGGCGTCGACGTCGAGATCAAGCTATAATTGACTGTTTTACCGAGCCCGGATCGCCCGATCCGGAGCACGGAAGGTGAAGGGCCAACCCATTGCAGTTGGCGCCCGGCCCGGATGGCGGCACGTGGTCTGCCGGCGGGTTCAATAACGAAAGGAAGGCAACATGAGTCTCGGTCTCGTCGGCCGCAAGGTCGGCATGATGCGCATCTTCAAGGACGACGGGACCTCGGTGCCCGTGACGGTGATCGACTGCGCGGGCAACCGCGTCGCCCAGGTCAAGACCCAGGAAGCCGACGGCTACGTCGCCGTGCAGGTCGCGTTCGGCAAGCGTCGCGCCACGCGCGTCACGAAGGCGATGGCGGGCCACTATGCGAAGGCGGGCGTCGAGGCCGGCACGCGAGCTGCGCGAATTCCGCGTCGCGGCCGCGGCCCTCGGGGAGCTCAAGGTCGGGAGCCGAGCTCAAGGTCGACATGTTCCAGCCGGGCAGAAGGTCGACGTCTCCGGCACGACGCTCGGCAAGGGCCACGCCGGCGTCGATCAAGCGCTACCACTTCTCGTCCAACCGCGCCTCGCACGGCAACTCGCTCTCGCACAACAGCCCCGGCTCGATCGGCATGGCGCAGGACCCGGGGCGCGTCTTCCCCGGCAAGCGCATGTCCGGCCACCTGGGCGACGTGCAGCGCACCATCCAGCTGCTCGAGGTCGCGCGCGTCGACGCGGAGCGCTCGCTCATCATGGTCAAGGGCTCGGTGCCCGGCCCCAAGAACGCCGCCGTCGTCGTGCGCCCGAGCGTGAAGGCGCACGCGCCCAAGGCCGCGAAGGGAGCCAAGTGATGGAACTCAAGGTCATCAACGAGAAGGGCGAGGCGCAGACGTCGGTCGCGCCTCCGAGACCCTGTTCGGCCGCGAACTACAACGAGTCCCTCGTCCACCAGGTCGTCGTCGCCTACCACGCCAACGGCCGGCAGGGCACGCGCGCGCAGAAGACGCGCTCGCAGGTGCGCCACTCGACCAAGAAGCCGTGGCGCCAGAAGGGCACCGGTCGCGCGCGCGCCGGCATGACGTCCTCGCCGCTGTGGCGCGGCGGCGGGCGCATCTTCCCCAACAACCCCGACGAGAACTTCACGCAGAAGCTGAACCGCAAGATGTACCGCGCGGGCATGGCCTCGATCCTGTCGCAGCTCGTGCGCGAGGAGCGCCTGGCGGTGATCGACGGCGCTCACCGTCGGCCGAGCCGAAGACCAAGGTCGCTCGCCGGCAAGCTGCGCACGCTGGGCATGGACCATGTCCTGATCCTCACCGACGCGCTCGACGAGAACCTCTACCTGTCCTCGCGCAACCTGCCCAACGTGCTGGTGCTCGAGGCGCGCCACGCCGATCCCGGTGAGCCTGATGCAGTTCGAGAAGGTGCTGGTGACCAAGGCCGCGGTGAAGCACCTCGAGGAGGCCCTGGCATGAACCAGGAACGACTGATGAAGGTCATCGTGGCCCCGGTGATCTCCGAGAAGGCCACGCTCGTGGGCGAGACCCGCAAGCAGGTCGTGTTCGAGGTGATCCCCGACGCGACCAAGGCCGAGATCAAGGCCGCCGTCGAGCTGCTCTTCAAGGAGCAGAAGGTCCAGGTGGGCGCCGTGAACGTGGTCAACGTGAAGGGCAAGGAGAAGCGCCACGGCCGCTTCGTCGGCCGCCGCAAGAACATCAAGAAGGCGTACGTGAGCCTGCTGGGCGACGGCGACATCAACTTCGTGGAAGGAGCTGGCCTAACCATGGCTCTCGTCAAGACGAAACCCACCTCGGCCGGACGCCGGTCGATGGTGAAGGTCGTCAACGCCGACCTGCACAAGGGCGCGCCCGCACGCCCCGCTGGTGGAGAAGCCTCGCCCAAGCGTGCCGGCCGCAACTCCATGGGCAACATCACGACGCGCCACCAGGGCGGCGGGCACAAGCACCACTATCGCATGATCGACTTCCGCCGCAACGACAAGGACGGCATCCCGGCCAAGGTCGAGCGCCTCGAGTACGATCCGAACCGCAGCGCCAACATCGCGCTCATCCTGCTACGCCGACGGCGAGCGCCGCTACATGATCGCCCCGAAGGGCATCGCGGTCGGGCCAGAAGATCGAAGCCGGGCCGAGGCGCCGATCAAGTCGGGCAACGCGCTGCCGCTGCGCAACATCCCGGTGGGCACCACGGTGCACTGCGTCGAGATGATGCCCGGCAAGGGCGCGCAGATCGCGCGCGCCGCGGGCGCCGGCGTGCAGCTGCTCGCCCGCGAGGGCGAGTACGCGCAGCTGCGCATGCGCTCGGGCGAGATCCGCCGCGTGCACATGAACTGCCGCGCCACCATCGGCGAGGTCGGCAACGAGGAGCACAACCTGCGCGTGATCGGCAAGGCCGGCGCCAACCGCTGGCGCGGCATCCGCCCGACGGTGCGCGGCGAGACCATGAACCCCGTCGACCACCCGCTGGGCGGCCGCACGCGCGGCAACCGCCACCCGGTGTCGCCGTGGGGACAGCCCGCCAAGGGCAAGAAGACTCGCAGCAACAAGCGCACGCAGACGATGATCGTGCGCAGCCGCCACAAGAAGGCCTAAGGGGTAACCATGGCACGTTCAATCAAGAAAGGCCCGTTCGTCGACGGGCACCTCATGAAGAAGGTGGAGGCCGCGTCAGGCCGCGAAGGACAAGCGCCCGATCAAGACCTGGTCGCGCCGCTCCACCATCCTTCCCGATTTCGTGGGGCTCACGATCGCGGTCCACAACGGCAAGCAGCACATCCCCGTGTACGTGACCGAGAACATGGTCGGCCACAAGCTGGGCGAGTTCGCGTTGACGCGCACCTTCAAGGGCCACTCGGCCGACAGGAAGGTCGCCGCGCCCACGGTGCCCGCCGCCGCCGCCGCCGCACCGGCCGCGGCCGAAGAAGTGAGGAGACCGCGATGAATGTGCAGGCGAAGCTCTACGGCGTGAGGCTGTCGGCCCAGAAGGGCCGTCTCGTCGCCGACCTCGTGCGCGGCCAGCCGATCGGCAGCGCGCTCAACATCCTCTCCTTCACCCCGAAGAAGGGCGCCAAGATCATCAAGAAGGTGCTGGAGAGCGCGATCGCGAACGCCGAGCACAACAACGGCGCCGACATCGACGAGCTGAAGGTCACCGCCATCTGCGTCGAAAAGGGGCCCGGTGCTCAAGCGCTTCCAGGCGCGCGCCAAGGGCCGCGGCAACCGCATCGTGAAGCCCACCTGCCACGTGTTCCTCACCGTCGGCGACGGGAAAAAGGACTAGCCATGGGACAGAAGATCAACCCGATCGGTTTTCGCCTCTCGGTGAACCGCAACTGGGGCTCGAAGTGGTTCGCGAACACCAAGAACTTCCCCGGCATGCTCGCCGAGGACATCAAGGTGCGCGAGTACCTCAAGAAGAAGCTCTCGCACGCGGCCGTCGGCAAGGTCGTGATCGAGCGCCCGTCGAAGAACGCGCGCATCACCATCTACTCCGCGCGTCCCGGCGTGGTGATCGGCAAGAAGGGCGAGGACATCGAGGGCCTGCGGAACGCGCTGCAGAAGCTGATGGGCGTCCCGGTCCACGTGAACATCGAGGAGATCAGGAAGCCCGAGCTCGACGCCCAGCTCATCGCCGATTCGATCACCAGCCAGCTCGAGAAGCGCGTCATGTTCCGCCGCGCCATGAAGCGCGCGATGCAGAACGCGATGCGCCTGGGCGCCCAGGGCATCAAGATCACCAGCGCCGGGCGGCTGAACGGCGCGGAGATCGCGCGCACCGAGTGGTATCGCGAAGGCCGCGTGCCGCTGCACACCCTGCGCGCCGACATCGAATACGGGTTCTCCGAGGCCCGGACGACCTACGGCACCATCGGCGTGCAGGTCCTCGTCTTCAAGGGCGAGACGCTCGGCAAGGGCGAACAGCCCGCGGTGCCCGCGCCCGAGGCCGAGAAGAAGCCCGCCACGCGCAAACCGGGGTGAGAAATGCTGCAGCCAGCTAGAAGGAAGTACCGCAAGGAGCAAAAGGGCCGCAACAAGGGCGTCGCCACCCGCGGCGCCAAGGTCTCCTTCGGCGAATACGGGCTGAAGGCGATCGGCCGCGGGCGCCTCACGGCGCGCCAGATCGAGGCCGCGCGCCGCGCGATGACGCGCCACATCAAGCGCGGCGGGCGCGTCTGGATCCGCATCTTCCCGGACAAGCCGATCTCGAAGAAGCCGGCCGAGGTCCGCATGGGCAACGGCAAGGGCTCGCCCGAGTACTTCGTGGCCGAGATCGTGCCGGGCAAGGTGCTCTACGAGATGGATGGGGTCGACGAGGCCACGGCGCGCGAGGCATTCGCGCTCGCCGCGGCGAAGCTGCCGATCCGCACGACGTTCGTGCAGCGCGCGCTCGGCTAAGGAGAAAGGACATGAGCAAGAACGACGAGCTGCGCTCGAAGAGCGCCGAAGAGCTGAACAAGGAGCTGCTCGAGCTGCGCCGCGCGCAGTTCGGCCTGCGCATGCAGCTGGCCACCCAGAGCCTCACCAAGAACAGCGAGATCGAGCGCGTGCGCCGACGCAGATCGCCCGCGTGCATACGTTCCTCACCCAGAAAGCGAAAGGAGGCGCCAAATGAACGAAGCCGACGAAGGCGCGGCCTGCCAAGAACCAGCGCCAGCTCACCGGCACGCGTCGTGAGCGACAAGATGGACAAGACGGTCACCGTGCTCGTCGAGCGCCAGGTGATGCACCCGACGATCGGCAAGGTCGTGAGCCGCACCAAGAAGTACCACGCCCACAACGAGGGCAACGACGCCAAGATGGGCGACAAGCGTGGTGATCGAGGAGTGCCGCCCGATCTCCAAGACCAAGGCCTGGAAGGTGGCCCGCGTCGCGGAGCGCGCCCGCCCGGAGTAAGTCCCGTGGCGCTGGAGTACTGGCGCGAAACGTGCTATAATCGCAGTCTTTTCAGCTCCCGGCCCAGGCTTCGTGGCCGGGAGTCCAGTTGAAAGCCCGGAGGCTGCATCTTCCGGGGACGGCCCGGCCGCCAGCAGAAGCCAGCAGCACCAAACGCCCGGGCCCAAAACGCGGTTGCAGTCAGACCCTCCCGCGTGCAGTTGGCGGGGACCCAAGACCAGCAGTCGCCGCGCGTCCCATTCGGGAGGCGGCGAGGCGGAAGACGGATCCAAGACTGGCCGGAGGCCTCGCGCCCCGGGTCAAGTTGGAGATAGAACAAAATGATTCAGATGCAATCGATTCTCGACGTCGCCGACAACACCGGCGCGCGCTCGGTGATGTGTATCAAGGTGCTGGGCGGCTCCAAGCGCCGCTATGCGGGCATCGGCGACATCATCAAGGTCAGCATCAAGAGTGCTGCCCCGCGCGGCCGCGTGAAGAAGGGCGAGGTCTACAGCGCGGTCGTCGTCCGTACGGCCCACGGCGTGCGCCGTTCCGACGGCTCGGTGATCAAGTTCGACGCCAACGCCGCGGTGCTGCTGAACCCCAAGCTCGAGCCGATCGGCACGCGCATCTTCGGGCCGGTGACGCGTGAGCTGCGCACCGAGCGCTTCATGAAGATCGTGTCGCTCGCGCCGGAAGTCCTGTAGGAGCCACACATGCAGAAAATCCGCAAGGGCGACACAGGTCGTCGTCACCACCGGCAAGGACAAGGGCAAGCGCGGCACGGTGCTGCGCGTGTTCGAGTCCGGCAAGGTCCTCGTCGAGGGCGTGAACCGCGTGAAGAAGCACCAGCGGCCCAACCCCGTGAAGGGACAGACCGGGCGGCATCGTCGACAAGGAAATGCCGCTCGCACCTTCCAACGTGATGCTCGCTCAACCCCGCCACGGGCAAGGGCGATCGCGTCGGATTCAAGTTCCTCGAGGCGCAGGCGTGCAACCCCCCGCGCAAGGTGCGCTTCTTCAAGTCCAACGGCGAAGTCGTGGACGTTTGAGCCCAGGGACCAGAGAGACAACCATGGCGACAAAGACCAGAAATGGACAAGGACGCGAAGGGCGCGAAAGGACGCCAAGCACGCCGGGGCCAAGGCCGCGCCGGCGCCGACCGACAAGCCCGCCAAGGAAGCGAAGAAGCCGAAGCAGGCGAAGGCCGACAAGCCGGTCGAGAAGGAAGCCGCGCCTACCCAGCCTCCGCGCCTGCAGGTGCAGTACCGCGAGACGATCGTGCCGGCGCTGATGAAGCAGTTCGGCTACAAGACGCGCATGCAGGTGCCGCGCGTGACCAAGATCACGCTCAACATGGGCGTGGGCGAGGCCGTCGCCGACAAGAAGATGCTCGAGAACGCCGCGGGCGACCTGCAGAAGATCGCAGGCCAGAAGCCGGTCGATCACCAAGTCGAAGAAGTCGATCGCCGCGCTTCAAGATCCGCACCGGGCTACCCGGTCGGCGTCATGGTCACGCTGCGCAACCGCCGCATGTACGAGTTCCTCGACCGCCTGGTCACGATCGCGCTGCCGCGCGTGCGCGACTTCCGCGGCGTGTCGGCGCGCGCGCCTTCGACGGGCGCGGCAACTACAACATGGGCGTCAAGGAACAGATCATCTTCCCGGAGATCGAGTACGACAAGATCGACGCGCTCCGGGGTTTGAACATCTCCATCACCACGACCGCGAAATCGGACGACGAAGCCAAGGCGCTTCTCGCCGCGTTCCGGTTCCCGTTCAGGACTGAGAGGGCTGCGTAATGGCCAAGCTTGCCGTCATCAACCGCGAGGCGAAGCGCCGCGCCACCGTGAAGAAATTCGCCGAGAAGCGGAAGCAGCTTCTCGTCGATCATCCGGGACCCGAAGGCCACCGACGACGCGCGCGACGAGGCGCGCGCGAAGCTCCAGGCGCTGCCGCGCAACGCTTCCCCCGTGCGCCTGCGCAACCGCTGCGCGATCACCGGGCGTCCCGCGCGGCACGTTCCGCAAGTTCGGCCTCGCGCGCAACAAGATCCGCGAGATCGCCATGCGTGGCGAGATCCCCGGAATGATCAAGGCGAGCTGGTAGGAGCCACCATATGAGCATGAGTGACCCCATCGCCGACATGCTGACGCGCATCCGCAATGCGCAGGCCACCGAGAAGGTGAGCGTCGCTGGTGCCGGCATCGAAGGTGAAGCGCGCCATCGCGCAGGTGCTCAAGGACGAGGGCTACATCGAGGACTTCGCGCGTGCGCGACGTCGACGGCAAGCCCGTGATCGAGATCGGCCTCAAGTACTACGCCGGCAAGCCCGTGATCGAGAAGATCGAGCGCGTCTCGCGCCCGGGGCTGCGCATCTACAAGGGCCGCGAGGACATCCCGCCGCGTCATGAACGGCCTGGGCGTGGCCATCGTGTCCACCTCCCGCGGCGTGATGACCGACCGGCGTGCCCGCGAGACGGGCGTGGGCGGCGAAGTGCTCTGCATCGTGGTCTAAGGAACGCGCCATGTCCCGAATCGCAAAGTATCCCGTCGTCGTGCCCGAGAAGGTCGAGGTGACCGTGGGCGCCGCCGACGTCACCGTGAAGGGCCCGCTCGGCACGCTCAAGCAGTCGATCGCCGCGCGGCGTCGTCGTGAAGCGCGACGGCGACAAGGTCACCTTCGCCGCCGGCCGACGAGAGCCAGCAGGCCAACGCGCTGTCCGGGACGATGCGCGACCATCGTCGCCAACATGGTGCACGGGGTGAAGCACGGCTTCGAGAAGCGCCTGTCGCTGGTGGGCGTGGGCTATCGCGCGCAGGCCCAGGGCAACAAGGTGAACCTCTCGCTCGGCTTCTCGCACCCGATCGTGCATTCGCTGCCCGACGGCGTGAAGGCCGAGACGCCGACGCAGACCGAGATCGTGATCAAGGGCGTGGACAAGCCAGAAGGTGGGCCAGACCGCCGCCGAGATCCGCGCGTACAAGAGCCCGAGCCGTACAAGGGCAAGGGCGTGCGCTACATCGGCGAGACGGTGGTCCCTCAAAGAGACGAAGAAGAAGTAAGCGGACGAGGCAAGCAGCGAGACATGGACAAGAAAGCATCCCGATCCGCGCCGCGCCGCGAAGACGCGCGTGCGCATCGCGCGCCAGGAGGCGGTGCGCCTCGCGGTGCATCGCACGAACTCGCACATCTACGCGCAGGTGATCGACGCCACGGGCGGCAAGGTGCTCGCCTCGGCCTCGACGCTCGAGAAGGAAGTGCGCGCGTCGCATCCGAACGGCGCCAAGAAGGAAGCCGCCGCCGAGGTGGGCAAGCGCATCGCCGAGAAGGCGAAGGCCGCGGGCGTGACCGAGGTGGCCTTCGACCGCGCCGGATTCAGCTACCACGGCCGCGTCAAGGCGCTGGCGGAGGCGGCCCGCGAGGGCGGCCTCAAGTTCTAAGGACACGAAGACATGGCGAGACCTGACCAGAAGGGCCGGCACGGCGACGAGCGCGGCGACGGCCTGCGCGAGAAGATGATCTCGGTGAACCGCGTCACCAAGGTGGTGAAGGGCGGACGCATCCTGGGCTTCGCCGCGCTCACCGTGGTGGGCGACGGCGACGGCTCGATCGGCATGGGCAAGGGCAAGGCGCGCGAGGTGCCGGTGGCCGTGCAGAAGGCGATGGAGCAGGCGCGCCGCAACATGGTGAAGATCGCGCTGAAGAGCGGCACGATCCACCACGAAGTGCTCGGCCGCCACGGCGCCACGCGCGTGATGATGAAGCCCGCGCAGGAAGGCAACGGCATCAAGGCGGGCGGCGCCATGCGCGCGGTCTTCGAGGTGATGGGCGTGACCAACATCTCGGCCAAGTGCCACGGCTCGACCAACCCCTACAACGTCGTGCGCGCGACGCTCGACGGCCTGACGCAGCAACGCCGCCCTTCCGAGATCGCGGCCAAGCGCGGCAAGAAGGTCGAAGAGATCGCGGGCTGAGGAAATCGACGATGACTGCGAAGACGAAGCCGGTCAACCGGCAAGAAGATCAAGGTGACCCTGGTGAAGGGCATCATCGCCACCAAGCACAAGCACCGCGAGTCGGTGAAGGGCCTGGGATTGCGCCATCGCAGCCACACGGTCGAAGTCGAGGACACGCCGGCGATCCGCGGAATGATCAACCGGGTGAGCTACCTGGTGAAGGTCGAGGAATAGGAAGCCAATGGAACTGAACACGATCAAGCCGGCCGCGGGCGCCAACAAGAACGCGCAAGCGCGTCGCGCGCGGCGTCGGCTCGGGCCTGGGCAAGACCGCGGGCCGCGGCCACAAGGGGCAGAAGTCGCGCGCCGGCGGCTTCCACAAGGTGGGCTTCGAGGGCGGGCAGATGCCGCTGCAGCGCCGGCTGCCCAAGCGCGGCTTCCTCGCGGTGACCATCACGAAGGCGGCCGAAGTGCGCTCGGGCGACCTCGCCAAGGTCGCGGGCGATGACGATCGACCTCGACGAGCCTCAAGAAGGCGGGCCTCGTGCGCCGGCAGCGTCGAGCGCGCCAAGATCATCCTCGCCGGCGCGGTGTCGAGAAGGCCTTCAAGGTCTCCGGTATCGGCGCCAGCAAGGGCGCGCAAGGAAGCGATCGAGAAGGCCGGCGGCAGCGTGGCGGCCCTGGTGCCGGCCCCGCGCTCGAGAAGAAGCTGAAGGCCAAGCCGAAGCAAGCCGCGGCCAAGTAACGGACCGGAGAACCGCACTTGTCGTCCAATCCCTTCGCAACCCTCGGCAAGCTCGGCGACCTCAAGCGCCGCCTGCTGGTTCCTCGTGGGCGCGCTCGTCGTCTACCGCGTCGGGCGCGCACATCCCGGTGCCGGGGATCGATCCCGAGCGAGCTCGCGAAGCTCTTCAAGCAGAACCGCGGCGGAATCCTGGACATGTTCAACATGTTCTCGGGAGGGGCGCTCTCGCGCTTCACGATCTTCGCGCTCGGGATCATGCCCTACATCTCGGCCTCGATCATCATGCAGCTGATGACCGTGGTCTCGCCGCAGCTCGAGGCGCTCAAGAAGGAAGGCGAGGCGGGCCGGCGCAAGATCACCCAGTACACGCGCTACGGCACCGTGGTGCTGCCGCTCTTCCAGGCGCTCGGCATCTCGATCGCGCTCGAGTCGCAGCCGGGCCTGGTGATCGACCCGGGCCTCGCCTTCCGCTTCACGACCGTGATCACGCTCATGACCGGCACCATGTTCCTCATGTGGCTGGGCGAGCAGATCACCGAGCGCGGCATCGGCAACGGCATCTCGATGATCATCTTCGGCGGCATCGTGGCGGGCCTTCCCCACGCGATGGCGCGGCACCCTTGAATTGGTGCGCACCGGCGCCATGTCGGTGTTCATCGCGCTCGCCGTCTTCGCCGTGGTCGTCGGTGGTGACGTGCGTGGTGGTGTTCGTCGAGAAGGGGCAGCGGCGCATCCTGGTGAACTACGCCAAGCGCCAGGTGGGCAACCGCCTGTACGGCGGCCAGAGCTCGTTCCTGCCGCTCAAGCTCAACATGTCGGGCGTGATCCCGCCGATCTTCGCCTCGTCGATCATCCTGTTCCCGGCCACGCTCGCGCGCTGGTTCGGCTCGAACGAGCACATGATCTGGCTGAAGGACGTGGCGGCCGCGCTCTCGCCGGGGCAGGTGCTCTACATCATGCTCTACGCGTCCGCGATCATGTTCTTCTGCTTCTTCTACACGGCGCTGGTCTTCAACTCGAAGGAGACGGCCGACAACCTGAAGAAGAGCGGCGCCTTCGTGCCCGGCATCCGGCCCGGGCGAGCAGACCGCGCGCTACATCGACCAGATCATCACGCGCCTCACGCTGATCGGCGCGATCTACATCACGCTGGTGTGCCTGCTGCCGGAGTTCCTGCATACGCAACTACAACGTGCCGTTCTACTTCGGCGGCACGTCGCTGCTGATCACGGTGGTGGTGACCATGGACTTCATGGCGCAGCTCCAGGCCTACCTGATGTCGCACCAGTACGAGAGCCTGCTCAAGAAGGCGAACTTCAAGGGCGGCTCCGGCTTCCCGGTGCGCTGACGATGGCGAAGGAAGAAACGATCCAGATGCAGGGGGAGATCGTGGAGACCCTCCCCAACGCGATGTTCAGGGTGAAGCTGGAGAACGGGCACATCGTCCTCGGGCACATCTCCGGGAAGATGCGCATGCACTACATCCGCATCCTGCCCGGCGACAAGGTGACCGTGGAGCTCACGCCCTACGATCTGACCAAGGCGCGGATCACGTTCCGCGCGAAGTAAGGAGAACGACAATGCGAGTGCAGGCTTCGGTCAAGAAAATCTGCCGCAAGTGCAAGATCGTGCGGCGCAAGCGCGTGGTGCGCGTGATCTGCACGGATCCGCGCCACAAGCAGCGCCAGGGCTAACGAGGACAACACATGGCCCGTATCGCAGGCATCAACATCCCGAACCACCAGCACGCCGCCATCGCGCTCACGGCGATCTACGGCATCGGCCGCTCGCGCGCGCGCGACATCTGCGAGAGCCGTCGGCGTGAAGCAGTCGGCCAAGATCAAGGACCTCACCGACGCCGAGATGGACAAGCTGCGCGAGCAGGTGGCCAAGTTCACGGTCGAGGGGGACCTGCGCCGCGAGACCTCGATGAACATCAAGCGCCTGATGGACCTGGGCTGCTACCGCGGCGTGCGCCACAAGAAGGGCCTGCCCGTGCGCGGCCAGCGCACGCGCACCAACGCGCGCACCCGCAAGGGTCCGCGCAAGGCCGTCCGCCTGTCCAAGGCCGCGACCGCCTAACGAATCACGCGAAGGAAGTAACGAATGGCCAAGGCACCCACCGCAGCGCGCGTCCGCAAGAAGGTGAAGAAAGTCGTCTCCGAGGGCATCGCGCACGTGCACGCGTCGTTCAACAACACGATCATCACCATCACCGACCGCCAGGGCAACGCGCTCTCGTGGGCGACCTCGGGCGCCGCCGGCTTCAAGGGCTCGCGCAAGTCCACGCCCTTCGCCGCGCAGGTGGCCGCGGAGTCGGCGGGCCGCGCCGCGCAGGAGCACGGCGTGAAGAACCTCGAAGTGCGCATCAAGGGCCCCGGCCCGGGCCGCGAGTCGGCGGTGCGCGCGTTGAACGCGCTGGGCCTGAAGATCGTCTCGATCGCCGACGTGACGCCCGTCCCCCACAACGGTTGCCGGCCGCCCAAGCGCCGCCGGATGTGACAGCTGTTCGCACCGCGATCGGCAACGAAGTACGAGATCAGGAGAACATCATGGCACGCTATACCGGACCCAAGTGCAAGCTCTCGCGGCGGGAAGGCACCGACCTTTTCCTGAAGAGCGCGCGCCGCTCGCTCGACACGAAGTGCAAGCTCGACTCGCGCCCCGGCCAGCACGGCGCCAAGTCGACGCGCATCTCGGAATACGGCACGCAGCTTCGCGAGAAGCAGAAGATCCGCCGCATGTACGGCGTGCTCGAGCGCCAGTTCCGCACCTACTTCGACAAGGCGATCCAGAAGCGCGGCGCCACGGGCGAGAACCTGCTGCAGATGCTGGAGAGCCGCCTGGACAACGTCGTCTATCGCATGGGCTTCGCGTCCACGCGCGCCGAGGCGCGCCAGCTCGTCTCGCACAGGCGATCGAGGTGAACGGCAAGCCCGTGAACATCCCGTCGTACCTGGTGCGCGCGACCGACACGGTCGCGGTGCGCGAGAAGTCGCGCAGCCCAGCTGCGCATCAAGGCGTCGCTGGACCTCGCCGAGCAGAACGGCTTCCCGAGCTGGGTCGAAGTCGATCCGACAGAATTTCAAGGGCACGTTCAAGAGCCTCCCCGACCGCGCGGAGTTCGCCAACGACGTGAACGAACAGCTGGTGGTCGAGCTTTACTCGAAGTAACGCCCGGATCTCGCAGCAGCGAATTCGCTGAAGCATCGGGCGGGGGCCTTGCCCCCGCGTAACCGGCAGAGGTACCCGCGAATGCAAAGCAACGCCACGACTTTCCTGAAGCCCCGCATCATCGACGTCCAGAACCTGTCGCCCACCCACGCGAAGGTGGTGATGGAGCCCTTCGAGCGCGGCTACGGCCACACGCTCGGCAACGCCCTGCGCCGCATCCTGCTCTCCTCGATGCCCGGCTACGCCGCCACCGAAGTGAAGATCGCGGGCGTGCTGCACGAGTACTCCACGATCGAAGGCGTGCAGGAAGACGTCGTCGACGTGATCCTCAACCTGAAGGGCGTGGTGATGAAGCTGCACAACCGCTCCGAGGCCACGCTCAAGCTGAAGAAGGCCACGGCGGGCGCCGTCACGGCCGCCGACATCGAGCAGACGCACGACGTCGAGATCATCAATCCCGACCACGTGATCGCGCACCTCACGCAGGGCGGCAAGATCGACATGACGATCAAGATCGAGAAGGGCCGCGGCTACGTGCCGGCCACCTCGCGCCGCGCGGACGACACCCGCACCATCGGCTCGATCCTGCTGGACGCCTCGTTCTCGCCGGTGCGCCGCGTGAGCTACCAGGTGGAAAGCGCGCGCGTCGAGCAGCGCACGGACCTCGACCGCCTCGTGATCGACATCGAGACCAACGGCGTGATCGAGCCGGAAGAGGCCGTGCGCTATTCGGCGTCCGTGCTGGTCGACCAGCTGTCGGTGTTCGCCTCGCTGCAGTCCACGTCGCGAAGAGCGCGTCGAGAGCGCCCAGCCGCAGGTCGATCCGATCCTGCTGCAGCCGGTCGACGACCTCGAGCTCACGGTGCGCTCGGCCAACTGCCTCAAGGCCGAGAACATCTACTACATCGGCGACCTCATCCAGCGCACCGAGAACGAGCTGCTGAAGACGCCGAACCTGGGCCGCAAGTCGCTGAACGAGATCAAGGAAGTGCTCGCCTCCAAGGGCCTCACGCTCGGCATGAAGCTGGAGAACTGGCCGGTGCGCCGGCCTCACGAAGTAGCACGTCAAATCGTCCAAACCACAATACCAATAAGGCCGCATAGGCCAAGAGAGTCGAAAGGAAGACGCAAATGCGTCACCGCCACGGGCTTCGCAAGCTCAACCGCACCAGCAGCCATCGCCTCGCGATGCTGCGCAACATGACCGTCTCGCTGCTCAAGCACGAGGCCATCAAGCACGACGCTGCCGAAGGCGAAGGAGCTGCGCCGCGTGGCCGAGCCCATCATCACGCTCGGCAAGAACCCGACGCTCGCCAACAAGCGCCTCGCCTTCGACCGCCTGCGCGACCGCGACATCGTCGTCAAGCTCTTCGACGAGCTGGGCCCGCGCTACAAGGCGCGCAACGGCGGGTACCTGCGCATCCTCAAGTTCGGCTTCCGCCAGGGCGACAACGCGCCCATGGCGCTCGTGGAGCTCGTGGATCGCCCGGCGCCCGTCGAGGACGCCCGCGACACGGGCGACTCGAAGGTCGGGAGCTCGCGAGCCTTCGCACGCAGAAGGCCGGCCCTGCGTCGGCTTTCTTGCTTTGGGCCCGCGCTGCCGTCTTCGTCAGCCTGATGATCGCGGTGGCCCCCGCATGTTCGCCTTCGCGTGGCAGGACGGCTCGCCACGATCGGCGACGACAGCGTGAGCTACCTCACGCTCGCGCGCTATTTCGCCCCGGGTCGGCGATCCGCTGGTCGCGCCGTGGGTCCCGTAGCGCGTCCACTTCCCGCCGCTCTTCCCGCTGCTGCTGGCCTTCACCGGTGGCGAGCCGCGACCTGCTTGCCGCGCACCTCGTGGTGGCGGCCTTCGCGGTCGTGGCGCTGGTGGCCGCCTGCCGCTTCGCCGCGCGCAGCTGGGCAGCGAGGCGCGGGGCGGTCGCGGTGACGGCGCTCTTCGTGCTGACGCCGAACGCGTGGATCGGCATGAAGGGGATCCTCTCCGAGTCGATGTACCTGCTGGTCTCGATGGCTGCGCTGCACTACTACGACGTGCGCCTCGACGCGCAGGCCGGCAAGGTCGTCCAGTGGCTCGCCTTCGGCGCGCTCCTCGCCTGCGCCTATCTCACGCGGGCCGCGGGGCAGCGCGCTGGTCTGCGTACGGCGATCCACGCCGCGGTGCGGTGGTACCGCGAACGCCCCGGCGCGCTGGCGCGCCTCGCCCTTCCGGTGCTGCCCGTCGCGGTGCTCGTCGGGTTGTGGCTGGTGCTGCGCCCGTCGGGACCCGCGGACACGTACAGCGTCACCGGACGCGAGATGATCTCGGCGTGGCTGCATGAGACCCTGTTACCGCCCCGATCGCGGCGCGTGCGTTCCTCGACGGATGGGTCTCGACGTTCCTCGCGCAGAGCGCGGTCGGCACGGTGCCCAAGGTGGTGCTCGCCGCGTTGGTGCCGTCGCGCTGGCCGGCGCGGTGCGCAAGTCGCTGATGAACCGCCTCGACGGCTGGTACGTGCTCGTGGCGGTGGGCGTCACGTTCCTGTGGGTGTTCGGCGAGAACAACACGCGCCGGCTGCTCTATCCGCTGGTGCCCCTGCTGATCCTGCATGCCGCCGAGCTCGTGCTCGCGGCCTGCCGCCGCCTGCGCGCCGGGCGCCATCGCGTGCTGGCGCTCGCCGCGGCCGCCGCCCTGCCCGTGCTCGCCTGTCTTCCGGCGAGCGTGGTCCTGGTCGAGAAGGCCCAGGAGCGCGCGCCCGTGGCGCCCGGCTCGGGCTACGGCTACGCGGACGTGATCGAGTTCTACACCACGATCAACCTTGCGAGGCGCGCGCGGTCGCCGCGCAGAACATCGCGGTGCTCGACGGCTTCGACGCGCTGGACAAGCTCACGCCGCCCGGGGCGAAGATCATGTGGATGCGCCCGGAATATGTCGCGGTGCTCGGGCACCGCGCGGGCGTGCCGTTCTACTTCAAGTGGGACGAACGGCGCGTGGCGCGCGAGATCGTGCGCTCGGGCGCCGGCTACATCGTGCTGTCGTGGGTCTTCAAGACCGACCTGGACAACGTGGCGGGCGACCCGTTCAAGCTGCTCGCCCACGTCGGGGAATATACGCGGCCCGTCCTGCGGCTGGACAACGCGGCGACGGGCGTTCCGGCATTCGTGCTGGTGCGCGTGGACCCGGTGCGGGTGCGTGCATTCCTGGGCGCCGCCGCGGGCTCCTAGTGCGTCGCGCCGAACACGAGGTGGCGGCGCGCGAAGTAGTTCCAGAAGAAGACGACTGCCCGTCGCGACGAGCTTCGCCACGAGCAGGCCCGAGCCCGCCATCTCGACGCCCGCCGCAGAGGATCGCCGGTTCAACCCCAGCCCGACGGCGCTCACCACGAACACGAGCACGATCTCCCAGCGCTTGCGGAAGCGCTGCGCCGCTCACGAACACGAAGCGCACGCTGAGGAAGTAGTTCACGAGCGTGGCGAGGATGAAGGTCACCGCCGCCACGCGCAGGTAGGGCAGGTCCGAGACCCTTGCGCGAGCGCACGAAGAGCCCGATGTCGACGCAGGCGGCCACGCCGCCCACGAAGAAGTAGCGCGCGATGCGCCGCCGCTCAGCGGAAAAGGTTGTACTTGAGGATGCAGTAGATCGCACGGAAGCCGTCCTTGTAGCTGATCTTCTTGCCCTCCGCGTAGGTGCGGCCGTAGTACGAGATGCCCACCTCGAAGATGCGGCAGCCGCATGCTGGCGACCTTCGCGGTGATCTCGGGCTCGAAGCCGAAGCGGTTCTCCTCGATCTTGATCGTCTGGATCACCTCGCGGCGGAAGGCCTTGTAGCAGGTCTCCATGTCCGTGAGGTTGAGGTTGGTGAACATGTTCGAGAGCAGCGTGAGCAGCCCGTTGCCGACGCGGTGCCAGAAGTACAGCACGCGGTGCGGCTCGGCGCCCATGAAGCGCGAGCCGAAGACCACGTCGGCGCGGCCCGTCGACGATCGGCGCGAGCAGGCGCGGGTACTCGTTGCGGGTCGTACTCGAGGTCGGCGTCCTGGATGATCACGCAGGTCGCCGGTCGCGTGCGGCGATGCCCGTGCGCAATGCCGCGCCCTTGCCCGGTTCCTGTCGTGCAGCACGAGGCGGTCCACCTGCGGCTGCGCAGCTCGCCCTGCGAGGCAGGTCGCGCGTGCCGTCGCGCGGAGCAGTCGTCCACGACGATGATCTCCTTGTCCGGCCAGGGCGACGCGCGCACGGCATTCGAGGATCGCGCTCGATCGTGGCGGGCTCGTTGTAGCAGGGGATGACGACCGAAAGCTTCATGGCTCGCTACCCTTGTCGCACGATCCGGCCGGGTCGATCTTGAGCAGGACGCGATTCGGCACTTCGCCATCGGCGCCGGCCGCTGCCAGACGCCGTCGCGCGAGCGGTGCGGCGAGCGCTGCGGCCACCATCGGATCGCCGTCGCGCATGCAGGCTGTCGCGCGGGTGCACGGCGGCTACGTAGAGGTAGTCGGGCCCCGGTGGCGCGCACCTGCGCGGCCGAGCTCCGGCGCGCGTCGCGGGCCGGCGCAGCGGCACGCCGCGCGCGGCCCGCGAGCAGCGTCACGTAATCGGGCGCGTACCACATCACGCGCGCGTTCTCCGGGCGTGGTCTCGCCGACGCGCCGCAGGTCCGCCATCACCGCCGATCTGCTCGCGTGCGTTCGCCTCGGCCCCGGGACCGGACGGAATGCGATAGAACTCCGCGATGTCGGTCTTGCGCATCGCGTCCACCGGCGCGTCCGGCATGCGCGCGCGCTGCGCGACGTAGAAGACGAGCGCAGGCACGCACAGCACGAGCGGCGCGAGCGGCGGCGTACGAGCGCGCCGCGCTCGGCGCGGCGCGCGCCCAGGCGCCCGAGCGCCGCACGCAGCGCCCAGAACGCGTTCACCATGAGCAGCGGGACCACCGGGAATGCGAGGCGGTACATCTGGCCGGGGAAAGGCCAGAGGAGCGAGGATCGCGAGATAGATCGCACAGTACGCCCCGTCGGCCGCGCCGCGCGCCGCGCGCACGAGCGACCCGCCGAGCCCGCTCGATGCCGACGAGGCTGCGATCAGGAACTGCGGCCTCCACGGCTCGCCCCAGAAGATCAGCAGGGCGTTGAACCAGGCGTCCGCGAGCGAGGAGGCGTTGAAGAGGGCCCAGGCGAGCAGCCAGCCCGGCCCATGCTGCGCCGTGCCCTCGAGCATGATCGTGGCGCTCGAAGCCGTAGGTGTCCCCGCCGCCGCTGGGTGCACGAAATGCCACGCCAGGGCCGCGCCGATCGCGAGCGCGGCGGGCGGGGCCATGACACGCAGCCGCGCGGCGTCGCGCGTGCGCACGTAGCGCACGGCCTCGGCGTACGCGAGCGCGGCGAGCAGCGCGACGCCGATGGTGCGCGTGAGCATGGTCGCGGCGAGCAGCGCGCCCAGCGCCGCGGCGCCGCCGCGTCCCGGGGAACGGTCGATCCACCTGTCGTGGTACGCAGAGGGTGGCGAAGCGCGAGCGCGATGTACGGGAAACTCGCTGAGGATCCCCTTCACGTTGAGCCACATGCCGGGCATCCACGGCGAAGACGAGCGCCGCAGCGAATCCCAGCCGCGTCCGAATCGCGTGACGTGGCGCGCGTGCAGTCCCAGGAAGAGCACGCTGGCCGCGAACGAAGCGGCGACCCACGCAGTGTGCGATGCGCCAATCGTAAGCGCCGCCGGCGACGGCGAGCAGCCAGCGGAAAGAGCGGCGGATACTTCTCGGCGGGGAAGGGCCGCGGCGACCGCGCGCGGCGCGGCGTGCCACGGCGTGAACGCCTGCGCCATCACGAGGTAGCTCACGCTGTCGTCGATAGAGCGAAGCAAGCCCTGGCTGCCAGGTGAATGCGATCGCGCACCGCGGCCGACGGCGAGGGCGAGCGCGCCGAGCGACGCGCGCGCGGCTCATCGGACCAGGATGACGCGATAGTCGTTCACGTTGGTGCGCGTGGGACCGGTCACGACGAGGTCGCCCAGCGCGCGCGAAGAATCCGTAGCCGTCGTTGTTCGCAAGCATCGCCTTGGCGCGACAGCCCGAGCGGCGCGCGCGCGCTCGAGCGCGTCGGGCGTGAGGATCGCGCCCGCGTTGTCCTCGCTGCCGTCGATGCCGTCGGTGTCGCACGCGAGCGCCCAGGTCTCGCGCGAGCGCCGTCGAGCGCGATGGCGAGCGACAGCAGGAATTCCGCTGCAGCGTCCGCCGCGGCCCTTGCCGCGCAACGTGACCGTCGTCTCGCCGCCGGAGATGAGCGCCACCGGCGGCTTGCAACGGCTGCGCGTGCCGCGCGGACCTGCGCGCGCGAGCGCGGCGTACACCTTGGCGACCTCGGCGGCTTCGCCGGTCACGCTGTCGCCGAGCACCATCGGCGTGACGCCGCGGTGCTGCACGAATGCCGCCGCCGCCATGAGGCTCGCGTGCGCCGTGGCGATGACGCGGTTCTCCGCCCGCGCGAACGTGGCGTCGCCGGGCTTCGGTGTCTCCGCGATGCGCCCGCGCGCGCCGCTTTCGCAGATGCGCGCGCCACGGAGGCCGGCGGCGTGACGCCGTAGCGCGCGAGGATCTCGAGCGCGTCCGCGATAGGTCGTGGGATCGGCGACGCACGGGCCCGAGGCGATGTGCGTCGGATCGTCGCCCGTCACGTCGGAGATCATGAGCGCCAGCACGCGCGCCGTCGTCGCCGCGCGCGAGCCGTCCTCCCTGGATCGCCGAGAGGTGCTTGCGCACCGTGTTCATGTCCTGGATCGGCGCGCCGCACGCGAGCAGCGTCGCGCGTCACCGCCTTCAGGTCCGCCATCGTGACGCCGTCCACCGGCAGCGCGAGCAGCGACGATCCGCCGCCGGAGACCAGCACGAGCAGCAGGTCGTCCTCGCGCAGCGAGCGCGCGCGCGGCGAGGATCTCGCGGGCGGCGGCTTCGCCCGCGTTCGTCGGGAACCGGATGTCCCGCCTCGACGACGCGAATGCGCTCGAGTGGCCAGGCCGTGGCCGTAGCGCGTGATCACCACGCCCTCGAGGGGCGCGTGCTCGCGCCAGTGGCGCTCCACCGCGAGCGCCATCGAGCCGGCCGCCTTGCCCGCGCCCACGACGACCGTGCGTCCGTGCGGCGGCGCGGGCAGGTGGTGCGGCACGATCTGCCAGCGGATCGGCGGCGACAAGCGCGGCGTGGAAGCTTCCGGGAGCAGTTCGCGCGGGTTCATGGCGGTGCGGACCGGGAGGCGATCCGCGGCGCGCGGCTAGGCGGAAGCCGCCTTGCGTCGCGGCGGCGACTCGAGCACGCCCTTCAGGAAGCGCCCGGTGAAGCTCGCGGCGCTCGCGGCGACGTCTTCCGGCGTGCCTTGCGCGATCACGCGACCGCCGCCGTCGCCGCCTTCGGGGCCCAGGTCGATCGACCCAGTCGGCGGTCTTGATCACGTCGAGGTTGTGCTCGATCACCACGACGGTGTTGCCGTGGTCGCGCAGACGGTGCAGCACCTTGAGCAGCAGGTCGATGTCGGCGAAGTGCAGGCCGGTGGTCGGCTCGTCGAGGATGTAGAGCGTGCGGCCCGTGTCGCGCTTCGAGAGCTCCAGCGAGAGCTTCACGCGCTGCGCCTCGCCGCCCGAGAGCGTGGTCGCGCTCTGGCCGAGCTTGATGTAGCCGAGGCCCACGTCGAGCAGCGTGGCGAGCTTGCGCTGGATCGTGGGCACCGCGCGGAAGAATTCGTGCGCCGCCTCCACCGTCATGCTCGAGCACCTGGTCGATGGGCTTGCCCTTGTAGAGCACCTCGAGCGTCTCGCGGTTGTAGCGCTTGCCGTGGCAGACGTCGCACGGCACGTAGACGTCGGGCAGGAAGTGCATCTCGACCTTGATGCACGCCGTCGCCCTGGCACGCCTCGCAGCGCCCGCCCTTCACGTTGAAGGAGAAGCGCCCCGGGCCGTAGCCGCGTTCGCGCGACTCCGGCACGTCGGCGAACAGCTCGCGGATCGGCGTGAACAGGCCCGTGTAGGTCGCCGGGTTGGAGCGCGGCGTGCGCCCGATCGGGCTCTGGTCGACGTTGATCACCTTGTCGAAGAAGTCGAGCCCCTCGATGCGCGTCGTGCGTCGCGCGGGCTCGGCGCTCGATGCCGTAGAGCTGGTGCGCGACCGCGGTGTAGAGCGTGTCGTTGACCAGCGTCGACTTGCCCGAGCCCGACACGCCGGTGACGCGACGAACAGGCCGACGGGAATGTCCACGGTCACGTTCTTCAGGTTGTTGCCGCGCGCGCCCGCGATGCGCAGCTGCCGTTCTGCGGGTCGCGGCTGGCGCGCGGCGCGTCGGGCATCGGCGATCGCCTTGCGTCCCGAGAGGTACTGGCCGGTGAGCGAATCGCGGATTGCGCAGCGACCTCGTCGGGCGTGCCCTGCGCGACGATCTCGCCGCCGTGCACGCCCGGCGCCCGGGCCCATGTCGATCACGTGGTCGGCCGCGCGGATCGCCTCCTCGTCGTGCTCGACCACGATCACCGAGTTGCCGAGGTCGCGCAGGTGCTTGCAGCGTGCCGATGAGGCGCGTCGTTGTCGCGCTGGTGCAGGCCGATCGACGGCTCGTCGAGCACGTACATCACGCCGGTGAGGCCGGAGCCGATCTGGGTCGCGAGGCGGATGCGCTGCGCCTCGCCGCCCGAGAGCGTGTCGGCGCTGCGCGTCGAGGCTCAGGTAGTTCAGGCCCACGTTGTTCAGGAACTGCAGGCGGTTGGCGATCTCGCGCACGATCTTGTCGGCGATCGCCTTGCGTCGCGCCCGGCAGCTCCAGCGTGCTCGAAGAAGGGCTGCGCCTGCGCGCAGCGGCATCGCCGACGAGCTCGTGGATGGTGCGGCTCGGCGACGCGCACGTTGCGCGCCTCGATGCCGCAGCCGCGTGCCGTGGCACTCGGGGCAGGCGCGCGTGTTGAGGTACTTGGCGAGCTCCTCCTTCACCGCCGCGGAATCGGTCTCGCGGTGGCGGCGCTCGAGGTTCGGCAGGATGCCCTCGAAGGCGTGCTCCTTCACGGCGCTGCGCCCCTTCTCGCCGGGATAGCGGAACGCGATCTTCTCCTCGCCCGAGCCGTTCAGCACGACCTCGCGCGCGCGCTCGGGCAGCGACTCGAACGGCGCCTCGACGTCGAAGCCGTAGTGCTGCGCGAGGGACTCGAGCATCGAGAAGTAGAACTGGTTGCGCCGGTCCCAGCCGCGGATCGCGCCGCCCGCGAGCGACAGGTGCGGGAAGGCGACCACGCGCTCGCGGATCGAAGAACGTGATCTCGCCCAGCCCGTCGCAGCGCGGGCAGGCGCCCATCGGGATTGTTGAACGAGAAGAGGCGCGGCTCGAGCTCGGGGATCGAGTAGCTGCAGATGGGGCACGCGAACTTGCGCCGAGAACAGGTGCTCCGCGCCCGCCGTCCGATCCTCCACCGCGAGCGCGCGGCCGTCGGCGTGGCGCAGCGCGGTCTCGAACGATTCGGCGAGGCGCTGGCGCTGGCCGCCGCGCTGCCGCGTCCGGCGGCTCGATCTTCACCCGGTCGATCACGATCTCGATGGTGTGCTTCTGGTTGCGGTCGAGCTTGCGGCAGCTGGTCGATCTCGTAGCACCTCGCCGTCGATGCGAAGGCGCACGAAGCCCTGGGCGCGCAGCTCGTCGAAGAGCTCGGCCTGCTCGCCCTTGCGGCCCGACGACCAGCGGCGCGAGGATCATCACGCGCGTGCCTCCTCGGGCAGCGCGAGCACGTGGTCGACCATCTGCGCGACGCTCTGCGCCTGCAAGCGGCATGTCGTGCTCGGGGCAGTACGGGTCGCCCACGCGCGCGAACAGCAGCCGCAGGTAGTCGTGGATCTCGGTGACCGTGCCGACGGTCGAGCGCGGGTTGTGCGAGCGTCGCCTTCTGCTCGATGGCGATCGCGGGCGACAGGCCCTCGATCAGGTCCACGTCGGGCTTCTCCATGAGCTGCAGGAACTGGCGCGCGTACGCCGAGAGCGACTCGACGTAGCGGCGCTGGCCCTCCGCGTAGAGGGTGTCGAACGCGAGCGAGGACTTGCCCGATCCCGACAGGCCCGGTGATGACGACGAGCCGGTTGCGCGGAATGTCGAGGCTGACATTCCTGAGATTGTGCGTGCGCGCGCCGCGGATGCGGATCGTTTCCATGGGGCAATCTGCTAATATACCGGAGCAATATTTCCCCGCTCCACTCCCCATTTCAGTGAATTCCCCGGCCCGCATGAGCGCGCAGCGAGCTGCGAGCCGAGCCTTGCGCTCGCCGCGATCTTCGGCTTGCGCCTGCTCGGCATGTTCGTCATCCTGCCGGTCTTCGCCCTCTGGGCCCAGGGGCGGCCCGGGCTGGGACCCTGCAGCTCGTCGGCATCGCCCTGGGCGCCTACGGGCTCACCCAGGCGACATTCTGCAGATCCCCTTCGGATGGCTGTCGGACCGCTTCGGGCCGCAAGCCCATGCTCTACCTGGGCCTCGCCGCTCTTCGCCGCCGGCAGCTTCATCTGCGCCGTCGCGCGAGTCGCCCGGGGTCATGATCCTGGGGCGCATCGTGCAGGGCACGGGCGCGATCTCGGGGGTGGCGATCGCGACCGTCGCCGACCTCACGCGCGAGATCGCAGCGCACCAAGGCGATGGCGATCATCGGCTCGACGATCGGCGCCGTCTTCGCGGTCTCGTTCGTCGTCGCGCCCTTCGCTCGAGCAGGCGATCGGCGTGCACGGCATCTTCGCCGTCACCGGCAGCGCTCGCGCTCGCGGCGATGGCGGTGGTGCGCTGGCTGGTGCCCGATGCGCCCGCGGTGGCGCGCGCCCCGGGCGCCGTCGGCCTTCCGGGCGGTATTGCGCGAGCCCGAGCTGCTGCGCCTCAACGTCGGGATCTTCGCGCTGCACGCCGTCCTGATGGCGATGTTCGTCGTGGTTCCCGTTGCGCTGGTGCGTGCGGGGCTACCGGCGGCGCACCATTGGTGGGTCTACCTCGGCGCCGTGGCGGCCGGCGTTCGCGCTGATGGTGCCCGTCCGTCGCGGGCGCGCTTCGACCCATGCGAGCGCCCGGTCTTCCTCGTGTGCCATCGCGGTCGTCGGCGCGGCGTGGCGCTGCTCGCCGTCGGAGATGGCGAGGCTTGCCGGTCATCGTCGCCGCGCTCGTCATCTTCTTCGCGGGCTTCAACGTTCTTGAAGCCAAGCTGCCCGCCCTCGTATCGCGCGCGGCGCCGCGCGAATCGCACGGCGCCGCCACGGGAATCTATTCGAGCGTACAGTTCCTCGGGACGTTCGTCGGCGCGGCGGCCGGGGGGGCCATCGCGCAGCACGCCGGCTTCGTCCCGGCGCTGGCAACCTGCCTCGCGCTCATCGCCGCCTGGTTCGCCGTCGCGTGGAGCATGGGCGATTTCATCGCCGGCCGCGTCGGCCGGCGTCGCGCACTGAAGATACGAAAGGAAGCAAATCATGGCATCGGTCAACAAGGTCATCATCGTCGGCAACCTGGGCCGCGATCCGGAAACCCGCTACATGCCCGAAGGCGCGCCATCACCAACATCTCGGTGGCCACCACGGACAACTGGAAGGACAAGAACGGCGAGAATGCAGGAAAAGACCGAGTGGCATCGCGTCGCCTTCTTCGGCAAGCTGGCCGAGATCGCCGGCGAATACCTGAAGAAGGGCAGCCAGGTCTACGTCGAGGGGCGCCTGCAGACGCGCGAGTGGGAGAAAGGACGGCGTGAAGGCTACACGACCGAGATCATCGCCAACCAGATGCAGATGCTGGGCTCGCGCCAGGGCATGGGCGGCGGCGCGATGCGGATTCCGAGCGCGGCGAGCGCGGGCGGCCGTTCGCGCCCCGCGTCGAAGCCGGCGGCGGCGAGGCCGGCGGGGGCAAGTCGACGACATGGAAGCCGACGTCCCGTTCGACGGACCTCGAACTTCCGGGTCTCGCCCTCATCTCCCGGATGTAAGAACTGCCGAGGGTCCTTCGACAATGAAGCGCATCGTCCTGTTCCTCATCACCAACCTCGCCGTCGATGCTGGTGCTCTCGATCACGCTCTCGATCCTGGGCGCGGACCGCTATCCTCACGCAGCAACGGGCTCAACGTCGGCACGCTCGCTCGTCTTCTCGGTCATCGTCGGCTTCGCGGGCTCGATCATCTCGCTGCTGCATCTCCAAGCCGATGGCCAAGTGGAGCACCGGCGCGCGCGTGATCGAGACGCCGCAGACGCCCGACGAGCTGTGGCTCGTCGATACCGTGAAGCACCTGGCCGAGAAGGCGGGCGTGGGCGATGCCGGAGGTCGCGATCTACGAGGGCGACGCCCAATGCCTTCGCCACCGGCGCCTTCCGCGACTTCGTCGCTCGTCGCCGTCTCCTCGGGCCTGCTGGAATCGATGACGCCGCGAGGAGGTGGAAGCGGTGCTCGGCCACGAGATCGGCGCACGTCGCCAACGGCGACATGGTGACGCTCACGCTGATCCAGGGCGTGGTGAACACCTTCGTCGTATTCCTCTCGCGCGTCGTGGGCTACGTCGTCGACAAGGCCGTGTTCACGACCGAGCGCGGCGTCGGCATGGGGTACTACATCACCGTGATCGTCTGCCAGATCGTCTTCGGCATCCTCGCGTCGATCATCGTCGCGTGGTTCTCGCGGCAGCGCGAGTTCCGCGCCGACGCGGCGTCGGCGGGGCTGCTGGGCTCCCCGCGCGCCGATGATCGCGGCCCTGCGCCGCCTGGGCGGCCTCGAGCCGGTGCCTTGCTCCGCAGGCGACTCCAGGCGTTCGGCATCGCGGAAGGCAATGGCTCTTCTGGCGCCTGTTCGCGAGCCATCCGCCCATCGAGGCGCGCATCGCGGCCCTGGAGAGTCGCCGTCCCTGAGTCGCCCCGGCGGATGGTCCTTGCGAGTTGCCCCGGGCGGCCCCACCTTCCGGGAGTCGAGGCCTCCATGGCGCACCGCAAAGATGCGCCAAGTCCTTGTGTTATAATGTGAATTCAGGAGCCGGGAGATTCCGATGCCGATCTACGAGTACCGTTGCCAGAGTTGCGGCCACCAGCAGGAGGCGCTGCAGAAGGTGAGCGATGCGCCGCTCACGGTGTGCGGGCAATGCGGCAAGCCCTCGCTCGCGAAGATGGTCACGGCCGCGGGCTTCCAGCTCAAGGGCAGCGGCTGGTACGCGACCGATTTCCGGAACAGCGGCTCCAGGCCCGCCGCGAAGGCCGATGCGAAACCGGACGCGAAGGCGGAGGCGGCGCCGAAGGGCGACGCCAAGTCCGGCGACGGCGCCAAGGAAGCGTCCGCGCCGTCGTGTGGCACGGGCGGGTGCGCGTGCCACTGACGCACCCCGCGCCGCGCGCGGCGCGGTGAATCTCGCGATGGCGACGCTTCCGGCGCTATTTCGTCGCGGGGCTGCTGGTATGGATCCCGCTCGGCATCACGCTGTGGGTGCTGAAGCTGCTCGCGGACCTGATGGACCAGTCGCTGCTGCTGCTGCCGGCGCGCTTCCGCAGCGACGCGCTGTTCGGATTCCACGTGCCCGGGCCTGGGAATCATCCTCACGCTCGCCGATCGTGCTCGCTCACCGGGGCGCTCGCGGCCAACTTCGTCGGGCGCAAGCTGCTCGGGCTGGGCGACTCGCTGCTTGTCGCGCATCCCGATCGTGCGCTCGATCTACGGCGGCGTGAAGCAGATCAGCGACACGCTCTTCTCCCCCGAGGGCAAGGCATTCCGCCAGCGCGGTGCTGGTGCGCTACCCGCACGCCGGGACGTGGACCGTCGCGCTCGTCACCGGCTCGCCGCAGCACGAGCTCGCCGACAGTCCTCGGGCCGCGACCACATCTCCGTGTTCGTGCCCACGACGCCCAACATCACCGCGGGATTCTTCCTCGTGGTGCCGCGCGCGGACACGATCCCGCTCGACATGAGCGTGGACGACGCGCTCAAGTACATCATCTCCATGGGAGTGGCCGAGCCGGCGCCGCGCCTGCCACGACCCGAGAGCAATCCCTCCGGGACCGACCCCAATATCGTGCCGTCGCCGAGAACGTAGGCGACGGCGCCGCCGCACACGCAGATCCCCCCTGCAGTTCCAAGTCGCCGGCGTCCGTGTGACGAGGCGAGCGAACGAGACGCATGCGAACCGAATACTGCGGCAACACCGACACCCGTTTCCTCGGCCAGACCGTCACGCTCTACGGCTGGGCCCACCGCCGGCGCGACCACGGCGGCGTGATCTTCATCGACCTTCGCGACCGCGAGGGCCTCGTGCAGGTCGTCTGCGATCCGGATCGCGCGGAGACCTTCGCAGGCGGCCGACCGCGTGCGCAACGAGTTCGTGCTGCGCGTGCAGGGGCTCGTGCGCCGCCGCCCCGAAGGGCACCGTCAACGCCACGCTGCGCAGCGGCCAGATCGAGGTGCTCGCCCACGAGCTGGAGATCCTCAATCCGTCGGCCACGCCGCCCTTCATGATCGACGAGGAGCACGTCTCCGAGGAGGTGCGCCTCAAGTACCGCTACCTGGACCTGCGCCGCGAGCCGATGCAGAAGGCGCTGAGGATGCGCCATGCCGACGTCGCGCGCGGTGCGCGAGCTACCTCGACGAGCAACGGCTTCATCGACGTCGAGACGCCGGTGCTCTACAAGTCCACGCCCGAGGGCGCGCGCGAGTTCCTCGTGCCCTCGCGCATGCACGACGGCCAGTTCTACGCGCTGCCGCAGTCGCCGCAGCTCTTCAAGCAGCTGCTGATGGTCGCGGGCTTCGACCGCTACTACCAGATCGTGAAGTGCTTCCGCGACGAGGACCTGCGCGCCGACCGCCAGCCCGAATTCACGCAGATCGACATCGAGACCTCGTTTCTCTCGGAGCGCGAGATCCAGGACCTGATGGAAGGGCTCGTGCGCCACGTGTTCAAGAGGTGCTCGACGTGGAGCTGCGCGCCTTTCCCGCGGCTTGACCTACGCCGAGGCCACGTCGCGCTACGGCAGCGACAAGCCCGACCTGCGCGTGAAGCTCGAGCTGACCGAGCTCACCGACGTCGTGAAGGACGCGGGCTTCAAGGTGTTCAAGTCCGCCGCCGAGCTCAAGGACGGGCGCGTGGCCGCGCTGCGCGTTCCCGGCGGCAACGAGCAGTTCACGCGCAAGGAGCTCGACGACCTCACGCCCTTCGTCGCGATCTACGGCGCCAAGGGCCTCGCCTACATCCGCGTGAACGACCCGTCGAAGCTCGAACGACACGGGCCTGCAGTCGCCGATCGTGAAGTTCCTTTCGCCCGAGATCCTCGGCCGGATCATCGAGCGCACGGGCGCCAAGGCGGGCGACCTGATCTTCTTCGGCGCCGACCGCCGCAAGGTCGTGAACGACGCTCTGGGCGCGCTTCGCACAAGGTGGGCCACGAGAAGGGCCACGCGAGCCCGGCTGGCGGCCCGTGCTGGGTGCTCGATTTTCCCGCCGTACGAGTACGACGAGGAGCAACCAGCGCTGGGGCGCGGCGCACCATCCGTTCACCAGCCCCAAGGACGAGCACGTCGAGCTCATGGAGTCAGCGATCCGGGCAAGGTGCTCGCGCAAGGCCTACGATATCGCCTTGAACGGCTGGGAGATCGGCGGCGGCTCGGTGCGGATCCACCGCGCGGAAGTGCAGGCGAAGCAGTTCGCGTGCTCGGCATCGGGCGAGGAGGAGCAGCGCGCCAAGTTCGGCTTCCTGCTCGATGCGCTCGCCTACGGCGCGCCGCCCCACGGCGGCATCGCCTTCGGCTTCGACCGCATGGTGGCGCTGATGGCGGGCGTGGACCAGATCCGCGACGTGATCGCCTTTCCGAAGACGCAGCGCGGGCAGGACCTCATGGTCGAGGCGCCCGAGCCCGGTCACGGAGAAGCAGCTGCGCGAGCTGCACCTGCGACTTCGCAACGCACCGCCGCAATGAATCGCCCGGCGCGGCGCAAGGAGGTGAAGACGTGCCGATAGCACTGATCGCCCACGGCGGGGCGGGCAACTGGCGTCCCGGCTCCGAGCAGGACGCGCGTCGACGGCATGACGGCCGCGGTCGCAGCGGGGCCGCGCGATCCTGCGCGCCGGCGGCTCGGCGCTCGACGCGGTCTGCGCGACCGTGGTCGCGCTCGAGGACAACCCGATCTTCAACGCAGGCACGGGCGCGGTGCTCAACTTCGACGGCTTCTGCGAGCTCGACGCGTGCGTCATGGAAAGCCGCGAGTCGCGCGTCGGCGCGGTCGCCGCGCTGCAGCGCGTGAGCAATCCCGATCCTCGTGGCGCGCAAGGTGATGGAGGAGACCGACCACGTGATGCTCGCGGGCGAGGGCGCGCAGCGCTTCGCGCGCGTCATGGGATTCGGCGACCACGATCCCGTCACGCCCGCGCGCAAGGCCGACTGGCAGGACAAGCGCAAGCGCGTCGACGACGTGCTCGGCAGGCACAGCCTGAAGATGCGCCGCTTCCTCAAGGACCACCCGGAGTACGCGGGCGGCACCGTGGGGCCGCGTCGCGCGTCGACGGCGACGGGGTGCTCGCGGCCGCGACCTCCACGGGCGGCGTCACGATGAAGCTCGTGGGCCGCGTGGGCGATTCCCCGATCTCGCGGGCGCGGGCAACTACGCCTCGCGCATGTCGCGGCCTCGGCCACCGGGCACCGGCGAGTACGTGATGCGCACGCTCGCCGCGCGCGCGATCTCGGAGGCGATGGAGCGCGGCGCCACGCTCGAACGCGCGATGACGCGACGTGCTCGATCGCCTCGC
Organism: uncultured beta proteobacterium; assembly: GCA_963758215.1. Taxonomy (GTDB): domain Bacteria; phylum Pseudomonadota; class Gammaproteobacteria; order Burkholderiales; family Usitatibacteraceae; genus Usitatibacter. Next base: position 175,991 of record CAVWUN010000008.1, on the reverse strand, counting down.
GTCGCGACTTCGCCGCCGACGTGGGCATCATCGCCGTGGATCAGCGCCGGCCACGCCGCTCGCGCGTGCACCTCACGCGCGACATGCCGCACGCCTGGTTCAGCGGCGAAGCGGCGAAGTCGCTCGTCGCGCATGCGCGTCGCGTGACGCACAAGATCCCGGTCTCGACGCTCGTCGTGATCCACACGCCGCAGCTCGACGTGCTGCTGCTCGAGCGGGCGGACCATCCCGGGATTCTGGCAGTCGGTCACCGGCAGCCAGGACGCAGGGCGAGGCGCTCCGCGACACCGCGATCCGCGAGGTGGGCGAGGAGACCGGGCATCGACGCGCGCCTACAAGCTCGACGACTGGAACTTGCAGAACGTCTACGAGATCTATCCCGTATGGCGCGCACCGCTATGCGCCCGGGCGTCACGCACAATACCGAGCACGTGTTCGGCCTGAGCGTGCCGCACGCGGCTCGCCGGTGCGCGTGGCGCCGCGCGAGCACCTGGCGGCGCAATGGGTGCCGTGGACGCAGCGCCGCCGAGCGGGTCTTCTCCTGGAGCAACCGCAAGGCGATACTGATGCTTCCCGAGAGGGGAACCGCAACTAGCGATGCCGGCTTCCAAATCCCTCACCGTCGTCACCTACAACATCCACAAGGGACTCTCGCAGTTCAACCGGCGGCTCGTGCTGCACGAGATCCGCGACCGCGCTGAAGATCCTCGATGCCGACGTGGCGTTCCTGCAGGAAGTGCAGGGCCTGCACACGCCACGCGCGAGCGCCACCATCGCATGGCCCGAGACGGGGCAGCACGAATTCCTCACCCACGAGGGCAGCCATTCGCGTCTACGGCATGAACGCGGTGTACCAGGACGGCCACCACGGCAACGCGGTCGTGAGCCGCCACCCGATCCCGCGTGTGGGAGAACATCGACGTCTCGCACCACGCCGCTCGAGGGCCGCGGGCTGCTGCACTGCGAGATCCGCGTCGAGGGATGGAAGGAGCCGCCTGCACTGCATCAACGTGCACCTGGGGCTGTGGGCGACGCAGCCGCCGCTTCCAGCTCGAAGTGGCTCTCGGAGCGCATCCGAAGCCGCCGTCCCGCGCGCGCGCCCGCTCATCGTCGCCGGCGACTTCAACGACTGGCACCGGCGGGCGAGCGCATCCTCGCAGCGCGAGCTGGGCTGCGCGAGGTGTTCGAGATCGCCGAAGGGCAGGCCCGCGCGGAGCTTTCCCGGCGAGGATGCCGATGCTCGCGCTCGACCGGATCTACGTGCGCGGACTTGAACGTCGACGGCGTGGAGCGGCACGTGGGCGCGGCGTGGTCGCGGCTGTCGGACCACGTGGCCCTCACCGCGCGGCTCGCCCTAGGGCGCCTCGCCTCAGCGGTGGTTCGCGCGGTTGGCGGACGCGCCGCGGATCAGCGTGCCCACGCCGGAGCTGGTGAGCACCTCCAGCAGCAGCGCGTGCGAGACTCGCCCGTCGATGATGTGCGCGCTCTTCACGCCGTTTCGCACCGCATCGAGCGCGCACTCGACCTTGGGCAGCATGCCGCCGGAGATCGTGCCGTCGTCGATCATCTCCTTCACCTTCTGTCGCGGTGAGGCCCGTGATGACCTTGCCCTGCTTGTCGAGCACGCCGGTGGTGTTGGTGAGCAGGATCAGCTTCTCGGCCTGCAGCGTGATGGCGAGCTTGCCCGCGGCGATGTCGGCGTTGATGTTGTAGGCGACGCCATTCTCGTCGCTGCCGATGGGCGCGATCACCGGGATGAAGTCGCGCTGGTCGAGCAGCTGGATGATCTCGGGATCGATGCGCACGATCTCGCCCACCAGGCCCACGTCGATCTTCTTCTTCTTGTCTTCCTTGCTCGCGACCTTGAGCTTGCGCGCGTGGATGAAGTGGCCGTCCTTGCCCGTGAGCCCCACCGCCTTGCCGCCGGCCTTGTTGATGAGCGTGACGATGTCCTGGTTGATGAGGCCGCCCAGGACCATCTCGACCACGTCGAGCGTCTCCTCGTCGGTGACGCGCATGCCCTGGATGAACTCGCTCTGCTTGCCCAGCTTCTGCAGCAGCGCACCGATCTGGGGCCCGGCACCGTGCACGACCACGGGGTTCATGCCGATCAGCTTGAGCAGCACCACGTCCTCGGCGAAATCCTCCTGCAGCGCGACGTCGGTCATCGCGTTGCCGCCGTACTTGATGACGATGGTGCGGTCGTAGAAGCGCTGGATGTACGGGAGGGCCTCGACGAGGACCTCGGCCTTCTGGGCGGGCGACAACCGTGCGTGGCATATGGGCGGGCCGGCGAAGAAAGGCGAAGGCGCCTATTCTAGGCAAACAAAAGGGGCTCCGGGGGAATTTCTCCCGGAGCCCGCCAGCCTCTACAGCTTCACCAAACGGGCTAGTGTCAGTTGATCTCGAGCTTGCGGCCCGGCGACGGTCGCTTTCTTCGGGAGGGTGAGCTCGAGGACGCCGTCGATGAACTTGGCGGCGGCTTTCGTCTCGTCGAGCTCCTGCGGCAGCGCGAAGCGGCGCGCGCTCTTGCCGAAATAGCGCTCGGTGCGCAGCCATTTGTCGCCGTCCTTCGGCTCGGTCTCGCGGCGCGTCTCGGCCGAGATCGTCACCTCGTTGCCTTCGATCTCGACGTGGATGTCGTCCTTCTTCACGCCGGGCAGCTCCGCGTGGACGGTGTACGCCTCGGGCGGTCTCGCGCACGTCGAAGCGGATCGCCACGGGCTCGGTGCCGGTCTCCCACACCACGGCGGGGCGGAAGAAGTCGTTGAACAGGCCGTCCAGGCGGCCCACCAGGGGTTCATAGCGCATCAGTGGATTCATTGTTTGCCTCCAAATCGAATAAGTTGTTCACGGCCCCGTCCGGGGCCCCCGTAAGCCATTTCCGGGGCTGCGCCCCGCATGTATCGGGACATAGGGCCGCCAAGGGCGGTTTCAAGGCCCCCGGCCGGGCGGACGCACGGTACCATTCCGGTTGTCGGATCCAGATGCCGAGAAAGGAGCGCTCCATGAAACTCTCCCGCGTACTGATTGGCTCCGCCGTGGCGGGGCTGCTCGCCTCGGGCGCCGCCCTCGCCGCCGACCAGGACAAGTCTTCGACCGAAGCGTGCTACGGCATCGCCAAGGCCGGCCAGAACGACTGCAGCAACGCGCGCCACGGCTGCGCGGGCGCGGCCAAGCGCGATAGCGACCCGGAAGAATGGAAATACGTGCCGCGCGGCACGTGCGCGAAGCTGGGGGGCAAGACCACGCCCGGCACCGCCGCCGGCACGCCGGACCCCGGGCGCAAGTAGCGCCGGCGGGGACGCCCCCCGTCAGGAGCGCAACGGGTCGGCGACGTCCAGCACGATGCGCCAGGCGCCCGATTCGACTCGCCAGACGCGCAGGTACAGGCCGCGCGGCACGCCCGGGTCGCTTGCGGCAGCGTAGCTTCCGCGGGCATACCCGAAGTCGCCCGAGCGCGACGTCTCGATACGTTCGGCCTTCCACGTGAGCGATTCTCCGTCCATCTCGCTCGATGCGAGGGCCGCGTCGCGACCCACTGCGGGAACCGCCGCGTTGCGATAGAAGCGCAGCGCGGGCGAGCCGTGGCTCCGGTAGGCCGCGCGCAACCCGTCGCGCAGGGCATCGCGCGCGAAGCCCGCCTCCGCGGATGGGAGGCTCGCTGACGGGATCGCGGCGCTCGGCGCTGCAAAGGCCTGCAGCGGCTCGCCCCAGAGCGCCGGCCCGGGCTGCGAGATCCCGATGTCGACCACAACCTTCCATGCGCTGCCCGCATCGCGCCGCCATATCGAGACGAACTGCCCGTACGCGGCATCGACCCCGGGCTTGCCGCGCGGGCTGAGCTTCCACGGCCCGGTCGAAAGGCCCAGCTCTCCCGAGCCAGCCACCTCGACGTGCACGGGGCGCCAGTCGAGGACGATGGGGGGGTCCGGGTGCTGCGCGAGATACGCCACGGCGTTGGCCCAGCCGCCGTGCGCGAGGACGCCGTCGCCGGCGAAATGCGCGAGGAATGCGCTGCGCATGCCCTCGCGCACCGACTGCGCCGCGAACGCCGCCTCGGCGGCCGCGAGCGAGGCCGCCGGATCGGCCGGGGGCAGGGTCGGCGCGGCGGCGCAGCCCGCGGCAAGCGAGGCGAGGAAGATCGCGGGCAATCTCACCGGCCGGATTCTAGGGTGCACGCAGGTTACCGTGCGTGCCGAACGGTGACCGCTAGAGCACGTAGCGGGCGAGATCCTCGCTCTGCGCGAGGTCCGCGAGGCGCGCGTCGACGTAGGCCGCGTCGATCACCACGCGGCGCGCGCTGCCTCCCGCATCGAACGACACGTCCTCCAGCAGCTTCTCCATCACGGTATAGAGCCGCCGCGCGCCGATGTTCTCGGTGCGCTCGTTCACCGCGAGCGCGATCTCGGCCAGCCGGCGCACGCCCGCGGCGGTGTACTCCAGCACCACGCCTTCGGTGGCGAGCAGCGCCTGGTACTGCCGCGTGAGGCACGCGTCGGTGGCGGTGAGGATGCGCTCGAAGTCCTCCACCGACAGGCTCGCCAGCTCGACGCGGATCGGCAGCCGCCCCTGCAGCTCCGGAATGAGGTCCGAGGGCCGCGCGAGATGGAACGCGCCGCTCGCGACGAACAGGATGTGGTCGGTGCGGATCATCCCGTACTTGGTGGTGACCGCGGTGCCTTCCACGAGCGGCAGCAGGTCGCGCTGCACGCCCTGGCGCGAGACGTCCGCGCCCTGCAGCTCGCCGCGGCTCGCGATCTTGTCGATCTCGTCGATGAACACGATGCCGTCCTGCTCCACGGCGCGCAGCGCCTTGAAGCGGATCTCCTCCTCGTTCACCAGCTTGGCCGCCTCCTCGTCGGCGAGCAGCCGCAGCGCCTCGCGGATCGGGAGCGCGCGGCGCTTGCGCCGGGCGCCGCCCAGGTTGTGGAACATGCCCTGGATCTGCTGGGTGAGCTCCTCCATGCCCGGCGGCGCGAGGATCTCCATGCCGCTCGCGGCCGTCGCCACGTCGATCTCGATCTCCTTGTCGTCAAGCTTGCCCTCGCGCAGCATCTTGCGGAAGCGCTGGCGCGTGGAATTGGCGTCGTTGCCCTCGGCCGCCGGCACCCCCGGCAGCAGCGCGTCGAGCACCCGCTCCTCGCCGGCGTCCTCGGCGCGCGGGCGCACTTTCTGCATTTCCTGCTCGCGCGTGGACTTCACCGCGATCTCCGCGAGGTCGCGGATGATGGAGTCCACGTCGCGCCCGACGTAGCCTACTTCGGTGAATTTCGTCGCCTCCACCTTGATGAAGGGCGCATTGGCGAGGCGCGCGAGGCGCCGCGCGATCTCCGTCTTGCCCACTCCGGTGGGACCGATCATGAGGATGTTCTTGGGCGTGATCTCGCCGCGCAGTGGCTCGGCCACCTGGGCGCGGCGCCACCGGTTGCGCAAGGCGATCGCCACCGCGCGCTTCGCGTCCGACTGCCCCACGATGAACTTGTCGAGCTCGTGCACGATCTCCTGTGGCGTCATCATGGACGCAGGTTCGGAGTGCGCTTCGGGGGGCGTGGGGTTCGCGTTCAAAGCGTCTCGATCACGTGGTTCTGGTTGGTGTAGATGCACAGCTCGCCTGCGATGGCGAGCGAGCGCTTCACGATCTCGGCCGGCGCGAGTTCGGAGCCCTCGAGCAGGGCCATGGCCGCGGCCTGCGCGAAGCCGCCGCCGCTGCCGATGGCGAGCAGCCCGTGCTCGGGCTCGAGCACGTCGCCGGTGCCGGTGATGATGAGCGAGGTCTGGCGGTCGGCGATCGCGAGCATGGCCTCGAGGCGGCGCAGCATCCGGTCGGTGCGCCAATCCTTGGCGAGCTCGACCGCCGAGCGCAGCAGGTTGCCCTGGTGCTTCTCGAGCTTGGCCTCGAAGCGCTCGAAAAGCGTGAACGCGTCGGCGGTGGCCCCGGCGAAGCCCGCGAGGATGCGGTCTTGGTAGAGGCGGCGCACCTTGCGCGCCGTGGCCTTCACCACCACGTTGCCGAGGGTGACCTGGCCGTCGCCGCCCATGGCCACGCGCTCGCCGCGGCGCACGGAGAGGATGGTGGTGCCATGGAACTGCGGAGTTTCGGAGCTCATCGGGAGATCGCGGCGCGTCCAGTCTGGGCCTTCAGGCCATGACAGGTGCCGGCGAAATCGCTTTTTTCAAGCGTGGGATTTCAGGTGGACTTGCGGCGCACCAGGATGGCATAGCGGTTCACGCCGAGGGCCTCGAGCAGCGCCGCGTTGAGCTCGTTCAAGTTGGCGAGGATCACGCGCTTGCCGGCGAGCTGGATCGCCTTCACCACGTCGAAGAACGCGGCGGTGAAGGCGAAATCCACGCGCAGGACCTTGCTCATGTCGACCACGACCTCCGCGCGCGTGGCGGCGTAGGCGTTCAGCTCGGCGATCTGGTTGGCGCTTGCGGCCGACACCACGCCCTTCAGCGCGAAGCCCGATTCGGGCGCGCCCGGTTCCGCCGGCACGGGCTTGCCTCCCGGAGCAGCCTTCGCCGCAGCCGCCACCACCGGGTTCACGTACGTCTCCCAGCTGGGCGGCGACATCTCGAAGGCGACCGCGTACTCGAGTCCCAGGTCCTCGAACTCGGTCATCTTGCCTTCCAGGATGTAGAGCTCGAAGAGCAGCAGCCAGTAGGGCCGCTGCCCCTCCGTCGCCTTTTCGTTGAACGCGGAGCGCAGCACCTTCTCGAGCGCCTCGAGGTTGTTGAACCACATCGGCACGTGCTTCCTGCGCAGCTTCTGCAGCCCGCCGGCCAGGAGCGACGCGTCCTCCGAGGAAATGGCGCTCACCTTGCCCACGTCGAGGCGCACGGTGCCCTGCGAATCGGCGAAGGACAGGAACTTCTCGATCTCGGGACCCAGCTCGCCCCCGGGGCCGGGCTTGAGCGCAAGATAATCCTTGCGCTCGCGGCCCAAGTTGCGGCGCGGGTCGCTCGCCGCGTCCCCGCCTTCGGCCCAGGCCGGCGGCGATTGCTCGAACTTGACCGTGAACAGCATCGAAAGCGAATCGAACTCGGCGCGATCCTGCGCGATCTGGTACAGGTCGAAGAGCATCAGCCAGGCCTGCTTGTTGTTGCGCCCGGTCGTGTCCTTGATCTCGGCCCTGAGGATCCCGGCGGCCTCCTGCGCGTGGTTGGCCGCGTAGAGCACGGCGGCCTCCTGCGCGGAGGGAAGGGGGGACGAGTGGTACTCCTCCGAGCCGAGGCGCCCCGGGGGCCGTGGCGTGGCGGGCCGGACGTTGCTCGACGGTGCCGAGCCGGCGGCGGGGCTGGCCATGGCCGCGTCAGGGCCCCGACGCGGGCTCGCCGCGAGCGGCCGGTAGCGAAGTCCCCGCAGCGGAGACGGATGTGCGCAATGTCATGGGCATGGAAGCCTGCGGCCGCCTGATCGCCGGGGCCATTCTCAGTATAACCCCATCGTCACGCCACGCAGTACGCCAGTCCTTCCTCGAACAGGCGGCGCGGGAGCTTGCGCCCGATGAACACCATCACGCTCTCGCGCGCCTCGCCGGGCTCCCAGGGCTTGCCCGGGGTCCCGCCCATCAGCATGTGCACGCCCTGGAAGATCATGCGGCGCGGCTCGCCCTGCACGTTGAGCACGCCCTTGTAGCGCAGCAGGTCCTCGCCGTAGTTCTGCACCATCAGCGAGAGGAACGTCTCGATCTTCTCCATGTGCAGCGGGCGCGGGTCCTTCCACACGAAGGAGCGCACCTCGTCGTTGTGCTCGTGGTGGTCCTCGGCGAGGAACCCGGGCTCGACCTCGAGCACCGCGTTCAGGTTGAAGCCGCGGATGTCGAGGATCTCGCGGATGTCCGCGTTGCCCATGTGCACCTTGCGCTGCTGCGCCCGCGGGTTCATGCGGCGCAGGCGCGATGCGAGCGCCTCCACGTGCGCGTCCTCGACGAGGTCGGTCTTGGACAGCAGCAGGCGATCGGCGAAGCCGACCTGGCGGCGCGCCTCATCGTGCTGGTCGAGCTGCAGGTCGGCGTGCTTGGCGTCGACGACGGTGAGCACCGCGTCGAGCAGGTACTGTTCGTGGACCTTCTCGTCCATGAAGAACGTCTGCGCCACGGGGCCCGGATCGGCGAGGCCGGTGGTCTCGATGATCACGCGGTCGAACGCGAGCTCGCCCCGGCGGCGCTTGTCGCCCAGCTCGCCGAGGATGCGCACCAGGTCGCCGCGCACGGTGCAGCACAGGCACCCGTTGTTCATCTCCACGATCTGCTCGTCGCCGTCTCTCACCAGGATCTCGTTGTCGACACCGGTCTCGCCGAACTCGTTCTCGATCACCGCGATGCGCTCCCCGTGCTGTTCGGTGAGGATGCGGTTGAGCAAGGTGGTCTTGCCGGCCGCCGAGGAAGCCGGTGAGGATGGTGACGGGGACGAGCTCGTTCGCTTCGGTAGCGGGCATGGCTTACCTCGGGTCGGGATGGCGCAACGGATCCAATATCGGGTCTACCCTCGCGGCTTCAAGGTCGTGCCCGAAGATGACCAGCCGCGTGTGCCGGTCGGCGTCGGGCCACGCGGACAGCCGCGCGGAAGGATACAGCGTGTGATGCACTGCCTGCACCGCGCGCGGCCCGGGCTCGAGGACCGTGACGGGCGTAACGGGGCTCGATGCCACCTCAGGGCTTCCTGCGCCTGGCCCTCGGATGGGATGCGTCGTAGACCTTCGCGAGGTGCTGGAAATCGAGGTGCGTATAGACCTGCGTGGAAGAGATGCTCTCGTGGCCGAGCATCTCCTGCACCGCACGCAGGTCCCCCGAGGACTGCAGCATGTGGGAGGCGAACGAGTGGCGCAGCATGTGCGGGTGCACGTCCATCGCCAGGCCCGCGGCGGCGGCGCGGCGCTTGATGCGCCGCTGCACCTCGCGCTCCGTGAGGCGCTTGCCGGTGCGCCCGACGAACACGGCGCGCTCGCCGGGCCGCGCGCGGCCGGCGCGCAGCGGCAGCCACGCGGCGAGCGCCGCGAGCGCGTGCGCGCCCACCGGCACGATGCGCGTCTTGGCGCCCTTGCCGGTCACGCGCGCTTCGCCCGTGGCGGCATCGATCGCGCCGAGATCGAGCCCGGTGAGCTCCGAGACGCGCAGCCCGCTCGAGTAGGCGAGCTCGAAGAGGGCGCGGTCGCAGGCCCCGGTCGGCGAGTCGTCCTCGAACGAAACCAGGCGCACCGCCTCGTCGGGCGAGAGCACCTCCGGAAGGCGGCGCGGCGCACGCGGCGCGCGCACCCCGGCGCACGGGTTGGCGGCGACCTCGCGTCCGCGCGCGAGCCAGGCGAACAGCCCGCGCCAGCACGACAGCACGCGCGCAAGCGAGCGCGGGGCGAGGCCGCGGCCGTGCAGCGTGGCGATGAAGCGCCGGATGTCGGGCGCGCCGAGCGCGTCGAGCGGGCGATCGCCGCAGAGCTCGCGCAGCAGCCGGCCGTCGCGCGCGTACGCCGCGAGCGTGTGTCGGGCGAGCCGCCGCCCGGAGCGCAGATGGGAGAGGTAGCGCTCGAGCGCGCTAGCCGGCGTGCTCACGGACCGGGGTCACGAAGCGCCACAGCGCATGGCTCACGAGATCGCCGATGCGTGCGAGGTAGAGCGTCCCCATCTCGGGATAGAAGCGCCGTGCGTCCTCGGAAGCGAGCGCCACGACGCCGAAGGTGAGGCCGTCGCGCCTGAGCGCCATCAGCGCGAACGACTTGAGGTGTGCCGCCGCCTCGCCGAACCACGACTGGCTTTCGTAGACCGCGTGGGGGCCGCAGTGTGGCGCGGCCATCTGCTCGACGAACTGGCGCGTCTCGGCGGCCACCGGCGCGAATTCCTTGGTCTCCGGGTTCTCCTCGGCCACGCTCCACAGGCGTACCGCGACGTGGGGCACCGCGAAGTGGTCGAGCAGGTCGAGGTAGAGCGTGTCGAGCGCCGCGTCCAGGCTCGGCGCCTCGATCAGCCGGCAGGCAAGGCGGTGGATCTTTTCGCTCACCGCGTCGTTCTCCTCGCCGAACTGGATCAGCTCGGTGAGCTTGTCCTCGAGCAGCTTCGCCTTTTCGCGCACGGCGACGAGCTGGCGCTCGCCGATGGACACCGCGCGCCCGCCGTGGGGATGCGGGACCTGCAGGTTCATCAGGATGTCGACGTGGCTTTCGAAGAATCCCGGGTTCTGCCGCAGAAATTCGGCCACTTGCTCGGCGGTGGGCAACGCGCTTTCCTCCTCGCTGGCTAGATGTCGATCTCGCCGTCGAACACGCGCACGGCGTCGCCCGTCATGATAACGGGCCCCTCGCCCCCGGGCCAGCGGATCGTGAGCTCGCCCCCGCGCGTGGCCACGCGCACCTCCGGGTCGAGCAGCCCCCTGCGGATGCCGGCCACGACCGCGGCGCACGCGCCGGTGCCGCACGCGAGGGTCTCGCCGGCGCCGCGCTCCCAGACGCGCAGGGCGACGCGCCCGCGCGCGACGACCTGCATGTAGCCGGCATTCACCCGGTTCGGAAACGCGGGATGGCGCTCGATGAGCGGGCCCTGGGTCGCGACCGGCGCGCGCTCCACGTCCTCGACCACCTGCACCGCGTGCGGGTTGCCCATCGAGAGCACGCTCACCTGCACCGTCAGCCCGTCCACCGCGAGCGGCCATATAGCCAGCGCGGCGCTCGCGCGCGAGGAAGGGGACCGCGCGCGGATCGAAGCGCGGGGCGCCCATGTCCACGCGTCACCTGCCCCGAGGCCTCCACGCGCGGCGCGATCACGCCGCCCGCCGTCTCGACGCGGATCTCGCGCTTGTCGGTGAGCCCCTGGTCCAGCACGAAGCGCGCGAAGCAGCGCGCGCCGTTGCCGCACTGCTCCACCTCGCCGCCGTCGGCGTTGTAGATGCGGTAGCGGAAATCGATCCCCGGCGTTCCGGCGCGCTCGACCACGAGCACCTGGTCGCAGCCGACGCCGAAGTGGCGGTCGGCGATGGCACGCACCGCCCGGGGAGTGAGCTCGATGCGCTGGCGCACGCCGTCGAACACGACGAAGTCGTTGCCGGCGCCCTGCATCTTGGTGAAAGTCACGCGCATGGGATCATTTTCGCCGGTATGGGGACGGCTCGCCGGGCGGGCGCGTCTTGAAGCGCTTGTGGGCCCAGAAGTACTGGTCGGGCATTTCCCGCACGCGCTCCTCGATGAAGGCGTTCATGCGCCGCACGTCGGCCTCCAGGTCGCCGGTCGGGTAGTCCTTCCATTCAGGGTAGAAGCGCACCACGTAGCCGTCGCCCACCTGGCGCGTGACCACCGGGATCACCGCGGCACCAGTGAGGCGCGCGAGGCGCGGCAGCGCCGTGATGGTCGCGGTGGGCACGCCGAAGAAGGGCGAGAAGATCGCGTCGCGGATGCCGAAGTCCATGTCGGGCAGGAAATAGAATGGCATCCCGCTGCGGATTACGCGGATCACCGAGCGCAAGCCCTGCTGCCGGCTGACCAGGACGGGGTTTCCAAAGCGCGTGCGCGCGCGCAGGAAGATGCGATCGAGCACCGGGTTCTTCTGGCGGCTGTAGATGCTCGCCGCGCCGGCGTACTCGTACGCGACCCGGATGCCGCCCATGTTCAGGCCGATGAAGTGCGGCGCGAATGCGATCACCGGGCCGCGGGCGGCGGCGTCCTTCAGGTGTTCGAGGCCCTCGACCTGGATGAGCCGCAGCAGCTGCTCCTCGCTGCCCCATACCATGATGCTCAGCTCGAGCGCGTTGCGCCCGAGCATGCGGAAATGCCGCAGGCCCAGAGCGTGCCGTTCCGCCTCCGGCATGTCGGGAAAGCACAGCGCGAGGTTGATGCGCGTGACGCGCCCGCGCCCGAAGCGGTAGAGGATCGCACCGAGGCCCGCGCCCAGCGCGCCGATCCACGCCAGCGGCAGGAAATGGACCAGCCAGAGGACCAGCACGCCGAGTTGCGTGCCGAGCTTTCGAAGGAAGGGCATGCGCGGGATTCTACGGGGGCGCGGGCGCCCCGGCCGGCCGCTTGTAGCGGTTGTACCCCCACAGGTACTGCTCGGGGCATGCGCGCACCAGCTCCTCGACCTTCGCGTTCACGACGCGCGCGGCCGCGCGCCGGTCCTTTGGCAGCGGCGCTTCGAGGGGTGCTAGGTGCAGCGCATAGCCCTCGCCGCCGGGCAGGCGCCGCGCGTAGCAGAAAACCAGCGCCGCGCCCGAGGCATCCTGGAGGCGGCCCACGAGGGTCATCGTGTAGGCGGGGCGTCCGAAGAACTCGACCCATTCGCCCTCGCCGTGGCTGGGGACCTGGTCGGGAAGCACCACGCTGCAGCCCCCGCGGCGCAAGTGCTTGAGCACCATGCGCACGCCGGCGAGCGTCGCGGGCGCGACGTTGGTTGCGTCGGGCGCCGCGCCCTGGTTGCGGCCTTCGCGCAGCAGCGCATCGATCCACGCGATCTTGTGGGGCCGGTACATCGCGAGGATCGGCATCCGCGTCCACAGGTAGCGGCCGATCACGTCGCAGGCGCCCAGGTGCGGCGTGATGAACACGATCGCGCGGCCCGCGGCGCGCAGCCGCTCGACCTCCTCCCACCCGAGGCGTTCGCGCACCTTGCCCGCCACGTCGTCGGGACGGAACAGGGCCCACGCGAGCTCGGTCGCGCTCTTGCCGATCTCGGCGGCGTTCGTGCGCGCCATGCGCTTCACGGCAACTGCGCCGCCGCAAATCCCGCTCGTGCGCAGGTTGTCCTGCACGCGCCCGCGGTAGCGCGGCGAGAGCGCGTACACCAGCCGGCCGAGGGCGGCCCCGAGGGCATGATTGGCGGAGAGCGGCAGGCGGGCGAGCAGGCGAATGAGCAGCTTCACGAAGGGCGCGCCGGCACGTAGCGCGGTCTTTGCTAAAATGTCGCGCTGAAGCGACTGTGGGGACGATCCCGATGAAAAGCGACTTCCTCTTCACTTCCGAATCGGTTTCCGAAGGTCACCCCGACAAGGTCGCCGACCAGATCTCCGACGCGATCCTCGACGCGATCTTCGCGCAGGACCCGCGCTCGCCGCGTCGCCGCCGAGACGCTGTGCAACACCGGCCTGGTCGTGCTCGCCGGCGAGATCACGACCAACGCCCACGTCGACTACATCCAGGTCGCGCGCGACACCATCAAGCGCATCGGCTACGACAACACCGAGTACGGCATCGACTACAAGGGCTGCGCCGTGCTGGTCGCCTACGACAAGCAGAGCAACGACATCGCGCAGGGCGTGGACCACGCGCAGCGACGACCACCTCAACACCGGCGCCGGCGACCAGGGCCTGATGTTCGGCTACGCCTGCGACGAGACGCCCGAGCTGATGCCGGCGCCGATCTACTACGCGCACCGCCTGGTCGAGCGCCAGGCGCAGCTGCGCAAGGACGGCCGCCTGCCGTTCCTGCGCCCCGACGCGAAGAGCCAGGTCACGATGCGCTACGTCGACGGCAAGCCGCACGCGATCGACACCGTCGTGCTGTCGACGCCAGCACGCGCCCGAGATGAGCGAGCGGCACCAAGATGAAGCCCGAGTTCGATCGAGGCCGTGATCGAGGAGATCATCAAGCCGGTGCTGCCCAAGGAGTGGCTGAAGGACACGCGCTACCTGGTCAACCCGACCGGCCGCTTCGTCATCGGCGGCCCGCAGGGCGACTGCGGCCTCACCGGCCGCAAGATCATCGTCGACACCTACGGCGGCGCCTGCCCGCACGGCGGCGGCGCGTTCTCGGGCAAGGACCCGTCGAAGGTCGACCGCTCGGCGGCCTACGCGGCGCGCTACGTCGCCAAGAACATCGTCGCCGCCGGCCTCGCGCGCCAGTGCCAGATCCAGGTGGCGCTACGCGATCGGCGTGGCCAAGCCGATGAACGTCACGGTCTACACCGAAGGCACCGGCGTGATCCCCGACGACAAGATCGCCGCAGCTGGTGCAGCGAGCACTTCGACCTGCGCCCGAAGGGCATCATCCAGATGCTCGACCTGCTGCGCCCGATCTACGAGAAGACCGCCGCCTACGGCCACTTCGGCCGCGAGGAGCCGGAGTTCACCTGGGAAGCGACCGACGTGGCCGCGCGCCTGCGCGACGCCGCGGGCCTGAAGGGCGAGCACCGGCGCGCAGTGGCGGCCGTCGAGTAGGCGCCGGCCTCAGGAGAAATTGCGCGCGATTACCGGCGCCACCGCGTCCAGGGACGCGGCGCGCTGCGCGATCGCCGTGATCTTCACCGCGTTCGCGCCGAACCACTTGCGCCCGGGGCGCCAGTGGACCATCACCGCGCAGTACAGGTCGAGCGCACTGAACTGCGCGCCGAGGAACCATGGCGCGCCGCCGGCCTGCTCGAGCTGGCGCCACAGCGCCTCGCGCTGGCGATCGGTGCTCTCGCGCAGCTGCTTCGAGCCTTCCGCGCCCGGTACCCACCGGGCGGTGTCGTCGCCGTAGGTGAACGTGGGGTAGAGCGCGGCGACGAGGAACACCGCCCAGCGGTAGAAGGCGTCGCGCGCCGCATCGCCCGGCGGCGGGATGAGCCGCGCCTGCGCCGCGCGGTCGTTCACGTAGTGCAGGATCGCGAGGCTTTCCGTCATCACCGTGCCTCCGGGCAGGACCAGGACCGGGACCTGTCCCAGCGGATTCACCGCGAGCAGGCGCGCGCGCGTCGCGCTGCCCGCGGCGTAGTCGACCTCCTCGAGATCGACGGGAATTCCGGCGACGCAGAATGCCGCTTCGACGATCGCGTTGCCGCAGCCCTTGCAGCCCAGCAGGAGGGGTCTGTCCATCGCGCGATGGTACAATGGCCGCCGTTCGAGGAGCGTTGCAACGGGAGCACGACCCAGGCCGCCGCGGCCGAAAGTCCCTCCCGCCAGGCTCGAACTTTCCAAAACGGCGCTCGTTGATCCGTGACCTGCACACGGGAGACGAGCCGCGCCGGCCCCCTCCCCGCAGGTCACCCTTTGACGAAAGGACTGGCCATGGACGCGCGCACCAAGCCCCGGGAGTTCACCGATTACCACGTCGCCGACCTCGCGCTCGCGACATGGGGCCGCAAGGAGATCGCGATCGCGGAGACCGAGATGCCCGGGCTCATGGCGATCCGCGCGGAATTCGCCGCCACCCAGCCGCTGCGCGGCGCGCGCATCACCGGCTCGCTGCACATGACGATCCAGACCGCGGTCCTCATCGAGACCCTGGAAGCGCTCGGGGCGGAGGTCCGCTGGGCCTCGTGCAACATCTTCTCGACCCAGGACCATGCCGCCGCCGCCGTCGCCGCCACCGGGGTACCGGTGTTCGCGTACAAGGGCGAGACGCTCGACGAGTACTGGGAGTTCACCCATCGCACGTTCGAGTGGGGCCCGGGCAAGTACGCCAACATGATCCTCGACGACGGCGGGGACGCCACGCTGCTGCTGCACCTGGGCGCGCGCGCCGAGCAGGATGCGGGCTGCATCGCCCACCCCTCGAGCGAGGAGGAGACGGCGCTCTTCGCCGCCATCCGGGCGCGGCTCGCGAAGGACCCGAATTGGTACTCCACGCGCCTTGCCCACGTGAAGGGCGTGACGGAGGAAACCACCACCGGGGTGAAGCGGCTCTACCAGATGGCGAAGGAAGGCACGCTGCGCTTCCCCGCGATCAACGTGAACGACTCGGTCACCAAGAGCAAGTTCGACAACCTCTACGGCTGCCGCGAGTCCCTGGTGGACGGCATCAAGCGCGCCACCGACGTGATGGTGGCGGGCAAGGTCGCGCTGGTGTGCGGCTACGGGGACGTGGGCAAGGGCAGCGCCCAGGCCCTGCGCGCGCTTTCCGCGCAGGTGTGGATCACGGAGATCGACCCGATCTGCGCCCTGCAGGCGTCGATGGAGGGCTATCGCGTCGTGACCATGGACTATGCCGCCGACAAGGCCGACATCTTCGTCACCGCCACCGGCAACTTCCACGTGATCACCCACGAGCACCTGAAGCGCATGAAGAACCAGGCGATCGTGTGCAACATCGGGCACTTCGACAACGAGATCGACGTGGCCGCGCTCAAGGCCTACGCATGGGAGAACATCAAGCCGCAGGTCGACCACGTGATCTTCCCCGACGGCAAGCGCATCATCCTGCTCGCCGAGGGCCGGCTCGTGAACCTGGGGTGCGGGACGGGCCATCCGTCGTACGTGATGAGCTCGTCGTTCGCCAACCAGACGCTGGCGCAGATCGAGCTGTTCACGCACCAGGGGAAGTATCCGGTCGGCGTGTACGTGCTGCCCAAGCATCTCGACGAGAAGGTGGCGCGCCTGCAGCTCACGAAGCTCGGGGCGATGCTCACCGAGCTGCGCGACGACCAGGCGCGCTACATCGGGGTGGAAAAGTCGGGGCCCTACAAGTCGGACCACTATCGTTACTGAAGTGATACCGGGAACAGCGGGAACGGCGTTTGAGCGGACGACCTGCGGCGCCGCTCAACGCCGCCGAGCAGCCATGACATCGACGCGAATGACAATCGGGGCCGTCTCGCTCTGGGTATGCGTGGTCGCGTTCGCCGCGGGCGTGCAGGCGGCGACACTGCACGAATCGGTGCTGCGCGTTCCGGTGGCGGAGGGCGGGAAGGACGCATACATCGACGTCACGGTGCTCAAGCCGGACGGGGCCGGGCCGTTCCCGATCGTGGTGCTTTCGCACGGCAGCCCGCGCTCGGCGCGGGAGCGCCGGGCGCACGGACGCCTGCGCCTGGTCGCGCAGAGCGAACCCTTCCTCGCGCTGGGCTTCGCGGTGCTGGTGCCCACGCGCCGCGGCTACGGCGAGTCGGGTGGCCACTGGGCGGAGGGCTACGGCTCGTGCGCGGATCCCGACTATTACTCCGCCGGCCTCGAGTCGGCGCGCGACATTCGCGCGGCGGTGGCGGCGGTGCGCGGCGAGCCGTGGGCCGACACGCGCCGCGTGGTGCTGGCCGGGCAGTCGGCCGGCGGCTTCGGGTCGGTCGCGGCCTCGTCCACGGCATTCGACGGCCTGGTGGGCGTGATCAATTTCGCCGGCGGACGCGGCTCGGTCGCCTCCGGGCACGTCTGCGCGGAGGCGCGGCTCGTGGAGGCGATGGCACGCTACGGCCGCGCCGCGCGTGTGCCGGAGCTCTGGATATACAGCGTGAACGACCGCTACTTCGAGCCCGGGCTGGCGCGGCGCATGTACGGCGCCTTCGTCGCCGGCGGCGGCGAGGCGGAATTCGTGGCGGCCCCGCCCTGCGGCGTGGACGGCCACGGCTACTTCGCGCGCGCCGTGGACGACTGGTCGCCGCGCGTCGCCTCCTTCCTCGCGCGCCTCGGCGCACGGCACTGAGCGATGGCCTCGCCCGCGCCTGCGGAGCGCTCCTTCAGCTTCGAGTTCTTCCCGCCCAAGACCCCCGAGGGCGTGGAGAAGCTGCGCGCCACGTGCAGGCAGCTCGCACAGCTGAATCCCACGTTCTTCTCCGTCACCTATGGTGCCGGGGGATCCACGCGCGAAGGAACGCTCGCCGCAGTGCTCGAGATCCGGCGCGACGGATTGCATGCGGCTCCCCATCTGTCGTGCGTGGCAGCGACACGGGCGAGCCTGCGCGAGGTCATCACCCGGTATCGGGAGCACGGCATCCGGCACATCGTCGCGCTGCGCGGGGATCTTCCCTCGGGGATGGCGGTGTCGGGCGAGCTGCGCTACGCCTCGGAGCTCGTCGCGTTCATCCGGCAGCAGACCGGCGACTGGTTCCACATCGAGGTCGCGGCGTACCCCGAGTACCACCCGCAGGCACGTGGGTCGCGCCAGGACCTGGCCGCGTTCAAGGCGAAGATCGACGCCGGCGCCAATGGCGCGATCACGCAGTATTTCTACAACGCGGACGCGTACTTCCACTTCGTCGAGCAGGCGCGGGCGGCGGGCATCGGCGTGCCGATCGTTCCCGGCGTCATGCCGATCAACAATTTCACCCAGCTGGCGCGCTTCTCCGATGCGTGCGGCGCGGAGATCCCGCGCTGGATGCGCCTCAAGCTCGAGGGATTCGGCGACGACACCGCGTCGATCAAGGCCTTCGGCCTGGACGTGGTGACCGAGCTGTGCGACCGGCTGCTCGCGGGCGGAGCGCCGGGGCTGCACTTCTACACGCTCAACCAGGCCGGCCCCACCTCGACTATCTGGCATCGCCTGGGCCTGTAGCGGCACGCGCCTGCGGCGCGAGGGGCTACAATCCCGCACCACGTTCCGGGAGTCGAGCAACTTGAACGCACCCATCACTACCGGCGCGCGCGAGCGCCAGTCGCTGGCAAGCCAGATCCGCTCGCTGCCTTTCGCGGAGGCGGCCGCGCTGGTCGAGCGCGCAGTTCCCGCCGATGCGGTCGAGGCGCTGCTGCAGCTCAATCCGGCGATGGTGCAGGGAATCCTCGGCCAGCTCGACGCCGCCGCGCGCCGCTTCATCGCCGCCTCGGCGCCGGCCGACATCGCGGAGCAATGGAAGCGCAATGCGCGCTACCCGAACGACGCCATCGGCCGCTTGATGGAGCCGCCGCTCGCGGTGTTCCGGCCGGAGATGAGCGTCGGGGAGGCGATCGAGGCGCTGCGCCCGCTGGTACGCTCGACGGTTGTTACCTACGTCTACGTGGTCGGGCCCGATGGCGTGCTCGAAGGCCTGGTGACGATGCGCGACCTCCTGTTCAGCGACCGCGCCGCGCGGCTCGCCGACGCGATGCTGCCGACGCCCTTCGCGCTGTCGCCCGAGACGCCGCTCGCGGAAGCCATGAAGCTCACCCTGAATCGCCACTACCCGCAATATCCGGTCTGCGATGCGCAACGCCACCTCGTCGGCCTGGTGCGCGGAGCCGCCCTGTTCGAGCTCGAGGCCTTCGAGTTCACCGCGCAGCCCGGCTCGATGGTGGGCGTGGAGAAGGAGGAGCGCGTAGCCACACCCATCGCGCAGAGCTTCCGGTTCCGCAACCCGTGGCTGCTGGTGAACCTGCTCACCGCCTTCGCGGCGGGCGGCGTGGTGGCGGTGTTCCAGGGCACCGTCGACAAGTACGTGATCCTCGCCACGTTCCTGCCGGTGCTGGCCGGGCAGTCGGGCAACACCGGCTGCCAGGCGCTCGCGGTCACCGTGCGCGGCATCACGCTGGGCGATATCCGCCCTGGCGCGGGCGGGCGGCTGGTAAGCAAGGAGGCGCTGCTCGGATTCGCCAACGGCGCGGTCACGGGCGTGCTGTGCGGCCTGGCCATGTTCCTGCTCGCGCTCGCGCAGGGCTCGCCGCATGCGCCGATGCTCGGCGTCGTGGTCTGCCTCGCGATGATCGGCAGTTGCGCGGTGAGCGGCATCGCGGGCGCCCTGGTGCCGCTCGCGTTGAAGCGCCTCGGCGCCGATCCGGCGACCGCCTCGAGCATCGTGGTGACCACCGCCACCGACGTGGCGAGCATGGGGATGCTGCTCGGGCTGGCCGCGCTGCTGGTCCACTGAAGCGCGTGCGGTCGCGCTATCATGGTCCGATGATCGCCCGCCTTGCCATGGCTGCCTGCCTGCTCGCGTGCTGCGCCGCGGCGCTTGCCCAGGAGCAGGCGTTCACCAACCGCGCCACCGAGCTCAAGAGCCGCGCCGCGGCCGACGCCGCCACCGTTGCGACGCTGCCCGAGAACACGCCGCTCAAGGTGCTCGCGCGCGGCGGCGAGTGGACCCAGGTGGAAGCGGGCGGGCAGTCCGGGTACGTGCGGGTGTTCCACCTGCGCTTTCCGGCGCTGGTCGAATCGAGCTCCTCATCGAGCAGCCTGGGGAGCCTGGGCGCGGCGTTGGGCCTGGGCGGCTCCCAGAGCCGGCAGGCCACGCTGGCTTCCACCGGCATCCGCGGGCTCTCCGAGGAGGACCTGAAGAGCGCCGCTCCCGACCCGGATGCCCTGCGCCGCCTGCAGTCCTTCCGCGCCGACCGCGCAACCGCCGAGCGCTTCGCACGCGAGGCCAAGCTCGCCGCCGTCCACATCGCCGCGCCTGCCGGAGCGGCGAGCGGCAAGGAGTCCTCCAAGTGACGATCGCGCGCCCCGTTCTCGCGGCACTGCTGCTCGCGGCGCTGCCCGCGTTCGCGCAGTTCAGTTTCGGCAACCTCCTCAACAAGGCGATCGACACGGGCAAGAAGCTCTCCGATGCGAATCACGAGTACACGACCGACGAGGAAATCGCGCTGGGAGACGGCATCGCCGCGGGCTTTCTCGGCGCCGCGCCGCTCGACAAGGACGCCAAGCTGCAGCGCTACGTGAACCGCGTGGGCAAGTGGCTCGCGCTGCACTCGGAGCGCCCCGACCTGCCGTGGACCTTCGGTGTGATCGACACCGAGACCATCAACGCCTTCGCGCTGCCCGGCGGTACGGTGTTCGTCACCTCCGGGCTGATGCGCCGGCTGTCGAGCGAGTCGGAGCTCGCGGGCGTGCTCTCGCACGAGATTGCGCACGTGGTGAAGAAGCATCAGCTCGCGGCCATCCAGTCGGCCGCCAACTCCGAGGCCCTCGCCTCGGTCGGCAAGGAGCTCGCCTCCGAGGCGATCGCCCGGCGCGGCAACGACCCGCTGGGCCTCAAGTCCTGGGGAGCGAGCGCGGGCCTCGAGGTGCTCAAGAACGGCGTCTTCCTGCGCCCGCTCGACCGCTCGATGGAGTACGAGGCCGACCGCCTCGGCGTCGTGATCGCGGCGCGCAGCGGCTACGATCCTTATGGGCTGGTGGGCGCGCTGCAGATGCTCGCCGGCGTGAAGGGCGACACGGGCGGCATCTCGGTGTTCAGCACCCACCCGCCGCCCGCCGAGCGCCTCGCGCAGCTCGAGGTCTTCATCCCGACGGCGCTCGAGCGCTACGCCTCGCAGCCGCGCCTGGAAGGCCGCTTCCGCGAGGAGATGCGCGCGGCGCGCTGATTCGCGCCGGCGCGCCGCCTCAGGCGTTGGCGACCCTCTTGCGCGCGTGCAGCGCGTCGGCCGCGTGGAGCGTGGCGTACGCCTGGTGCGCCGCGGCTTCCGCCTCTCCCACCTTGATCGGCAGTCCCATGTCCATCAGCACGGAGCCGAGCGCGGACAGGCAGAGCATCACGTTGTCCGGCCGGCACGAGTAACCCATCAGGCCGAAGCGCCAGATGCTTGCCCTTGAGCGGCCCCAGGCCCGCGCCGATCTCCAGGCTGAACTCCGCGAGCAGCGTCTTGCGCACCGCTTCCTCGTCCACGCCCGCCGGGCACAGCACCGCGTTCATCTGCGGGAGCTGATAGCGCTCTTCCACCAGGAACTTCAGTCCCATCGCCTCGAGCCCCGCCTTCAACGCGAGGTGGTGGCGGCGATGGCGCGCCCAGCAGTTCTCCAGCCCCTCTTCCTTGATGAGCAGCAGCGCCTCGTGCAGCGCGAAGAGCGAGTTGGTGGGCGCGGTGTGGTGGTAGGTGCGGTTGGTGGCACCCCAGTAGCTCGACAGCAGGTTCATGTCCATGAACCAGCTGTGGATCTTGTCCTTGCGCTGCTTCACGCGCTCGACCACGCGCTCGGAGAACGACACGGGCGACAGACCCGGCGTGCACGACAGGCACTTCTGGCTCGCCGAGTAGATCGCGTCGATCTTCCACTCGTCGACCAGCACCGGCGTGCCGCCGAGCGAGGTCACCGCGTCGACGATCACCATCGCGCCGTGCCGGTGCGCGATCTGGGCGAGCGCCTTCGCGTCGGACTGCGCGCCGGTGGACGTCTCGGCGTGCACGAACGCGAGCAGCTTCGCGTCCGGGTTGCCGCGGAAGGCGTCCTCGACCTTGTGCGGATCGACCGGCTTGCCCCATTCGTCGTCCACCACCACGGCGGTGCCGCCGCAGCGCTCGACGTTCTCGAGCATGCGCCCGCCGAAGACGCCGTTGCGGCACACGATCACCTTGTCGCCCGGCGCCACCAGGTTCACGAAGCAGTACTCCATGCCGACGGAGCCCGGCCCGGAGACGGGGAAGGTGAGCGGGTTGTCGGTCTGGTAGACGTAGCGCAGCAGCGCCTTCAGCTCCTCCATCATCTCGACGAAGACCGGATCGAGGTAGCCGATGGCGGGCTGGCTCATGGTGGTGAGCACGCGCGGGTGGATCTCGGTGGGCCCGGGGCCCATGAGCGTGCGCTGCGGCGGATGGAACGACGTGATCTTCTTCGTTGCGGCGAGCTGCTTGAGGTTCATGAAAGGTCCTAAGGCGCGGCGCGGGGAGCGCGCCGGGCGAGATGGATCGGAGTGGGTTGGCGCTCGCCCGTGGCTTCGATGTTTGCGAAGTCGAAGAGCGATCGGTCCAGCAGGTGCGAGGGCGCGGCATTGGTGAGCGCGCCGAAGATCGATTCGAGCCGGCCGGGATGCTTGCGCTCCCATTCGCGCAGCAGCGCCTTCACCTGCTTTCTCTGCAGCTGCTCCTGGGAGCCGCACAGGTCGCACGGGATGATCGGGAAGCCGCGCAGCCGGGCGTACGCGGCGAGGTCGCGCTCCTCCGCGTAGGCGAGCGGGCGGATCACCACGTGGCGGCCGTCGTCGGAGACCAGCTTGGGCGGCATCGCCTTCAGCTTGCCGCCGTGGAACAGGTTGAGGAAGAAAGTCTCGAGGATGTCGTCGCGATGATGCCCGAGCGCGATCCGGGTGCAGCCCAGCTCGGTCGCCAGCCGGTAGAGCACGCCGCGGCGCAGGCGCGAGCACAGCCCGCACATGGTCTTGCCTTCGGGGATCACGCGCTTCACGACGCTGTAGGTGTCCTGCACCTCGATGCGGAACGCCACGCCGAGCTTGCCGAGGTAGTCCGGCAGCACGTGTCCCGGGAACCCGGGATGGCGCTGGTCGAGGTTCACCGCGACGATCTCGAACGGCACGGGCGACTTCTCGCGCAGCCGCAGCAGCAGGTCGAGCATCGCGTAGCTGTCCTTGCCACCGGACACGCACGCCATGACCTTGTCGCCCGCGCCGATCATGGCGTAGTCGGCGATCGCCTGGCCGGCCAGGCGGCGCAGCCGCTTGGCAAGCTTGGCGCGCTCGAATTCGGCCTTGCGCGGATCGGCGGGGGAGGTCGTTGTTGGCACGGGGGAACGCCGTCTAGAGGTGTAGGCCGCGCCCGCCGTCCACGGCGAGCAGCTGACCGGTCACGAACGGGGCGTCGAACAGGAGGTATTTTACCGCGCCGGCGACGTCCTCCGGGGTGCCGATCCGGCCGAGCGGCGTCTGCCCCGTGATGCGCTCGCGCTCCGCGGGATCGAAATGGCGCCCGTCGTCCGGCCACAGGATCGCTCCCGGGGCCACGCCGTTCACGCGCACCTCGGGAGCGAGCTCCACGGCCAGGGCGCGCGTGAGCCCGGCGAGGCCCGCCTTGGCCACCGAATACACGATGAAGTTCGGCAGCGGGCGCTCGGCGTGGATGTCGACCAGATTCACGATCGCCCCGCGCGCCGCGCGCAGGGCCGGGGCGGCGGCCTGCGCAAGCAGCAGCGGCGCGCGCAGGTTCGTGCCGACGAGGTCGTTCCACTCGCGCTCGCCGATCGATCCGAGCGGGGTCGCGTAGAACGACGACGCATTGTTGACCAGCGCGTCCAGTCGCCCGAAGGCGGCCGCAGCCGCGTCGATGATCCGCGCCGGTCCGTCGGCATCGAGCAGATTGCCCTGCACGACGGCGCACGATCCCGCGCGCGCCGCGTTGAGCCGCGTGGCGAGGGCCTCGGCTTCGGCGCGGGAGCGGTGGCAATGCAGCACCACGCGCGCGCCCGCGGCGTGGACGCCGCGCGCGATGGCGGCTCCGATGCGCCGCGCGCCGCCGGTGATGAGGACCGCGCCGTCGTGCATGCTATAGTCGGCCGCCACGAGAAAAATCAGAGTGTAGCCGAAGGCCCGACGATGCAGCCCGCAGATCCCATCCTGCCTCCGCCGTCGCCGGAGGCGGCGGCCCATTCCCTCGCGCTCGCCGAGCACATCGCCGCCGCGATCCTGGACGAGGGCGACTGGATTGCCTTCCCCCGCTTCATGGAGCTCGCGCTCTACGCGCCGGGCCTGGGCTATTACGCTGCCGGCGCGCGCAAGTTCGGGGTCGAGGGCGATTTCGTGACCGCGCCCGAGATCTCGCCCGTGTTCGCGAAGTGCCTCGCGATGCAGGCCGAGCAGGTGCTTCGGGCAGTCGGCGGAGAGGTCCTCGAGCTGGGGCCCGGCTCCGGCGTGCTCGCGGCCGACCTGTATGGCGAGCTCAAGGCCGCGGGGGCGGCGCCCGAGCGCTACCTGCTGCTCGAGGTGAGCCCCGAGCTGCGCGAGCGCCAGCGTGCGCTGCTCGCCGCGCGCTTTCCAGGCGACTTCGCGCGGTTCGTGTGGCTCGACCGGCTTCCCGACCGGATCCGCGGCTTCGTGGTGGCGAACGAAGTGCTCGACGTCGTGCCGTTCTCGCTCGTGCGGCGCACGGGCGAGGCGCTGCTCGAGCGCGGCGTGATCCTCACCGAGGCGGGCTTCGCCTGGGACGATCAGCCGATGCCCGACGCGGAGCTCAAGCGCCGTGCGCTCGCGGTGTTTCCGCCCGGCGACTACGAGTACCTGTCGGAGATCGGGCTCGCCGCCGAGGCGCTGGTGCGCACCGTCGCGCACGCGCTCGAGGCGGGTGTGGCGCTGTTCATCGACTACGGCTTCCCCGAGCGCGAGTACTACCATCCCCAGCGTGCGATGGGCACGTTGCGCTGCCATTACCGGCACCGCTACCACGGCGATCCGTTCTTCCTGCCGGGGCTGCAGGACATCACCGCGCACGTCGACTTCACCGCGATGGCCCGCGCCGGCGAGCAGGGCGGCGCGGAGATCTACGGCTTCACCACGCAGGCCTACTTCCTCATCTCGTGCGGTCTCGCGGTGCTGGTATCGGAAGGCGACCCCAACATGACGCTGTCGCGCCTCAAGGCGACGAGCGCGGTCCACCGGCTCATCAACCCGTCGGAGATGGGCGAATTGTTCAAGGTGCTCGGCCTCGGGCGCGGCATCGACGGGCCGCTGCTCGGCTTCCAGTCCGCGCGCCACATCGCGCTTTGAGGGGCCGGCACACCGTCCCCGCGCGGCAGCCTCAGTCCTTCAGCGCCACCAGCACCTCGTCGAGCATCTTCTTCGCGTCGCCGAAGAGCATGCGGTTGTTTTCCTTGTAGAAGAGCGGATTGTCCACGCCGGCGTAGCCCGAAGCCATGCTGCGCTTCATCACGACCGAGGTCTTCGCCTTCCACACCTCGAGCACCGGCATGCCGGCGATCGGGCTCGTCGGATCGTCCTGCGGCGCTCGGGTTCACGATGTCGTTGGCGCCGATGACCATCGCGACGTCGGTCTCGGGAAAGTCCTCGTTGATCTCGTCCATCTCGAGCACGATGTCGTAAGGCACCTTCGCCTCGGCGAGCAGCACGTTCATGTGGCCCGGCATGCGCCCGGCGACCGGGTGGATGCCGAAGCGCACCGTCTATGCCCATGTCGCGCAGGCGCTTGGTGATCTCGTAGACGGTGTGCTGCGCCTGCGCGACGGCCATGCCGTAGCCCGGCACGATGATCGACGCTCTTCGCTTCCTTGAGCAGGTCGGCGGTCTCCTGGGCGCTGATCGGCGACCACTTCGCCGGCCGGCTGCGCGCCGCCCTGCGACTTCGCGGGCGCCTTCGCCTCGCCGCCGAAGCCGCCCGCGATCACGCTCAGGAAGTTGCGGTTCATCGCGCGGCACATGATGTAGGAGAGGATCGCGCCGCTAGGAGCCGACCAGCGCGCCGGTCACGATCAGCAGGTCGTTCGAGAGCATGAAGCCGGTCGCCGCCGCCGCCCAGCCCGGAGTAGCTGTTCAGCATCGAGACGACCACCGGCATGTCGGCGCCGCCGATCGCCATCACCATGTGGACGCCGAAGAGCAGCGCGATCGACGCGTCATCACGACGAGCGGCATCATGCCCTGCTCGATCGAATGCGCCTGCAGGAACGCGTAGCCGAACCAGATCACCGCCAGCAGCCCGGCGAGGTTCAGCCAGTGGCGCCCCGGCAGCAGCACCGGCTTGCCGGTGATGCGCGCCGAGAGCTTGCCGAAGGCGATCACCGAGCCCGGACAGGGTCACCGCGCCGATCAGCACGCCGACATAGATCTCCATGTCGTGGATCGACGCTCTCCGCGGGCGACATGCCCGCCGAGGCGCTCGGGTCGATGAAGCTCGCGTAGCCGACGAGCATGGCGGCCAGGCCGACCAGGCTGTGCATGAACGCCACCAGCTCGGGCATCTGCGTCATCTTCACCGTGCGCGCGAGCGTACAGGCCGATCGAGCGCGCCGATCACCATCGCGACGACGATCCACGCCAGGCCGGCGGGGCTCACGCGCGGGCCGAACACGGTCGCCAGCACGGCGATCGCCATGCCGATCATGCCGTACAGGTTGCCGCGCCGCGACGGTCTCCGGGTTGGACAGGCCGCCGAGGCTCAGGATGAACAGGATCGTCGCGCCGATGTAGGAGACGGTGGCCAGGCTTGCGGACATGTCGGCCTCCTACTTGCGGAACATGGACAGCATGCGCTGCGTGACCGCGAAGCCGCCGAACATGTTGATCGCGGTGAGCGCGATGCCGGCGACCGCGAGCCAGCGGATCACCTCTTCGGGCCGCGCGCCCGCACTGCCGGCGGCGAGGGGCGGGGCGATCTGCACCAGCGCGCCGATGATGATGATGCTGCTGATCGCGTTGGTCACGCTCATGAGCGGCGTGTGCAGCGCGGGCGTCACGTTCCACACCACCATGTAGCCGACGAAGCAGGCGAGCACGAACACCGTGAAGTGCCCGAGGAATGCGCTCGGGGCGTAGAGCGCCGATCAGCAGGAACAGGATTGCCGCGGTCGCGAACACCAGCGCGAGCGTGCGGGCCGCCATCGGCTCGCCGGCGCCGTGGCCGTGCCCCTTCTTCTCGGCCGCCGCCGGCGCCGCCTTCGCGGCTCGCCGTGGCCGCGGGCGCCGCGGAGAGCTTCGGCGCCGGCGGCGGCCAGGTCACCTCGCCGTCCTTGATGACCGTCGTGCCGCGGATCACCTCGTCTTCCATGTTGACGTTGAAGACGCCGTCCTTGGCCTTGCACAGATCCTCGGAGAGCCGGAAGAGGTTGTTCGCGTAGAGCGTGCTCGACTGCGTCGGCGAGCCGGCTCGGCAGGTCGGTGTAGCCGATGATGGTGACGCCGTGCTTCACCACGACCTTGCCGGGTTCGGTGAGCTCGCAATTGCCGCCCTGCTCCGCGGCGAGATCCACGATCACGCTGCCCGGCTTCATCGACTGCACCATTTCCGCGGTGATGAGCTTCGGCGCGGGCTTGCCGGGAATCAGCGCGGTCGTGATGATGATGTCGACTTCCTTCGCCTGCTTCGCGAAGGTCTCGCGCTGCGCCTTCTGGAAGCCCTCGCTCATCACCTTGGCGTAGCCGCCCACGCCGGTGCCTTCTTCCTGGTAATCGACCGGCACGAACTCGCCGCCGAGGGACCTGATCTGGTCGGCCACTTCCGGGCGCGTGTCGTTGGCGCGCACGATGGCGCCCAGCCCGGCGGCGGCGCCGATGGCCGCGAGGCCCGCGACGCCGGCGCCGATCACGAAGACCTTCGCCGGCGGCACCTTGCCCGCGGCGGTGATCTGGCCGGTGAAGAAGCGCCCGAACTCGTGCGCCGCCTCGATGACCGCGCGGTAGCCGGCGATGTTCGCCATCGAGGACAGCGCGTCCATCTTCTGCGCGCGCGACATGCGCGGCACGCTGTCCATGGCGAGCACCGTCAGCTTCTTGGCCGCGAGGCTCTTCAGCAGGTCCGGGTTCTGCGCCGGCCAGATGAACGAGACGAGGGTCTGCCCCTCGTGCATCGACTCGATCTCCTCCGGCGTGGGCGCGCGGACCTTGAAGATGATGTCGGCCCGGGACCAGACCGAAGCGCCATCCGGTGCCACGGTGGCGCCCGCGGCGGCGTAGGCCTCATCGCCGAGACTCGCCGCCTCCCCCGCGCCCGCCTGGACGATAACGCCGAAGCCCAGTTTCGCGAGCTTCGGCACCACGTCGGGGACCGTCGCCACGCGCCTCTCGCCCGGGAACACTTCCTTGGGAATGCCGATCAGTTGTGCGCTCATCGCTTTCTCGCCGGTTGTGATTCTTGGTGGCTGCGGCGCCACGAGGAGCCATTCTACTTCGTCGCGCGTGAGCCCCTGCCGCCCAACCTCGACGCCGGCCGCGCCGCAAGCTGCCGGCGGGCGCGCGCGCCGGCCCGCGCAAACCCTTGATTTTCGGATCATTCCCGGCGTCGCCGCGGGCATGCTGCAGTGCAATAAAAAATTGCTAAAAACCCCTTGACTTGCAGGGAGATCGGCCTAAAATGGTCATTGTGCAGTGCAGCATAAATGCCAACGCCGCCCGAGTCCAACGAAAGGAACCCACCATGTTCAAGATCGACCAGTTCACGTCGGCCAACGAGGCCGCGATCAACCAGTTCAATTACTTCGCCAAGCTGTCGCTTGCGAACGTCGAGCGCTTCGCCGAGCTCGGCCTCGGTGCCGCCCGCGAAAGCGTCGAGCAGGCCGCCGCGCACGCGCAATCGCTCGCCGGAGCCAAGGACGTCCATGAAGTCATCGCGCTCAATTCCGCGGCCCTCGAGCCGGTGATGAAGCGCGCGTATGCCTACTCGCGCACCGCCTACGAGGCGGCCGCCGAGGCCAACGCCGAAGTGAAGAAGGTGCTCGACAAGCAGTCTGCGGAGTTCAACCGCAGCGCGGTCGCCGCGCTGGAAGAGGCGTTCAAGTACGCGCCCGCGGGTTCCGAGACCGTCGTCGAGAACATGAAGAGCGCGATCGCCGCCGTGCAGAGCGCCTACGACAACATGGCTTCGATCAACAAGCAGATCTACGACACCGTGGAAAAGACCGTCGAGCAGAATGTCGCGTCGGTCAAGTCCGCCACGTCGAAGTCGAAGTCGAAGGCGAAGTCGCGCAAGCGCTAAGGCGCCCTTCGCGCCCGGGCAGTGTCCGGGCCGCACTTCGCAGGGCCCCCGGTGATTCGCCGGGGGCTTTTTTTTTGAGCCCCGGGTGCGAAGCCCCTCAGCGCCCCGCCGCGGACAGCGTCGCGGCGATCGCGGCCAGCCGGGCCCGGCGCACCGCACCCGCGATGTCGGCGGGAAACGCGCGCGCCACCGCGCCCGCGTCGATTCCGCGCGCTGCCTCGAGTGCGCGCGTGAGGGCGACCCGCGCTGCGGGGGCCGTGGAATCGGGCCCCGGTGCGTCGCATTCGGCCACCTCGAACAGGCGCTCCAGACGCTCCGGCCGGCGCAGGGCGTCGGCGCGCTCGATCAGGCCGAGAGCCTCCTCGGCGCCGAGCGCCGGCGAAGCCGCCAGCGCGCGCTCGCGGATCGCGAGCGCGCCGGCGTCGCGGCACTCGCCCGGCGCATGGACGCGCTCCGCGAGCCGCGCGGCGTGCTCTTCGGCCAGGTCCAGCACGAGCAGCGCGTAGCGCGGCGCAAGCGCATATCCGCGCGCGCCGGCACAGTCCAGTCGCCGCGCGAGGCGCTGCTCGGCGCCGGCGGGCTCGAGCGAGCGATCCAGCTCGGGCAGGATGCGTGCCGCCGCGCCGCATGCGCGCAGCACCGCGATCATGCGCGACGGTGCGCGCTCCATCAGCCCGCGCGCGAGCTCCTGCCAGACGCGTTCCGGCACCAGGGCATCGACCTCGCCCCGCGCCACCATGCCGCGCATGAGCGCCATCGTCTCCGGGGCGACCGCGAAGCCGAAGCGCGCGGCGAAGCGCGCCACCCGCAGGATGCGCACCGGGTCCTCCGCGAACGCCTCGCTCACGTGGCGCAGCACGCCGGTTTTCAGGTCCGCCGCGCCTCCGTAGGGATCGACCAGCGTGCCGTCTTCGGCGCGCGCCATCGCGTTGATGGTGAGGTCGCGCCGGCGCAGGTCTTCCTCGAGCGTGACGTCGGGCGAGGCGTGGAACGCGAAGCCCTTGTAGCCCGGCGCCGTCTTGCGCTCGGTGCGGGCGAGCGCGTATTCCTCGTGGGTCTCGGGATGCAGGAACACCGGAAAGTCGGAGCCGACGCGACGGAAGCCCAGCGCGGCCATCGCGGCCGGATCGGCGCCCACCACCACGTAGTCGCGATCCTGCACCGGCAATCCGAGCAGCTCGTCGCGCACCGAGCCGCCCACCGAGTAGATCTTCATTCGCCGGCGCGTGCGGCGGCGTACGGCTCGTCGTCGGCGACGAACTCCTTCTCTTGCAGCGCCTCACTCACCCACGCACGGATGCCGTGGGCCTCGCGCATGGCCTCGCAATAGCGCGCGCTCTCCGGCCCCAGGCCGACCGCGTAGGTGCGGAGGCGCATCACGACCGGCGCATACATCGCGTCGGCGGCACAGAACGCGCCGAACAGGAACGGGCCGTCCTTGGCGAAGCGACTGCGCGCCTCGCCCCACAGCCCCTCGATGCGGTCGATCTCGGCGCGTACTTCCGGCGTCATGCCCATGCCCGGATGGGAGGCGCGGATGTTCATCGGCATGCGCGTGCGCAGGTTGCGGAATCCCGCGTGCATCTCGGCCGCGGCCGAGCGCGCGAATGCGCGTGCAAGCGGATCGCGTGGCCACACGCCCCGCTCCGGGTGCCATTCGTGCAGCGCCTCCATGATGGCGAGCGAGTCCCACACCGATTGCCCGCCGCGCCACAGCACGGGCACCAGGCGCGAGGGCGACCAGCGCTCGATGGCCGCGTCCCATTCGCGGGAGTGGAACGGCAGGCGCACCTCGTCGAAGGCGATGCCCAGCTGCTTGAGGAGCACCCACGGCCGCATGGACCACGACGAATAGTTCTTGTTGCCGATGACGAGGGTCAGGTCGCCCATGGCTCACCTTCCGGCGCCATTGCGGTAGCGCGAGTAGCGTGCTTCCGGCGCCAGGGTACCCAGGTACTCGGGCACCACGGCCTCGAGGGCCGCGGGCTCGAATCCGAACAGTTCCGGAAACGGTCCCGAGCACACGCTGTCGACGCTCATCGAGCGCAGGTTGTCGCGGGTCATGAGGCGGCCGGGCAGGCGCTCGAGCACCGCCGCCTGCAGCAGCGCGAGCGCATGCGGAAGGGCCACGACGGTCCGGCGCCGCCCGAGCGTGCGCGCCACGAACTGCACCAGCTCGGCAAGGGTGCAGGTCTGCGGACCGCACAGCTCGTAGGTCCGGCCGAATGACCGCGCATCGCCCAGCGCCTGCACGAAGCAGCGCGCGACGTCCTCCACCCAGATGGGCCGGAAGCGCACGCCGGCGCCGGCGAGCGGAATCACCGGGAACATGCGCACGAGGCTCGCGAACAGGTTCAGGAAGCGATCGTCCTGGCCGAAGATGACCGACGGGCGGAAGATGGTCCACGGTACGGCACCCGCCTCCTGCCGCAGCGCGGCTTCACCCGCGCCCTTCGAGCGCAGGTATTCGCTCGGCCCGTCCACCGACGCGCCCAGGGCGCTCATGTGCAGGATGTGGCGCACGCCGCCCGCGCGGGCGCACGCCTGCGCCACCTTGCGCGGCAGCTCGGCGTGCACCGCCGCGAACGATTGCCCCGCGCTCGCATGCAGGATACCCACCAGGTTCACCACGGCATCCATTCCCTCGAATGCGCGCCCGAGCGCGGACTCGTCGTGGACATCGGCCACCATGATCTCGACTGTCGGCAGCACGGTGAGCGCCCGGCCCCGGGTCGGGCTGCGGGTGACGACGCGCACGCGCAGGCCGCGCGCCGTCGCGTGGTCGGCGATCGAGCGCCCGACGAAGCCGCCGCCGCCGAGCATGCAGATGCTCGCGATGTCCATGGGTCAGGGGATGTTGGCCGCCACCGAATCGTCGTCCGCGCGGCCCGGCACGGTGCCCAGCAGCTGCCTGAGGCCCACCGCCTGGCCGCCCAGGCGCTGGCGATAGAACCATGCATTGACGAAGACCTGCTTCACGTAGTCGCGCGTCTCGCCGTAGGGAATCGTCTCCGCGTAGATCGCCCCTTCGAGGGGCTTGTCGTCGCGCCAGCGCCGCGCCCGCCCGGGACCGGCGTTGTACGCCGTCATCGCGAGGATGGGATCGCCGAGAGCCGAGAGCACGCGCCGGAAGTAGTACGTGCCCATGGCGACGTTCACCTCGGGGCGCACCAGCATCGCGGAGCGGAAGCGGGGAACCGGGATCTGGCGCGCGATCCAGCGCGCGGTCGAGGGCATGAGCTGCATGAGGCCCACGGCCCCCACCGGCGAGCGCGCCTCCGGGACGAAGCGGCTTTCCTGGCGGATCAGGCCATAGAGCATCGCCTCGTCCAGGTCCCATTGCCTGGCGGCGGCCGCGAGCGCCTCGCGGTGGGGCACGGGATAGCGCTGCGAATAGTCGTGCAGCTGCACGGTGCGCCCGGCGGTATTGATCGCGCGGTCCGGAATATCGGCCTCGCGCGCGAGCTCCGCCGCCGCGAGCAGCTCGCGGTCGTCGAATCCGCGGATCGCCCAGATCCATTCCTGCAGGCCTTCGCCGGGCATGTCGAGGCGATAGAGCTCGAGCGCGCGCCGGATGCCTTCGTTCGCGCGCACGCGCTCGATGTCCTGCGTGGCCGGATGGAAGCCGTTCCAGTCGGGTGCGACGGCGAGACCCACGTCCTCGGCGGCGAGCAGGCCGTAGAAATTCAGCTGGCCCGCGATCCCCCTGAGCAGCGCGTCGCCCTCCGCAGCCCGGCCCAGCGCACGCAGCGCGCGCGCGCGCCAGTAGCGCCACGTGGGCTCGCGCGCCACCACGGGCGAGAGCGACTCGATCGCGGCGAGGACCTCCTTCCACTGGCCGGCACGCAGCGCCGCGCGGGCCTTCCACGCGATCTGGCCGTCGCTGAGCGGCGTGCTCCCGGCGCGCGCGTACCACTCGAGGGCGCGGGGATGCAGGTTGAGCGCGGCCTGGTAGGCGAGCTGCGACCAGGCGTAGCCCGCATCGGCGCCCAGGCGCGCGGCGCAGGACTCGAGGCGCTCGGCGGCCTCGTCGGGCTGGCTGCGCGCCAGCCGCTCCACCGCGAAGATCGCGAGCTCGCGCGTGCCGCGGCCGAGGCTGCGCGCCTTCTCATGGGCGAGGAATTCCGCCGGGTGCCTCGCGGCCTGCTCCAGCTCCCGCTCAGCGAGGCGCTCGCGCGGCGCGAGCAGCGCGTTGCTGCGCTTGGCGTCCTTCACCAGGCCGGCCGCCAGCAGCTTGCGGATCCGGTCCCACGTGTCGTCGTCGGATACGCGCCCGGCGTCGACCAGGGCCGCGAAGGCCGGGTCGCAGGCGGCCGGCGCCTCGCCGCCGGCGAGGAACAGGGTGCGCACCTCGGCCAGCACCTCGGGATCGGCGCGCGCAAGGCGCTCCTGGAAGGAATAGCAGGTGATCTCCACGTCGTCGGAGACCAGCAGCGGGTGCTCGGCACGGAACCGGTCCCACGATCCGGCCTTGCCCAGCACCTTGAGCCATGCGCGCCGCAAGTTCTCGGCCAGCGGTCCGTCGGGATAGCGCGTGAGGAACGCCTCGACGTCGGCCGGGTCGGCATGGTCGAGGTTGCCGGAAAGCAGCCAGTAGGCGGGATAGCTTTCGAGAAGCTGTCCCTTGAAGCGCGGCTCGAGCTGCTCGAGCAGCTTCCACTGGCCCATGCGGGCCGCGTCGCGCGCGGCCAGCAGGTCGGCATCGCCCGGCGCCCCGCCGCCCGAGGCGAGCGCAGCGCGCGCCAGCGCGCCTGCGCACATCAGCGCGCAAGCCATCTTGATGCAAGTCAAGGCCAATCTCCGCACCGATGTCTACCTTTCGCGGGTAAAATTATAGACGCCATTGCGCGCTTCGATAGCCTTTTCCCGCTCATGTCCCTCGACGATCCCCTCTTCTGGACCGCGCTCGCGTCCATCATCGGCGTGAACCTCGTCCTGTCGGGGGACAACGCGGTGGTGATCGCGCTCGCGGCGCGCGCGCTTCCGGACCGCCAGCGCAGGCTCGCCATCCGCTGGGGCGCGGCGGCGGCCGTCGCGCTGCGCGTCGCGCTCACGTTCGTGGCGGTGGCCCTCCTGGCGGTGCCGTGGCTCAAGCTGGCTGGCGGCGCGCTGCTGCTGTGGATCGGCGTGAAGCTGCTCGTCCCGGACGGCGAGGGCGGTGACATCGGCGCGGGCGGCAGCCTCTACGCGGCGATCCGCACCATACTCATCGCCGACGTGGTGATGAGCTTCGACAACGTGATCGCGGTGGCGGCGGCGGCTGGCGGCCAGTGGATCCTGCTCGTGGCGGGCCTGGCGATTTCCATCCCGCTCGTCGTGTTCGGCGCGACCCTGCTGGTGCGGGTGCTGGAGCGCTTCCCCGCGTTCGTCACGCTGGGTGCGGCGCTGATCGGTTACGTGGCCGGCGAGATGGCCTGGGACGACCAGGCGATACGCGCCTGGACGCAGCCGTATCCGTTCGCCGCGAGGTATCTCGCAGCCGGGTTGGGTGCGGCGTTCGTGGTTGCCGTGGGACAATGGTTGGGGCGGCGCGCCCGGGCGCGCCATGCTGCTGCAGTCGGTTCGGCCCGTTAGGGACACGCGGGCACCCGTGCGCTCTGCGCGCGAGGTAAATGTCCCCAGGAAGAATCTCTAACGACATAATCGAGGAGAAATCTCATGATTCGACGTCCTTCCATCCGTAGCAGCATCGCCGCGCTCGTGGGCGTCACGCTCACGGCGCTCGCGCCCGCGTTCGCGTGGGAACCCAGCAAGACCGTGGAATTCGTCGTCCCGGCCGGCACCGGCGGCGGGGCGGACCAGATGGCGCGGTTCATCCAGTCGGTCATCGCCAAGGACCACCTGATGAAGGAGCCCATGGTCGTCGTGAACGAAGGCGGCGGCGCCGGGGCCGAGGGCTTCCTCGACGTGAAGGGCGACAAGGGCGACGGCCACAAGCTCGATCATCACGCTGTCCAACCTGTTCACCACGCCGCTCGCCACGGGCGTGCCGTTCAACTGGAAGGACCTCACGCCGGTCGCGATGATGGCGCTCGACGAGTTCGTGCTCTGGGTGAACGCCGACACGCCCTACAAGACGTCGAACGACTACATCGCGGCGATGAAGGCGGCGCCCCCCGGCAAGTTCAAGATGGGCGGCACCGGCTCGAAGCAGGAGGACCAGATCGTCACGGTCGAACATCGAGAAGCAGACCGGGCGTGAAATTCACCTACATCCCGTACAAGGGCGGCGGCGACGTCGCGATGCAGCTCGTCGGCAAGCACATCGACTCGACCGTGAACAACCCGATCGAGGCCGTCGCGCAGTGGCGCGCGGGCAACCTGCGCCCGCTGTGCGTGTTCGACTCCCAGCGCATGCCGTACAAGGAGAAGGTCACCAAGGACATGTCCTGGTACGACATCCCGACGTGCAAGGAGCAGGGGCTCAACGTCGAATACCTGATGCTGCGCGGCATCTTCATGCCGGCGGGGCGTCACCCGACCATGGTCAAGTACTACGTCGACGTGCTCAAGAAGGTGCGCGAAGCGCCGGAATGGAAGAAATTCACGCAGGACGCGCGCCTTCAACCAGAGCCACATGACCGGCAAGGAGTACGCCGACTGGGTGGCCAACGCCGAGAAGCAGCACTACGACGCTGATGAAGGAAGCCGGCTTCCTCGCCAAGAAGTGACGTAGCGAAGGGCCCCGCAACGGGGCCCTTTCTTGCATGAACGCGAAGAGGGGACCCCATGCAGGAGGATCGTCAGCAGAAGGCGGTAGGCTCGGTGCGCGCCTGGGAAATCGTCGTGGCGGCGCTGTTCGCCGTGTTTGGCGCGGTGGTCATGTGGGACAGCCTGCGCATCGGAGCGCGCTGGGGTAGCGACGGTCCGCAGGCCGGGTACTTTCCGTTCTACGTCGGCCTGTTCATCGTCGTCTCGGCGGCGTTCATCCTCTACGCGGCGCTCAAGATGGAGCCCGCGGACGCGGGCGCGCCGTTCGTCGCGCTGGGGTCAGCTGCAGGCTGGTGCTCACGATGCTCATCCCGAGCGCCGTCTACGTGGCGCTGATCGACAACCCGTGGATGCCGCTCGGCATCTACGTGCCATCGGCGATGTTCATCGCGGCGTTCATGCGCATCCTGGGCAAGTATCGCTGGATCAACGTGGTCGCCGTGAGCGTCGGGACCATGGTCGCGTTCTTCCTCATGTTCGAGATCTGGTTCCAGGTGCCGCTGCCCAAGGGGCCGCTCGAAGCAGCCCTCGGGCTTCAGCTGAGGCGGCGATGCAAGAAATCCATTCCCTGCTCGGTGGCTTCGCGGTCGCGTTGTCGTGGTTCAACCTGATGCTGATGTTCGCCGGGATCACCCTCGGCGTGATCATCGGCGTGCTGCCCGGCCTGGGCGGCGCCAACGGCGTGGCGATCCTGCTGCCGCTCACCTTTTCCATGGCGCAGAGCCCGGGCGGCCAGACCTCCGCGATCATCATGCTGTCGTGCATCTACTGGGGCGCGCTCTTCGGCGGCGCCATCACCTCGATCCTCTTCAACATCCCCGGCGAGCCGTGGTCGGTGGCGACCACTTTCGACGGCTATCCGCTCGCGCAGAAGGGGCGCGCGGGCGCGGCGCTCACTGCGGCGTTCACGTCGTCGTTCGTCGGCGCGCTGGTCGGCGTTCTGCTGATCACGTTCCTGTCGCCCATCGTCGCGCGCTTCGCGCTGCAGCTTCGGGCCGCCGGAATTCTTCTCGGTCTACCTGCTCACCTTCTGCGCTTCGTCGGCATGAGCCGCGGCTCGCCCTTCAAGACCATCGCCTCGATGATGCTGGGCTTCGCGCTCGCCGCCGTCGGCATCGACACGGTCACCGGCACAGCTGCGCCTGACCTTCGGCTTCACGGACCTGCTGAAGGGCTTCGACTTCCTGATCGCGGTGATCGGGCTGTTCGGCATCGGCGAGATCCTGCTGACCATCGAGGAGGGCCTCGACGTTCAAGGGCGCGCCAGGCCAAGCTCAACCTGAAGGTCGTGCTCGAGACCTGGAAGGAGCTGCCGCGCTACTGGAAGACGTCGCTGCGCTCCGCCGCCGTCGGCTGCCTGGATGGGCATCATGCCCGGGCGGCGCCACGCCGGCGTCGTTCATGAGCTACGGCATCGCCAAGAAGGTCTCGCCGCGACGGCGAGAAGTTCGGCACCGGCGTGATGGAGGGCGTCGTGGCGCCGGAGACCGCCGCGCATGCCGCCGGCACGTCGCGCGCTGCTGCCGATGATCACGCTCGGCGTCCCGGGCTCGCCCACCGCGGCGGTGCTGCTGGGCGGGCTGCTGATCTGGGGCCTGCAGCCGGGCCCGCTGCTCTTCGCCGAGAAGCCCGACTTCGTCTGGGGCCTGATCGCCTCCATGTACCTCGGCAACATCGTGGGCCTGATCGTGGTGCTCACCTGCGTGCCGCTCTTCGCCGCGATCCTGCGCGTGCCGTTCGCCATCATCGCGCCGGTGATCCTCGTGATCTGCGCGATCGGCGCGTACACGGTGCACAACTCGATGTTCGACGTCTGGATGATGCTGGTGTTCGGCGTCGATGGGCTACGTCTTCAAGAAGCTCGACTATCCGATGGCGCCGATGGTGCTCGCCCTGGTGCTCGGCGACAACGCGGAGAACGGCGTTCCGCCAGTCGATGCTCATGTCGCAGGGCGACATGAGCATCTTCTTCTCCAACTCGCTGGTCGGCACGCATCACGACGCTTTCGCTGCTGCTGCTGTTCTGGCCGATCATCTCGCGGCTGATCCGGGTGTTGCGCGGACGCGACGGCGCGGGCCAGGGGGGGTAACGGCATGGCCGTGATCGCAATGACCCAGGAAATGGCCACGCTCGGCAAGGACGTGGCGCTCGGCGTGTGCGACGCGCTCGGGCTGCAGCAGGTGCGCCACGAGGTGGGCGACGTGGTGGCCGGCCGCATGCAGGTCAAGAAGAGCCTCATCCGCCGCATCCGCGAGGGCAAGGCGAGCAAGATCGAGCGCTGGTCGGCGGACGAAAAGACCATCTCGATCTTCACCGCCGAGGAGGTCTACGACCTCGCGGTGAAGGGCAACGTGCTGATCCGCGGGTGGGGCGCCACCGTGCTGCTGCGCTCCGTGCCGCACATCCCGTGCATCCGGGTCTGCGCGCCCATGGAGTTGCGCGTGAAGCGGCTCATGGAGCGCCTCGAGACCGACGACGAGGAGCTCGCGCGCCACGAGATCGAGGTCGACGATGCGGCGCGCGCGGCACGCATGGGCGAGCACGTCAACGTGGCGTGGGGCGACCCGACGCTCTACGACCTCACGATAAACACCGAGCGCGTGCCGATCGCCACGGCGATCGAGCAGGTCCTGGCGCTCGCCGCGAGCGCCGCGTTCCAGGAGACGCCTGCCTCGCGCCAGCTGCTCGCGGATATCGCGCTGCGTGCGCGCACGCGTGCCGCGCTCAGGTCCGATGCACGCACCGCCGGCATCGATATAACCGTCGAGGCGCGTGCGGGGCGACTCGCGCTGCGCGGCATCGTCGTCGACGAGCGCGAGAAGGCGCTCGTGCGGGAAGTCGCCGGCAAGGTCCCCGGTGCGGCCGGCGTGGACGACGAGCTGCGCACGATGGCGGGCGGGCTCTACCGCTTTCCGACCCAGCCTCGCAAGTGACGCAGCGCGCGTGGCGGCGCCTCAGATCTTGCCTGCGTGCTTGAGGCGCGAAAGCGTCTCCGCCGAGAGGTTCAGGTAGGAGGCGAGCTCCTTCTTCGGAACGCGGTCGGTGAGCTCGGCGTGCTTGCGCATGAAGCGGTGCACGCGTCCCGGGGCGTCGAGCAGGTGCAGCGTGATGGTGTGCGCCATGACCTCGCTCATGAGGAACATCACCTCGTACTCGAAGTCCTCCTTGAGGTCCGGGTGGCGCTCGAGGTACTCCGCCCACACCGGAAGCGAGAGCTTCGCCACGCGCGCCTTGGTGACGGCCCGGATCGAGTACGGCGCCGGCGTGCGCAGCTTCCACGCCGCGTAGCTCGTGTCCATGTCGTCCTCCTTGGCGAAGCGCAGGATCATCTCCTTGCCCTCGGAGCTGGCCACCACGCGCTTGAGGATGCCGTCGATCACGAAGTACTGCTCCATCTCGTGGGCGCCCTGCGACAGCAGCACGTCGCCCTTGCGGAAGTCGGCCACGTGCAGCACCGACTCCAGCTCGTCGAAAGCGTACTTCTTGAGCCGGCGCAGGACGATGTTCTGCTGCAGCCTTTCGCGGATCTCCGCGAGCTGCGGATGGTTCATCAGGAGGGTCATGACGAGAGGATGCGGTCCGGATCGGCGCGCCTCGAGGCGGCCAGGCAGGTCAAAATTGACCGCCATCAAGGTGGCCCGATCAGGGCGTTTCTTAACATTGTAGCTTGATTCGGGGCGCCGGCATCCCGGCGCCCCCCGCCCAATCGTCCGCCCCGCCACCGTCCCGGCCCGCGCGGATGCTCCCCGGAGGAAATGCCATGGCAACCGTCACCGAACCCGCCGTCGCCGCGCCGGCCACGCCGCAGGCGGGCAGCAGCCAGAGTCCCGCCAGCACGCAGGCGCGCGAGACGACCGACGGCTTTCACCTGATCATCGATGCCCTCAAGCTGAACGGCATCGACACGATCTTCGGCCTGCCCGGCATCCCGATCACCGACTTCACCCGCATGGCGCAGGCCGCGGGCATGCGCGTGATCTCGTTCCGCCACGAGCAGAACGCCGGCAACGCCGCCGCCATCGCCGGCTTCATGACGCAGAAGCCGGGCATCTGCCTCACGGTGTCCGCGCCGGGCTTCCTCAACGGCCTGACGGCGCTCGCCAACGCCACCACCAACTGCTTTCCGATGATCCTCGTCAGCGGCTCCAGCGAGCGCGAGATCGTCGACCTGCAGCAGGGCGACTACGAGGAAATGGACCAGCTCGCCATCGCCAAGCCGCTGTGCAAGGCCGCGTTCCGCGTGCTGCACGCGGAGGACATCGGCGTGGGCGTCGCGCGTGCCATCCGCGCCGCGGTCTCCGGCCGCCCGGGCGGCGTCTACCTCGACCTGCCGGCGAAGCTCTTCGCGCAGACCATGGACGCGGAGGCCGGCAGGACGTCGCTGATCAAGGTGGTCGATCCGGCCCCGCGCCAGATCCCGGCCCGCGACGCCGTGCAGCGCGCGCTCGATCTGCTGAAGGGCGCCAAGCGTCCCCTCATCGTGCTGGGCAAGGGTGCCGCCTACGCGCAGGCCGATGCCGATATCCGCGCGCTGGTCGAGAAGACCGGCATCCCCTACCTGCCCATGTCCATGGCCAAGGGCCTGCTGCCCGACACGCACGGGCAGTCCGCCGCCGCCGCGCGCTCCTATGTGCTGCCCGAGGCGGACGTGGTGATGCTGGTCGGCGCGCGCCTGAACTGGCTGCTCTCGCACGGCAAGGGCAAGACCTGGGGCGGCAAGGACCACAAGGAGTGGGGCGGCCAGAAGTTCATCCAGGTCGACATCTCGCCGCAGGAGGCGGACAGCAACGTGCGCATCGACGCCCCGCTGGTCGGCGATATCGGCTCCTGCGTCGCGGCGCTGCTCGCGGGCATCGGCCCCGGCTGGGCGAAGCCGCCGGCCGAGTGGCTGGCCGCCATCGCCGAGCGCAAGGCGAAGAACGTCGCCAAGATGGCCGAGACGCTGGCCAAGGATCCGGCGCCGATGAATTTCCACAGCGCGCTCAACGTGGTGCGCGACATCGTCAGGGCCAACCCGGACGCCATCCTGGTCAACGAGGGCGCCAACGCGCTCGACTTCACGCGCAGCATCGTCGACATGTA
This sequence comes from uncultured beta proteobacterium, assembly GCA_963758215.1. Taxonomy (GTDB): domain Bacteria; phylum Pseudomonadota; class Gammaproteobacteria; order Burkholderiales; family Usitatibacteraceae; genus Usitatibacter. The sequence goes on along the minus strand of CAVWUN010000008.1, from coordinate 135,264 downwards.
CCAGCCGCGCAAGCGCCTGGACGTGGGCACCTGGGGCGTGATGGGCATCGGCATGGGTTTCTGCGTCGCCGCCGCGGTGGTGAGCGGCGAGCAGGTGATCGCGATCGAGGGCGACAGCGCCTTCGGCTTCTCCGGCATGGAAGTCGAGACCATCTGCCGCTACAACCTGCCGGTCTGCGTGGTGGTGCTCAACAACAACGGCATCTACCGCGGCACCGACGTGAATCCCGCCGGCGGCCCCGACGTCGCGCCCACCGTGTTCGTCAAGGACGCGCGCTACGAGAAACTGATGGAGGCTTTCGGCGGCGTGGGAGTGCACGTCACGACGCCGGCCGCGCTGCGCCAGGCGATGGAGGAGGCCGTCCGCTCGCGCAGGCCCACGCTCGTCAACGCCGTGATCGACGAGAGCGCCGGAACCGAAAGCGGCCGCATCACCAGCCTGAATCCGACCGCCAAGAAAAAGTAGAGGCGATCGTGCGGTAGCCTCATCGGGGCGATCGTTGGAGCGGACGACTCGCGTCGCCGCTCGACTCCTCGAGCAGCCAAGCCAACGGAGACCGGAAAATGGAAGCACTGAAGGGAGTACGCATTCTCGACATGACGCACGTGCAGGCGGGACCGACCTGCTCGCAGCTGCTCGCGTGGATGGGCGCGGACGTGATCAAGCTCGAGTCGCCCGCGGGCGACGCCACGCGCGGCCAGCTGCGCGACGTGCCGAACGCGGACAGCCTGTATTTCACGATGCTCAACTGCAACAAGCGCTCGATCACGGTCAACATGAAGATCGCCCGAAGGCAAGGCGGTGTTCGTCGACCTGCTGAAGAAGTGCGACATCATCATGGAGAACTTCGGCCCGGGCGTGCTCGACCGCCTCGGGTTCACCTGGGAGAAGATCCACGAGATCAATCCGAAGATCGTGATGGGCTCGATCAAGGGCTTCGGCTCGTCGGGGCCCTACGCCGACTTCAAGGCCTACGAGAACGTCGCGCAGGCCATGGGCGGCGCCATGAGCACCACCGGCGTCCCGGACGGCCCGCCGTTCGTCACCGGCGCGCAGATCGGCGATTCGGGCACCGGGCTGCACCTGGCGCATCGGGCTGCTCGCCGCGCTGCACCAGGCGCAGCGCACCGGGCATGGGCCAGTACGTCGAAGTCGCGATGATGGACGGCGTGATGAACCTGTGCCGCGTGAAGTTCCGCGACCACCAGCGCCTGCACGCGCGGCGTGCTCTCGGAGTACTCGGTGCCGACCTACCAGGGCATGGGCGATGTCCCGCGCGCCGGCAACGACTCGGGCGGCGGCCAGCTCGGCAACGCGATCCACTGCAAGCCGCACGGTCCGAACGACTGGCTCTACGTCGTCGTGCAGGAGGCGGTGTGGGAAGCGCTCGCCAAGCGCATCGGGCCCGACCTGGGCGTGCCGGACCTGGCCACCGATCCGCGCCTGGCCACCATCGCCGAGCGGCGCAAGAACCAGCAGCTCATGTGGACGCTGATCAACAAGTTCGCGTCGAGCTACACCAAGCGCGAGTTCATGGCGATCCTCAATCCGCTCGACGTGCCGTGCGGGCCGATCATGTCGACCGAGGACCTGGCCACCGACGACCACGTCCGCGGCCGCGACATGTGGGTCGAGCTCGACCATCCGCAGCGCGGCAAGTGGTTCAATGTCGGCATGCCGATCAAGCTCTCGGCCTCTCCCGCGATGATCAGGCGCAGCCCGACGCTCGGCGAGCACACCGAGGACGTCCTGAAGAACGTGCTGGGCTACGACGACGGCAAGGTGGCCGCGCTCAAGGGCGCGGGCGCATTCTCCGCCCCGCCCAAGAAGGCGGCCGCCTGATGAAGATCGCGATCATCGGCCAGCAGGATTTCGGAAAGGCGGTGCTCGAGGCGTTCCTCGCGCGCGGCGACACGGTCACGGGCGTGTTCTGCGCGCCGGAAAAGGAGGGCGGCAAGCCCGATCCGCTCAAGGTCGCCGCGCAGGACAAGGGCCTCAAGGTCTTCCAGTTCCCCTCCCTCAGGGCGCCGACGCGATCGCCGCGATGCAGGGTCTCGGCGCCGACATCGGCATCATGGCGTTCGTGCTGCAGTTCGCGCCGCAGGATTTCGTGAAGATCCCGAAGCACGGCACGATCCAGTACCACCCCTCGCTGCTGCCCAAGTACCGCGGGCCCTCCTCGATCAACTGGCCCATCATCAAGGGCGAGGCGAAGACCGGGCTCACGATCTTCCGTCCCACCGACGGCCTGGACGAGGGCCCGATCGTGCTGCAGAAGAAGACGCCGATCTCGGCGGACGACACGCTGGGCAGCGTCTACTTCGACCGCCTGTTCCCGATGGGCGTGCAGGCGATGCTCGAGGCGGCCGACCTGGTGGCCGCGGGCAGGCACCGCGAAGTCGTGCAGGACGAATCGCGGGCCTCCTACGAGGGCTGGTGCCGCGCGAACGAGGCGCGGATCAACTGGCACAACCACGTCGACTTCATCCACGACACGATCCGCGGCTGCGACCCGGCGCCGGGGGCATGGACCACGATCGGCGGCAGGAAGCTGCAGCTCTTCGGCTCGAGGAAGCACCTGGCGCGCACCTTCGGGGCGGTGAAGGGCAAGATCGGGGAGATCGCCGACCTGGGCGCCGAATCGATGCGCATCAGCGCGCAGGGCGGGCAGGTGGAGATAGCGAAGGTGAAGCCCGAGGAGGGCAAGAAGGTCGCGGCCGCGCAATGGGCGAAGGAAGCGGGCGTCGCGGCGGGTACAATCCTCGGCTCCTGAGGAGGATTCCATGGCGCACGCGATCCGCATCCACAAGACCGGCGGTCCCGAAGTCCTGCAGTGGGAGGAAGTGAGCGTCGCCGACCCCGGTCCCGGCGAGCTGCGCATCGCGCACAAGGCGATCGGGCTGAACTACATCGATACCTACCACCGCTCGGGCCTGTATCCGCTGACGCTGCCGTCGGGGATCGGCCTCGAGGCCGCGGGCGTGGTCGAGGCGGTCGGCGCCGGCGTGACGGAATTCAAGCCCGGCGACCGCGTGGCCTACTGCAACGGTCCCATCGGCGCCTACGCCGAGCAGAAGATCCATCCGGCCGAGCGCTGCGTGAAGCTGCCCGACGGCGTCACCTTCGAGCAGGCCGCGAGCATGATGCTGCAGGGCCTCACGGTGCACTACCTGCTGCGCAGCCTGCACGTCGTGCCCAAATCCGGCGACACGGTGCTGTGGCACGCGGCGGCGGGCGGCGTGGGCCTGATCGCCTGCCAGTGGGCGCGGGCGATCGGCGTGAACCTCATCGGCACGGTGAGCTCCGAGGAGAAGGCGAAGCTCGCACGCGACAACGGCTGCGCGCACACGGTGATCTACACGAAGGAGGACTTCGTGGCGAAGGTGAACGAGATCACCGGCGGCAAGAAGGTCCCCATCGTCTACGATTCCGTGGGCAAGGACACCTTCATGAAATCGCTCGACTGCCTGCAGCTGCGCGGGCTCATGGTGACGTTCGGCAACGCGTCGGGCCCGGTGGGCCCCATCGACCTGGGCATCCTCGCGGCCAAGGGCTCGCTCTACGTGACGCGCCCGACCCTGATGAGCTACGTGGGTAAGCGCGCCGAGCTGGTGGCCGCGGCCAACGAGCTCTTCGCGCACGTGCTCGCCGGGCGCATCAAGGTGGGTGCGCGCCAGCGCTACGCCCTCAAGGACGCCGTTCAGGCGCACCGCGACCTCGAGGCGCGCAAGACCACCGGCTCGACCGTCCTCATGCCCTGATCCGGGGGGCGGCGGCCCATGGCTCTCCTCCTGCGCGAAGCCGACGTCGAGCATCTGCTCACGATGTCCACGACCCTCGAGCTCATCGAGCGCGTCCACCGCGAGTATTCGACCGGCCAGGCCATCGACGTCCCGCGCGAGCGCACCCGGCTGCCGAAGGCGGCGCTGCACATCCTGCAGGGCGCGGTGCCCTCGGCGGGGGTGTTCGGCTACAAGGCGTACACCTCGAGCCGCGAGGGCGTGCGCTTCCTCGTGTACGTGTTCAGCGCCGAGCGCGGCAACCTCGAGGGGATCGTCGAGGCGAACCACCTCGGCATGATGCGCACCGGCGCGGCCGGCGGCGTGGCTGCCCGGTGGCTTGCCCGTCCCGACGCGCGCGTCGTGGGCATCTTCGGCGCCGGCTGGCAGGCGCGCGGGCAGCTCGAGGCCCTCGCCCAGGTCCGCCCGCTCGAACGGGTGAAGGTGCATGCGCGCACCGCCGGGAAGGTCGCGCAGTTCTGCGCGCGCATGCAGGAGCGCCTCGGCATCCCGGTCGTTCCCGCCGCCGGCGCCGAGGACGCGGTGCGGGGCAGCGACATCGTGGTGGCCATCACGAGCGCGGCCACGCCGGTCTTCGACGGCGAATGGATCGCGCCCGGCACGCACGTGAACGCCGCGGGTTCCAATTCGCTGCTGCGGCGCGAGATCGACGAGGCAACGGTGCGCAAGGCCGACCCGATCGTCGTCGATTCGCGCCCCTCGGCCATCAAGGAGGCCGGCGACCTGCTGCCCGCCCTCGAGAAGGGCCGCATCCACGCCGGCGGCCTTACGGAGCTGGGCGAGGTGATCGCCGGCATCCGCCCGGGGCGCACTTCGGCCGGACAGGTGACGCTGTTCGAGTCGCAGGGAATGGCGATGCAGGATCTCATCGTCGCCGCGCGGCTGCTCGAGCTTGCGCGGCCCGCTGGCCGAGGGGTGGAGATCGACGTGGGCGCGTGATGGCCGGGCCACGCCCATGTAAGATGTCGGCACCGAAATCGCGCCTTCGGGGCGGATCCGGTGGCTGCGCGCCGCAAGACTCACGGGAGAGTGCATGAAGACCGCCTTCTGGAAGGCCGACTGGTTCTTCGGCCTGGTCATCGCGATTCTGCTGTTCGGCTTCGCGCGGGTCTCGGGCGTGATCCCGGGGCTCGAGCGCTGGGCCTACGACCTGGGCGTCAGGGCCACTTCCAAGACCCCGAGCGACAAGATCGCGGTCATCGCCATCGACGAGCAGTCGATCGCCAACATCGGGCGCTGGCCCTGGCCGCGCGAGGTGCAGGCGAAGCTGATCGACCAGCTCGCCGCCGCGAAGGCGAAGGTGATCGGCAACACGGTGTTCTTCTTCGAGGCGCAGAAGGATCCCGGCCTGGTCTACGTCGACAAGATGCTCGAGATCTACAACAAGGCGTTCCCGTCGGCCACGCAGGAGGTGCCCGGGGTCGCGCCGATCGGCGGGGAGACGCCCGCCGCGCTGGGCGCCCAGCCGAGCGGCGAGGTGGCCCAGATCGGCAGGATCCTGAACGAGGCCGAGGTCGCGCTGAACAGCGACGTGCGCCTCGCGGCGAGCATCAAGAAGGCGGGCAACGTGGTGGTTCCGCTCGCCTTCGAGCAGCTGTCCTACCGGCCGCCCGAGGGCCGGCCCGACAAGCCGCTGCCCGACTACGTGACGAAGGACACCATCGGCGGCTTCACCGACGCGGGCGGATCGTTCCTGCACGGCATCGGCGCGCTGGTGCCCATCGAGCAGATCGGAGCCGTGGTCGCCGGCGTGGGCCACCTGAACAGCAGCCTCGACGAGGACGGCGCGATCCGCTTCGAGCCGCTGGTGATCGACTACTACGGCCAGCAGTTCCCGTCGCTCGCCCTGATGATCGCCGCCAAGAGCCTCAACCTCACGGCGAAGGACATCCACGTGAACCTCGGGCAGAACGTGACGCTCGGCGGCAAGACCATACGTACCGACGATTTCGGCGAGATGTACACGTACTTCTACAAGGATCGCGACGGCAAGCCCGGCCTTCCCGATCGATTCGTTCTTCGACGTCTACAGCGGCAAGATCCCGGCCACGAAGTACACCGACAAGATCGTGCTGATCGGCGCCACGGCGGCGGGGATCGGCACCACGCCAGGTGACGCCGATCTCGGCGCAGATGAACCCGGTCACGACGCTGGCCGCACTCGGTCTCGTCGCATCCTGCAGGAGCACTTCTTCGTCGCGCCCGCGTGGGGAGCGGCTACGCCTCGTTCGGCGCGTACCTGCTGGTGGCCCTTACCTCATCCTGCTGCTCCCGCGGCTCAAGGCCGGCATGGGCGCCGCGCTCACCGGCGGCATCTTGGTGGTGCTGCTCGGTCACGCACTTCGGGCTCATGACGGGCGCCGGGCTGTGGATCCAGCTCATGCTGCGCGGCGACCCTGCTGGTCGTCGGCCACGTGCTGCTCACCACCAAGCGCTTTCTGATCACCGAGGCGCGGCAAGGACGCGAATCCGACGTCGCGAGTCCGCGGAATCCAACCGCATGCTGGGCCTCGCCTTCCAGGGCCAGGGCCAGCTCGACATGGCCTTCGACAAGTTCCGCAAGGTGCCGCTCGACGACGCGGTGATGGACAACCTGTACAACCTGGCGCTCGATTTCGAGCGCAAGCGCCAGTTCAACAAGGCGGAGAGCGGTGTTCCGCTACATGGCCGACTTCAATCCGAAGTTCCGCGACATCGAGGAGCGCGCTGAGCCGCGCCAAGCCGATGTCGCGAGACCGTGATCCTGGGCGGCTGCGGCGGCGGCGCGCACCAACGCGGGCACCATGATCCTGCACGGCGGCGGCGTCGAAAAGCCGATGCTCGGCCGCTACCAGGTCGAGAAGGAGCTGGGCAAGGGCGCCATGGGCGTGGTGTACCTGCGGCAAGCGACCCGAAGATCGGCCGCGTGGTGGCGATCAAGACCATGGCGCTGTCGCAGGAGTTCGAGGCCGACGAGCTGCACCGAGGTGAAGGAGCGCTTCTTCCGCGAGGCGGAGACGGCGGGGCGCCTCAACCACCCCAACATCGTCACCATCTACGACGCGGGCGAGGAGCACGATCTGTGCCTACATCGCCATGGAGTTCCTCAAGGGCAAGGACCTGGTGCCCTACACCAAGCCAGCCCAACCTGCTGCCGCCCGACAAGGTGCTGAGCATCGTCGCAGCGCGTGGCCGACGCGCTGGCCTACGCGCACACGCAGAGCGTCGTGCACCGCGACATCAAGCCCGCCAACATCATGTACGAGCCGGAAAGCGACACGGTCAAGGTCACCGACTTCGGCATCGCGCGCATCACCGACTCGTCGCAAGACCAAGACCGGCATGGTGCTGGGCACGCCGTCCTACATGTCGCCCGAGCAGCTCGCCGGCAAGAAGATCGACGGCCGCTCCGACCTGTTCTCGCTCGGCGTCACGCTGTTCCAGATGCTCTCCGGGCAGCCTGCCCTTCGACGGCGAATCGATGGCGCAGCTCATGTTCGCCATCGCCAACAACCCGCACCCGAACATCCGCGAGATCAACGCGGGCCTGCCGCCGTGGATCGATGCCGTCATCGATCGCGCGCTCGCCAAGGACTTCGAGAAGCGCTTCCAGAACGGCGCCGAGTTCGCCGAGGCGATCCGCCAGGGACGCAAATCGGGCGCGGGCGCCCCGTAGGCCGATGCCCGGGCTCGAGCCGACGGTCGCGCGCGAGCCCCTGCATCTGCGCGCCATCGAGATCCGCGGATACCGGCGCGAGGACGGCCTGTACGACATCGAGGGCCATCTCGTCGACACCAAGCCGCACGACTTCCAGCTCGCGGCCGGCGTGCGGCCCGCCGGCGAGCCGATCCACGGCATGTGGCTGCGCATCACGGTGGATCGCCAGCTCACCATCGTCGATGCGGCGGCGGCGATGGATGCCGTGCCCTACGTCGGCTACTGCGACGCGATCGTGCCGGCGTACCGCAAGCTCGTGGGACTCGCGATCCGGCCCGGCTACCACCAGAAGCTGAAGGAGCTCTTCGGCGGGGTGCGCGGCTGCACCCACGTGAGCGAGCTCGCCGGGGCGCTCGCGACCGCCGCGTTCCAGACCATGGCCGGCCAGCGCGTGCAGGAGCCGGGCCGCAAGCCGTTCCAGATCGACCGTTGCCACGCGCTCGATGCCACCCAGGCCGCGGTCGCCCGGTACTACCCGCGCTGGTATCGGGGCGGCGAGCAGATCGAACCGGCCGCCGAAGGCGACCACCACTGACGACTCGACCAAGATGAACATCCACGAATACCAGGGCAAGGAGCTCTTCCGAAAATTCGGCGTGGCTACGCCGCGCGGCATCCCGGCCCGGTCGGTCGACGAGGCGGTCGGCGCGGCACAGTCGCTGGGAGGCCCCGTTTGGGTCGTGAAGGCCCAGATCCACGCGGGGGGCCGCGGCAAGGGCGGCGGCGTGAAGCTCGCGCGCTCCGTCGACGAGGTGCGGGCGATCGCCGGGCAGATGCTCGGCATGACGCTCGTCACCCACCAGACCGGCCCGCAGGGGCGCGTCGTGCGCCGGCTGCTGATCGAGGAGGGGGCCGATATCCGCAAGGAGCTCTACGTCGCGCTCGTCGTCGATCGCGGGCTGCAGCGCGTGGTGCTCATGGCCTCGAGCGAGGGCGGCATGGACATCGAGGAGGTGGCCGAGCACCATCCGGAAAAGATACACCGGGTCGCGATCGACCCGATGGCGGGGCTGCAGGACGCGCAGGGCGAGGACGTCGCGCGCAAGATCGGGATGCCGGCGCAGCTCGTGCCGCAGGCGCGCGACCTGTTCAAGTCGCTCTACCGCTGCTTCGACGAATGCGACTGCTCCTTGACCGAGGTGAACCCGCTCATCGTGACCGGCGACGAGCGCGTGGTCGCCCTCGACGCGAAGTTGAACTTCGACGACAACGCGCTCTTCCGCCATCCCGACATCGTCGCGATGCGCGATCTCGACGAGGAGGATCCGGCGGAGGTCGAGGCGTCGAAGTTCGACCTGAACTACATCCAGTTGGACGGCGACATCGGCTGCCTGGTGAACGGCGCAGGCCTCGCCATGGCCACCATGGACACCATCAAGCTCTTCGGCGGCAGCCCCGCGAACTTCCTCGACGTGGGCGGCGGCGCCACCACGGAGAAGGTAACCGAGGCGTTCAAGATCATGCTGAAGAACCCCAGGCTCGCGGCGATCCTGGTCAACATCTTCGGCGGCATCATGAAGTGCGACGTGATCGCGAGCGGAGTCGTGGCCGCGGCGAAGCAGGTGGGCCTCAAGGTGCCGCTGGTGGTGCGCCTGGAGGGCACCAACGTCGACCTGGGCAAGAAGATCCTCGCCGACTCGGGGCTGCCGATCATCTCGGCGGCCGACATGGGCGATGCCGCGAAGAAGGTAGTCGCCGCGGCGAAGGGAAAATAGCCATGGCGATCCTCATCGGCAGGGACACCCGGGTCATCACGCAGGGCATCACCGGCAAGACCGGCCAGTTCCACACGCGCATGTGCCGCGACTACGCCAACGGCAAGCAGTGCTTCGTCGCGGGCGTGACGCCGGGCAAGGGCGGCCAGGACTTCGAGGGCATCCCGATCTACAACTCGGTGCAGGACGCGAAGGCCGCCACGGGCGCCACGGTGTCGGTGATCTACGTGCCGCCGCCCTACGCCGCCGCGGCGATCGACGAGGCGGTGGATGCTGGTCTCGACCTGGTGATCTGCATCACCGAAGGCATCCCGGTGCGCGACATGATCCGCACGCGCTACAAGATGCAGGGCAAGCAGACGCGCCTCATCGGGCCCAACTGCCCGGGCCTCATCACGCCCGAGGAGATCAAGATCGGCATCATGCCGGGCCACATCCACCGCAAGGGGCGCATCGGCATCGTCTCGCGCTCCGGCACGCTCACCTACGAGGCGGTGGGGCAGGTAAGCGCGCTGGGCCTCGGCCAGTCCTCGGCGGTGGGCATCGGCGGCGACCCGGTGAACGGCCTGAAGCACATCGACGTGATGCGCATGTTCAACGAGGACCCCGGGACCGAAGCGGTGATCATGATCGGCGAGATCGGCGGTACCGACGAGGAGACCGCCGCGCGCTGGGTGAAGGACCACATGAAGAAGCCCGTGGTTGGCTTCATCGCCGGGGTGACGGCGCCACCGGGCAAGCGCATGGGCCACGCGGGCGCCATCATCTCGGGCGGCAAGGGCACGGCGCAGGAGAAGCTCGCCGTGATGGAGGCGTGCGGCATCAAGGTCACGCGCAACCCCGCGGAGATGGGCAAGCTGCTTGCGGCCGTTCTGTAGCGACCTTGCCGCGGACGCGACGCTGGGACGCTGCTAGCTAGCCGCGGGAGCGCGCCGAGACCTTGCCCTTGCGAGGCGTGCGCCGCGGCGCCTTGGGCCCGGCCGCAGCCAGCTCGGGAAAGGCCTCCGGGACGGACAGCAGCGTTCCCGCATAGGTCGCGTCTATGCCGGGCAATTGAGCGGCCTCGGCCCGGAAGCGGTGGCTCATCAGCGTGTCGAGGACGCGCGCCACGAAGGGCGAGGCCATGGATTCGTCCTGGCAGAGCAGGAAATAGCGCTCCGTCGCCACCGGGATGAACTCGAGCCCGAAGCGCCGCGCGGCGGTTTCCACCCCGAAGCCGACGTCGGCCATACCGCTCGCCACGCACGCCGCCACGCCCGAGTGGGTGAACTCGCCGCTCTCGTATCCCGAGATGGCGCCGCTGTCGACGCCCTCCGCGGCGAGCAGCAGATCGAGCAGGATGCGCGTGCCGGATCCGAATTGCCGATTCACGAATCGCAGGCCGGGACGCACCAGGCCGGCGAGCGAATGCACCTCCTGGGGATTGCCCGCGGGCGTCATGATTCCCTGGCGCCGGGTGCACAGCGTGATGAGGGTCTGGTGCCCGGGTGCGAGCCACTTGGCATAGAAGGGCAGCACTTCGCGCTGCAGCGGGCCGAGCGGCGCGTGGAAGCCGGCCACCTCGCAGTCCCCGGCTGCGAGCGAAGCAAGGGCCTCCATGCTTCCGCAGAACCGCAGGTCCACGGGAATTTGGTCCCGGGCGAGGAAGTCGCGCAGCAGGTCGATCGCGAATCCGTGGCTCGCACGCACGCGGAAGCTCAGCGCCGGATCCCGCAGCGCTCCGTCGATCTCGCCCTCGAGCTCGGAGGCGAGGTTTTCGAAGATCGGCGTGAGGCGCGCGCTTACCCGCCGCTCGGCCCACAAGAGCTTCTCGCCGAGGATGCTCAGCGTCGCGCCGCGGCCGCGGCTCATGGTGAGCAGCGGCGCGCCCAGTACTCGCGCTCCATCGCGGATCAGGCCCCAGGCATGCCGGTAGGAGACCCCGAGCGTGCGGGCGGCGCGCAGCAGGTTGCCCTCGCTCTCGATCGCCGCGAGCAGCTGCAGCAGCCGGGGCAGGAACGGAGCGAACTCGTCGTGGCCTTCGAGCACCCAATGCGGCCGGATCGTGATCTTCAATTTCGATCCCCTCCATATGCAGCGCGTTGCACAACGTTCCGGGGCCTGACTTCATATTGTTCGCCCCGGGTGCCGATGTTACGTTCCGGGCGCACGGATGCCAAGGGCGCGTTCGCGCACCGGCCGACGTTCCATCGCAATACGATACATAACACCACGACGAGGAGGGGTCATGGCACATGCCGCAAGCGCGCTCGCCGGCCACGGTGGGCACGAAGGTGGGATCCTCGACAAGACGCGCACCCTGGCCGGGCCCGGCTTCAACCGCTGGCTCGTACCGCCGTGCGCGCTCGCCATCCACCTGTGCATCGGGATGGCGTACGGATTCTCGGTCTTCTGGCTGCCGATGACCAGGCTGCTCGCGCCCAATGCGGCGCAGTGCGCCAGCCAGACCTTCTTCGGGGAGCTGTTCACCGCGCAGTGCAACTGGACGGTGCCGATGGTGAGCTTCACGTTCACGCTGTTCATCTTCATGCTCGGCGTCGCGGCCGCGCTCTGGGGCGGATGGCTCGAGCACGCTGGTCCCCGTAAGTCCGGCGTCATCGCGGCCCTGTGCTGGGGCGGCGGGATGGCGCTGGGCGGCATCGGCGTGCAGATCCACCAGCTCTGGCTGGTATGGCTGGGCTGCGGCATCCTCGGCGGCGTCGGGCAGGGGCTGGGCTACATCACGCCCGTATCGACCCTGATCAAGTGGTTCCCGGATCGCCGCGGCATGGCGACAGGCTTCGCGATCATGGGTTACGGCGGCGGCGCGATGATCGGTGCGCCGATGGCGGTGGCGTTCATGCACTCCTTCGGCGGGGGCGATGCCAGCGCGGGAGTTGCGGCGACCCTGGTTGCAATGGGCGCGATCTATTTCTTCGCGATGTCCGCGGGCGCGTTCGGATTCCGCACGCCGCCGGAAGGCTGGCATCCCGCGGGCTGGCGTCCTGCGTCGACGCAGACGAAGGCGATGATCACCCACCGCCACGTGCATTTGTCGAAGGCGTGGAAGACGCCGCAGTTCTGGCTGATCTGGGGCGTGCTTTGCCTCAACGTGAGCGCGGGGATCGGCGTGATCGTGATGGCTTCCCCGATGCTGCAGGAGATCTTCGGGCCGCTGCTCGTGGGCGCCGCCGGCACGGGCACGATCACCGCCGCGCAGAAAGCGGCGATCGCGGCCGCCGCCGCGGGCCTGGTCGGCCTCATCAGCCTCTTCAACAGCGTGGGCCGGCTGTTCTGGGCGTCGGTATCCGACTGGATCGGCCGCAAGACCACCTACTATGTGTTTTTCGTGCTCGGCATGCTGCTCTACTGCCTCATGCCGACCCTCGGCCACATGGGAGCGGCAGGCCTGTTCGTCGCGACCGTCTGCGTGATCCTCACGATGTACGGCGGCGGATTCGCCACCGTGCCGGCCTACCTCGCGGATGTCTTCGGCACCCAGATGGTGGGTGCGATCCACGGGCGCCTGCTCACGGCCTGGTCGGCCGCCGGCATCATCGGTCCGGTCCTCATTGCGAACGTCCGCGAGTTGCAGCTCAAGGCCGGCGTTCCGAAAAACCTGGTGTATGACCGCACGCTGTACATCCTGGCCGCGTTGCTGCTCGCCGGATTCATCTGCAACATGCTGATCAAGCCGGTGGACGAAAAGCACTTCATGAGCGATGACGAGCTCGAGGACGAGCGCGCCCTGACGCGCGGTGCCCGGACGACCGTCGCCGCCGACGCGGCCACGGCGGCGCGCGGCAGCTTCGGCGTGGTCGGAGCGCTCGCGTGGCTCGCCGTGGGTGTTCCGTTCCTGATCGGGGTGTGGATCGCGCTGGAGAAGGCGGCGGGACTCTTCCACTAGCCGGGCGCGCCCGGTATTCCCGCTGCCGGCCATGGCGCGGGCAGCGTGCGCGGTACGTGCTGCGCGGCCTTGACTCGGATCAAGCCCAAACCGACCCCGGGTCCGGTAGTCTTTGCTCTTGATTTGCAGGCTGCCCGCACCTCCCGCGGGCGGCCTCGGGTTCGACTCGCAGCTATGCGAGTCTCGCCCCGGCAGGCATCTCCTAGCAGAGCGGAAAGGTGCCAAACTCTTCCTACGCCATGGCCGATAACGTCGTCATCCCCGTCTCCAAGATTCGCCGGCCCCGTTCCACTCCCAAGGGGCGGGCCGTCGATCCCGCCGCACGCGAGCAGGTTGCGCAGCTGCTCACAGGGGCTCCGCGCGGGCGCGAATATCTCATCGAGAACCTGCATCGCATCCAGGATCGCCACGGGCGGATCTCGGCCGCGCACCTGAACGCGCTCGCCGAGGCCATGAAGCTCGCGCAGGCCGAGGTCTACGAAGTGGCCACCTTCTACCATCACTTCGACGTGGTGAAGGAGGGCGGGACGGCACCCCCGGGCCTCACCGTGCGCGTGTGCGACACGCTGTCGTGCGCGATGGCCGGGGCGCAGCGCCTGCTCGACGAGCTGCCTGGCCTGCTGGGCGCGGACGTGCGCGTGATCCCCGCACCCTGCATCGGGCGCTGCGCCGAGGCGCCCGCGGTCTGCGTGGGCCAGAACGCCTTCGGCCACGCGAGCGGGGACTCGGTGAAGCAGGCGCTCGCGGCAGGCCAGGTGCGCGCTCCTGCCCTGCGACCGCTCGCCTACCCGGATTACCGCGCCCAGGGCGGCTACCGGATATGGGCGGAATGCGTGCACGGCGCGCGCGACATGGAGTCGGTCATCAAGACGCTGGAAGACGCGGGGCTGCGCGGCCTCGGCGGCGCGGGATTTCCCGCGGGGCGCAAGTGGCGCATCGTGCGCGCGGAGCCGGCTCCGCGGCTCATGGCGGTGAACATCGACGAGGGCGAGCCGGGCACGTTCAAGGATCGCCACTTCCTCGAGCGCGATCCGCATCGCTTCCTCGAAGGCATGCTCATCGCCGCGTGGGCGGTGGGCATCGAGGACATCTACGTCTACCTGCGCGACGAGTACCACGCGTGCCGCGAGATGCTCGAGCGCGAGATCGCGGCGCTCGCGGCCGACCCGCCGGACGTGGCCGGGGGACGGGCCGGCGACAAGACGACGTTGCCGCGCATCCACCTGCGGCGCGGCGCGGGCGCCTACATCTGCGGCGAGGAATCGGCGATGATCGAGTCGATCGAGGGCAAGCGGGGCATGCCGCGCCTGCGCCCGCCGTACGTAGCGCAGGTCGGCGTGTTCGGCCGCCCGACGCTCGAGCACAACCTGGAGACGCTGTACTGGGTGCGCGAGCTGATCGAGCGCGGCGCGCAGTGGTTCGCCGCGCAGGGACGCCATGGCCGCAAGGGGCTGCGCTCGTTCTCGGTCTCGGGCCGCGTGCGCAAGCCCGGCGTGCACGTGGCGCCCGCGGGCATCACCGTGGCGGAGCTGATCGACGAATTCTGCGGCGGGATGCAGGAAGGGCATCGCTTCTACGCCTACCTTCCGGGAGGCGCGTCGGGCGGCATCCTGCCCGCTTCCATGGGCGACATCCCCCTCGATTTCGACACGCTGCAGCCCCACGGCTGCTTCATCGGCTCGGCGGCGGTGATCGTGCTTTCGCAGCACGACCGCGCGCGCGACGCGGCGTCGAACCTGATGCGGTTCTTCGAGCATGAATCGTGCGGCCAGTGCACGCCCTGCCGCGTGGGCACCGCGAAGGCGGCGCACCTCATGCAGGCGAAGCAATGGGACACGGCGCTGCTCGAGGAGCTTTCGGCGGCGATGGCCGACGCATCGATCTGCGGGCTCGGGCAGGCGGCGCCCAACCCGATCCGTTGCGTCGCCAAGCACTTCCCGGACGAAATCTGAGAGCGGAGCGCCCATGAAGATGAACGAGCCGGTCGGCAAGGCCGAGACCATCGAGTTCAAGCTGAACGGCGAGACGATCTCGGCGTTCGCGGGCGAGACGATCATCCAGGCCGCCGCGCGCCACGGTGTCCAGATCCCGCACCTCTGCTACCAGGAAGGCATGCGTCCCGACGGCAACTGCCGGGCGTGCATGGTGGAGATCAAGGGCGAGCGCGTGCTCGCCCCCTCATGCTGCCGCCAACCGGCCAAGGGCATGGAAGTGGCGTCGAATTCGCAGCGCGCGCTGCACTCGCAGAGGCTGGTGCTCGAGCTGCTGCTCTCCGACGCGCCGCAGGCCGACCTCAAGCCCGGCGCGAACGAGCTCCTCGAGTGGGGCACGAAGCTGGGCGTGGCCGGCTCGCGCTTCGCGGCGCGTGCGCAGCCGGCGCGCGACGCGTCGCACCCCGCGATGACCGTCAACCTCGACGCGTGCATCCAGTGCACGCGCTGCGTGCGCGCCTGCCGCGAGGTGCAGGTGAACGACGTGATCGGGTACGCCTTCCGCGGTGGCGAGTCGAAGATCGTCTTCGACTTCGATGACCCGATGGGGGAATCCACCTGCGTGGCGTGCGGCGAGTGCGTGCAGGCCTGCCCGACAGGAGCGCTCGCCCCGGCGAAGAACGCCTATGCGGTCGTCGCCGACAAGAAGGTCGACTCGGTGTGCCCGTACTGCGGCGTGGGCTGCCAGCTCACCTACCACGTGAAGGACAACCACATCGTGCGCGTGGAGGGCCGCGACGGGCCCTCGAACCACGAGCGCCTGTGCGTGAAGGGCCGCTTCGGATTCGACTACGTGCAGCATCCGCATCGCCTCACCAGGCCGCTCATCCGCAAGCCCGGAGCGCCCAAGGGCGCGGAGTTCACGGTCGATCCGCTCGCCTGGCGCGAGGTCTTCCGCGAGGCGAGCTGGGACGAGGCGCTCGAACTGGCCGCGGGCGGCCTGAAGCGCGTGCGCGACACGAACGGGCCGTCGGCGCTCGCCGGATTCGGCAGCGCCAAGGGATCCAACGAGGAGGCCTATCTCTTCCAGAAGCTGGTGCGCACCGGCTTCGGCACCAACAACGTCGACCACTGCACGCGCCTGTGCCATGCCTCCTCGGTGGCGGCGCTGCTCGAGGGCATCGGCTCGGGGGCGGTATCCAACCAGGTGTCCGACGTGGCGCATTCCGACGTGATCATCGTGATCGGCGCGAACCCCACCTCGAACCACCCGGTGGCCGCCACCTGGATCAAGAACGCCGCCGAGCGGGGAGCCCGGCTCATCGTGATGGACCCGCGCCGCAACGACATCGCACGCCTCGCGTGGCGCTACCTGCCGTTCAAGGCGGACATGGACGTGGCGCTGCTGAACGCGATGATCCACACCATCATCGAGGAGGGCCTGGTCGACCAGGAGTTCGTGCGCCAGCGCACCAGCGGCTTCGAGGCGCTCAAGGAGAACGCGAAGACCTTCAGCCCCGAGCGGATGGCGCCCCTGTGCGGCATACCGGCCGAGACGATCCGCGAGGTGGCGCGCGCCTACGCGACCTCGAAGGCTTCGATCATCCTCTGGGGCATGGGCATCTCGCAGCACGTGCACGGCACCGACAACGCCCGCTGCCTGATCGCGCTCACCCTCATGACCGGCCAGATCGGCCGGCCCGGCACCGGACTGCATCCGCTGCGCGGCCAGAACAACGTGCAGGGCGCCTCCGACGCGGGCCTGATCCCGATGATGTACCCGGACTACCAGCGCGTGGACAATCCGCAGGCGATCGCGCGCTTCGAGAAATTCTGGGGCCGCACGCTCGACCACCAGCCCGGCCTCACCGTGGTCGAGATCATGGACGCGGCCTGCGACGGCAGGATCCGCGGCATGTACGTGATGGGCGAGAACCCCGCGATGTCGGACCCGAACGCGCACCACGCGCGCGCGGGCCTCGCGAAGCTCGAGCACCTCGTGGTGCAGGACATCTTCCTCACCGAGACCGCGTATCTCGCCGACGTGGTGCTGCCCGCCTCGGCATGGCCCGAGAAGACGGGCTCGGTGACCAACACCGACCGCATGGTGCAGCTCGGGCGCCGGGCGCTCGAGATGCCCGGGGACGCGCGCCAGGACCTGTGGATCATCCAGCAGCTCGCACAGCGGCTGGGATGCGACTGGAACTACGCGGGACCCGAGAGCGGCGTGGCCGAGGTCTACGAGGAGATGCGCAACGCCATGAACTCGATCATGGGCATCTCGTGGGAGCGCCTTGAGGCGCAATCCTCGGTGACCTATCCGTGCCGCACCGAGGACGATCCCGGGCAGCCGGTCGTGTTCACCGAGAATTTCCCGACCAGCGACGGGCGCGGCCGGTTCGTTCCCGCCGACATCATCCCCGCCGACGAGCGGCCCGATGCGCAGTACCCGTTCGTGCTGATCACCGGGCGCCAGCTCGAGCACTGGCACACCGGCGCGATGACCCGCCGCGCGTCGGTGCTCGACGCGATCGAGCCCCGGGCGGTGGCCTCCCTGCATCCGCTCGACCTCGACGCGATCGGCGCACGGCCCGGAGACGTCATCACCGTGGCTTCGCGCCGCGGCGAAATCGCGCTCACTGCGCGCGCCGACGACGGCACGCCGCGCCAGACCGTCTTCATCCCGTTCGCGTTCTACGAGGCCGCGGCCAACCTGCTCACCAATGCCGCGCTCGATCCGTTCGGCAAGATCGCCGAGCTCAAGTACTGCGCGGTGCAGGTGCGCAAGGGCGGCGAGCTCGCGACGCTCGCGAGCTACGGCGGCGGCCAGGCATTCAGCGCCGCTACGACGCCCTGACCCGTCCTCCGGGCTCGCGCGGCGCGGGCTCGCCGCCCCTGCCGTCAGTGCATGCCGCCCGAAGCCGCGATGCGCTCCCCGGTGAGCCACGCCGAATCGCTCGAGGCGAGGAAGACCGCGACGCGCGCGATGTCCTCGGGCTGGCCCAGGCGGCCGAGCGGCGTGTGCGCGATCATCTGCTTCTCGAAGTCGCTGCCCACCACGCCCGCGGCATGCAGGCCTTCCGTCTCGGTGCCGCCGGGGGCGATGGTGTTCACGCGGATGTTGCGCGCGGCGAGCTCCGCTGAAAGGCCCCGGGTGATCGAGTCCAGCGCGCTCTTGGTCGCCGCGTAGACGGTCGCGTTGGGCATGCGGCCCTCGCTTACGACGGAGCTGATGTTGATCACGCTGCCGCCCTGGGGCCCGAAGTGGCCGAGCGCCTCGCGCGTGGCGAGGACGGGGCCCAGCACGTTGGTGTTGAACTGGCGGTGGAACTCCTCCTCGGTCACCGCCTCGAGCGGCTCGAAGCGGAACACCCCCGCGTTGTTCACCAGCACGTCGAGGGTTCCGAAGGCCCGCTTTGCCTCCGCGAAGAGGTGCTTCACGTCGGCGGCCCGGGAGACGTCGCCCTGCACCGCGATCGCCTTGCCGCCCTGCTGCACGATCTCCGCGACCACCCGCTGCGCGTCCTTGCGGCTCGACGCGTAGTTGACGACCACCGCGGCGCCCTCCGCGGCGAGCCCCTTGGCGATTCCCGCGCCGATGCCCTTGGAGGCGCCCGTGACCACCGCGACCTTTCCGTTCAGCTTGCCCATTTCCGCTCTCCTTGCGAGTTGATCAGTCCAGTAGTTCCATGATACGGAACTATGGGAGAGCGGGAGAGTATGGCAAAATGGGAGCCATGTCAAACCACCATCCCGGGGCCCCGTCGTGAGGCCCCTGCTGCATCCCTCGGCCGAGGACATCACCGTCGAGGCAATCCTGCACGCGCTCTCCGACCCGGTGCGCGTCGACATCTTTTCGCGCATCGTCGGCGCGGACAGCCCGCAGACCTGCTCGGCGTTCCTCGAGGTGGACGACCGGCCGGTGCCCAAGTCCACCCTTTCGCAGCACTTCAAGGCCCTGCGCGACGCGGGGCTCATCCGCAGCGAGAGGAAGGGCGTGGAGATGCACAACACCGCGCGCTGCGAGGAGGTCGACCGGCGCTTCCCCGGGCTGCTGTCCGCCATCATGGCGGCGCACCGCGCGCAGGCCCAGCGTGGCGCCCGGCGCCGGCGCTCGCGCAAGGCCTGACACGGGCAGGATCATGAGCACCTCCCCCGGCACCTCGGCGCTCGCCGGCGAACTTCCCGCGAAGCCCGCTTCCGCGCCCGCCCCGCGCGGCGACTTCGGCGTCATGCGCAAGCTCCTGCCCTACGTCTGGGAGTGGCGCGGGCGCGTGGCGCTGGCGCTCGCCTTCCTGGTCGCCGCCAAGCTCGCCAACATCGGCGTGCCGCTGGTGCTGAAGCGCCTGGTCGACGCGCTCTCGGGGCCGAAGCGCGCGTGCTGGTGGTGCCGGTGGCGCTGCTGCGTGGCCTACGGCGCGCTGCGCCTGTCGATCACGCTCTTCACCGAGCTGCGCGAGTTCCTGTTCTTCGCGCGGTCGCCGCAGCGCGCCGCGCGGCGCATCTCGCTCGAGGCGTTCGAGCACCTGCTCGCGCTGTCAGCCTGCGCTTTCACCTCGAGCGCCAGACCGGCGGCGTCTCGCGCGACATCGAGCGCGGCTCGCGCGCGATCCAGTCGCTGCTCTCCTACACGATCTACAACATCCTGCCGACGCTGGTCGAGATCGCGATGGTGCATCGTGCTGCCTCGTCGGCCAAGTTCGACGGCTGGTTCGCGCGCGATCACCTTCGGCGCGCTGGTGATCTACATCGCGCTTCACGGTCACCGTGACCGAGTGGCGCACCGCCATTCCGCCGCGCCATGAACGAGCATGGACTCGAAGGCCAACACCAAGGCGCTCGACGCGCTGCTCAACTACGAGACGGTCAAGTACTTCTCCAACGAGGACTTCGAGGCAGGCCGCTACGACGAGAACCTGCAGCAGCTCGAGAAGGCCGCGGTCAAGTCGCAGACCTCGCTGTCGCTGCTCAACACGGGCCAGAGCCTGATCATCGCCACCGCGGTGACGCTGCTCGTGTGGCGCGCGACCGTGCGGCGTCGTCGCCGGGCACATGACGCTCGGCGACCTGGTGCTGGTCAACGCGCTGCATGATCCAGCTCTACATCCCGCTCAACTTCCTCGGCGTGATCTACCGCGAGATCAAGCAGGCGCTGATCGACATGGAGAAGATGTTCGCGCTGCTCGGACAGAACCGCGAGATCGCCGACGCGCCGGGCGCCGCGCCGCTCGCCGGCGCGCGGCGGCGCGGTGCGCTTCGAGCACGTCGACTTCGGCTACGACGCCGAGCGCGAGATCCTGCACGGACGTGAGCTTCGAGATCCCGGCCGGCAAGACGGTCGCCGTGGTCGGGCCCGTCGGGCTCGGGCAAGACGCACGCTGGCGCGGCTGCTGTTCCGCTTCTACGACGTCGACGCAGGCCGCATCACCATCGACGGCCAGGACATCCGCGAGGTGACGCAGAAGAGCCTGCGCGCAGGCGATCGGCATCGTGCCGCAGGACACGGTGCTGTTCAACGACACGGTCGAATACAACATCGCCTACGGCCGCGCCGGCGCCAGCCGCGCCGAGGTCGAGGGCGCCGCGCGCGTCGGCGCACATCCACGACTTCATCGCGCCTGCACGCCGAAGGGCTACGACACGATGGTCGGCGAGCGCGGGCTGAAGCTGTCGGGCGGCGAGAAGCAGCGCGTGGCGATCGCGCGCACGCTGCTGAAGAACCCGCCGATCATGATCTTCGACGAGGCGACCTCGGCGCTCGACTCGGCCAACGAGCGCGCGATCCAGGCCGAGCTGCAGAGCGCGGCGCGCGAACCGCACCACGCTGGTCATCGCGCACCGCCTGTCGACGGTCGTCGACGCGCACCAGATCCTGGTGATGGAGCAGGGCCGCATCGTCGAGCGCGGCACGTTCCGCGAGCTGCTCGCCGCGGGCGGGCGCTACGCCGAGATGTGGCGCCTGCAGCTCGAGGAGGGGCGCAAGCAGGAAGCGGCGCGGCGCGACGCCGTGCGCGAGCCGTCCGCCGCCTAGCCCAGGAAGTCGCGCAACGCCTGCAGCGTGGCGCGCGGCGCCTCGCTCATCATGGAGTGGCCCGCGTCGAGCGCGACGAGCTGCGCGCCGGCGATCTGCGCGGCGAGCGCCTGCCCGGCCCGGTACGGCGTCATCTGGTCGCGCCGGCCGGCGACGACCAGCGTCGGCACGGACAGCGCCTGCAGTGCCCCCGGCGCGGGACGGTACGCGTCGCAGGCGCGCAGGTCGGCGTACAGCACCCCGGCGCGCGCGCGGCCGTTCAACCGGCGGCTCGCGCACAGGAGCGAGCTCCCGGGCACCGGGCTGCGCGCGAGCAGGGCCTCGCGCGCGTGGCCCCACACCGCCTCCATGTCGAACGCCTCCGGCGCATCGTCGTGCGCGGCGGCGAGGAAGGCCGCGCCCACCGCCATCGGCACCGCGGTTCCCAGCAGGGCCAGGCGCGACACACGCCCCGGAAAGCGCAGGGCGGCATCGAGGGCCACGAGGGAGCCCATGCTGTGCCCGACCAGCGCGGCGCGCGCCAGGCCAGCGGCATCGAGCAGCGCCATCGTCCAGCCCGCCATCGCCTCGATCGAGGTGCGCGCCGCGCCGGGGCTGCGGCCGTGGGCGGGAAGATCGACCGCGAGCACCGCGAAGCCGTGGTGCGCGAGGTAGCGCGCCTGCCACTGCCACACGCTGTGGTCGAAGGCCCCGCCGTGGATGAACACCAGCGCCGGCAGCGCCGGGTCGAACGCGCGCCCCCCGGTGTAGGCGTAGGCCGGATAGCCCTCGGCGATGAACTGCATCAGCGCCGCTGCGCCGCGCGCAGCGCCCGCCCCAGGTCGTCGATGAGGTCCTCGACGTGCTCGAGGCCGATCGACAGGCGCACGGTGCCGGGCCCGATGCCCGCGGCCGCGAGCGCGGCATCGTCCATCCGGAAGTGCGTGGTCGACGCCGGATGGATCACGAGCGACTTCGCGTCGCCGATGTTGGCGAGGTGCGAGAAGAGCGTGAGCGCCTCGATGAACCGGCGCCCGGCCTCGCGCCCGCCCGCCAGCTCGAAGGCGAGGATCGCGCTGCACCCGCGCGGATACAGCCGCTGCGCGAGCGCGTGGTCGGGATGCCCGGGCAGCGCGGGATGGTGCACGCGCGCAACCGTCTCGTGGGCCGCGAGGAACTGCGCCACGCGCACCGTGTTGTCCACGTGCCGCGCCATGCGCAACGGCAGCGTCTCCAGCCCCTGCAGGATCTGGAAGGCGGTCATGGGCGCCATGCACGCGCCGAAGTCGCGCAGTCCTTCGCGCCGTGCCCGCAGCAGGAACGCCGAGGTGGTGGACTCCTCCGCGAACACCATGCCGTGGAAGCCTGCGTACGGCTCGGTGAGCGTCGGGAATCGGCCGCTCGCCGGCCAGTCGAAGCGCCCGCCGTCGACCAGCACGCCCCCGATCACCACGCCGTGGCCCGAAAGGAACTTGGTGGCCGAATGCACGACGAGGTGCGCGCCCTGCTCGAAGGGACGCCCGAGGGCGGGGGTCGTCACCGTCGCGTCCACCAGCAGCGGGATCGCGTGGCGCGCGGCGATCTCGCCCAGGGCGGGGATGTCGAGCACGTCTACCGAGGGATTGCCCACGCTCTCGCCGAACAGCAGCCGCGTGGCGGGACGGATCGCGGCCCGCCACGCGTCCGGGTCACGCGCCGGCACGAACGTGGTCTCGATCCCGAAGCGCGGCAGCGTGTACGCGAGCAGGTTGTGCGACCCCCCGTACAGGCTCGCCGAGGCGACCACGTGCCCGCCCTGTCCCATCAGGGTCGCGATCGCGAGGTGCAGCGCCGCCTGGCCGCTCGAGGTGGCGATCGCCCCTACGCCCTGCTCCAGGGCCGCCATGCGCTCCTCGACGACCGACACGGTCGGGTTCGACAGGCGCGAGTACACATGGCCGGGCGTCTCCATGTTGAAGAGCGCCGCGGCGGTGTCGGTATCGGGCAGGACGAAGGAAGCCGTCTGGTAGATGGGAACGGCGCACGCGCCCGTGGCCGGATCGGGGGATTGTCCCGCGTGCACCGCCAGGGTATCGGGATGGGGCGTCTTGGGGCTTGAATGAGCCATTCAATCAGTTATTTGGGCTGTAATCCTCAGAAGGCCTCGAAATGTTGTCACGATCCCGGGTTCTTTGCTATGGTGTCGCCTGCCCTCCTAGGAATCGGGTCCCGTGACACGCATCCTCGCCATTGTTTTCGTGGCCGCCCTCTCCGTATCCGCCGCGGCCGCCGACCAGGCCGCCCGCACCTCGCGCGTCGCGAGCGTTGCGGGCCTCACTGCCGACGGCAACCCGCGCGTGCAGTCGTCGGGCGTGATGGTGCTCGATCCGAGCACGGGACAGACGCTGTTCGCGAAGAACGCCGACCAGCAGGCACCGATCGCGTCGATCACGAAGCTCATGACGGCGATGGTGGTGCTCGATGCGAAGCTGCCGCTCGACGAGGCGATCGAGATCACCGCCGACGACATCGATCTCGTCAAGAACACCAAGTCGCGCCTGCCGATCGGCAGCCATTTCCGGCGCGACGACCTGCTGCGCCTCGCCCTCATGGCGAGCGACAACCGCGCGGCCTCGGCGCTGGGGCGCAACTATCCCGGCGGGCTCCCGGCGTTCGTCGCCGCGATGAACGCCAAGGCGCACTCGCTCGGCCTCACGCAGACGCACTACGTCGATTCGTCGGGACTGTCCCCCGAGAACGTCTCGAGCCCCGCGGACCTCGCCAAGCTCGTCGCCACCGCGTCGGGCTACGAGCTGATCCGCGACTACACCACCACCAGCGCCGTGAGCGTGCAGCTGCCCGACTCGAAGCGCAAGCTCAGCTTCGTGAACACCAATTCGCTGGTGCGCCACTCCGACTGGAAGATCGGACTGTCGAAGACCGGCTACATCAACGAGGCGGGCAAGTGCCTCGTGATGCAGGCCATGATCGCCAACCAGCCGATCGTGATCGTGCTGCTGGACTCGTGGGGCCGGCTCACGCGCATCGGGGACGCCAACCGCATCCGCCGCTGGCTGGAGAGGAATTCCGCCAGGCTGCTCGCGAGCGGCCAGATGAACCCGGGCTGACGCTCCGAAGGCGGCAGCGCGATTCTGCCGGCGCGCGGGCCGATCGCTTGCGGTCCGGCGCCGGAACATCCCGATGATCCCCCAGCAGCGCTACCTCGACCTGCTGCGCAAGTCGCTGATCAACGAGCTCTACCTCGAGAGCGACGCGCGCCTGCTCTACATCCTCGGGGCGCTCCAGGCGGGACAGGCGGTCGAGGGCGACGTCCTGCGCAACATCCGCGCGCGGCGTCCCGAGCTGGTCGCCAAGCTCGCCGCGGACCGCGCCGAAGGCAGCCCCTGGTGGAACGTGGCGATGCGCAAGGCCGACGGCTCCGAGCAGATCGTGAGCATGCGCAACTTCTGCGATTTCACGCATTCGATGATCGGCATGGAGCGCATGCGCAACATCGAGGCGTGCCTGGACCGGGTGCGCGAGGAGGGCATTTCCGGCGACGTGGCCGAGACCGGCGTGTGGCGCGGCGGCGCGGCGGTGTTCATGCGCGGCTACCTCGCGGTCTACGACATGAACGATCGACTCGTGTGGGCGGCGGACTCGTTCGAGGGCCTGCCCAGGCCCACCACGGTCGCGGACCAGGGGTTCGATTACTCCGCCGCCAACGTTCCGATTCTCGCCGTGTCGCTGGAAGAGGTGCGCACGCTGTTCGAGCGATACGGATTGCTCGACGACGGCGTGCGTTTCCTCAAGGGCTGGTTCCGCGACACGCTGCCCGCAGCTCCGATCCGGGCCCTGTCGCTGCTGCGGCTGGACGGGGACCTGTACGAGTCCACGCGCGACGGCCTGCACGGCCTCTACGACAAGGTGGTCCCCGGCGGCTTCGTGCTGGTGGACGACTACGGCGACTTCGCTCCGTGCCGCAAGGCCGTGGACGAGTTTCGCGCGCAGCGCGGAATCGATGCGCCGATCGTGAAGGTCGATTGGTCCGGGGTGTACTGGCGCAAGGCGGCCTGAGGAAGATACCGGGGCCGCCGGCCAGCCTTGGACGCGGATCAGGCGAGCTCCGCGCGCACGATCGCCGCGCCCGCGCCCAGGGCGGCGAGCTTGCCGGCCGCCACCTCGCGCGCGAGCGGCACCATCCCGCAATTGGTGCACGGAAAGAGGCGCTCGCGCGGCACGTGCTTGAGCGCCGCGCGGATCACCTGCGCGACTTCCTCGGGGGTTTCCACGCGCGTGGTGGCCACGTCGATCGATCCCACCAGGACGTCCTTGCCCTCGAGCAGCGCGATGAGGTCGATGGGCACCCGCGAGTTCGCGCATTCGAGCGAGACCTGGTCGATCGAAGAGCGCGCAAGCAGCGGGAAGGTCTGCTCGTACTGGCGCCATTCGCCGCCGAGCGACTTCTTCCAGGTGATATTGGCCTCGATGCCGTAGCCGTAGCAGATGTGCACCGCGGTCTTGCAGGTGACGCCCGCGCGCGCGCGCTCGAGGGCGGCCACGCCCCAGTCGCGCACCTCGTCGAAGTAGACGTTGAAGGCGGGCTCGTCGAACTGGACCACGTCGACCCCGAGGGCCGCAAGCTCGCGCGCCTCCTGGTTGAGGATCGCCGCGAAGGCCATGGCGAGCTTCTCGCGGCTGCCGTAGTGCTCGTCGTGCAGCGTGTCCACCATGGTCATGGGACCCGGCAGCGTGAACTTGATCGCATGGGTGGTGGCCGAGCGCAGGAAGCGCACGTCCTCGGAGTGCACCGGCGCAGGACGCGTGACCGGGCCCACCACGCGCGGCACGTTGGCGTCGTAGCGGTTGCGGATGCGCACGGTCTTCAGGTTCTTGAAGTCGATGCCCTCGAGCCGCTCCATGTAGCCGTTCACGAAGTGCCGGCGCGTCTGCTCGCCGTCGGTCACGATGTCGATGCCCGACTTCTCCTGCAGCGCGAGCACCAGGCGCACCGCGTCGCGCTTGCCCTCCTCGAGCACGCGGCCCTCGAGCTTCCAGGGCGCCCAGAGCTTCTGCGGCTCGGCGAGCCACGCGGGCTTGGGCAGGCTGCCGGCGATGGTGGTGGGAAGCAGGGGCAGGGCCATGGCCATGGCGGTCTCCTCACTCGTAGCGATTGGAAAGTGTCCCGATGCCGTCGATCGTCACCGCGACCTCAGATCCGGGCTTCATCGAACCCACGCCGATCGAGGTCCCGCAGCAGATCACGTCGCCGGGCTCGAGCGTGAGATCGCGCGAGATGAGGCTCACGAGCTGCGCCGGCGCGAACACCATGTCGCTCACAGGATAGTTCTGGCGTTCCTGGCCGTTCAGCACGAGCTTCACCGCGAGCCCGGCCGGATCAAGGCCCGTGGCTATCGCGGGCCCGAACACGCCGAAGGTGTCGAAGCTCTTCGCGCGCACCCACTGCGCGAAGGTGGGGTCGCGCTGGATGATCTCCACGGCGGTCACGTCGTTCACGCAGGTGTAGCCGAAGATCGCGCCGGCGGCCTCGGCCTCGGACACCGGGCCGCAGCGCCTGCCGATCACGATGCCGAGCTCGCCTTCGTAGACGACCTTGCCGTCGTACGCGGCGGGCTTGCGGATCACCTGTCCGTGGGCGAGGAAGGAATTGGGCGCCTTGAGGAAGTAGAGCGGCTCCGGCGGAACCGCCTGGCCCAGCTTCGCCGCCAGCGCGTGGAAATTGTTCCAGAGCGCGATCATCTTGGAGGGAGCGCTCGGGGTGAGCACCGTCACCGCGTCGAGCGCGAGCGTCTCCCCGGTGGGCGAGGGCGAGGCGAACATGTCGCCCGCGTGGACCGTGATGGCGCCCCCCTGGAGCTGCCCGAAACCGCACCGCCCGCCCGCCTCGTAACGCATCCATAGCGCCATGCGCCGCCTCCCTGTCGAGCGTTGAGTGTAGCGCGGCCGGTCGCATGCCCCTATCGCTCCCACGGCGTCCTCGTCTAGAATCGCCCCCCATGCACGCACAGCCGGTGATGCTGGGACCCGTCCCGGTCGACTTCCTCCTGTTCGCCGCGGTGCTCGCCGGTATCGCGTTCTTCCACCGTCACACCTTCCGCGTCGCCGTCACCGGGCTCGTGGCGATCACGCTCTACAAGATCCTGTTCACGGGATTCAACGAAGGGCCCGGGGTGGGTGGATTCGTCGGGGTGCTCGGCCACGAATGGGTGATCCTCGCCAACCTGTTCTTCCTCCTGATGGGCTTCGCGCTGCTCTCGAAGCATTTCGAGGATTCCCACGTGCCGCTGGAGCTGCCGCGGATCCTGCCCGGCGACTGGAAGGGCGGTTTCCTGCTGCTGGTCATGGTGTTCGTGCTCTCGTCCTTCCTGGACAACATCGCCGCCGCGTTGATCGGCGGCACGGTCGCCGCGGGCGTGTTCCGGCACAAGGTGCACATCGGCTACCTCGCGGCGATCGTGGCGGCCTCCAATGCGGGCGGCTCGGGCAGCGTGGTGGGCGACACGACGACCACGATGATGTGGATCTCCGGCGTGGCGCCCCTGGATGTGCTCGAAGCGTTCATCGCCTCCGGCGTGGCGCTGGTGATCTTCGGCATCATCGCCGCGCGCCAGCAGCAGGCCTACTCGCCGATCCTCAAGCACACGCCGCGGGGCACGCGGGTCGACTGGACGCGCGTGGGCATCGTGGCGACGATCCTGATCGCGGCGATCGTGGCCAACGTCACCGCCAACCTGAAATATCCCGAGGTTCTCGACCGCTTTCCCGTGATCGGGCTCGCCGTTTGGGCGGCGATCCTCGTCACCGCGCCCCTGCGCCAGCCGCAATGGTCGCTGCTCAAGCCCACGCTGCGGGGCACGATCTTTCTGCTCTCGCTGGTGCTCTCGGCCTCGATGATGCCGGTGGAGAAGCTGCCGGAGGCGTCGTGGCAGACGACGTTCGCCCTGGGGGTGGTCTCGTCGGTGTTCGACAACATCCCGCTCACGGCGCTGGCACTGCACCAGGGCGGGTACGACTGGGGATTCCTCGCCTACGCGGTGGGCTTCGGGGGCTCGATGATCTGGTTCGGCTCGTCGGCGGGAGTCGCGTTGTCCAACAACTTTCCCGAGGCGAAATCGGTGGGCCTCTGGCTGCGCCACGGCTGGAGCGTGGCGCTCGCGTACGTGATCGGCTTCTTCGTGCTGCTGGCGGTGAACGGCTGGGAGCCCCATGCCCAGCACACGCAGGAATTCGCGCCTTCCTCGAGCGCCGCGCAGCCGCGCTGAGAGCGCGTTTGCGGCAGTGCAGCATCGCGATCGCCGCTGCGGTTGATACCCGCACGCGGGTAAAAGTGCCTCCTCTATTGCCTTTGCGGGGGTCGGAGACTAGGATTCCTTCGCCAGGCTGTCTAACATGGCCGCAGAGGGCGCCAAGCCCCGCACCAGGCGATTGCATTTCGCCCAAGGCAAATTACAACGTAAGGAGGAGCGATGTCTGTTGAAAAGGCGGTCGCGGCCGACGCGACGAACGACTCGACGCAGGACACCACCAGGAAGGTCAGCCGGCGCAAGTTCCTCACCGGGGCGACGGCGGCCACGGGCGCGGCTACCCTGGGCTTCCCGATGATCTCACGGGGCGCGGGCAACACCGTGCTCAAGATGCAGGGCTCCTGGGGTTCGGGAGACATGCTGGAGGAATACGCCAAGCAGTATGTCGATATCGTCAACGACATGGGCAAGGCGTCCGGGCTGCGCATCGACTACTTCAGCGCAGGCGCAGTCGTGAAACCCTTCGAGGTCCAGGACGCGGTGAACAAGGGCGTGCTGGACATGGGCCACCTGGTGGCGGCCTACTGGTATGGCAAGAACCGCGCGGCCTCGCTCTTCGGCACCGGCCCGTGCTGGGGCTGGGAAGGAACGCAGTTCCTGTCCTGGTTCTACTACGGCGGCGGCCGCCAGATGTACCTCGACCTGATCCAGAAGAAGCTGAGCCTGAACATCGTGGGCTGGTACCTCATGCCGATGCCTGCCCAGCCGCTCGGCTGGTTCAAGAAGGAGCCGAAGACCCCGGGCGACCTCAAGAACCTCAAGTACCGCACGGTCGGCCTCGCGGCCAACGTGATGCAGGAAATGGGCTGCAAGGTGACCCAGCTGCCGGGCGGCGAGATCATCCCCGCCATGGAGAAGGGCGTGATCGACGCCTTCGAGTACAACAACCCGACCTCGGACCGCCGCTTCGGCGCCGCGGACGTCGCCAAGGTCTACATGCTGTCGAGCTACCACCAGGCGAACGAGGCGCTCGAGATCGAGATCAACAAGACCAAGTGGGACGCGTTGCCCAAGGAGCACCAGGCGATCATCGAGCACTCCGTGGCGGCCGCGAACTCGCGCAACACCTGGACGGCCTACGAGCAGTACCCGAAGGACCTGCAGGACCTCATCCACAAGGACGGCGTCAAGGTCTACCGGACCTCGACATCGATCCTCAAGGCCCAGCTCGCGGCCTGGGACAGGGTGGTGGAGAAATACAGTGCCGAAGTGCCCGAGTTCAAGGAGATCTGCGACCATCAGCGCGCCTGGGCGAAGAACTCGTCCTACTACAATCTGCTGAACAGCGCCGACACCAAGCTCGCCTACGAGCATTACTACGGCAAGGAGCAGCCGCTGGGCTACTAGGGGCAGTCGTTCGTAAAAGCAACTAGAAGACGGGGGTGGTGCCAAGCGGCACCACCCCCGCGCTGTGTGAGAGCAAGTAGGAGACGTCGATGAATTCGGGCGCCCAGACCTTCCTGTTCAGCATCGACCGCTTCAGCGCCGCGGTGGGCAAGGCATTCGCCTGGTGCATCCTCATCCTCACCTTCGGCGAGACCTACGAGGTCTTCGTCCGCTACGTCCTCAACGACCCGACCACCTGGGCCTACGACGTGAGCTACAACATGTACGGCGCACTGTTCTTCATGGCAGGCGCCTACACGCTTTCGCGCAACGGCCACGTTCGCGTCGACGTCTGGCACCGGCTGTGGCGACCGCGCGTGCAGGCCGGGGTCGATCTCGCGCTGTACCTCGCGTTCTTCTTCCCGGGCGTGATCTCTCTCATCTACTCGGGTTACGGATACGCGGCGGAGTCCTGGAGCTATCACGAGGTGAGCATCTTCAGCCCCTACGACATCCCCATCTACCCGCTCAAGACGCTCATTCCTGCCGGCGGCGTGATGCTGTTCGTGCAGGGCGTAGCGGAAACGATGAGGTGCGTAATCTGCCTGCGCAGCGGCACCTGGCCGCCGCGCCTGCACGACGTCGAGGAGCTCGAGACTGCCATCCTGCACGAGCAGGAGGACAAGAGGAAGCGCAGCCTCCCGGATGCGAATGCCAACGGCTGACCAGCCGGCCACTGCCCTGACAAAGAGCACATTCCTATGACCGACCCACAAGTCGCCCTGCTCATGGTTGGCCTCTTCGTGCTCACGATCGCGCTCGGCTTTCCGATCTGGGTCACGCTCATGGCGATGGGCGTGTTCTTCGGGCACTACGCGATGGGCGATCGGATCTTCACGCTCCTCACCCAGAACACGTTCTCCATCCTAAGCAACGACGTTCTGACCGCCGTCCCGCTCTTCCTGTTCATGGGCTACATCGTGGAGCGGGCGAACATCCTCGACCGATTGTTCTTCAGCATCCAGCTCGCGGCGCGGAGGGTGCCGGGGTCGATGGCGGTGGCCACGCTCCTCACCTGCGCCTTCTTCGCGACCGCCACCGGGATCGTCGGGGCGGTGGTGACGCTGATGGGACTGCTCGCCTTGCCGGCGATGCTCAAGGCCGGCTACGACACCAAGCTCGCCACGGGCGTGGTGTGCGCCGGCGGCACGCTCGGCATCCTGATCCCGCCGAGCATCCTGCTCATCGTCTACGCGGCCACCGCCGGCCTTTCGGTCGTGCAGCTCTACGCGGGAGCCTTCATCCCGGGTTTCGTCCTCGCCGGCCTCTACGTGGTGTACGTGATCGTACGGGTGATCATCAATCCGAAGCTTGCCCCGCAGCTGCCGAAGGAACAGACCGACGTTCCGTTCGCGAAGGTTGCGGTGGCGCTCCTTTCCTCGTTCTTTCCGCTGGCCGTCCTCATCATGTCGGTGCTGGGCGCGATCGTGTTCGGGCTCGCAACGCCGACCGAGGCTGCTTCGGTGGGCGCCCTCGGCAGTCTGGTGCTGGCGGCCGCCTATCGCGCCATCGACTTCAAGCGCCTCAAGGAGGCCGTCTATCTGACCGCGCGGACCACCGCGATGGTCACCTTCCTGTTCGTGGGCTCCTGGACCTTCGCCTCGGTGTTCGCCTACCTCGGCGGCCAGCAGCTGGTCGAGCACGCCATCAGGAGCATGAACCTCTCCCGCGTGGAATTCCTGCTGCTTGCCCAGTTCATCATCTTCCTGCTCGGCTGGCCGCTCGAGTGGACCGAGATCATCATCATCTTCGTGCCCATCTTCCTGCCGCTGCTCAAGACGTTCGGAGTGGATCCGCTGGTGTTCGGCATCCTCGTCGCGCTCAACATACAGACCTCGTTCAACACGCCGCCGATGGCGATGTCGGCCTATTACCTGAAGGGCGTCGCCCCTCCGCAGGTGCAGCTCACGCAGATCTTCGCCGGGGCGTTGCCGTACGTGTTCATGGTGTTCATCACCATGGCGTTGCTCTACATCTTCCCCGGCATGGCGACCTGGCTGCCTTCGGTGCTGTATGCGCATCATTGATCACCGCACCCGGGCAGACGTGATCCGAGCATGCTAGAGCGCCAGCGGATACGGGGGATCGAGCGGATGCGCAACCCGCTGGAGCTGGGGGCGGGCGAAGCGGCCGCCGCCATACGCGAGGGCGAGATCAGCTCCGAGGACCTCGTCGACGCCTGCCTCGCGCGCATCGAGGAGATCGACGAGAGCGTCCAGGCGTGGGCCTTCCTCGACCCCCAGCTTGCCCGCCAGCAGGCGCGCGCCGCGGACGAGGCTCGCCGCACGGGCAAGCCCATGGGCGCCCTGCACGGAGTTCCGGTCGGCATCAAGGACATCATCGACACCGTCGACATGCCGACGGAGGACGGCACCGTCCTGCACGCGGGGCGGCGCCCGCACCGGGACGCGACGGTGGTATCGCGGCTGCGCGCCGCCGGCGCCGTCATCCTGGGCAAGACGGTGACCACGGAGCTCGCGGTCTATGCACCGGGCAAGACCCGCAACCCGCGCGATCCCACGCGCACGCCCGGAGGATCGTCCAGCGGCTCGGCCGCGGCCGTGGCGGCCGCGATGGTGCCTCTGGCCCTCGGCACCCAGACCAACGGCTCGGTCATACGCCCGGCTTCCTACTGTGGTGTCGTCGGATACAAGCCGACGCGCGGACTCGTTCCTGGCAGCGGCATCCTGCGCCAGTCGCGAGCGCTCGACCAGGTGGGCGTCTTCGCGCGCTCGCTCGCCGACGCGGCGCTCATCGCGCAGGAAATCATGGGCTACGATGCCTCCGACGCGAACACGCGCCCGCAGGCCTCGCCCCGCTTGACCGACTTCGTCTCCCGTCCTCCGCCGCTTGCGCCGCGGTTCGCCTTCGTGAAGACGCCGATGTGGGACCAGGCGTCGTCCGACACGCAGGAAGCTTTCGCGGAACTGGCCGGGGAGCTGGGCGATCGGATCGCCGAAATCACGCTGCCCGAAGTGTTCGCGGAGGGCGTTGCCGCCCACCGGACGATCATGGAGTCCGATCTCGCCCTGAGCTACGCGCCGGAATACGAGCGGGGCGCGGATCGGCTCAGCGCCACGCTGCGCGAGATGCTCGAGCGCGGGCGGCAATACCTCGCCGTCGATTACAACCGCGCCATGGCGCGCATCGCGGTGTACAACGCGGCCCTGGAAGACGTGTTCGATGAGGTGCACGCCATCGTCACGCCCGCGGCGGCGGGCGAGGCCCCGAAGGGACTCGAATCGACCGGAAGCCCGGTGTTCTGCACCCTGTGGACGCTCTGCGGCCTGCCCGCGGTCACGCTGCCGCTGATGGAAGGCGCGAACGGGATGCCCATCGGCGTTCAACTCGTCGGCGCCGCCGGCGACGATGCGCGCTTGCTGCAGTGCGCGAACTGGCTGGTCGAGCGCGTTCAGGGCGGGATCTCCGCCTGAAGAGCCAAGGAGAGAACATGTTCGAAATCATCGTCACCGTCCTCGGCGCCGCAGTGGCCCTGGTGTACGTAGGATTTCTCGCCTACTCCATCAAGTCCATTCCGCTGTGGGTGATCGTCATCCTCAGTTTCGGGCTCATGATCCGGGAATTGGTGCTCGAGTTGAGGGAAGGCGCGGATCGCGCGCAGCGCAACGCCGGCAACCGGTAGCTGCACCTCCACGGCGACTGAACCGTTGAAGCAGAAGGTCCTGATCACCCGGGGCGTCTTCCCCGAGATCGTCGGCGCGCTTTCGCAGCGCTTCGAGGTCGAGCACAACGCCGAGGATCGGCCCTGGCCGCCGGAGGAGCTCGCACGCCGCCTGCAGGGAAAGGGCGGCGTGATGGCGACCGTGATGGACCGTTTCGACGAGCCGATCCTCGCGCAATGCCCGGACCTGCGCGTGATCTCCAACATCGCGGTCGGCTACAACAACGTCGAGGTGACGGCCTGCACGAAGCGGGGGGTCCGCGTGACCAACACGCCCGGCGTGCTCGACGACACCACAGCGGACCTCACCTGGGCGTTGCTCATGGCGGCGGCGCGCCGCATCGCCGAAGGCGACGCGTACGTGCGCTCCGGCGCCTGGAAGATCGCTTTCGGCGTGCAGGCCTTCCTCGGCCAGGACATCCACCACGCAACACTCGGCATCATCGGCATGGGCCGCATCGGGCGCGCCATCGCGCGGCGTGCCGGGGGCTTCGACATGCGTATCCTGTACCACAACCGCACGCGCCTGCCCGAGCCCGAGGAGCGGGGCCTCGGCGCCGCCTGGGTCGAGCGCGAGCAGCTCCTCGCCGAAGCGGATTTCGTGGTCGTGATGGCGCCGTATTCGCCCGCGACGCACCATTTGATCGGTGCGGCGGAGATCGCGAAGATGAAGCCCACCGCGATCCTGGTGAACACCGCGCGCGGCGGCGTGGTGGACGACCAGGCGCTCGTGGAGGCGCTCAGGGCCGAGCGCATCGCGGGCGCGGGGCTGGACGTCTTCGAGGGCGAGCCGCGGGTGAACGCGGGCTACCTGGAATTGAAGAACGTCGTGATGACGCCGCACGTGGGCAGCGCCTCGCGCGCGACGCGCATGACGATGTGCCGCACCGCGATGGAAAACATGGTGGCCGCGCTCGAAGGGCGCGTGCCGCCCAATCTCGTGAACGGGGAACTTGCGTAAGGAGCGGGTGATGAGCGCGAAGGTGGCATTCCTGGGTCTGGGCGTGATGGGTTTCCCGATGGCCGGGCACCTCAAGGCGAAGGGCTACGACGTGACGGTGTACAACCGTACGGCGGCCAAGGCGCAGGCGTGGGTCGCGAAGCACGGCGGGGCCTCGGCCGCCACGCCCATGGCGGCCGCGCAGGGCTGCGACTTCGTGATGATCTGCGTGGGCAACGACAACGACCTGCTCGAGGTGGCGCTCGGCAAGGACGGCGCGCTCGCGGGCATGAAGCGCGGCGCCGTGCTCGTCGACCACACCACCGCGTCCGCGGACGCCGCGCGCAGGATCTTCAAGGCGGCAAGCGAGAAGGGGATCGATTTCATCGACGCTCCCGTGTCGGGCGGCCAGGCGGGGGCGGAGAACGGCAAGCTCACCGTGATGTGCGGCGGCCAGGCGTCCGCCTTCGGGCGCGCCAAGCCCGCGATGGACTCCTATGGCCGTGCCGTGACGCTGCTCGGCCCGTCGGGCTCCGGCCAGCTCACCAAGATGGTGAACCAGATCTGCATCGCGGGGCTCGTGCAGGCGCTCTCCGAAGGCATCGCCTTCGCCGAGAAGGCGGGGCTGGACGCCGAGCTGGTGCTCGACGTG
Source organism: uncultured beta proteobacterium (assembly GCA_963758215.1). Lineage (GTDB taxonomy): Bacteria > Pseudomonadota > Gammaproteobacteria > Burkholderiales > Usitatibacteraceae > Usitatibacter. The sequence continues at coordinate 100,260 of CAVWUN010000008.1, read as the reverse complement.
ATCTCCAAGGGCGCCGCGCAGTCGTGGCAGATGGAAAACCGCGGCAAGACGATGCACGCGCGCAAGTTCGACTTCGGCTTCGCGGTCGACTGGATGCGCAAGGACCTCGGCATCTGCCTCGAGGAGGCGAAGCGCAACGGCGCGCGGCTCCCGGTCGCGCAGCTCGTCGACGGCTACTATGCCGAGGTGCAGAAGGCCGGCGGCAGCCGCTGGGACACCTCGTCGCTCATCACGCGGCTCTAGGGAGGCGGCATGAAAGTGAAGCTCTATTACGCCCCGGGCGCCTGCTCGCTCGCCTCGCACATCGCGATCGAGGAGCTCGGCATTGCGTACGACACGGTGCGGCTGAGCCTGCTCGCGGGCGACCAGCGCAAGCCCGAGTACCTCGCCCTCAACCCGCGCGGGCGCGTGCCGACCGCGGTGATCGACGGCCAGGTGCTCACGGAGAACGTGGGGATCATGACCTTCTTCGGCGGCGGCTTCGGCCAGGGCAGGATCTGGCCGAAGGACACCTGGCACCAGGCGAAGCTCGTCTCCACCATGGCGTGGCTGTCGAACACGGTGCACACGACCTACGGGCATCTCTTCCGTCCCGAGCGCTACGTCGACGGGGATGCCGCGCGCGACGCGGTGAAGGAGAAGGCGCGTGCCGTGTACGGCGATTGCCTGAAGGAGATCGACGGCCTGCTCGCGGGGCGCCAGTGGGCGATCGGCAGCCACTACACCGTGGTCGACGGCTACCTGCTGGTGTTCTATCGCTGGGGCAATCGCCAGGGCTATCCGGTGAAGTCGATGGCCAACTATGCGCGACTCATGGACCGCGTGCTCGCCCGCCCCGCCGTGAAGCGTGTGATGGCCGACGAGGGTATCACCCTCGACTGAATGCGCGGGCCTCGGATGCCCCCGGCGGCCCGCGCAATGGAATAGCCCCGGGAAGGGGCCTGTTGACGTATCGATGCCCGCTCGCGGGCGCGATGCGATGGATTTCGGGCGCCAATGGATTTCGAGCTGATCGTCCCGTACATCCCCAACCTGCGCCGCTATGCGCGTGCGCTGGTGGGGGATCGCGACGGGGCCGACGACCTGGTGCAGGACACCCTCGAGCGCGCGGTGCGCAAGTTCCACCTGTGGCGGCCGGGCGACCTGCGCGCCTGGCTCTTCTCCATCATGCACAATGTATTCGTGAACCAGCTCAAATCGCGCAAGACCGCGCTGCACGTCGAGATCGACGAGGAGATGCTGGCCGCGCCGATCCCGGGCGCCACTTCCAGCGACGTGCTCGACCTGCAGCGCGCGCTGGGCGGCCTCGTGCCCGAGCAGCGCGAGGTGCTGCTGCTCGTGGCGCTCGAGGACATGACCTACGCCGACGTGAGCCGTGCGCTCGGCATTCCGATCGGGACCGTGATGTCGCGCCTTTCGCGCGGACGCGAAAGGCTGCGCCGCGCGATGGACGGGCAGCCCGAGCGCGGCGGCTTGAGGGTGGTGCAATGATTGCGATGGACGAGGAGCGCGACCTGGCGGAGCAGCGGGCGCTCCTGCACCGGCACTTCGACGCGGTGCTGACGGAGCCCATCCCCGCGCGCATGTACCTGCGGCGGCCCGCCTGGCTGGACTACGCGCGCGCCGCGGTCCTGGTCTCGGTGGGCGTGGCCATCGGTCTTGCGGCTCCGATGCTCGAGTCGCGCCAGGCTCCCGTGGCTGCGGCCTACGCGCCGCTGCCGCTGCGCGCCGCGCGCGCCCACCTGCTGTACGTGCCCGAGGTGCGCCACCCGGTCGAGGTCGACGCGAAGGATGAGGACCACCTGGTCAAGTGGCTCTCGAAGCGCCTCGACTACACCCTCACCATCCCGGTGCTCGCGAGCGAGGGATTCGAGCTGCTCGGCGGGCGCCTGCTGCCCGGTCCCGAGGGCCCCGTCGCGCAATTCATGTACCAGGACGCCACGGGCAAGCGCCTCACGTTGTACGTCTCGCGCAGCCGCAAGGGCGACAACGTCTCGGCGTTTCGCTTCGCCCGCGAGGGCAACGTGTCGGTCTTCTACTGGATCGACCGCGACTGCGGCTACGCGCTTTCCGGCGAGGTGGACAAGCCGGCGCTGGCCAGGATCGCGAGCTCGGTCTACCGGCAGATCGAGCGCTGAGGACGCCCTGAAGACCCCGTAGAATGGGGCGCGCGGGAACCTCACCCGTCCGCCTCATGACTGCCCTCCCCCGGGATCTCCTCGAAACGACGCTCGCTTGCGACCACCCGCGGCTGGCCGTGCTCGCGGCCGCCGTCGCAGCGCGCGAGCGCCAGGGGCGCACGGCGCAGCGCGAGCGCGCGCTGCTCGCGGACCTGCTCGAGCGCTCGCGCGCGCACCGCGCGGCGCGGCTCGCGCGCATCCCGCGCCCCGGGTTCCCCGAGGAGCTGCCGATCGCGCGGCATCGCGACCGCATCGCGGAGCTGGTGCGCGGGCATCCGGTCACCATCGTGTGCGGCGAGACGGGCTCGGGCAAGACCACGCAGATACCGAAGATCTGCCTCGCGCTGGGGCGCGGCGCGGCCGGCTTCATCGGCTGCACCCAGCCGCGGCGCATCGCCGCCCGCAGCCTCGCCCATCGCCTCGCGCACGAGCTGCCGGGCGCTGCGCAGGGCTTCGTCGGGCACAAGATCCGCTTCCAGGATGCGACGCGGCCCGACACCGGGGTGAAGATCATGACCGACGGGGTGCTGCTCGCAGAGACCCATTCGGACCGGGAGCTGCGCGCCTACGACACGCTCATCATCGACGAGGCCCACGAGCGCAGCCTCAACGTCGATTTCCTGCTGGGCTACGTGAAGCGGCTCGTGCCCGCGCGTCCCGAGCTCAAGGTGATCGTCACCTCCGCCACCATCGACACCGAGCGCTTCGCGCGATTCTTCGACGGCGCTCCCGTGATCGAGGTGTCCGGGCGCACCTATCCGGTCGAGGTCCGCTACCGGCCCGGGTTCTTCGAGGCCGAGGAGGAGGACGACGAGCCCGCGGACCTGGGCGAGGCGATCGCCAAGGCGGTGGACGAGATCGCCCGCGAGAGCCGCAGCGGCGACGTGCTCGTGTTCCTGCCGGGCGAGCGGGAGATCCGCGAGGCCGCCGAAGCGCTGCGCAAGGCCTCGCCTTCGAAGGCGGGCCGCGGCCAGGTCGAGATCCTGCCGCTCTACTCGCGCCTGTCGGCCGAGGAGCAGGACCGCGTCTTCGAGACCGGTGCGCGCCGGCGCATCGTGCTCGCGACCAACGTGGCGGAGACCTCGCTCACCGTTCCCGGCATCCACTATGTGATCGACTCGGGGCTCGCGCGGCTGAAGCGCTATTCGCCGCGCCAGAAGATCGACCAGCTGCGCATCGAGCCCATCTCGCAGGCGGCGGCGCGCCAGCGCGCGGGGCGGTGCGGGCGCGTGGCGAGCGGCGTGGCGATCCGGCTCTACGACGAGCAGGACTTCCTCGGGCGCCCCGAGTACACCACGCCCGAGATCCTGCGCACCTCGCTCGCCGCCGTGATCCTGCGCATGGCCGCGCTCGAGCTGGGGCCGATCGGCGAATATCCGTTCCTCGATCCGCCCACGCCGCGCCAGGTCGACGACGGCTACCGGCAGCTCTTCGAGCTGGGCGCCATCGACGCCGGGCGTGTCCTCACGCCGCTCGGGCGCAGCCTCGCGCGCCTGCCCGTCGACCCGCGCGTCGGGCGCATGCTGCTCGCCGCGCGGGAGTTCGACTGCCTCACCGAGATGGTGATCCTTGCCGCGGCGCTCTCGATCCAGGATCCGCGCGACCGTCCGCAGGCGCTGCGCGAGCAGTCGGACCGCGCGCACGAGGAGTTCCGCGATGAATCCTCGGATTTCCTGCAGCTTCTCAACCTCTGGAAGTTCTTCGACGCGGAGCTCGTGCACAAGAAATCCAACCGCAAGCTGCACGAGACCTGCCGCGAGCACTTCCTGTCGTATGTGCGCATGCGCGAGTGGCGCGACCTCGCCGGGCAGCTGCGCGAGATGGCTTCCGAGCTCGGCATCCGTGAGAACGCGACGCCCGCGACCTACGAGCAGGTCCACCGGGCGCTGCTCACCGGCCTCATCGGCAACGTGGGGATGAAGGCCCTCGACGGCGACCATTACCACGGGCCGCGCGGGCTGCAGTTCCTGGTCTGGCCGGGCTCGGGGCTGAAGAAAGGCCGGCCGCGCTGGGTGATGGCGGGCGAGCTGCAGGAGACGACCCGCGTCTACGCGCGCAACGTGGCGCGCGTCGAGCCCGAGTGGATCGAGCAGGCGGCCGCGCACCTCGTCGAGCGCACCTGCGTCGAGCCGCACTGGGACCAGGCGCGCGGCGAAGTCGTCGCCTACCAGAACGTGAGCTTGCACGGGCTGGTGCTCGCGGCGCGGCGCAAGGTCGGATTCGGCCGGGTCGACCCGGCGCGCGCCCGCGAGATCTTCATCGAGGGCGCGCTGGTGGCCGGGCAGTTCGAGTCGCCGCATCCGTTCTGGGCGCACAACCGCAAGCTCATCCACGAGATCGAGGATCTCGAGCACCGCGCGCGCCGTCCCGACGTACTGGTCGACGACCGGGCGCTGTTCGCCTTCTACGACGCGCGGGTGCCGAAGGACCTCGCGGACGCGCGCTCGTTCGATACCTGGTACCGCACGGCGAGCGCACAGGATCCCGGGCTGCTTTTCCTGGCGCGCGCGGACCTGATGCGCCACGGCGCCGAGTCGGTGACCGAGGAGCTCTTCCCGCGCGAGCTGGACGTGGGCGAGGCCGCTTTTCCGCTCGCCTACCGCTTCGAGCCCGGGCACGCGATGGACGGCATCACGATGAACGTGCCGCTCGCGCTGCTCAACCAGGTGGACGAGGCCGCGCTCGACTGGCTGGTGCCCGGCATGATCCGCGAGAAGGTGGCCTGGCTCATGAAGGCGCTGCCCAAACGCATCCGCACGCAGCTCGTGCCGGTGCCCGAGCACGTGACGAGGTTCCTGGAGCAGGCCGCGCCGGGAGCGCAGGGCGTGAAGGAGGCGGTGCTCGCCTACGCGGGGCGCATCGCGGGCGAGCGGCTCGACGCCGACGTCTGGTCGAAGGAGCCGCCGCCCGCGCACCTGCGCATCAACGTGCGCGTGCTGGACGAGGCGAAGCGCGAGCTCGCCATGGGGCGCGACCTCGCGCAGCTGCGCCGGCGCCTGGGCGAGGCGGCGAGCCTCACGCTCGCGAAGGCCAAGCCGGGCATGGAGCGCGAGGGCATCACGGCGTGGGACTTCGGCGAGCTGCCGGAGCAGGTGAGCTTTCGCCGCGGCCAGCAGATGCTTACCGGCTTCCCCGCGCTCTCCGACGAAGGCGCGAGCGTCGCGATCCGGCTCTTCGACACCCGCGACAAGGCGGCCGAAGCGCACCACGCAGGGGTCCGGCGCCTGCTCGCGCTCGAGCTGAAGGAGCAGGTGAAGAACCTCGAGCGCGCGCTGCCGGGATTCACCGCCCTCGCGCTCAAGTTCCACGCGGCCATCACCGCGGACGCGCTGAAGGCGGACCTCATCGATGCGATCGTCGACCGCGCATTCATCGGCGAGGACGCGCCGGCGCGCACCGCGCCGGCCTTCGAGGAGCAGAAGAAGCGCGCCAAGGCGCGGCTGCCCGCCGTGACCGAGGGCGCGCTGCGCCATGCCGCCGCGATCGGCGAGGCGAACCAGCAGTGCCTGCAGGTGCTCGCGCAAAGCGCGTCGCTGGGCCGTGTGGCGCAGGAGGTGAAGGCGGTCCACGAGCGGCTCGTGTACCCGGGCTTCCTCGCGCGCACGCCGTGGGACCGCCTCGAGCACCTGCCGCGCTACCTGCGGGGCTGCGCGCTGAGATTGCAGAAATTTCGCGCCGATGCGCAGCGTGACGCGAAGCACGCGGCCACGGTGCACACGCTCTGGGCGAATTACGAGGTGCGCGCCAGGGCCGACCGCGACGCGGGACGGCGCGACCCGAAGCTGGAGGAATTCCGCTGGCTGATCGAGGAGCTGCGCGTGTCGCTCTTCGCGCAGGAGCTGCGCACGCCGCTGCCCGTGTCGGCCAAGCGGCTGCAGAGGTTCTGGGACGGCCACCTGCGCTCACCCGCTAGAATGGTTCCATGAACGACCACGCCGCCCGCCTGCACGTCGCCGCGCGCATGGCCCACATCGCGCCGTTCGAGGTGATGGAGATCCAGAAGCTCGCGCGCGAGGTGGAAGCGCACGGCCACGACGTCGTGCGCCTGGAGATCGGCGAGCCCGATTTCCGCACCCCGGCGCCGGTGCTCGAGGCGGCCAAGCGCGCGCTCGACACGCGGCCCATGTTCTACACCTCGGCGCTCGGGCTGCCGGAGCTGCGCGAGGCGATCTCCGGCTACTACCGCAGCCGCTATGGCGTCGAGGTTCCCGCCAGCCGCATCGCCGTCACCGCGGGCTCGAGCGGGGCGCTGCTGCTCGCCTTCGGGGTGCTGCTCGACCCGGGCGACGGGGTGCTGCTCGCCGATCCGGGCTATCCGTGCAACCGGCATTTCATGCGCGCGCTGGGCGCGGTGCCGCAGCCGGTCGCGGTCGGGCCGGACACGCGCTACCAGCTCACCGCGGGCCTTGCGCGGCGCCATTGGGACAAGGCGACGCGCATGGCGATGGTGGCGAGCCCGTCGAATCCCACCGGCACCCTCGTGGACGCGGACGAGATGGCTGCGCTCGCCGCGCTCGCCCGGGAAAGGCAGGCGACGCTGCTCGCCGACGAGATCTACCACGGGCTCACCTATGGCGTGGACGCGCGCACCGCCGCCGAGTGCGGCGAGGACGTGGTCGTGATCAACAGCTTCTCGAAGTATTTCCAGATGACCGGCTGGCGGCTGGGCTGGATGCTGGTCCCGCCGGCGATCGTGCGCCACGTCGAGACCCTCGCGCAGAACCTCTACATCTCCCCTTCCAGCGTGGCCCAATACGCGGCGCTCGCGTGCTTCGCGCCGGCGACGATCGCCATTCTCGAGGAGCGCCGCGCCGAGCTCGACGCGCGCCGGCGCTTCCTCGTGCCGGCGCTGGAGAGCCTGGGCTTCGGCGTGCCGGTGGTGCCCCGGGGCGCGTTCTACGTGTACGCCGATTGCTCCCGGCTCACGGCCGACAGCTTCGCCTTCGCGCGCGAATTGCTCACGCGCGCCCACGTGGCGGTGACGCCGGGCCGGGATTTCGGTGCGAACGCCCCGCAGCGCCATGTGCGCATCGCCTACACCCAGCCCGTGGCGCGCCTCGAGGAGGCCGTCGTGCGCATCCGCCGTTTCCTCGCCGCCGCATGACCCTGTGGCTCGACGCGCTGCTCGCGTACCTGCACTACAGCGCCGTCTTCCTGCTGTTCGCGTTCCTCACCGTCGAGGTGATGACGATGCGCGGCCCGCTCGACCGGTCCGCCGTCGCGCTGCTCGGGCGCGTGGACCTGTGGTACTTCGGCAGCGCCGCCGCGGTGCTCGTGACCGGGTTCCTGCGCCTCGTGTTCGGCGTGAAGGGCCCCGAGTTCTACCTCTCGGCCTGGCCGATCTACGTGAAGCTCGGCCTCTTCCTCGCCGTGGGACTGATCTCCGTGTCGCCCACGCTCGACTTCATACGCTGGCGGCGCATGCACGAGCGCGACGCCGCGTGGCAGGTGCCGGAGGCGGAGCGCAGGCGCGTGCGCCGGCGGGTGATGATCGAGGTGCATCTCGCGGCGCTGATCCCGCTCTTCGCCGTGATCATGGCGCGCGGGCTGGGCGGCTGACGGGCCCGCGCCCGTCACGGATCGAGGTCGGAAGCCAGCCCGACGAAGCGCCCGTCGCGAGCGCGCACGATGTCGTCGCGGCTGTTCGCGCTCGACAGCGACTGGCTGCTCAGCCCGTCGGCGCCCGCGCTGTACAGGTCGAAATCGGAATTGATGGCTGCTGCCGCCTTGTTGGTGCGCGCACTGGCGGCGTTCTTCACCAAGTTCGTGTACTGGTAGGGATGCCCCCACGGGTCGAGCTTGCCGTCGTAGCCCGCGTCGGCGAGCGTGTCGGGCAGCACGCCGGTGGACATCTGCTGCTTCTTGATCGTGGTCGACATGTCGCCGATCTCGACCACCGACTGCGCGATGCGCGACCGGTCGATGTAGTTCTGGTAGCGGGGAACGGCGATGGCGAGCAGGACTCCCGCGATCGCGATGACCACGGCGATCTCGACCAGGGTGAAGCCGCGGGCGGTCACTGCGCGCGGGGCCGGATCGGGATCCAGCCGTCGCGGATGCCGTGGCAGGCGACGCGCGCGCCCTCGAGCTCCACGAGCTCCGGGCGCAGCTCGCGGCACTTGTCGCGCACGTGCGGACAGCGCGGATTGAACGCGCACCCCGGCGGCGGGTCGAGCGGGTTGGGCACCTCGCCGGCCACCGGCGTGCGCGCCTTGCCGGACATGGTGATGTCGGGGATCGCGCTCTGCAGCATGCGCGTGTAGGGATGCAGGGGCCGCTCGAACAACAACTTCGTCGCGGCGATCTCCACGATGCGACCGAGGTACATCACGCCCACGTGGTTCGAGATGTGGGACACCACCGCCAGGTTGTGGGAGATGAACAGGTAGGTGAGGCCGTGCGCGCGCTGCAGGTCCATCATGAGATTGAGGATCTGCGCCTGCACCGAGACGTCGAGCGCGCTGGTGGGCTCGTCGCACACCAGGAATTCCGGCTTCGAGGACAGGGCGCGCGCGATCGAGATGCGCTGGCGCTGGCCCCCGGAGAACTCGTGGGGATATTTCTCGCCGTCGCGCGGCGCGAGGCCCACGTCGGTGAGCAGCGCGCCCACGCGCTTGCGCAGCGCGTCCTCGTCGCCCTCGAGGCCGTGCGAGCGGATCGGCTCGGCGACGATCTCGCGCACCCGCCAGCGCGGGTTCAGGCTCGCGTACGGGTCCTGGAAGATCATCTGGAAGCGCCGGCGCATCGCGAGCATGTCGGAGCGCCGCGCGATGCCGGCGAGGTCCACACCGTCGAAGCGGACCGCGCCGCGCGTGGGCGCGTAGAGCCCGCAGATGAGGCGTGCGACGGTCGACTTGCCGCAGCCGGATTCGCCCACGAGCGCCAGCGTCTCGCCGCGCTCGATGGCGAAGGAGACGCCGTCGACCGCGCGCAGCAGCTGGCGCGGCGCGCCCTCGACCACGCGGTTGAGCCAGGGGCGCGAGACGTCGAAGTCGCGGGACAGGTCCCGGACCTCGAGCAGCTCAGCCATGCACCGCGCCTTCGCTCCAGCCCGCCTGGGCGCCGCGCGCGGCGCGCTCCGGCGCGTGCAGCCAGCACGCGGCGCGGGTGCGGTTCGCTTCGAGCAGCCCCGGGCGCTCCACGCGGCAGCGGTCGAAGGCGCGCGGGCAGCGGGGATGGAACGCACAGCCCTCGGGGATGGCATCCAGGCGCGGCATCGAGCCCTCGATCTGCGGCAGGCGCTCGACGTCCTGGCCCACGGAGGGGATCGAGCCCATCAGGCCCGCGGTATACGGGTGCTGCGGATCGTGGATCACCGCCTGCACCGGTCCGATCTCGACGATGCGGCCCGCGTACATCACCGCGACCCGATCGGCGGTCTCGGCGATGACGCCCATGTCGTGGGTGACCAGCATCACCGCGGTGCCATGCTCGCGGCCCAGGCGCTTGATGAGCGAGATGATCTGCGCCTGGATCGAGACGTCGAGCGCCGTGGTGGGCTCGTCGGCGACGATGAGCCGCGGGTTGGCGCACAGCGCCAGCGCGATCACCACGCGCTGGCGCATGCCGCCCGAGAACTGGTGCGGGTAGTGGTCGACGCGCCGCTCGGGTGCGGGGATGCCGACCTCGCCGAGCAGCTCGATCGCCCGCGCGCGGGCCTGCGCGGCGTCCATCGGCAGGTGCGCCTGGATCGTCTCCACCAGCTGGTAGCCGATGGTGTACAGGGGGTCGAGCGAGGTGAGGGGATCCTGGAAGATCGCGCCGATGCGCCGCCCGCGCACCTTGCGCATCGCCTCGGCCGGCAGGTTGTCGATGCGGCCGCCCTCGAGGCGGATCTCGCCGCCGGCGATGCGCCCCGGGGGCTCGATGAGGCCGATGATCGCGGTGCCGGTGATCGACTTGCCCGCGCCCGATTCGCCCACCACGCCCAGCACCTCGCCCGGCGCGATGTCGAAGCTCACGTCGTCGATGGCCACCAGCGTGCCGCGGCGCGTGTTGAACTCCACGCGCAGGTGGCTCACCTCGAGCAGCGGCTGCGTCACCGGGCCTTGGCGAACTTGGCCTCGCATTCGCCGATGCGCTCCTGGTCGCGCACGATCGGCGTCCAGCCCTGCGTCACCCGGTTGTCGAGCTTGGCCGACAGGTAGTAGCGCGTGCACGGCTCGGTCACCAGGGTGAAGGTGTGCTGCGTTGCGGTGTGGAAGCCCTTGCGCGGCGGCACGTCGACGGTGACCTGGTGCGTGCCCGGCGGGACCACCGCGCGGTTAGGGGGCATCGCGTTCGCGTCGTCGACGCGGTTGATGATCACGCCGATCACGTTCGGGTCCGCCGAGCGGATCGTTTCGTTCTCGATGATGGAGTAGGGCTGGTCGAACGGGCCGGCGGATGCGGCGGCGGCGGCGGCCGCGGAGAGCAGGGAGGCGAACAGCAGGGTGCGTTTCATGGCATGGCCTTTCATCGCGACGCGCGAGCTAGCGAAGCCTGGGGTTGAGGGCGTCGCGCAACCAGTCCCCCAGGACGTTGATGGCGAGCACCAGCGCAACCAGCGCGGCGCCCGGGAACACGGTGATCCACCATTCTCCCGAGAAAAGGAAGTCGTTGCCGATCCGGATGAGGGTGCCCAGCGACGGTTGGGTCGCCGGCACGCCCACCCCCAGGTACGACAGCGTGGCCTCGGTAATGATGGCCTCTCCGATGTGCAGTGTCACCAGCACGAGCACGGGCCCGAGCACATTCGGTAACACATGGGTGAACATGATCGCGAGCGGTTGTCTTCCGATCACCCGTGCCGCCTGGACGTATTCCTTCCCGCGCTCGACCAGGGTGGAGCCGCGTACCGTGCGCGCGTAGCGCACCCAGCCCGAGGCCGCGATGGCAAGCACCAGTACATAGACAGCGAGCCGGTCGTGAAGCTCCCGGGGCAGCGCCGCGCGCAGCAGGCCGTCGACCAGCAGCGCGATGAGGATCGCCGGGAAGGAGAGCTGCACGTCGGCCACGCGCATGATGAAGGCGTCGGTCTTGCCGCCCACGTAGCCGCTCACCAGGCCCAGGGAGACGCCCACCACCATGGCGAGCAGGGTGGCGAGCAGGCCCACCAGCAGCGACATGCGCGAGCCGTAGATGATCGTCGAGAGCACGTCGCGCCCCTGGTCGTCGGTGCCCAGCAGGTAGGCCGGATTGCCGTGGCCGGTCCACGCCGGGGGCGTGAAGGCGTCGAGCAGGTTCAGGGTCTTCAGGTCGAACGGGTCGTGGGGTGCGATCCACGGCGCGAAGAGCGCCGCGAGCACGCACACCGCCGCCACCAGCGCCGCGGCGATCACGCCCGGGCGGCGGCGGAAGCTGTAGAAGACGTCGCCCCTGAGGAAGCGGCGCAGCACCGCGCTCATCCGCGCTCCACCCGCAGCCGGGGATCGACCACGTAGTAGAGCATGTCGACCGCGAGGTTGATCACGACGAAGATGAGCCCGATCAGGCACAGGTAGGCGGCCATCACCGGGATGTCGGCGAACTGCACCGCCTGGATGAAGAGCAGCCCCATGCCGGGCCACTGGAACACCTGTTCCGTGATGATCGCGAAGGCGATGATCCCGCCCAGCTGCAGCCCGGTGATCGTGATCACCGGCACCAGCGTGTTCTTCAGGGCGTGGCCGAAGTTCACCGCCCGGTCGCTGAGGCCGCGTGCGCGGGCGAACTTGATGTAGTCGCTGCGCAGCACCTCGAGCATCTCCGCGCGTACCAGCCGCATGATGAGCGTGAGCGGAAAGAACCCGAGCGTGATCGCCGGCAGGATCAGCGACTTCAGCCCCGAGGCGGTGAGCAGCCCCGTCGTCCAGAACCCCAGGCGCACCGTGTCGCCGCGCCCGAAGGACGGCAGCAGGCCCAGCCACACCGCGAAGATCAGGATGAGGAAGATGCCGATCAGGAAGTTGGGCAGCGACACGCCCACCAGCGAAGTGGTGAGCATGGCGCTGGAAAGCCATGACTCGCGCCGCAGGGCCGTATACACGCCCACCGGGATCCCGACCGCGAGCCCGATCAGGGAGGCGGTGAGGGCGAGCTCGAGCGTCGCGGGCAGTCGCTCGATGAGCAGCGCCGAGACCGGGCGGCCCAGCCTGAGCGAGATGCCGAAGTCGCCGCGCACGGCATTGCCGACGAAGGTCGCGAACTGCGCGTAGAACGGCCGGTCGAGTCCCAGGGACTGGCGCATCGCGTCACGGTCGGCCTGGGTGGCTTCCGGCGGCAGCATCTGCGAGACCGGGTCGCCCACGAAGTTGAACAGCGAGAAGGCGATGAGGCCGACCACCAGCATCACGAGGACGCTCTGGAGCAGGCGGCGCAGGATGAAGGCGATCAAGGCGCTACTGTGCCGGAACGCCGCACGGCAAGTCAATTTGGCGGCGCCCGGTGCCCGCGCGGGGCGTAGAATCGATGGTCCGCCAGCGCCGCGCATCCATCCCGAGGACCCATGACCCAGCCCGCGCCCGCCGCCGCAAACCCGATGGGCACCGACGGCTTCGAGTTCGTCGAGTACACCGCGCCCGACCCGCGGCTGCTGGGCGCCCTGTTCGAGCAGCTCGGCTTCACCGCCGTGGCGCACCACCGCTCGAAGGACGTGGTGCTGTACCGGCAGGGCGCGATCAACTTCATCGTGAACCGCGAGCCGGACAGCTTCGCGCAGTCCTTCGCGCGCGTGCACGGGCCGTCCGCGTGCGCCTTCGCGATGCGTGTGAAGGACGCGGCGCGGGCCTACGCACGCGCGCTCGACCTGGGGGCGAAGCCGTTCCATGGCAAGGTGGGGCCGATGGAGCTCAACATTCCCGCGATCCAGGGCATCGGCGGGAGCCTGATCTACCTCGTCGACCGCTATCCGGGCAACAACGGGACCCTGTCGATCTACGACGTGGATTTCGTGCCCGCCGAGGGCGCGGAGCGCGAGCCGCGCGGCGCGGGACTGACCGGCATCGACCACCTCACCCACAACGTGTACGCGGGGCGCATGGACGTGTGGGCGCGGTTCTACGAGAAGCTGTTCGGCTTCCGCGAGATTCGCTACTTCGACATCCAGGGGCGCAAGACCGGGCTCACCTCGCGCGCGCTCACCAGTCCCTGCGGCAAGATCCGCATCCCGATCAACGAGCCGTCGGACCACAAGTCGCAGATCCAGGAATACCTCGACGCCTATAACGGCGAAGGCATCCAGCACATCGCGCTCGCCGCCGGCGACATCTATGCGACGGTGGATGCGCTGCGCGCACGCGAGGTCCGCTTCCTCGACACCCCGGACGCGTACTACGAGCGCATCGACGCGCGGGTGCCGAACCACGGCGAGGATCTCGCGCGCCTGAAGCGCAGCCGCATCCTCATCGACGGCGAGGGCGTGGACAAGGACCGCCGCGAGGACAAGCTGCTGCAGATCTTCACCGAGACGGTGATCGGCCCGATCTTCTTCGAGATCATCCAGAGGAAGGGCAACGAGGGGTTCGGGGAAGGCAACTTCCGCGCATTGTTCGAGTCGATCGAGGCGGACCAGATCGCGCGCGGGGTGCTTTGATGGATGCGCCGGCGCCGCGCGCGCAGCCCGGTTACCTGTCCGGCTTGGGCTCGCACCACGCTTCCGAGGCCGTCGCCGGGGCGCTGCCGGCGGGGCAGAATTCCCCGCAGAACGTGCCGTTCGGCCTGTATGCGGAGCAGCTGTCGGGGTCCGCGTTCACCGCGCCGCGCGCACACAACCTGCGCTCCTGGCTCTACCGGCTGCGGCCCTCCGCGATGCACTCCGCCTTCCGGCGCGTGGGCGAGGGGCGCTGGCGCACGGCGCCCTGCCTCGAGGTCGAGTGTTCCCCCAACCGGCTGCGCTGGGCGCCGCAGGCGGCGAGCGCGGACCCGGTCGATTTCGTCGACGGCATGGCGACCTTCGCCACTTCCGGGGATGCACGTGCGCAGCGCGGCGCCGGCGTGCACCTGTACAGCGCCAACCGCTCGATGGATAGCCGCGCGTTCTACGATGCCGACGGCGAGCTGCTCATCGTCCCGCAGGATGGCGCGCTCGTGCTCGCCACCGAGTTCGGCCGCCTCGCGCTCGCACCAGGCGAGATCGCCGTCGTGCCGCGCGGGGTGAAGTTTCGCGTCGAGATCGGCGGCCCGGCGCACGGCTACGTGTGCGAGAACTACGGCGCGCCGCTGCGCCTTCCGGAGCTGGGGCCGATCGGCGCCAACGGGCTCGCGCAGGCGCGCGATTTCCTCGCGCCCGCGGCGGCCTACGAGGATCGCGTCGAGCCGATGGAGGTCGTGGCCAAGCTGGGCGGGCACCTGTGGAGCGCGCAATTCGACCACTCGCCGCTCGACGTCGTCGCCTGGCACGGCAACTACCATCCGTACAAGTACGACCTCGCGCGCTTCAACGCGATCAACACCGTGAGCTTCGACCATCCCGATCCGTCGATCTTCACGGTGCTCACCTCGCCGTCGGACACGCCGGGCACCGCCAACGTCGACTTCGTGATCTTCCCGCCGCGCTGGGCCGTGGCCGAGCACACCTTCCGGCCGCCGTACTTCCACCGCAACGTGATGAGCGAGTTCATGGGACTGGTGCGCGGCGAATACGACGCGAAGCAGGGCGGCTTCGTCCCGGGCGGGGCGAGCCTGCACAACGCGATGAGCGCCCACGGGCCGGACCGCGCCTCCTACGAGAAGGCGGTGGCGGCCCCGCTCGCGCCGCAGTATCTTGCCGGCACGCTCGCCATCATGTTCGAGAGCCGCTATCTGTTCGAGCCGACGGCCTACGCGCTCGAGTCCCCCATGCTCGACCGCGCCTACGACACGGCATGGGAAGGATTCCGCAAGGCCGAGGTCGGGGGATGAAGCTCGCTTCGCTCAAGGGTCCCGGGCGCGACGGCACGCTGGTCGTGGTGAATGCCGATCTGACTCGCGCGCTCGCCGTGCCGGGCGTGTCGGCCACCCTGCAGCACGCGCTCGAGAACTGGCGCTCGCTCGAGGATCGGCTGCGCGAGATTGCGGCGCGCCTCGCCGCGGGCGTCGAGCACCACGCCTTCGACTTCGCCGCGGCCCTCGCGCGCAACGAGGTCGCGGCGCCGCTGCCGCGCGCCTACGAATGGCTCGACGGCTCGGCGTACCTGTCCCATGTCGAGCGCGTGCGCCGCGCGCGCAACGACACGGTGCCGGCCAGCTTCTATACGGACCCGCTCATGTACCAGGGCGGCGCGGGCGACATGATGGGCGCGCGCGATCCGATCCGCGCGCTCTCGGAGGACTGGGGCATCGACCTCGAGGGCGAGGTGGCTGCGATCACGGGCGACGTGCCCATGGGAGCGACGAGCGCGGAGGCCGCGGCGAGCGTGCGCCTGCTGGCGCTCGTGAACGACGTGTCCTTCCGCCGGCTCATTCCCGCCGAGCTCGCCAAGGGATTCGGGTTCGTGAACGGCAAGGGGGCGAACGCGCTCTCCCCCGTGGCCGTGACGCCCGACGAGCTGGGCGCGCATTGGAAGGACGGCAAGGTCCACCTGCCGCTCGAGTGCCACGTGAACGGCCACCGGCTCGGGCAGCCCAACGCGGGCATCGATGCGACCTTCAGCCTCCCCGACCTGATCGCGCACGCGGCGAAGACGCGCGAGCTCAGGGCGGGCACGCTGGTGGGCAGCGGCACCGTGTCCAACCAAGACGCGGCTGCGGGCTACGCGTGCCTCATGGAAGCGCGGCTCGTGGAGCAGGTCGAGTCGGGCGCGGCGCGCAGCGCGTTCCTGCGCTTCGGCGACGCGGTGCGCATCGAGATGCGCGATGGCGCGGGCGCCAGCGTCTTCGGCGCGATCGCGCAGAACGTCGAGCGCTACCGGCGGAGCGCGCCGTGACGGGCGAGACCGGGCACGCGCTGCGCGGCGACTACAGCGCCATGCGCCCCGACTACACGGTGGACCAGGACTGGGGCGCATACACGCAGGCCGAGCACGCGCTGTGGAAGCGGCTGTACGCGCGCCAGGCCTCGCTCGTGGCCGACTACGCCTGCGAGGAATTCCGCACGACTCTGGCCACGCTCGATTACGGCACGGGGATACCGCGCTTCGACGCCATCAACCGCAAGCTTGCGCTCGCCACGGGCTGGGAGCTCGCCGCGGTGCCGGGGCTGATTCCGGACCGCACGTTCTTCGACCACCTTGCACACCGCCGCTTCCCGGTGACGGTGTGGCTGCGCACCCCCGGGGAGTTCGACTACATCGTCGAGCCCGACATCTTCCACGACTTCTTCGGCCACGTGCCGCTGCTCTTCAACGGCGTGTTCGCCGACTACCTCCAGGCCTATGGCCGGGGCGGGATCAAGGCCCACGCGCTGGGCGCCATCGAGATGCTCTCGCGGCTGTACTGGTACACGGTGGAGTTCGGGCTGATCGACACCCCGCGCGGCCTGCGCACCTACGGCGCGGGCCTCCTCTCCTCGGGCGGCGAGATCCGCTACTGCATCGAAAGCCCCGTGCCCAACCGCATTGGCTTCGACCTGCTGCGCATCATGCAGACGCGCTACAAGATCGATACCTTCCAGGAGACGTATTTCGTGATCCGCGAATTCCGCGAGCTGTTCGAAGCCACGGCCCCGGACTTCACGCCGTACTACGACGCGCTGCGGGGCCGCGAGCCGCACGCGTCCTCGGCGGTGCTTGCCGAGGACCGCGTCTACCACCGCGGCGCGGGCGCGCCCCGTACAGCCTGAGCGCGCGGCGAACGCGCGCCGCAGGCGTTGCGGTCACCCGTCGCGGGCCTCGTCCAGGATGGCCCCGAGCTGCGCGGGCGTGGTCCAGTCGCGGCCGAACACGAAGCGCGGAATCCGCCAGCGGTTCGCGTCGCCGGAGAAGTGGCGCGCCTCGACGCCGAACGCCGCCTGGATGCCGATTCGCGGTCCCCAGGCCGGAAGGTATTCCTCGACCAGATACTCGTTGCTGTCGCCATACGGATAGGCGAAAAGCGCGTTGCCGGGGTTGGGCACGGCGCGCTCCAGGAACTCCTGGGCCACGCGAATCTCCGCGTCGGCGAGCGCGCGCGTGGCGATCGAGCGGAAATGCCCGCGCTCGACACCCAGCGAGAGGTGCGCCGGCATCGCATCGTGGTTGTGGTCCCAGCTGTGGTTGGCGATGTCCATGAAGCCGCTCGCGACGGCCTGCCTCCACCAGGCGTCGTTCCACCAGCCGCGCCCGATCATGCAGGTCTTGTCGAGCGCGCAGCGCACCTCCGGAGAGGCGATCACGAAGCTCGTGATGTGCGGCGGCGCCTCGGGATGGCGCAGCGCGAAGTCGCGCAGGATGTTGAGCACGCTGCGCTGGGGTCCGGCGGTGGGATGGGGCAGGTCGTGGAAATCGAAGTCCGCGCCGTCGTCGCAGGTGAAGGCCACGATGCGCTGCCCGTGCCACGCGCTCGCCGAGCGCAGCCAGCCGGCGACAATTTCGTGCAGCCGGGCCACGCGGAAGCCGCGCGCATGGGCGAGCTCCAGGTCCGCGGCCAGCGCGACCAGGTCGTTGTCGGCATAGCCGTTGCCGTGGATCTTCATCGAGTGGTAGGTGAGCACCGGGATCTTCATCGGGGTCGCGGCCCTAGAACGGGCCGTGCGCCTCCACCATGTCGATGAGACGCTCCTTCTCCGCCTCGGGCAGCGGCCGGCGCCAGAACACCATCAGGTGCGGCCTCCCGCAGTCCGCGTAGCCGGTGCGCAGGTCGGCCTGGCGCGCACGCGGCTCGCCCACGTGGCCGAAGGCGGCGGGGCTGTCGCCCAGGAGCGCGAGGCTGTCGCGCGTGACGACGGTGGCGAGCCCGCCCTGCCCGCGCACCTGTGCGAAGAGCCAGCGCGGGAAGCGCCGGTAGGCGCCCTCTTCCACGCACATGCCGCCGGTAAGGTGCACGCCGCGGTACGGGGTCTGGTGCACGTAGGCCACGACCTGCCGCGCGCCGGGCGCCTTGCCCACGGGCGGCGCATACACGAGCTCGAAGTGCCGCGGGTAATCGGGAACCGCGTGGCCGAAGCGGCGCCGGAAGAGCGCGCCTGCGGCCGCGCTCGCTTCAGCCAGTTCCTCGGTCTTCAGGAGCCGGCGCCACGCGTTCGGATCGGGTTCGTTCACCGTGCGGGCGCGCGCCGGCCGGAGCCGGCGCGCCGCGGGGCAGAGCTACTCGATCTTCACCCAGGTGGCCTGCAGCCAGTTGTCGGCGCGGTGGATCACCTCGACATTCGAGCGCGACGCCCACGGGATCACCTGCAGGTGCAGCGGGATCGTGTAGATGTGGTCGCGGAAGTATTCCGTCGCCTTGATGATCGTCTGCAGGCGATGCTTGGGGTCCGTGTCGCCCTTGGCGCTCTCCACCATGGCGTCGTACTCGGGATCCTTGTAGGCGCCCCAGTTGAAGTCGCCCTCGCCCTTGTCGTCGCGGCTGTGGAGCACCGGCACCATCGTGAAGATCGCGTCGGTCGTGGCCCCGCCCCAGCCCAGCATGCAGAAGCTCATCTCGAGGCGCTGCATCTTCGGGAAGTACTGCGCGCGCGGGATGGCATTCACCTTCACCGTCACGCCGATCTTGGCGAGCATCCCCGCCACCGCGATGCAGATCTTCTCGTCGTTGATGTAGCGGTTGTTGGGGCAATCCATGCCCACCTCGAAGCCGTTCGGGTAGCCGGCCTCGCCAAGCAGCTTCTTCGCCGCGGCCACGTCGTAGGGCAGGCGCTTGTCCAGCGCCGGGGGGATGCCGGCCGCCGTCGGGTTGGGCAGGTTGATCGCCGTGGGCACCGAGAGCCCGCGCATCACCGCGCGGTGGATCGCGTCGACGTCGATCGCCTGCATGAAGGCCTTGCGCACGCGAAAGTCCTTGAACGGGTTCTTGCCCTTCACGTTCGAGTAGAGCAGCTCGTCGCGCGCCTGGTCCATCTCGAGGAAGATGACGCGGTTCTCGCGGCCCTCGTAGACGTGGATCTTCGGATCGCGCTTCAGGCGGTCGATGTCCTGCACGTCGGGATCGAGCACGAAGTCGAGCTCGCCCGAGAGCAGGGCGGCCAGCCGCGTGGCGCCCTGCTTGATCGGCGTGTAGACGATCTCGTCCACGTTGCTGTCCCAATAGTCCTTGCCCGCCTTGAGGCCCCACCAGTCCGGGTTCTTCTTGAAGACGCTCTTCACGTCGGGCTGGCGCGAGACCAGGATGAACGGGCCGGTCCCCATGGCGTTGCGCGAGGTGTAGCTCTCCTCCTGCTTCGCGAAGTTCTGCGTCTCGACCGCGTTGTGCTCCTCGCACCACTTCTTGCTCATCATGAAGAGGCTGTTGGCGAGCATCTCGAGCATCACCGGGTTGGGCACCGGCGTGGTGAACTCGACCGTGTGGTCGTCGATCTTCTTCGCCGCTCCCACCTGGTTGCCGTAGACGCGGAAGTTCGAGGTCGCGCCCTGCAGGCGCTTCATGGAGAACACCACGTCGTCGGCGGTGAAGTCGCTGCCGTCCTGCCACTTGACGCCGCGGCGCAAGTGGAAGATCCACGTGGTCGGGCTGGTCTGCTCCCAGCTCTCGGCGAGGCCCGGGAGGATCTCGAGCTTCTTGCCGCGCATTACCAGGGATTCGTACACCTGGCCGTTGATCGAGTTGGTGAGCAGCTCGTTCTGGGCCATCGGGTCGGCGGTGAGGTAGTCGCCCTGGCTCGACCAGCGCAGGGTCTTGGCGTCGGCGAGGGGCGCCGCGAGGACCAGCACGGCGGCGGCGAGGGCGGGGGCAAGGGCGCGCAAAAGGCGGGGCATGGACACCTCCCTGTTGTAGGAGCCGGACATGATAGCCCCAGTCGGCCGCGGCGTATAATTTCCGGCTCCCGGAGGTGAAAAGCCATGAACGCCATCGTCAAGGACCGCGCCGCCGTGCCCGGCCTGAAGGACCCGCAGCTCTTCCACGATCGCGCCTACCTCGACGGCGCATGGGTCGAGGCCGACGGCCGCAAGCGCCTCGAAGTGGACAATCCCGCCGACGGCACCGTGCTGGGCAGCGTGCCGGACATGGGCGCCGCCGAGACGCGCCGCGCGATCGAATGCGCGAATGCGGCCCTGCCCGCGTGGCGCGCGCTTCCCGCCCGGGAGCGCTCGAAGCTGCTGCGCAAGTGGCACGACCTGATCCTCGCCAACGCCGACGACCTGGCGCTGTTGCTCACCACCGAGCAGGGCAAGCCGCTCGCCGAAGCGAAGGGCGAGATCGCCTACGGCGCCTCCTTCATCGAATGGTTCGCCGAGGAAGCCAAGCGCGTGTACGGCGACGTGATCCCGAGCCCGACCAACGACCGGCGCCTGATCGTGCTGAAGCAGCCGATCGGCGTGTGCGCCGCCATCACGCCGTGGAATTTCCCCAACGCGATGATCACGCGCAAGGTGGCCCCGGGCCTGGCCGCCGGCTGCACGTTCGTGCTCAAGCCCGCCGAGCAGACGCCGTTCTCGGCGCTCGCGCTCGCGGAGCTGGCGCAGCGCGCCGGCATCCCCAGGGGGGTGCTGAACATCGTCACCGGAGACCCGGTCGGCATCGGCCGGGAGCTGTGCGCCAATCCCGTGGTGCGCAAGCTCACCTTTACCGGCTCGACCGAGGTGGGGCGCATCCTCATGCGCCAGAGCGCGGACACGATCAAGAAGCTTTCGCTCGAGCTGGGCGGCAACGCCCCGTTCATCGTCTTCGACGACGCGGACCTCGACGCCGCCGCGGATGGCGCGCTCGCCTCCAAGTACCGCAACGCCGGGCAGACCTGCGTGTGCGCCAACCGCATCTACGTGCACGACGCCGTGTACGACGCGTTCGCCGCGAAGCTTGTCGAGCGCGTGCGCGCCCTCAAGGTCGGGAGCGGCACCGAGCAGGGCGTGACCGTGGGCCCGCTCATCGACGAGCAGGGACTCGCGAAGGTGGAGGAGCATGTCGCCGATGCAGTCAAGCAGGGTGCGAAGGTGGTGCTCGGCGGCAAGCGCAGCGGCCTGGGCGGGCTCTTCTACGAGCCTACGGTCCTCACCGGAATGAGCACGGCGATGAAGGTCGCGCGCGAGGAGACCTTCGGGCCCGTGGCGCCGCTCTTTCGCTTCAAGGACGACGCCGAGGCGATCGCGATGGCGAACGACAGCGAGTTCGGGCTGTGCGCCTACTTCTACTCGCGCGACGTGGGCCGCATCTTCCGCGTCGCCGAGGCGATCGAGTCGGGCATCGTCGGCGTGAACGTCGGCATCATCTCCAACGAGGTCGCGCCGTTCGGCGGGGTCAAGCAATCCGGCCTCGGCCGCGAGGGCTCCAGGTACGGCATCGAGGAATTTCTCGAGATCAAGTACGTATGCCTCGGGGGAATCCAGTAGAGACGCCGCGCGGCGCGCGATCCGTGAGCCGCACGCGTTTACCGGCGCCGCGCTGGCGCGCGCTCGGCTGCCTTGCCCTCGCCGCGCTGCTCGGCGCGGGCGGCCTCGCGTTCGGCCAGCTGCGGCCATCCCAGCCGGAGCCGGCGAGCGGCTGGATCCAGAAGCCGCTCGCGCACGCCAGGCACTACATGGTCGTCGCCGCCAATCCGCTCGCGGTCGCCGCGGGCGTGCGCATGATCGAGCAGGGCGGGAATGCGATCGACGCCATGGTCGCCACGCAGTTGGTGCTGAACCTGGTCGAGCCCAGCTCCTCGGGCCTGGGCGGCGGCGCATTCCTGCTCTACTACGACGCGCGCGCGCACGCGATCCGCGCCTACGACGGGCGCGAGGTGGCCCCGCAGGGCGCCACGTCGGCGCTCTTCCTCGCGCCCGACGGCAAGCCCATGGCTTTCCTCGCCGCGCGCGTGGGCGGCCGTTCGGTGGGCGTGCCCGGAACGCCGCGCCTGCTCGAGATCGCGCACCTGCGCCATGGCCGCTTGCCGTGGAAGGCGCTCTTCGCGCCCGCGATCGAGCTGGCCGAGAAGGGATTCCCGGTCTCGCCGCGCTTCCACGAGCTCGTGGCGCGCGACCACGGGCTGGCCGACGAGCCCGCCGCACGCGCCTATTTCTTCGACGCCGACGGCCGGCCCAGGGCGGTAGGGACGATCATCCGCAACCCGCAATTCGCGGCAACGCTGCGCACCATCGCCGCGCGCGGCGCGGACGCGTACTACGAAGGCGACATCGCGCGCGACATCGTGGCCGCGGTGCGCAGCCATCGCAACCCCGGCACGCTTTCACTCGAGGACCTCGCCGGCTACCGCGTGCGTGACGTCGATGCGCTGTGCCGTCCGTACCGCGCGTGGAAGCTGTGCGGCATGCCGCCGTCCTCCTCGGGCGGCATCGCGGTGCTGCAGGTGCTGGGCATGCTCGAGCGCTTCGACCTGGCGGCGATGCGCCCCGATTCCGCCGCCGCCGTGCACCTGATCACGGAGGCCGAGCGACTCGCTTTCGCCGACCGCGGCAAGTACGTTGCCGACGATCGCTTCGTCGACGTGCCGGTCGACGGGCTGCTCGACCCGGCCTACCTCGCGCAGCGCTCGCAGCTGATCCGCCCCGAGCACGCGATGGCCAAGGCGAGCCCCGGGACGCCGCCCGGCGCGCAGACCGCCTTCGAGCAGGACGTGGTCGACGAGATCCCGGGCACCACGCAGATCTCCATCGTCGATCGCGAGGGCAACGCGGTCTCGATGACCACCACCATCGAGGCGTTCTTCGGCAGCCGCATCATGGTGCGCGGCTTCCTGCTCAACAACGAGCTCACGGATTTCAACTTCCTGCCGGTGGAACAGGGCGGCGCGGTGGCCAATCGCGTCGCCCCGGGCAAGCGGCCGCGCAGCTCGATGGCGCCCTTCTTGGTCTTCGACCGGGCGAACGGCGCGCTCGACATGGCCGTCGGCAGCCCGGGCGGCAGCCTCATCATCGGCTATGTGGTGAAGGCGCTCGTCGGAGTGCTCGACTGGAACCTGGACCTGCAGGCGGCCGCGTCGCTTCCCAACTTCGACAGCCGCGGCGGCCCCACCGAAATCGAGCAAGGCACCGCGCTCGAAGGCATCGTGCCTGCCCTGAAGGCGATGGGCCACGACGTGCGCATCATCGACATGACCAGCGGCATTCAGGGCGTGCGCCGCGTGGGCGCAGTCCTGGAGGGCGGCGCCGACCCGCGCCGCGAAGGTGTCGCCCGGGGCCGCTGAACCGTTTCCCATCGAACCCACCAGGAGCCTTCCGTGAAATTCCCGCTCGCTTTCGCCGCCGCCCTCGCCATCGCCGCCGTCCTGCCGGGCTGCGCCACCACCACGCCGGCGCCCTCCCGGGCCGCCGCGGCGCCCGCCGCCTCGCCCGAGTGCAAGGCGCCGCCGAACGAGCTGGTCACGAAGGACCTCGAGCCGGGCGCGGGCGAGCCGGTGCGCTTCCGCGCCGCGGTGCTGGTGGGCTACACGGGCTGGCTCTACGACGGCTGCGCGAAGGATCTCAAGGGCGCGGAGTTCGACAGCTCGCGCGGGCGCGCCACGCCGTTCGGCTTCGTGGTCGGCGCGGGGCACGTGATCCGCGGCTGGGACGAGGGCCTCATCGGCATGCGCGCGGGCGGCAAGCGCCTGCTGGTCATCCCCGCCAACAAGGCCTACGGCCCGGGCGGCGCGCCGCCGAAGATTCCGCCCAATGCCACGCTCGTCTTCGAGGTCGAGCTCCTCAGGATTCTCCAGCAGGGATCCAGCCAATGAAGCTCTCCAGCTCGAGCTTTGCCGACGGCGGCGCGATACCCGCGCAATTCGCCTTCTGCGCGCCGGATCCGAAGACCCACGTCACGCTTTCCGGCAACCGCAACCCCCACCTCGCGTGGAGCGACGCTCCCGCGGGCACCAAGTCGTTCGCGATCATCTGCCACGATCCCGACGTGCCGAGCAAGGGCGACGACGTGAACCAGGAAGGCCGCAAGGTCTCCGCCTCGCTGGCGCGCGTGGATTTCTTCCACTGGGTGCTGGTGGACCTGCCCGCGGCGATCCGGGTGGTGGCCGCGGGCGAGTTCTCGTCGAGCGTCAGCGCGCGCGGCAAGCCCGGGCCCGAGGCGCCGCACGGCGCGCGCCAGGGCATCAACGACTACACCGCATGGTTCGCCTCCGATGCGCAGATGACGGGCGACTACTACGGCTACGACGGCCCGTGCCCGCCGTGGAACGACGAGCTGCCCCACCGCTACGTCTTCACCGTGTATGCGCTCGACGTCGCGCGCCTGCCGGTCGAGGGCGCGTTCCATGGCTCGGACGTGCGCAAGGCAGTGCAGGGCCACGTGCTCGCGCAGGCCTCGATCACCGGCCGCTACGCGCTGAATCCCGCGGTGAAGGTCTAGCGCCCGGCGCCATGCCGAGCCGGACCGCGACCCGCCGCGCGCTGCTGCTGGCCGGCCTCGCGTTCGGCGCGTGGGGCAATGCGTGGTGCGCGGAGTCGCCGTGGTCGCGCCTGCGCCGCGGCGGGCTGGTCCTGCTGGTGCGCAGCGGCGAGCTCGGCCGCGTCGGCGAGCGCCTGCGTGCCGAGCGCATTCCCATCGCACGCGTGTACGCCGGACCCGATTGCGATTGCCGCGCGAGCGCGCTCGCCGCTTTCGCGCGCTACGACGAGTGGACGGCGCTCGCCGCCTTCGGCGCGGATCCCGCGCGCGGGGCCGACGCGACCGAGCGCGTGAGGAAGCGCATCGGCAACTACTCGAGCCGCGACCTGCACGGCAACGTCGTGATGATCACGCACAACGCCAATATCGCCGCGCTGGCCGGCCATGGCATCGGGCAGGGCGAGGTCCTGCTGGTGAAGCCCGACGGCTGCTGCGGGGTGCGCCGGGTGGAGCGCCTCACGCCGTAGCCTCAGCGGTAGGCGATCAGCCCCCCGCACACGATCACGCCCGCCCAGAGCACGAGCGAGGCGAGCGCCGAGAGGCGCGCGTCGAGCGGCGCCCGGGCGTCCACGTCCCACGCCTTCACGCTCTGGTAGGGACCGGTGAGAAAGTACGCCGCGTTCATGCCCGCGGCCAGGATGAGGGCCATCTTCAGCTTGAAGACCGGGCTGCCCAGGAGCTCGTCGGCGTGCGCCGCGTACATGGCGAGCCCGGTCGGCACGATCAGGACGAGAGAAGCCCAGCTCCAGGGCAGCAGCAGGCCGGCGAGCGCGCGCACCGACATGCGTCGGGCCGCGCCGAGCACGCGCAGGTCGAAGAAGAACACCGAGCCCACGAGCAGGATGAATCCGATGGTGTGCACGACGACGATGCACGCGAAGAGCGCGTGCGAGGCGCGCAGCGCCTGGACGAAGGGCAGCGTATCGGATGCAACGGGCGCGCTCACCGCGGCCTCACTCCCCTTCCGGGCGGTCGCGCCAGCGCTCGTAATCGCGGCGCGCCTTCTTGGTGGGCCTGCCCGCGAAGCGCGGCAGCGGTTGCGCCTTCATCTGCGCGGCGAGCGCGGCGCGCTGCGCGCGGCTCTGCGCGCTCTCCTCGTAGAGGGCCGCCGCCTCGCGCGCGGGGCCGCGGCGCTCGGCGAGCGCCCTGACCATCACGGCGTGCTCGAAGGGCGCGCGGCGCACCACGACCCGATCGCCGATCCGCAGGCTGCGCGCCGGCTTGGCGCGCTCGCCCTCTACCGTGACGTGTCCCGCGGCGATCGCCTGCGCCGCGCCGCTGCGGGTCTTGTAGAACCGCGCCGCCCAGAGCCATTTGTCGATGCGCATCAGCGCGCCAGCCGGACCTCGTGCAGCGCGATGGGCGGCGCGGTGCCGGTGTCGAACTCGGCCCCGGCGGCCACGCCCGCCTCGGCGACCGCGGCCGCGGTGTGCGTGCGCTCGTAGATCGCGTACATCGCCCCGAGGGCGAAGTCGCGTCCCGAGCCGATCGCCCAGAAGCGGTCGAACTCGAACACCTCGCGCATCGAATACACGGCGAAAATGCCCGACGGATTGGCCACCATCACCGTCATCTGGCTCGACTCGTACGGATCGTCCTCCTCCTCCTTCGGGTTGAGATATGCCTCGTCCTTCAGCACCGGGTGGAGCCTGCGGAACGACTCGTAGATCTGCGCCCTGCCGTGGAAGCCGAGGTTGGGCGTGCGCGCGAGCACGTTCTCGAGCACCAGCTGGTGCGCGGCGCTGCCCGCCACGCCGATGAACGAATCCCCGTAGGCGCTCACCTTCTGGGGGCTGCGGTCGTAGGCCGGCGCGAGCCGGGTGGTGCCGAAGGTGGTGAGCGAGTCGGCGGCGATCACCGCGACGTTATCCTTGCGCACGACGACGATGGTGGTCATGGGCGCCGCATTGCCTCGGGCGGAAAAGGGCATTTTACCGGGCCTCGGCAGAATGAACGGCGTCATGCCCTACCGCACCGCAGCCGCGCCATGAACGTCGCCGGATGGCTGGATCGCGCCGCGCGCGCCGACCCCGGGCGCACGGCGATCTTCCATGGCGCGCGGCCGTGGGCCACCTACGGCGCGCTTGCCGGGCGCGTGGGCCGGCTTGCCGCGGGGCTGCGCGAGCGCCTCGCGCTGGCGCCCGGCGAGCGGGTGGCGATCCTGATGAAGAACGCGCCCGAGTACCTCGAGGCGATGTACGCCATCTGGTGGGCGGGGCTCGCCGCCGTCCCGGTGAACGCGAAGCTGCACGCGAAGGAAGTCGCGTACATCGTCGAGGATTCCGGCGCGCGGCTCACGATCGAGGACCCGCGCCAGCTGGCCGGGCTCGCCGCACCGCACGCGATGTTGCCCGCCGGCGTCGAGGCGGGGGCGCTCGCGTGGCTGTTCTACACCAGCGGCACCACCGGGCGCCCGAAGGGCGCGATGCTGTCGCACCGCAACCTCGCGCAGATGACGCTCTCCTATTTCTGCGACGTGGACGACGTGGCGCACGACGGCCGCCTGCTGCACGCCGCTCCCATGTCCCACGGGTCGGGCCTCTACACCTTCACGCACCTCGCCAAGTGCGCGGCGCAGGTCGTGCCGGAGAGCGGAGGATTCGACCCGGCCGAGACGCTCGCGCTCCTCGGAGCGCACGCGAAGGTGTCGCTGTTCGCCGCGCCCACGATGGTCAAGCGCCTCGCCGAGGCCGCAGCGGGGTCGGGCGCGGGCGCGAGCGGATTGCAGACCCTGGTATACGGCGGCGGCCCGATGTATGTCGCCGACCTGCGCCTGGCGATGCAGGCACTCGGGCCGCGGCTCGCGCAGATCTACGGCCAGGGCGAAAGCCCGATGACGATTACCGCCCTGTCCAAGCGCCACCACGCCGAGCGCGACCATCCGCGCCACCTGGAGCGCATCGCGTCTGTGGGACTGCCGCAGACCGCGGTCGAGGTGCGGTGTGCGACGCGGAAGGCCGCGTGCTGCCCGTGGGCGAGGTCGGCGAGGTCTGCGTGCGCGGCGACGTCGTGATGGCGGGCTACTGGCGCAATCCCGAGGCGACCGCGACCGCGCTGCGCGACGGCTGGCTGTTCACCGGCGATGTGGGAGCCTGCGACGGCGACGGCTTCCTCACGCTCAAGGACCGCAGCAAGGACCTCATCATCAGCGGCGGCTCCAACATCTATCCGCGCGAGGTCGAGGAGGTGCTGCTGCACGCACCCGGTGTCGCCGAGGTCGCCGTCGTGGGCGCCCCGATGGCGAATGGGGCGAGGCGGTGGTGGCCTTCGTGGTGCGCGCGGTGCGGCACCCGCGGCGGCGCGAGCTCGACGCGCTCTGCCTGGCGCACATCGCACGCTTCAAGCGGCCGAAGCGAATATCGCTTCGTGGCGCGCCTGCCGAAGAACCACTACGGCAAGGTCGTGAAGGCCGAGCTGCGTGCCGCGCTCGCGGCCGGCGGTGCGGACGTGCGAGGATAGCGCGATGGTCTTTCCCGGTTTTCGCCGCGAGCTCGTGCGCACGTCCGGCGCGGACATCCACGCCGTGGTCGGGCCGCGCCGCGCCGCGCCCGCGCTGCTGCTGCTGCACGGCTATCCGCAGACCCACGCCATCTGGCATCGCGTCGCGCCGCGGCTGGCCGAGCGCTTCACCGTCGTGCGCCTCCGACCTGCGCGGCTATGGCGACTCGGGCAAGCCCGCCGAGCACGCCCGACCACGCGCACATATTCGCAAGCGCGCGATGGCGCTCGACCAGGTCGCGCTGATGCGCCGCGCTCGGCCACGAGCGCTTCTGCTCGCGGGCCACGATCGCGGCGGGCGCGTGGCGCATCGCCTGGCGGTCGACCACCCGGCGCCGCGTGCGACGGCTCGCGGTGCTCGACATCGCGCCGACGCTCGCGATGTACGAGCAGACCGACGAGGCGTTCGCGCGCGCCTACTGGCACTGGTTCTTCCTGATCCAGCCCGCGCCGGTGCCCGAGCGCATGATCGGCGACGATCCGGAGTTCGTGCCTGCCCGCGAAGATGGGCTAGCGGGCAGCGCCGGGCTGGCGCCCTTCGCGCCCGAGGCGCTGGGCCGAGTACGTGCGCTGCTTCACGCCGGGCATGGTGCACGCGAGCTGCGAGGACTACCGCGCGGCCGCCTCGATCGACCTCGAGCACGACCGCGCCGATCGCGACGGCGGGCGCGCGCTCGCGCTGCCCGCTGCTCGCGCTCTGGGGCGCGCACGGCGTGGTCGAACGCTGCTTCACGGCCGCTCGACGAATGGCGCGAGCGTGGCCGACGATGTGCAGCGGCGCAGCGCTGCCCTGCGGGCCACTACTTCCCGAGGAAGTCCCGCGACCTCGCTGGCCGAAGAGCTCGAGCGCTTCTTCGTGCAACCGAATCCGGAGGAGCATGAAGACGACATCGCATCGCGGTGATCCCCGGCGACGGCATCGGCAAGGAGGTCGTGCCCGAAGGGCATTCGCGTCCTCGACGCGGCGGCGCGCAAGTTCGGCTTCGCGCTTCGAGTGGGACGCATTTCCCTGGAGCTGCGAGTACTACGCGCGAGCACGGCGCGATGATGCCCGACGACGGGCTGGAGCAGATCCGCGGCCACGACGCGATCTTCCTCGGCGCGGTCGGCTTTCCGGGCGTGCCCGACCACGTCTCGCTGTGGGGCCTGCTGATCCCGATCCGCCGCGACTTCCAGCAGTACGTGAACCTGCGGCCGGTGCGCCTGATGCCGGGCATCGCGTCGCCGCTCGCCGGCGCGCGAGCCCGGCGACATCGACATGATCATCGTGCGCGAGAACACCGAAGGCGAGTACTCGTCGATGGGCGGGCGCTGTCTTCGACGGCACCGAGCGACGAGATCGTGCTCGCAGGAGTCGATCTTCATCGCGGCGCGGCGTCGATCGCATCCTGCGCTACGCCTTCGAGCTCGCGCGCAGCCGCGCCGAAGAAGCACCTGACCTCGGCGACGAAGTCGAACGGCATCACGATCACGATGCCGTACTGGGACGAGCGCGTCAAGGCGATGGCCGCGCGATATCCCGACGTGAGCACCGACCAGTACCACATCGACATCCTCACCGCGCACTTCGTGCAGCATCCCGACTGGTTCGACGTCGTCGTCGGCTCGAACCTGTTCGGCGACATCCTCTCGGACCTCGGGCCCGGCGTGCACGGGCACGATCGGCATCGCGCCGTCGGCCAACCTGAATCCGGAGCGCGAAGTTCCCGTCGATGTTCGAGCCGGTCCACGGCTCGGCGCCGGACATCGCCGGCAAGGGCATCGCCAATCCGATCGGCCAGATCTGGTCGGGCGCGATGATGCTCGAGCACCTCGGGCACCCGGACGCGGCGGAGGCGGTCGTGCGGGCGATCGAGGCGGTGCTGCGCGACGGTCCGCGCACGCGCGACATCGGCGGCGGCGCGACGACGGTCGAGGTCGGGAAGGCGGTCGCGCGGGCGTTGTGAATTCAGGCGATCAGCGCCTCGAGCTCCGCCAGGTTCCTTACCGTCGCATCCGGCCGTACGCCGAGGCGCTCGACGCTCGCGCCGGCGCGGTTCACCCAGAACGCCTGGAAGCCGAACGCCTTGGCGCCTGCCACGTCCCAGCCGTTCGACGAGACGAAGCCCAGCAGCGCGCGCGGCACGCCGAGGGCCTCTTCGGCGATGCGGTACACGGCCGGGTCGGGCTTGAAGCGGCGCACCGGGTGCACGCTCAGCACGCCGCCGCGAAAATGCGGCCGCAGTCCCGCGTGGTCCACCACGGCGTCGAGCATCTCGGGATGGCCGTTGGACAGGATCGCGAGCGCCCGCGTCCCCGCGAGCCGCTCGAGCAGGGCGGGCACCTCGGGAAACGCAGCCAGGCGCCGGTATTCGTCGAGCAGCGCGCGCACCGCTTCCTCGTTCGGCTCGATGGCCAGCGACTCGAGCGTCCATTCGAGCGCGGACTGGGTCACGCGCGCGAAGTCCTCGTAGCGGCCCATGAGCGTGCGCAGCCACGTGTATTCGAGCTGCTTCACGCGCCAGGTCGCCGACACTGCCGCACCACGGCCGGGAAACAGGGAGTCGGCGAGGCGGGTGACCGAATGCACGTCGAAGAGCGTGCCGTACGCATCGAACACGAGCGCCGAGATCTCGCGGGTCATGGGTCCTCCCCTTTTTTCCGATGCTACCATTGGCGCTGCCCTGTCCACCGGACCGCCAGCCGGAGCGATCGATGTTTTCCTGGGAATTCCCCTACCCGTCGCAGCGCATGCCCGTGCTGGCGAAGAACGTCGTGGCCACTTCGCAGCCGCTCGCTGCCCAGGCGGGCCTTTCGATGCTCGCCCGCGGCGGCAACGCCGTCGATGCGGGGCTCGCCGCGGCGATCACGCTCACGGTGGTCGAGCCGACCTCGAACGGCATCGGCTCCGACGCGTTCGCGATCCTCTGGGACGGCCAGCGGCTGGTCGGCCTGAACGCCTCGGGCCGCTCACCCGCGGGCTGGACGCCGGAACGCTTCGCGGGGCGCGCGGCGATGCCGGTGCTGGGCTGGGATTCGGTGACGGTTCCCGGGTGCGTTTCGGCGTGGGTCGCGCTTTCCAAGCGCTATGGCAAGCTGCCGTTCGAGGCGCTCTTCGAGCCGGCGATCCGCTATGCGCGCGAGAGCTTCATGGTCTCGCCGATCACGGCGCTCAGCTGGGCGCGCCAGGCGCCCACGTTCAAGGCCTTCTCGGAGTTCTGCTGGACCTTCCTGCCGAAGGATCGCGCGCCGTTCGCCGGCGAGCGCTTCTACTGCCCGCAGCAGGCGGAGACGCTCGAGGACATCGCGGCCACGAAGGGCGAGAGTTTCTACCGCGGGCCGCTCGCCGAGCGCATCGCGCTCGCCAGCCGCTCCGACGAAGGCGCGATGACGCGGGAGGATCTCGCCGAGCATCGCTGCGACTGGGTCGAGCCGATCAGTGTCGAGTACCGCGGCTATCGCCTGCACGAGATGCCGCCGAACGGGCAGGGCATCGCGGCGCTCGCGGCGCTCGGCATGCTGCGCCACCACGACGTCGCGTCCTTGCCGCCCGACTCGGCCGACAGCATCCACGTGCAGATCGAGGCGATGAAGCTCGCGCTCGCCGATGCGTGGCGCAACGTCGCCGACCCGGGCGCCATGCAGGTCACGCCGGCGCAGATGCTCGACGACGCATACCTTGCCGCGCGCTCGAAATCGATCGACATGAAGCGCGCGCAGAATCACGCCGCGGGCATCCCGAGGGGCGGCGGCACCGTCTACCTCGCGACGGCCGACGAGCGCGGCATGATGCTCTCGTTCATCCAGTCGAACTACATGGGCTTCGGATCGGGCGTGGTCGTCCCGGGGACGGGCATCAGCCTGCAGAACCGCGGCACGGGCTTCAGCCTGGAGGCGGGCCACGCGAACCAGGTGGGTCCGCGCAAGCGCCCGTTCCAGACCATCATTCCCGGATTCCTCACGCGCGACGGCGAGCCGGTGATGAGCTTCGGGGTGATGGGCGGCAACATGCAGCCGCAGGGCCACATCCAGGTGATCGTGCGCCTCGTCGACTACAAGCAGAACCCGCAGGCCTGCTCCGATGGCGCGCGCTGGATCGTGAATCCCGACTTCAGCGTGAGCGTCGAGGACCGGGTACCCGCAGCGGTCAAGGAGGAGCTGGTGAGGCGCGGACATCGCGTCGTGCCGTCGGACCGGCCGCAGTTCGGCTTCGGCGGCGCGCAGCTCGTGCATCGCCTCGACGACGGTTACTGCGCCGCCTCCGACCATCGCAAGGACGGGTGCGCGATCGGGTTCTGAGCGAGGCCGGCGCGGTGCGCCTGCGGAGGGTCACTCGCGCGCGAGGGCGTGGCCCGGTGGCTCGCGTTTCGCCGCGCCGCCCGCCCCGCGCTCGGCCTGGAACCGGATCTCGCCGGTCGCGGCGAAGCGGCGCTCATCGGCCTCGCTCACCGCGAGCACCGGGAAGCGCTTGAACAGCAGCGCGGACTGCTCGCGGTAGCGCAACCCCATGAGCACGCGCGGCAGCGCCACGCCGGCCACGCTCTCCGCTCCGCTGAGTATCTCCATGTTGAACATGCGCCGGTAATAGCCGATCTGCGCTTCGCGCACCGCGCTCACGAGCCAATCGGCGCGGCGCACCGCGCACGCCAGCATGTGGGCCTTGAACAGGTGGAAGAGCGCGACGTTGCCGTCGACGCGCGCCGAAGGCTCGATCACGGTGAGGCTCGCCTCGATCACCGTGGCGTCGGCGCCGATCGCCGCCCGCATCGGCGCGTCGAAGGTCTGCATCGCGGGCAGCAGCCATGGCCGCGAGGCGCTGCGCGCGCTCGAGCGCGTCGAGGCGACCGGCCTGCCGTCGCGCGCGAGCAGGTACGTCACGGCGTTGGCGGCCGTGTCGTGCGCATCCGCATAGCCCGCTCCCGAGTGGGCGCCGAGGTCGCCGTGGCCCAGGAGCGCGGCCAGGCGCAGCGCGTGGACCACGAGCCAATCCTCGCGCGTGGACGCGGGCCGCAGCGTGAATCCCGGCGGCCCGGCGGCGCGGGCGGCGGGATCCAGGCGGGCCTGCAGGGGAAAGCGGGTGCGCATTTCCGGAGCATAGGAGCGCGCGCGGCGGCCGTCCCCACCCGCGGGGGTGGGGAATCGCGGGTGCATCGACCCCGGCCCCGTGACACACTACGCCTCCACGGCGAGTTCGCTGGACGTACCCGGGAGTCTTGGTGCGAAACCTCCTCGCATGCAGCCTTGCTGTCGCGTTGGCGGCAGCCCTCGCTACCGGCTGCGCCCCGGAAGGGCCGGGTGCCGCGGCGGCGCGCAAGCGCGTGATCATCGTGAGCCCGCAGCCGCCCGGACCCATCGAGGTGGCGGGCCTCGCGCGCCGCCTCGCCCTCGAGACCGGATCGGAGGTCTCGGTGCGCGTCGTCGATGTCCTCTCCCGCGCTGCGGTCGCGGCGGCGGCCCGGCGCATCGTCGCGGAGCGTCCTGCGCTCATCATCTCGCCCACCAGCGACATGGTGTACGCGTTGCGCGAGCTTACCGAGGCGGTCCCGATCCTGTTCGTGACGATGGCCGACCCGATCCAGGCGAACCTGGTGTCCAGCGAGTCGCGGCCGCGCGCAAACATCTCCGGATATTCGTTCCACGTTCCCGTGGCGCACAAGCAGCTAGAGCTGCTCAAGCGCACCTTTCCGGCGATCCGGCGCGTGGGAGTCGTGGGCGACCGCGGCCTGTTCACCTCGGACTCTTTCGGCGCCCTCGCCGAGGCCGCGCGCGGTCCGCTGGGCATCGGGATCGAGCGCGTGCATTTCGAGGACGTGGCGGAATTGCAGCGCGCGCTCGTGCAGCCCGCGGCGGCGACCGTCGACGCCTGGATCGTGCCGCAGGGCACCGCGACGTTCCGCTACGCGCGCGAGGTCGTGGCCCTGCTCGGGGCCACCCGCAAGCCGGCCATCTACGGCTCCGAGCGCTGCGTGCGCCTGGGCGGCCTCATGTCGTACTCGGCTTCGTTCGAGGATCCGTCGCAGCGCGTGGTCAGCATGGCCGAGAGCGTGCTGCAGGGCTTCCCGGTCGGCGACCTGCCGGTGGAAAGGCCGCAGAGCTTCCGGTTCGCGGTGAACACCGCGGCCTGGGCCCGCATCGCGCCGCCGCCGTCGCGCAAGATCCTGATGCTTGCCACGGACTTCTACGGTGCCGACGCCACGCCATAGCGGGCGGCGGCGCGCGCCCCGGAGATTCGCGTGCCGGTGAGGTACCGGCTGTTCCGCAAGTACGCCGCGGTGCTCATGGGGCTGGTGGGCGGCGCGCTGGTGATCGAGGGCCTGTTCGAAATGGCGTTCACCTACCGCGAAAGCCTGCAGGCCGCCGCGCAGGTCCAGCGCGCGGAGGTGAGCGCCGCCGCCGGGCGCATCGAGCAGTATCTTGCCGCGATCGAGCGCCAGGTGGTGCAGGTGAGCGGCCTGCCGTGGTCGAGCGGGCTGCTGCAGATGAGCGAGCGGCGCGACGAATACCATCGCGCGATGAAATACGCGCCCGCGATCTCGGAAGTGCGCGACGTGGGCCCCGACGGACGCGAGCGGCTGCGTGCCTCGCGCTCGGAGCTCGACGAGATCGACAGCGGGCGCGACCTGAGCGGGTCGAGCATCTTCCAGCACGCCCGCGAGCACGCGGCCTACTACAGCCCGGCGTTCTTCCGCGAGGGCTCGGTGCCGTACCTCACGCTCGCGGTGCGCGACGCGGGCGGGCGCGGCGACGTGACGCTCGCCGAGCTCAACCTGAAATTCGTGGGCGACGTGGTGAGCCAGATCACCATCGGGCGGCGCGGCCGCGTGTACGCGGTGGACAGCGAGAACCACCTGGTCGCCCATCCCGACCTGGGCCTCGTGCTCCGCCGCCCGGACCTGTCCTCGTACGGCGCGCTGCAGCACCTGCGCGACGAGCTGCGGCGCAGCGGCGAGCAGGTGGTGGGGATGTTCCCCGGGCGCGGCCTCGAAGGCACCGAGATGATGCTGTCGGCCGCGCTCATCCCGTCCACGCAGTGGCTGGTCGTCGCCGAGCAGCCGCGCGCCGAGGTGCTCGAGCCCCTGTACCAGTCCCTCTTCCGCACGCTCTGGGTGATGGGCGCGCGGCGTACTCGCCGCGCTCGCGGCGAGCTACCTGCTCGCCCGCCGGCTGGCGCGCCCGATCCTCGAGCTGCGCGGGGGAGCGGAGAAGCTCGCGGGCGGCGACCTCACCGCGCGCATCCGCATCTCCACCGGCGACGAGATCGAGTCGCTCGCCAACGAGTTGAACCGCATGGCCGACCAGCTGCAGGACTACACCACGGGACTCGAGCGCAAGGTCGCGGAGAAGACGGCGCAGCTCGAGATGGCCAACCGCCACAAGAGCGAGTTCCTCGCCAACATGTCGCACGAGCTGCGCACGCCGCTGAACGCCATCATCGGCTTCTCCGAGGTGCTGCACGGAGCAGCATGTTCGGCGAGCTGAACGACAAGCAGGGCGAGTACGTGCGCGACATCTACGCCTCCGGCCAGCACCTGCTCTCGCTCATCAACGACATCCTCGACCTGTCCAAGGTCGAGGCCGGCCGCATGGAGCTCGACCTGCACGACTTCTCGGTGCGCGCCGCGATCGACAACTGCTGCACGCTGATCCGCGAGCGGGCGCAGCGCAAGCGCCTGCAGCTCGACTCCCACGTGTTCGAGGACGTGGGCGACGTGGCCTCGCCGACGAGCGCAAGTTCAAGCAGGTCGTGCTGAACCTGCTGTCCAACGCCGTGAAGTTCACGCCGGCCGGCGGCTCGGTGCGCGTCGCGGCGCGCACCGAGGGCGACTGGCTGCTCGTCACCGTGTCCGACACCGGCGTGGGCATCGCGCCGGGCGAGCAGGAGAAGATCTTCACGGCGTTCCACCAGCTGGGCCTTACCGGCGAGGAGGCGCGGCAGGAGGGGACCGGGCTGGGCCTTGCGCTGTCGCGCCGGCTGGTGGAGGCGCACGGCGGGACCCTCACGGTGCAGAGCGACCCGGGCCGCGGCGCCGCTTTCACCGCGCGCTTCCCGCGGCCGGTGCCGCCCGCTCCCCATGGCTAGCCGCATCCTGGTGGTCGAGGACGACGAGAAGAGCCGGCGCCTGCTCGCCGACGTGCTGCGGCTACCACGGCTACGAGGTGTCCGCGGTGGCGAGCGGCGAGGAGGGGCTGCGCTGCGCCCGCGCCACCGTGCCCGATGCCGCGCTGCTCGACATCCAGCTGCCCGGCATCAGCGGCTTCGAGGTGCTCGCCGCGCTGCGCGCGTGCGCCGCGCCGGCGATCCCCGTGCTTGCGGTGACCGCCTCGGTGATGGAGCAGGACCGGCGCAAGATCCTCGCCGCCGGATTCGACGCCTACGTCGCGAAACCCGTTAACATCCGCGAATTGCTCGACACCTTGCAAAGACTCCTCGCGCAGGCTCCCACGTGAGCGCCGCAGCCGATTCCCCGACCGCCGCCGTGGCCCACGGCGCGCAGGAACGCGTCCTGGTCGTCGACGACAATCCGGCCAACGTGAAGCTGCTCGAGGACCTGCTCGGGTTCCACGGCTACGACGTCGAGGCGGTCTCCGGCGGCGCGGCGGCGCTCGCGCGCCTGCGCACGCGGGTACCCGACCTGCTGCTGCTCGACGTCCTGATGCCCGGCATGAGCGGCTACGAGGTGTGCCGCGCGATGCGCGCCGATCCGGCGCTGGCGATGCTGCCGGTGGTGATGGTGACCGCCCTCGACGATCGCGAGGAGCGCGTCCACGGCCTGGAAGCCGGCGCGGACGACTTCCTCTCCAAGCCGCTCAACCCGCCGGAGCTGCTGGCGCGCGTGCGCTCGCTGCTGCGCATGCAGGCGCCTGTACGAGACGGTGCAGCGCCAGGCCGAGCAGCTTGCGGCCTGGAACCGCACGCTCGAGCAGCGCGTGGCCGAGCAGGTGCGCGCAGCTCGAGAAGCTGCAGCGGCTGAAGCGCTTCTTCTCGCCGCAGCTGGCCGAGCTCATCGTCGCCGGCGGCGCCGACGATCCGCTGGAGAGCCACCGGCGCGAGATCACCGTGGTCTTCCTCGACCTGCGCGGCTTCACCGCCTTCGCCGAGACCGGCCGAGCCCGAGGAGGTGATGGCGGTGCTGGCCGAGTTCCACGCGCGCGATGGGCCGGCGCATCCTCGAGTACGAGGGCACGCTCGAGCGCTTCACCGGCGACGGCATGATGGTGTTCTTCAACGATCCGGTGCCGATCCACGAGCCGGCGCGGCGCGCGGTGCGGCATGGCGCTGGCGATGCAGGAGGACGCCGCTCAAGCTCGCGGCGCAGTGGAAGAAGCGCGGCTTCGACCTCGGCCTGGGCATCGGCATCGCGCAGGGCTACGCCACGGTCGGCGCGCATCGGCTTCGAGGGCCGCATCGACTACGGCGCGATCGGCACCGTGACCAACCTGGCCACGCGCCTGTGCGACCTGGCCGAGGCCGGGCGAGATCCTCGCTTCGCAGCGCGTGTTCGCCGAGGTCGAGGATGGCGTGTATGCCGACGACCTGGGCGAGGTGGCGCTGCACGGCTTCAAGCGGCCGATGCGGGCCTACCGCCTGCTCGATTTCCCTGCGGCGGGCGCTCGGCGATGAAGCAGTCGTCGGTGCGCGCGCGCATCCGCCAGCTCTGCTGCCTGGGGCTGCCGGGGGAGCTGCTCGTCGCGTCGCTGCTGCCCACGCTGCGCGAGCTCGTGCCGAGCGACTCGGCCGCGTTCTTCTGGGTCGACGCGCGCGGCGAGATGACCAACCTGTACGCGGAGCGCCTCCTGCCTCCCGAGGTGATGTCGCTTTACTTCGAGCGCTATTACGACGGCGGCGAGGGCTCGTTTCGCAAGGCCTTCTTCGCACGTGCACAGGCGCCCGAGGGCGTGGTCGCGACGAGTGCCAGCGGCGAGCTGCGCAAGACCGGGTACTACAACGAGATCCTGCGCCGCCTCGAGGCGCACCACGTGCTCTACGGAATCGTGCGCGAGCAGGGCGCGGCGCTCGGCCAGCTTTCGCTCTACCGCCCGCCCGATGCGCCCGCTTTCGGAGGGCGCGAGCGCAGCGACCTGGCGAGCGTGATCCGCTACCTGGCCCACGGCGTCGCGGTGGGCGATGCGCCCACGGCACCAGGGGGCGGACTCGCGTTCCAGGATTCCGAGGACGAGGCGATGCTGGTCACGGATCGCGCGGGGGCGATTCGCCACGCCTCCGAGAAGGCCCGGCGCCTGCTGCTGCTCGCGACCACCTCGCGCATCAACCCGGCGAGCGTCAAGGCGGCGCCCGACGAGCGCGCCGCGCAGCTGCTGCGCACGCTGTGCGGCAAGCTCGCGGCGATCACTCGGGGCGAGGACGCGGCGCCGCCGGTGGTGACGCTGGATACCCGCTGGGGGCGCCACGTGCTGCGCGCCTATTGGCTCGACGACGATCCGGAGGCCGCGGGCGCGCTGGTGGGCATTCGCATCCAGCGCCAGGAGCCGATGATCCTGCGCTTCGTGCGGGCGATGGGGCGCCTGCCCCTTTCGCCGCAGCAGCGCAAGATCGCGCTCATGATCGCGCAGGGCCGCAGCAACCAGGAGATCGCCGACGGCCTCGGCGTGTCCGGCAACACCGTGGCCTATCACATCAAGCAGCTGTTCCTGAAGCTCGACGTGCACGATCGCGCAGGCGCGGTCGAGCGCATCGCCTCCGGCGCCGCGGAGCTGCGCTGCTAGGGCGCGCGCGGCGGCGCCGGGCCGACCGGCGCCGGCGCATCGTGCCGGCGCGGGATGCGCGCCGGATCCCAGCGCTGCGCGGCCTCGGCGAGGATCTCGCCCGGGAGCGATGAGCCGGGGCGCGGCTGGCCCAGGAACCCGAGGCTCGCGTGCAGCAGCGCTCCCGCCGCCTTCGCGTCCACCGCCGGCGCCAGGTTCTGCTTCGAAAGCTTCTCGCCGCGCGCGTCGGTTGCCACCGGCACGTGCAGGTAGCGCGGCGTTGCGAAGCCCAGCGCGCGCTGCAGCAGGATCTGCCGCGGGGTCGATGCCAGCAGGTCCGCGCCGCGCACCACGTCGGTGATGCGCTGCTCGGCGTCGTCGACCACCACGGCGAGCTGGTACGCATGCAGGCCGTCGCGCCGGCGCAGCACGAAGTCGCCCACGTCGCGCGCCACGTCCTGGCGCACGGTCCCTTGCACCCGATCGTCGAACTTCACGCTTCCCGGGCCCACCTCGAAGCGCTCGGCGCAGGCGTCGCCTGCCGGCGGGGCGCGCCGCCGGCAGGTGCCCGGGTAGACCGTCCCCTCGATGCCGCGCAGCGCCGAGTCGGCAATCTCCCGCCGCGAGCAGCGGCAGCGGTAGAGCGCGCCGCGTGCGCGCAGCGCATCGAGCGCCGTCTCGTAGAGATCGGTGCGCCTGCTCTGCCAGGCGACTTCTCCGTCCCACGTGAGGTGCAAAGCTTCGAGTGCGTGCAGGATCTGGTCGGCCGCCCCGGGGACCGAGCGCGCCTCGTCTACGTCTTCGATGCGCACCAGCCAGGCGCCCCCGGCAGCGCGGGCG
This sequence comes from uncultured beta proteobacterium, assembly GCA_963758215.1. Classification (GTDB taxonomy): domain Bacteria; phylum Pseudomonadota; class Gammaproteobacteria; order Burkholderiales; family Usitatibacteraceae; genus Usitatibacter. Next base: position 60,736 of record CAVWUN010000008.1, on the reverse strand, counting down.
TCGAGCCAGCTCGCCACCGCAGCGACCAGGGAGCCGAAGTGCAGCGGCCCGGTGGGCGAGGGCGCGAAGCGGCCCCGGTAGCTCGACGAGAGCAGCTCGGCGGCCACCAGCGGATCGGTGAGGCGCCTGGCGAACCATTGCAGCGCCTTGCCGGCCTGTTCCGGGCGCCACGCGGCGACGAGCTCGATCGGCGGCCGCGGCCCCGCCACCTCCAGGATCACGAGACGCCCCGCGAGGGCTTCGCGCTCGGCAATCCAGCGCGGCAGGAAGCCTACGCCCAGCCCGGCGACATGGGCCGCGGCCTTGGCCTCCATAGAGGGCACGGTCAGCACGTCTTGCCCTGCCAGCAGTCCCGCAGTGCGCGGCGGCAACAGGCGCGAGGTGTCCGCGATGCTCACTGCGCGGTGCAGCTGGATCGCCTCGTCGCGCAGCGGCTGCGGTTCGCGGCAGATGGGATGGAACGGCGCGGCGACAAACAGCATTTGCGCGCCCCCGAGAGGGCGCATCGCGTAGCTGCGTCCGGCGGGTGCATCGCCGGGAGCGCCGATAGCGAGATCCGCGCGCCCCGAGGCGAGCGCGTCCCAGGTGCCTCCGAGCACTTCGTGGGCGAAGCGCAGCCGCGTCCCCGTGCCCTCCCGGTAGAACTCCTCCACCAGGCCGAACATCCGGTCGATGCCCACGATGGTGTCGAGCGCGACGCGCAGCTCCGACTCCCAGCCGCGCGCGACCTGCTGCACCCGGCATTCGAGATCCGCGGCGGCGCGCAGCAGGCGCCGTCCTTCGGACAGGAGCTCGCGGCCGGCTTCGGTGAGCACCGCCCGGTGGCCGCTGCGGTCGAACAGTCCGACCGCCAACGCCTCCTCGAGTTGGCGCACGGAGTAAGTGACCGCTGACGGCACCCGATGCAGCTCGTCGGCAGCCGCCGCAAAGGATCCCTTGCGGTCGATGGCGTCCAGAACCTGGAGGGCGTCGAGCGAAAGCTTCATATTCAAATTATACGAACGAACGTATTCAAATATTTCGATAGAAATTCTTAACTATACGTCCCATTATGGTTTTCATCATTCAGCAATTGTGCATTGAAAGGAGCAGTGGCATGATCGAAATCCGTCGCAGCGACGCGCGGGGGCTGGCCGACCATGGATGGCTGCGCTCGCAACACAGCTTTTCCTTTGCCGATTACCACGACCCGCTGCACATGGGCTTCGGGCCCCTGCGGGTCATCAACGAGGACCGTGTGCAGCCGGGCCAGGGATTCGGCACCCACGGCCACCGCGACATGGAGATCATCAGCTACGTGCTCGAGGGCGGGCTCGCGCACCAGGACTCGATGGGCAACGGCTCGGTGATCCGCCCGGGTGACGTGCAGCGCATGAGCGCCGGCACCGGGGTGCGCCACAGCGAGTACAACGCATCCGACCGCGAGCCGGTGCATTTCCTGCAGATCTGGATCGAGCCGTCGGTGCGCGGGGTGGCGCCGAGCTACGAGGAGAAGCATTTCGACGACGCTTCGAAGCGCGGGAAGCTGCGCCTCATCGCTTCACCGGATGGCCGCGACGGCTCCGTGAGCCTGCACCGGGATGCGTATCTGTACGCGGCGCTGCTCGACGGCGCCGAGGCGGTCGAGTTCGCGCAGCGGCCCGGCCGGCGCACCTACGTTCACCTGGTGCGCGGGCGCGCGGAAGTCGACGGCCAGCGCCTCGAGGCCGGTGACGCGATCAAGATCACGGGTGAAAAGTCCATTCCCATCGCCAAGGGGCGCGATGCGGAGCTGCTGCTGTTCGACCTCGATTGAAGCATCGACCAACCCTCAGGAGAACGAGATGAATCCGAACCTCACCAACGCGGCGACGCTCGCCGGCCGCATCCTGCTCGCGCTGATTTTCATCGTCGCGGGATTCGGCAAGATCACCGGCTACGCGGGAACCGCTGCCTACATGGCCTCGAAGGGCCTGCCGATGGTGGGCCTGCTGCTGCCGCTCACCATCCTCACCGAGCTGGGTGGCGGCCTGCTGCTCGCCATCGGCTGGAAGGCGCGCTGGGCGGCGCTGTGGCTGTTCCTCTTCATCATCCCGACCACGCTCATCTTCCACCGCTTCTGGGGCATCGATCCCGCGCAGGCCCAGCAGATGCAGATCCACTTCATGAAGAACCTGGCGATCATGGGCGGGATGCTGATGGTGTTCGCCTTCGGACCGGGCGCCTACAGCGTGGACAGGCAGTGAGCGCCGTCCTCGAGGGGCGCACGCCGCGGGTGCGCGGCGTGGCCGAGGTGATCGAGTCGCAGACGGCGCCGGTGGGAACGTTCACCGTGCGCCGGGCGCTGCCCGCGCACGGCCGGCACAGCGTGGGGCCGTGGGTGTTCCTCGACCACTTCGGCCCGTTTCGCGCGACCCCCGGCAAGGACGGGGTGGGGCCGCATCCGCACGCGGGAATCGAGACCGTCACCTACCTGTTCTCGGGCCGCAACGAGCACCGCGATTCCGCCGGGCACACGGGCGTGGTGAGCGCGCTCGGCGCGCAGTGGATGACGGCCGGGCGCGGCATCGTGCACGCCGAGCGGCCGCTGGCGCAAAGTGAGGCCGAGCGCACGCTGCACGGCATGCAGCTCTGGACCTCGCTGCCGCGGCAGCTGAAGACCATCGCGCCCCGCTATCAGCGCATCGACGCCGCCGACATTCCGCAGGACTCGCGCGCGGGGGTCACGGTGCGCGTGATCGCGGGGACCCACGATGCGACCCAGGGCCCGGCGCAGACCCTGATGCCTGCGCTGCTCTGGCACGTCTTGCTTGCGCCGGGCGCCACTTTCGAGGCCGCCATTCCCGAGGGCTACGAGGCGGGCGCGTACGTCGTGCGCGGCGAGGGGGTGTTCGGGGCCGCGGACACCGCCGCGGCCGCCGGGGTGCTCGTAGTCTGGGACGCGGCCGGCGACATGCTGCGGGTGTCGCAGCGCGCAGCCGAGCCGCTCGAGATCATGGTGCTGGGCGGCGCGCCGGCCGAGGGCCCGCTCGTCTTCCACGGCCCGTTCGTGATGAACAGCGTCGAGCAGGTGCGCGCCGCGGAGATCGCCTTCCGCACCGGGCGCATGGGGTGGCTCGCGGAGGCGTGAGCATTGAAAGCGCGCCGGCGCCGCCCCATGTGCAGCCCATGAACGACCTTTCGCGGCCCTTCATCCTTCCAGTACTCGATGCCGGAGGCGCCGGCCCGGGCGAGAGCGTGCCCGGCTCCGCGCCGGGCGACCCGGATCTCCTCGACGCGTACTCGCGCTCCGTCACCGCCGCCGTGCGCCGCATCCGTCCCGCGGTGGTGCACATCGGCGTTCATCGAGAGGGCAAGGCGCAGGGTTCGGGCTCGGGATTCGTCATCACTCCCGACGGCTATGTCCTTACCAACAGCCACGTGGCGTCGAAGGCATCGTCGCTCGTCGTGAGCCTGCCCGACGGGCGCGAGACGGCGGCCCAGCTGGTGGGCGACGATCCCGACTCGGACCTCGCGGTGATACGCATCGCCGCGCCGGTGGACGACTGGTGCGTGCTGGGCGACTCGCGCCGGGTCGAGGTGGGGCAGGTGGCCATCGCGATCGGCAGTCCCTACGGCTTCCAGCACACCGTGACCTCGGGCATCGTGAGCGCGCTGGGGCGCTCGATGCGCTCCCAGGCCGGGCGGCTCATCGACGACGTGATCCAGACCGACGCGGCGCTCAATCCGGGCAATTCGGGCGGGCCCCTCGTGAACTCGCGCGGCGAAGTGATCGGCGTGAACACCGCGGTCATCCTCCCGGCGCAGGGCATCTGCTTCGCCATCGGCGCCAACACGGCGCGCGTCATCGCGGGCTGGCTCGTCACCGAAGGACGCGTGCGGCGCGGGCGCATCGGCATGGCCGGCGAGAGCGTGCCCATCGCGCGGCGCTACGTGCGCCACTTCGGGCTCGCGCGCGAGACGGGAGTGCGCGTGCACCAGGTGGAGCCGGGCGGGCCGGCGGATCGCGCGGGGCTGCGCGCGGGCGACCTCGTCGTGCGGCTGGGAGAGGAGGCCGTCGGCGGGGTCGACGACCTCCACCGGCTGCTCACCGGCCACGAGGCGGTGCGCGAGACGCGGCTGGACGTGATCCGGCGCACCGAGCGCATCACGCTCGCGATCCGGCCCGAGGAGCGCCCGGCGTCGTGACATTGCCCGCGCCTATCGGGCGGATTGGAATATTTCATTGGCGCGCGGCGGCCGGAATCGGCCAAGCTGCGCGATGCGCCCACCCACAACCGCGGAGGCATGCATGGCCGTCGTAGAGCTGAACAAGGACAACTTCGAGCAGGTGGTGACTTCCAACGCCACCGTGATCGTGGACTACTGGGCGCCGTGGTGCGGGCCGTGCAAGGGTTTCGCGCCGGTGTTCGAGCGGGTGGCCGAGCAGCACCCGGACGTGGTGTTCGCGAAGGTCAACACCGACGAGGAGCAGGAGATCGCCGCGCACTTCCAGATCCGCTCGATCCCCACGCTGATGGTGTTTCGCGAGCAGATCATCGTCTTCTCCCAGCCCGGCGCGCTGCCGCAGGGCGCGTTCGAGCAGGTCGTGTCGAAGGCCAAGGAGCTCGACATGGACGAGGTGCGCGCGCAGATCCGCGACCAGCAGCCGGCGCCGCCCGGCGCGCACTAGCGGCGTCCGCGGCCGGCGCGCACCGGCCGCGTAGAATGGCGCCTGTTTTTCCGGCCCCGACATGGACCAGCCCGTCCCTTCCCTGCGCGAGCGCGTGCGCGAGCATTACCTCCGCGAGGAGGCCGCGGCGCTCGGCGAGCTCCTCGCGCAAGCGCGCCTCGCTCCCGAGCGGGCGCAGCGCGTGCAGGAGCGCGCCCGTGCCCTGGTCGAGAAGGTGCGCTCGAAGCAGACGGCCAACGCGGGGATGCAGTCCTTCCTGCGCGAGTACGACCTGTCGTCGGCGGAAGGCGTGCTGCTCATGTGCGTGGCCGAAGCGCTGCTGCGCATCCCCGACGCCGCCACGGCCGACAAGCTGATCCGCGACAAGCTCTCCCAGGGCGACTGGGAGCGCCATGTGGGACGCAACCCCTCGCTGCTCGTGAACGCGGGCACCTGGGGCATGATGCTCACCGGCCGCCTGGTGGGCCTCGGGCCCGAAGGCGCGCAGGGCGCCGGCGCCTGGTTCGCGCGCCTCGTGGCCCGCGCCGGCGAGCCGGTGGTGCGCATGGCGTTGCGCCAGGGCATGAAGCTCATGGCAGAGCAGTTCGTCATGGGCCGCACGATCGGCGAGGCCCTCGCCCGCAGCCGAGAGGAATCCCACGCGCGCTACCGGCACTCGTACGACATGCTCGGCGAGGCGGCCTTCACCGCGGCCGATGCCGAGCGCTACTTCGCCTCCTACGAGCAGGCGATCGACGCCATCGCAGCCCACGCAGGCGAGCGCGGGCCGCGCGACACCGTGTTCGAGCGCCCGGGAATCTCGATCAAGCTCTCGGCGCTGCACCCGCGCTACGAGTTCGCGCAGCGCGAGCGGGTGCACGCGGAGCTCGTGCCGCGCGTGCAGTCGCTGGCCGAGCGCGCGCGCGCGGGCGACGTGGGAGTCACGCTCGACGCCGAGGAAGCCGACCGGCTCGACCTTTCGCTCGACATCGTCGAGCGAGTCTTCGCGTCGCGCGCGCTCGCCGGGTGGGAGGGCTTCGGCCTCGCAGTGCAGGCCTACCAGAAGCGCGCGCCGTTCGTGATCGACTGGCTCGCGGCGCTCGCGCGGCGCCACGCCCGCCGCTTCATGGTGCGCCTCGTGAAAGGCGCCTACTGGGACACGCGAAGTGAAGCGCGCGCAGGTCCAGGGCCTTGCCGGATATCCCGTGTACACGCGCAAGTGCAATACCGACGTGTCGTACCTCGCGTGCGCGCGGCGCATGCTGGAAGCCCCCGATGCCTTCTACGGGCAGTTCGCGACGCACAACGCCCACACGGTCGCCACCATCCTCGAGCGCGGTGGCGACACGCGCAATTTCGAGTTCCAGCGCCTGCACGGCATGGGCGAGGACCTCTACGACGAGGTGGTGGGCGCAGGTCATGCCGTGCCGCGTGTATGCGCCGGTCGGGAGCCACGAGGACCTGCTTCCCTACCTGGTGCGGCGCCTGCTCGAGAATGGCGCCAATTCCTCGTTCGTCAACCGCATCGCCGATCCCGTGATCGCCATCGAGACGGTGATCGCCGATCCGGTCGCGCTCGCCGCCGCCCAGGCAGCGCCGGCCAATCCGCGCATCCCGTTGCCCGCGGCGCTCTACGGGGATCGGCGCAATTCGGGCGGCCTCGCCTTCGCGGATGAAGCGGCTTCGGCGCCGCTGCTGGCGCAGCTCACGCCGTTCGCCGCGCGCACCGACTGGCAGGCCGCCCCGATCGTGGCGGGCGCCGCGGCGCCGGGAAGCACGCGGCGCGAGGTGCGCGATCCGGCACGCGGGTGCGTGATCGGCAGCGTCCTGGAGGGCGATGCATCGCTCGCGCGCGCCGCGCTCGAGGCGGCGAGCCGGGCGCGGATTCCCCCGGCCGGGGAGCGCGCGGCGATCCTCGAGCGCGCCGCCGACCTGATCGAGGATGCGCGCGCCGAGCTGCTCGCGCTGCTGGCGCGCGAGGCGGGCAGGACCCTGGTCGATGGCTTGGGTGAAGTGCGCGAGGCCGCGGATTTCTGCCGTTACTACGCGATGCTCGCGCGGCGCGATTTCGCCATTCCCGTCGAGCTGGCCGGCCCCACCGGCGAGACCAACCGCCTGTTCCTCGCCGGGCGCGGCCCCTTCGTATGCATCAGCCCGTGGAATTTCCCGCTCGCGATCTTCGTGGGCCAGGTGGCGGCCGCCTTCGCCGCGGGCAATGCGGTGGTGGCGAAGCCCGCCGAGCAGACGCCGCTCATCGCCTGGCGCGCGGTGCAATTGCTGCACGCGGCGGGCATCGCTCCCGAGGCGCTGGGATTCGTCCCGGGGCGCGGCGAGACGGTGGGCGCGGCGCTGGTTGCCGATCCGCGCGCCGCGGGCGTGTGCTTTACCGGATCGACCGCCACCGCGCAGGCGATCAATCGCGCGCTTGCCGCCCGCGCGGGCCCCCTCGTGCCCTTCATCGCCGAGACCGGCGGGCTCAATGCGATGCTGGTGGATTCGAGCGCGCTCCCGGAGCAGGTGGTGCGGCGACGTCGTTGCTTCGGCCTTCAACAGCGCGGGCCAGCGCTGCTCGGCGCTGCGCATCCTGTGCGTGCAGGAGGAGATCGCGCCGCGCGTGATCGAGCTGCTCTCGGGCGCGACCGCGGAGCTGCGCCTGGGCGACCCGGCGCGCCTGGACACCGACGTGGGCCCGGTGATCGACGCCGAGGCGCAGGCGATGCTTGGGGCGCACGCCGCGCGCATGGATCGCGAGGCGCGGCTGCTGTGCGAGGCGGCGCTGCCCGGCGCGCCCGGCGGAACGTTCTTCGCGCCGCGCGCCTACGAGATCGCGAGCCTGCAGGCGGTCGACCGCGAGGTGTTCGGGCCCATCCTGCACGTGGTGCGCTTCGCCTCGGCGCAGCTCGGCGCGGTCCTCGACGCGATCAATGCCAAGGGCTACGGCCTCACGCTCGGAGTGCACAGCCGCATCGAGGAAACGGTGGAATTCGTGCGCGCGCGCGCCCGCGTGGGAAACCTGTACGTGAACCGCAACATGATCGGCGCGACGGTGGGCGTGCAGCCCTTCGGCGGCGAAGGCCTGTCGGGCACCGGGCCGAAGGCGGGCGGCCCGCACTATCTCGCGCGCTTCGCCACCGAGCGCACCGTCACCGTGAACACCGCCGCCGCGGGCGGCAACGCCTCGCTGCTCGCGGGCCCCGAGTAAGGGGCCTAATCCTCCTGCGTCGCTTTGAGTTTCGCCACGCCCTTCGGGGCCTTGGCGCCCGAGAGCAGCACGATCATCGCGACGTCGTCCCCCTTCCAGGAGGCGACCGCGTCGCGCACGATCTCCACCAGCGTCTCGAACTGGTCGGGGTGCTCCGCGAGCAGGCCGTCGATGTGGTCGTAGAGGATCACGTAGCCGTCGGCGTCGACCCATTCCAGGTCGGTGAGGCATTCCTCGAACGCGTCCCAGTTGTGGCCGAAGTCCTTCGGGAAATGCAGCGCGATCGCCACGTGGTTGAGCAGCTGCTCCTTGCGCGCGATGTTCCTGCCGTCGACGTGGAAGAAGGCGAATCCCGCGCGCTTCGCGGCCGACTGCACGGCCTTCGGGTCGACGAGCGCGGGCAGGAACCACACGCCGCCGCGGTTGGCCTCCAGCAGGGACTCGAGCGCCTCGTTCGCCATGGCCTCCCCTATTCCCGTATGCGCCTGAAGTGGTTGTAGTGGTCGTCCGTGTAGTAGTACTCGCCGCCCGACCCCCAGATGATGCGCCGGGCGCCGCGCGTGCGCACGCCGGGCGTCTTCACGGTGTATTCGCGATAGTAGCCGCGCCGCTTCCTCGGCAGCGCGCCTTCGCGGTTGCCGAACGTGATGCCGTCCCGCGCATAGGGAAACGGACCCCCCTGCCGCAGGAGCGCGAGGGTCTCGCGCGCCTCCGGCGGCAATTGCGCGACGCGGATCTCTCCGACCAGCCCGGCCGGCGCGCTCTTCTGGGCAACGCCCGGCGCGGCGAACGCCGCCAGCGCGAGCGTGAATGCCCCCACGAGCGCGCGCGCGATCACGCGCCGACTCCCGCGCGCGCGCGCTTGGCGGCCACCTTGTCGCCGAAGCGCTGCGCGAGGATCACGTGGCGCTCGTGGGTTCCTTCGCTGATCGGGTCGATTCCGTCGTGGGCGCTCACCGCGAACACCAGCCGGCGGCCCTCGACCGAAGCGAGCCGCACGCGCACCTCGACCGTGAGGCCCGGCGGCGTGGCGGCCAGGTGCGAGAGGTCCACGCGCGTGCCGAGCGTCTGCTCGCGCGGCCAGTCGAGGTGGGGCTTCACGAGCTCGATGCAGGCCCACTCCGCAAGCGCCACGAGGTAGCCGGTGGCGAACACCCGCGGCATCAGCTGGAAGTCGGCCGCCTCCTCGTAGATGCGGGGCACCGTCTTCGACTCGGGCACCCGGTAGCGATAGGTGCCTGCGAGGCCCGCGCGCAGCGTGCGCTTCACCGCCTCAACCCTTCGGCCGGTGGGGACAGTGGGGCTTGATGCAGTCGGCGTACAGGTGCAGCTGGTGGTCGTGGATCTGGAAGCCCCGGTCCCGCGCGATCTTGTTCTGGCGCTTCTCGATCTCGGTGTCGTAGAACTCCTCGACCCGGCCGCACTGCAAGCACACCAGGTGGTCGTGGTGGCCACCCTCGTTCAGCTCGTAGACCGCCTTGCCGCCCTCGAAGTGATGGCGCACCAGCAGGCCGGCCTGCTCGAATTGCGTGAGCACGCGATATACGGTCGCCAGCCCGATGTCGGAGTGCTCGTCGAGCAGCTTGCGGTAGACGTCCTCCGCCGACAGGTGGCGGTTGTCGCTGTGCTGGAAGAGATCCAGCACCTTGAGCCGCGGCACCGTCACCTTCAGGCCGGTGCCCTTGAGTTCCTTGGGTTCGGTCATGGCGTGAAGCATACAGCGGAAAGATATAATGCGCGGTCACCGCCTCCTGCCCACCTCCATGCGACTTCTCGCCTGCCTCCTCATCGCAGCATGCCTCGCCGGCTGCGTGTACAAGATCGAAGTCCAGCAGGGCAATTACGTGACGAAGGACGTGGTCGACAAGCTCAAGCTCGGCATGACCAAAGCCGAGGTGCGCGCGCTGCTCGGCACGCCGCTGCTGAACGACGTCTTCCACGCCGACCAGTGGGACTATTACTTCAGCGACGTGCGTGGCAAGGTGAAGCGCGAGCCCACGCGCCTCACCCTGATCTTCCGCAACGACAAGCTGTACAGCTTCGAGGGCTACGCGAACCCGCCGATGCCCACGCCGGAGCATCCGCTGCCCCCGGCGCCCACCGTGCGATGAGCGCGATGCGCGTGGCCATCGCGGGAGCCGCGGGACGCATGGGCCGCGCGCTGCTCGAGGCCGCGGCGGCGACCGAGGGCGTGACGCTCGCGGCCGTGCTCGAGGCCCCGGGCAGCCCGTGGGCCGGGCGCGACGTCGCCGACCTCGGCGCTGCGGTGCGCGGCTTGACCATCGGGACCGACGCCAAGGCGGCGCTGCGCCTGGCCGACGTGCTGATCGACTTCACCCGGCCGGAGGGCACGCGAGCGCACCTTGCGGCCTGCCGCGCGGCGCGCAGCGCCATCGTGATCGGCACCACCGGATTCGACGCCGCCCAGCTCGCGGAGATCCGCACCGCGGCGCGCGAGATCCCCATCGTGATGGCGCCCAACATGAGCGTGGGCGTGAACGTCATGCTCAAGCTGGTCGAGACCGCGGCGCGCACGCTGGGCCCGGACTACGACATCGAGGTCTTCGAGATCCACCACAAGCTCAAGGTGGATGCGCCTTCGGGCACGGCGCTCAAGCTGGGCGAGGTCGCCGCCGCCGCGCGCGCGACCACGCTCGAGAAGGTGGGCGTGCATGCGCGCCATGGGACCACCGGCGAGCGCAAGCCGGGGACCATCGGCTTCTCGTCGGCGCGCGGGGGCGACATCGTGGGCGACCACACGGTCTACTTCGCGGGCCCCGGCGAGCGCATCGAGATCACCCACCGCGCCGCGAGCCGGGCCACCTACGCCCAGGGCGCGATGCGCGCGGCGAAGTTCCTCGCCGGCAAGCCGGCGGGGCTCTACGACATGGAAGACGTGCTGGGCCTCAAGTAGCCCCGCCGGCCCGCGGGCCGAAGCGCTCCTAGACGAGCGGCGCCACCACCGCGGCCGTCATGCAGGTCGCGATGGTCCCGGCCGCGATCGATTTCATTCCCAGCGCCACGATCTCGCCGCGGCGTTCCGGCACCATCGCCCCCATGCCGCCGATGAGGATGCCGAGGCTGCCGAAGTTGGCGAATCCGCACAGCGCGTAGGTCATCAGCAGCTTGCTGCGCGGGGAGAGCACCTCGGGCGGCGTGCGCGCGAGGTCGAGGTAGGCGATCAGCTCGTTCAGCACGGTCTTCGTTCCGAGCAATGCGCCGGCCGCGTGCGCTTCGCTCCACGGTATGCCCGCGGCCCACGCCAGCGGCGCGAAGAGCCAGCCGAGGATGCGCTGCAGAGTGAGGGGTTCGGCGAATGGCAGCAGGCCCAGGATCGCATTGGCCAGGTGCACCAGCGCCACCAGCACGATCAGCATCGCCACGATCTGGATCACCAGCCCGACGCCCTCGACGGTGCCGCGCGCCACGGCGTCCATCGCGCTCGCGTCCTGGCGCGCTATCCCGCCTGCTTCCCCGGCCGTCATGGGCCCGGGCACCATCAGCGCCGCCACCGTGATCGCGGCCGGCGCGGAGATGATCGAGGCGACGAGGATGTGGCCGATGGCGTCGGGCACAACCGGACCGAGGATCGCGCCGTAGAGCGCCATCACCGTGCCCGCGATGGTGGCCATCCCGCACACCATCACGATGAAGAGCTCCGCGCGGGTGAGGCGCGCGAGGTAAGGCTTGATCACCAGCGGCGCCTCGACCATGCCCACGAAGACGTTGGCCGCGGCCGCGAGCCCGGCCGCCCCGCCCAGGCCCATGGATTTCTCGAGCACCCACGAGAACGCCCGGACGACGACGGGCAGGATGCGCCAGTGGAAGAGCAGCGCCGAGAGCGCGCTTACCACGAGCACGAGCGGCAGCGCGCGAAAGGCGAGGACGAACGTGGATTGCGGGTGCGTGGTGTCGAACGGCGCGGGGCCGCCGGCCAGGTAGCCGAAGACGAAGGAAGTGCCCGCCTGCGTGGCGCGCTCGAGCACTTGCAGCGCCGCGTTCAGCGAGAACACCGCCGCGCGCAGCCAGGGCACCAGGAGCAGCAGCGCGGCGAGCAGCACCTGGAGCGCGAGCCCCGCGGCGACCACGCGCCAGCGCACTCCGTGCCGGTCCTCGGAGAGGATCCAGGACAGGGCCAGCAGCGCCGCCAGCCCCGCGATTGCGTGCAGGATTTCCATGGCGCGGGGATTATCGCAGGCGCCGCGCGCATTGTCGGGAAAGCTCCCCGTTTCTGCTATAATTTTGGGCTGATGAAAGCGGGATGAGCCAGGTCGGTAGTTGCGCTCTCCCGTTTTTTTGCGCCCGCGATTTTCGCGGGCCCGTTTCACGAATTTCCCACGCATCCGGAGCCGTTCGTGCCGCTGAAGACCCCCGCCCTCCTGGTTCTTGCCGACGGGAGCGTCTTTTGCGGCAGCAGCATCGGGTTCGACGGCGAAGCGGGCCGCGGCGCGCGCAGCGTGGGCGAGGTGGTCTTCAACACCGCGATGACCGGCTACCAGGAGATTCTCACCGACCCGTCCTACGCGGGCCAGGTCGTGACCCTCACCTATCCCCACATCGGCAACGTGGGCACGAACGCCGAGGACGCGGAGTCGCGCAGGGTGTTCTGCGCCGGCCTGGTGATCCGGGACCTTCCGTTCCCCGCTTCCAGCTGGCGCGAGCAGGAGGAGCTGCCCGCGTTCCTCAAGCGCAACCGCGTGGTGGCGATCGCCGACATCGACACGCGCCGGCTCACGCGGCTGCTGCGCAGCAAGGGCGCGCAGAACGGCTGCATCCTGACCGGCGCGCCCGGAGAGCAAGCGGCGCAGCTCGATGCGCGCGCCGCGCTCGCCGCCGCGCAGGCCGCGCCCTCGATGGCCGGCCAGGACCTCGCGAAGGTGGTGAGCGTCGCGCAACCCTACGCCTGGAACGGCAGCCTCTGGGCCCTGGGCACCGGGTACAAGCCCGACATCGCGCCGCGCTTCCACGTGGTGGCGTACGACTACGGCGTGAAGCACAACATCCTGCGCAACCTCGCCGAGCGCGGCTGCCGGGTGACGGTGCTGCCCGCCACGGCCCGCGCCGAGGATGCGCTCGCGCTCGAGCCCGACGGCGTGTTCCTGTCCAACGGCCCCGGCGACCCGGAGCCGTGCGACTACGCGATCCGCGCGATCCGCGCGCTCGTGGCGTCCGGCACCCCGGTGTTCGGCATCTGCCTCGGGCACCAGCTCCTGGGGCTCGCCGCGGGCGCGCAGACCGTCAAGATGAAGTTCGGCCACCACGGCGCCAACCACCCGGTGCAGGACCTCGCCACCGGGCGCGTGTTCATCACCAGCCAGAACCACGGCTTCGCCGTGGACGAGAAGACGCTGCCGCCCAATGTCCGTCCCACGCACCGCTCGCTCTTCGACGGCTCGCTGCAGGGCATCGAGCTCGCCGACCGTCCGGCCTACAGCTTCCAGGGCCATCCCGAGGCGAGCCCCGGGCCGCACGAGATGGCCTACCTGTTCGACAAGTTCGTGAGGCTCATGCAGGAGCGCAAGGCCTGATGCCCAAGCGCACCGACCTCAAGAGCATCCTGATCATCGGCGCCGGCCCGATCGTGATCGGCCAGGGCTGCGAGTTCGACTATTCGGGCGCTCAGGCGTGCAAGGCGCTGCGCGACGAGGGCTACCGGGTGATCCTGGTGAACTCCAATCCCGCGACCATCATGACCGACCCGGAGATGGCCGATGTCACCTACATCGAGCCGATCACCTGGCCGATGGTGGCGCGCATCATCGAGAAGGAGCGCCCCGACGCGCTGCTGCCGACCATGGGTGGGCAGACGGCGTTGAACTGCGCGCTCGACCTCGCGCGCGAGGGCGTGCTCGAGAAATTCGCGGTGGAGATGATCGGGGCCAAGAAGGAGGCCATCGACAAGGCCGAAGACCGCGAGAAGTTCAAGCTCGCGATGGCCGCGATCGGCCTCGCGTCGCCGCGCAGCGCGCTCGCGCACTCGCTCGAGGAAGCGCGCCAGGTGCAGGCGATGGTGGGCTTTCCCACCATCATCCGGCCGTCGTTCACCCTGGGCGGCACGGGCGGGGGTATCGCTTACAACATGGAGGAGTTCGACACCATCTGCGAGCGCGGCCTGGACGCTTCCCCCACCAAGGAGCTGCTGATCGAGGAGTCGGTCATCGGGTGGAAGGAATTCGAGATGGAGGTGGTGCGCGACCGCGCCGACAACTGCATCATCGTCTGCTCGATCGAGAACCTCGATCCGATGGGCGTGCACACCGGGGACTCGATCACCGTGGCCCCGGCGCAGACGCTCACCGACAAGGAATACCAGATCATGCGCGACGCCTCGATCGCGTGCCTGCGCGAGATCGGGGTCGAGACGGGTGGGTCCAACGTGCAGTTCGCGGTGAACCCGGACGACGGGCGCATGGTCATCATCGAGATGAACCCGCGCGTGTCGCGCTCCTCCGCGCTCGCCTCCAAGGCGACCGGGTTCCCCATCGCCAAGATCGCCGCCAAGCTCGCCGTGGGCTACACGCTGGACGAGCTCCGCAACGACATTACCGGCGGGGCCACGCCGGCCTCGTTCGAGCCCACGATCGACTACGTGGTGACGAAGGTGCCGCGCTTCGCGTTCGAAAAATTCAAGCAGGCCGACGACCGGCTCACCACCCAGATGAAGAGCGTCGGCGAGGTGATGGCGATCGGGCGCAACTTCCAGGAGTCGCTGCAGAAAGCGCTGCGCGGGCTCGAGGTGGGCGTGGACGGCTTCAACCTGAAGTCGGTCGATCCCGACAAGATCGAGGACGAGCTCGCCTACCCCAGGGCCGAGCGCCTCTGGTACGTGGCCGACGCCTTCGGGGTGGGGATGTCGCTCGAGGAGATCCACCGCTTCACGAAGATCGACCGCTGGTTCCTGGTGCAGATCAAGGACCTGGTTGACACCGAGCTCGAGATCGAGAAGAAGACGCTCGCCGACTTTTCCACCGAGGCGCTGCGCGGCCTGAAGCGCAAGGGCTTCTCCGACCGCCGGCTCGCGCACCTGTGGAAGACCACCGAGCACGCGGTGCGCGCGCGGCGCCATGCCGAGGGCATCCGCCCGGTGTTCAAGCGCGTGGACACCTGCGCGGCGGAGTTCGCGACCAAGACCGCGTACATGTACTCCTCGTACGACGAGGAGGACGAGGCGGAGCCCACCGCGCGGCGCAAGATCATGGTGCTGGGCGGCGGGCCCAACCGCATCGGCCAGGGGATCGAGTTCGACTACTGCTGCGTGCACGCCGCGCTCGCCCTGCGCGAGGACGGCTTCGAGACCATCATGGTCAACTGCAATCCGGAGACCGTCTCGACCGACTATGACACCTCGGACCGCCTGTATTTCGAGCCGCTCACGCTGGAGGACGTGCTCGAGATCGTCGAGCGGGAGAAGCCCGAGGGCGTGGTGGTGCAATTCGGCGGGCAGACCCCGCTCAAGCTCGCGCGCGACCTCGAGGCCGCAGGTGTGCCCATCATCGGCACCTCGCCCGACTCGATCGACCGCGCCGAGGACCGCGAGCGCTTCCAGCGCATGATCCAGGAGCTGGGGCTGCTGCAGCCGCCCAACCGCACCGCGCGCACGCCCGAGGAGGCGCTCGGCGCGGCCCGGGAGATCGGCTACCCGGTGGTGGTGCGCCCGTCCTACGTGCTCGGCGGGCGCGCGATGGAGATCGTGCACGCCGAGAGCGACCTGGTGCGCTACATGCGCGAGGCGGTGCTGGTGTCCAACGATTCCCCGGTGCTTCTCGACCGTTTCCTGAACGACGCGATCGAGGTGGACGTGGATGCGGTGTGCGACGGCGAGCACGTGCTGATCGGTGGCATCATGGAGCACATCGAGCAGGCCGGGCGTGCACTCGGGCGATTCGGCATGCTCGCTGCCGCCGCTTCGCTGTCGGCCGGAGCTGCAGAACGAGATGCGCCGCCAGACGGTGGCGATGGCGCAGGGAGCTGAACGTCGTGGGCCTGATGAACGTCCAGTTCGCGATCCAGGACGCGCGCGTCTTCGTGCTCGAGGTGAATCCGCGTGCCTCGCGCACGGTGCCCTTCGTGTCGAAGGCGACCGGGGTCGCGCTCGCCAAGGTGGCCGCGCGCTGCATGGTCGGGCAGAGCCTGGAACGGCAAGGCGCCACGCGCGAGGTCATACCGCCGTACTATGCGGTTAAGGAGGCCGTGTTCCCGTTCATCAAGTTCCCGGGCGTGGACACCATCCTCGGCCCGGAGATGAAGTCCACGGGCGAGGTGATGGGCGTGGGGCAGAGCTTCGCGGAGGCGTTCGTGAAGAGCCAGCTCGCCGCGGGCGTGCGCCTGCCCAAGGGCGGCAAGGCGTTCCTGTCGGTGCGCAACGCCGACAAGGCGCGCGCGATCGAGATCGGGAGCGCCCTGGTCGAGCTGGGCTTCGCGCTGGTCGCCACCAAGGGCACTGCGGCGGCGCTCGCCCAGGCCGGCCTCAAGGTGCAACCCGTGAACAAGGTCCAGGAAGGCCGTCCGCACATCGTCGACATGCTCAAGAACCGCGAAGTGAACTTCATCGTGAACACCGTGGAGGAAGACCGCCGCTCGATCCAGGACTCGTGGTCGATCCGCAGCACTGCGCTGCAGAATCGCATCACGTATTACACGACTCTCGCCGGCGCCCGCGCCGCCTGCCTGGGCATGCGCCACCTGGCGGAGATGCGCGCCTACGACATCCAATCGCTGCACGCGAGCCTGCCATGACCAAGGTCCCCATCACCACCTACGGCGCCGACCTGTTGCGCTCCGAGCTGCACCGCCTGAAGACGGTCGACCGGCCGGCGGTGATCACCGCGATCGCCGAGGCGCGTGCCCAGGGCGACATCACCGAGAACGCCGAGTACGAGGCGGCGCGCGAGCGCCAGGGGTTCATCGAAGGGCGCATCATCGAGCTCGAAGCCAAGCTCGCCAACGCCCAGATCATCGACCCCCTGCTCCTCGACGACGAGGGGCGCGTGGTGTTCGGCTCCACGGTGGAGCTCGCGGACGCGGCGGGCGGCGAGGCGGTGACCTACCAGATCGTCGGCGAGGACGAGGCCGACATCAAGCAGGGCAAGATCTCCATCCCTCCCCGATCGCCAAGGCCCTCATCGGGAAGTACTCCGGCGACGTCGCCGAGGTGCGGACGCCGGGCGGGGTGAAGGAGTTCGAGATCGTGGACGTGCGCTACGTTTGACGGGCGCCGCCGCGGGGGCGGGGCGGCCCGGCTCCCCGGGGTTGCTCCGGTAGACCACCAGCACCTTGCCGATCTCCTGCACGGGATGCGCCTCGAGCTTCGCGCAGATCGATGCCATCCACGCGCTGCGCGCGTCGCGATCGCCCGCGGCCGCGCGCACCTTGATCAGCTCATGGGCCGTGAGCGAGCGGTCGATCTCGGCGAGCACCTCCGCCGTGAGGCCCTTGTCGCCGATGATGACGACGGGGTCGAGCTTGTGGGCCGCGGCGCGCAACTCGCTGCGCCGCTTCTGCGGGAGAGCGTGCATCGGCGCAGTATATGCAGAAATCGCGCCCCCTCCCCGGTGTCTCGCGGACCGGCATGAAGAGATCCCATTCGAGCCGGCAGTGGCTGCGCCGCCACGTGAACGACCCTTACGTGCAGCGCTCCAAGCGCGAGGGCTATCGCTCGCGCTCGGCCTACAAGCTCACGCAGATCGACGAGCGCGACCGGCTGCTCGGCCCCGGCATGACGGTGGTCGACCTGGGCGCCGCGCCCGGCGGCTGGTCCCAGGTCGCCGCGGCGCGCGTGGGTGCCTCGGGACGCGTGATCGCGATCGACCTGCTGCCCATGGAGCCCGTCCCCGGGGTCCGGGTGATCCGGGCGGATTTCACCGCGCAGGCGGGGCTCGCCGCCGTGCGCGAGGCCCTTGCCGGAGGGCCCGCCGACGCGGTGCTGTCGGACATGGCGCCCAACCTTACCGGCATCGCGATTTCCGACCAGGCGCGGATCATGGCGCTCGCCGAGGCGGCGCGGGATTTTGCCCGCTCGCACCTCGAGCGCGACGGCGCGCTGCTGGTCAAGGTCTTCCAGGGCGCGGGGTATGATGAATACCTGAGATCCCTGCGCGCTGCGTTCCGGAAAGTCGTCGTGCGCAAGCCCGAAGCCTCCCGTGGCGAGAGCGCCGAGCAGTACCTGCTGGCGCGCGGGCTGCGGGCGGCGGCACGCCCCGCGGCCCCGGGGGCTTGAATTTCCCCCGAAGCGCCCGAACCTGATTGGAATCGACTATCCTCAACTCCCTGAATCGTAGGGCTTTCACCCGCGGAAGGATGTGCCAGTGAACAACACCGTTCGCACCATCATGGTCTGGCTCGTGATCGGAGTCATCCTCACGATGGTGTTCATGCAGGTCGGCAACCGGGCCTCGGGCGCCAATACGCTCGACTACTCGACCTTCATGGACGAGGCGCGCCAGGGCCACATCGCCAAGGTGAAGCTTGACAACAACCGCACCCTCAAGGCCACCTCGCGCGACGGCAAGGTCTACACCGTGGTCACGCCCGGCCTGCAGGACCCGTGGATGGTGGGCGACCTCATGAAGGACGGGGTGCAGGTGGAAGCCCAGCCGATCGAGGAGCAGTCGCTGCTCATGAGCATCTTCGTGTCGTGGTTCCCGATGCTGCTGCTGATCGGCGTGTGGATCTTCTTCATGCGCCAGATGCAGGGCGGCGGGCGCGGCGGCGCCTTCAGCTTCGGCAAGAGCCGCGCGCGCATGCTCGACGAGAACCAGAACCAGGTGACCTTCGCCGACGTGGCGGGGGTGGACGAGGCGAAGGAGGAGGTGAGCGAGCTGGTCGAGTTCCTGCGCGATCCCTCGAAGTTCCAGAAGCTGGGCGGGCGCATCCCGCGCGGGGTGCTGATGGTGGGCTCGCCGGGGACCGGCAAGACCCTGCTCGCGCGCGCCATCGCCGGCGAGGCGAAAGTGCCGTTCTTCTCCATTTCCGGCTCCGACTTCGTCGAGATGTTCGTGGGCGTGGGCGCGGCGCGCGTGCGCGACATGTTCGAGCAGGCGAAGAAGAACGCGCCGTGCATCGTGTTCATCGACGAGATCGACGCGGTCGGGCGCCAGCGCGGCGCGGGCCTGGGCGGCGGCAACGACGAGCGCGAGCAGACCCTGAACCAGCTCCTGGTGGAGATGGACGGCTTCGAAGGCACCTCGGGCGTGATCGTGATCGCCGCGACCAATCGCCCCGACGTGCTCGATCCGGCCCTGCTCCGGCCCGGGCGCTTCGACCGGCAGGTGGTGGTGCCGCTCCCGGACATCCGCGGGCGCGAACAGATCCTGCTGGTGCACATGCGCAAGGTGCCGATCGCGCCCGACGTGGACGCCTCCATCATCGCGCGCGGCACGCCCGGTTTCTCGGGAGCGGACCTCGCCAACCTGGTGAACGAGGCGGCGCTCTTCGCCGCGCGCGGGAGCAAGCGCCTGGTCGACATGGACGATTTCGAGCGCGCCAAGGACAAGGTGATCATGGGGGCCGAGCGCCGCTCCATGGTCATGCCCGAGGAAGAGCGCCGCAACACCGCCTACCACGAGTCGGGCCACGCGATCGTGGCGCGCCTGCTGCCCAAGACCGACCCGGTGCACAAGGTGACGATCATCCCGCGCGGGCGCGCGCTGGGCGTGACGATGCAACTCCCGGTGGAGGACCGCTACAGCTACAACCGCGAGCACCTGCTGAACAACATCGCGGTGCTGTTCGGCGGGCGCATCGCCGAGGAGCTGTTCATGCACCAGATGACCACGGGTGCCTCGAACGACTTCAAGCGCGCCACCGAGATGGCGCGGCGCATGGTGACCGAATGGGGCATGTCGGACGCGCTGGGGCCGATGGTGTACGGCGAGAACGAGGGCGAAGTCTTCCTCGGCCGCTCGGTCACCACGCACCAGAACATGTCGGAGGAGACGCTGCAAGGCGGTCGACCAGGAGGTGCGCCGGATCATCGACCAGCAATACGCGCTCGCGCGCAAGCTGCTCGAGGACAACCGCGCCAAGGTGGAGGTCATGGCCAAGGCCCTGCTCGAGTGGGAGACCATCGACTCGAACCAGATCGAGGACATCATGCAGGGCCGCCCGCCGCGCCCGCCCAAGCCCGTGGCGGCCAAGCCCTCTCCGCCGCCCTCGGACGGCGGCGGCACCCCGCGGGTCGAGCCGAGCCCATCGCCGGCGGAGAGCGCCTGACCGCCTGGCGTTGCGGCGGGCACGCGCTCGCGCTGGATCGGCCCCGGGTGATGGGGGTGGTGAACGTCACGGCCGATTCCTTTTCCGACGGCGGCCGCTACCTCGATCCCGCGCGCGCGGTCGAGCATGCGCTCGGCCTGCGCGAGGAGGGCGCGGACCTGGTGGACGTGGGCGGCGAGTCCACCCGACCGGGCGCCGAGCCGGTCTCCGAGGAAGAAGAGCTGCGCCGGGTGATCCCGGTCGTCGGGGCGCTCGCGCGCGCGGGCCTGGCGGTCTCGGTGGACACGATGAAGCCCGCGGTGATGCGCGCGGCGCTCTTGGCGGGCTGCGCGGTGGTGAACGACGTGAACGCCTTCCAGGCGCCGGGGGCGGTCGAGGCGGTGGCTCCGGCGAACGCCGGCCTGGTCGTGATGCACATGCAGGGCGCTCCGGCCACGATGCAGCAGGCGCCCCGCTACGATGACGTGGTTGCCGAGGTCGGCGCGTTCCTGCGCGCGCGGGCCGCGGCGCTCGAGCAGGCCGGCGTGGCGCGCGATCGCATCGTGCTCGATCCGGGCTTCGGATTCGGCAAGACCCGCGCGCACAACGTGGCGCTGTTCCGCGCGCTGCCGCAGCTCGCGGCGCTGGGCTACCCGCTGCTCGTGGGCGTATCGCGCAAGAAGATGATCGGCGACTTCACGGGACGCGCGGTGGGCGAGCGCGCCGCGGGCAGCGTTGCCGCCGCCCTGCTCGCGGCGCAGAATGGCGCCAGCCTGGTGCGGGTGCACGACGTGCGCGACACGGCCGATGCCTTGCGCGTGTGGCTCGCCCTGCGCTGAAGGCGCGCGGTCCGCATGGAGCATCGATGAGCAGGAAATTCTTCGGAACGGACGGCATCCGCGGCCGCGTGGGGCAGGCGCCCATCACGCCCGATTTCGTGCTGAAGCTGGGCTACTGCGCGGGCAAGGTGCTCTCGCGCGCCGACATCGCTCCTCCCCACCGCAACCGTCCCGCGGTGCTGATCGGCAAGGACACGCGCATCTCCGGCTACATGCTCGAGTCCGCGCTCGAATCGGGGCTCTCGGCGGCGGGCGTGGACACGCTGCTGGTGGGCCCGATGCCCACGCCCGCGGTGGCGTTCCTCACGCGTGCGCTGCGCGTCTCGGCGGGAGTGATGATCTCCGCGTCGCACAACGCCTACGAGGACAACGGCATCAAGTTCTTCTCCGCCGACGGCATGAAGCTGCCCGACGCGGTCGAGGCCGAGATCGAATCGCAGCTCGATGCGCCCCTGGTGCTGCCGCCCTCGGCCGAGCTCGGCAAGGCCGAGCGGCTGCCGGACGCGGAGGGCCGCTACCTCGAGTTTTGCAAGGCGACCTTCCCGAAGCACCAGTCGCTGCGTGGAACGAAGCTGGTCGTCGATTGCGCACACGGAGCCAACTACCGCGTGGGCGTGCGCGTGTTCCAGGAGCTCGGCGCCGAGGTGATCGCGGTCGGCAGCCAGCCCAACGGCCTGAACATCAACGAAGGCTGCGGGGCCACCGCGCCCCAGGCGATGGCGCGCGCGGTGGTCGAGCACCGGGCCGATTTCGGCATCGCGTTCGACGGTGACGGCGACCGCCTCGCGATGGCCGACCGCGACGGGCGGCTGTTCGACGGCGATCAGCTGCTCTACGCGGTGGTCAAGCACCGCGCCGCGGCCGGAACGCTGCGCGGCGGCGTGGTCGGGACGCTGATGACCAATTTCGCGCTCGAGCGCCGCCTCGCGGAGATGGGCATCGAGTTTACGCGCGCCAAGGTGGGCGACCGCTACGTGCTCGAGTCCCTGCTCGAGCGCGGCTGGGAATGCGGCGGCGAGAACTCCGGGCACCTGCTGTGCCTCGACTGCCACTCCACCGGCGACGGAATCATCACCGCGCTGCAGGTACTCGCGGCGCTGGCTGGCGCCGGCACGACGCTGGGTGAGTTCACTCGCGAGCTCGCGCTGCTGCCGCAGGTGCTCCTGAACGTGCGGCTAGCCGGCGATTTCGACCCACAGGAGCTCGCGGTGCGCGAGGCAATCGCCCGCGCCGAGGCCGATCTCGGCGGCCGCGGCCGGGTGCTGCTGCGCCCTTCCGGCACCGAGCCGGTGGTGCGGGTCATGGTCGAAGGCGAGGATCGCGGGCGCGTCCAGGCGCTCGCCGAAGCCATCGCTGCGGCGGTGCGTTCCGCGGGAGAGCGCGCCGTCGCCTGACGGCCCGGGCCGCCGCCCGAAATTGACCGGGCATGCTGCATCGCGGTAAAATCTTCCGGTTTTGAGGGTCGAGATGCGGCCGAAAGTCGTCGCCGGCAATTGGAAGCTCAACGGCAGCCTGGCCGGCAACGAAGCGTTGCTGAAGGCGCTGCTGCGCGAGATTCCGCGCGACAACCCCGTGGCATGCGTGGTCTGCGTGCCGAGCCCCTATCTGGCCCAGGTCCGGGCCTTGCTCGACGGCTCGGGAATCGCGTGGGGAGCCCAGGACGCGAGTCGCTTCGACCACGGGGCCTACACCGGCGAGGTGGCGGGGCGGATGCTGGTGGAGTTCGGATGCCGCTACGCGATCGTCGGCCACTCGGAGCGGCGCATGATCTTCGGCGAGAGCGACGCGACCGCCGCGCAGAAGTACGTCGCGGCGCGCAAGGCGGGACTCACGCCGATCTTCTGCGTAGGCGAGACGCTGGAGGAGCGCGAGCGCGGGCAGACCGAGGCAGTGCTCGCCCGGCAGCTGGACGCGCTGCTGGAAGGCCACGGCGCGGGGGAACTGAACCACGGAGTCGTCGCCTACGAGCCGGTGTGGGCCATCGGCACCGGCAAGACGGCGACGGCGGCCCAGGCGGGCGAGGGGCACGCGTTCATCCGCGCGCGCGTCGGCGCGAAGGACGCACAGGTGGCGGCACGGCTTCCGATCCTCTACGGGGGCAGTGTCAAGGCGGCGAATGCCGCGGAGCTGTTCGCGATGCCGCACGTCGACGGCGGGCTGGTCGGCGGGGCGTCGCTGGTGGCGGAAGAATTCGTGGCGATCTGGCGCGCGGCGCTGGGTCGATGAAAGGCGGGGTCGAAGCAAATGCAGACGCTGGTACTCGTGTTGCACATTCTCGCCGCGGTGGGGATCGTCGTGCTGGTGCTCCTGCAGCATGGCAAGGGCGCCGACATGGGCGCGGCATTCGGCAGCGGCTCGGCGGGGAGCCTCTTCGGCTCCGCGGGTGCGGCCAATTTCCTGTCGCGCACCACGGCGGTCCTCGCGGCGGTGTTCTTCGCCACCAGCCTCGGGCTTACCTATTTCTCGGCGCCGGCGAAGTCCGGCGGCGTCACCCAGCAGATCGACTCTGCGGCGGCAAAATCCGTGGTAAAACCGGCGGCGCCTGCTCCCTCGGCACCGGCGCCGGCCGTCCCTCCGGCGGAAGGCAGCAAGTCCACGGAGATTCCGAAGTAGCGCTTGGTTTTGTCCCAGATCAGAGGTTCCGGAGGGTTTGTCCCGGATGATGCTTGCCGTCGTGGTGGAATTGGTAGACACGCTGTCTTGAGGGGGCAGTGCCGAAAGGCGTAAGAGTTCGAGTCTCTTCGACGGCACCAGAATTCAGATTTCCCCATTGAACGGGGACTCCAGCACGTGCTTGCGAACTATTTTCCGATCCTGCTCTTCCTCGCTATCGGCGGCGCCGTCGGGGCGGGGGCATTGGTGACCAGCGGCGTGCTCGCGCGGCTGTCCGGTGCCCAGAACCCCGACCCCGAAAAGCTGTCTCCCTACGAGTGCGGCTTCGAGGCCTTCGAGGACGCGCGCATGAAGTTCGACGTGCGCTACTACCTCGTGGCGATCCTCTTCATCCTGTTCGACCTCGAGATCGCCTTCCTCTTCCCGTGGGCGGTCGTGCTGCGCGACATCGGCCGGTTCGGCTTCTGGCGATGATGATCTTCCTCGGCATCCTCGTCGTCGGGCTTCGTCTACGAGTGGAAGAAGGGCGCGCTCGAATGGGAGTGATGCAAGGCAAGGCGTCTCGCAGGAGGGCTTCGTCGCGACCCAGCGTGGACAACGTGCATCAACTGGGCGAACACCGGCTCGCTCTGGCCGATGACCTTCGGCCTCGCCTGCTGCGCGGTCGAGATGATGCACGCCGGCGCCGCGCGCTACGACATCGACCGCTTCGGCATGCTGTTCCGCCCGAGCCCGCGCCAGACGCGACCTGATGATCGTCGCCGGCACGCTGTGCAACAAGATGGCGCCGGCGCTGCGCAAGGTCTACGACCAGATGGCCGAGCCGCGCTGGGTGATCTCGATGGGCTCGTGCGCCAACGGCGGCGGCTACTACCACTACAGCTACTCCGTCGTGCGCGGCTGCGACCGCATCGTGCCGGTCGACGTCTACGTGCCCGGCTGCCCGCCCACGGCCGAGGCGCTGCTGTACGGCGTGCATGCAGCTGCAGGACAAGATCCGCCGCGAGAACACCATCGCGCAGGCGCTAGCGATGCATGAGCTCGCTCGACGTACCTTGCAGGCCGCGCTCGCGGAGCGCGCTCGGCGACGCGCCTCACGCAGCTCGACCGTGCGATCGCGGCGAGCTCACCATCGAGGTGCCGGCGGCCGACTACTCGTCGAGGCGGCCGGCGTGCTGCGCGACGCGCGGCGCTCGCCTTCGAGCAGCTGATCGACCTGTGCGGCGTCGACTACTCGGGCTACCGCGACGGCCGTGGGACGGCCCGCGCTTCTGCGTCGTCTACGCACCTGCTGTCGCTCGAGCACAACTGGCGCGTGCGCCTGCAGGTGTTCTGCCCGGACGACGACGTGCCCGGCGCTCGATTCCGCTGACCGGCGTGTGGACCGTCGGCCAACTGGTTCGAGCGCGAGGCCTTCGACCTGTACGGCATCGTCTTCGACGGCCACCCCGACCTGCGCCGCATCCTCACCGACTACGGCTTCATCGGCCATCCGTTCCGCAAGGACTTCCCGGTCACGGGCCACGTCGAGATGCGCTACGACCCCGAGCAGAAGCGCGTGATCTACCAGCCGGTCACCGATCGAGCCGCGCGAGATCGTGCCGCGCGTCATCCGCGAAGACAACTACGGCGAAGCGGGCGAAGGAATAGGCGGCCGATGGCTGAAATCAAGAACTACACGCTGAACTTCGGGCCGCAGCACCCGGCGGCGCACGGCGTGCTGCGCCTCGTGCTCGAGCTCGACGGCGAAGTGATCCAGCGCGCCGACCCGCACATCGGCCTGCTGCACCGCGCCACCGAGAAGCTCGCCGAGACGCGCACCTACATCCAGTCGCTGCCCTACATGGACCGGCTCGACTACGTGTCGATGATGTGCAACGAGCACGCCTACTGCCTGGCGATCGAGAAGCTGCTCGGCGTCGACGTGCCGATGCGCGCGCAGTACATCCGCGTGATGTTCGACGAGATCACGCGCCTGCTGAACCACCTGATGTGGCTCGGCGCGCACGGCCTCGACTGCGGCGCGATGAACGATCTTCCTCTACTGCTTCCGCGAGCGCGAAGACCTGTTCGACATGTACGAGGCGGTCTCCGGCGCGCGCATGCACGCGGCCTACTTACCGCCCGGGCGGCGTCTACCGCGACCTGCCCGACACGATGCCGCAGTACGCGCGAGTCGAAGATCCGCAACGCCAAGGCGATCGCGCGAGCTGAACGAGAACCGCCAGGGCTCGCTGCTCGACTTCATCGACGACTTCTCCGAGCGCTTCCCGGAGATACGTCGACGAGTACGAGACGCTGCTCACCGACAACCGCATCTGGAAGCAGCGCACCGTGGGCATCGGCGTCGTCACGCCGGAGCGCGCGCAAGAACCTCGGCTTCACCGGCCCGATGCTGCGCGGCTCGGGCATCGACTGGGACCTGCGCAAGAAGCAGCCCTACGACGTCTACGACCAGATGGACTTCGACATTCCCGTCGGCGTCAACGGCGACAGCTACGACCGCTACCTGGTGCGCGTCGAGGAGATGCGCCAGGCCAACCGGATCATCCGGCAGTGCGTCGAGTGGCTGCGCGCCAACCCGGGGCCGGTCATCACCGCCAACCACAAGGTCGCGCCGCCCTCGCGCGTCGAGATGAAGTCCGAACATGGAAGAGCTGATCCACCACTTCAAGCTCTTCACCGAAGGCTTCCACGTGCCCGAGGGCGAGGCCTACTGCCGCGGTCGAGCATCCGAAGGGCGAGTTCGGCATCTACATCGTGAGCGACGGCGCGAACAAGCCGTATCGCCTGAAGATCCGCGCGCCCGGCTTCGCCGCACCTGGCGGCGCTGGACGAGATGGCGCGCGGCCACATGATCGCCGACGCGGTCGCCATCATCGGCACCATGGACATCGTGTTCGGCGAGATCGATCGATGAGCGCCGCGCCAAGCGCGTGATCGACGCGCGGGTCGTCAACATCGACGAGCTCGAGCTGCAATCGTTCGAGAAGGCGAGCGAGCCGCGTCCGGGCGGCGCCGC
This sequence comes from uncultured beta proteobacterium, assembly GCA_963758215.1. Classification (GTDB taxonomy): domain Bacteria; phylum Pseudomonadota; class Gammaproteobacteria; order Burkholderiales; family Usitatibacteraceae; genus Usitatibacter. The sequence continues at coordinate 34,241 of CAVWUN010000008.1, read as the reverse complement.
GCCTGGCCGGCACGGCGCCGAGGCACGCGATGGAGTCGCCGATGCGCCTGTCGAAGCCGCGGCCGCTTCGAGCGCGAGATCGCCAAGTACCCGCCGGAGGGCAAGGCGTCGGCGGTGATCGCCTGCCTGGCGATCGTGCAGGAGCGAGCACGGCTGGGTCTCCGCGAGCGAGCGAGGAGCTCGTCGCCGCATCCTCGGCATGCCGCCGATCGCGGTGCTACGAGGTCACGACCTTCTACAACATGTACAACCAGGAGCCGGTCGGGCCGCGTCAAGATCAACGTCTGCACCAACCTGCCGTGCGCGCTGCGGGCGCGCCGGCAGGCCGCCGAGCACCTCAAGCGGCGCTCGGCGTGGCGTCGAACGCGACCACGGCCGACGGCGCGCTTCACGGTGCAGCAGGGCGAATGCCTCGGCGCCTGCGCCGACGCGCCGGTGATGCTCGTCAACGACCGCGCATGGTGCAGCTTCATGAGCAACGACGACTCGACGATCTGGTCTCGACGCTGCGTCGACGAGCGAGGGCTCATGAGTACCATGGTCGATCTTCCGCTTCCAGGCCACGGGCCGAGACTGCTTCCACGGCCGCACATCGAGCCGCAGATCATGCCGGCCTCGACGGCAGCAACTGGCGCCTGAAGGACTACGAGGCGCGCGGCGGCTACCAGGCGATCCGCAAGATCCTCGGCGGAGAAGATCGCGCGCCGACGCGGTGATCGCCGAAGTCAAGACGTCGGGCCTGCGCGGCCGCGGCGGCGCGGGCTTTCCGACCGGCCTGAAGTGGAGCTTCATGCCGCGCCAGTTCCCCGGCGCAGAAGTACCTGGTCTGCAATTCCGACGAAGGCGAGCCGGGCACCTGCAAGGACCGCGACATCCTGCGCTTCAACCCGCACATCGTCATCGAGGGCATGATCATCGCGGCGCTACGCGATGGGCGTCACGGTCGGCTACAACTACATCCACGGCGAGATCTTCGAGGACTACGAGCGCTTCGAGGAAGCGCTCGAGGAGGCGCGCGCCGCCGGCTATCTCGGGCGACGACATCCTCGGCTCGGGTTCGACTTCCAGCTGCACGCGCTACCACGGCTTCGGCGCCTACATCTGCGGCGAGGAGACGGCGCTGCTCGAGTCGCTCGAGGGCAAGAAGGGCCAGCCGCGCTTCAAGCCGCCGTTTCCCGGCGAGCTACGGCCTGTACGGCAAGCCGACGACGATCAACAACACCGAGACCTTCGCCGCGGTGCCGTGGATCATCATGAACGGCGCCGACTGCGTTCCTCGCGCTGGGCAAGCCGAACAACGGCGGCACGAAGATCTTCTCGGTCGTCGGCGACGTCGAGAGGCCCGGCAACTACGAGGTGCCGCTCGGCACGCCGTTCGCGAAGCTGCTCGAGCTGGCCGGCGGCGATGCGCGAGCGGCCGGAAGCTGAAGGCGCGTGATCCCCGGCGGCTCGTCGACGCCGGTGCTGCCGGCCGACGTCATGATGGAGCTCGACGATGGACTACGACTCGATCGCCAAGGCCGGCTCGATGCTGGGCTCGGGCGCGGTCATCGTGATGGACGACTCACGCTGCATGGTGAAGGCCGCTGAGCGCCTGTCGTACTTCTACTTCGAGGAGTCCTGCGGCCAGTGCACGCCGTGCCGCGAGGGCACCGGCTGGCTCTACCGCATGGTCGACCGCATCGAGACGGGCGCGGGCCGCCAGGAGGACATCGACCTGCTGACTCGGACTCGCCGACAACATCCAGGGCCGCACGATCTGCGCCCTGGGCGACGCCGCCGCGATGCCGGTGCGCGCGTTCATCAAGCTCTACCGCGAGGAGTTCGTAGCACCATATCGACCACAAGCGCTGCACGGTGAAGCCGGGCGGCTACAGCGCGAGCGCACCGCAATCCGCGCCCATCGAACAGCTGGCGGCGGACTGAACCATGGCCGCGCGACGCACCGGGCAAGAGGCGAGCATGATCGACATCGAAATCGACGGCCAGAAGGTCTCGGTCGAGGGCGGCCATGGTGATGGACGCCGCCGACAAGCTCGGCATCTACATCCCGCACTTCTGCTATCACAAGAAGCTCTCGATCGCGGCCAACTGCCGCATGTGCCTGGTCGAGATCGAGAAGGCGCCCAAGCCGATGCCCGCGTGCGCCACGCCCGTCACCCAGGGCATGATGGTCCACACCAAGTCGACAGAGCGCGATCAAGGCGCAGAAGGGCGTGATGGAGTTCCTGCTGATCAACCATCCGCTCGACTGCCCGATCTGCGACCAGGGCGGCGAGTGCCAGCTGCAGGACCTCGCGGTCGGCTACGGCCAGTCCTCGTCGCGCTACGACGAGGACAAGCGCGTCGTCGTGAACAAGGACCTGGGCCCGCTCATCTCGACCAGGAGATGACCCGCTGCATCCACTGCACGCGCTGCGTGCGCTTCGGCCAGGAGGTCGCCGGCATGATGGAGCTCGGCATGATCGATCGCGGCGAGCACTCCGAGATCACTCACCTTCGTCGGCGCACGGTCGACTCCGAGCTGTCGGGCAACATGATCGACATCTGCCCCGTCGGCGCGCTCACGTCGAAGCCGTTCCGCTACACGGCGCGCAACTGGGAGCTTTCGCGCCGCCGGTCGGTGAGCCCGCACGATTCGCTCGGATCGAACCTCGTCGTCCAGGTCAAGCAGGAGCAGGTGATGCGCGTGCTGCCGCTCGAGAACGAGGAGGTCAACGAATGCTGGATCTCCGATCGCGACCGCTTCGCGTACCTCGGCCTGAATTCGGGCGAGCGCCTGCTGCGCCCGATGGTCCGGCGCGCCGGCGAGTGGGCCGAGGTCGACTGGCCCGAGGCGCTCGACGCGGCGGCGCACGGCCTGAAGGACGTCGTGGAGCGTCATGGCGCGGACGCGCTCGGCGTGCTGCTGTCCCCGCTGCTCACGCTCGAGGAATTCCACCTCGGGGCGCAGCTCGCGCGCGGCCTGGGCAGCGACAACGTCGACCACCGCATCCGCCAGGCGGACTTCCGCGCCAGGACCGCAGGGGCGCCATGGCTCGGCATGCCGGTGGCCGCGCTGGGCGCGCTCGAATCGATCCTGCTGGTGGGTTCCACGCTGCGCAAGGAGCAGCCGCTCGTGTCTGCGCGGCTGCGCGCCGCGGCCGGGCGCGGGCTCGCGGTGCACGTGCTGCATGCGGCGGGCGACGACCTGTTGATGCCGGTTGCCGGCCGCGTCGTCGTGCGTCCCGGCGCGCTGGCGGCGAATCTCGCCGCGATCGCCACTGCTGCCGCGCAGGCCGCGGGCCAGCCGGCACACGGCGGCGCGCAGCACCCGGTGGGCGAAACGCACCGCGCCATCGCCGCGAGCCTCGCGGGCCGGCAGCGCGCCGCGATCGTGCTCGGCCACTATGCGCAGCAGCATCCCGATTACGCACTGCTGCTCTCGATCGCGCAGGAGATCGGGCGCATCACGGGCGCCACCGTGGGCGTGCTGCCCGACGGAGGCAACGCGGTCGGTGCGCACCTCGCGGGCGCCATTCCGCGCCACGGGCTCGACGCGCGCGCGATGATCGATTCCCCGCGCCGCGGCTACCTGCTGGCGGGCGTCGAGGCCGCGCTCGACATGGGGCCGCGGGCGGTGGCCGCCGTGGCGCAAGCGGAATTCGGCGTGGTGCTCTCGGCCTTCCGCGGCACCGCCGCGGGCCTGGGCCACGTGATGCTGCCGATCGCGCCCTACGCCGAGACCGCCGGCACCTACGTGAACATGGAAGGCCGCGTGCAGTCGTTCAACGCGGTCGTGAAGCCGCAGGGCGACGCGCGCCCGCTGTGGAAGGTGTTGCGCATGCTGGGCGCGCTGCTCGAGTTGCCCGGCTTCGATGCGGAGCGCATCGAGGACGTGCGCGGCGCCATGGCGCCGGACCTGCAGGCGTGGGCCAGCGCGGGCCTCGGCAACGCGGTCGCCGGGCTCCAATGCGATCCGCGCGCCGGCCCCGCGGCGCTCGAGCGCCTCGCGGAGTTTCCGGTCTACGCCACGGATCCGATCGTGCGCCGCTCGGGCGCGCTGCAGAGGACCGCGGACGCGAAGGCCGCGCGCACCGCACGCTTCAATGCCGCCACCCTGGCGTCCCTGGGGCTCGCCGCGGGCGGCCGGGTGCGCGTGCGCCAGGGCGGCGGCGAAGCGCTGCTCGCCGTGGCGATCGATGCGGCGGTGCCCGACGGCTGCGTGCGCATCGCGCGCGGCATTCCCGAGACCGCGGCGCTCGGCGAGGGCACGGTCGAGGTCGCGGCCGTACCCGAGGCGGCCGTCGCATGAGCGACGTCCTTACCCACGTGCAGGGCTACCTCGAGGGCCAGGCCAACGACTGGCTCGGTCCCCTCTGGGGCCCGCAGGCGTTCACGCTCGGGCGCTCCGTCGCGATGATCGTGATGGTGCTGGTCCCGGTGCTGCTCACGGTGCTCTACTACCAGCTGGTCGAGCGCTGGGTGATCGGCTGGATGCAGGTGCGCAAGGGCCCCAACCGCGTGGGCTGGAAAGGCGTGCTGCAGCCCATCGCCGACGCGATCAAGCTGCTCATGAAGGAGCAGCTGGTGCCCTCGGGCGCGAACCGGGCGTTGTTCCTGCTCGCCCCGATCATCTCCGTGGCGCCGGCGCTCGCCGCCTGGTCGATCGTGCCGTTCTTCCCGGGCTGGGTGGTGTCCGACGCCGATGCGGCGATCCTGGTCATGCTCGCGATGACCTCGCTCGGCATCTACGGGATCATCATCGCGGGCTGGGCCTCGAACTCGAAGTATGCCTTCATCGGCGCCATGCGCGCGGCCGCGCAGATGGTCTCCTACGAGCTCGCCATGGGCTTCGCCATCGTGGGCGCGCTCATGGCCGGGCAGAGCATGAACCTCACGCAGATCGTCGCGGCGCAGCACACGCCCTACGGCTTCATCGGGTGGTTCTTCATCCCGCTCTTTCCGCTCTTCCTGATCCACTACATCGCGGGGCTCGCGGAAACCAACCGCCACCCGTTCGACGTGGCCGAGGGCGAGAGCGAGATCGTGGCCGGGTTCCACGTCGAGTATTCGGGCATGGCCTTCGCCGTGTTCTTCCTCGCCGAATACGCGAACATGATCCTCATCTCGACCGTCTCGCCGCTGCTGTTCCTCGGCGGGTGGCTCTCGCCGCTCGATTTCGCGTTCATCCGCGAGGCCGGCCCCGCGCTCTCGTGGCTCGCCGCGCCCAGCATCCTGTGGCTGCTCGGCAAGACCGCCTTCCTGATGTTCGTGTTCCTGTGGATCCGGGCGTCGTTCCCGCGCTACCGCTACGACCAGATCATGCGCCTGGGCTGGAAGGTGTTCATTCCCGTGACGCTCGTCTGGATCGCCGTGGTCGGCGTGGCGATGATGGATCCCATCGCGCACTGGCCGGTGCTGCGCATCTGGTTCGGGAGGTGACATGCTCGCCCGCGTGAAGGAAATCGCATCGAGCTTCATGCTCTCCGAGCTCCTGAAGGGCTTGAGGCTCACGGGCCGCTACATGTTCTCGCGCAAGATCACGGTGATGTATCCCGAGGAGAAGACGCCCGCGAGCCCGCGCATGCGCGGACTGCACGCGCTGCGCCGCTATCCCAACGGCGAGGAGCGCTGCATCGCGTGCAAGCTGTGCGAGGCGGTGTGCCCGGCCCTGGCCATCACCATCGAGAGCGAGCAGCGCGAGGACGGCACGCGGCGCACCACGCGCTACGACATCGACCTCGTGAAGTGCATCTTCTGCGGCTTCTGCGAGGAGAGCTGCCCGGTCGATTCCATCGTCGAGACGCGCTTCATCGAGTACCACGGCGAGTCGCGCGGCGACCTGCTCTACACCAAGCCGATGCTGCTCGCGATCGGCGACCGCTTCGAGGCGCAGATCGCCGCCGACCGCGGAGAGGATGCGCGCTTCCGCTGACATGAACCTGCCCCTGGTCCTCTTCTACGCCTTCTCGGCCGTGCTGCTCGCCGCGAGCTTCGCGGTGATCCTCACCCGCAACCCGGTGCACGCCGCGCTCTTCCTGGTGCTCGCGTTCTTCACCGCGGCGGCGCTCTGGCTGCTGCTCTACGCCGAGTTCCTCGCTCTCACGCTGGTTCTGGTCTACGTGGGCGCGGTGATGGTGCTGTTCCTGTTCGTGGTGATGATGCTCGACATCAACCTCGAGCGCCTGCGGGAGGGTTTCTGGAGGAGCCTGCCGCTTGCCGTCGTGGTGGGCGTGCTCATGGCCTTCGAGATGGTGGCGCTGCTTTGGCGCGGTGCCGCGGCCGGCGGCGGTGCCCTGGCGGCGCTCCCGGCGGGCCATTCGAACACCAAGGCGCTCGGCCGGGTGCTCTACACCGACTACGTGTTCCCCTTCGAGATCGCCGCGGTGATCCTGCTGGTGGCGATCGTGGCGGCCATTGCGCTCACCTTGCGCAGCCGCAAGGAAACGAAATACCAGAGCCCGTACGCGCAGGTGGGAGTGCACGCCGGCGACCGGCTCAAGATCGTGCAGATCGCTTCCGAGGGCGTGGCGCCGGCGGCCGCGAAAGGGGAGGCCGCCCGGTGATTCCGCTCAACCATTTCCTCGTGCTGGGTGCGCTGCTCTTCGCGATCAGCGTGGTGGGCATCTTCATGAACCGCAAGAACCTGATCGTGCTGCTGATGGCCATCGAGCTGATGCTGCTCGCGGTCAACATGAACTTCATCGCCTTCGCCCACGCGCTGGGAGACCTCGCGGGGCAGGTGTTCGTCTTCTTCATCCTCACCGTGGCGGCGGCCGAATCGGCCATCGGCCTGGCGATCCTGGTGGCGCTGTTCCGCAACCTGCGCTCGATCCACGTCGAGGACCTCAGCGAGCTCAAGGGCTAGGCATGGACCTGATGACCCTGTCCTGTATCGCGGCGCTCGCGCCCCTCGTCGGGGCGGCGCTCGCCGGCTTCCTCGGCTGGAAGCTGGGGCGCGCCTTCGCGCATACATCGGCCATCGCCTCGGTGGCGATCTCCTTCGCCGCCTCGGTGGCGGCGCTGCTCCAGGTCGCGGGCGGCGCGCAGCTCAACCAGGAGATCTATACCTGGCTCGCGGGCCAGGACCTGCACCTGCAGGTGGGCTTCCTCGTCGACCGGCTCACCGTGACCATGATGTGCGTGGTGACCTTCGTGTCGCTCATGGTGCACGTCTACACCGTCGGCTACATGGCCGACGACCCGGGCTACCAGCGTTTCTTCGCCTACACCGCGCTCTTCACCTTCTCGATGATGATGCTGGTGATGGCCAACAACTTCCTGCAGCTGTTCTTCGGCTGGGAGGCGGTGGGCCTGGTGTCGTACCTGTTGATCGGCTTCTGGTTCACCCGCCCCACGGCGATCTACGCCAACCTCAAGGCGTTCCTCGCCAACCGCGTGGGCGACTTCGGCTTCCTGCTGGCGATCGCGGTGATCTATACCGTGTTCGGCACGCTCGACTACGCGCCGGTGTTCGCGGGCGCCGCCAAGTACGCCCCCGCGGTCGTCGAGCTCGTCCCGGGGCTCGACTGGTCGCTCATGACGATCATCTGCGTCGGCCTCTTCGTGGGCGCGATGGGCAAGAGCGCGCAGTTCCCGCTGCACGTTTGGCTCCCCGACTCTATGGAGGGCCCGACCCCGATCTCGGCGCTGATCCACGCCGCGACCATGGTCACCGCCGGCATCTTCATGGTGGCGCGGATGTCGCCGCTCTTCGAGCTCTCGCCCGGCGCGCTCTCGTTCGTCACCTGCATCGGCGCGATCACCATGTTCTTCATGGCGCTGGTGGCCGTGGTGCAGTACGACATCAAGCGGGTGATCGCCTACTCGACGCTTTCGCAGCTGGGCTACATGACGGTCGCGCTCGGAGCCTCGGCCTACCCGGTCGCGATCTTCCACCTCATGACCCACGCGTTCTTCAAGGCGGTGCTCTTCCTCGGCGCGGGCTCCGTCATCATCGCGCTGCACCACGAGCAGGACATGCGCAAGATGGGCGGGCTCGCCAAGTACATGCCCATCACCTACGCGACGATGCTGATTGGGGCGCTTGCCAACGCGGGAATCCCGCCGTTCGCCGGGTTCTTCTCCAAGGACTCGATCATCGACGCGCTCGCGATCTCGCGCGTCCCGGGGCACACGTTCGCCTATGTCCTGGCGCTCGCGGCGGTCTACGTGGGCGCGCTCTACTCGTTCCGGCTGGTGTTCTACGCCTTCCACGGCGAGGAGCGCTTCGCGGCGCACCACGGCCACGGCGGGGCGCACGGCGTCGAGGAGCCGGGGCACGCGGCGATGCACGGCAAGCCACGCGAGAGCCCGTGGGTGATCACCGTGCCGCTCGTGCTGCTCGCCATTCCCTCGGTCGCCGCCGGCGCGATGGCGATTGGGCCGATGCTCTACGGCGGCTGGTTCGGCGCCTCCGTCGCCCCGACCGCCGTGATGGAAGAGATGGCGCACGAGTTCCATGGCTGGCTGCCGATGACGCTGAGCGCGTTCGCCTCGATCCCGCTGTGGCTCGCCCTCGCCGGGATTGCCACCGCGTGGTACTGCTACATCGCGCGTCCGGAGCTGCCCGCGGTCATCAAGGCGAGGGCGGGATTCCTCGCTACGGTGCTCGACCACAAGTACTACCTCGATGAATTCAACGACTGGTTCTTCGCCCGCGGCGCGCGCCGGCTGGGCACCGGCCTGTGGCTGTGGGGCGACAAGACCCTGATCGACGGCGTCATGGTGAACGGCACCGCGCGCCTCATCGGCTGGTTCGCCGGAGTGGCGCGGCGCATGCAGACCGGCTACATCTACCACTATGCATTCACGATGATCTTCGGGGTCTTCGCCCTCCTCAGCTTTTTCTGGGTCTTCCTGCACAGGCTCTAGCGCCCGCGCACACCGACAACAAAAACGATGTTCCAGGGCCACATTCTCTCGTTCGTGATCTGGGTGCCGATTGCCTTCGGCGTGCTGGTGCTCGCCATCGGCAACGACCGCAACCCGCTGCCGGCGCGCTGGGCTGCGCTCGCCGGTGCGCTGCTGGGGCTTGCCCTGTGCGCTCCGCTCTGGACGGATTTCAGGCCGGTGGCCGAGATGCAGTTCGTCGAGCTCTCGCCGTGGATCGCGCGCTTCAACGTGAGTTACCACCTGGGCGTGGACGGCATCGCGATGCCCCTGATCCTGCTCAACAGCTTCATGACGCTGCTGGTGGTGATCGCCCACTGGAAGGTGGTCACCGACCGGGTGGCGCAGTACCTCGCCGCGTTCCTCATCATGTCGGGACTCATCAACGGCGTGTTCGCCTCGCTCGACGCGATCCTGTTCTACGTCTTCTTCGAGGCGATGCTGATCCCGATGTTCCTCATCATCGGGGTCTGGGGCGGCCCGAACCGGGTCTACGCGGCGGTGAAGTTCTTCCTCTACACGCTGCTCGGCTCGCTGCTCATGCTGGTCGCCTTCATCTACCTCTACTACCAGACCAACGGCAGCTTCGAGATCCTCGACTTCCAGGCGCTGCGCGATCCCGCTGGGGCCCAGATCCTGATCTTCCTCGCGATGCTCATGTCGTTCGCGGTCAAGGTGCCGATGTGGCCGGTGCACACGTGGCTGCCGGACGCCCACGTCGAGGCGCCCACCGGCGGCTCGGTGGTGCTCGCGGCGATCACGCTCAAGATCGGCGGCTACGGCTTCCTGCGCTTCAGCCTGCCGATCGCGCCGGACGCAGCCACTACCTGTGCCGGGTTCATGATCACGCTGTCGCTGATCGCGGTGGTCTACATCGGGCTGGTGGCGCTGGTGCAGTCGGACATGAAGAAGCTCATCGCCTACTCGTCGATCTCGCACATGGGCTTCGTGACGCTCGGCTTCTTCATCTTCGAGCCGACCGGCATGCTGGGCGGCATGCTCCAGATGATCTCCCACGGCTTCGTGTCGGCGGCGCTGTTCCTGTGCGTGGGCGTGCTCTACGACCGCGTGCACTCGCGCGAGATCTCCGACTACGGCGGGGTGGCGAACCGCATGCCGGTGTTCGCCGCGTTCTTCGTGCTGTTCGCCATGGCCAACGCGGGCCTGCCGGGCACGAGCGGGTTCGTGGGCGAGTTCACCGTGATCCTCGGCACGATGAAGGTGAGCTTCTGGTACACCTTCCTCGCCGCGATCACGCTCATCACCGGCGCGGCCTACACGCTCTGGATGGTCAAGCGCGTGATCTACGGCGAGGTGGCGAACGACCACGTCGCGGCGCTGCGCGACGTGGGAGCGCGCGAGCTCGTGTTCCTGGCGCTGCTCGCGGTCGCGGTGCTCGCCATGGGCGTGTATCCGAAGCCGCTCGCCGACGTGATCAACCCGACGATTCAGGAGCTGCTGCGCCACGTCGCGCAGAGCAAGCTTTCGTGATGGCCGCCTTCCGACCCGATCCGGCCCGCCCATGACCATCGCCACCTTCTCGCTTGCCACGCTGGCCCCCGCGATCCCGGAGATCGTGCTGCTGCTGCTCGCCTGCGTGCTGCTGCTCGCCGACCTGTTCGTGCCGCGCGAGGGCCGCTACCTGACCTACTGGCTCGCCCAGGTGGCGCTGGTGGGTTGCGCGCTGCTCGCCGCCGCGGGCATCGGGCAGCCCACGGTGGTGACCTTCCATGGCATGTTCGTCGCCGACGCGCTCTCCCAGGTGCTCAAGGTCGCGGCGCTCGCGAGCGTGGCCGCCACCCTGGTGCTCGGGCGCAGCTACCTCGAGGCGCGCGGGCTGCTCACCGGGGAGTTCCTGTGCCTCGCCCTGTTCGGCGCGCTGGGCATGATGGTGATGATCTCCGCGCACCATTTCCTCACGCTCTACCTCGGCCTCGAGCTGATGGCGCTCTCGCAGTACGCGATGGTGGCGCTGCAGCGCGACTCGGAGCACGCCACCGAGGCGGCGATGAAGTACTTCGTGCTGGGCGCGCTCGCGTCGGGCTTGCTGCTCTACGGCATGTCGATGCTCTACGGCGCGACCGGCGCGCTCGAGCTCGCGCGCGTGGCCCACGCCCTCGAGCACGGCGACGCCAACGCGACGCTCGCAGCCTTCGGCCTGGTGTTCATCGTGGCCGGCATCGCCTTCAAGCTGGGAGCGGCGCCGTTCCACATGTGGATCCCCGACGTCTACCACGGCGCCGCGACGCCGACCACGCTGCTCATCGGCGCCGCGCCCAAGATCGCCGCTTTCGGCTTCGTCATGCGCCTGCTCGCGTTCGGCCTGCAGGGCCTCGTCGTGGACTGGCAGCAGATGCTCGTGCTGCTCGCGGTCACCTCGATCGCGGTGGGCAACATCGTGGCGATCGCCCAGGGCAACCTCAAGCGCATGCTCGCCTACTCGACCATCGCGCACATGGGCTACCTCATCCTCGGCATCCTTGCCGGCACCGACAACGGCTACAGCTCGGCGCTGTTCTACGTGATCGCCTACGCGATCATGACGCTGGGCTCCTTCGGCATGATCCTGCTGCTCTCGCGCGCCGGATTCGAGGCGGAGAACCTCGAGGACTTCCGGGGCCTGAACCGGCGCTCGCGCTGGTACGCGTTCGTGATGCTGGTGCTGATGTTCTCGCTCGCGGGCATCCCGCCGACCATCGGGTTCTTCGCCAAGCTCGCGGTGCTGCAGGCAGTGCTCGAGGCGGGCTACACCTGGCTCGTGGTGGTCGCGGTGCTCCTCTCGGTGGTGGGCGCCTTCTACTACCTGCGCATCGTGAAGCTCATGTACATGGACGAGCCGGCGGGCGAGATCACGCTGGACGTGCGCCGCGACGCGCGCTGGGTCCTGTCCGCCGTGGGCATCGCGACCCTCGTCCTGGGGATCGTGCCCGCGCCGCTGATGAACCTGTGCGCGCGCGCCATCGCCGCCTCGATGTGATGCCTTCCCGGCCCCCGCAGCCGGCGGCGGACTTCACCGAGACCACGGTGTCCACGCGCCTCGCCTACGACGGCAGCCTGCTCAAGCTGCGCCGCGACGAGGTGCGGCTTCCCGACGGCCGGCCAGCCTGGCGCGAGTACGTGATGCACCCGGGCGCGGTGATGATGCTCGCGTTCCTCGACGCCGAGACGATCCTGCTCGAGCGCCAGTTTCGCTACGCCAGGCGGCGCCACTACATCGAGCTGCCGGCGGGCAAGCTCGAGGCCGGCGAGGAGCCGCTCGCCACCGCGCGCCGCGAGCTGGTCGAGGAGTGCGGCTACGCGGCGCGGCAATGGTGGCACATCGCGACCATCGATCCGTCGATCGGCTACTCGGACGAGGTGATCCACCTCTATGGCGCGCACGGGCTCGAGCACGTCGGGGCGCAGCTCGACGTGGGCGAGCACCTCGAGGCCTTCGCGGCGAAGCTCGCGGACGCGCTCGAGTGGGTGCGCGATGGCATCATTACCGATACCAAGACCACCTTCGGGCTCCTGTGGTGGGACAAATGGGGCAAATTCCCGGCCTAGTCGACCTCCTCGTCATCGGCGGCGGGATCAACGGCACGGGAATCGCCCGGGATGCGGCGGGCCGCGGGCTGTCGGTCGCCCTGGCGGAGCAATCGGACCTGGCGAGCGCCACCAGCTCGTGGAGCTCCAAGCTCATCCACGGGGGGCTGCGCTACCTCGAGCAGTTCGAGTTCCGGCTGGTGCGCGAGGCGCTGCAGGAGCGCGAGGTGCTGCTGCGCCTCGCCCCGCACATCATCCGGCCGCTCATGTTCGTGCTGCCGCACGACGCCGCCATGCGCCCGGCGTGGATGATCCGCGCGGGCCTCTGGCTCTACGACCATCTTGGCGGGCGCATCACGCTGCCGGGATCCAAGGCGGTGACGTTCCCCCACCTGGAATACGGCGCGGGGCTCAAGCCCGGGATCCGCCGGGGATTCGTGTACTCCGATTGCCGGGTCGACGATTCGCGCCTCACGGTGGCCAATGCGGTCGCCGCGCGCGAGAAGGGCGCGACGGTGCTCACGCGCACGCGCTTCGAGGGCGCGCGGCGCGTCGACGGGGTGTGGGAATCGACGCTCGCGGCGGCCGGCGGCGCGCCGCGCACGGTGCGCTCGCGGGCGCTGGTGAATGCCGCGGGACCGTGGGTGGTCGACGTGCTCGGGCGCATCCAGGGCGATCGGATCACCGACCGGGTACGCCTGGTGAAGGGCAGCCACGTGATCGTGCCCAAGGTGCATTCCCTGGGCCACGCGCTGATCCTGCAGAATCCCGACCAGCGCGTGGTGTTCGTGATTCCCTACGAGACGAGCTTCAGCCTCATCGGCACCACCGACGTGCCGGTGGCGAGCGTGGAGGAGGCCGCGTGCATCACGCCCGCGGAAGTCGAATACCTGCTTTCCGCGGTGAATCGCTTCCTCGCCCGTCCGCTCGCCGCATCCGACGTCGTGTCGAGCTACGCGGGCGTGCGGCCGCTGTACGACGACGGCAGCGAGAACCCCTCGGAGGTGACGCGCGACTACGTGCTCAAGCTCGACCACGAGGCGCACCGCGCGCCGCTCGTCACGCTCTTCGGCGGCAAGATCACCACCTACCGCAGGCTCGCCGAGGAGGCGCTCGCGAAGCTGGCGCCCTTCTTCCCCGGGATGAAGGGCGACTGGACCGCCACGGAGCCGCTTCCCGGCGGGGACGTCGCGCACTTCAACGCGTTTCGCGACGAGATGCGCGCGCGCTACCAGGGCCTGCCCCGCGACCTCGTCGAGGGCGTGGTGCGCCGGCACGGCAGCCGCGCGCCGAGGGTATTGGGCGAGGCGAAACGCCTCGAGGACCTGGGCCGCAACTTCGGCGCCGGCCTCACCGCGCGCGAGGTCGAGTACCTGCGCGCCGAGGAGTGGGCCATGAGCGCCGAGGACGTGCTGTGGCGACGCACCAAGTGCGGCCTGCACATGACCGAGGCCGAGCGCCGGGCCGTCGAGCAGGCGATGTGAAGCCGCTGGCCGATTTTCCCCTCGCCGACCGCGAGCGGATCCGCGGCGTCCTCACCGACATCGACGACACGCTGACTCTGCACGGCGAGCTTCCGGCGATCGCCTACGCGGCGTTGGAGCGCCTGCGCGCCGCGGGGCTGCTCGTGATCCCGGTCACGGGGCGGCCGGCGGGCTGGTGCGACCACATCGCCCGCATGTGGCCGGTCGATGCGGTGGTGGGCGAGAACGGGGCCTTCTGGTTCCGCCGCGATGCGCGCGCACGCAAGCTCGCGAAGCGCCACGTGGTGAACGAGGAGGAGCGCGCATTGCGCCGGGTGCGCCTGGGGGCCATCGCCGAGCGCGTCCTCGCCGAGGTGCCGGGCTGCGCGATCGCCTCCGACCAGCCCTATCGCGAAGCCGACCTCGCGATCGATTTCTGCGAGGACGTGGCGCCGCTGCCGCTGGCCGAGGTGCGGCGCATCGTCGCGATCATGGAATCCGAGGGCCTCACCGCGAAGGCGAGCTCGATCCACGTGAACGGCTGGTTCGGCGGCTACGACAAGCTTTCCACCACGCGCCTCATGCTGCGCGAGGATTTCGGGATCGATGCCGACGCCGAGCGCGCGGCCTTCGTCTTCGCGGGCGATTCACCCAACGACCAGCCGATGTTCGCCTGGTTTCCGCACTCGGTCGGCGTGGCCAACGTGCGCGCCATGGCCGGCCTCATGACCGAGCTGCCTGCGTGGGTCACCCCGTCGCCGGGGGCGACGGGATTCGCCGAGCTCGCGCATGCGCTGCTCGAGGCACGCGGCCCGGGCGCGGGCGAGGGGGGATGAACACAGGTTCTACCCGGGAAGAGTGACCGGGACACCCACCCCACGGCACGAGCTCCACGTGCCAGGCTTCGCCCGTGTCCATCCCCGCTCGCCCGCGCACATCGCGCCGATCAGCCCACCTTCGGCGGCGTGCCCTTCAACCAGGTGAACACCACGCGCCGGTGCCGCGACCCGATGGCGAACGGCCGGCTGAACGTCCAGCCGTCCCAGCGCGTCTTCACCGTGTAGCGCCCGCGCGGAAGCCGCGCCAGGAAGTGCGTGCCCCCGGTCGGTCCGGCGAACACCACCTTGCCGTGCGCGTCGGTGATCGTGACCGGCATGTCGGCCAGCCAGCGCGACTTGCCGTTGTCCTTTTCGATGAACACCAGCTCGAGCGGGAACTCGCGCGCGGCGTGTTTCCACGCGCCGGCCTCGCCGCCCGCCCCGCCCGTGACGTAGGTCACGATGCCGGCGTGGTGCTCGGGTGGCAGCCCGCCTGCGGGGACCGGCGCGATCGAGGCACCGGCCGCCGTGGCGGCGAGCGCCGCCACGGATGCGATGGCGTTGAATCTCATGGCAACCTCCTCCTCCTACGCACTCCTCATCCCAGATCGACGGGCACGAAGAGCTGGTGGTCGTTGCGCTCGATGAGCAGCGCCACGTGCTTGCCGCTCTTCGAAACCTGGTCGCGCAGCTCCTGCACCGTGCGCACCGGCGTCCCGTTGAGCGCCAGCACGATGTCGCCGGGCTGCACGCCCGCGCGCTCCGCGGCCCCGCCCACCTGCTCGACCATCAGCCCGCCCTTGCCGCCGTCCTCGCTCTTCTCGTCGCCCGTGAGCGGACGCACCGCGAGGCCGAGCCGCCCGCCGTTGGCGGGTGATTCGTCGTTGCTCGCCACGTCCTGGTTCTTGCTCTCGTTGGTCGCCACCTCGAGCGTGCGGGCCGTGCCCTTGCGCCAGACCTCGATGGAGGCGCGATGGCCGGGCGGCGTATTGGCCACCAGCAGCGGCAGGTCGATCGAACGCTCGATCGGGTTGCCGTTGAACTTGAGGATGATGTCGCCCACCTTGATGCCGCCTTTCTGCGCGGGGCTGTCGGGATCGACCGAGGCCACCAGCGCGCCGCGCGGGCGATCGAGACCGAACGAGGAGGCGAGCGTCGCGTTGACTTCCTGCACGGTGACGCCGAGATGGCCGCGCGTGACGTGGCCGTGCTGGAGCAGCTGGTCCTTCACGTTGAGCGCGACCTCGATCGGGATCGCGAACGACAGGCCCTGGTAGCCGCCGGTCTGCGAGTAGATCTGCGAGTTGATGCCGATCACCCGGCCCGACAGGTCGAACAGCGGCCCCCCGGAGTTGCCCGGGTTCACCGCGACGTCGGTCTGGATGAACGGCACGTAGCTCGAATCGGGCAGCGAGCGCGCCTTGGCGCTCACGATGCCCGCACTCGCGGAGTTCTCGAATCCGTACGGCGAGCCGATCGCGACCACCCACTCGCCCACTTGCGCGTCGCGCGAGTTGCCGAGCTTCACGGTGGGCAGGTCCTTGGCGTCGATCTTGAGCAGTGCCACGTCGCTCTGGCGGTCCGAGCCCACGACCTTCGCCTTGAATTCGCGCCGGTCGGTGAGCCGCACCTTCACCTCGTCGGCGTGGTCCACCACATGCGCGTTGGTGAGGATGTAGCCGTCGGAGCTGATGATGAAGCCCGAGCCCTCGCCGCGCACCGGCACGCTGCCGCCCTGGGGCGCCTGGTTGCGGAAGCCGCGGAAGAAGTCGTAGAACGGGTCGCCCGGCTTCAGGTCGGGAAAGCCGAACGAGTTGGACGCCACCTTTGTCGTGCCCTCGATCGTCACGTTGACCACGGCGGGGCCGTAGTCGGCAACGATCGAGGTGAAGCCGTCGGCCGGCAGGCCGGCGGCCATGGGAGCTGCCGCGGGCCGGGCCGCCGGTGCGCTCGCCCGTGCCGCGGGCGCATCGGCGCTAGCATGCGCGACCGAGAACGGCGCCGGAATGCGGCCTTGCCACGCTGCCGCCGCGGTGCCGAGGATGCCGGCGGTGACGAGCAGGCCGACGAGAACTTTCGCTTTCATGGTGCTTCCTCCAGTCATTGGGATCGCAAGCCCGCCACGGGGCTCGATGACCGCAGTCTGGTGCGCGAGGCTTAAGGAGAACTTAAACGGCCGGGGTCGCGGCCGGAAGGCGCACGCACACCCGCAGGCCGGTGCCGCCGCGTGCCTCGAGCAGCTCGACGCCGCCCCCGTGGCGCTCCACGATGCGCCGCACGATGGCGAGGCCCAGGCCGCTGCCGCCTTCGGCCGCCCCCTCGCCGCGGTAGAAGCGGTCGAAGACGCGCTCGCGCTCGGCGGCCGGAATGCCGGGACCGTTGTCCTCGACCTCGAGCATGGCGCCGTCGCCCGCGCGCGCGGCGCTCACCACGACGGTCCCGGCGCCCGCATGGCGCAGGGCGTTGTCCACGAGGTTGTCGAGCAGCGTGCGCAGGGCGGCGCGATCGCCCGTCGCGACGGGCGCGCCGTCGACGCGGGCCTCGAGGGCCACGCCGCGCGCGACGGCGTTGGGGCGCTGCGCATCCACCACGCTGCGCACGAGCTGCGCGAGGTCCACCGGGCCGGCCTGCTCCGCGGGCGCGTCGGGATCGATGCGCGCGAGCGCCAGGAGCTGCTCCACGAGGCGCACGGCGCGCGCGATCCCCTCGCGCAGCGTCCGGTAGGCGTTCGCCCGCTCGGCTTCGTCGCGTGCGCGCTCCGCGAGCTGCAACTGCAGGCGCAGCGCCGTGAGCGGAGTGCGCAGCTCGTGCGCGGCGTCGGCGACGAATTGCCGCTGGTGCTCGAGCGCACCGCCGAGCCGCCCGAGCAGCCCGTTCAACGCGCCGACCAGGGAGCGGATCTCGTCGGGAACGCCCTGCTCGCCGATCGGCTCGAGGGCTTCCGGAGTGCGCCGCGCCACCGCCTCGGCGGTCGATTCGAGGAAGCGCAGCTCCCGGCCCACCAGCCGCCATATGAGGAAGCCCATCAGCGGAAGCGCCACCAGGAAGGGAAGCAGCGTGCGCCACGCGGCCTCGAGCGCCACGCGATCGCGCACCACCATGGGCTGCGCCACCTGGATCGTGAGGCCGCGCTGCTGGATCGCGAACACGCGCCATTGACCCTGCGCGTTCTCGACCCGGCCGAAGCCCAGCTGCACCGCGCCGGGCACGTGCAGCTGCGGGTGCGATTCGTAGAGCTCGGTGCCGTCGGGCGCCCACACCTGGATCACGAAATCGAGCGCCTCCTCGCCCTGCAGCACCTCGGCGAGCTGGCGCGCGAAGTAGGTCCGGTCGCGCAGCGTGAGGGCCAGCTGGCGCAGCTGGTAGTCGAAGATCTCGTTCACCTCGTCGCGCGCCTGGAAGAACACCACGGCGGCCGCGCCCAGGCCGCCGGCCAGCACGCTCGACAGCAGCCACACGAGCAGGCGGCGGCGGATCGACATCAGTCCCGCGCCTCGAGCGTATAGCCCAGCCCGCGCACGTTGCGGATCAGCGCGGGGTCGAGCTTGCGGCGCAGCGCGTGGATGTGCACCTCGATCGCGTTGCTGCCGATCTCCTCGTCCCAGCCGTAGAGGCGCTCCTCGAGCTGGGCGCGCGACAGGTACGCGCCGGGCCGGTCGGCGAGGGCCTCCAGCAGTGCGTATTCGCGCGCCGAGAGCGTGACCTCGCGCCCCCTCCAGCGCACGCGCCGCGCGCCGGCGTCGATCTCGAGCTCGCCCACGGAAAGCACCGATTGCGCGCGTCCCGCGCGCCGGCGCAGGACGGCGCGCACGCGCGCGGCGAGCTCGTCCAGGTCGAATGGCTTCACCAGGTAGTCGTCGGCGCCCGCGTCCAGGCCCGCGACGCGATCGGCCACCGCGTCGCGCGCGGTGATCACCAGCACCGGCAGGTCGGATCCGCGCGCGCGCAGCTCGCGCAGCACGGCGAGCCCGTCGCGGCGCGGCAGCCCGAGGTCCAGCAGGAGCAGGTCGTAGACGCCATTGGCGATCGCCAGCTCGGCAGCGCGCCCGTCGCGCACCCAGTCGACCGCATGGCCTTCCAGGCGCAGCCCCTCGCGCGCGGCCGCGCCGATCATCGCATCGTCCTCGACGAGCAGCAGGCGCATGGCGTGAGCTTCGCGCCCGGGGCTTAAGCCGGCCTTAAGCGGCCGACTCGCGTTCCTCGCGCACGGACAGCAGCGCGAGCAGCTCGTCCTTGCGGAACGGCTTGGCGATGGTCGCGCTGAAGCCGATCGCCGTCTTGGCGGCGGCGTACGCCGGCGAGTGCTCGAGGCTCGCGGCGATGATCGTCGCGCCCTGCGGATCGCGGGCGATGCGCGCGCGCAGCAGGCGCGCGGCATCCTCGCCGCCCAGGCCGGCGAGCGAAGTGTCGACCACCACGACATCGTAGACGTCCTGGTCGAGCGCCGCGCTCGCCTCCGCCAGGTCGTTGGCCACCACCACGCTGCAGTCGTGGCGGCCGAGGACGTGCGCGGCGAGGATCTGGCTGTCGCGGCTCGGATCCACGAGCAGGATCGTGGCGCCCTTGCGCTGCTCGCGCAGCGAGTGGCGCGTGACGAGCGTCGGCGTCTCGTCGGAATCGATCGAGGCGCCGGTCACGGCGACGATCGCCTCGTTCAGCTGGCGGTCGTTGATCGGATAGCGCATGTACGCGGAGATGCCGTTCTCGCGGCACGCGATGGCGTCGCCCGGCTTGCCGTCGGTGGCGAGCATCATCACCAGCGTCGCGGCGAAGCGCGGATGGTGCTTGATGCGGAAGGCGAGCAGGAAGCCGTCCTGCACCGGCAGCCGGTTGGACAGGATCACGAGCGGGATGGGTGCATCCTCCTGCTCGAGGCGCTCGAGCAGCGCCATCGCCATCGGTGCGTTGTCGGCTTCGAGCGGCACCATGCGCCAGCCGCGCAGGAGGTTGGCGAGCGCCAGGCGCTGCGCCGGATCGCCCGACACCACGAGCGCCGTGAGGCCCACGAGCGAGACGTAGGTGGCACGCCGCGGCGCGGGCGGCGCCTCCCGCAGGGGAAAGTCGATGGTGAAGGCGTAGAGCGCGTCGGCGCCCGCCCGCGCCGCGACGGCGAGCTCACCGCCCATCGCGGTCACCATGAACCGCGCCACCGCCACTCCCATGCCGGCGTCGGGCGAGACCTTGGCGCCATGGCGCGTCCCCTGGACGGAGACGAGCACTCCGAACGAAAGCTCGATGCCCGATTCCGTGAGGTACTCGGGCGTGATCTGCAGGGTCACCTCCGCGCCGGGATACAGCGCGAAGGCGTTGTCGAGCAGGTTCTTCAGCACCAGCGCGAGGCGCTCGACGTCGCCCTCGAGCGCGTCGGCGACGTCCTGTTCCACCTTCACGCGCAGGCGGCAATCGTGCTCCTCGGCATTGGGCACCACGCGCGCGATGAGATCGGCGAGCGCCCCGCGCAGGCCGAACGGGGCCATGCGCAGCACCACGCCGCCGGACAGGCGCGAGAAGTCCACCAGGTCCCCGATCGCCGCCATGGCGGACTCGGTGGCAGCACGGATGCCCTGGAAGCGCTCGACCAGCGCGGGATCGAATTCCATCTGCTGCGCCCGGATGGAGATCGCCGACATGCCCTCGAGCGCCACCGAGAGCTCCTCGCCGATCTTCTCGATCAGCGCGATCTCCGCGGCGCCCTGCGATGCGCCCGGCCGCGCCCCGGCTTCCTCGCGCGTGCACCAGGTCGCCCCGGCGGCGACCTGCTCGACCACGATCGGCTGGCGCTCGAGGCGCATCGTGCGCGCGTCGGCCAGGCGCAGCTCCAGCGCCGCCGGCTCGGCGGGCCGGCTGCGCGCGCGCTCGAGCTCGGCCGCGTCCACGTACGGCGAGCGCGCCACCGTGTCCATCGCCGGGAGGCCGGCGAGCGACTGCGGCGCGGATTCGAGCGCGAGCAGCGCGCAGAATGCCTCGTTGGCAAGCTCGATGTCGCCCTCGGCGTTCTCGACCATCACCGCCGCGTGGGAGGCTTCGGCAAGCGCGAGCAGGCGCGCCACGGCGAGGTTCAGCGCCTGCTCCGTCTCGCGCTGCGCCCCGACGTCGCGCAGCACCGCAATTGCGCCCGCCGGCATGTCGCGTGCGTCGCGCGCCGGCTGGATCGCGAGCTGCACCCAGCGCGGCGCGTCCGGCGCCCCCGCGAGCTGCGTATCGATGAACGAGGCGCCCGCCTTGCCTTCGGCCACGCGCGCCAGCCCCTTGGCGATGCGCTTGCGTGCGTCCGCGGCGAACAGCGCGTCGAACTGCATGCCCGCGATCGCGCGCGCCTCGCGCCCGAGGAGCTCCGCGAAAGCGGCATTGGCGAACACCACCGTGCCCTTCGCGTCGGCGATCGCCACCGCGAGCTGCAGCGACTCGACGATGCGCTTGAAGTCCTCGATCGCCATGGCGGAGGGGTGCGGGACGCGGCCTCAGCCGGCCTCGCCCATCCTGCGGATCACGCCGAGCAGGTGGAGCGTGGCCGGATGCAGTTCGGCGGGGGCCGCGCGCAGCGCGGGCAGGATCTCGCCGGCGATGTGCTTGCCCAGCTCCACGCCCCACTGGTCGAACGCGTCGATGCCCCATACGGTGGCTTGCACGAAGACCTTGTGCTCCCAGATCGCCAGCAGGGCGCCGAGGTGGTAGGCATCGAGGCGCGGCAGCACGAACGTGGTGCTCACGCGGTCGCCCGGGCATTCGCGCCAGCGCTCCCCGCTCGCCACCCCGGTCATCAGCGCCTGCGACTGCGCGCAGGCATTGGCCAGCAGGATCTCGTGGCGCGCGCTGTCGCTGCCCATCGGGCGCGCGACGACGATGAAGTCGCACGCGGCAGCGTCGGTGCCCTGGTGCAGCCATTGATGGAACGCGTGCTGGCCGGGCGTCTCCGCGCCCCCCCAGATCACCGGGCAGGTCGGGAAGTCGACGGCCTGTCCATCGAGTCCCACGCGCTTGCCGTTGGATTCCATCTCGAGCTGCTGCAGGTACGCCGGGAGATGGTCGAGCCGCGCGGCATAGCTCAGCACGGCGTGGCTCGCGATGCCGAGCGCGTCGCGGTTCCAGACGCCGACCAGCCCGAGCAGGGCGGGGACATTGTGCTCCAGCGGGGTGGAGCGGAACTCCAGGTCCGCGGCGTGCGCGCCGGCGAGCATGTGCTCGAAGCGCGGCATGCCCGCGGCGATGGCGATCGGGATGCCGACCGAGGACCACAGCGAGTAGCGCCCTCCCACCCAGTCGCCGAAGGGAAAGATGTTGCACTCGGGAAGCCCCCACGCGACGGCGGCGGCGGAGTTGGCGGTGGCGGCGATGCAATGGCGCGCGAGCGCCTGGGGGCCCAGTGCCGCGGCGAGCCACTGGCGCGCGGCTTGCGCGTTGGCCAAGGTCTCCTGGGTGGTGAAGGTCTTCGAGGCGACTACCACGAGCGTGGCGGCGGGATCCAGCCCGGCGAGCGCATCGTCGAGCTCCGCGGGGTCGATGTTGGCGACGAAGCGCACCTGCGGCCCGTCCGCCTCGGGGCCGAGGGCCTCGATCGCCAGACGCGGCCCCAGCGACGAGCCGCCGATGCCCACGGCGAGCACGTGGGTGAAGCGCGCTCCGGTGGCCCCCTTCCACTGTCCGTCGCGCACCGCCTGCGAGAAGACCCGCATGCGCTCGCGGTGGCGCTGCACTTCCGGCAGCAGGTCGACGCCGTCGAGGCTCACGTGCTCGTCGCCGCGCAGCGCGGTATGCAGCGCGGCGCGCTGCTCGGTCGTGTTGACGCGCTCGCCCGAGAAGAGCCGCTCGATCGCCTCGGGAAGCCCGCATTCGCGCGCGAGCGCCGCGAGCATTCCCACCGTGGCGGGCTCGATGCGCTGCTTCGACAGGTCGACCGCGATGTCGGCGCACGCGAAGGTGAGCGCGCCGCCGCGGGCCGGGTCCGCGCGCCACATCTGCTCGATGCGCCGCCCGGCGAGCTCGTCGCGATGGGCGAGCAGCGCCCGCCAGGCCGGGGTAGCGGTGAAGGAGGACATGAAAATGCCGTGGGGACGACGGGAAATTCTACCCCAGCGCGAGCCCCGTGATGCCCAGCACCATTCCCACCGCGGCGATCGCGCGGCGCGTGAAATCGCCCTCCTTCAGCAGGTGCGCGCCCATCAGGGCCGCAAACAGGATCGACAGCTCCCGCGCCGGCGCGACCAGGCTCACCGGCGTGAACACCATCGCGGTGAGCACGAGGATGTAGGCGAGCGGCGAGAGCACCGCGATCGCGACCACCGTCTTGCGCCGCTCGCGCCACGCCACGGCCATCGCGCCGGGCGCGCGGCGGTGGGTGTAGGGCAGCAGGACGCATGCGCGGCAGGCGTTGCAGCCCCAGTCGTAGATGAGCGGGGGGATGAGCCATCCGGCCACGCTCGCCTTGTCCCAGACCGTGTAGGTGGCGATCATGGCGCCGGTGGCGAGCGCGAAGCCCACCGCCTGGAGCGACTTGTCCCGGCGCCACGCGAACGGATTGCCGGCCAGCAGCAGCGCCGAGGCGCCGATCAGCACCGCGCCACCGATCGCCGTGGATCCCGGGCGCTCGCCGAGCAGCGCGATGGCCACCGCGACGCTCAGCAACGGGCCGGTGGCGCGCGCCAGGGGATAGACGATCGACAGGTCGCCGCCGCTGCGATATGCGCGGTCGAGCAGCAGGAAGTACCCGGTATGGATCACGCCGCTCACCAGCATGAGACCCAGGTGCGACGGCTCGAAATGGTAGCCGCGCAGCACCGCGAACCCGAGCACCAGCGGGGCGTACACCACGAGCGAGAACGCCGAGGCGGCGGTGACCAGGCCCGCGCCCCCGCCGCTCTTCTTCAGCAGGTAGTTCCAGCTTGCGTGGAGGAACGCGGAGACGACGACCAGCCCGAGCGCGAGCGCGCTCAAGGCTTGAGCAGCCGCAGCAGGTCGAGGTATTGCGCGTCCTCGGGCAGCACCGCGCCCAGCCGCAGCAGGCCGTCGATCATCACCGCGCCCGCGTCGAGGGTGAAGTCTCCCGCCAGCAGCCGGTCGATGACATCCTCGAGCGCGACCGAGCGGATCTCGGCCACCTCGCCGTCCTGGTTCACGGGCACGAACTCGGCCGGCAGCCACAGGTCGTGCACGAACAGGATCTCGCGATGCAGGCCTTCGGGCACCGAATACTCGACGCGCACCGCGCCCAGGCAGTTGACCCCCGCGAGCAGCGCCGGCGCGATGCCGGCCTCCTCCCATGCCTCCTTGCGCAGCGTCTCGTCCACCGTGAGGCCGGCGGCGATGCGCCCGCCCACGAGGTTGTCCAGCTTGTCGGGGTCGACCGGGCGGTCGGGGCTGCGCCGCGCGATCCACGCGTGGATGCGGCCGCCCACGCGGGTGAAGCCGTTCAGGTGGGTTCCATAGCTCATCACGCCGAAGTGGCGCGCCGCGGCGCGCTCGACGCGGAACAGCTCCGGGTCGGCGTAGTGGTACGCGACGCTCACCTGCTCGTCGCGCCAGCCGCGGATCACGCCCTCGCGCGCAAGCTGGCGGACCACCTCGTCGAGCGCCTCCGTGCGTCCCGCGGCCGTGTCGGGCTGGGCGTGCAGCGTGACGTAGGCGGGATTCACCTCGAACACGTGCGGCCAGCGGCGCAGCTGGTCGGCGAATGCGGGGCTCAGCCAGCCGATCGCGTGCTGCTTCGCGTAGAAGGGCAGCAACGGAAACTCGCGGCCGAGGTGCGAGGCGTGGGTACAGGCCGCGCGAAGGAACCCCAGCAGGTCGGCGTAAAGGCGCTGTCTCATGGCATCGAGAGCGGGCTGCGCGGAATCGGAGCGGGAAGGTGCGGCGGTGCGTTGACAAGTCTAAGCCAATTCCCCAGACTCCGCCCGCCATGAAAGTCCTCGTCCTCGGCGCCGGCGTCGTCGGTACCACGACGGCCTGGTATCTCGCCGCGCGCGGCCACGAGGTGACGCTGCTCGACCGCCGCGAGGGTCCCGGCCTGGAGACCTCCTTCGCCAACGGCGCGCAGATTTCCGCAAGCCACGCCGAGCCGTGGGCCAACCCCGGGGCGCCCGCGCAGATCCTGCGCTGGCTCTGGAAGGACGACGCGCCGCTGCTCTTCCGCCTGCGCATGGACCCGCGCCAATGGGCCTGGGGCGCGGCATTCCTCCTCGAGTGCCTTCCGGCCCGCACGCGGCGCAACATGCGCGACATAGCGAGGCTCGCGATTTACAGCCGCGCCTCGCTGCAGGAGCTGCGCGCCGCCACGGGCATCCGCTACGACGAGCGTACGCTCGGCATCCTGCATTACTACACCGACCCCGCGGCGTTCGAGTCCGCCGCGCGCGCCGCCGCCGTGGTGCGCGAGCTCGGCCTGGACCGCGAGGTGAAGACGGCCGCGGAGGCGCTCGCGATCGAGCCCGCGCTCGCATCCGCGCGCGATCGCATCGCGGGTGCCACGTATACCGCGACCGACGAATCGGGCGATGCGCACCTGTTCACCGCGCGCCTCGCGCAGCTGGCCGGGGCGCACGGCGTCGTGTTCCGCGGCAGCCGCACGGTGCTGCGCATCCTGCGCGCGGGTGGGCGCGTGAGCGCGGTGGCGGTGCGCGACGCGGCGGGGAGCGAGGAAGCGATCTCGGCCGATGCCTACGTGCTCGCGCTCGGCAGCTATTCGCCGCTCGCCGCGCGCGGCCTGGGCATCGCGCTACCCATCTATCCCGCCAAGGGCTATTCGGCCACGGTGCCCGTCGCCGATCCCGCGCGCGCCCCGTGCGTGAGCCTCACCGACGACGCGGCCAAGATCGTGTTCTCGCGCCTGGGCGAGCGGCTGCGCATCGCGGGGACCGCGGAGCTCTCGGGCTATTCCACCGAGCTGAACCCGGTGCGCTGCGAGGCGCTGATCCGGCGCTCGCGCGAGATCTTCCCCGGGGCGGGCGACTACAGCCGCGCGACGTACTGGGCGGGGTTGCGCCCCTCGACGCCCTCCAACGTCCCGCTGGTGGGCCGCACGCGCTACGCCAACCTCTTTCTCAACACGGGCCACGGCACCCTGGGCTGGACCCTGGCCTGCGGGTCGGGCCGCGCGCTTGCGGATATCATCTCGGGTCGGGCTCCCGAAGTCGACTTCCGGTTCACGGGCTGATGGTCACTCTCCAGGACATCCAGGCGGCGGCGAAGGTGATTGCGGGGCAGGTGCTCGACACGCCCTGCCTGCCGTCGCGCACGCTCTCCGAGGTCACCGGCGCCGAGGTCTACCTCAAGTTCGAGAACCACCAGTTCACCGCGTCGTTCAAGGAGCGCGGCGCCCTGAACAAGCTCGCGAGCCTCGATCGCGCCCAGGCGGCCAAGGGCGTGATCGCCTGCTCCGCGGGCAACCACGCGCAGGGCGTGGCCTACCATGCGCACCGCCTCGGCATCCCGGCGGTGATCGTGATGCCGCGCCATACGCCGTACGTGAAGGTGGAGCACACCCGGCGCCATGGCGCCGAGGTGATCCTCGAGGGCGACAATTTCGACGCCGCGAAGGCCTGCGCGGTCGCGCTCGCCGCCGAGCGCGGCCTCACGCTCGTGCATCCCTACGACGACGCGAAGATCATCGCCGGGCAGGGCACCTGCGGCCTCGAGATGCTCGCCGCGCACCCCGACCTCGACGTCCTCGTGGTCGCGATCGGCGGCGGCGGGCTGATCTCCGGCATTTCCATCGCCGCGAAGGCGGTGCAGCCCGCGATCGAGGTCGTGGGCGTGGAGATGGTGCGCTTCCCCTCCATGTACCACGCGCTGCGCGGGACCGCGCCCCAGTTCGCCGCCTCCACGATCGCCGAGGGCATCGCGGTGAAGGAGCCCGGGCGCCTCACGCGCGAGATCGTCGCGCGCAACGTCTCCGAGATCCTGCTGGTGGACGAAGGCGACATCGAGGAGGCGATCGTGCTGCTGCTCGAGATCGAGAAGACCGTGGTCGAGGGCGCGGGCGCCGCGCCGCTCGCCGCGCTGCTGCGCAACGCCGGGCGCTTCCGCGGGCGCAAGGTGGGCCTGGTCCTGGGCGGAGGCAACATCGACCCGCTGGTGCTCGCCGAGATCATCGAGCGCGGCATGGTGCGCGCGGGGCGCCTCGCGCGCGTGCTGGTCGAAGTGCGCGACCTGCCCGGCTCGCTCGCGAGCGTCACCGCCTGCATCGCCGAGCAGAACGCCAACATCGAGCAGGTCCACCACCAGCGCGCGTTCACCACGCTCGCGGTCCAGAATGCCGAGGTGGACCTGGTCCTGAAGACGCGCGACCACGCGCACGTGGACCAGATCGTCGCGGCGCTGACCCGCGCCGGCTTCAAGGCGCGCGCGCATCCGGTCGAATAGCCGGGCGGCGCCGCCGCCCGATCCTGCGAGGAGACCTCCCATGAGCATCGAGCGCCACAACGTCGGCAAGCGCCTGTCGGAGATCGTCGTGCACGGCGGCACCGTGTACCTCGCCGGCGAGGTGCCCGACGACCCCACGCAGGACGTGACGGGCCAGACGCGGGAGGTGCTCGCGAAGATCGAGCGGCTCCTCGCACAGGTGGGCAGCGACAAGTCGAAGATCCTGTCGGCACAGATCTTCCTTGCCGACATGCAGGACTTCGCCGGCATGAACGCGGCGTGGGAGCCCTGGATCGCGCCCGGCCACGCGCCCGCCCGCGCCACCATCGAGGCGAAGCTCGCCAGCCCGGGCTACAAGGTCGAGATCATGTGCATCGCGGCGCTGTAGGCCGGTCCAGGTCCGAGTCGCGTTGCCCCGCATCCCATGACCCGCGCGCAGACGCTCATCCTCGCGCTGCTCGTGCTGCACCTGCTGCTCGGGTTGCTTTGCCTGGCCATCTCGCGCGGCGAGCACAAGTCGCCGGCGCTGCGCTGGTGGGGCCTGGGGCTGGTCGTGTACTCGGTGGGGTTGCTCACCACCGTGGCCGGCGCCTTCGGGCTGCCGCAGGCAGGCGCGAGCACGGCCGGCAACACGCTCATCGCGCTGTCCTCCGTCCTGTGCGTGCGCGGGGTGCTGTCCCACACGCCGGTGCGGCTGAGCCCGCCGTGGGTCGGAGCAGGACTGCTCGCTACCGTGGCAGTGCTCATCGCCAGCAACGCCACCGGCTACGAGCAGCTGCTGGTGAACGTGACCGGCCCGACGGTGTTCGCGGTGGTGCTCTTCCTGCTCGCCGCCGCGCTGATCGTGCGCCGGGGCCCGCGCGACGCGCGCCACGCCTCCCGGTTCCTCGCGGTGATGCTGGTCTTCGCGGTCGTTACCTGGATCCTGCGCATCGTGGCGTTGCTGGCCGTGCTCGGCCTGGACCGCGCGCGCGAGCGCGTGGACCTCGTGATGTCGCTGTTCGCCATCGCGCAGATGGTGAACGGCGTGGCGGCGACACTGAGCCTGGTGTGGATCGACGTGCGCCTCATGCAGGCGGAGCTCTCGCGCGTGGCCCACACCGACGCGCTTACCGGGCTGCCCAACCGGCGCGCGATTCGCCTGCGCTTCGGCGAGGAGGCGGCGCGCGCCGCACGCACCGCGCGCAAGTTCACGATGGCGCTGCTCGATATCGACCACTTCAAGCAGGTGAACGATCGCCACGGCCACGCCACGGGCGACGAGGTGCTCAAGGCGGTGGCCGACGCGCTGGCCGGCGCCAAGCGCGGCGAGGCGCGGACCCCGAGCTGTCCTCCTCGAGAGACCGGGCACCGGCCCGCGGACCAGGCGCCGCTTCAACACCCTTGGCTCGCCTCAGAGACCTGGTCTTTCGGGAATCCTGAGGATGTCGTAACCCAGATCGACGTAAATGGCGGCCGCACGCTCGGCCACAATTTCACCGATGACCCGCTGCCCGTCCTTGAGAATCACGGTCTCGAATTCGCCGGCGTCGCAGCACCGGCATTCGCCGCTGACGTCAAACACAATGCCGCAGTAACCCACAAACAGCGCAGGACCAAGTGCCACCCTCCCTCGACCGACGCGTTTCCCCTGCAATCGATTGGACTAACCCCTATTGTAATAATCGCTTCGATCCTTTCAACCCAGCCTGCTCACGATTACACCCCAACAACCACGACGGGATTTGTTTGTTTATCCTCCCTGGATTTGCTACATTTCCAAGAATCGCGAAATCCGCATTGACGCAATCACGGTTTTTCGGCTAGATGTGAATGAATCTGCGAGCCATTCACTTCTCGAGGCAGACCAAGGCTTTCGATTCGATACGTCGCCGCAAGCGATACCTCACCGTATCACGGGGGAGTCGATTCCGTGTCCATTTTTCGTTCAAGCGCGCGTTCCCGAGGCGTCGAGCGGCCTTCACGGCTGGATGATCCCGGCGGTTCTGGCCGCGGTGATCGCGACGCCCTGCTTTGCTCAGCAGCCGCGCCGCGCCGAGCCGCTCGAGCGCCCGCCGCAGATTGAAGAAGTTCACGCTGGTTCCGGATTTGCGGACGATTCCGGTGCCGCATGACCGCAATGTGTTCAACGTGCAGCTCGTGAATACGGCGCTGCTTCCGCGAGACAAGGACGGCATCTGGGTCCTCGATTTCGCATTCAAGCCGCTTCGGATCAAGACGGTCGAGATTCCCGGCAAGGGCCGCAAGCAGGTTCACTACCTCTATTACAAGGTCACGAACCGAACGGGCAAGCCTCGCATGTTCGTTCCCCAATTCATCATGGTGAACGAGCAAGGGCGAGAAGTTCCACGACAACGTCATCCCGCAGGCCGTGCCGCTGATTCAAGCTCGCGAGGACGCGGCGATTCCGCTCCTGGGAGCCGTCAACATCATGGGGGTGATTCCGCCCAGCACCAAGCCCGATGTCGACGACTGCGGTATTCGGCGTGGCCACCTGGGACAAGTGGGACCCGAAGTCGGACCGGTTCAGCATCTACGTCCGCGGGCTTTCCGACGGCTACAAGGAGATTCCGCCCTCCGGCGGCGGGAAGCCGACCGTCAAGTACAAGACGCTGCGGATCGATTTCATCCGGCGCGGCGACGAGCACAATCTGAGCGAGAAGGAAATCTACCTGAACGACCCGCCGTACGAATGGGTCTACTGGTGAAGCACCAGAAGGCTCCGGCAGATGTCACGGACCTCGTCGGCCCGGATGAGCGAGTAAGCGATCGGATCTTCGAGCCCCAGCCGGTTGAAGGCAGACCGGCGGATCCGGCAGGCATCGCAGCGTCCGCATGCAGAGCCCGGACGGCGCCGGGTCATAGCAAGAATGCGTCAGGCTGAAATCGACGCCGAGCGCGCGGCCGCGCTCGATGATCTGCTCTTTGTTGAGAGTCAAGCAGCGGGGCGTGGATCCGAAAACTGCCCGTGATTCTCGACTCCGGCACGTGTGGCCAGGTTGGCGAGCTGCTCGAACGCACGAAGAAACTCGGGCCGGCAGTCGGGATACCCCGAGTAATCGACACAGTTGACGCCGATAAAAATGTCGAACGCTCCCAAGGTCTCGGCCCACGCGAGTGCAAGGGAGAGGAAGACGGTGTTCCGCGCGGGGACGTACGTGATGGGAATCCCGTGCGCCATCGCGTCTTCGGTCCGGTCCTTGGGAACTTCGAGCGCGGCCGTGAGCGCACTTCCGCCGAAGCCGCGGAGATCGATGTCGAGCTCGACGTGGCGCGCGGCGCCGAGGGATCGCGCAACGCGGCGGGCGGCTTCGATCTCGACGGCATGGCGCTGGCCGTAGCGGACGGTCAGGGCGTAAAGCTCGAAGCCGGCCGCTCGAGCTTCGGCCATGGTCGTGGCCGAGTCGAGGCCGCCGCTCAGAAGGACCACCGCACGTGACGTGGGGGGCATCGGCTGTCTCGTCGTTCATTGGTTCGGGATGATTGGGCATTCGTCTTGAGCGTAGCGTCGACGCGATCGGGGATTCCACCGTTCGTCTGCGGTGCGGGGAACGTGCGGCGTCCGCTGCGAAACCGAATGCCGCGTGGTAGAATCTTCGTCAAGAACACTCCAGACCGAACAAACGGAGAGATTCCATGGCCACCGTCGCACCGGAACGCCCCGAGATCCTGAGCGAGCCGGACGGTCTCTATGAAGTGATCGACGGACGCGTCGTGGAGAAGCCGATGGGTGCGTATGAATGTTGGTTGGCGGAGGTGATCTGCGACTTGCTAAACCGATATGTCAAAGACAAACTCACTTGGCCGCGTCGTCCAGGAAATGATCTTCGACCTTCGCCCGACCGTCGATCGCGAGCGGCGGCCCGGACGTCGCCTTCGTCTCATTCGAGCGTTGGGCTCGCAATCGACAGGTTCCGCAAACCCGCTCGTGGGCAGTCGTCCCTGACCTCGCGATCGAAATCGTGAGTCCGACCAACACCGCCGACGAAGTCGCTGAGAAGCTGGAGGAGTACTTCCGGGTCGGCGTGCGGCGCGTCTGGGTGGTTTATCCACGTCAGTGCATGGTCTATGCGTACACTTCGCCGAACCGAAGTGCGAGTCCTGGCGCTGGGCGACGAGCTCGATGGCGGCGATGTACTTGCCTGGGTTTCGGCCTTCCCGTGCAGCGGATCTTCGAGCAGGCCGAGGAGTGAGTTGCCGCGATCAGAAACAATCGCTCTTGTCCGGACGGCGAATTCTCCGCTATTCTAATTGGTTCGAAAGTGACTGATCGGGCGCGGGTTGGGTAGTTCATCGCCTGTTCGGTGTCCGCCGGCTTTTGATTCTGGCCGCCGCTGCGCCATCCGAAACACGCATGCTCGAGGACGACGGTCTCATGGCACACAAAAAAGGACAGGGCTCGAGTCGAAACGGTCGAGACTCGAATCCTCAGATGTGGGGAATCAAGCTTTTTGGCGGCCA
The DNA here is from genome assembly GCA_963758215.1 of uncultured beta proteobacterium. GTDB lineage: Bacteria > Pseudomonadota > Gammaproteobacteria > Burkholderiales > Usitatibacteraceae > Usitatibacter. The sequence continues at coordinate 2,746 of CAVWUN010000008.1, read as the reverse complement.
GCTTGCCAAGCCGGGCAGCATTCTTTGCCGGCAGCGTGGCACGTCATGGCGGCCGGGGAAGAATGTCGGCGTCGGGCGCGACTGGACCATTTACTCGCTGATCGCCGGAAAGGTGCACTTCGACCAGAACGGACGGCGCATCAACGTCCTGCCGCTAGTGCCGGCACCGAAGCCGGCAGCGCCCAAGAGCTGATCTGCCTGGATTGGTAAGGGGTCATGTTCGTCGATCGAGTCGCGATTTTCGTGCAAGGCGGGGCTGGGGGCGACGGCTGCCTGAGCTTCCGGCGTGAGAAATATGCGCCGCGGGGCGGCCCCAACGGCGGCGACGGCGGGCACGGCGGCAACGTGATCATTCGCGCCTCGCACGGTCACACGAACCTGGCCCACCTTTCGCACCAGCGTCACTGGAAGGCCGCGCGCGGCGAGCATGGGCAGGGCTCGGACTGCTTCGGGCGCGGCGGCAGCGACCTGGTGATCGAGGTTCCGCCGGGGACGATCGTCCGCGATCGCGACCGCGGCCACGTGCTGCGGGACCTGAAGTCCGCGGCGATGAGTTGATCGTGGGACGAGGCGGCCGAGGCGGGCATGGCAACGCTCATTTCAAATCGTCGACCAACCGGGCGCCCGGCAGTTCGAGAGAGGTCATCCCGGCGAAGAGCGGTGGATCACGATGGAGCTCAAGGTCATCGCCGACGCCGGCCTGATCGGGCTTCCCAACGCCGGCAAGTCGACGCTGCTCTCGCGCATCTCGCGGGCTCATCCCGAGATCGCCGACTATCCATTCACCACGAAGTACCCGAACCTGGGCTCGGTCGTGGCGTTCGATCAATCGTTCGTCGTGGCCGACATTCCCGGGCTGATCGAAGGCGTGCATGCCGGTCATGGGCTCGGACACGAATTCCTGCGTCATGTCGAGCGGACGTCGCTGCTCGTCCATCTCGTCGAAGCCGTGCCGCTCGACGGCACCGACCCGGTCGAGAATTACCGCACGATTCGCAACGAGCTGATCCAGTACAGCGCGGCCGCTTGCGGAGCGTCCGGAGCTGGTCGTCGTGACCAAGATGGACGTGACCGGCGCGGAAGAACGCTACGCGCGCATCAAGCGCGAGCTGGGCGACGACGTGCTGGCGATCTCGGCGGTCACGGGGCAGGGGATTCCGCAACTGATTCAGCGGATCATCGAGTTACTGGGGGCGCGAGTCGGATGAGCACCGTCGCTCGGACGAGCCGCCAGTCGCGCCGTGGCGGCGGCCGCGCCGGCGGCGGGTGGCTGAGCCATGCTGCGGATCGTCGCTGATCTGGGAAACTCCCGGCTCAAGTGGGGGCGCCTCGATGAGACCGGGCGGCTGGCCGAGTCAATCGCCTTGCCGCTCGACGACCTGCGCGGCCTGGGCGGCGGCCTGGGAAAAGTGGAACCACTCGGCGAGCACGCCTCGCGCTGGGCGATCTCGTCCGTGAATCCACCGCTGGCCGAACGGCTTCAGTCGTTCCTGGAAGGACTGGCAACGCCACATGCCCGATGGTTTCGATCGGCGGCCGACGTTGCCGTGCGACACGAGCTGGTCGAGCCCGAGACGGCCGGTGCCGACCGTGCTCTCGCAGTGGCCGCGGCAATCGGTCTCGCACCTGCGGGCCGGCCGGGACTCGTGATCTCCTGCGGGACCGCCATCACGATCGAGCGAATCTCGCAAGCAGGGAATCTGGCAAGGTGGCGCGATTGCGCCCGGGCTCTGCGTGAATGCTCGAGCTCTGCACCATCAAACGGCCCAGTTGCCGCTGGTCGAGCTGCATCAGGCACCTCCGCACTGGGGAGCTTCGACGCGTCCGGCCGTCGAAGCGGGCGTCTTCTGGGGCACCGTGGGTGCGGTGCGTGAACTGGTGCGATCGACAAACGGCCGATCTGGGAAACGACCTGGGTGATCTGGACAGGCGGCGACGCGGCGATGCTTGCGCGAGCTGTCGCAGGAGCCGAGGCGCGCATCGAGCCGGATCTGGTGCTGCTCGGGCTGTGTCGCACACTGGCCTGTTCCCAAGATCAGTAGAGCAAGATGTGGGATGAAGCGGATTTATCGATTGCGTCGAGTTTGCGCGTTTTTCCGATAATCCGGTGGAGTCAGGCGCTGGCAGCGCCGATCTAACATTCGAAAACAATTCGCGTCCGAGCGTCGATCAGTGTTTGACGTCTTGATCGAACCGGACTCTCGGTCCTTCGGTTTGGCAAATGTAAAATTAGTCAAGCAATTGAGTTGTGGCGTATCATTCTGGGCGAAACCCATCATTTTCGTTGACGCACGCCGGAACCGTCGTGACGGCGATGGGAGGCGGCGAGGAATACGAATGAGGGACCTCCGGACCGGACTTGCACGTTTCAGCGGTGCCGCGTCGGTGGCGATCCTGCTTGTGGCGGCGGCCACGGCCCGAGGCCAGGGGCCGCAGTTCGACGTTGGGTCTCCGCCGGTCGCGGCTGGTGGATCGAGTGCAGTCGGGCAGCCGCTGGGGGCAGCGAACTTTCCCGACTTCGGGTCGCCCTCGAACGCACCGTTTTCGGGGCGGGCGGGCCCGGGGGAGCCCACATCCCGGCGAGCTCGCTGACAACGCCAGGCGTGCCCGTATTCAGAGGCGTGGGAGCCCAGCAGACGATCAAGCAGAATGCACCACCGCTCGAGACGCCGCAGATGGGCGAGGGGCTGGAGCTCCCGGTGGAGATTGTGAACTACCCGCTCAAAGGCGGCGGAGGTATGAGTCT
>CAVWUN010000007.1:0-157380 GCA_963758215.1 uncultured beta proteobacterium | reverse complement strand
CCGCGCGTGGCTGCCCTCCACCCACTGCTCGGCGCTCAGGTATTCGAGGTTGAGCCAGCGCGGCTTCACCGCAAGCTCGGCCATCGCAGCCAGGTAGGCCTCGGGCGGATCGCAGCCGAAGGTTTCCACCACCACGTCGGCCACCTCGTCGACCTCGAAGGGCTCGCGCAGGCGCGCCACCTCCACGTCGTCGACGCGCTGCAGGTCGTAGGCGGTATCGACTTCGGGGCGCAGCATCGCGAGCACCGTGAGGTCGTCGAGCCACAGCCGCACCAGCTTGCCGCGCTCGCGGGCGAGCTGGCGCGCAAGGCGCCATGAAACGCCGACGTCGCCGTAGTTGTCGACGACGCGGCAGAAGACGTCCCAGCGCTCTTCCTGCGGCATGGCCCGGATTCTATAAGATGCGCGGCATGCGCATGCTCATTCTTGGCGGAACGATATTCCTGGCAGCGCGCTCACCGACGCGGCGCTGGCGCGCGGCCACGACGTGACCCACCTGCACCGCGGCCGCAGCGCGCCACCCGATCCACGCGTGGCCACCCTGAACGCCGACCGCGCCGCACCGCAGTTTCCCCCGGCCGCGGCCGCCCGCGCCTGGGATGCGGTCGTCGACGCTTCGGGATACCTGCCGCAAGTGGTCGCGCGATCCGCCTCGGCGCTGCGCGCGAGCGCCCGCTACGCCTTCGTATCGTCGATCTCGGTCTACGCCGGCCCGGGGTTTGGCGAAGACGCCCCGGTGCGCGACGCTCCCGCCCCGCTACCAGAGGCGTGGACGCCGGAGACTTACGGCGGTCTCAAGGCCGCCTGCGAATCGGTGGTGCGCACGGCGTTCGCCGATCGCGCGCTGGTGGTACGCCCGGGATTGATCGCGGCCGCACGACCCCACCGACCGCTTCACGTGGTGGCCCGAGCGCGTGGCGCGCGGCGGGCGCGTCGCCGCGCCGGGACGGCCGGGGCGCTGCGTGCAATTCATCGACGTGCGCGACCTCGCCGCATGGGTGGTGGGCGCGCTCGAGCGCGGCGTGCGCGGGACCTACAACGCGACCGGGCCTGCGCGTCCGCTCAATGGGCGCGTTGCTCGACGCGTGCCGCAGCGCCACCGGAAGCGACGTACGCTTCACGTGGATGGACGAGGGCCTTCCTCGCGCGCCAGGGCGTGCGCCCGTGGTCGGAAATGCCCTTGTGGGTGCCGGAATCCGATCCCGAAGCAAGCGGATTCATGGACGTGCCGATCGCGCGCGCGGTAGCGGCGGACTCACCTTCCGGCCGGATCGCGCAAACCATCGCCGACACGTTGGCGTGGTCGCGAACGCGTTCGCCCGAGCACGCATGGAAGGCGGGCATCGCCGCCGAACGCGAGCGCGCCTTGCTCGGCGCCTACCGAGCGCCCGGCTAGCCCGGCGGCGGCGCGGGCTGCCAGCCACCACCGAGCGCATTCATGAGATCGACCGTGTAGGACAGGTAGGCCTGGCGGTTGCGGATGAAGGCGAGCTCGGCGTCGTTCAAAGTGCGCTGCGCGTCGAGCACCTCGAGGTAGGCCGAATAGCCGTGCTCGTAGCGCAGCTGCGCGAGGTGCAGGGCCCGGCGCGACTGATCCATGCGTGAAGCCAGATCGGCCTGCGAATCGGCGGCAGCGCGCACGTTCGAGAGCGCGTCGGAGACGTCGCGGAACGCATTCTCGACCGCGCGCTGGTAGGTGGCCTGGGCCTGGCGCGCCCGCGCCTCGGCCTGCTCCGTGCGCGCCGCGTAGCGCCCGGCGTCGATGACCGGCCCGAGCAGGTTCGCGCCGAACGACCACACGCGCGAGCCGGTCGAGAAGAGCTTGTCCAGGTCTGCGCTCTGCACGCCGAGCGACCCCGTGAGCTGCAGGGTGGGAAACTGCTCGGCGCGCGCCACGCCGATGCTCTCGGTCGCGGCGGCGAGCGCCGCCTCGGCCTGGCGCACGTCGGGCCGGCGCTCGAGCAGCCGGGAAGGCAGGCCCGCCGGCGCAAGCGGGGGAATCGGCAGGCTGCCCACGTCCCGCGGAGGAACGGACAGATCCAGCCGCCCGGTGAGCACGCCCAGCTCGTGCACGATCGCGGCGCGCTGGCGCGCGACCTCCTTGGCCTGCGCGGCGGCCGTATCGCGCAGCGCGCCTGCCTGGTAGACGTCGAGCGCCGAAGCCGCGCCGCCTTCGAAGTTGCGCCGCACCAGCGCGAGCGAGGACTCCGCGGCGTGCAGGCTCGCCTCGGAGGCGGCGTACTGGGAGTCGAGCGACAGCGCGGCGAAGTAGCTGCGCGCGATCGACGCGGCGAGCGTGAGCGCGACCGTATCGCGTCCGTAGCGCGACGCGAGCAGGGCGTCGCGCGTGGCGCGCTCCGCCCGGCGCAGCTTTCCCCACACGTCGGCCTCGAACGAGGTCGACAGGCCGAGATTGAAGGTGTTCGTCGTGCCGTACTGCAGCGTGCGCCCGCGCAAGGCGCCCGCCTGCCCTTCGACCAGCGGGAAGAGCAGCGTGGCATGCGCCTCGCGCACCAGGCCTTCGGCCTCCTCGACGCGCGCGGCGGCGAAGCGCACGTCGGCATTGCGCTCGAGTCCCGTGCGCACCAGCTCGTTCAGCGTCGCGTCGCCGTAGAGCGTCCACCACTGCGGCGGTACCACGATGCCGGCGCCGCCCCGGTCCGGCTCGCCGTACGCCGACGGCAGGGCGAGCTCCGGGCGCTGGTAGTTCGGGCCCACCATGGCGCAGCCGCCGAGCAGCGCGGCCAGGGCGAGCGCGGCGCGCGTGGTCACGGGTGGTCCCCTGCGCCGGCGGGCGGCGGCGGCTCACCCGCGCCTTCGCCCGCCTTGCGGCCGCGCGCGAAGACGGTGAAGAACAGCGGCACGAAGATCGTGGCGACGAAGGTGGCGAGCAGCATCCCTCCCACCACGCCGGTACCCATCGAACGGCGCGCCGCCGATCCCGCGCCGGTCGCGAAGGCGAGCGGCATCACGCCGAACACGAACGCGAGCGAGGTCATCACGATGGGCCGGAAGCGCAGGCGCGCGGCCTGCAGCGCCGCGTCCTTCGCGCTCATGCCCGCGAGCAGGCCCTGCTGCGCGAACTCGACGATGAGGATCGCGTTCTTCGCCGCCAGGCCGATCAGCACCACCAGGCCGATCTGGAAGTAGATGTCGTTCTCCATCGCGCGCAGCCACACGAGCCCGAGGGCGCCCAGCACCGCGAACGGCACCGCGAGCACCACCGCCGAGGGCAGGCGCCAGCGCTCGTAGAGCGCCGACAGGATCAGGTAGACCACGACGATCGCCAGGCCGAAGGCGAAGATCGACGCGTTGCCGGTGCGCCTCTCCTGGAACGCCTGCCCGCTCCAGGCGATGGTGTACCCGGGCGGAAGGTTGCGGGCCGCGACGCGCTCGACCGCCTCGATCGCCTGGGCGGAGCTCACCCCCGGACGGCCGTTGCCCAGCACCTTGGCGGCGATGAAGTCGTCGAAGCGGTCGATCTGCTCGGAGCCCACGCGGTTGTCCACGCGCAGCAGCGCCTTGAGCGGAATCATCGCGCCGGTGGTGGCGGAGCGCACGAAGACGTCGCCGATCTGGTCGGGACGCGCCCGGTACGGCGCATCGGCCTGCACCTGGACCCGGTAGGTGCGCCCCGCGATGTTGAAGTCGTTCACGTAGAGCGCGCCGAACGTGCTCTGCAGCGCCGCGAAGACGTCGGCGACGGGCACCCCGAGCGAGATCGCCTGCGCACGGTTCACCTCGACGCGCAGCTGCGGCGCCGTGGGGCGGAAGAAGGTGTTGATGCCCGTGAGCAGCGGGTCCTCGCGCAGCGCGGTCGCGAAGCCCTGGACCACGTCGCCCAGGCGCAGCGGGTCGGCGTCCGTGCGCGCCTGAACGTAGAATTCGAAGCCCCCGGCAGAGCCCAGGCCGCGGATCGCGGGCGGGTTGAAGACGAAGGCGATGCCGTCGGGGAACCCGAGGGCTTCGCGGCTGAGATCGCCCGCGATCTGGGCCGCCGTGCGCGTGCGCTCGGACCAGTCCTTGAGCAGGATGAACGAGGTGCCCGCGTTGGGCTTGTTGCCGCCGCCGATGAAGTCGCGCCCCGCCGCGACGAAGGCGTGGGCGATGGCCGGATCCCGGGCGAGCATCTCCTGGAACTGCGCGCCGGTCTTGCGCGTGCGCTGCAACGATGCGCCGTCGGGCAGCAGGATCGAGCTGATGAGGTAGCCCTGGTCCTCGGGCGGGATGAAGCTGCGCGGCACCGCCCAGAAGAGCGCGGCCACGGCGAGCACGACCGCGAGGAAGCACCCCGCGGCCAGCAGGCGGCGGCGCAGCGCCCAGTTCACCGCGGACAGGAACGTGCCGGTCACCTTGGCGAAGGCGACGTTGAACGGGTGGAACAGCGGCGACTCGTGTCCCCCGGGTCGCAGCAGCAGCGCGCAGAGCGCCGGCGTGAGCGTGAGCGCCGTGAATCCCGAGATCACGACCGCCACCGCGACCGTTACGGCGAACTGCTTGTAGAGCTGCCCCGCGATCCCGCCCAGGAAGGCGACCGGGACGAACACCGCGCAGAGCACCAGGACGATGGCGATCAGCGCACCGGAGACTTCGCGCATCGCCTCGATCGCGGCCTGCCGGGCGCCCATCTTCTCCTCGCGCATCAGGCGCTCGACGTTCTCCAGGACCACGATCGCATCGTCGACCACGATGCCGATGGCGAGCACCATGGCGAAGAGCGTGAGGGTGTTGACCGAGAAGCCGAAGATGAAAAGGCCGGCGAACGTGCCGATGATCGACACCGGCACCGCGAGCATCGGGATCACGGTCGCGCGCCAGCTCTGCAGGAAGACGAACACCACCAGCAGCACCAGGATGGCCGCCTCGACGATCGTCTTCTGCACCTCGTGGATCGAGCTCTTGACCACCAGCGTGGTGTCGAACGGCACGAGGTAGTCGACGTCCTGCGGGAACGCGGGGCGCATTTCGACCAGCCGTGCCTTGATCGAGTGCGCCACGTCGAGGGCGTTGGCGCCGGTCTGCAGGAACACCGCCATGCCGATGGCGGGCTTGCCGTCCACCGTGGCCGGCAGGTCGTAGGTCTGCGCGCCCAGGTCGACGGTGGCCACGTCCTTCAGGCGCAGCACGCCGTTGGGTCCGTTGGCGCGCACCACGATGTTCTCGAACTCGTCGACGCGCGCCAGGCGGCCGCGCACGGTGACGGTGTAGGTGAGCTGCTGGCCCTTCGGGGCGGGCTCGGCGCCGATCTTGCCCGCCGCATACTGCGCGTTCTGCGCGAGGATCGCGGTCGCAACGTCGCCCGGCGTGACGCCGAGCCGCGCCATGCGGTCGGGGTGCAGCCACACGCGCATCGAGGATCCCGAGCCGAAGAGCAGCACGTCGCCCACGCCGGGGATGCGCTTCAGCTCGTCGATGATGTTGACCGCCGCGTAGTCGGCCATGGTGGTCGTCGCCTGCGTGCCATGCGGCGAGTAAAGGCCGATCACCAGCAGGATGTCGTTGGAGCGCTTCTGCACGATCACGCCGTTGCGGCGCACGTCGTCGGGCAGGCGCGGCAGCGCCGCCTGCACCCGGTTGTTGACGTCGAACACCGCGCGATCGATGTTGGTGCCGACCTCGAAGGTCGCGGTGATGGTGAGCAGCCCGTCGGAGCCGGCGGTCGAGGTGAAGTACACCATGCCCTCGGCGCCCGAGAGCTGCTCCTCGATCGGCGCCGCCACGGTCTGCGCGATGGTCTCCGGGCTGGCGCCCGTGTAGCTCGTGGTAATGGTGACCGTGGGCGGCGAGATCTCGGGGTACTGCGCCACCGGCAGCGAGAAGCCCGCGAGCAGCCCCGCCAGCGTGATGATGATCGCGAGCACGCTCGCGAAGATCGGCCGCTCGATGAAGAAGCGGGAGAAGTTTCCCATGCAGCCCTAGCGGGGCGCCGGCGCCGGACCGGGGGGATGCGCCGGGGGCTCGCCCGGCGCGTGGGGTGCCACGGCCGCGCCCGGACGCAGCTTCACGAGGTTGTCGACGATCACCTGGTCGCCCTCGTCGAGGCCGCCGGTGACCACCATGTCGCTCCCGACCCAGTTGGCGGTCTGCACCGGCCTGGGCACCACCTTGTCCCCGGCACCGACGGTCATCACGATGCGCGCCTGGTCGGTCTGCAGCACCGCGGCCTGGGGCACCAGCATCGCCTGCTGCCCGCCGGCGAGCACGCGCACCCGCACGAACTGTCCGGGCAGCCAGCGCGTCGCCGGATTGGGAAACGCGGCACGCAGGTCGACGGCGCCCGTCGCGGCATCCACGGTGGTGCCGGTGAAATTGAGGTGGCCGTGGCCGGCGAGCACCGCGCCGTCCGGCCCGACCAGCTGCACGTCCGCGCTGCCCTTCGCGTCGCGCAAGCGGTCGTAGTCGACCTGCGCCAGCGGGAAGCGCACCCAGATGGGATCGACCTGGGTGAGCGTCGTGAGCATCGCCGTGTCGGTGTTCGCCGTCACCAGGGCTCCCTCGGAGCGCAGCGCGCGTCCGGTGATGCCGGAGATGGGGGCCGTGACGCGCGTGTAGGACAGGTTCAGCTCGGCCTCGTCGAGCTTGGCCTGCGCCGAGGCGATCGCCGCCGACGACTGCTTTTCCGTGGCGACCGCCTGGTCGAGCTCGCGCTGCGAGATCGCCTTTTCGCGGGCCAGGGGCTCGAGACGCTCGGCGTCGGTGTGCGCCAGGTCGCGGCGCACGCGCTCCTGCTGCAGCGCCGCGCGGGCATCGCGCACGGCGAGCTCGTAGGGCTCCGGGTCGATCGCGAACAGCACCGCGCCGGCCTTGACTGCCGCGCCCTCGTCGTAGACGCGCTTCTGCAGGATGCCGTTCACCCGCGCGCGGATCTCCACGGCCCGCGATCCCTCCGCCTGGCCGACGGCCTCCAGCGCGATCGGAACGTTCTGGACGTGCACGCGCACCGCGGTGACGGGCAGCGGCGGCGGCCCGCCCGCCGTCCCGGGGCCCTCCTTCCGGGCGCACGCGGCGAGGAGCAGCACGAGGGCAATGCAGGGCAATGCGGCGCGGGGATGCGCGAGCGGCGGCGATGTCATCGGGGGCGAGTGGGCGGACGGAGGAGCGGCCGACGGGCTATTATATACATTCCACCGCGTAGGTAAATTCGATCCGGGGGAGGAATGCGCAGGACGAAGGAGGCGGCGGCGCGCACGCGCCAGGCCATCGTGGGCGCGGCGCTCGCGTGCTTCGACCGCTACGGCATCGCCCGCTCGACACTCGAGCAGATCGCCGGATGCGCGGGCGTAAGCAAGGGCGCGATCTACCATCACTTCGCCGGCAAGCGCGCCATCCTGCACGAGATCCGCGAGCAGGTCTCGCTGCCGCTCCTGGACGAGGCCGACACGGACCTGCTGGGGCGCGGCGATGCCGGCGCGCTGGATCGCATCGAGCGCTTCCTGCTCGGCATCCTCGCGACGCTGCGCAACGACGCGCGCAAGCGCCTGGCGCTCACTGTCATGCTGCTGCGCTGCGAATACGTGGGCGACATGGCGGGCGAGCTGCGCTCGGTGGTGCGCAACGTCGAGCGGCTCACGCAGGCCCTCGAGGGTGCCTACCGGCATGCGCGCGCCGCGGGGGAGCTGGCGCGCGGCCTCGCGCCGCGCATCGCCGCGCTCGAGACGGTCATGTTCATGAACGGCCTGCTGCGCCTCTGGATCGTGCACGGAAGCGGGGCCGCGGTGCGCCGCAACGCCCGCGCGGCCATCGTGGCGCACGTGGCGCTGCGCCGCGCCCGCGACCCCGGGAAGGCCGGGGCCCGGCGTATAATCCGCCTCGCAGTGAAATAGGTACGGTAAGCAGTGACTCCAGGTACCGTCGTTATCGCGACGCCGTAACTTCAGTTCGCGCCTTGCGTTCCTTTTGTCGCTGGCCCCGTCCCTGGGGGGCTTCCAGGGCTTACTGCGAAAGGAAACGCGATGAGCACCGGTACCGTGAAATGGTTCAACGACTCGAAGGGCTTCGGCTTCATCAAGCCCGACGGGGGCGGCGAGGACCTGTTCGCCCACTTCTCCGAGATCCAGGGCAACGGCTTCAAGACCCTCAAGGAGAACCAGAAGGTCGAATTCGAAGTGAAGGACGGCCCCAAGGGCAAGCAGGCGGTGCAGATCAAGCCGATCGCCTGAGTCCCGGCCGCACCGGATCGCCCGCAACGGCAGCTTTCGGGCTGCCGTTTTCCATTGCAGCCCGCGCCGCCGCGGGCCAGGAATCCCGCCATGAAGCAACTGCGCGCAACGCCCCTTTCGATACTCGACCTGGTCACCTATCCCGAGGGCGGCGCGCTGGGCGAGGCGTTCCAGGCCTCGCGCGAGCTGGCGCGCCACGCCGAGCGCCTGGGCTACCGGCGCTTCTGGGTGGCCGAGCACCACAACCTCGAGGGCATCGCGAGCAGCGCGACCGTCGTGCTGATGGGCTACATCGCCGCAAGCACCGAGCGGATCCGCGTCGGCTCCGGCGGCATCATGCTGCCCAACCACGCCCCGCTCGTCGTAGCCGAGCAGGTCGGCACGCTCGAGTCGATCTACCCGGGACGCATCGACCTGGGCCTGGGGCGCGCCCCGGGCACCGATCCGCTCACCATGCGCGCGCTGCGCCGCCATTCCACGGGCGCCGATTTCGACGCCGACGTGGCCGAGCTCGTCGCGTACTTCGCGCCGGCGAGGCCGGGACAAGCCGTGCGCGCGATCCCCGGTGCGGGCCTCGACGTGCCGGTGTGGATCCTGGGCTCGAGCCTGTACAGCGCGCACCTCGCCGCGCGGATCGGCCGCCCGTATGCGTTCGCCTCCCACTTCGCGCCCGGCGACCTGCTCGAGGCGCTCGCCATCTACCGCGCCGAATTCCAGCCGTCGCACGCGCTGCAGGAGCCGCGCGTGATGGTCGGCGCGCCGGTGGTGGCCGCCGACAGCGACGCGCAAGCCGAGCGCCTCGCCACCACGATGTACCTGCGCTCCCTCGGCATCCTGCGCGGGCAGCGCTCGGCGCTGCTGCCGCCCGTGGACAGCATGGAGGGCCGCTGGACGCCGGGCGAGCGGCTCGCGGTAGCCGAGCGCATGGCGCTGATGGTGGTCGGGGGCCCGGAGCGGGTGGCTGCGGGATTGCAGGAGATCGTCGACCTCACCCAGGCCGACGAGCTGATCCTGGTCTCGGAGACCTGGGAGCGCGCGGCGCGCCTGCGCTCCTACGAAATCATCGCCTCGGCTGCCGGGTCGCCGTGAGGGCCGGGGCTCATCCTCGAGGCGTGAGCCGCACCAGCCGCCCCGGGGCGAGCTCGGCGAGAGCATTCACGCCGAGCAGGGCCAGGTCGCGATCGAGCTCGCCGCCCAGGATCGCCACCGCGTGGCGCACGCCCGCCTCGCCCGCGATGGCCGCGGCGTAGTTGAAGGGCCGCCCGACCCAGACGAAATCCGCGCCGAGCGCGAGGGCCTTGATCACGTCCGTGCCGCGGCGGATGCCGCCGTCCACCATCACCGCCATCGGTCCCTTCGCGGCGGCGATCGCGGGCAGCAGCCGCAGACCCGAGACCGCGCCGTCGAGCTGGCGCCCGCCATGGTTGGACACGATGATCCCGTCGACGCCCGCCTCGCGCGCCAGGCGCGCGTCCTCCTCGTGCAGGATCGCCCTTCACCACCAGCCGGCCTTTCCACTGCGCGCGGATGCGCTCGAGGTGCCGCCAGTCGAGGTGGTCGCGCTGCGTGAAGTCGCGCTCGACATCGCGCGCGAAGATCGGCGGCGCCGCGCTCGGCGAAGGAGTTCTCGAAGTGCGGCATGCCGTGCACCGCGAGCGTGCGCAGCGCCGTCGCCGAACAGCCAGCGCGGGTGCGTGAGCCCGTCCCAGGCGAGCCGCGCGCTCGGGCGCAGCGGCGTGGAGAAGCCCGCGCGGATGTTGTTCTCGCGATTGGAGAGCACGGCCACGTCCACCGTCACCACCAGCGTGCCGAAGCCCGCGCCCGCGACGCGCTCGACGAGCGGGGCGATGCGCCGGTCGTCCCCGGGAAGGTAGGCCTGGAACCACGCCGCCGGATTCTCCCGCGCCACCTCCTCGAGCCGGATCAGCGAGGAGCCGCTCATGACCATCGGGATGTTCGCGCGCGCCGCGGCGCGCGCGAGCACGAGGTCGCCGCGATACGCCGAGAGCGCCGCGATGCCCATGGGCGCGATGCCGAAGGGCTGCGCATAGGCCTGGCCGAAAAGCGTGGCGGCCGTGGAGCGCTTCGAGACGTCCACCAGCGTGCGCGCGACGAATCCCCACTCGTCGAATGCGCTGCGATTGTCGCGCCACGCGGCGTTGGTCTCGACCGCTCCGCAGACGTAGGCGAAGACCGCGCGCGGCAGGCGGCGGCGGGCGGCGGCCTCGAAGTCGTCGAGCGAAAGGATGCGGCGCAGGGACCGAAGCAAGGCGCGGGCTTTTGCGATCGGGAAGCGAACTCTACTATATCGGCATGAGCGCCCCCCATTCCCTCGCGCGCCACTTCGCCATCGAGGCGTACCACAATGCGTGGGCGAATTTCCGCCTGCTGGGCGCGTGCGAGCGCCTTTCGCAGCAGGAGTTCGCCGCGCGGCGCACCAGCTTCTTCCCGTCGATCAAGGCGACGCTCAACCACATCCTCACGGTGGACTGGTACTACCTCGAGGCGCTCGAGCGCAGCCTCGCGGGCCTGCCGCCCGAGGCCGACCCGGGGCGCTTCTTCACCCCCGAGGAGCCGTACGAACGCTGCGCCGAGCTCGCCCGCGCGCAGCGCGCGGCGGACCTGCGCCTCGTTGCCCTGTGCGACGGCCTGGGAGACGAGCGGCTCGATGCGCCGATCGAGATCCCGCGCCGGCACGGCATCTCGCGCGACAGCGCGCGGCGCATCCTGGCGCACCTTTTCCAGCACGACATCCACCATCGCGGCCAGGTGCACGCGATGCTCGCCGGGACCTCGGTGGCCCCGCCCCAGCTCGACGAGTTCTACTGCGCGGGCGAGGCGTCCCTGCGCGCCGCCGATTTCGCCGCCCTCGGCTTCACCGAGGCCGCCATCTGGCGCAGGTGATTCAGTCGAGCGGCGTGGAGGCGAACTCGGGCAGGGCTTCGGCGCGCAGCGAGTAGGCGACCAGCGACGGGTAGCTCGCGGCCGCGACCTCGAGGGCGTCGTAGTACTGGCCGAAGCGCCACGCGCAGGCGACCGCCACGTCGGCGGCGTCGAAGCGCGCGCCCTGCAGCCACGGGCCGGCGCGCGCGGCGGACTGCTCGAGCTGCGCGAAGGCAGCGTTGGCCTGGGAGACGACCCGGTCCATCCACGGCTGGTGGCGCTTTTCGGCGGGCCTGCGCTCCTTCTCGTAGACGATCTGCACGCACTTCTCGCACGCCGCCATGGCCAGCCCCACGAGGCGCAGCGCCTCGCGCCGCGCCTTCGGCTCCGCCGGCATCAGCCGGCGGGCAGGCTCCACCAGCGTCTCGAGGTGGTCGAGGATCAGCGAGGAATCCATGAGCACCGTGCCATCGTCGCACACCAGGCTGGGCGCCTTCACCACCGGGTTCACCGCGCGGAACTCGTCGAAGGTGCGAAACACCGACAGCGACCGGTGCTCGAACGGCATGCCCATGAGCTTCATAGACACCGCCACGCGCCGCACGTAGGGCGAGTCGAGCATGCCGACCAGGACCATGCTCATGCGGCGCGCCGGCCCACCAGGGTAAGGAATTCCTCGCGCGTGGCCAGGTGCTCGCGGAAGACGCCCAGCACCGACGAGGTGACCATCACCGAGTTCTGCTTCTCGACCCCGCGCATCATCATGCACAGGTGCTTCGCCTCGATCATCACGCCTACTCCCTTGGCGTCGATCGAGTCCATCACGACCTGCGAGATCTGCTCGGTGAGCCGCTCCTGGAGCTGCAGGCGGCGCGCGAACATGTCGACGATCCGCGCGAGCTTGCTCACGCCGAACACCTTGCCGTCCGGGATGTAGCCGATGTGGCAGCGGCCGAAGAACGGCAGCATGTGGTGCTCGCACAGGCTGTAGACCTCGATGTCCTTCACGATCACCATGCTGCTCGTGTCCTGCGTGAAGAGCGCGTCGTTGATGACCTCCTTCAGGTCGCTGCGATAGCCGTAGGTGAGGAAGGCGAGCGCCTTGGCCACGCGCTCGGGAGTGCGCGCGAGCCCCTCGCGCTGCGGGTCCTCGCCCAGCTCGACGAGCAGCTGGCGAACGAGCGGCTCGATCCTGCGGATGTCCGGTTCCATGGCGCGCCTTTCCGAGGGGTGGTCCGCGGCCTCAGTCCCCGGTGGGCGCCGGCGCCACTTCGCGCACCGCGCGCGTGATGGGCCCCTTGCCGGAGTAGCGGTCGAGATAAAGGTACATCACCGGCGTGATGAACAGCGTGATCACCTGCGAGAACAGCAGCCCGCCGACCACCGCGAGGCCGAGGGGCTGGCGCAGCTCCGCGCCGGTGCCCATGCCGATCGCGATCGGCACCGCGCCCATCAGCGCCGCGAAGGTGGTCATGAGGATCGGCCGGAAGCGCAGCAGGCAGGCCTTGCGGATCGCCTGCACCGGCGGCAGGCCCTCGCTGCGCTGCGCGTCGAGGGCGAAGTCGATCATCATGATCGCGTTCTTCTTGACGATGCCGATCAGCATCAGGATGCCGATGGTGGCGATGATCGACAGGTCCTGGCCGAAGATCCACAGCGTGAGCAGCGCCCCCACCGCGGCCGACGGCAGGCCCGCGAGGATCGTGAGCGGGTGGATGTAGCTCTCGTAGAGCACGCCCAGCAGCACGTAGATCACGAGCAGCGCGCTCACGATGAGCCACACCTGGCTCGACTGCGAGGCCTGGAACGCCGCCGCGTCCCCGCCCCAGCTGGTGAGGATGGACGGCGGCATGCCGAGCTGGTCGCGCCAGGCCTTGATCTTGTCGGCCGCATTGCCGAGCGACTGCCCGGGGGCGAGGTTGAAGGACACCGTGATCGACTGCAGCTGGCCGGTGTGGTTGATCGCCACCGGGCCCACCTCGCGGCGCACGGTCGAGATGCTCGAAAGCGGCACCAGCGCCCCGCCGCGGGCGCGCACGTAGATCTTCGAGAACGCCGACTCGTCGCGCTTGTCCGCATCCGTGGCCTGCAGGATCACCTGGTAGGAATCGACGGACGTGTAGATCGTGGACACCTGCCGGTCGCCGAACGCGCTGTAGAGCGCCGTGCGGATGTCCTGCACGTTCACGCCCAGTGCGTTCGCCTTGTCGCGGTCGATCTGCAGGCGCGCCTCGAGGCCCTTCAGCTGCGCGTCGCTCGCGACGTCGCGGAACATGGGGTCGCGGCGCATGAGCGCCATCAATCGCTCCGAATACTCCTGCAGGCCGCCGGGCTGGACGCTGCGCATCACGTACTGGAACTGGCTCTTCGAGACCCGCCCGCCGATGCGCAGGTTCTGGATCGGGTTGAAGTAGACCTTCACCCCGGGCACGGAGCGCACCTCCTGGCGCAGGTTCTCCAGCACCTGCTGCAATCCGGGGCGCTCCCCGCGCGGCTTCAGGTTGATGAACATGCGCCCGTTGTTGGTCTCGTCGGCGCGCAGCAGCACCGTGTCCACGGCCGGGTCGGAGCGCACCACGCGGTCCACGCGCTGCAGCAGCCGGGTCATCGCCGGAAACGAGATGTCCTCGACCGCCTCGACGTTGACGGAGATCTGCCCGATGTCCTCGGTGGGGAAGAAGCCCTTCGGCATCACGACCACCAGCGCGATGGTCGCGGCGAGCGTGCCGGCGGCCACCACCAGCACGGTGAAGCGATGCACGAGGCACCAGTCGAGGAAGAACTCGTACCAGCGCAGCATCCACTGGAAGAAGCGCTCGAACCAGGCGGTCCAGCGCAGGATCGGGTCGTCCTCGCGCTCGTGCCGGATGTAGCGGCTGGCGAGCATCGGAACCAGGGTGAGCGACACGCCCGCCGAGACCAGGATCGAGAGGGAAACGACGATCGCGAACTCGTGGAACAGGCCGCCGATCACGCCCGGCATGAAGAAGATCGGGATGAAGACCGCGACCAGCGACACCGAGATCGACACGATGGTGAACCACATCTGCCGGGAGCCCACGATGGCCGCCTTGAACGGCTCCATGCCCCCCTCGATGTGGCGCACGATGTTCTCGAGCATCACGATCGCGTCGTCCACCACCAGGCCCACGGCGAGCGTGATGCCGAGCAGGGACACGTTGTCGATCGACAGGCCCAGGGCGCGCATCAAGGCAAGCGTGCCGATGAGCGAGATCGGCAGGGAGAGCGCCGGGATGATGGTGGCGGAAGGCCGGCGCAGGAAGAGGTAGATCACGAGCACCACGAGCAGCGCGGTGATCGCGAGGGTGATCTTGATGTCGTGGATCGCGGCGCGGATCGAGGTGGAGCGGTCGAGCTGGATCTGGAGGTCCACCGACTTGGGCATCTGCGCGAAGATCCCGGGCAGCGCCCGCTTGATCGCGTCGATGGCGGCCACGGTGTTCGCGCCCGGCTGGCGCTGGATGAAGAGCGCGATCGAGGGCACGCCATTCGACCAGCTCGCGGTCTTCACCGACTCGACGCTGTCCTCGACGTCGGCCACGTCCTGGAGGCGCACGACACTGCCGTTGGCGAGCGTGGCGACGATGAGCGGGCGGAAGTCCGCCGCGCGGGTGAGCTGGCGGTTCGCCTGGATGGTGAGGGTCTGGCGATCGCCGTCGAGGGTGCCCACCGGCGAGTTCGCGTTGGCCGCGTTGAGCGCGTTGGCGAGGTCGTCCATGCTCAGGTTGCGCGCGGCGAGCGCGTCGGGGCGCGCGCGCACGCGCACCGCGAAGCGCTTCTGCCCTGCCACGTTGATCTGCGCGACTCCCGGCAGCGTGGAGAGCGTGGGCGAGATCAGGTTCTCGGCGTAGGCGTCGAGCTCCGAGAGCGCCATCGAAGGCGAGGTGAGCGTCACGAAGATGATCGAGAACTCGCCGGGATTCACCTTGCGGTAGGAAGGCGGCGTCGTCATCTCGGTGGGCAGGTTGCGCGAGGCGCGGAAGAGGGCCGCCTGCACGTCCACCGCCGCCTTGTCGATGTCGCGGTCCTGGTCGAATTCGAGGGTGATATCCGTCAGGCCCTGCGTGGAGGTGGAGCTGATGACGTTCAGGCTGGAAATGGTCGAGAACTGCTTCTCGAGCGGCGTGGCGACCGAGGAGGCCATGGTCTCCGGACCCGCCCCGGGCAGCACGGCGGTCACCTCGATGATCGGCGTGTCGAACTGGGGCAGCGCGGCGATCGGGATGCCATCGTAGGCGAGCACGCCCGCCACGACCGCGGCGGCGGACAGCAGCACCGTCATCACGGGACGCCGGATGAACGGCTCGGAGATGTTCACGGCCGCCCGGGCCTCACGCGGGCTTCTCCCCGTCCTTCGCCTTCGTGCCCGCCCCGCCCTGCCCCGTGGCCCCCTCGTCGGGCGCCGGGCGCTGCGCCTCGGCGACGAGGCTGCCGGGCCGAACATTTTGTGCGCCCTCGACCACGATGCGCGCCCCGGACTGCAGGCCGTCGACCACCGCGAAGCCCTGCTCGACGTAGACGAGCTTTACGTCCTGCTGCGCGGCCTTGCCGTCCGCGCCTACCACGTAGACGAAGCGCCCCTCGGGCCCGGTCTGCACCGCCTGGGCGGGAACGACGGTGACCCCTAAAAGGGTGCGCGGCGAGACCTTCACCATCACGAACATCCCGGGCCACAGCAGCGCCTTCGGGTTGTCGAACAGCGCCTTCAGCCGGATGGTGCCGGTCGAAGTGTCCACGGCGTTGTCCACGAAGACGATGCGACCGGTGAACGAGTCGCCGCCCGATGGGGCCGCGGCCACCACCTGCACGGGGCCGGCGGCGAGCGCGCGCTGCAATCCGGGCAGCTCCTTCTCGGGCAGCGTGAACGCCACCGAGATGGGATCGATCTCGGTCACGGTGACCAGCGGCGGCGCGCTCGAGATGCTGGCGTTGCTGGTGGGCGCGACCAGGCTCCCGGCGCGCACGTTGATGATCCCGGTGCGACCCGCGAACGGTGCGCGGATCTCGGTATAGGTGAGCGCCACCTGCGCCGCCTGCACCGCCGCGCGGTCGATGGCGAGCTGGCCGGTGAGGGTGTCGACCTGGTTCTTCGCGGTGTCGAGGGCCGCCTGCGAGATGAACTTCTGGTTGAAGAGCTCGACCTGGCGCTGGAGGTTGCGCTCGGCGGTGGCGAAATCCGACTGGTCCTTCTCCACCTGGGCCTGCGCCTTGCGAAGGTTCGCCTGCTCGGTGCCCGCGTCGAGCGTGAAGAGCAGCTCGCCTGCGCGCACGCTCTGGCCCTCGCGGATGCGCACTTCCTTCACGGTGCTCGTGATCTGCGCGCGCAGGTCCACCGATTGCAGGGCGGTCACGGTGCCGTTGGCGGTGAGGCGCACCGGCACGTCGCGCCGCGCGGCGAGCGTGGTGACGACCACCACGGCTGCGGGGCCCTTGCGCGCGGCCTGGGGAGCCTTGCCCGCCACTCGCCAGCCGCCCAACGCGGCGATCACCAGGCAAACGACCCCGACGGCCAGCCATTTGCGGCGGGACCGATGCGCTGGGTACGACGTGTCTTCGTTCATGGGCGAAATCGCGATGATACCGCGCGGGGGCGCGCCGGGATTTCGGGCCGGACGGGGGAACGTAAGGAATTGTTGCCGGAAGGAGCCGGGGCGCCCCTCAGAGGACTTCGGGCCGCATCTCGATCGCGCCGCAGGGGCATTCCTCGACGCACAGGCCGCAGCCCTTGCAGATAGTCGTAGTTGAACTCGAAGCGCTTGCCCGGCCCGAGCTTGATCACGGCGTTGTCCGGGCACACGCCGTAGCAGTTGTCGCACTCGAAGCAGTTGCCGCACGACAGGCAGCGGCGCGCCTCGAACAGCGCGTTGGCCTCGCTCGAGGCCGCCCTGCACCTCGTCGAAAGTCGACTGGCGCCGCGCGAGGTCGAGCATCGGCTGCACCGTCTTCGGGGCGTCGGTGTAGTACCAGGTGTTGAGCTCGTCGAACTGCGCAAGCTCGTGCTTCGCGGGCGCCGCGTACGGCTTTCCGCGCAGCCATGCGTCGATGTGGCGCGCCGCCTTCTTGCCGTGCCCGACCGCGACCGTGACCGTGCGCTCCGACGGCACCATGTCGCCGCCCGGCGAAAATGCCCGGATACCCGGTCATCATGTTCGCGGTCCGACCTTCACGGTGCCGTCGCTCGATCGTGAGCCCCGGCACGCTTGTCGAGCAGCGAGAGGTCCACGTCCTGCCCGAGCGCGAGCACCAGCGAATCGGCTTCGAGCGTCTCGAACTCGCCGGTGGGCTGCGGGAACCCGTTGGCGTCGAGCGCCATCTTCTCGACGGTGAGCGTGCCATCGTCGGCCATGTGCGTGATCGTCGACAGCCACTTGATCATCACGCCTTCCTGCAGCGCCTCCTCGACCTCGAAATCGTGCGCGGGCATCTTCTCGCGCGTGCGCCGGTAGACGATGATCGCCTCCGTCGCGCCCAGGCGCTTGGCGGTGCGCGCGACGTCGAGCGCGGTGTTGCCGCCGCCGTAGACGACCACGCGCCGGCCCAGCATCGGCTTCTCCTCGCCTTCCATGCTAGCGCAGCACCGAGACCGCATCGAGCATGCGCGCCGAGCGTTCCCGCGGGAATGTACGCGCGCTTGGCGATGTGCGCGCCGACCGCGAGGAACGCGGCGTCGAAGCCGCCCGATCTCATCGTCGTCGCAGGATGTTGGCGACCTTGCGGTTGAACTCGAGCGTCGACGCCGAGCGTCGAGGATGCGCGCACCTCGCGCATCGAGCACGTCGCGCGGCAGCCGGTACTTCGGGATGCCGAAGCGCATCATGCCGCCGGCGAGCGGGCCGGCCTCGACGATCGTGACGGCGTGGCCCGCGCGCGCGCAGGTGATAGGCGGCGGACAAGCCCCGACGGTCCCGCGCCGACGATGAGCACCCGCTTGCCGCTCGCTCGGCGCAGCGGTCTCGAATTGCCCAGCCGCGCTTGCAGCGCCTCGTCGCCGAGGAAGCGCTCGACCGAGTTGATGCCGACCGCCTCGTCGAGCTGCGCCGCGGTTGCAGGCGTCCTCGCACGGGTGGTAGCAGACGCGCCCCATGATCGCGGGCAGCGGATTGTTCGTCGACCAGCGCCGCCACGCCGCGTCGTAGTCGCCGGCTTCGGCGTGATAGAGCCAGCCCTGGATGTCCTCGCCGGCCGGGCAGGCGTGATTGCACGGCGGCAGCCGGTCGACGTAGACCGGGCGGCTGGTGCGCCACGAGCCGGTCTTGTTGGCGAGGCTCGACCCGAGTCGAGCGTGATGGCGAAGGGCTTTTCCATGGCGCGTCAGCCGTCGAGCAGCCGAATTGCGCGATGTTGCGATCCGCGATCGCCTGGATCGCGCGCGATGCGTGCGCGTGTCCGGCTGCTTGCCGAAGAGGTGCGCGAAGCGCTTCTGCAGCTTGAGGTATTCGGTCGACCGGGACCTTGCGGCGCGAATCGTGGTGCGCGCCGGTGATCTCGCCGTGCTCGCGCCTCGAACAGCGGGAAGAGGCCCGACTCGACCGCCAGCGCGCGACCTTGATGCGTGTCCGCGGGCGCCGAGCCCCAGCCGAGCGGGCACGGCACGTGGATGTGGATGTAGCGCGCGCCGTGGATCGTCCATCGCGCGTCGTCACCTTGTCCTCGAGGTCGCGCAGGTTGGCGACCGTGGCGGTCGCCACGTACGGGATGTGGTGCGCCATCGCGATCAGCGGCACGTTCTTGCCGGTGCCGAACACGTTGCCCGGGTGCTCGCCCGACCGCCGGCGTGGTCGCGGTGCGCGCCGCGCGGCGGCGTCGCGCTCGAGCGCTGCACGCCGGTGTTCATGTACGCCTCGTTGTCGTAGCAGATGTAGAGCACGTCGTCGTTGCGCTCGAACATGCCGGACAGGCAGCCGAAGCCGATGTCGGTGGTGCCGCCGTCGCCGCCCTGGGCGATCACGCGCACGTCGCTGGCGGCCCTTCACGCGCATGCGCGGCGGCCACGCCCGAGGCGACCGCGGCCGCGTTGCCGAACAGCGAATGAATCCACGGGATCTGCCACGAGGTCTCGGGATACGGCGTCGAGAAGACCTCGAGGCAGCCGGTCGCGTTGACCGCGATCAGCTGGTTGTTCGGTCGCGTGCATCGCGGCGTCGATCGCGTAGCGCGCGCCCAGCGCCTCGCCGCAGCCCTGGCACGCGCGATGGCCCGAATTGAGCGAATTGGTGCGGTGCATGTTCGCCTGCACCGAGCGCTCGTTCTCCGGGAGCAGGCGATTGCCGACGGTGAAGGTGCCGGTCTGGTAGAACTTGACGGCGTTGCAGCGCGCATGGTCATGGTCCGTCCTCAGCCGATCCGCGACGCGACGGTGCCGAGGTCGGCGCAGGATCGCTCTCCGCGGTCGGGCCCGTGCGGCGCGCTGACCTGCTCGCGCTCGAGCTCGCGCTGCGACGACGTCGGCAGTTGAGGTCGAGGAACGTCACCTGCTCGAGCTCGTCGCGCTGCGCGTCGCTCGAACAGGTCGACGCAGCGACGCGCGCGTGATCGCGCGCCCGCCGAGGCCCGCGATCACCGTGTAGCCCTTGAGCGGGATGCCCGACAGCGCCTTGCGCACGCCGTCGGAGACGATGCCGCCGATCCCGACCGCGAGGCACTTCTCGAGCACGACGACGCGCTTGGCGCCGCTCCAGCGCGTCGCGCAGCGCGTCGAGCGGAAACGGCCGGAACGAGCAGATCGAGACGCGAGCCGATGCGCGACGCCCGTCGCGCGCATCTCGTCGACGCTTCCTTGATCGTGCCGTTGACCGAGCCGAGCGCGACGACGATCGTCTCGGCGTCCTCGGTGCGATAGGTGCGGATGAGCCCGCCCGAGTCGCGGCCGAACTGCGCCTCGGAACTCCGTCGGCGAGCTCGCGGGATCAGCTCGAGCGCGCGCTGCTGCTTGTGGTGCGCGAGGTAGCGCACCTCGATGAACGCCTCGGGGCCCGACCATCGCGCCGATCGACACCGGGTCCGCTGGAGTCGAGCATCTGCCGCGGCTCGAACGGCGGCAGGTACGCATCGACCTGCTGCCTGCGTCGGGATGTCGACCCGGTCGTAGGCGTGCGTGAGGATGAAGCCGTCCATGCACACCATCACCGGGCACGACAGCTCCTCGGCGAGGCGGAACGCCTGGATGTGCAGGTCGAGCGGCTTCCTGGTTGGTCTCGGCGTAGAGCTGGATCCAGCCGGCGTCGCGCATCGACATGCTGTCGGAATGGTCGTTCCAGATGTTGATCGGCGCGCCGATCGCGCGATTGCCGATCGTCATCACGATCGGCAGCCCGAGCCCCGCGGCGTTGTACACCGCCTCGGCCATGAACAGCAGGCCCTGGCTCGCGGTGGCGGTGTAGCTGCGCGCGCCTGCCGCCGACGCGCCGATCGCCACCGACAGCGCGGCGAACTCGCGACTCGACGTTGATGAACTCGCAGTTCGCGAGCTCGCCGGTCTTCACCATCTCGCCCAGCCCCTCGACGATGTGGGTCTGCGGCGTGATCGGATAGGCGCAGATCACCTCGGGGCGGCACAGCGCGACCGCCTCCGCGACCGCGTGCGGAGCCTTCGATTTGCTTAAGCATGGGCGGCCTCGCCTTGCAGCGAGCGGCTCACGATGTCGAACGCCTCGCGCGCCGCGAGCGCGTTGGCCGCGCCGACCTTGCCGGGAAACTTCTCGCGGATCGCGCGCTCGACCGACGTCGATGGCGAGCTGGCCGCGTGATCGCGGCGAACCCGCCCAGCAGCGCCGCGTTGGGCAGCGGGCGTCCCACGTGCTTCATCGCGATCTCGGTCGCGGCCACGCGTGCAGCGGCGGTCGGGCGCGAACGCCGCGCACGAATTCGCCGAGGCCCAGCTCCTCGAAGCTGCGCGTCGAGTTGATGAGGATGTAACCCTGCTTCGGCGAGCCCGTCGAAGAGGTCCACCTGGTGCAGCAGCGTCGGGTCCTGGATGATCAGCGCATCCGGCGCCATCACCGGCTCGCGCGAGCGGATCTCGCGCTCGTCGATGCGGCAGAACGCCGTCACGGGCGCGCCCATGCGCTCCGAGCCGAAGCTCGGGAAGGCCTGCGCGTAGCGGCCCTCGTCGAAGGCGGCGACCGACAGCATCTCGGCGGCACTCACCACACCCTGGCCGCCGCGCCCATGGATGCGAACCTGGAACATCGAAACCCTCCGTTTCGATGATTCTCGTCGCAGACGGCGGAGCGCCTTTGATGCAGGTCAACGAGGCGGGGTAACGGCGATCCGCCGGCCACCTCCGCCGCTTGCGAAGGCGTGCAGCGAGCCGCGGTGCTAGTCGCCGGAGGGCGCCGCAGCCGACGGCGCCGAAATGGCGGCGGTGCGGCCCCGCGCCGGCCGCGCGAGCAGCCTGAGCGCGGTACGCCAGGCGAGCCGCACCAGCAGCAGCGTGAGCGCCGCCTCGAGCAGCGTGGCGACGAAGGCCGCGAACGGGTTCCAGCGCGCCGCCCGCCGGCGGTACTTGGCGAAGGCGCGGTCGCGCGCGATCTCGATCGAGTCGTAGAAGCGTCGGCACCACCAGCAGCGTCAGCAGCGTCGAGGTGATCGTGCCGCCGATGATGGTCACGGCCATCGGCCGGTAGAACTCGCCGCCCTCGCCCACGCCGATCGCCACCGGCATCATGCCGGCGATCAGCGCGAACGTGGTCATCAGGATCGGCCGCAGCCGCATGCGGCCGGCGTGCATCAGCGCCTCCTCGCGCGCCATGCCCTCGTGCCTCCTCGCTTGCGCGCGCAGTCGAGCAGCAGGATCGCGTTCTTCGCGACCAGCCCCATCAGCATGATGATGCCGATGAAGCTCATCAGGTTGAGCGTGCCGTGCGTGGCGAGCAGCGCCACCACCACGCCGATCAGCGAGCAGCGGCAGCGAAAGCATCACCGGCATCGGCGCGGTGAACGAGCCGAACTGCATCACCAGCACCAGGTACATCAGCACGATGCCCATGATCAGCGCGATGCCCATCTCGCCGAACACCTCCTTCTGGTCGCGCGAGGCGCCGCCCAGCTCGATGCCGTAGCCGGGCGGGAAGTCGATCTGCCGTGGCGAGCTTCATCGCGTCGGCGGTCACCTCGCCCGACGAGCGGCCCTGCGCGTTGGCGGACACGGCGATCATGCGCTTGCCGTCGGAGTGCTGGATCTTCGACGGCCCCTTGCCCATCGTGACGGTGGCGATCTGGTCGAGCGGCACCATCATGCTGCCGCCGCCCACCGCGATCGGCAGGCGCTCGATGTTGCTGGCGTCGACGCGGTCATCGGGGTGCAGGCGCACCGCGACGTCGCGCGACTCGCCGGTCGGGATCGACCCAGTCGCCCACCTCGACGCCCGCGAACGCGACGCGCAGCGCCTGCGCCGCGTCGTTGACGGAGATGCCCATCGAGTTGGCCAGGCCGCGGTCGAGGTCGATCCTGCAGCTCGTGCTTCGGATCCTGCTCCGACAGGCCGACGTCGACCGCGCCCGGGACCTGCGCGCAGCTTGTCCATGAAGTCGTTGGTGATCGCCAGCAGCTGGCGCGAGTCGGGGCCGGAGAACTGGATCTGCACCGGCTTCCTCGCGCCGTTGTTGAGGTCGTCGAGCACCATGTACTCGGCGCCCACCAGGCGCGCGACGAGCGTGCGCAGCTGCGCGGCGATCTCGATCGCGGTGCGCTTGCGCTCACTGCTCTTGCCGATGTCGACGTAGACGCGCCCGCCACCCTCGTACACGATGCTGTTGGTGGCCTTGGTCTCCGGGCAGCGTGCGCGCGAGCTCCGCCGCCTTCTCGAGCTTCAGGCGCGCGTACTCCAGGCTCGCCGACGAGCGGCATGCGGATGTCGACCGCGATCGTCCCGCAGTCGGACTTGGGCAGGAACTCGGTGCCGCCGACGGTGGCCTGCAGCGCGAGCGCGCCCGCGAAGGCTGGCGATCGCGATCCCAGCCCATGTACCAGCGGTGGTGCAGCGCCCAGGCGATCACGCGGCCGTAGCGGTCGGCCTGGTGGTCGAACCAGTCGTTGAAGCGCTGCAGCCACGGCGCCAGCCGTGCTTCTGCGCGGTCGCGGTAGCCGACCGGGTCGCCCCAGTAGGCCGACAGCATCGGGTCGAGCGTGAACGAGATGAACAGGCTCACGAGCACCGAGGTCGCCACCGTGAGCGCCGAACGGGCGGAACCACTCGCCGGCGATGCCCGGCATGAACGCCACCGGGATGAACACCGCGACGATCGAGAACGTGGTCGCCGCCACCGCCAGGCCGATCTCGGCCGTGCCGTTGAGGCGCCGCGCGTGCGCCGGTCCTCGCCGCGCTGCATGTGGCGCACGATGTTCTCGCGCACCACGATCGCGTCGTCGATCAGCACGCCGATCGCCAGCGACAGCCCGAGCAGGCGTCATGAAGTTGAGCGTGAAGCCGCACAGCCACACCGCGATGAAGGCCGTGATCACCGAGGTCGGCAGCGCGAGCGCGGTGATCAGCGTCGAGCGCCACGAGTTGAGGAACACGTACACGACGAAGACCGTGAGCACCGCGCCGAACATCAGCGAGTCGATCACGTTGTGCAGGCTGTTCTCGGCGTCCTTGCCGCCGTCCATGGTCACCTCGAGCTTGGTGCCGCGGGGCAGCGTCTTGTCGACCTGCGCCACCATGTCGCGCACCTTGTCCGCCACGGTGACGGTGCTCGCGTCGCGGGAGCGGGTGATCGACAGGTTCACGTTGGCGTGGCCGTTGCGCAGGCTGTAGCCGCTCACCTCGGCGAAGCCGTCCTGCACCGTGGCCACCTGCCCGAGGCGCACGACCTCGTTCGCGGTGCGCTTGACCACCACCTCGTTGAACTCGCGCGGCGACGCGATGCGGCCGACGAGCCGGATGCTCTCCTCGTCCAGCGGCCCGTGCACCCGGCCGACCGGCGCCGTCGTGTTCTGGCCGCGCAACGCGTTGACCACGTCGGTCACGGAGACGTTGTATTCGCGCAGCTTCTCGGCGCGCAGCAGCACCGACAGCTCGCGCGTGAGCGAGCCGTTGACGCTCACCACCGCCACGCCGTCGATCGAGCGGAAGCGGTCGGCGAGCTCATCCTCGGCGAGGCGCGAGATCTCGGCGTGGCTCTGGGTCGTCGACGACAGCGCGAGCTGCATGATCGGCTCCGCCGACGGGTCGATGCGCTGCAGGATCGGCTCGCGCATCTCGACCGGCAGCTTGTAGCGCACCGAGGCGATCGCGTTGCGGATCTCGTCGGAGGCCTCGACCATGTTCTTCTTGAAGTTGAAGATGATCACGATCTGGGCGTTGCCCTCCGCGGAAGTCGAGCGCAGCTGGTAGACCTGCGGGATGCTCTGCAGCGCCTTCTCGACGCGGTTGACGATCTCACGCTCCACCGTCTCGGGCGAGGCGCCCGGATAGGGGATGTTCACCACCATCACCGGCTGCTGCACGTCGGGGATCTGGTTGACGCGCAGCTTCTTCAGGGCGAGCAAGCCCAGGCACATGAGGGCGATCACGATCACCACCGTGGCGACCGGCCGCCGGATGCTGAAGTCGGAGAGGATCATGCGCTAGCGCGCCGTGTCGGATGCGGCCATCGAGGCGCGCGGCGCGGGCGAGGCCTGCACCGCCTGGCCGTCCTTCAGCAGCGCGCTCGGGTAGCGGATCACCTGGTCGCCCTCGGCGAGGCCGCTGGCGACGATATAGTCCCCCGTGCGCGGATCGCGCTCGGCGATGGCGAGCGCGACCCTCTGCAGGCGGTTCTCCTTCACCCGGAAGGCCGAGGCCTTGTCCCCGTCGCGCACCACCGCGCTCGCCGGAATGGTGAGGCTCCGGTGGCTCTGGGTCTCCAGGCGGCCCTCCGCGTAGAGGCCCGCGAGCTTGGGCTGCTTGGGCCCCACGAAATCGACCAGTACCTCGACCTGGCGCGTGGTCGGGTTCGCAGCCGGATTCACGCGCCGCACGCGGCCGGCGAATTCCTCGTCGCCGTAGCCGTTCACGCGGAAGCTCACCGCCTGGCCGGACTGCACCTCGCCCACGTGGTCGGCCGACACCAGGCCCTCGAAGCGCATGCTGGTCGGATCGATCACCTTCAGCAGTTCCTTGCCGATCTGCGCGGTGTCGCCCGCGGAGACCTTGCGCTCGCTGACCACGCCGTCGAACGGCGCGCGCACCTCGGTGCGCTGCATCTGCTGGCGCGCCGAGACCACGCGCGCCCTGGCGGCTTCCATGTCGCTTTGCGTGTTGTTGCGGCGGATCTCGGCATCCTCGACCTGCTGGGTCGAGGCCATTCCCGAGGCGCGCAGCGTCTTCATGCGCTCGAACTGGCGCTGCGCCTGCTCGTAGGCCTGGCTCGCGGCGCGGCTCGCGGCCTCGGCCGACCCCAGGCCGTCGCGGATCGCGGTGTCGTCGAGCTGGACCAGCAGGTCGCCGCGGCGCACCGCGTCGCCGTTCTCCTTGAGCACCTTCAGGACGATCGCCGGGACCTCCGCGCGCAGGTCGGCCCGGCGCTCCGGCTGGATCGAACCGGTGATCGTGGGACCGGAGCTCACGGCGCTGTCGCGAATGGTGAGGACGTCCTCGGGTGCGATCAGCAGGGGGGCGGGAGCCGCGGTCTGGGCCGCCTCGGGCCCCTTGGCGCAGCCGGAGGCGAACACGGCGAGCAGCCCGGCCAGCAGGATCGTGCAGATGCGACGCAGCATGGAGGACCTTGTGGGTATTTCCCGGATGCCGGGCAAGCTACCCCCGGATAGGGGGCGGCACCAGCGGCTTCCGACGAAACGCAGAAAACGGGCCCTGAATTGTAACCGCTCGGGCGCCGGACACGAGGCGCGGGCCGGGCCCTCAGTATCGGGCGCTGCCAGGGGTGCGCGGGAACGGGATCACGTCGCGCACGTTGGATAGCCCCGTCACGTAGGCCACGGTGCGCTCGAAGCCCAGGCCGAAGCCGGCGTGGGGCACCGTGCCGTAGCGGCGCAGGTCGCGGTACCAGCCGTAGGCATGCGGATCGAGGCCCGATTCGACGATGCGCCGGTCGAGCACCTCGAGGCGCTCCTCGCGCTGGCTGCCGCCGATGATCTCGCCGATCCCGGGCGCGAGCACGTCCATGGCCGCGACCGTCCTGCCGTCGTCGTTCAAGCGCATGTAGAACGCCTTGATCTCCTTCGGGTAGTTCACGAGGATCAGCGGCCCGCCCACGTGCTGCTCGGCGAGGTAGCGCTCGTGCTCGCTCTGCAGGTCGATGCCCCACCGCACCGGGAACTCGAACTTGTGCCCCGATTTCGCGAGCACGTCGACCGCCTCGGTGTAGTCCATGCGCACGAATGGCTTGTCGACGATGCCCTGCAGCTTGGCGATCACGCCCTTCTCGATGCGCTCCTCGAAGAAGGCCATGTCGTCGGCGCGCTCGGCGAGCACCGCGGCGAAGACATGCTTGAGCAGCCGCTCGGCGAGCGTGGCGTCGTCGCCCAGGTCCGCGAACGCGATCTCCGGCTCGATCA
Organism: uncultured beta proteobacterium; assembly: GCA_963758215.1. GTDB lineage: Bacteria > Pseudomonadota > Gammaproteobacteria > Burkholderiales > Usitatibacteraceae > Usitatibacter. The sequence goes on along the minus strand of CAVWUN010000007.1, from coordinate 130,818 downwards.
TCCAGAACTCCGCCAGGTGCCGGCTGGTGTTCGAGTTCTCCGCGCGGAAGGTGGGCCCGAAGGTGTAGACCTTCGACAGCGCCATGCAGTAGGTCTCGACGTTCAGCTGGCCGGAGACGGTGAGGAACGCTTCGCGGCCGAAGAAGTCCTGCGCGAAGTCGACCTTGCCCTCGGGCGTGCGCGGCAGGTTGGCGAGGTCCAGCGTGGAGACGCGGAACAGCTCGCCCGCGCCCTCGGCGTCGGAGGCGGTGATGATCGGCGTGTTCACCCACACGAAGCCGTCCTCGCTGAAGAAGCGGTGGATCGCCATGGCGAGCGTGTGCCGCACGCGGCTCGCCGCGCCGATCACATTGGTGCGCGGGCGCAAGTGCGCCACCTCGCGCAGGAATTCCAGCGTGTGGGGCTTGGGCTGGATCGGATAGGTGTCGGGATCGTCCACCCAGCCCACCACCTCGATCGCGGTGGCCTGCATCTCGAACGGCTGCCCCTTCGCGGGCGAGGGCACGATGGTCCCGGTGGCCACCACGGAGCATCCGGCGGTGAGCTTCTGCACCTGCCCGGCATAGTTGGGCAGCGCGGCGGGCGCGACCACCTGCAGCGGATGGAAGCAGGAGCCGTCGGAGACGTGCACGAACGACAGGCCCGCCTTGGAGTCGCGGCGCGTGCGCACCCAGCCGCGCACGCTCACGGGCTCCCCGGCCGGCGCCTGGCCGGCAAGGATGGAGCGCACGGAAAGGCAATTCATGCGGGCGGTCATGGTCTCGATACAGCTCCGTCGGGCGATCGATTGATTGTATCCTCCGGGCATGCCAGCGCTGCCGTGGTTCGACATCTTCGTAGCGGTCTACGTGGTCTGGGTGGTGCTTGCCGTGGCGACGCTGCTGCAGAACCGCCGCTCGCCCACGGCCACGCTCGCCTGGATCTTCGCGTTCGTGGCGCTGCCGGTGGTCTCCGGGCTCTACTACATGGTGTTCGGCCCGCGCCGGCTGCACCGGCGCCGGCGCCGCTACGGCATCGCGCGCTCGCTCGCGAGCCGGGTCTCGGAGCACCTGCGCACCACCTCCTGCCAGGCCCGGCTACGGCTGTCCCCGGACGCCTCGGGGCTCGCCGCGGTGGGCCGGCGGCTGGGCCAGGGCGCGCCCACCTGCGCCTCGTCGGTGCGCCTGCTGCACAACGGCGACCAGACGCTGCAGGCGCTCGCGGAGGCGATCGTCGCCGCGCGCCACCACGTGCACCTCGAGTACTACATCTGGGAGCCGGACCGCGTCGGCACGCGCTTCCGCGACCTGCTCGCCGCGGCCGCGGCGCGCGGGGTGGAGGTGCGCGTGCTGTGCGACGCGGTGGGCTCGTCGAACCTGAGCGAGGCGTTCTGGCGCCCGCTCACCGGCGCGGGCGGCGAGGTGCTCATGTTCAACCCGGTGCGCCTTTCGCTGGCGAGCATCAACTTCGCCAACTTCCGCAGCCACCGCAAGATCGCGATCCTCGACGGCCGCGTGGGCTTCCTCGGCGGCATCAACCTGCACGAGCCCGAGAGCGCCAAGCGCTCCGGCGAGCAGGCATGGCGCGACGAGCACGCACGCATCGAGGGCGAGCCGGTGAGGAAGCTGCAGCGCCTCTTCCTGGAGAACTGGACCTACTCGGGCGGCACCTTCCGCCTGCACGAGAAGTCCGTGGCGCTCTACTTCCCTTCGGCGCGGGATTCCGCGGGCGGCGAGCCGGTGCAGATCCTGTCCTCGGGACCCGACGACGCGATGCCCCCGCTGCACGCCTTCTACCTCGCCGCGCTCTCGACCGCGCGCACGCGCATCTGGATCGAGACGCCGTACCTCATTCCCGACGAGCCGCTCGAATCCATGCTGCGCATCGCCCAGCTGCGCGGCGTGGACGTGCAGGTGATCGTGCCGCGCGAGGGCGACTCGCGCCTGGTGAGCGCCGCCTCCCACACCTATTGCGAGTCCCTCGCGCGGGCGGGCATCGTGATCTTCGAGTACGGCCCGCCGATGCTGCACGCCAAGACGCTCGTGATCGACGAGACCGTGGCGATGGTGGGCACCGCGAACCTCGACAACCGCAGCTTCCGGCTGAACTTCGAGGTCGCCGCGGCGTTCTACGACGCGCGCGTGATCGCCGAGCTCGCGGGCAGCTTCGAGCGCGACCGCGCCGTCTCCCGGCCGTTCGCCGCGCGCAAGCGCAACCCGCGGCTCACGGAGATCCTCGAGTCGCTGGCGCGGCTGGCATCGCCGGTGCTGTAGGGCGGTAGGGCCGCGGATAGGCGGCCGGCGACGCATCGCCGTCGCGGTCGAGCGCCTCGACCCCGAACTGGTAGTTGTCCTTGGACACGCCCACGAGCGTGTAGCGCGTGACCTTGCCCACGTCGCGCGCGTGCTCCCAGTACGGCGCGGTGGTGTCGCGCCACACGATGCGATAGCCCGCGACGTCGGGCTCCGGGTTGGGCTGCCAGCGCAGCGTGGTGTCGTTCTCGAGGCGGAAGTTCTCCATCTCGACCTCGCGCGGCACGGACGGCGCAAGGGCCAGCGTCGCGAGCGCCGCCGCGTTCACGCGGGCCACCTGCGCGAGGTAGCCGAAATCCATGAACCGAGGCAAGTCGCCGTACTGCACTCCGTTTTCCACGCGCACGTCCTGGTGCTGGTGGCGCCAGTCTTCCACCGGCTCGGTGAAGCGCAGCGCGGGATAGCCCTGGGCCAGGAACGCGAAGTGGTCGCCACCGCGCAGGTAGCGGTCGCGCCGCCAGATCGCGTGCACCGAAAAGCCCGGCACGTAGCGCTCGCCCGCCTCCTTCACCGCGCGGGCGAGCTGGCGCGTGGGCAGGTCGCTCTCGCCGCCGGTGGCGAGCGCCGCGCGCACGTCATCGGGCAGCTCCTTCTGCGGCGGCACGCCCTGCGCGAACAGGCGCACATGGGAGCGGTCGACTGCGCCGTCCGCGCTCGTGCTGCTGCCCACGATGTCGTTGGTGATCATGCCCGCGACGTTCCAGCCCTTCGCCTTCGCGGCGCGCGCCCACCCGGTGGATCCGTACAATCCCTGCTCCTCGCCGGCCACCGCCATGAACACCAGCGTGGCGTCATAGCGGTGGCGCGACATGACGCACGCGAGCTCCATCGCGATCGCGGTCCCGGAACCGTCGTCGTCGGCGCCCGGCGCGTCGACCGTCCCGTTGGCCGCGTCCGAGGGCCGCGAGTCGTAATGCCCGCTCAGGACGTACATCCGCTCGCGGCTCTCGGGCTGGGAGCCGGGCAGCGTTGCCACGACGTTCACGATGTTCACGGCCTTCGGCATTCCCGGCCCGGGCTCGGCGAGGTGCTCGTCGAAGGCGACCTGCAGCCGGCCGCCGGATTCGCGCGCGCAGCCCTCGAGGGTCGACCTGATCCAGCGGCGCGCGGCACCGATGCCGCGCGTGTCCGAATCCACGCCGGAGAGCGTGTCGCGCGTGCCGAAGGAAGCCAGCTTGCGCACGGTCGCCTCCAGGCGCGCGGGAGAGATCTCGCCCAGCATCGCGGCGATCGCCGGGTTGGGCGGCGCCGGCGCGGCGGCGAAGGCGGGTGCGGCGGCGAGGGCGACGCCCGCCAGGATGGCGCGCGGTTTCATGGGCGAATCCTCCTAGATGTATCCGCGGCAGCCGGCCGCGCCGCAGCGGCACGGCAGGCGCCCGTCGTGGTGGCTCGCGCCGTAGTCCACCGTGAGCTCCTCGCCCCGCGCGATGGCGCGGCGCGCGTAGAACTCCGCGCGCTGCGGCGTGCAGCGCATGAACGTGTTGGGATCGCACGAGTGGTTGATGAAGCGGAAGCCGCGCCGGCTCGCCGTGGCGTCCAGCGCATGACGCTCGAGCTCCACGATGGCGATCACCGGGCGGCCCTTGGCACGCCGGCGCGCCTCGCGCAGGCCGATCACCTCGCCTTCGAATTCCCCGATCTTGGCGCGCGCGCGGATCGGCGCGCCCGCGAACAGCCCACGCCCGGTGATGGCGCTCTTGCGCACCTGGAGCGCACCGTAGACCCGCCGCCAATCGCCTCTCATGCCCTTCCCCCCGCGTGCCCCGCCATGATGCCCGAGCCGTCCGCCGCCGGGGCGAAACCGCGCGCGTGACACATGAGCCATAATCCGGCATGGAGGATCGCGGATGAAGAAGGCCGACCTGGAAAAGCTCAAGGGCAAGCGGATCGCCGGCGGCGGGCCGCCCAGCGGGGTCCCCGACCGTTTCGGGAAGGATTCCGCCGCACCGTTCGACCGGCGCGAGCAGCGCGAGCGCGAGCGCGAGCAGGGCCTGGTGCCCTTCGCGGTCAAGCTGCATGGCGACCTGGTGCGCGAGATCCACGCCGCGGCCAAGGCGCGCGGCGTGGGGCTGAACGAGATCGCCGCGGAGCTGATCCGCAAGGGTCTCGCGGCGCGCAAGGATTGACCGTGCGGCGCGGCGCGTGAGGCGATGGCCCTCAAGGCCACCATCTTCAAGGCCGAGCTCGGGGTCTCGGACCTCGACCGCGGCCATTTCGCCACGCACGCCCTCACGCTCGCGCGGCATCCTTCGGAAACCGACGAACGGATGATGGTGCGGCTGCTCGCCTTCGCGCTGAACGCCGACGGCGCGCTCGAGTTCGGGCGCGGGCTTTCCGCCGAGGACGAGCCCGACCTGGTGCGGCGCGACCTCACCGGGGCCATCTCCCTGTGGATCGACGTGGGCCTGCCCGACGAGCGCGACCTGCGCCGGGCCGCCGGGCGTTCACGGGAGGTGAAGGTCTACCCGTACGGCGGGCGCGGCGCGGCGCTGTGGTGGGAGCAGAACCGCGCCGCGCTCGAGCGCCTCGCCAACGTGAGCGTGATCGAGATTCCGGAAGCCGCGACGCAGCGCGCCGGCACCCTAGCGCAGCGCTCGATGCGCATCGACTGCACGATCCAGGAAGGGCAGGTGTGGCTTTCGTCGGGCGCCGCGGATACGCTGCACTTCGAGCCGGTGGTGCTCAAGGCCGGCGACGCCGGAGCGCCCGCGCGTTGACAGCCGACCCCTTCGGGCGCGACCATTCGGGGCTTCCAGCCACCACTACCAAATAGTCGGAGGAGTCACATGTCCGCAATGACCGCACGCGCGCTCGTCGCCGCATCCATCGCCTCGGCCGCGCTCGTTGCCGCGCCATTCGCCCTTGCCCAGACCGAGATCAAGATCCCGATCAAGGTGAACATCGACACGCTGCGCGGCAAGACCACGAAGGAGTTCGGCGACGAGGTCGCGAAGGCCACGAACAACCGCTACAAGGTCGTGATCTATCCGGGCGGGCAGCTCTACGACGGCGGCAAGGCCGCCAAGGCGGTGCAGCTGGGCAACGTGCAGATGACCAACGAGCCCAACAGCGCGTTCACGTCGTACACCAAGAACGTGGACCTGATGGAAATCCCGTTCGGCTTCGCCAATCCGGAGGACTTCCAGAGCTTCCTCGAGGGCCCGAAGGCGGACGTGGTCCGCAAGGACCTCGAGAAAGCCGGCTTCCACGTGCTCACCTTCCTCGACGAAGGGCCGTTCGTGATCGGCACGAAGTCGGTGCTGATCAAGTCCCCGGGCGACTTCAAGGGGCAGGTCGTGCGCACTTCGGGACATCCGGTGGTGGTCGACGGGCTGAAGGCCATGGGCGCCTCGACGGCGAAGATCCCGCTGAACGAGGTGTACTCGGCACTGCAGCAGGGCACGATCTCGGCCGTCTACACGACCTTCGACGCGTTCGTGAACGAGAAGATGGTGGAAGTCGCGCCCAACGTGATGATCATTCCCTCGTACGGCGCCTACATCTGGGTGGCCAACAAGCCGTGGTGGGACGCCCTGCCCGCGGGCGATCGCAAGATCATGGACGATATCGCCGCGCGCCTGGGCAAGCAGTACCACCATGACATATGGGCGGAGAGCGAGAAGTTCGTCGAGGCGGTCACCAAGGGTGGCGGCAAGGTGAGCGATCCGGCCAAGGACCCCGCGGCGATCAAAACCTTCCGGGCCGCGTTGGCCGGGACCTACGACAAGGTGCGCAAGGAATTCGGCAAGGACGTCGTCGACGCGATCCTCTCGTCGAAGTAGCGCATGGAGACCGTCCACGACGGGAGCGCCGCTCCCGCCGCGGTTCGCTGGATCGCGAAGGCCGAGGTCGCCGTCGTCGGCGCGATCCTTGTCGTCTCGCTCTTCATCACGCTCACCACGATCATCGAGCGCAACCTCGGTCATTCCACGGGCGACTGGAGCCTCAAGCTGCCCGAGCTGATGCTCGTGTGGATGACTTTCCTCGGCATGGGGGCGCTGGTTACCGAGCATGGCCACGTCTCCGCCGACATGCTGCTCCGCAACTTCAGCCCGCGTTGGCAGCAGGTCGCCGAGACCGTCTCCACCGCGATCACCGGGACGGTCCTGGCCGTCATCATGGTGGGTGCAGTCTCCATCGTGCGCCAGCAGCTCGACATCGGCGCCACCGACGAGGAGCTCTGGGGCGCGCCCGAGGCGCTCCTGCTGTCGATCATGCCGCTCGGCCTCGGCATCACGATCCTGCACCTGATCGCCGAGATCTACGTGATCTGGCGGCCGAAAGCGCGGCCTTGATCGCCGTCCCGTTCATCTTCCTGCTGGCACTCCTCGCGATCGGCACGCCGATCGGCCTGGCGCTGATCGTCGCGTCGGTGGTCACGCTCTACTGGCTCGGCCTCGCGCCGATCACCTTCATCCCCGACGTGCTCTCCGACAGCGTGGGGCATTTCACGCTGCTCGCCATCCCGTTCTTCCTGCTTGCCGCGGAGCTGCTGTCGGCCGGCGGGCTCATCGACCGCATCTTCGACCTCGCGCGCGCGCTGATCGGGCGGCTGCGCGGCGGCATGGGCGCCGCCTGCGTGGTCGCCACCGGGGTCTTCGCGGGCGTGCAGGGCTCGAGCGCCGCCGATGCGGCCGCGATCGGCAAGATCGGCGTGGCGGGCATGACGCGCGAGGGCTATCGCCCCGGTTTCGCCGCGGCGCTGATCGCCGCCTCGGGCGCCACGGCGATCCTCATCCCGCCCTCGATCGCGATGCTGATTTACGCCTCGATGGTGAACGTATCGGTGGGGCGCATGTTCTTCGCCGGCATCGTTCCCGGCGTCATCAACCTGCTCGCCTTCCTGCTGTTCGTCGTCTGGCGCGCGCACGTCTACGGCTGGAAGCGCGACGACGCGGGTGCGATCGTGAGCGCGTCCGCGAAGCTCGCCGCCTTCCGGCGCGCCTTCTGGGTGATGATGCTGCCGGTGTTCGTGCTGTACGGGTTCTACTCCGGGGATCTCACGGCCACGGAGATCTCGACCGCCTGCGTGGTCTACTCGGCCGTGGTGGCGGTGGTCTTCTACCGCAGCATCCGGCTGCGCGACCTGTGGCCGGTGCTGATGCAGACCTCGCGCACGACGATCAACATCTTCACCATCATCGCCGGCGCCGTGCTGCTCTCGAAGGTCCTCACCTTCCTCAACGCCCCGCAACTCATCTTCGGCTTCGTCGAGCGCCATCACCTGGGGCCGTGGCAGTTCCTGATCGTGGTGAGCGCGATCATGTTCGTCCTCGGGATGTTCATGGAAGCGGTGGCGCTCAACGTGATGACCACCCCCATCCTCGCACCCATCGCGATGAAGCTTGGCATCGACCCGGTGCACTACGGCATCGTGCTCATCTTCAACATCGAGATCGCGCTGATCACCCCGCCCGTGGGCCTGAACCTGTTCGTGCTGGCGGGCGCGGCGAAGGTCCCGCTCGGGTCGATCTTCCGGGAAGTGCTGCCCTTCGTGCTGATCCTCATCGCGCTGCTGGTGGTGTGCATCTTCGTGCCGCAGCTGTCGCTGTGGCTGCCCGACCTGCTGCTGCCGGTGACCTGAGGCCACCATGCGACGCGCATGGCGTGCCAGCGAGCCGTACGCGGACCCGGGACCGACGTGAATCGTGCTATTCTTCGTCGCGCTGGATCGTCGAGCGGCGAGATCGCAGTCCCTCCATCGCCGCTGCGCGAGGCGCCCCACGCGCCAGTCGGTTTCCATAATCTTGATCGTCGCGGCCGACACCGACTCCGGTCGTCGAGAGGAGCTCCACGCAATCCATGAAGCCCAATTACGCATTCGCCAAACGCCAACGCGAGCTCGCCAAGAAGCAGAAAAAGGAGGCGAAGAAGCAGCGCGCCGAACAGGCGAAGGCCGCTGCGCCCGCCCCCGCCGAGCCGGAGCAGCCCACGCCGGGCCCCGATTCGACCGACGATTCCCGGACGCCGGAGTGAGCGCGTCCTAGGTCCGCACGCCCCGCGGATCGCGGCAATCGAGGTCCGCGTGCCCTAGTCCCCGACGCGTGGCGACCATCGAGATCCGCGAGGAACGCGGAGTCCGCTACCTGCATTTCGGCACGCCCTGGATCCAGGGGGCGATGCGCATCGCCCGTCCCTGGTCCCTCGAGCTCGAGTACACCCGCCAGCTGATGATGCCGCTGCTGCTGCGCGCGCGCCCGGATTGGCCGGCAAGCGTGCTGCAGGTGGGACTCGGTGCCGCGTCGGTCACCCGGTTCCTCCATCGCCACCGCCCCGAGGCACGCCTCACGGTGGTGGAAATCCTCCCGGAGGTCGTCGCCGCCGCGCGCCAGTTCTTCCGCCTGCCGGAGGAATCCCCGCGCCTGCGCATCGACATCGGCGACGGCCACGACTTCCTGGCGAGCTCGAAGCGGCGCTTCGATCTCATCGTGGTCGACGGCTTCGACGCCGACGGTCGCCCGGGCATGCTCGACACGCTGCCTTTCTACCTGCATTGCCACGCGCACCTCGGCGCTCGCGGCATGGTCGCGATCAATCTGCTCACCCGGCGCCGGGGCATCGGCGCGAGCGTGGCGCGCATCCGCGAGGCATTCGACGATCGCGTCCTGGTGCTGCCGGTCACCGAGGCAGGGAACACCGTCGCCCTGGCCGCCACCGGCGAATCGATCCGCGAGTCGCTCGAGGACCTGCGCGCTGGCGCGAGCGCACTCAAGCTTGAGACCGGACTCGACCTGCGGCCGACCATCGCGCGGATGGCCCGACCCGTCGCATTGGGTTAGCGAGCGCTCGCGTCCGAGCCGAGTAGCCGCACGATTGGCGGTTCCGGCCCTTGCGATGTATTAGCGTGTGTTAATTTCTGTTGCCAGTATAATTAACACTTGCAATACTGTACGCGGAGGCGCCATCCCGGCGTCCTCCATCCAACCGAAAGGATTCGACATGAACCAGATCAAGCTGGCGGGTGATATTTCGAGCGAAGTCGCGCGTGAATTGGACGAGATCAGGGCCGTGGCCGCCGGGGCCGAGAACGAGCTGCGCACCCTGCGCGACCTCGAGATGGGCTGGGTCGCCGGCGGCGGCGACGGGGTGCCGCTCTGGTAGGCGGCCGGAGGAGGCCTGCGCGAGGCGGCGGACGCTAGCGGGTGACCGCCGCCTTCTCGCGCACCGGAACGGCGGGCCTAGCGCCCGGCTTGGCGGGACGTGGCAGGGACAGGTCGCGCCCGAGCGGACGCACGCCCATCGCCTCGAGCTCGCGGCGCGTGCTCTCCGCCTCGGCCCAGATGGCGCCGGCGGTGCCGCGCGCGCGGTCGAGGTCGCGGCGCGCCTTGTACGCGTAGTAGAGCGCCACCATCGCCAGCTGCCGGACGACGGGGGCGCGCGCGCCTTCCACAGCGAGCGCGTGCAGCGTGCTCAGCCCCTCGGAATCGTTCAAGTCGAGCGTGTCGCGCAAGGCGCGCAGCAGGTTCGCCTCGCGCGCGGTCAATCCCGCGGCCCCCTTGCGCTTGTCGGTGAGACGCACCATGAGCTTCTCCGCCGCGCTGGTGTAGCCCCCGATCAGCAGGAGGCAATCGAGCAGCACGGCGTCGGAAGGCGCCTCCGCGAGCAGGCGCTCGGCCGCGCCCTCCTCGTACAGCGCCTTGCCGTGCGCAAAATCGCCCCTGAGCAGCGCGCACCACAGGTCGCGCGACCGGGCACGGCGGCCAGCCGACTGCTCGTCGAGCGGGGCGCCCTTCAGGCGCAGGCCCACTTCCCACATGTGCCCGTAGGGGCCGAGGAAGGAGCCCATCGCGCCCAGCGCGGCGTACAGCCCCTCGGCGAGCGCCATGTCGCCGAACACTGCGCCCGAGTGGATCTCCTGCACGGGAGCCGGCGCCGTTGCCTCGCGCGCCCTGACCCGTGCGAGGTGCCAGATCACCGCCTGGGTCTTGTTGCGCACGCCGATGGCCCGGTACAGGTTGTGCAGGTACACCCGCATGGTGCCCTCGCTATAACCCAGCTTCCGGGCGATGATGCGCGCCGAAGCGCCTTCGCAGAGCAGCTGCAGCATGCGCTCGCTCCTCGCATCCATGACGGTCGGCTTCATCAGACGAACCCCCGGTCTTCCTCGAGCGCGCTTACCAGCTCCTGGAACTCCTCCATGCCCGAATTCGTAAGCAAATCCATGCCAAGATCCTCCGTTTCCTCGCGAATCAGCCGGTCGAAGCACGCGACGAGCTGCGGATCGAATTGCGTTCCCGCCTGGCGATGCAGCTCGCCCAGCGCCTGGTCCATCGTCTTCGCCCTGCCCGCCCCGAGCCCGCAGACCATCGCGTCGTAGGCGTCCGCGACGGCACACATCCGTGCCGCGAGGGGTATGAGCTTGCCGCCCACGCGCTCCGGGTAGCCCGCGCCGTCCCAGCGCGCATGGTGATAGCGTGCGATCTCGCGCGCCAGGAAGATGCGCGGATGCCGGTCGTCGCGCAGGATCTCGGCCCCGGCGTCGACGTGGCGCCGCACCAGGCTGCGCTCCGCGTCGCTGAGCGGCCCCTTGCGCGCGAGGATCTCCTCGGGCACCGACAGCATGCCGATGTCGTGCAGCTCGGCGGCGAGGCCGGTCTCGAGGGCGTGCAGCGGATCCGCGCCGTTGGCCATGGCGAGCGCCTTGGTGAGGGCGCCCACGCGCTTGCCGTGCCATCCCGACTTGTCCATCCGCATCACCGCGCTGACCGCCAGCCGCTCGAGCGCCGCCCATCCCTCGGGCTGCGTCGCGGGAGCAACCTTCGACACCAGCCGCGCCATCGCATGTTCCTGATCGATATCGAGAGCCGTTTGCGCGCGCGCAGGCAGGCTCGCCAGCTCCACATGCTCGCGCGCGCGCTCGATCGCGGCGCGATAGACGTGATCCGAGAGCTCTCCCAGTCGCAGCAGCGCGCGTTCCGAATTGCCCGCCGACTCCTCTGCCTGGATCACGCATGCGAGCGTGTCTCGCAGCGCCGCAGGCACCTCGCGCGCGCGCGCGAGCGCGTGCTCGAGCCGGGTGAGCGCAACGTCGGTGCGGCCGATCGCCAGCTCGTGGACCGCGCGCGCGGTTTGCGCCGCGATCAGGGCGCGCGGCGTGCGCAGCCGATCGGCGAGAGCAACGGATTCGGCGACGTGCGGCTCGGCTTCCTCGAATCGCCCGACGGCTACCAGCAGGCGCACGAGGTCGCGCCTGAGCACAATCGCCGAGTGCGGTTCCCGCTCCCGGAAGTCCGGGAGCTGCTCGGCCAACGCACGTTGGGCGAAGACCAGTCCCTCCTGAAACGCCCCCACCTGGAAATTGCTTTGCGCGAGGTTCACGCAGGCCGCGTAGCGCTCGTAGGCGGCGAGGCCGTTGCGCTCCAGCAGGTCGAGCGCGCGCAGGTAGCATCGGCCGGCCAGCTCGTAGTTGCCCGCGATGCCCATCGCGAGCCCGATGTTGTTCCAGACGCGGCCCATCTCCACGGGATCGTCGGCCGCCAGGCGCAGCGCCCGCACATGGTGCTCGACGGCTCCGACAATGTCCGCGGTATCCGCGGAAAGCAAGCCGCACGCGGTCGCCGCGCGGCGCTCGAGCACCGGGTCGCGGGCGAGCTCGGATTGGACGAGGACCGCGCGGGCGAGCGGCAGGGCATCGCCCGAGCGCGCGTTGGCGTACAGGCGCCGGCACAGCGCAAGCGCCGCGTCCGCCACCTGGGGCACATCGCCGGCTGGCAAGGGTTCGTGCAGCCGATGCACGAACGGCAGGAGCAGCCTGCCCAGCTCACCGCGTCCCAAGTCCGGAAGGCGGTGCTCGAGGCCCCGCAGGGGCTCGAGGGCCGCTGCGGAACTCGCCAAGTCCTCCGAATGGGCCATGGGCTGCGCTAATTCTCGTTAAAGGCGCTGATTGTACCGACTGCGGCCCGCAGGGCCAATACGTCGCTTGTTACAGAAATAAGACCAGGCTTGCGGCCGGCGCGCCGCGCCCGCAAGCCGACGCAGACGTCCTCGGCCGATGCCCCAAGATCTCTGGGGTGTCGACCCAAAACAAATGGTTTGTTGCAGTGCAACATGACTCCCAATATGGGTTCCAAGGAGATCCGGGCGTGTACCGCAACCCGGTGTCCCAACCCAAGGAGTCACGCAATGAGCAGCAAGCACCCGTTTCCCGACTACGCCGAAATCCGGACCAACATCGAGAGAGCCCGCGCGGAGCGCGCGGCCTATCTCGGCGAGCTGATTTCCGGAGCGGCGGCGACCTTCGCGCGGCGCGTGGCAAGCTACACCGCGCGCCTGCGCGCCGGCCGCCGGCGCGCGGCGCAACCCGCCGATACTGCGGCGCACAAGGCGCTGCGCAGGTGGGCCGGCATCCATTGACTCGAACCGCAACGCCCCAGGACTTCGCGCGGCGCTGAAGGTTCGCCCGCCCCGCTAGCCCGCCCGGCCCGGCCCCGGCACATCACCTATCCGGGCCTCGGTCCCGCGGGGTTCCACGCGCTGCACGCCCTGGACTGGGGACGGCGCGGGAACGAGCGGGTAGTGGTGTGCGCCCACGGCTACAGCGGCAACGCACGCGATTTCGACTACCTCGCCCGCGCGCTTTCGACGCAGGCGCGGGTGATCTGTCCGGACGTGGCGGGCCGCGGGCGCAGCACATGGCTGCACACGCCGCTCGGATACCATTTCGGGCAGTTCCTGGCTGATTTCCGCACCTTGCTCGCGCACGTCGGCGCGAAGGAAGTCCATTGGGTCGGCACCTCGATGGGCGGTCTGCTGGGCCTGCTGCTCGCCTCGCAGCCGGGCAGCCCGATCCGCAGCCTGGTGATGAACGACGTGGGCGCGTACCTGCCCCTCGACGCGCTGCGGCACATCGGGCGCAACCTGGAGGCACCGCGACGCTTCGCTTCGCTCGCGCAGGTCGAGGATCACCTGCGCCGGACCCACCGCGACTGGGGCGAGCTCACCGGCGAGCAGTGGACGCACCTGGTGCGCCACGGCTCGGCCAGGACCGAGGACGGCTACCGGCTGCACTACGATCCGCAGATCGCCCGGGTGATGGGCACATTGCCGTTCGCGCCCGGCCTGTTCTTCTGGGACGCCTGGTATCGCGTGCGCTGCCCGGTGCTGCTGATTCGCGGGGAGCATTCGGAGGTGTTCCCGGCCCCGATCGCCGCGACGATGCTCGCCGTCAAGCCGCGTGCCGAGCTGGTCGAGATCCCCGGCGCAGGCCATGCGCCTGCGCTGATGTCGGCCGCGGAGATTGCGCTGGTGCGCGAATTCGTGATCGGGGCCGCCACCGAAGGCGGCGCCGCCCGCGGCCCGGTGCGCACCCCCGCTCCGGCGCCAGCGCCGGCGTACTAGGGCCGAAAGCCGATAGCATTCGGTCGATGGACCGTCAACTCCACGTGATCTTCGGCGCAGGCCAGGTGGGATACCCCCTGGCGGAGCGATTGCTGGCGCGCGGCCACCGGGTGCGCGTCGTGCGTCGATCCCCGGGGCAAATCCCGCACGGGGCCGAGCCGATGCGCGGCGATGCCGCCGAGCGCAGTTTCTGCGTGCAGGCGGCGGCCGGCGCCGCGGCCGTCTACCACTGCATGAACCCGCCCTACTTCGCGAAGGTCTGGGCAGAGCTCGTTCCGCGCTACCTCGAGAATCTCGTCGCGGCCGCGGGCGCGGCCAACGCCCGGCTCGTGGTGCTCGACAACCTCTACATGCTCGGTCGCCCGGGCGGCAAGCCGCTCGACGAGGACACGCCGATGCATCCGGTGAGCCGCAAGGGCGAGATCCGGGCTCGCGCCGCGCAGCGACTGTTCGAGGCGCACCGGAGCGGGGAGGTGCGCGCGGTGTGCGGCCGCGCGTCCGATTACTACGGGCCGCGCGGCGACAAGGGCACGCACCTCGGCGACTTCTTCTGGAAGAGCGCCCTCGCGGGCAAGACGGGGCGCGTGCTGGTCGATCCCGACGCGGTGCACACCTACCACTTCATTCCCGACGTGGCGGCGGGGCTGGAAATCCTGGGCGGCGCGCCGGACGAGGCGCTGGGACGCGCCTGGATGCTGCCTTGCCAGCCGGCCGAAACGCTGCGCGCGCTGGTCGAGCGCATGGCGCGCCTGCATGGCGAGCGCCTCGCCGTCGAGGCCGTGCCCGCGTGGATGTTCGCGGCGGCCAGGTGGTTCGTTCCCATCCTGCGCGAGGTTGACGAGATGCGTTACCAGTGGGACGAGCCCTTCGTCGTCGACGACCGGCGCTTTCGCGCGCGCTTCGGCGCCCTACCCGCCGATCGCGACGCCGCCGCGCAGCAAACGCTCGATTGGGCCCTGGCGGCCTACCGTCGCGGCGACCGGTCCGCCTCGCCGCGCTGACGCACCACATCGATGCTTCAGGCCGCGCGCGCGTCGATCCCCGCGAGCGCCTCGCGGATTGCGGCTTCGTCGCCCGGCCGCACGAGCCGCGCCACTTCGCGGCCGTCGCGCAGGAACACCAGCGTGGGCCACAGCTTCACGCGGAAGGCCCGTCCCAGGCGCCGGCCGCTCGCATCGTGGACCTTCAGGTGGCGCACCCCGGGATGCGCGCCGAGCGCCGCGGCAATGACCGGCTGGGCCGCCCTGCAGTGGCCGCACCAGGGCGTGCCGAACTCGAGCAGGGTCGGGCCCGCCAGCCGCTCGACTTCTTCGAGCGCGGGTTCGCGCGCCGCGTTTTCCGGGCTCATGGCCTCACGAACCCCGGTTCACCACCAGCCAGCCCGCGGCGATCAGGGCGGAGAATGCCCGTCATCAGAATGGCTCCTTGAAGGGCCGCAAGTCGATCTCGTGGGTCCACGCCGTGCGCGCCTGCCGGTGCAGCTGCCAATACGCTTCGGCGATGGCGTCGATGGCGAGCAGCCCTTCGGGGCCGCGCTCCTTCACGGCATCAGGCCACCGGCTGCGCAGGCGCTCCCCGTCGATGCCGCCGTCGATCACGACATGGGCCACGTGAATGCCCTGCGGCCCGTATTCGCGCGCCATGCTCTGCGCGATCATGCGCAGCCCCGCCTTCGCCGCGGCGAAATGCGCGAAGCCGGGCCGGCCGCGCAGGCTCGCCGAAGCGCCGGTGAACAGGACCGTGCCGCGTCCCAGGGGTACCAGTCGGCGCGCCGCCTCGCGTCCCACCAGGAAGCCGCCGAAGCAGCACACGCGCCAGTGCTCCTCGAAGGCGCTCGCCGGCAGCTCGCGAAAGTCGATGCGCTGATTGATGCCCGCGTTGTACGCCACGAGGTCCGGCGCGCCGCGATCGCCCCCGGCCTGCATCGCCCGATCGAAGAGGCGCATCACGTCCGTCTCGAGCGTCGCGTCGCAGGCCACCGCCTCGGCGCTCCCGCCGGCCGCGCCGATGGCGCGCGCGACCTGCTCGATGCGCTCGCGGGTGCGGCCCGCCGCGATCACGTGATGGCCCTCGGCGGCGAAGCGGCGGCACAGCGCCGCGCCGAGCCCGCGCTCGGCGCCCACGCCGACCACCACCGCGGTCGGCCGGCTCATCGGCCTTCGACGGGGGGAGCGCCGCCGAGGCGCTCGACGCGGTTCTCGAGCTCGCCGATGTAGGCCGCCATTGCGGACTCCGTGCGCTCCATTGCGGCGCCGAAGTCGCGGTCGAGCCTGTCGAGGCGCGCCTCGAGCCGGTCGAGGGACGCCGCCGACTGTGCGCGCAGCTTCGGCAGCTCCGCGTCGAGAACCGCGCGCAGCTCCGTGAAGCGCGACGCCTCGGCCCGGTCCGCGAGCTCGCGCTGCGCCTGCAGCTCGCGCGCGTAGCGCCGGGCATCGACGAGCCGCGTTGCCTGCAGGTAGACCACGAAGGCCAGGAACAGCGCGGTAAGGACCGCAACGAACCCCAGCATGATCAGCCCGAGCGGCGCGCTGATGCTCGCCACCACGAGCGATAGCGTGGTCGGAGCCATGAAAGCGCTCCAGTTGAGCGCGGCGAACAGCGCGAGCGCGGCCAGGACGCATGCCAACATCACCGTTCTGAGCGACATGCCGTCCTCCCGTGGGCCCCTGGTAGGAGCGTAGTATCCCACCGGCGAGCCGCATGCAGGATGCGGTGCCCGCGCGGGAGTCGGCGCGGCGCGGATTTTTCCGGAACCATTGCAGCGCGGCCCGGTCCCTTCTGGAAAGCCGCCGCATCACCATCCACGAGCGACGAGGGAGATGAGCCCGCCTTTCACATTCACCGCCAACCCCTGGATAGACTTCGCGATCGCCATCGTGGTCGCGGTCTTCATTGCCCTCGTGGTCCACGCCGCGGGCGCCGCCGCGCTCGTGCGCTTCCTGCGCTCGAGCCCGGCCATCTCGGTGCTCGTGCGCCACGCCCGCGCCCCGGCGCGCTGGATCCTGGTGCTCCTCGCGCTGCAGGCCGTCTTCGAGGCAGCGTCCCCGGAGCTTGAGAACCTCGCGGGGCTGCGCCACGTCGCGACGCTGCTGCTCATCGTGAGCTTCACCTGGCTCGCGGCCGCCGCCGTCGACGCGCTCACCGAGATCGTGCTCCTGCTCAATCCCTCGGACGTCGCCGACAACCTGCACGCGCGGCAGATGCGCACGCAGACCAACGTGATCGCGCGCACGCTCAAGGTCGTCGTGCTGATCTTCGGCGCGGCCGCGGCGCTCATCACGTTCCCGCGCGCGCGCCAGTTCGGCACCAGCCTGCTCGCCTCGGCCGGCGTCGGCGCTGGTGATCGCGGCTTCGCCGCGAGCTCGGTGTTCGGCAACCTGCTCGCCGGCCTGCAGATCGCGCTGTCGCAGCCGATCCGCATCGACGACGTGCTGATCGTGGAGGGCGAATGGGGCCGCGTCGAGGAGATCACCGGCACCTACGTGGTGCTCAAGATCTGGGACGAGCGCCGCCTCGTCATCCCGCTGCAGTGGTTCATCGACAACCCGTTCCAGAACTGGACGCGCACCCCGCCGAGATCATCGGCAGCGTGTTCCTCTGGGTCGACTACCGCACTGACCTCGAGCCGCTGCTGCGCCGAGGCGCACGCGCCTGCGCAGGGCTCGAAGGACTACGACGGCCGCGTCTGCCTGCTGCAGGTGGTCGACACCAACGAGCGCGCGATGCAGCTGCGCCTGATCGTCAGCTCGCCGTCGGCCGCGGCCAGAACTGGGACCTGCGCTGCCTGCTGCGCGAAGGGCTGATCGACTTCATGCAGCGCGAGTCAGCCCGGGCACTTGCCGCGCCTGCGGGCCACGGCCGAGATCGACGCGCTGCCGGCCGCAGCCCGCTAGCGGCCCCCTCAGATCGGCAGCGGGCTGTCGCCGTTGCCGTGGACCGTTCGCGCGCCGGGCGCGGGAAAGGCGCGCAGGTCGCGCGCGATCGCGGCGCGCAGGAAGGCATCCACCCACCAGAAGACGTCCTGGCGGCGGATCGAGCGGCGCATGCCGCGCATGCGCGCCACGCGCTCGGCCTGGGGCATGGCATGCGCGGCGCGGATCGCGTCGGCCACGCCCTGAACGTCGTAGGGATTCACGAGCACCGCGCCCGCGCCCAGCTGCTCCGCCGCGCCCGCGAACTCCGACAGGACGAGCACGCAGTCCTCCTCGATGCTGCACGCGCAGTATTCCTTGGCGACCAGGTTCATGCCGTCCTTGAGCGGAGTGATGAGCGCGATGTCGGCGGCCCGGTAGTAGGCGAAGAGCTCGACGCGCGAGAGGCTGCGGTACTCGTACCACACCGGCACCCATCCGCCGGGACGCGCGAAGGCGCCGTTGATCCGGCCCACGAGCCGCTCGATCTCGGACTTCATCCGGTGGTATTCGGGGATGTCCTCGCGGCTGGGCACCACCACCTGGATCAGCGAGACGCGCCCCCGGATGTCGGGATAGCGCTCGAGCAGGTCCTGGAACGCCTGCAGGCGCAGCGTGATGCCCTTGGTGTAGTCGAGGCGGTCCACGCCCAGCACGAGCTTGCGGTGCGGGAGCAGCGCATGCAGCTCGCGCGCCTTGGCCTCGACCTCGCCCGACACTGCCGCGCGCATGAACGCGTTGTAGTCGATGCTGATGGGGAACGCGCCGATGCGCACCACCCCATGCGGGGTGCGCGCGCTCACGACCGCGCCCCGGCCCTCGACCTTGACCTCCTCGCCGAGCGCCTCGACGCAGGCCACGAAGTTGCGCCGGTCGCGCATGGTCTGGAAGCCGACCAGGTCGTAGCGCAGCAGCGCCTCGAGCAGGGGCTTGCGCCACGGCAGCTTGCGGAAAATGTCCGGCGATGGAAACGGGATGTGCAGGAAGAAGGCGAGGCGCGCCGCCGTGCCCAGCGCGCGCATCTCGGCCGCGACGTTCATCAAGTGGTAGTCGTGCACCCACACGAAGTCCCCGTGCGTGGCGCGCGCGGCGACGGCCTTGGCGAACTTGCGGTTCACCGCGCAATACGTCCGCCAGTACGCCGGGTCGAAGTTGCAGAGCGAGGGCAGGTCGTGGAACAGCGGCCAGATGATCTCGTTGGAGAATCCGAGGTAGAAGTTGCGCACCTCCTCTTCGTCCAGGGCGACCGCGCCGAGCGTGTATCCCGCCTGCGAGCCGGCCTGGGCCAGCGCGGGGGCGAACTCGCGCGCCGCGCCCGGCGCGCCGGGCCAGCCGATCCACGTGCCGCCGCGGTCGCGCAGCACCGGCAGCAGCGCCGTGACAAGCCCGCCGCTGCCCGGCTCCGCGTGCCAGCGCCCGCCCGCCCCGCGCCGGAAGGCGAACGGCAGCCGGTTCGACACGACGATAAGCCGGGAGCGCGCGCGCCGCGGCGCCCCGCGCGTCACCGCGGCGTGCCGAGCCCGCACCATCGCCTCAGGAACGCGATCAGCTCGCGCGGCGGCGCGAGCCACAGGTCGGCGCGCGTCTCGCGCAGCTCGGGGCGCACCAGCACCGCCAGCCCGCGATTCTCGAGCGCGGCGAACGCGTCCTCGTCGGTGTAGTCGTCGCCCAGGTACGCGCACACCATGCCGGGCTGCGCCTCGGCGAGCACCTCCTTCACTGCATCGCCCTTGTTGCGTCCCCGGGCACGCAGTTCCATGCCGCCCTCGAACTCGAGCATCTCGAGCTGGTCGTGGCCCAGGTCGTCCCACACGCGCCGCAGCCGCTCGCGCAATTCCGGCACCGCCGCCTCCGGCACGCCGCGCCAGTGCACGGCCACGCTCGCCACCTTCGGCTCGACGCGCACCCCGTGCATCTCCAGGCGGCGCGCCGGCGTCTCGGCGAGCTGCAGCTGGCGGCGCGCCTCGGTCGCCGGGGCGTAGTCCACGCGCTCGCCTGCCGCAGTGCGCCGCTCCCAGCCATGGGCCGCCCACACTTCCGAGTGGCGGATCCGCGAAAGCGCAACGCGCAGGTCCGCGAAGCGCCGCCCGCTCACCAGGATGACGCGCGTCGCGCCGCGCTCGACCTCCTTGTTCAGGATGTCGGCGACTTCGGGATAGGGAAGCGCGCGCTCCGGAAGCCGGTGGAACGGCGCAAGCGTGCCGTCGTAGTCGAGCATCAGGACGCGGTGGCGTGCGGACCGGACGTCGTGGAAGAACCGCTCGAGGTCGAGATCCGGGTTCAGGACTTGCATGCTGCCGGGCCTCCCGTGGAGTTCATCCGCCATTATCCGACAAGCCGGGCGTGGCACGGGACAGATTCCGGCCGGCTGCAGCGCCCGCGGCGGGCCCGCTCCTCGCCGGCAGCACTACGGCATCAGCCGGTACCCCACCGCCGTCTCGGTGAGCAGGTGGCGCGGGTTGGCTGGGTCGGCTTCGAGCTTCTGGCGCAGGTTGCCCATGTAGATGCGCACATAGTGATGGTGCTCGACGTGGGATGGCCCCCAGACTTCGCGCAGGATGAACCGGTGGGTCAGCACGCGTCCGGCGTTCGCGATCAGCAGCTGCAGCAACCGGTATTCGACCGGCGTGAGGTGCACCGCCTCGCCGTGGCGCTGCACGCTCCTTGCCGAGAGGTCGACCTCGACGTCGCCGAAGCGGAACGGGCCTGCGGAGCCGCCGGGAGGGGCATTGCGCCGGCGCAGCGCGGCGCGCACCCGGGCCAGCAGCTCGGCCACGCCGAAGGGCTTGGTGAGGTAATCGTCCGCCCCGGCATCCAGGGCGCGCACCTTGTCCGGCTCCTCGACGCGCGCCGAGAGCACGATGATCGGCATTCCCGACCATTGGCGCACCCCGCGGATGAAGTCGCTGCCGTCGCCATCCGGAAGGCCGAGGTCCAGGACCACGAGGTCCGGCTTCATCGTGCCGGCGTCGACCAGGCCCTCGCGCATCGTGGACGATTCGTGCACCACCCATCCTTCGGCTTCGAGGGCGGTACGCACGAAGCGGCGGATCTCCGCCTCGTCCTCCACCAGGAGCGCCACCGGCGCCGGCATCTCAGCCCGCTTCCGGCGCCGCCGGGGGCGTCCCCAGCGGCAGCCTGAAGGTGAAGCGCGCGCCGTGCGCGCGTGCCCTGTCCGCGCTGATCGTTCCGCCATGCGCCTCGACGATCGCCCGGCAGATCGCGAGCCCCAGCCCGACCCCCGGAGTAGCCGACTCGGCCGAGCCGCGCGCGAACTTCTCGAAGATCGCCTCTTCCCGGCCCGGCGGAATTCCCGGTCCCTGGTCGGCGACGCTTACCTCCAGCCATCCGTCGGCCGCGCGCGCGGCGATCTCGATCGGCGTGCCGTCGGGCGTGAACTTGGCCGCGTTCTCGAGCAGGTTCGCGAGCACGCGCTCGACGAGCGCCGCGTCCATTTCGACCAGCGGCAGGCCGGCCGGCAGATCGACTTTCACCGGATGCGAAGCGAGCGCGGCCGCGAGGCCGCCGCGCGCGCTGCCGACGATCTCCTCGAGCACGTGCCACTGGCGATTGAGCCGCACCTCCCCGCTCTGGATGCGCGCCATGTCGAGGAGGTTGTTCACGAGCGCGATGAGGCGGCGGGCCTGGGCTGCCATGGAATCGGCGATGCGCGCCTGGCTCTCCGAGAGCGGCGGGCGCGTGAGCGCCAGGGACTCCGCGAGGCCCAGCAGGGCCGCGAGCGGCGTGCGCAGGTCGTGCGAGAGCGCGGCGAGCAGCGAGTTGCGCAGCTGCTCGGACTCGATCTTCACCAGCGCGTCGCGCGCCACGTCGACGTAGTGCACGCGCTCGAGCGCGATCGCGGCGAGCGCGGCGAAGGTCTCGTATTGGCGGCGCTGCTCGGGGATCAGCAGGTCGCGCGAGCGCTCAGGGCGGATCGCGAGCACCCCCCGCGTGCCCATCGGCGCCTTGAGCGGCAGGAACAGGTGCTCGTTGCTCGAAAGCGTGTCGGTCCCCGCGCCCGCGGACTGCGCGCGATCGTAGGCCCACTGCGCGGTGGCGATGTCGGCCGGATTCTTCATCGCGCCACGGCCCGGCGCGCGCAGGACGCCGTGCGTGTCGGGGACGAGGACCGCCACGCGCGCCTGAAAGGCGCGCGCCATGAACGATTCGCAGACCTCGATCACCTGCTCCGCGGTGAGCAGGCCGGCAAGGTCGCGTGCGAACTCGTACAGCGTGCGGGCACGCTCCTCGCGATGGCTCGCGATGCGTGCCTGGAAGCGCACGCCCGCCGTGAGCTGCCCCGTGATAAGGCCCACGACCAGCATCACCGCGAAGGTGAGCAGGTACTGGACGTCGCTCACCGCGAAGGTGTAGCGCGGCGGCACGAAGAAGAAGTCGAACGCGGCCACGTTCACGACCGAGGCGAGCACCGCGGGACCGCGGCCCCATTGGGCGCCCACCAGAACGACCGTGAGCAGGAAGAGCATCACGATGTTGGCCAGGTCGAAGGCGGGATACAGCAGCGCCGCCGCACCGGTGGTGGCCACGCAGGCGACGAGCGTGAATGCGTAGCGCAGGCGTCGCTCCGCGGCCTTCGGCGACGGCGCCTCGCTCGGCACGGCTGCGGGCAGCGGCGCTCCGGCCTCGCGCGTGCCGCGCGAGATCTCGAGCACGTCGAGGCGGTCGTCGGCCGCCGCGATCGCGTCGCTCATCGTGGTGCGCAGCCCCCAGCGCCGCGGCGGGCCGCGCCCGACCACGACGGTGCCGATGTTCTGCGAGCGCGCGTACGCGACGATCGCGTCCTTCGGATTCGCGCCGGTGAGGATCGCGGTGCGCGCCCCCAGCTCGGCGGCGAGCTTGATCACCTTGAGGATGCGCTCGCGCTCCGGCGCCGGCAGGCGCTGCAGCCTGGGCGTTTCCACGTAGATCGCGTACCACTCGGCGTTCAGCTCCCCGGCGAGACGCGCGGCGCTGCGCACCACGTGCTCGGCTCCCGCGTGCGGACCGACGGCGCACAGCAGGCGCGACTGCGTCCTCCACACTCCGCCGATCGCCTTGTCGGCGCGGTACTCCTGGACTTCTTCCTCGATCACCTGGGCGGTGCGCCGCAGCGCCAGCTCGCGCAGCGCCATGAGGTTGCCCTTGCGGAAGAAGTTGCGCGCGGCGGCCTCGGCTTGCTGCGGTAAGTACACCTTGCCGGCCTTGAGGCGCGCGAGCAGCTCGTCGGCGGGCGTGTCCACCAGCACGATCTCGTCGGCGGAATCGAAGAACGTATCGGGCAGCGTCTCCCAGACCCGGATGCCGGTGATGCCGCCCACCACCTCGTTCAGGCTCTCCAGGTGCTGGACGTTGAGCGTGGTCCAGCACGTCGATGCCTGCCGACGAGCAGCTCGGCCACGTCCTGCCAGCGCTTCGGGTGGCGCGAGCCGGGCGCGTTGGTGTGCGCGAGCTCGTCCACCAGGATCGCCTTCGGGCGCCGCGCCAACGCCCCGTCGAGGTCGAACTCGCGCAGCGTGCTGCCGCGGCGCCTGAATTCCCGCGGCGCGAGCACCTCGAGGCCCTCGACGAGACTCGCGGTGTCCTTGCGGCCGTGGGTCTCGACCACGCCCACGACGACATCCACGCCCTCGTCCTTCAGGCGGCGCGCGGCGCCGAGCATCGCGTAGGTCTTGCCGACGCCCGCCGAGGCGCCGAAGAACACCTTCAGCCGGCCGCGCGCGGCGCCGCGCTCCTCGCGCTGCACCCGCTCGAGCAGCGCGTCGGGATCGGGGCGCACTTCGTTCATCGATATTTACACCGCATTTGCGCGCAGGCCCCGAGCTTTTGCAGCTCCTTTACGCGAAAGGCGCAACACTGCCTGCATGGAGATTCTGCGGATCCTTTCGGTCGTCTGGGCGTCCTGCGCGTGCCAATTCCTGGTCCTCGCGGTGCTCGACGCCGCGTTCGATCGACTCGACGCCGCATACAAACGATCGGAGCGCTGAACATGATCCTCATTCATATCCTGGTAGTCCTGGCCGCCCTGGCCCTCCTGCTCGTCTTCGTGGGGCTTGCGGCCGCCTGCGCGCGGCTGCGCGACTGGCTGTTCGAAGTCCGCACGGCCGCCCATGCCCGTCACCGGGGCAGGACGGTTGCCGAAGTTTAGGCGGATTGCCCGGCATCAACACGCGGGGGCGCGCATTTATATATGTTCTTTACGCGCGCGCTGCCAGACTTCGCCTTCGCGTGCCATTGGAGGCATTCCATGGACCTGGTCTTCATCGCACTGGCCGTCGCCTTCTTCGCCCTTACCGTGGCGCTGGTGTACGGCTGCGAACGGCTGAGGAAGCCGCGATGAGCATCATCTACGTGCTCGGCGGCGTGTTCGCCTTCGTGGTCTTCGTCTACCTGCTCGTGGCTTTGCTCGTGCCGGAGAAATTCTGATGACCGCCAACGGCTACCTGCAGCTCGCGTGCTACCTGGCCGTCCTGCTTGCGCTTGCCAAACCGCTGGGCGCCTACATGGCGCGCATCTACGAGGGTCGACCGGCGCTGCTCAACCGCTGGGGGGCGCCGCTCGAGCGCGGGATGTACCGCGCGGCGGGCGTGGATCCCGGGCGCGAGATGCATTGGACCGAATACGCGGTCGCGATGCTCGTCTTCAACCTGCTGGGGTTCCTCGCGGTCTATGCCCTGCAGCGCCTGCAGGCGTGGCTCCCGCTCAACCCCCAGGGCTTCGCCGCGGTCACTGCGGATTCGTCGTTCAACACCGCCGTGAGCTTCGCCACCAACACCAACTGGCAGGGCTACGGCGGCGAGACGACCATGAGCTATCTCACGCAGATGCTCGGCCTCACGGTGCAGAACTTCGTCTCGGCCGCGAGCGGCATGGCGACCCTGGTTGCGTTCATGCGCGGCTTCACGCGCAAGAACACCGACACCCTGGGCAACTTCTGGGTGGATCTCACGCGCAGCGTGCTCTACATCCTGCTGCCGCTTTCCCTCGTCCTGGCCATCGCCCTGGTGTGGCAGGGCGTGCCCCAGACCTTCGCCGCCTATCCCACGGCGTCCCTCGTCGAGTCCGTGGAATACGACAATCCCAAGCTCGACGCCGCGGGGCAGCCGGTGAAGGACGACAAGGGCAACCCCGTGACCGAAAAGGCCACGCAGAAGGAGCAGTCCATCGCCGTGGGCCCCGTGGCCTCGCAGGTCGCGATCAAGCAGCTCGGCACCAACGGCGGGGGCTTCTTCAACGTGAACTCCGCCCATCCGTTCGAGAACCCCACCCCGCTCGCCAATTTCCTCGAGCTGCTCTCGATCCTGCTCATCTCGGCCGCGCTTTGCTACACCTTCGGCGAGATGGTGGGCGACACGCGCCAGGGCTGGGCGGTGCTCGCCACGATGACGCTGCTTTTCGTGGCGATGCTCGCGGTCTGCGTCTGGGCCGAGCAGGAGGGCAATCCGCTGCTCGCGAAGGCCGGCGCGGACCAGTCGGCCTCGGCGGCGCAGGCCGGCGGCAACATGGAGGGCAAGGAGGCGCGCTTCGGCATCGTCAACTCGGCGCTGTGGGCGACCGCCACGACGGCGGCCTCGAACGGCTCGGTGAACTCGATGCACGACTCGTTCACGCCACTCGGCGGGCTGGTGCCGCTGTGGCTCATCCAGTTCCAGGAAGTGATCTTCGGCGGCGTGGGCTCCGGGCTCTACGGGATGCTCGTGTTCGCCATCATCGCCGTGTTCGTGGCGGGGCTCATGATCGGCCGCACGCCGGAGTACCTCGGCAAGAAGATCGGCGCCTTCGAGATGAAGATGGCCTCGATCACCATCCTGGTGGCGCCCCTGGTGGTGCTGGTCGGCACGGCAATCGCGGTGCTGGTCGAGCCCGGCAGGGCCGCCATCGGCAACCCGGGCGCCCACGGATTTTCCGAGATCCTCTATGCGTTCTCCTCGGCCGGCAACAACAACGGGAGCGCCTTCGCGGGGATCTCGGCCAACACGCCGTTCTACAACACCGCGCTCGGCATCGCGATGCTCCTCGCGCGCTACTGGCTCGCGGTGCCCACGCTCGCGATCGCCGGCGCCCTGGCCGCAAAGAAGACGGTGCCCGCCGGGCTCGGCACGCTGCCTACCCACACGCCGCTCTTCGTGGCGCTGCTGGCAAGCACGGTAGTGGTCGTGGGGGCGCTCACCTTCGTGCCGGCGCTCGCCCTCGGCCCGATCGTCGAGCACCTCAGCCTGTTCGCTTCCCATTGAAGCGACGCCGCCCGTTGCCAAGGCCCGGTCCGTGAGCGTTCCCGCAGCCCTCTCGCCGCATCCCGAGCACACCCCGCGCATGCTCGTCACGAAAAGCATCTTCCGGCGCGCGCTGGCCGATTCCCTGGTGAAGCTCCTGCCGCAGCACCAGTGGCGCAATCCGGTGATGTTCGTGGTCTACCTCGGCAGCATCCTCACCACCATCCTCTGGGCGCAGGCCGTGGGCGGCCATGGCGAGGCCCCGCCGCGCTTCATCTTGGCGATCTGCGCGTGGTTGTGGCTCACCGTGCTCTTCGCCAACTTCGCCGAAGCGATCGCCGAGGGACGCAGCAAGGCGCAGGCCGATGCGCTGCGCTCGGCCAAGCGCGACGTGGTGGCCAAGAAGCTCACCGGCGCGAGCCGTGGCGCCTACACGAAGGTGTCCTCCACGGCGCTGCGCAAGGACGACTTCTTCCTGGTCGAGGCGGGCGACTTCGTCCCCGCCGACGGCGAGGTGGTGGAGGGCGTGGCCTCGGTGGACGAGTCGGCGATCACCGGCGAGTCCGCTCCCGTGATCCGCGAGTCGGGCGGCGACTTCTCCTCCGTCACCGGCGGCACGCGGGTGCTTTCCGACTGGCTCGTGGTGCGTGTCACGGTGAATGCCGGCGAGTCCTTCCTCGACCGCATGATTTCGATGGTCGAGAGCGCGCGGCGCCAGAAGACGCCCAACGAGATCGCGCTGGAGATCCTGCTGGTCGGCCTCACGCTCGTGTTCCTCTTCGCGACCGTGACGCTGCTGCCGTTCTCCCTGTATGCCGTCGAAGCCGCCAAGTCCGGCACCGCGGTGAGCGTCACGGTGCTGGTCGCGCTGCTGGTCTGCCTCATTCCCACGACCATCGGCGGGTTGCTTTCCGCGATCGGGCTGGCCGGCCTGGGCCGCACGTTGCGCGCCAACGTGATCGCAACGTCGGGACGCGCGGTGGAAGCCGCGGGCGACGTCGACGTGCTGCTGCTCGACAAGACCGGCACCATCACGCTCGGCAACCGCCAGGCGACCGACTTCCATCCCGCCGGCGGGGTCGCCGTGCGCGAGCTCGCGGACGCGGCGCAGCTCGCCTCGCTCGCCGACGAGACTCCCGAGGGCCGCAGCATCGTGGTCCTCGCCAAGCAGCGCTTCGGCATCCGCGAGCGCGACGTGGCTTCGCTCGGCGCGAGCTTCGTGCCGTTCACGGCGCAGACCCGGATGAGCGGGGTGGACCTGGGCGCGCGCCAGGTCCGCAAGGGCGCCGACGACGCGATCCGCGCCTGGGTGGCGCACCAGGGCGGCCGCGTGCCCGAGGAGATGCAGGCCATCGTCGACGTGGTGGCGCGCCGCGGGGCCACGCCGCTCGTCGTGGCCGACAACGGCAAGGTGCTCGGCGTCATCGAGCTCAAGGACATCGTGAAGGGCGGAATGAAGGAGCGTTTCGCGCAGCTGCGCCGCATGGGCATCAAGACCATCATGATCACGGGCGACAACCGCCTCACGGCGGCCGCGATCGCGGCCGAGGCCGGCGTGGACGACTTCCTCGCCGAGGCCACGCCCGAAGCGAAGCTCAAGCTGATCCGCGAGCACCAGGCCGAGGGCCGCCTGGTGGCAATGACCGGCGACGGCACCAACGACGCGCCGGCCCTCGCGCAGGCCGACGTCGCGGTGGCAATGAACACCGGCACGCAGGCCGCGAAGGAAGCCGGCAACATGGTGGACCTCGACTCCAATCCCACCAAGCTGATCGAGATCGTCGAGATCGGCAAGCAGCTGCTGATGACGCGCGGCGCACTCACCACGTTCTCGATCGCCAATGACATCGCCAAGTACTTCGCGATCATCCCGGCCGCCTTCGCCACCACCTATCCGCAGCTCGGCGCGCTGAACGTGATGCGGCTCGCCACGCCGCAGAGCGCGATCCTGTCCGCGGTGATCTTCAACGCCCTCGTCATCGTGGCGCTCGTCCCGCTCGCCCTGAAGGGCGTGCGCTACCAGCCCAAGGGCGCCGCGGCCGTGCTGCGCGACAACCTGTGGATCTACGGGGCCGGCGGGGTCGTGGTGCCCTTCATCGGCATCAAGGCGATCGACATGATCCTCGCCGCCGCGGGCCTGGCTTGAAAGGACCACGACCATGCACGGGCACCTCCGCCCCGCCGTCGTCTTACTCGCCCTGCTCTCGCTGCTGACGGGTGTGGCCTACCCGCTGGCGGTCACCGGGATCGCGCGGCTCGCCTTTCCTTCGCAGGCCGCCGGCAGCCTGATCGTGCGGGACGGAAAGGTCCTGGGCTCGCGGTTGATCGGCCAGCCCTTCTCCGACCCGAAGCACTTCTGGAGCCGCCCTTCGGGCACTTCGCCCTATCCCTACAACGCCGCTTCCTCGAGCGGCACCAACCAGGGGCCCACGAACCAGGCACTGATCGACGCGGTGGCCGCGCGGGTCAAGGCGCTGCAGGATGCCGATCCCGGCAACCAGCGGCCGGTCCCGGTCGATCTGGTGACGGCATCGGGCAGCGGCCTCGATCCGCACATCAGCCCCGCGGCCGCGGACTACCAGGTGAGCCGGGTGGCGAGGGCGCGCGGATGGGACGCCGCGAGAGTGCGCGCGCTCGTGGCGCAACATACCGAGGGCCGGCAGCTCGGCTTCCTCGGCGAGCCGCGCGTGAACGTCCTCGAGCTCAACCTCGCGCTGGACCGACTCAGCGCGCCGCAGTAAGCGCCGTGGCGAGCGCCTGGTCGACGTGTCTCGATCCACACGAACGTGCAGCTGCTCGCGCGCGTCGGCCGGAATGTCCTCGAGGTCGCGCCGGTTGCGCTCCGGCAGCATCACGGTCGTGATGCCGGCGCGCAGCGCCGCGAGCACCTTCTCCTTGACGCCGCCGATCGGCAGCACCAGGCCGCGCAGGCTGATCTCGCCGGTCATCGCCACGTCGCTGCGCACCGGCGCGGCCGGTCAGCAGCGAGGCCAGCGCGACGAACATCGCCACGCCCGCGCTCGGGCCGTCCTTGGGCGTCGCGCCGGCCGGCACGTGCACGTGGATGTCGGACTTCTCGAACACCTCCGGCGCGATGCCGAGGTCGCGCGGCGCGCGCCTTGACCAGCGACAGCGCCGCCTGCGCGCTTTCCTTCATCACGTCGCCGAGCTGGCCGGTCAGGATCAGCTTGCCCGCGCCCGGCATGCGCGCGGCCTCGACGAACAGGATGTCGCCGCCCACCGGCGTCCACGCGAGGCCGGTCGCCACGCCCGGAACGCCGGTGCGCATCGCGACCTCGGCCTCGAACCTGCGCGGCGCCGAGGATGGCCGTGCAGGTCGCCGGCGCCGATCGTCACGGCTGCTCGCATGCGGCCTTCGGCGATGCGCACCGCGACATTGCGGAACACGTTGCCGATCTCGCGCTCGAGATTGCGCACGCCGGCCTCGCGCGTGTAGTCGTCGATGATCGCCGTCAGCGCGTCGTCGCTGATCTCGCACTGCTCCGGCGTGAGCCCGGTCGGCTGCGAGCTGGCGCGGCACCAGGTAGCGGCGCGCGATCTGCAGCTTCTCCTGCGCGGTGTAGCCCGGCAGCTGGATGATCTCCATGCGGTCGCGCAGCGGCCCGGGGATCGTGTCGAGCACGTTCGCCGTGCAGATGAACATCACGCTCGAGAGGTCGAACGGCACGCCCGAGGTAGTTGTCGCGGAAGGTCGAGTTCTGCTCCGGATCGAGCACCTCGAGCAGCGCCGAGGCCGGATCGCCGTGGAAGCCGCCGGCGCCGAGCTTGTCGACCTCGTCGAGCATCATCACGCAGTTGCGCGTGCCCGACCTTGCGCAGGCTCTGGATGATGTTGCCCGGCAGCGCGCCGATGTAGGTGCGGCGGTGGCCGCGGATCTCGGCCTCGTCGTGCACGCCGCCCAGGCTCACGCGCACGAACTTGCGCGCCGGTCGCCTTGGCGATGCTCTGGCCGAGCGAGGTCTTGCCGACGCCGGGCGGGCCGACGAAGCACAGGATCGGGCTCTTGCCCGACGGATTGAGCTTGCGCACCGCGAGGTACTCGAGGATGCGCTGCTTGATCTTCTCCAGGCCGTAGTGATCCTCGTCGAGGATGCGCCGCGCCTCGGCGATGTCGATCGGCGGCGCCGCGTCGCGTCGCGCCCACGGCAGCTCGATCAGCCAGTCGAGGTAGGTGCGCACCATCGAGTACTCGCCCGCGCGCCTCGGGCATGCGCTCGAGGCGCTTCAGCTCCTTGCGCGCCTGCTTGTCGACCTCCTCGGGCATCTTCGCCTCGGTGATCGCCTTGTCGAGCTCGGCGATCTCGGCGCCGCTCTCGTCGCCTTCGCCCAGCTCCTTCTGGATGGTGCGCATCTGCTCGCGCAGCAGGTGCTTGCGGTTGGCGTCGTCGATCGACTCGCGCGTGCGCTCGTCGATCTCGCGCGAGACCTTGAGCACCTCGATGCGGTGCGCGAGGAGCTCGAGCAGCTTGTCGAGCCGCGCCCTGAGGTCGAAGGTCTCGAGCAGCGCCTGCTTCTCCTCGGCGCTGACGTCCATCAGGCCGGCGATGAAATCGGCGAGGCGCGCCGGGCCCTCGACGCCCTGCAGCGCGGCGACCATTTCCTCCGGCACCTGCGGCAGCAGCTGCAGGATCTCGAGCGCGCGCTGCCTTGAGCGCTGCGCGCGCGGCCCTCGATCTCGGGATCTGGTCCGCGCCGGCTCCTCGATGAGCTGCACGCGCGCGACCGGGAACGGATAGCCCTCGAGGAACTGCAGCACGCGGAAGCGCTGCAGCGCCCTGGCAGATCGCGTGATGCGTGCCGTCGGGCGCGGTGACGTAGCGCAGCACCGTGGCGGTCGTGCCGACCCAGTGCAGGTCGTCGGGCCCGGGCTCATCGACCTCGGGCTTGCTCTGCAGCAGGATGCCGATCGGGCGCTGCAGGCGCACGGCTTCCTGCACCGCGGCGCGCGAGCGCTCGCGATCCGACGGTCAGCGGCACCACCATGCCGGGGAACAGCACGACATTGCGCACCGGCAACGATGATCAGCGCATCGTCGGGAAGCGGGCGCGCAGGGCGCCGCGTCGCTGCCCGTGCGGCGTCGTTGGCGGAGTGCCTCGATCCGCGCGCTCGCCGTCGGCGCGCAGGGCGTCGGAAGATGGGGTCGCTGGTCCTGGTTCACAGCGATCCTAGTCGCGGCTCGCTTGCGAGCTGCACGATCAGGCAGCCGTCGCGTGACTCGCGCGTCCCCGGCCTCGAGCGTCGCTTCGGGAAGCGCGATGCGCCGCTCGAAGTAATCCGTAGGGAATCTCCAGCTGGCGCACGGCGCGTCGCGAGCCGGCGAACGGCAGCGCCGCTTCGCGCGCGCACCACCAGCGCCCCCTGCTCGGCGTGCACCTCGACGCGCTCTGCGGCCACGCCCGGCAGCGCGACCACGATCACCACCTCGCGCTCGTCCTCGAACACGTCGACCGGCGGCTCCCACGTGGCGCGCGCCGACGCCGAGGACGCCCAGCCGGAAGAACTGCCGGTGCATGCGCTCGGCCTGCTCGAGCAGCTCGCAGGCCTGCGCCCACATCCAGTCGGTCGGGGTCAGATTCGGCGACCTGACATGGGCGTTGATCCATTGCACCAGCTCGGAAGCCGCATCGCGCCCGACTGGCGCGCGATCTCGCGCCCGTCGCGGAACGCGATCAGGGTCGGGAATGCTGCGAATCGCCGAAGCGCGCCGCGATTTCGGGCTCGGCCTCGGTATCGAGCTTGGCCAGGCGCACGCGCGGCGCGAGCCGCGATGCCGCTTCCTCGTAGGCCGGCGCCATCGCGCGGCACGGCCCGCACCAGGGCGCCCAGAAATCGACCACCAGCGGCAGCTCGCTCGCGGCGACCTGGCGCTCGAAATTGGTCTTCGTCAACTGGAACGCCTGTCCCGCGAGCAGCGGCTGCCTGCATTTGCCGCAGGTGGCACCCTCGCCCAGCCGCGCGCGGGCCACACGGTTGGTCGTGTTGCAATGGGGACAGACGACACGCAGGAATTCGGCCATGGGATGTCCGGGACCAAAGCGGGATGGGTACATCCAACAATGTGGTCTGATCGGCGCGATTCAAGGTGGTTCGCCGGGCGGCGGGCGGCCCGATGGCGCGGGGCGGCACCCCGCCACTGCGGCAGCTCAGTCCGGCTTGCCGTCGATCCAGGTGCCGTGCACGTGCAGGTTGTCGTCCGCGACCACGAAGCTCGCCCGGTAGCCCGGCGCGATGCGCCCCAGCTCGTCGCCCAGGCGCAGGAACTGCGCGGGGTGGCGGCTCGCCATGCGC
Organism: uncultured beta proteobacterium; assembly: GCA_963758215.1. GTDB lineage: Bacteria > Pseudomonadota > Gammaproteobacteria > Burkholderiales > Usitatibacteraceae > Usitatibacter. The sequence continues at coordinate 98,758 of CAVWUN010000007.1, read as the reverse complement.
ACCGCCAACTCGAGCGGCACGCCGAGCAGCTCCCTGGCGTTGCGCACCGCGGTGGCCATATCGAGCGCGGATCCGGAAAGAGTGCCGTTTTCGTCCACGCACAGGCCGTCTTTCACGGAGATGCGGCGGCCCTGGAGCATGAACCAGTCCTGGTCGGATCCCACGTTGGGCATCGCGTCGGTCACCAGCATGAAGCGCTCGGGCCGCTTGGCGCGCAGGGCCACCTGCAGCACCGCGGGATGCACGTGGCGGCCGTCCACGATCAGCCCGCACCAGCAGTCGGCATCGTAGAGCGCGGCGCCCACGGTGCCGGGCTCGCGGTTGGTGAGCGGCGACATCGCGTTGAAGAGATGCGTCACGCCCGACACGCCGCTGCGAAAGGCGGCACGCGTCTGCTCGAAGGTGGCGTTGGTGTGGCCCGCGCAGATCACCACGCCGGAGTCGGCCAGCAGGCGGATCGTCCCGGGCGTGGTCATCTCGGGGGCGAGGGTCACGAGCGTGCGTCCCACGGCGAGCGAGGAAAGCAGCGCCACGCCGCGCTCGTCCAGGTCGCGGAACTTCGCCGCATCGTGGGCGCCCGCACGCGCGGCGTTGATGAACGGGCCCTCGATGTGCACGCCGATCACCCCCGGGACCCGGCGCCGGATCGCCTCGCGCACCGCGTCGATCGCGCGCCGGATCACCGACAGGTCGTCGCTGATGAGGGTCGGCAGGAACGCGGTGGTGCCGAAGCGCCGGTGGGCGCGGCCGATCGCCTCGATCGTCTCCACGCTCGGATGGTCGTTGAACAGCACGCCGCCGCCGCCGTTCACCTGGCAGTCGACGAAGCCGGGCAGCAGCAGGGCCCCGTGCAGGTCGTGGGCCGACGCGGCACGCACGCGGGCATCGCCCGCGTCGACGATGGCGGCGATCCGCTCGCCCTCGACCAGCACGGCGCGGCCCTCGACCAGGCCTTCGTCGAGCAGCAGGCGAGCGTTGACGAGCGCATGCGTGCTCATGTGGTCTCGGTCACCTTGCGCAGGTGCGGCGGGCGATCGGGATCGAATCCGCGCGCGACGGCGAGCGCGTTCGCGAACCGGTAGAAACCCTGCGCGAGCAGCAGCGGCTCGATCGCGGGATGGGCCCCGATCGCGGGCAGCACCGTCGCGCCCGCGATCTCGGAGCCGGCCACCAGCACCTCCACGCCGCGCGCGACCAGGTCGCGGGCGAGCGCCTCGATGCCGGGCCGGGTCTCGTCGTCCTGCGCGAAGACCAGCGCGGGAAAGCCGCCCTGCAGCAGGGCCTGGGGTCCATGGCGCACCTCGGCCGAGCTGAAGCTCTCGGCGTGCAGCCCGCAGGTCTCCTTGCACTTGAGCGCGGCTTCCTGGGCGACGGCGAGGCCCATGCCGCGCGCGATGACGAACAGGTGGCTCGCCTCGCGCAGCCGCGGCGCGGCCGCGTCCCAGCCGAGCGCCCAGGCCCGCTCGAGGCCGTCGGGGGCCGCCACGAGCGCCTCCAGCAAGCGGGCATCGTCGGTCCATTCGGCGACCAGATGCGCGATCGCCGCAAGCGCGGCGATATACGACTTGGTGGCGGCCACGCTGCGCTCCTCGCCCGCGCAAAGCGGCAGGCAATGGTCCGCCGCCAGCGCAAGCGGCGAATCCTCGTCGTTCACGAGCGCGACTACCAGGGCGCCGGCGCGTTTGGCCGATTGCGCCGTGGCGAGCAGGTCGGGGCTGCGCCCGGATTGCGAGATCGCCACGAAGAGGCAATCGCTCAGGTCCTGCGCCGCACGGTAGACCGATGCGACCGAGGGCGCGGCCGACGCGGTGAGGATGCCCACGCGCGTCTCCACCAGGTACTTGGCATAGGTCGCGGCATGGTCGGAGCTGCCGCGTGCGCAGGTGATCACCGCGCGCGGCGCCATGGAGCGCAGCGCGGCGCCCAGCCGCGCCGCGCTCGCGCGATTGCGCGCGAGCTGCGCGCGCACCACCGCGGCGGACTGCGCCGCCTCGAGGTACATCAGCGTGGTGGCGGGATCGAGGCTATTCACTCGGGGAGCTGAGCTCTGCGACGAAATCGTAGGTGTCACCGCGGAAGTAGGACTGGCAGAACTCGACTGCGCTGCCGTCGCGCAGGAACCCCACGCGCTCGACGAGCAGGCCCGCGTCGCCCTCGCGCGCATGCAGCAGCTTGGCCTGCTCGGCGTTGAGCAGCAGGGCGCGCAGGCGCTGCAGCGCACGCGCCGGCCGGTTGCCCGCCTGCTCCAGGGCCTCGTAGAGCGAGGTGCCCACCGCATCCAGCGACGGGAGGGCCGTGCCGGCGATGGTGGCGAATTCCAGGCACATGGGCGTCTCGTCGGCGAAACGCAGGCGGTGGAAGCGATAGACGGGCGTGCCCGGGCTGAGCCGCAGTGTGAGCGCTTCCTCCGGGGTCACGTGCCCCGGTGCGCGCTTGAGCCAGACGCTGCGCGGCGTGCGGCCGCGTGAGCGCATGTCCTCGGAGAACGAGGTGAGCTTCGCGAAGTTCTTCTCGATGCGCGCGGCGACGAAGTTGCCTGACCCCTGGCGACGCACGAGCAGCCCCTCCTCGACCAACCCGTCGATCGCCTTGCGCACCGTGATGCGCGAGACCGACAGCTCGGAGGCGATTTGGCGCTCAGGGGGCAGGGCGTCATCGGGCGTCAGCACGCGGTTCACGATCGCCTCCCGGATGGCCCGCTGCAGCTGCTGGTAGAGCGGCTGGCGGCTGGCCGGATCGAGCGGCCGCAAGGCCTGAGCAAGGGAGGTCATTTTATGGATACTACCAATGTCATACCAATTTGCAACTATTGACAAACTGGTACCAGATTGGTTTACATTGGTTCTGAATTGGCATTACCACGTCGTTCACCCAGGGGAAAAACATGAATTTCAAGCAAAAACCGATTGCATCTGCGGTGACGCTCGCCCTGCTGGGGGCGGCGTTCCACGCTTCGGCGCAGCAGGCGCCCGCTCCCGAAGCCAAGGAAACCGTCACGGTTACCGGCATCCGCGCGTCCCTCGAGAAATCCCTCGAGACGAAGAAGAACGCCGACACCGTTACGGAAGTGGTGACGTCCGACGACATCGGCAAGCTGCCCGACAAGAACATCGCCGACGCGGTGCAGCGCCTGCCCGGGGTGACGATCAGCTCGTCGTCCGGCGGCGAGGGCGGCTTCGACGAGAACGACCGCGTGAGCATGCGCGGCACCAACCCCAGCCTCACGCAGACCCTCGTGAACGGCCATTCGATCGCGTCGGGCGACTGGTTCGTGCTCGACCAGGTGGGGCTGGTCGGACGCAGCGTGAGCTATTCGCTGCTGCCGTCGGAGCTGGTGAGCCAGGTGATCGTGCGCAAGAGCGCGACCGCCGACCTGGTGGAAGGCGGCGTCGCGGGCGCGGTCGACATCATCACGCGCAAGCCGCTCGAATTCAGCAAGCCGGTGACGATCGAGGCTTCGGCCGGCGCGGTCTACGCGGACCTGCCGGGCAAGACCGATCCGCAGGTGAACGCCCTCGCCAACTGGAAGAACGACGCGAAGACCCTGGGCGTCCTGGTGCAGGGCTTCTCCGAAACGCGCCACCTGCGCCGCGACGGCCAGGAGATCCTCGGCTACGGCACCATCGATCCGGGCAGCGCGCTCGCCACCGCACGCCCCGACCTCGCGAACGTGGCCTACCCCACGCTGATCGGCTCGGCGCTCTTCGAGCAGAAGCGCGAGCGCAAGGGCGGCATGCTCGACGTGCAGGTGAAACCCAGCGACGACCTGCAGTTCGACTTCAACGCGTTCCATTCGCGCCTGGACGCCACCAACTACAACCGCAACTGGATGTTCTGGGGCGCGCGCGTGATCGGCACCGACAACCGCATCCCGACCAGCTACACGGTGACGAACGGGACACTCACCGCGGCCAACTTCCCGAACGTGGGCAGCCCGGGCAGCAACGCGCAGTACGCCATCGTCGACCAGATCCTTCGCCCCGGCGCCTACGCGGAAACCGACTACTACAACCTCGATGCGCAATGGCAGGCGAACAGCCGGCTGCTGTTCAAGGGCCAGATCGGGAACACGACGGGCAAGGGGGTGACGCCGACCCAGGACGTGTTCGAAGGCGACGTCTTCAACACCGGCGCGGCCTACACGATGCACGGCGTGGGCTCGCCCGTGGATGTGGCGTTCCCGAGCGGCAACCCGTCGGTATTCACCGGCACCTCGCTCGACTGGATCTTCGGCGCGAGCCCGGCCAAGACCGACGACAAGGAGAAGTACGGCAAGATCGACGGCGAATACACGTTCGACAACGGCATGTTCAGCAACCTGAAGTTCGGCGCCCGCTGGTCCAAGCACACGCGCGACACGTTCCAGGTCGCCCAGGGGCCGAATTTCGCCGCCGATCCGTTCAACGCGGCCAACCTGCCGGCGTGGAGCGGCCAGACCTATCCCAGCGACTTCGGCAGCGGCCTGGGCGGCAATTTCCCGCGCCAGGTGTGGATGCTGGATCCCGGCGTGCTGCAGGCCTGGGGCGACCAGTACTCCAACCGCGATCCGCTGCAGCGGGAGTTCTGGTCGGGTGAGTTCGCGCTCGAGGAGAAGGTGAACGCCGGCTACGTCATGACCAGCTTCGACGGGCCGGGCTGGAGCGGCAACGCCGGCGTGCGATTCGTCCAGACGAAGGAGGACGTGACGGTGAACGTGGGCGTGCCCGGCGACGTGTGCGCGGTCCTCGCGCCCTGTCCGCAGGTCCCCGGCGCCATCACCACCTCGGCCTTCGGCACGTTCTACAAGAAGCCGGTGCTCAATACCTACAACGACGTCCTGCCGAGCGCCAACCTGCGCTTCGACCTGGGCAACAACATGGTGGGGCGCCTGGCCGCGGCGCGCACCATGGCGCGGCCCGACTACAGCGAGCTGGGCGGCTCGATCACCGCCGATGACACGACGCACACCGGCAACGGCGGCAACCCCAACCTGAAGCCGATCCGCTCGAACAACCTCGACGCGACCTGGGAGTGGTATTTCGCGCCGCGCGCGCTGGTGTCCGCGGGGCTGTTCTACATGGACCTCTCGAACTACGTGGCGTTCGGCACCTACCAGACCACGCTGCTCAACATCCGCACCAACAGCTTCGACACCTACACCATCTCCGCGCCGACCAACAGCAAGGGGACGGTCAAGGGGCTCGAGCTCGCGTGGCAGCAGCCGCTCGGCATGGGCTTCGGCGTGCAGGCGAACTACACCTACGCCGACGCCAAGGAGGACAAGAGCTGCGCCGCCAACGACCTGGGCTGCCAGAGCGCGACCAGCGACCTGGTGGGCGCCTCGAAGAACACGTACAACGTGAGCGCGTATTACGAGAGCCACGGCTTCGGCGCGCGCCTCGCCTACACGTACCGCTCGGCGTTCTTCGTGGGCCTGGACCGCAGCACGCCGGAGTACCAGGACGACACGGGCACGCTTGCCGCGTCGCTGAGCTACGACCTCTCGAAGAGGGTATCGCTCAACTTCGACGCGCTGAACCTGAACGACCCGACGCTCAAGTACTACGCCGCGAACCGCGACCAGCCGCGCGCCTTCTACAAGAACGGGCGCCAGTACTACTTCACGGTGCGGGTGAAGCTCTAGAGAGCCCGCTCGCGATATTCTCCCAGGGGTGAGGCCTACCCCGCTTACAGGCGGAACGCAGACTCGTTCCGCCTTTCTTTTCCTGACATGACCCGACGCGCCGGCCACCTCCTCGTGCTGCTGCTCGCCGCGTCCGCCGCGCGGGCGCAGGACCCCGCGCTGGTCCCCATCCCGGCGTCGGTCCAGCGCCACGCGGGCGCATTCCGGTTGTCCCCGGCAACGCCGGTGCTGGTGGCGCCGGGCGACGCGGTCGCGCTGCGCGCCGCGGGCGTGCTCGTCGAGCGCATCGCACGCACGCATGGCATCGCGCTCAGGGTCCAGGCCGGCGCGGCGCGCGACGGCGCGATCGTGCTCGTGCGCCGCGCGGCAGGAGCACCGGGCGACGAGTCCTACCGCCTCGACGTCACGCCGCTGCGCATCACGCTTTCGGCGGCGACCCTCGCCGGCCTGGACCACGCCGGCACCACCCTCTGGCAGTGGCTGGGCGACGCGCCTGCGGATCCGCTCGACGTTGCCGCGGTGCGCATCGACGACGCACCGCGCTTCCCGTGGCGCGGCCTGCTGCTCGACTCGGCACGCCACTACCAGTCGCCGCAGTTCGTCCTGCGCTTCCTCGACACCATGGCGGCGCAGAAGCTCAACGTGCTGCACTGGCACCTCACCGACGACCAGGCGTGGCGCCTGGAAATCCGCAAGTACCCGCGCCTCACCACGATCGGCGCGTGGCGCGTCCCGGCGGGCCCGGCGGCGCATGCGGACATCGACGCGGCGACCGGCAAGCCGCGCCTGTACGGCGGCTATTACAGCCAGGACGAGGTGCGCCGGATCGTGCGCTACGCGGCCGACCGCGGGATCACGATCGTGCCGGAGATCGAGATGCCGGGGCACGCCACGGCGGCGCTCGTCGCCTATCCCGCGCTCGCCGCCACGTCGCAGCCGCCGCGCGAAGTGCCCTCCGACTGGGGCGCCTACCCCAACCTGTTCAACCTGGACGAGACGACGTTCACGTTCCTCGAGAACGTGCTCACCGAGGTGATGGCGCTCTTCCCCGGGCGCTACATCCACGTGGGCGGCGACGAGGTGGACACGGCGCAATGGAGCGCATCGGCGAGCACCCGGGCGCGCATGCATGCGCTGGGCATCGCGGATGCGAAGCACATCCAGCCCTGGTTCACCGGGCGCATCGCGCGCTTCCTCGCCTCCCGCGGGCGCCGCCTGGTGGGCTGGGACGAGATCCTCGCGGGCGAGCTGCCCGCCTCCGCCGTGGTGATGTCGTGGCGCGGGATCGACGGCACGCGCGATGCGGCCGCGCGCGGCCTGGGCGTCGTGATCGCCACCGATCCCACCCTCTACTTCGACCATCGCCAGTCGGCCGCCGCGACCGAGCCTCCGGGGCGCGCGAAGGTCGAGTCTCTCGAGGACATCTACCGCTTCGACCCGACGCCGGCCGCGCTCACGGATACGCAGCGCCGCCACGTGCTGGGACTGCAGGGCAACCTCTGGACCGAGCATGTCCGTACCGAGGAGCGCGTGGGCTGGATGGCGTTTCCGCGCGCCGCCGCGATCGCCGAGCTCGGATGGTCGCGCCCCGGGCGCCTGGACTGGAACGACTTCCGGCGCCGCGTGGGCGCGATGCCCGCGCGCTACGCCGCGCTCGGCATGAGCTATGCGCGCAGCGCCTTCGAGCCGCCTCCCGCGCCCGCGACCGGCCCCGAGCGCAGGAGCCAGGATCTCGAGCTCTGCAGCGACCACATCGCGTTGAACCTGGAGGACGACGCACCGCTGCACGGACCACGCGCCGTGTTCCTCGTGGACATCATGAATCCGTGCTGGATCTGGCGCCGCGCGCGGCTCGATGGCGTCACCGCGATCGAGGCGCGCGTGGGGCAGGTTCCCTTCAATTTCCAGATCGGCGAGGATGTGAACAAGATCAAGTTCGCGAAGCCGGTCACCGCGCAGGGGGAGCTCGAGGTGCATGCAGGAACGTGCGACGGCGAAGTGCTGGCGCGGTTGCCCCTGGCGCCCGCCACGCGCTCGCAGGGCGTGACCGCGCTGCCTGCGGCGCCCATCGCGGCGCACTCGGGCGCGCACGACCTGTGCCTGCGCTTCGCGCAGCCCACGCTCGATCCGCTCTGGGTGCTCGACGCGCTGCGCCTGGTGGGCGGCGCGCCATGAACCGCGTCACGCTCGTCGCGCCACTCGCCGGCTGGTGCCTGCCCCTCGAGGAGGTGCCGGACCCGGTGTTCGCCCAGCGCATGGCGGGCGACGGCATGGCGATCGACCCGGCCGCCGGCGTGCTGCGCGCGCCGTGCGACGGCGAGATCGTCCCGATGAAGGACGCGCGGCACGCGGTGACGGTGCGCACCGACAGCGGCATCGAGGTGCTTGCGCACGTGGGCATCGATACCGTCGAGCTCAAGGGCGCGGGCTTCCGGCTGCTCGCGGCACCGGGACAACGGGTGCGTGCCGGCGATGCGCTCATCGAGTTTGACCTGGACCTGCTGGCGCGCCGCGCGCGCAGCCTCGTGACGCCCGTGGTCGTCGCATCCGGCGGCACCATCGAGCGGCGCTTTGCCGGCGGCCCCATCGCGGCCGGTGATTTCCTCATGGAAGTGGTCGCCGCCGCCTCGGCGCAGGTCGACGCGGGCGCCATGCGCGAGGAGGTGCGCGCATTCATCGTCCCCTTCGACCACGGGCTGCACGTGCGGCCCGCCGCGCAGGTGGCCGCGGCGCTGCGCCCGTACGCCGCCCAGGTCACGCTCCTCGCCCAGGGGCGCAGCGCCAACGCGCGCAGCACCGTGGCGATGATGGCGCTGGGCGTGCGCTGCGGCGACCCGATCGAGGCGCGCGCCGCCGGCGCCGACGCGCCGGCCGCGCTGGCCGCGCTCGAGACCCTGTTCGAGAAGCCCGCGCCGAAAATCGCCGCCGCGCCGGCCGAAGCCCGGCCGCATCGCGCGCGCCTCGAAGGCGCCATCGCGAGCCGCGGATTGGCGCTGGGGCCCTGCGTGCCGTGGAGCCAGCCCGAGATCGCCGTCGCGGAGCGCGGCGCGGGCGAAGCCTCCGAGAGCGCGGCGCTCGCCCAGGCCCTCGCTGCTGTGGTCGCGGAGCTCGAACGCCAGCGCGATGCCGCCCGCGGCGATGGCCAGGCGCTGCTCGCCGCGCACGCCGAGCTCGCGCAGGATCCGGACTTGCGCGCGCGCGCCGCAGCGCGCCTCGCCGGCGGCCACAGCGCGGGGTCCGCGTGGCGGCATGCGACGCGCGCGACCGCGCAGATGCTCCTCGCGCTCGACGACGAACGCATGCGCGAGCGCGCCGCGGACCTGCGCGACCTCGAGAACCAGGTGCTCCAGGTGCTCTCGGGCAAGCCCGCGTCGGCCACGCGCGAGTTCCCCCGGCGCCATCGTGATCGCGGAGGAGATCCTGCCCTCGCAGATGATGACGCTCGAGCGCGCCGGCGTAGGCGGGGTGTGCACCGCGCGCGGCGGACCTACCTCGCACATGGCGATCCTCGCCGCCTCCGCGGGGCTCCCGGCGCTGGTCGCGGCCGGAGAGGCGGTCCTCGGAATCGCCGAGGGCACGCGCCTGGTGCTCGACGCCGAGCACGGCTGGCTCGACGTCGATCCGCCCGCCGCGCAGTGGAGCGCGGCCGAGCGCGCGCTGGCGCAGCGCGCAGCGGAGCGCGCGGCCGATCTCGCCGCGGCCCACGCGCCTGCCTCGACCCGCGACGGCGTGCGCATCGTCGTGAACGCGAACCTCGGCGCGTTCGCCGAAGCAGCCAACGCGCTCGCCCAGGGCGCCGAAGGCTGCGGCCTGCTGCGCACCGAATTCCTGTTCCTCGACCGGCGCGAGCCGCCCGGCGAAGACGAGCAGGCAGGCGAATACCAGGCGCATCGCCGCGGCGCTCGGCGGACGCCCGTTGATCATCCGCACCCTCGACATCGGCGGCGACAAGCCGATCGCCTACCTGCCCCTGCCGCACGAGGAGAATCCGGCGCTGGGCCTGCGCGGCGTGCGCGCGAGCCTCGCCCAGCCGCAGCTGCTGCGCGACGCAGCTGCGCGCGATCCTGCGCGTCGAGCCCGCGGGCGCATGCCGCATCATGCTGCCGATGGTGACGGACGTGGCCGACGTGCGCGCCGTGCGCGCGCTGGTGGCCGAGGCCTCGCGCGAGCTGGGAATGACGCGCACGCCGGCGATCGGCGTGATGATCGAGACGCCCGCCTCGGCGCTGCTCGCCGATTCCCTCGCCGGGGAGTGCGACTTCCTGTCCATCGGCACCAACGACCTGTCGCAATACACGCTGGCCATCGACCGCGGGCACCCGCAGCTCGCCGCACGCCTCGACGCGCTGCATCCCGCCGTGCTGCGCCTGATCGCGCTCGTGGCCGACGCCGCACGCGCGCAGGGCAAGGTCGCCTCGGTGTGCGGCGCGCTGGGAAGCGACGTGGACGCGCTGCCGCTGCTCATCGGGCTGGGCATCCACGAAATCTCGGCCACCGCCGCCGCGATCCCGCGCCTGAAGCGCATGGTGCGCGCGCTGGATGCGGCCGAATGCCGCGAGCTCGCGCTGCGCGCGCTCGAGCAGACCACCGCCGCGGCCGTGCGCGAGCTGGCGGCGGTTGCGCGCGCCCGCGCCCGTAGCGCATCCGCCCCGTCGCTCACCGGAGACTGAACATGGCACGCTTCCTCGATGCGACGCAGCTGCTCGGCCGCGCGCTGATGCTGCCGATCGCGGTGCTGCCGGTGGCGGGCCTGCTGCTGCGCCTGGGCCAGCCCGATCTCCTGCAACATCGCGCTCGCTGGCCGCGGCGGGCGACGCGATCTTCTCCAACCTCGGCCTGCTGTTCGCGATCGGCGTCGCGGTGGGCCTCGCGCGCGAGAACCACGGCGCGGCGGGCCTGGCGGGCGTCGTCTGCTTCCTGGTCGCGACCAAGGGCGCCGAAGTGCTGATCGCGGTGCCGCCGGACGTGATCGCGCAGGCGGGCGCAGCGAACGCCGACCTGGCGGCGGCCGCCTACAAGGCGCGCCAGCTCGCGAAGCTGAGCGTGCCGATCGGCATCATCTCGGGGCTCGTCGCGGGAGCGCTCTACAACCGCTTACCGCGACATCCGCCTGCCGCGACTACCTTGCCTTCTTCGGCGGGCGGCGCTTCGTGCCGATCGTGGCGGGCGCGGCGGGCATCGTGGTGGCGTTCGCGTTCGGGCTGGGCTGGCCGTACGCTCGAGGCCGGCATGGATGCGCTGAGCCGCGCGGTGATCGGCTCGGGCGAGGTCGGCCTGTTCGTCTACGGCGTGCTCAACCGGCTGCTGCATCGTCACCGGGCTGCACCACATCCTGAACAACGTCGCCTGGTTCATCGTCGGCGACTACCACGGCGCGACCGGCGACCTCAAGCGCTTCTTCGCCGGGCGATCCGACCGCGGGCGCGTTCATGGCGGGCTTCTTCCCGGTGATGATGTTCGGCCTGCCGGCGGCGTGCCTCGCGATGTACCACGCGGCCCTGCCCGAGCGCCGGCGCGGCGCGTCGGCGGCTTGCTGCTGTCGCTGGCGCTGACCTCGTTCCTCACCGGCGTGACCGAGCCGATCGAGTTCACGCTTCATGTTCCTCGCGCCCGCGCTCTACGGGCTGCACGCGGTGCTGACCGGCGCGGCGATGGTGACCATGGACCTGCTCGGCTGCCGGCTCGGCTTCGGCTTCTCCGCGGGACTGTTCGACTACCTGCTCAATTTCGACAAGCCGACGCGGCCGCTGCTGCTGCTGCCGGTGGGGCTTGCCTACTTCGGCCTCTACTACGGCCTTTTCCGCTACTGCATCGTGCGCTTCGACCTGCGCACGCCGGGACGCGAGCGCGAAGAAGCGCAAGCCGTCGCGGCGGCGGCGCCGGCAGGCCCGGACGGCGTCGCCGACGCGTTCATCGCCGCGCTCGGCGGGGCGGCGAACTTCGAGTCGGTCGATGCCTGCACCACGCGGCTGCGGCTCGTGCTGCGCGAGCGCGAAGCAATCGACGCCAATCGCCTGCGCCAGCTCGGCGCGAGCGGCACGGTGAAGGTGGGCGCGCAGGGCTTGCAGGTGGTGATCGGGCCGATCGCCGACCAGGTGGCGGGCGAGATGCGCGCGCGCCTGAAGGCGGCTGCGCCTGCGGCGCAGGCGGCGCCCGCCGAATGGCTGGCCGCGCTGGGCGGGGCCGGGAACGTGACGCGGGTCGAGCCCCTGCCCGGCCGCGTGTTGCTCACAGTGAAGGACGCGCGCCGCGTCGACGCGGCGCGCCTGCTCGCGCTGGGGGCCCGCGCGGTGGGCACGCCGTCGGCCTCGAGCGTGCACCTGCTGCACGCCCGCGCGGAGGCGCTCGGCGCCGAGCTCGCGCCGCTCCTTGCCTGAGCACTTGCCCGGTTGACACGCCCCAGGGCGGGGGCCTATCGTCTTGGTTGAACGCTCAATCAAACCGATGCCGCCCGACGCCCCGCCGCCTACCCGCGACCGCCTGATCTTCGCGGCGATGACGCTCTTCGCGGACAAGGGCTACGATTCGACCAGTGTCGCCGACGTGCTGAAGGCGGCGAGCGTGAACAGTGGCAGCCTCTACCACTTCTTTCCCGGCAAGCAGGACCTGCTCCTCGCCGTGCTCGATGCCTACCACGGGGGCATCGGCGAGATGCTGCTCGCGGCGGCGTGGCGCGGAGTGCCCGATCCCATCGAGAAGATCTTCGCGCTGCTCGCCCGCTACCGGCACGGCATCGTGATGACCGACTGCACCTATGGCTGCCCGATCGGCTCGCTCGCCCTCGAGATCCACGAGCCGGATCCGCCGGTGCGCGAGGCCCTGGCGCGCAATTTCGCGGCGTGGGTGGACGCGGTCGAAGGCTGCCTCGCCGAGGCCGGCGCGCGGCTGCCGCGCGCCCTCGACCGCCGCGGCCTCGCCGAGTTCGTGCTCACCACGATGGAAGGCGCCGTGATGCAGGCGCGCACCCACCGGGATGTCGCGTACTTCGACCGCGCCGTCGCGCAGCTGCGCAATTATTTCCGGCTGCTCGGCGCCGCGCCCGCGAAGGGCGGCGCGCGCAGGCCCGGCCCGAAGCGCCCCCGCAAGACCCCCGGAACCCAAGGAGAACGCAAATGAAGCCGTCGAACGTGTCCGTCGCACGCAACGCATTGCTCGGCCTGGCCGCGCTGGTGGCACTGGCCGCGCCCGGCGTGCGCGCGCAGCTCGTGAACCACCTCCAGCCGATGGCCTTCCTCGCCGGGCACTGCTGGAAGGGAGAGTTTCCCGACGGCGCGCAAAGCGACGAGCACTGTTTCCAGTGGCTGTACGGCGACAAGGCCCTGCGCGACGTGCACACGGTGCGCACGGTCGGACGGCCGGACTCGGTGGGCGAGACCACCTACTTCTGGGACCCCGCGGCGCGCGCGATCCGCTACCTCTACATCGAGAACCAGGGCGGGGTCATGCGCGGAACCGTCGAGCCCGCGCCGGGCGTCCTCGCCTTTCCCGCGGCGCAATACGCCTCGGGCGGCAACGAGGTGGCGGTACGCGCCAAATGGACCGTGATCGATGCCGGCAGCTATGAGGCCTGGAGCGAGGCCGAGGACAAGGGAGCGTGGACCACCATGTTCAAGATCGTCATGAAGAAGGCACCCTGAGCAGCCATGCCCGAGGCGCCCTGGCCCGCGCTTGCGCTGGAGGCGTGGAGCGACACGCACGACACGCTGCGCCTCTGGCTCCAGATCGCGGGCAAGGTGCGCCTCAAGCTCAGCCCCTGGCTCAACCATGCCTGGCATGCGACGCTGTACGTGACGCCGCGCGGCCTCTCGACCTCGGTGATCCACCACGGCGATCGCTCGTTCGAGATCGAATTCGATTTCCGGCGCCACGCCCTCGCGATCCAGGTGAGCGACGGCAGCGGCGCCGAATTTGCGCTCGAGGCGCAGTCGGTGGCGGCGTTCCACGGCAAGATGATGGCGGCGCTCGCCGAGCTGGGACTGCCGGCGCACATCCACGGCAGGCCCAACGAGATCGCGCCGGCGATCGCCTTCGCCGAGGACGAGGTCCATCGCAGCTACGACGCGCAGTTCGCGCACCGCTTCTGGCGCGCGCTGGCGCAGGCCGACCGCGTGTTCCGGATCTTTCGCGCGCGCTTCATCGGGAAATGCAGCCCGGTGCATTTCTTCTGGGGCTCCGCGGACCTCGCGGTCACGCGCTTCTCGGGTCGGCGCGCGCCGGTGCACCCCGGGGGCGTGCCGAACCTCCCCGACTGGATCACACGCGAGGCGTACTCGCACGAGGTGAGCAGCTGCGGATTCTGGGCGGGCTCGGGACCGGTCCCGTACCCGGCCTTCTATTCGTACGCCTATCCGGCGCCGGCAGGCTTCCGGGATGCGGCGATCGAGCCCCAGGCGGCGTTCTACAGCGCGGAGCTGGGCGAATTCATACTGCCGTACGAGGCCGTGCGCAGCGCGGCGAACCCCGACGCCATCCTGCTGGCATTCCTGCAATCGACGTACGACGCGGCCGCACGACTGGGCCATTGGGAGGGACACCTGCATGAAGTACCACGGTAGCTGCCACTGCGGCCTGGTCGCCTACGACGTCGAAGGCGAGATCGGGCAAGTGATCGAATGCAATTGCTCCATCTGCTCGCGCAAGGGCTGGTTGCTCTGGTTCGTTCCGCGCGAACACCTGCGCCTCACCACGCCCGAGGAGAACGCCGGCACCTATCTCTTCAACAAGCACGTGATCAAGCACCGGTTCTGCAAGACCTGCGGCATCAGCCCCTATTCCGAGGGCATGGATCCCAAGGGCAACCTCACCGCCGCCGTCAACGTGCGCTGCCTCGAGGGCGTGGACCCCGCAGCGCTCACCGTGCGCCACTTCGACGGCCGCGCCCTGTAGGGCTTTGGGAGCCGGATCCCGCGCCCGTGACACGGCGCCCGGCCACGGACTGGCGCAGGCGCGCACGGCTTCACGCGGCGACAGCCGCGATTCGCCCCGCGCCGGGGCGATTTCGTCGGATGACGGCTGATGGCGGCAGGCGCGCTTGCTATCCTTGGTGCCCATGAGCGAGACCCTCTTCGTGATCCGCCGGCTCACCGCCTGGTTCTTCCTGCTGCTCTTCTTCTTCATCTTCTGGACGGCGGCGCTGGGTGCCCCGGCATGGGTCTACCTCATCGCCTCGCTCTTCATCCTCATCCGCATCTACGTGACGTCCATCACGCACCTGCGCCGCGTGCGCCTCATCGCGGGCGATCCTACCGTGGCATCGCTTGCCAACCGCCACCGCCGCCAGGTCGAGATTCCCTTTCCCACCGAGGAGGCGTTCGACCTCGTGGACGCGGCGATCCGCGAGCTGCCCCACGTGGAGAACGTCGACAGCACCCGCGACAGCCTGCAGGTACATGCGCGCGTGCGCCGCGTGGACCCGTATCTGGACGGGCGCAAGGTGCAGGTATCGGCGGGCGGGAAGTCGAGGCGGCGCAACCTCGTGCTCGCCACCGTCGCGCCAGGCGAGCGCAGCGCGAGCCTCACGCTGATCTGCGAGCCCGACGGCGGCGCCTGGAAGGACTGGTTCATGGTCGACGACGGCACGAACCTGGATAACGAGCAGGCGGTCCAGCGCGCCATCACGCGGCGCGTGTCCGAGCGGCGCAAGAACGAGGAGGCCCGCGTGCGGGAGACCGCGACCGAGAAGGAACTCACCGTGGCCAAGCTCTCGCTGCTGCACGCGCAGGTGGAGCCGCATTTCCTCTACAACACGCTGGCGAGCGCCCAGGTCCTCACGCGCAGCGACCCGGCCAAGGCCGACCAGATGCTGGGCAACCTCATCACCTACCTGCGCCACTCGCTCCCCCGCGCCGAGGAGGGATTGTCGACGCTGGGCGAGGAGCTCGAGCGCGCGCGCGCCTACCTCGAAATCCTGCGCATCCGCATGGGCGAGCGCCTCGCGCTGCAGATCCAGGTGCCCGACGCCCTCAACGCCGTGCCGATGCCGCCGATGATGCTGCAGACGCTCGTGGAGAACGCGATCAAGCACGGCCTGGAGCCGGTGCCGGGCGGCGGCACCATCTGGATCTCGCGCGCAAGGAATCCGGCGACAAGGTGTCGGTCACCGTCGCCGACGACGGGCGCGGCTTCAGCGAGGACGGCGGCGGCACCGGCATCGGGCTGAAGAACGTGCGCGAGCGCCTGCGCCTCGCCTACGGCGATGCGGCCTCGTTCTCCATCGTCGCGAACTTCCCGCGCGGCGTGGCGGCGACGATCACGCTGCCGGCGGCCGGCCCCGCGGCGGACGCTCATGCCTAGCGCCGTCGTCGCCGAAGACGAGGCGCTGCTGCGCGAAGAGCTCCTCGGCTTGCTGCGCGAGGCGTGGCCCGATCTCGAGGTCGTCGCGGCGTGCGAGGACGGCGGGGCAGCGCTGGAGGCCATCGCCGCGCACCGGCCCGACGTCGCATTCCTCGACATCCGCATGCCGGGCATCACCGGCCTCGAGGTGGCGGCCGCCGCCGCGCAGGCAAGCCCCGCGACGCAGGTCGTCTTCGTCACCGCCTACAACCAGTACGCGATCGACGCCTTCGAGCGCGGCGCGGTCGACTACCTGCTCAAGCCCCTCGCGCGCGACCGGCTTGCGGCCACCGATACGGCGCCTGACGGCGCGCATCGCCTCCGGGGCGCGGGACGCGGGCGCGCTGGCCGCGATCGTCGAGCAGCTGCGCGCGCATCTGCCCGGCGAGGCGGGCCGCGCGCCGCTGCAGTGGGTCACCGCGAGCGTGGGCAAGGAGACGCGCCTCATCCTGGTGGACGACGTCGCCTACTTCAAGGCCGACGACAAGTACACGGTCGTGATGACCGCGGAGGGCGAAGCGCTGATCCGCAAGCCGATCCGCGACCTGCTCGCGATGCTCGACGCGGCGACCTTCAAGCAGATCCATCGCTCGACCATCGTCAACGTGAAGGCGATCGCGGCCATCACGCGCGACGACTCGGGTCGCGGCGTGATCCGCCTCAAGAACCGCCCCGAGACGCTCGCCGTGAGCATCCCGTTCATGGCGCTCTTCAAGAGCATGTGAGCAGCGCGCGGCGCCCGTGCGCCGCGCCGTCATGACCGGCCGAGGAAGTCCTGCTTGCCGATCTCCACGCCGTTGTGCCGCAGGATGTCGTAGGCGGTCGTGACGTGGAAGTAGAAGTTGGGCGTCGCCTGGTGCAGCAGGTACGGCAGCCCCGCCATGGACTTCGGGCCGGCGCGCGTCTGCCAGGTGACGGTGCGCTCCTCCGAGCCGTCGATCTGCCCGGGTTTGAGCGTCTCGAGGTACGCGATGGTCTTGCGGCAGCGCTCGATCAGCTGCGGGAACGTGGCCTCGTCGTCCGGGTAGCTGGGCGGCGGCTGCTCCGCGAGGCGGGCCGCGGCGCCCTTCGCCGCGTCGGTAGCGATCTGGACCTGCCTGCCGAGCGCGAACATGTCCGGGAACAGGCGGCTGCCGATCAGCACGGCGGGCTCGATCTTCCTCGCGGCCGCGTACGCATCGGCCTTCTCGAGGACTGTGGCGAGGCTCGCGAGCCCGCGGACGAACACGGGCACCGAGGCCTGGTACATGGAGATGCTTGTCACGGGATGCCTTTGGAGTAAGGAGCGGACCGAAAGCATAAACGATCGGCCGGCGGCCGAGAAAGCCGCGTGCGCCGCCTACGGCCCGCCCAGCTCCCCGTGCTCGCGCCCGGCCTGCTCGCGCACGATGCGCGCCGCCTCGAGCATCGAGGCGGCCTGGGCAATGCGCCGCCGCGCGCTCGGATGCGTCGCGGGCGCCACCGACGATTTCGCAGGCGGCTCGAGCTTGGCGAGGAGGGTTGCCATGGCGGCGGGATCGAAGCCCGCGCGCGCGCCGAGGAAGAAGCCGACGCGATCGGCCTCGAGCTCCTGCTCCTCGGCCACGAACGCCATGCGGTACTGCAGCGCAAGGCTGTCGTCGAGCTCGTTCTGTATGTCCCAGTACTCGCGATGCAGGCCGTTGTCCTCGAAGTAGCGGGCGACGGTGGCGAACTCGCGCGTGTGCTCGCACAGCACGTGCGCCATCTCGTGGGCGAGCATGAACCCCAGCTCGTCGTCGCTGAGCTTCATGCGCGCGAGGAATTCCTCGCCCAGGAGCAGCCTGCCCCCCGCCATCGCCGAAGCGTTCTCGTCGCAGTGGCGGCAGGTGTGGATCTGCCACCGGAGCCCGCTCGCGTTGGGACGCTCCTCGTCGGCAGCGGCGACCAGCCGGGGCATCAACCCGTGCAACCTTGCGAGCAGCGCCGGGTCGCGATCGAGCCAGCCGCGGGACCGGTAGCCTGCGAGACGGCCGTCGTAGGCCTGCTTTGCGAAGCGCTCGACCGCCTCGGGGCGGAACGCGAGGTCGTTGCGGCATTCGAGCAAGGGCTGCCCGCCGGCCAAGCCGGATGCGGCCAACGCGAGCGCGGCGAACGCCCATTTCATGCCGGACCCTCCCGTCGAGAGCAAGCCCTATCCCATTGCAGCATACGACAGTGCAGCGCCGGAAGAAGTGCCGCCGTTCACCTTCGGTGCGCCGTTTCTTCCGAAACGGAAGGCGAAACGGAAGTCCGCGCGCCCCGCGCGCCCAGGGGCCGCGCGGTCCAGAACGGGGCGACCGCGACGAGCACGCAGGCCATCGAGAAGGCGAAGCTCGCACGGTAGCCCCCCGTCCAGTCGTAGAGCACCCCGGACGCCCACGAGCCGAGCGCTCCACCGATCGACATGCTCGCGAAGATGGTCCCGTTGATGGTCGCGAAGCCCGGTCCCCGGAAGAGGCGCGCCGTGAGGCTCGCGACGATGGGCCCGCGCGCGCCCTGCGAGATGCCGAAGAGCAGCACGAAGGGGATCACGAGCCAGCGCAGCGGGTAGAACGAGAGCAGCACGAGGATGCCGATGCCGAGGAAGGTCGACACGAAGCTCGCGGTAGCCGTCGCGCGCGCGCCGAAGCGGTCCGACGACCATCCCGAGGCCGTCATCCCGAGCACCGAGAGCAGGCCCGCCGCGCCGAACGCGCTCGCCGCCTCGAGCGGCTGCAGTCCCACCTGCACCAGATAGGCGACGATCTGCGCGAGCATCGCGTACATCGCGAGCGCGGTGAACGAGAAGACCTGCACGAGCTGCCAGTAGGCGCGCGTCCTCATGGCGCCGCGCACCGGCCACGCGCGGGTCTCCTCGAGCGCATCGCCCTTGCGCCGCTCCCCGCGCGGCGCTCCGCCGGCGATCTCGCGCCACGGCAGCAGGAAGACCAGCGGGAAGAGCAGCAGGATCGAGATCGCCATGATGCGATAGGCGTCGCGCCAGCCGTGCGCCCCGATGAGGTACTGGGCGAGCGGCACGATCAGCAGCGTACCGGTGCCGAAGCCGGCGTAGGCGATGCCCATCGCGGTGCTCATGCGCTCGCGAAACCACCGGCTGATGAGCATCGAGGCGGGCACCATGCCCAGCATGGACACGCCCATGCCGTTCAGGATCCCGATGCACGCCTGGAACTGCCACAGCTGCGTGAGGTGCCCGGCGAGCAGGCACCCCGTGCCCAGCAGCACCACGCCCGCCGGGTAGACCACGCGCGGCCCCCAGCGGTCGAGCAGCACGCCCGTGAGCGGCGAGGCGAGCCCGGTGACCACCAGGTAGATCGAATACACGCTCGAGACCTGCGCGCGATTCCAGCCGAAGGAGCCGGACAGGGGCAGCAGGAAGACGATGAAGGTGTCGCCCACGCCGCGCCCGAGCATGTTGCACGCGAAGCACAGCGCGAGGACGAGGGCCGCGATCGCGGCAGGCGAGCGCACCGCGGCGGGAGGCGCGTTCAATCTCCCGCCGCAGCGGCCCGTGCCTCAGGCATTGGCGTAGCCCGAGACGAACTCCTTCTGCGCGCCGCTCGCGAGGTCGAAGACGTGGCGGCGGACGCGGCCGATGTTGGCGCCGTAGGCATGGACGCTGATCGAGACGCGGTCGCCGAAGGCGTTGCTCACCCGGTGGATGTCTCCGATCGCAGGCGACACCGCGTCGACATCGCCCGGGCGCAGCATCACCGTGGCGCCGTCCGGCACGAGCGCGGCGCCCTCGCGGCGGAAGCGCTCGCAGGCCTCGCCGCCGCGCAGCATGCCGATCACGCCCCAGACCGTGTGGTCGTGCACCGGCGTGTGCTGTCCCGGGCCCCACACGAAGCTCACCACGCTGAAGCGCTCGCGCGGATCGCAATGGAGCAGGTACTGCTGGTAATAGGTCGGGTGCGGCTGCGCCATCCCGTCCGGAAGCCAGTCGTCCACGGCCACCAGGCGCTGCATCGCCTCGCGGCAGCCGGCCACGACGCGGGCTTCGTCCCGGCCGGCATCGACCAGCCGGGTCATGGTGTCCACGAATTCACGCAGGCGGGCGGGTTCAGGCACGGGTCTTTTCCTTGTTCAAATAGCGTTCGCGAATCTCGCTCGTGTGCTCTCCCAGGGCGGGGGGTGCGCGGTCGATGGCGCCGCCGCGCCCGTCCAGCATGATCGGCGAGGCGAAAGTCTTCGTGACGGTTCCCCCGGGCAATCGCATCTCGCGCACCCAGCCCATATGCTCGACCTGGGGATCGGCCAGGGCTGACGCGTAGTCGTTGATGGGCGCATGGGGAACCCCCGCCGCCGCGAAGACGCGCAACCAATGGGCGACGTCGTTCGCGGCGAAGCGCGCCTCGAGCAGGCCGCGCAACGCCACCTGGTTCGCCGCGCGCTCGCGCGTGCTGCCGAAGCGCGGATCGAGCGCGAGCTCCGCCATGCCGACCGCCTCGACCACCTTGAGCCACAGGCCCTGGTTGCCCGCCGCGATGGCGAAGTAGCCGTCGGCCGCGCGGAACGCCTGGTACGGCGCGTTGCGCGGGTGCGCCGAGCCCAGCTTGCGGGGATTGCGGCCGGTACCGAAGTACTCGCTCGTCTGCAGCGCCGCAACAGCCAGCGTGCAGCCGAACATGGGGACATCGATGTGTACGCCGTGAGCACCCGCGCGCACCGCGACCAGGGCGGCCGCGATCGCGTAGGCACCATAGAGGCCCGAGGTGAAGTCCGAGATGGGCACGCCGCACTTCACCGGCGCCCCACCCTCCTCGCCCGTGACGCTCATCACCCCGCCCGCCGCCTGGATCGTGAGGTCGAAGCCGCCCTCCTTCGCCCGCGGCCCGCTCTGGCCGTATGCGGAGATCGAGCAGTACACGAGCGACGGCCTTTCCTTCGATAGCGCGGCGTAGCCCAGCCCGAGGCGGTCCATGACGCCCGGCCGGTTGTTCTCCACCACCACGTCGCCGTCGAGGGCGAGTGCACGCGCGACGCCGGCTGATTCCGGATCCTTCAGGTCGAGCACCACGGACTTCTTGTTGCGGTTCACCGACGCGAAGTTCTCGCTGTAGCCGCGGTTGATGGGCGGCCACTGGCGCAGGGCGTCTCCTTCGGGCGGCTCCACCTTCACCACCTCGGCCCCCATGTCGGCAAGCAGCATCGCGCAGAAGGGACCCGCGGCGGTGGAGCAGAACTCCGCCACGCGCACGCCGGCCAGGGGCTTTTCCATCCAGCTTTCCGTCATCGCAACCAAAGGTACGCCATTTTTGCATTTCGGCGGCCGGTCGGCACGCCCGGCGCGGGCGGCGGGCTCGACTGATTTGTGCAGCCGCTTGACAAGGCCAATTCGGTAAGGCTATGCTTACCGTAAGTGAAGCCTTACGGAATGCCGATGACCGACGCCGACGCCCAGCTTGCCGCCCTCGCCGATCCCACGCGGCGCGCGATCTTCGAGCGCCTGGTGAAGAAGCCCATGGCGGTGGGCGAGCTGGCCGACGGCTTTCCCGTCTCGCGTCCGGCCGTCTCGCAGCACCTGAAGGCGCTCAAGGCGGCGCGCCTGGTCGCGCACGACAAGTCCGGCACCCAGAACATCTACCGCGTCAATCCCGAGGGAATCGCGGCCCTGCGCCGCTATCTCGACCTGCTCTGGGGCCGCGCGTTGGGGGAATTGAAGGCAGTAGCCGAAGCGACCTATCACCGACCCGGAAAGGATCGAACATGAGCGTGGAAGTGAAGGACATCCTGGTACGCAAGAACATCGTGGTGAATGCGCCGCAGGATCACGTCTTCAGGACGTTCACCGAGAGGATCGACACGTGGTGGCCGCGCGCGCACCACATCGGCGGCAAGGAACCCTTCACCGCGATCCTCGAGCCGCGGGTCGGGCGGGCGCTGGTACGAGCGCGCCGGCGACGGAGCCGAATGCAACTGGGGACGCGTGCTTGCTTGGGAGCCGTTCCAGCGCGTGCTGCTCACCTGGGACATCACCGCCGAGTGGCAATACCAGGAGGGTTTCGGCAGCGAGGTCGAGGTGCGCTTTACCGCCGAGACGAAGGAGCGCACGCGCGTGGTGCTGGAGCACCGCAAGCTCGAGCGCTACGGCGACAAGGCCGAGATGATGCGCGCCCTGTTCGACAGCGAGGGCGCATGGATCGGCACCCTCACGGCCTTCGCGCAGGCCGCGGAGCGCAAGGGTTCCGGCGGGACGAAGTAGCGCGGCCGGGTGGCCCCGGCGGCGGCCGCGGGTCACCCGACTTTCGATCGCGAGGCGCGGGCCTCACTCGTGCCGCAGCGCCTCGATCGGATCCATCTGCGCCGCGCGGCGCGCCGGAAAGTAGCCGAACACGACGCCGATGCAGGCCGAGAAGACGAACGACAGCAGGTTGATCGATGGGATCGAAGAGGTAGGGCACGCCCATCACCCGCGACAGCACGTACGAGGCCACCGTGGCGATGCCGATGCCGACGAGCCCGCCCAGCGCCGCCAGCACCACCGCCTCGATCAGGAACTGCAGCAGCACTTCGCGCTCGAGCGCGCCGATGGCCAGGCGCAGGCCGATCTCGCGCGTGCGCTCGGTCACGCTCACCAGCATGATGTTCATGATGCCGATGCCGCCCACCAGCAGGCTCACCGCAGCCACGGCGCCGAGCAGCGTGGTCATCACCTGCGTCGTGCCCGACAGCGTCTCGGCGAGCTGCTGCGTGTCGAGGATGTTGAAGTTGTCGTCGTCGCTCTCGGCGAGCTTGCGGCGCTCGCGCAGCAGCTCGCGCAGCGCTCGCCTTCAGGCGGCGTGCTGTCGCTGCCGTCCTGCATCGACACCAGCAGCGTATCGACCTTGCGGTTGCCGGTGACGCGGCGCTGCAGCGTGTGCAGCGGCACCAACACCGTGTCGTCCTGGTCGTTGCCCATCGCGCCCTGGCCCTTGGACGCGAGCACGCCGATCACCTCGCACGAGAACTGCTTGATGCGCAGCTGCTCGCCCAGGCCCGCGCGTGCCGCCGTAGATCTCGCGGCGCACCGTCTCGCCGATGATGCAGACGGCCGCGCCGGCTTGCGTCTCCTCGTCGGTCGAACTCGCGGCCCGACGCGAGCTTCCAGTTGCCGGTGACGAACCAGGCGTTGTTGCTGCCGGTCACGCTGGTGGCCCAGTTGCGGCCGTTGCCGATCACGGTGACCCCGGCGCGGGCCTCGGGCGCCACGGCGGCCACGCCGCCGATCTGCGCCAGGATCGCATCGGCGTCGGCTTCCTTGAACTGCAGGGGCGCTGGCACCCGAGCCGCCGGGCCCCTGGCGCTGGCCCGGGCGCACCATCAGCAGGTTGGTGCCGAGGCTGGAGATCTGCATCTGCACGGCCTGCGTCGCGCCGTTGCCGAGCGTGACCATCGTGATCACCGCGCTGACGCCGATCACGATGCCCAGGATCGTCAGGAACGAGCGCAGCAGGTTGCGGCGGATCGAGCGCAGCGCGAGCAGGAGCGTGCTGAGCAGCATCAGGGTGCCTGCGCCTGCGCCGCGACCGCGGGAATCCGCGGGGCGACGGGATGCGGGTTCGCCGCGTCGCTTTCGATGCGGCCGTCGACGAAGCGCACCACCCGGCGCGCATAGGACGCCATGTCGGGCTCGTGGGTGACCATCAGCACGGTGATGCCGTGGTCCGCGTTGAGGGCGCGCAGCAGCTCCATGATCTCCTGGCTGCGCTGGGTGTCGAGGTTTCCGGTTGGCTCGTCGGCCAGCACCACGGCCGGCTCGGTGACGATGGCCCGGGCGATGGCCACCCGCTGCTGCTGGCCGCCGGAGAGCTCGCCGGGCGTGTGGTGTTCCCATCCTCCGAGGCCCACGGACTGCAGCGCCCGCGCCGCGGCCGCATGCCGCACCGCCGGGCTCTCGCCGCGATAGAGCAGCGGCAGCTCGACGTTTTCCTGCGCCGAAGTGCGCGCGAGCAGATTGAAGCCCTGGAACACGAAGCCCAGGTAGCGGCGGCGCAGCCGCGCGCGCTGGTCGCGCGAGAGGGCCTCGACATGCGCGCCGTGGAACAGGTATTGCCCTGCGGTGGGCGTGTCCAGGCAGCCGAGGATGTTCATCGCGGTCGACTTGCCCGAGCCGCTCGGCCCCATGATGGCGACGAACTCGCCGGCGGCGACGTCCAGGTCGATGCCCTTCAACGCCATGAGCTCCGCCTGCGCCGGTGCCGTATTGCTTGGTCACGCCCCGCAGGCGGATCAGCGCCTCGCTCATTTCCCGGCCGCGGCTTTCTGGTCGGTGATCACCTGCATGCCGGCCTGCAGGTCGCCGCCGGTGATCTCGGTCATGCGCCCGTCGCTGATGCCGGGGATGACCGCCACCGGCGTCGCAACGCCGCCCTTCAAGACCCAGACCTGGCGCGCCAGCGCCGTGCTCGCACCGTCCGCCGCGGGGCTGCGCGTATTTCTCCTGGGCATTCGCGGCGTGAGGCTCGCGACGATGCCACCGCCGGCCGCCGGTGCCGCGGTCGCCGCGGCGCTCGGCTCGAAGCGCAGCGCGGAATTGGGCACCAGCAGCACGTCCTTGCGTTGCTTCGCGACGATCGTCGCCGTCGCCGTCATTCCGGGACGCAGGCTCAGGTCGCCGTTGTCCACGTCCAGGTAGGTGAGGTAGGTGACGACGTTGTCGGTGATGGTCGAGCCGAATCCGACGCGCGTGACGCGCGCCGGAAAATTGCGGCTCGGGTATGCGCTCACGGTGAAGGTGGCGTCCTGGCCGGTGGCCACCGAGCCCACGTCGGCCTCGTCGACGTAGACCCACAGGCGCAGCTTCTTCAGGTCCTCGGCGAGCGTGAACAGCGTCACCGCCTGCAGCGATGCCGCGACGGCATTGCCGGGATCGACGCTGCGCGTGAGGACCACGCCGTCGTCGGGCGCGGTGATCGAGGCCTTCGACAGGTTGATCTCGTCGGTGGAAAGCGCGGCCTGCGCATCGTTCACGCCGGCGCGCGCGCTGGCATCGTCGGCGATCGCGCGGGCGAGCGTGGCCCGTCCCGCATCGAGCTCCGATTTCGACGGAACCTTGCCGCCCGACAGGCGCTCGACTTCCTCGAGGCGGCCCAGGGCCGCGGTCGCCTCCTGGATGGTGGCCGCGGTCTGCGCGACCTTCGCGGTGGCGGCGGCCAGCGAAGCGCGCGAGCGCAGGATCTGGTCGCGCAGCTTGGCGGTGTCGAGCTCGACCAGGACCTGGCCTTTCTTGACCTGGTCGTTCACGTCGACATTGACCTTGAGCACCGTGCCCGACAGCTCGCTGCCGATGCTGATGGAACGGGTCGGCTGCAACGTGCCGTTGGCGGTGACGCTGAGCGTGAGATCGCCGCGCGCCACCGTCTGCGTGGAGTAGCTCGGCGCGGCGTTCGCGCTCTTGCGCGCTTCCCAGTACCACGCCCCGCCCGCTACCAGCACCAGGAGGACGACGCCGCCCCACAGGCTGCCGCGGCGATACCAGGCCGACGACGGGGGCTCGTCGAGCAGCGTCTTGATGTCCGTCGTGGCGTCGGGGCCGGGGGGCGGCGCCGCTGCGGGGGGAGTCGTGCTCATGATGGGGAACCTTGGGTTGCGTTTCGATCGGGGCGCGGCGCGGCATCGGCATCGGGACGCCAGCCCCCGCCCAGCGCCTTGTACAGCCGGACGTGGTCGGCGCTGAGGTCGGCGTTGGCGCCGGCGACACTGTCTTGCGTGTTGAGCTGCGTGCGCTGGGTATCGAGCACGGTCTGGAAGTCGATGAGGCCGCTGCCGTAGCGCTGGCGCGCCATCAGCGCCGCGTTGCTTGCAGCCTCCGCGGCGCGCTGCAGGTACGCGAGGCGCTCGCGATCTGCGCGCAATGCGATCAAGGCATCCTCCACTTCCTGCAGCGCCGCGAGCACCGTCGCGTCATAGGCCGCGTATGCCTGATCCAGCGCGGCCTGCTGCGCGCGCACCTGCGCACGCAGGGCGCCGGCGTCGAACACCGGCATCGACACGCTCGCGAGCAGCGCACCGACCACCGACGCGCGGCTCGCGAGCGCGCCGAGGGTCGATGCGGCGAGGCCCAACGAACCGCCGAGCTGGAAGTTCGGGGCGCGCGCTGCCTCGGCCCCGGAAACGCGGGCGAGCGCCGCGCTCACCTGGTATTCCGCGGCGCGCACATCGGGACGCTGGCGCAGCGTCTCGGCGGGAATGGCGAGCGTCAGGGCATCGGCCGCCTGCGGCACCGGGCCGGGCGCGGCCAGAACCGCCGACAAGGCCGCCGGCGGCTGGCCGGTCAGCACCGCGAGCGCATGGCTGCTTTGCTCGATGGCGGTGTGCAGCGCTGGCACCTGTGCACGGGTCTGCTCGGCGGTGGCGGCGGCCTGCTCGGCATCCAGGGACGAGACCAGGCCCGCCTGCAGGCGCCACTGCGTGATCTGCAAGGTCTCGAGCTGGCTCGCCAGGTTGTCATTGGCGATGGCCAGGCGTACCTGCCCATTGCGCAGCGTGATGTAGGCGAGCGCCACTTCGGCGGCGATCGAAACCTGCACTTCGCCCAGGCTCGCGGCACCGGCCGCGGCGCTCGCTTCGCTCGCCGCCAGCGCACTGCGATTGGCGCCGAAGATGTCGAGCTCCCAGCTTGCGTCCAGGCCCGCCCGGAAGGCGTTCCCCGTGCTATGCCCGCCCGCCACGCCGCGCTGCGCCGACGCGGAGCTGCCGACGTTCGGCCACAAAGCCGCCGCGGCGACGTCACGCAGGGCGCGCGCCTGGCGCAGCGAGGCTTCCGCGCCCTTCACGCTGGTGTTGGCCCGCAGGGCCTGCGACCACCAGGCGTGCGAGCAGGGGGTCGTCGAAGCGCATCCACCACTGCGCGAGCGACGCGGTGCCGGTCGTCGCGGAGACGTCCGGCAAGGACCATGCAGCCGGCACTTCGTATGGAGCCGTACGCTGCGGAGATACCGACGCGCAACCGTACGCAGCCAGCATCAGTCCACCCATGACGGTCGGGATGCGCATGGACGAATGCTGCACCGGGGCGCCCGGACCGTCTGTTCGACAACGTACACAGGCGCTAGGCCGGGGAAGGCTTGCGGTCGCCGCGCGCCCCCGCTATCCGGAACCGTTCGAGTTCGACGCGAGGCTCCGAGGCGCGCCGGGGAGACGGGCGAACCACTCCGTTCGCAGCAGGCCGTAGATCGCCGAGTCGGAGGGTTCACCGCGCACGATCCAGCGCTCGCGCAACAGGCCCTCGCGCCTGAAGCCGAAGCGCTGGAGCACGCGCGCCGAGGCCGCGTTGCGCGGATCGATGTCGGCCTCGAGCCGATTGAGCTCGAGGGGCCCGAACGCGTGGTCGATGAGAGCGGGCAGCGCCTCGGCCATGTAGCCCCGCGACCAATGCTCGCGCGCGAGGATGTAGCCGATCTCCGCGCGGGCGCTGGCCTTGTGGAAGTTGAACAGCAGGCACACGCCGAGGAAGGCGCCGTCGGCCCGGCGCTCGATGGCGAGCTGCAGGCTGCTGGCGTCCGCGTAGCCCGCCTTGATCTTCGCGAGCATCTCTTCCGCGTGGACCACCTGCGTCATCGGCGGGCGGGCGAGATAGCGCGAGGTCTGCGGATCGGAGTAGGTGGCGAAGAGCGCAGGGACATCGCGCTCGTCGATGAGGCGCAGGCGCACGCGCTCGAGAACCATCTCGCCGGGAAACAATGCCGTCTCCGTCGCCACAAGAGTGGACGCGGCATTATGAGGCATCGGGAACTGCGGGGCACGGGAGCTCCCATGCCCCGCAGCGGGCGTTGCCGGCGGTTTCCCGGCGGCCGTCAGTGGTTCGCGAACAGGTCGCTCATCACCTGGACGTCGGGGTCGCAGGCGTGGTTCAGGCAGGGAATCTGGAATCCCGCCTCGAGCGTCTTCAGCAAGGAGAAATGGTTGTAGCGCGTGTTGCTCTGGACCCCGTGCCTGCCGTAATTGGTATCCACGATCAGCGCCACCCGGTTGGTGTTCGGCTGGATGCTGTAGTCGTTCTCGTCCCACAGGACGACGATCGCGTTGTGGCCCCGGCTCCAGACCGGCGAGCTCTTGATCGCGGCAACCAGCGTCTTGACTGTTTGATCGCCGCGGATGATGAGCGCCGGGTTGAGGCCCGCCTGGCTGCCGTCCGAGAGCGGGTCGTAGTTGCAGAACGCCCCGGCATTGCCGCGGCCGTGCTGGTCGTTGCACTGGTTGGGCGCGATGAACGCGAAGGACGGCACGTCCCCGGAGGCAAGATCCGCGTAGAGCCCGCCGCTGCCGTCGAACCCCACCGAGTTTGCCAGGCTGTTGTTGCGGTTGCGGCCCTGCTGCACGCTCTGGAAATACACGAACGGATTGTGCTTGGCCGCATAGAGGCTCACGATGTCGCCGCTGGCAAGGGGCGGGCTCAGCGTGGGCGTGATGGTGCTGAAGTCGGTGTTGTTCGTGAAGACGCCATCGCTGGAGTTGATCCCATCCGCGCCGGCAGGCGGCAGACTCTCCTGGTAGCTCTTCCAGCTCAGGTGGTGCGCGACCAACTGGTCCCCGATGGTCTCGCCGGCAGTTTGCGCCGCCGGAATCGATTGCACCCCGTCGACATTCAGCAGGACGTCGCCGGGATTCGAGATCTCGTTGACGGTATCGACCGCCGGCGTGGCGGCATCCATGCCCTGCCCCGCGATCGGGCAAACGTTCGGGCTCGCCGGCACGTCGGTGTTCGGCGCGCCCGACTGCAGATTGGGCGTGCAATGGCCGTTGTGCCAGTCCGGGCTGTTGTCGCTCTGCACGCCGAAGTTGGATCCGCCGACCACCTCGAGGTAGTTGGTCAGGCTCGGGTGCCCGATGGCAAAGTAGTTCGTCGCGAGATTGGCCTGGTGCGCGTACAGATTCACGAAGGGCGCGTTGGGATTGCTGATGATCTGGCTGAAGCCGTGGTTCTCCATCATGATCAGGAACACGTGGTCGAGCGGCGCGACGCCTGCCGGCATGTGACCTTCATTGGCTTGGACGCTGCCCGCCATGGCGGCGAGCATGGCGATCGCCATCACTGACTTTTTCATGTCGAACCTCGATTGGTTGGTTGATACGGGACTGCGCGACTGGCGCAGCCCAATCTAGGATTCGAGCGTGACAGCATGATTGCGAATCCATGTTCAATCGATGACGCCCGATCCAAGGCCGACACAATGCGGTCAAATTCCCGGGGTACTCTGGGCGCGCCTCGCCGGGCTATCATTACCGTCCTCATCTTCGGTGGGAGGCCGGTAAAATGCGTCGCCGTTTGTCCCCATATCTGGCGGTTTGCTTCGCAACCACGATTGGCATCGGTAGCGTGACCTGCGCGGTGGCGGGCAGCGGCCCTGCGTGCTCGCTGCTCGGCCCGGGCGACATCGCCAAGGCGACCGGCGTCAAGGTCGGCGAAGGAATCGCCGGGCCACCGATTCCCGGGACGCTCGGGAAATGCACCTGGCAAGGGGACGGGGGAACGCGCGTGATTGTGACGCTCGCCGACGCACAGCACATGGGATTCACCATCGCGGCGCAGGAGCAGGCCGGCGGGGTCGACGTCCCCGGGGTGGGATCGAAGGCGGTCGGCATCAAGGGCGCGCCGTTCACCGGCGGCGGCTACATCATCAGTGCCCTGGATTCCAAAGGCGGCTTCGGGGTGAGCATCCTCGGCAAGGAAGGAAACCGGGAGCGCGACATCGCGCTCGCGAAACTCGTCGCGTCGCGCCGCTAGAATGCCCGCGCTGATCTTCAGGAACGCCCGGATATTCGACGGGAAAGACGCCCAATGCGCCGAGGGCATGAGCGTGCTGGTCGACGGCGGGACGATCCGCGAAGTGTCGGCGAAGCCGACCAAGGCGCTGGCGGATGCGCGCGTGATCGACGCCGGCGGGCGCACGCTCATGCCGGGCCTCATCGATGCGCACATGCACGCGTACGCGAGCGACGTGAACATCCATCGCGTCGAGGCGCTCGGGGCCGCGTACCGCACGGCGCACGCGGCGCGCATGCTGGGGCACCTGCTCGACTGCGGCTTCACCAGCGTGCGCGACATCGGCGGCGGCGACTACTCGCTCGCCAAAGCCATCGCCGACGGGCTGGTGCGCGCGCCGCGCTATTTCTACGCCGGCAAGATGATGTCGATGACGGGCGGGCACGGCGACATGCGCCAGCTCTTCGAGCAGCCGGACTACCACGCGATGTGCGCGTGCGGCGTCTTCAACGCCTTCTGCAAGATCGCCGACGGCGTGGACGAGGTGCGTCCGCGCCACGCGCGAGGAGCTGCGCCAGGGCGCGCACTGCATCAAGATCATGGGCTCGGGCGGCGTCGCCTCGCCGACCGATCCGATCTGGATGAACCAGTACCGCGAGGACGAGATCCGCGCGATCGTGGGCGAATGCACCGAGCGCCGGACGTACGCCGCGGCGCACTGCCACCCGGCGAGCGCGGTGCGCCGCTGCGTCGAGTTCGGCGTGCGCTCGATCGAGCACGGCACGCTCATCGACGACGAGACCGCGCGCTTCGTCGCCTCCCGCGGCGCCTACATCGTGCCGACGATGGCGATCTGCTTCGCGCTGGTCGAGGCGGGGCCGAAGCTGGGCTTCCCGCCCGAGAGCCAGGAGAAGGCCGAGTACGCCTACAAGCAGGCCATCTCGGGCATGGACAAGATGCGCACCGCGGGCGTCAAGATCGGCTTCGGCACCGACCTGCTCGGCTCGACCTACACGCAGGAGTGCCGCGAGTTCACCATCCGCAGCGAGGTGTTCACGCCGCTCGAGCTGCTGCGCCAGGCGACCTCGACCAACGCGGAGCTCATGATGATGGAGGGCAAGCTGGGCTGCGTCGCGCCGGGCGCGCTTGCCGACCTGCTGCTGGTGGACGGCGATCCATTGAAGGACATCGGCATCGTCGCTTCCGACGGGAAGAGGATCCCCGTCATCGTGCGCGGCGGTGAGGTGGTCAAGAGCACCCTGGACTAGGGGTGGCCAATGGACGCGGCATCGCGGGACGAGCGCCCCTTGCCGAGGCGGGAGGCGAAGTGTTACCTTGGTAACACCAGAAGGATTTGACCATGGCAAACACCACTTCGCTCAAGCTTCCCGACGACCTCAAGGGAAAGGTGGCGGCGCTCGCCCCGGGCGCCGCGCAAACGCCTCACGCCTACATGGTCGAGGCCATCGCCGAGAAGGTCGCGCGCGACGAGAGGTGGCGGAAATTCCTCGACTCGGCGCGCGCATCCGCCGCGCACTTCGCACGCACTGGAATAGCGTACTCCCACGAGGACGTGAAGCGTTTCTTCGCCGAAAGGACGGCCGGCAAACGGCCCGCCAAACCGAAGCGCATTCGCGTACCCCGCAAGCAGCGCTAGGCCTTTGCCATCCCTGCTCTACACCCAGGGCGCACTTGGCGACCTGGCACGGCTGGCCGCCTTTCTGCAGGCCGACGATCCTGCTTCGGCGATGGCCACCGCCGGGCTCATCATGCGGGCCGTGGAGATCCTCGAAGCGCATCCGCTCGTGGGAAGGGTCGTGAGCGGGGAGCTTCGCGAGCTGGTCGCCTCGCGGGACCGCACCGGCTACATCGCGATCTACGAGTACCAGGCGGCGCTCGATCGCATCATGGTCCACGCCATCCGGCACCAGCGCGAGGCCGGATTCGAGGAGTCGATCCACCGATGAGGCGTGTCGTTCTCTTCGCCTGCCTGTGGGCCGTCCTCGCCGCGCCGCCGTTGGCCCGGAGCGAGGACAAGCCTCCCACGGACGAGAGCAAGACCCCTCCCAAGAAGCTCGAGAAGATCGAGGTGCAGGCCCCGAACGAGGTCGAGCAGCGCCGGGATTCGACCGCCGCCAAGATCGTCGTGAAACATGACGAGCTCATCAAGTACGGAGACACCACGCTGCTCGACGCCGTGAAGCGCTTGCCGGGCATCACGGTGGAGAGCGATGGACGGGGCGGCGGCACGATCAGCATGCGCGGCCTGGGCGCCTACACGCAGATCCTGCTCGACGGCGAGCCGGTGCCACCGGGATTCTCGATCGAGACGCTCTCGCCCGACCTGGTCGAGCGCATCGAGATCTATCGCAGCGCCACGGCCGAGTTCAGCACCCAGGCCATCGCCGGCACCATCAACATCGTGCTGCGCAAGGTGGTCTCGCAGCGGCACGAGGAGCTCAAGCTGGGCGCGAGCATGGCCAACGGGCAGGTCTCGACCAGCGCGAGCGGCGAGCTTTCCGACCGCGCCGGCGCGTTGAGCTACACCGCGCCCGTGTCCATCGGCACGTTCCACTTCCACGCCACCGAAGTCGCGGAGCAGCGCGGCCGGGACGCGCAAGCCACGCCCGACCTGGACTACGTGACCGAATCGCCGAGCCGCGGCTGGGGAGAGCACATCGGGCTGTCCCCCAAGCTCACCTGGAACCTGGGGAAGGACCATACGCTCACCTGGGAGCCGTTCGTGAACTACAGCGGCTTCACGGGGACATTCGACGACCGGTCGAGGACCTACCTCGGGACACCACCCACGTACGCGTCGAACAACCTCTGGTACACGGCATCGGGCGGCAGCCTGCGCAACGGCCTCGCCTGGAGCCGCCGCCTCGACAACGATGCGCGGATCGAGGCCCGGCTCGGCATCAACTACAACCATCGCACGACCCAGGCCATCTTCGACGGGTTCGACGACGCGGACACCTACATCCTGCATCGCGTCATCAACGGGCACAGCACGGACGACGGCGTGACGCTCAAGGGCAAGTACACCTTCCCGCTCGTGGCCGGCCACGCGCTGGTCGCGGGCTGGGACGGGGAGCACGCGCGGCGCACCGAGGACCGCTTGCAGGTCGACGCCACGCCGGACGGCACGATCACCGCCGATATCGACGAGTCGTACGACGCGCGCGTGAACCGGCTCGCACTGTTCACGCAGGACGATTGGGACATCACTTCGCGCGCCTCGCTCTACCTCGGCTTGCGCTGGGAGGGGATCGACACGCGCAGCACGGGCAACACGTTCGCGCAGGTGAAGACCCGCTCCGGCGTGTGGAGCCCGATCGTGCAGGCCTTGTGGCGGCTGCCGGGCACCGAGAAGGACCAGCTGCGCGCGGGCCTGGCCCGGACCTACAAGGCGCCGAACACGTTCGACCTGATGCCGCGGCGCTACATCGCCAACAACAACAGCGCCACCACGCCCGACTTCCAGGGCAATCCGGGCCTGCAGCCGGAGCTCGCCTGGGGACTCGACCTCGCCTACGAGCACTACTTCGCGGGCGGCGGAGTCTTCAGCGCCTCCGCCTACGAGCGGCGCATCGACAGCGTGATCCTGCGCGAGCTGCTCGACGTGAACGGCACGTTCATCACGCGCCCGGCCAACGAAGGCCGCGCCGAGGTGAAGGGCATCGAGCTCGACACGAAGTTCAACCTGGCAACCCTGGTCGCCGGCGCGCCCTCCGTCGATGTGCACGCCAACGTGTCGCACCACTGGTCGTCGGTGGATTACCTTCCCGGACCCGACAACCGGCTCGCGCAGCAAATCCGGTGGAGCGCCAATGTGGGGCTCGACTACAAGCTCGCCGCGCGGCCGCTCACCATCGGCGGCAATTTCGGATTCCACACCGGCGGCCCGGTGCGCATCTCGCTCACCCAGACCACGTACACGTCCGCCTCGCGCAACCTCGACCTCTACGGCCTCTGGAAGATCTCGCCCGCAGCCGAGCTGCGGGTTTACGCCAACAACCTGCTCCGGCAGGAGCATCTGCGCATCGACGGGTACGCCGACGACACCGGCTCCCTCGAGCTCACGACGATCGGGCCGTCGTACCGGCACCGTGGGGTTCACCGATCGACATCAAGTATTGAGGCCCTGCGCAGGCGACTCGCGCAGCCCCTTCGCGATCGCCTTGGCCGCGTCGTTTTCCCGGCGCAGCCGCGCGATCTCCCCGGGGGTAAGGCGCTCCACGTCCATGTAGTCGCGCTTCCACGCATCGGACTCGCTCCAGCGCAACGGGTTCTCCATCGTGGTGCGCGGGCCCGTCGCCGACTCGAGCGTGGCCAGCGCCAGCTCGAGCGTGGATTCCTGGGAAGCGCGGTCGTGCGGCCGGCCCGCCGCGTTGCCGAGCGGGAAGTCGCTGAAGACCAAGCGCGGCACGCCGCAATGCTCGACGATGTCGAGTGCGCAGCCCATCACCACGGTCGCGATGCCGTTCGCCTCGAGGTGGCGCGCGGCGAGACAGAGCGTCTGGTGGCAGACGGGGCAATTGGGGACGAGCACAGCGGCATCGGCGGCGTCCTCGCGCAGCCGCGCGAGGAGCTCCGGCACGTCGGCCTCGAGCACGTGGCGCTGGCTGCGGTTGCTGGGCATGCCGTGGAAGCGTTTCGCCAGCGCGCCGATCCGTCCGCGCCGCGCCGCCTCGCGCAGGAGCGGCAGCGGGAACCACGTGCCGCTGTCCTCCATGCTGGTGTGCACGCGGTCGATCTCCACGTGGGCGATGCGCACGTCGTGGTCGATCGCGCTGTCGCCCGAGTACACGCGGTAGAACTTCACCGCGGCGTTGTACGGCGCGCCGGGGCCTTGCGGCCCCTTGCCCGGCTGGTACGGCGCCGCGGTGGTGACCAGCGCAACGGTGGAGCCCGCGAGCGGCCGCGCCAACCGATGGAACGGGACGTCGTCGTGATGCGCCCAGCGATAGGGATTGCCGTAGCCCAGCGCGAGGTACCAGTCGCGCGTGCGCTCCATGTAGGCGATCGGTGGCGCGGTCATCTCAGCGATACGCAACCGCGGGCAGCGTCACGAAGTGATAGAGGTTCGCGGGTGCCGTCGGTCCCACGCCCACATCGCGCACGGCGAGCTCGGGCGTATCGACGCTCACCCCGAGCGCCAGCGGAATACCCTGCGGCGGCGGCAGGCCCAGGCGGCGTGCGGTCTGCTCGAGGAAGAGCGTCCCGAACGTGACCGAGAAGCGCCCGCACCAGGTGACGCGGTACTGGTCGGGGTGCGCGGGATCGACCACGGTGGAAAAGAACGCGCGCGACGCCTGCGCCGTGAGCGCCCCGCCCAGCGTGTCGCGCACCAGCTTGCGGTCATGCGCCATCGCCTGCTCGAGCGCCGCGACGCCGCCCGCGCCGTAGGGCGCGTACTTGAAGTCCTCGCCGTAATGCGTGCCGTCGGTCGAAATCACGATCGCGACGTCGCGGCCAAGCTTCCAGCCGCGCTCGTGCATCGAACCCGCGAGCGCCTCGGCGAGGCTCGAGGCCATGGCGGAGAGCCGCTCGAACGACGCCGCCGGGACGATGACCGGCACGATCTCCACGTCGGGCCGCGCGTGCCTGAGGAAGTACGCGATGCCCTCGATGCTGTGCTCGCCGTCGTGCGCCGCCGCGTCCTTCACCGCCATGTCCTTCGGCAGCGCGGCGGCGAGCTCGTCGCGCAGCGGCGAGACCGCGATCTCGCCGTCGGGCGAGCGCCACGCGCGATAGGGATCGAAGACCAGCTGGTCGCGGGCTCCGAATTTCCGGTAGCCGTGGAAGACGCCGACGATCACCACGGTCTTGGCGGTCACGAGCGGGAACACCTCGCGATAGACCCGAGCGGCGTACACGTAGTCGTCGTGCGGGCCGATCACCGCGATCACGCCCGGCGCAGCCTTCCCGCCCAGCGATTCGGGCATGGGTCCGCGCGCCGAGAGCTCCCAGACCTTGGCCATGGCCGCCGGCGTGGTCGCGTAGCCCACCGCGTCGCGTTGTCCGCGCACCTCGCCGGTGGACGGGATGCCCATCTGCGCGCGGACTTCCTCGAGACTGGGGCGGGCATTGGCGGCCATGGACACCAACAATACCAGCGTCGCGAAAACCTTCACTGCGAACCTCCACGCTGCACGAACGCCGGCATCAGCGCGAACACCGCGAGCAGGAAATAGTAGGCCAAGGCGGCAACGGGATCGCGCGTGGCAGCCGGCCGGCGATCCAGCGCGCGACCATGATCGACTATCCTGAGCGCTGCGGCCCGAAGGCGGGCTCCGGAAGGAGCGATCGACATGGACGACACGACGGCGCAGTGGCTCGCCGAGGAAGACGCGGTGCGCGCGCGCATTACCGGGGCGACGGGCGTTGCGCGCCCCGAGCAGGTCGAGGGGCTCACGGGCCTCGAGATGCTCTCCGCGATGATCGCGGGCAAGATCCCGCGGGCTCCCATGAGCGCCACGCTCGACTTCCTCCTGCTGCGCGTCGAGCCGGGATTCGCCCTCTTCCAGGGCCGGCCGCGCCTCGAGCACTACAATCCGCTCGGCACCGTGCACGGCGGCTGGTTCGCCACGCTGCTCGATTCAGCGATGGGCTGCGCGGTGGCCTCGACACTGCCCGCGGGCAAGGGCTACACCACGGCGGAGTTCAAGGTGAACCTGGTGCGCCCGCTCACCGAGTCGGTGCGCGTCGTGCGCGCCGAGGGCCGGATCGTGCACTCCGGACGCCAGGTGGCGACCTCGGAGGGCCGGCTCGTGGGCCCGGACGGCAAGCTCTACGCGCACGGCACGACCACGTGCCTCGTCTTCGACCGGAAGTGACCGGCGCCATCACCGCGGCTGCTTCCTTGCCAGCCGCTCCTTGAGATCGGCGAAGGGGTTGTGGGTCGATACGCGGCTGCTGGCGGAAGGTTCGCCCGCTCCGCCGGCCGCCTCCAGCTGGCGCTGATGCTCGTTGTCGTGGCAGTACAGGCACAGCAGCTCCCAGTTGCTGCCGTCGGGCGGATTGTTGTCGTGATTGTGGTCCCGGTGGTGGACGGTCAGCTCGCGCAGGTTGGCGCGCGTGAACTCGCGCGTGCAGCGCCCGCAGATCCAGGGATAGATCTTCAGCGCCTGTTCCCGGTAGCTGCGCTCGCGCGTCTCGGCTGCGCGACGGGCCTCGGCAACGATGCGGTCCAGCTTGGCAGGATCCCGGCTCATGTGGCCCTCTCGAATCCGATACATGCTACACCCCGGTTTGCGCTGCGGCCTGGTGTACGCTAGACGAAATCAGGGCCTGGAGTTATCGTTTTCATCTCCTGCAGGCGAAACCGAAAAGTGCATCCACCGGAGGGAATATGCGCTCGAGAACCGTGCTGCTGAGTTGCGCCTGCTTGCTGCTGGCCGCATGCGCGACCTCGACTCCGACCCCGACCTATTACCAGGCCTCGGCGCCCGAGGTCTCCACGCCGATCAAGGTGCTCTCCGACACGGTCGCGCCGGGATTCGGCTGGCCGGAATCGGTGGGCTGCGACACGGAGCACCACGTGCTCTGGGTGAGCCAGTTCGGCGGTCCGAAGCCCAACCCGCCCGCGAAGGACGGCCTGGGCTACATCAGCAAGGTCGCGCCGGACGGCAAGATCATCGAGAAGCGCGCGTTCGACGTGACGATGAACAAACCGAAGGGGCTCTGGATCGTCGGCACGCGCCTGTGGGCCACCGACATAGACTCGCTCTGGATCTTCGACACCGGGACGCGCAAGGGCCGCAGGCTGGAGCTGCCCGGCATCGAGTTCGCGAACGACGTCACGGTGATGAACGGCGCGGCGTACGTGAGCGACAACCGCAGCGACCAGCTCTTCAAAGTCGAGCCCGCGGACTACCTCGACGCCGCGGTGCAGCCGAAGGTGAGCGTCGTTTGGGCGCACAAGGGGGTGTTCCCGAATGGCCTCTGGCCCGCGAAGGACGGCAGCCTGCTCATGGTGGGCTTCGAGTCGCCCGAGCACCACAAGGCGATCTACTCGATGGGCGCCGACGGGACGGTCACGGAGCTCTCGCAGCCGATCGGCCGCCTCGACGGGCTGTACGAGCGGCCCGACGGCACGCTGCTCGTCACCGACTGGGACAGCGGATCGGTGTTCCGCTTCGGCCCGAAGAAGGAAGTGCAGGTGCTGGGCAAGGGGTTCAAGGGCCCGGCGGACCTGTGCGTGATGGGCGACATGCTGTACGTGCCGGACCTGGTGAAGGGGGAAGTGCGCATCCTGCATCTGGCGAATTGAGCGGGCGCATGGCTCCGTGAGGCCGCGAGCGCTTGCAACCGCCCTCCCGGTTCTCTTCTTCCTGGGGAGCGCGCCCGTGCGCTCCGAGGATGCGGCAGCCGCGCTCGGCAGGCAGCGCGCAATGGACTCGCGCCTCGAGTGGGAGATCCACGACGCGGACCACCCGGTCCTCGGCGCGATCCGCTTCGCGCATACGCGGACCGCGCTCGTGACGCCGATCGGAAAGGCGAAGGTCTATTCGAGCGCGTACGTGTCCTGTGAGAAAGGCACGGGGACGATCGCGATCGAGCTGGCAAACCAGACCGCGCCCACCGATCCGGGCGGCCTGCGCCCCACGAGGATGCCGCGCCTGGTGTGCATCCGTCCGGGGAGAGCAGGCGACGCGCAGACCGTGCAGCAGGTGCTGGACGCGAGCTGGCACGTGAACCAGATCGGCGACGCGATGGCGCGCGGGCTGCAACCGTCGATGCTGCGCGCGTGCGCCGCGATCGCCATCGTGCAGGACGTCGCCCTGCCCAAGGGGTGGTCGCGCAGCAGCGCGCAGCTGCACTTCGAGATCACGCCCTACGACCGGGACCTGGACTCGATCTTCGCCACCTGCGGCCAGCCGTCGGCATACGCGGCCGCCGGGCAAGTCGCGGCCGAACCGGCGCCGGTCGCTGCCGCCGCGCCGCCCTGGAAGACCGCGCGCACCGTCGCGCGCGGTCGCAGCAACGTGCGCGCGGGCCCGAGCCTCAAGTCCGCGGTCGTCATCGAGCTCAACCCCGGCTCGCTCGTGCTCATCCAGTCGACGGGCGGTGCGTGGTGGCGAGTGAAGTCACGCGCCGGGCCGAAGTTCGAAGGCTACATTCGCGAGGACCGGCTGGTCATCAAGTAAGCGCGGGTCACGGCATGTGCGCCGGCGACGAGAACGGCTGGTTCGCGTCGAGAAGGAACATCACGAGGGCATGCAGGCCCGTTGCGCCGGTGCTCGTCACTTGCATGGGAACGTAGGCCCCGTTGCCCGCGCTCGACTGGCCGGGGTGGATCTTCAGCACGCCCTTGGGGCCGCGCACGCTCTGCTCCCCGTCGAGCACGAAGTAGGCCTCCGAGCCCGGATGCGAGTGCACGGAGGTGGTGGCGCCCGGCTCGCCCGTCGCCTCGTTGATCCGCAGGAGGTAGTCGCGGGCGGGGAACGGTGGGATCGGCCCGACCTCGGCCACCCGGGTGCCGGGGCCGGGGGCGTCCTTGGCTCCAAGCGTGAAGAGCCAGGCCTTGCCGTCGCGCGACTGAACCGCCAGGCCGTACGGACCCGCTGCGGACTGCGCGTCCGCGATCGAGGGGAAGGTCGCGATGCGCCAGTAGAGCTCCCCGGCCGGCAGGGTTTCCACCTTCTTTTGGCCCAGGTTCTTGAGGTTGAGGGCCTCGTGTGCGCTCGCCGAGGGGACGGCAAGGCACAGCGCCGCGGCAACCAGTGCGAGACTCGCGAAAAATGCCTTCATGGGCAACTCCTTGGAAGTTGGGACGCGCCGAGTTGACTTTCGTGGCTCGGCGATGAATCGTTGCCTCCGTGGAAGCAAAACGCCTGACGGAACGGTGATGGTTTTCGTATGAATGGCCGATCGCGCCTGACCATCGGGGACTGGGCCGTGGATCCCGGCACGAACGAGCTGCGCCGCGGGGACCAGACCGTGCGCATCGAGCCGAAGGCCATGGACGTGCTGGCGCTGCTCGCCGACCGGGCGGGCGCCGTGGTGAGCCGCGAGGAGCTCTTCGCCGCAATCTGGCCCGGGCTCGTCGTGGGCGACGAGGCCCTGAGCCAGAGCATCGGCAAGCTGCGCCGCGCGCTGGGCGACGACCCGCAGTCGCCTGCGTACATCGAGACGATCGCCAAGCGCGGCTACCGGTTGAAGGCGCGGGTGGGTCCGGAATCCGCCGCGATCGGGGCCTCGCCGGCGCGGCCGCCCGCGCGCCGTTGGTGGCCGTGGATCGGCGGCGCCGTCGCCGTGCTGGCGATCGCCGGCGGCTATCTCGCCCTGCGTCCGAACACGAGCACTGGCGTCCCGCCCGCGGCCGGCGACTCCGCCGACGAGCTCCTCGGGCCGTACCTCGCCGTGACGGTGCTGCCGTTCGAGTCCATCGGCAGCGACAGCAGCCAGGCCTATTTCGCGCGCGGCATCAGCGACGACCTCACCACCGACCTGGGGCGGCTATCGCCGCTGCGCGTGATCGCCGCGACGGGAACGGCGCACGCCGCCCGCTACGTCGTCTCCGGCAGCGTGCAGCGCGACTTCCGCACGGTGCGCATCAACGTGCACCTCGTGGACACCCGCACCGGCCGGCAGCTCTGGTCGGAGCGCTTCGAGCGCCCCTTCGGCGACCTGTTCGCGCTGCAGGACGAGATCGTGAAGAAGCTCGTGGGATCGCTGCCCGCGAAGGTGAGCGACGCCGAGCGCGAACGCGTCGCGCGGCGCTACACGAGCAGCCTCGAGGCCTACGACCTCTTCCTGCGCGCGCAGGCGCTGTTCCTCGCGCGCGGGCCGGCCGAGAACCGGGAGGCGCGCGAGCTCTACCGCAAGTCGGTGGAGCTCGATCCCCGCTTCGCGCGCGCGTACGCGGGCCTCGCGATGACCTACGCGATCGACCATCGCCTGCGCGGCACGGCGCCGGAACCGGGCGACCTCGAGCGTGCGAGGGCCCTCGCGGAAAGCGCGCGCCTCATCGACCCGGACATCGCGGAGGTCCATTGGGCGCTCGGCTTCGTCGAAGCGCAGGGCCGTCATCACGAGCAGGCGATCGCCTCGCTCGAGCGCGCGATCGAGCTCAATCGCTCGTTCGCGGACGCCTACGCGCTGATGGGCGGGATCCGCACGTACATGGGAGAGCCGGAGAAGTCGATCGCGCTCCTGCGCACCGCCATGCGGCTCGCCCCGGAAAGCGGCTATCTCTACTACCTGCTGCTGGGCCGCGCGTACCTGTTCGAGGACGACCTCGAGCAGGCGCGGATCAACCTCAGGGAAGCGGTGGCGCGCAACCCCGCGGATCTCGAATCGCACATCTATCTCGCCGCGGCATCGGCGGCCGCGGGAGATCGCGCCGCCGCGGATTGGCAGGTGCAGGAGATCCGCGCGCTGGATCGCGGCTTCACGGTGCGCACCTGGCTCGACAACTATCCGCTGACGAGCGCGCCGCTGCGCAAGCGGCTCGAGGAGCTGCTCGCGAAGGCCGGGCTGTAGCCTCATGGTCCCGGACGGCGCATTTGCCGCCTTCGGATTATGATGCGCACAAACCGGAGCGCGGTGCCGACCAGGGGGAGCGTAGCGCATGGGCGTGAGACTGGAGCTTTTCAACGCCGAAGCCGACCCGCGCATCTGCGCGCCAGGGGAGGTGATCTTCCGCGAATTCGACATGGGCGCGGAGATGTATGTCGTCCTGGAGGGAGAGATCGAGCTCGCCATCGGCCCGACGGTGGTCGAGACCCTCGGCCCGGGCGAGCCGTTCGGCGAGATGGCCCTCATCGACCAGGCGCCGCGCACCGGGACCGCAATCGCCAAGACCGCCTGCAAGCTCGCCGTCATACCCGAGCGGCGCTTCCTCTTCATGGTGCAGACCACGCCGCACTTCGCCGTGCAGATCATGAAGGTGATGGCCGACCGGCTGCGGAAGATGAACGCGAAGGCCTGAGGGGGCGGGAATCAGATCGGCGCGACGCCGATCAGCCAGCGGTGCAGTCCCATGAGGAACGCCGCGTAGATCGCGAGCCCCACGACCACGCACACGATCGTCCCCCGGGCCGTCCCGGGCGAATAGACCGTCCCCGCGCTCCGATCCCGTTTCCGTGCCGCGCTGAAGGCGAGGACCGACCACACAAGGAAGGCCCCGAACAGCATCACGTCCGGCAGGTTGCCGTTGGAGAGCAGGTGCGCAAGCGCCCACAGCTTCACGCTGAGGACCTGCGGGTGGTGCAGCCTCGCCTTGATTCCGTTGCCAGGCACGTAGGGCGCCACGAACAGCACGAACACCGGCAGCATCAGCACCACCGTCAGGTAGCGCATGAACGCAGGCGGGTTCCACAGCGGCATCTGGCCCCGCACCTGCCCGTAGCCCCAGACCAGCAGCACGAAGCCGGCGATCGAGACGACGGAATAGGCGCCTTTCCACGGCCCTTCGCCGATGCGCGCGATGCTCGCGCGGCGCCAGCCCTGCGCGGACATGTGGATGGAGTGCACACCGAAGAACAGCAGCAAACCCGCTACGAAGATGACCATAGGTGCCCCGGCTTGGAAGAACGGCCCATTGTGCGTCAACTCCCCGCGTTTCCCGCATTTCACTCCCACTTTCCCGCAATTCGTCGCTTACCGCTCGCAGGGCAGGGGCGAGGCCCCTAAAGTGGGCCCATCGACAACGCACTTCCCCAGGAGCCCGCAAATGATCACCGCCTTCTTCGCCTTCACGACCATCGCCTTCTTCGTCGCCATCGTTGCCAACGTTGCGGAGAGCGTTTCCGGCGCCCGGACGCACGCCTAGGGCAGCAGCCCTTCCGTAAAGCGTCGCCCGCGCGCGGGCGACGGGCCGACGGGGTCCCCGCCGGGTAGAATCTGGTTTCGCCCGAACTCGTCTCTCGGGCGGCGCACCCGATTCTCTCCTTTCTCGCAAGATGACCACCGTCGAATCCCGCAGGCTCCAAGGCGGCCGCGCCGCCACCGTTCTCCTTCTCCTCCTCGTCATCGTCATTGCCGGCCTCCTCGGCGGCGGATACCACTTCCGGTCGCGCTTCGAATCGGAGCCGCCGCAGATCGCGCTGTCGCCCCAATCCGACGTGCTCGGCCTGGCGCCCCTCGAGATCGAGGTGACCGACCCTGGCTCGGGCCTCAAGTCGCTGACGGCGACGCTCACCCAGGGCGGCACCGCGCAGACGCTCGCCTCGGAGCAGTACACGACGCCGGTCCCGGGGAAGAAGATCTCCGTCAGCTTGGCGAAGGTTTCGGGCATCCAGGAAGGGCCCGCCGTCCTGCGCGTGACAGCGCGCGACGCATCGTTCTGGCACTGGTTCGCCGGCAACGAGGCCGCGCTGGAGAAGAACCTCACGATCGACATCACGCCGCCCACCGTCGAGCTGGTCGCCGACGACCGCTACATCGACTTCGGCGGCGTGGGCGCCATCGTCTACAAGTCATCCGCGGACACGGCGAGCACCGGCGTGAAGCTCGGCGACGATTACTTCCCGGGCTTCCAGGGCGTGGTCAAGGGCCATCCGGACTACTTCTTCGCCCTCTTCGCGCATCCCTACAACGCCGCGCCGACCGCGCGGGCCGTGCTCGTCGCGACCGACAAGGCCGGCAATACGCGGGAGATGGCGCTCGCCTACGAGGTGAAGCACGTGAAGTACAAGAAGAGCACGATCGCGTTATCGGACAGCTTCTACCAGAACAAGGTGATCCCGCTGCTGCACGACGTCGCCAAGCGGCAGGGGTCGGTGAAGGACGTCTTCATCGCGGTCAACAAGGGCGTGCGCAAGGCAAACGAGGACAAGATCGCCGAGGTCACCAGGAAGACGACGCCGAAGATCCTCTGGAACGGCGCGTTCGCGCAGCTCAGCAACTCGAAGGTCGAGGCGAACTTCGCGGACTACCGGACCTACACCTACAAGGGCGAGCCGATCGATAGCGCCTATCACCTGGGCTACGACCTCTCGGTCACGAAGCACTATCCGATCGAGGCGGCCAACAGCGGCGTGGTTGCGTTCACCGGCGACCTGGGCCTGTACGGCAACGCCGTCATCATCGACCACGGCCTCGGGCTTTTCACGCTGTACGGCCACATGAGCCAGATCGACGTGAAGCCCGGCGAAGCACTCACGAAGCGCCAGATCATCGGCAAGACCGGCGAGACCGGCTTCGCGGGCGGCGACCACCTGCACTTCGGCGTCTACCTCGACGGCGTCCCGGTGCTGCCGGTGGAGTGGTGGGACCAGAAGTGGATCGACGAGAACATCACGCCGAAGCTCGAAGGAAGGGGTGGGGAAGAAGCGGCGAAAGCGCCGCGGCCGCGCCACGCCGCCCACGCGCGCCGGGCGCGAGCCGGCCACAAGCCGCACCTGCGCTGACGGCATTCGTCGGGGCCGTCCCCTCCCCGGGTGCCGCGGCCTCCGCGATCAGCGGGTGGTGACCAGCATGACCGCGACGATAAGAGCGATCATGATCGTCGTTCCGAGCCAATCGGTATCGGTGCGCGGGGGCTTGCGGCGCGAGCTCATGGAGGGGACCTTCCTCAGGCGAGCGCCAGGATCAGAATGGCGACGATGACGACCGCGATGCCGACGAGCGCCCCTCCGCTGGACGGATCCGGTGGCGGCCTCTCGTTCACGACTGCGCCCGCCAGCCGCCGCCCAGCGCGCGGACGAGGCCGACCGTCGCCTGGTACTGCGCGGCGCCGCACCTGCACCGCGACGCGGCGGTTGGCGAGCTCGCTGCGGCGCGCATCGAGCAGCTCGAGCTGGCTCACGAGGCCGTTGCGGTAGCGGCGCGTCGGACAGCACCGTCGCGCGCGTCGCCGCGTCGACCGCGCGCCTTCTGCGCGCCGGCCTGGTCGGCCAGCAGGCGCAGCGAGGCGAGCTGGTCCTCGACGTCGCGGAACGCGACCAGCACCTGCTCGCGATAGCTGCGCGACGCCGTGTCCCATCCCGCCGTTCGCGGTCTGCACGCCGGCCTCGCGGCGGCCGCCGTCGAAGACCGGCAGCGACAGCAGCGCGCCGATGCCCCACGCGCGCGCCGACCACTTGAACAGGTCGCCGAGAGCTGCGGTCGACGCGTAGCCGCCGCTGGCGGTGAGCGCGACGTCGGGGAACCACGCGGCCGCGCGACGCCGGCGCGTGCCTGCGGCGGCCTGCATCGCAGCTGCGCGGCGGCGACGTCCGGGCGGCGCGCGAGCACTGCCGCCGGCAACGCCGGCGGGCACGCCGGGCAGCGCGCCGACCAGTCGCTTCGGCGCAGCGAGAACCCCGACGGCACCTCGCCCAG
Organism: uncultured beta proteobacterium; assembly: GCA_963758215.1. Classification (GTDB taxonomy): domain Bacteria; phylum Pseudomonadota; class Gammaproteobacteria; order Burkholderiales; family Usitatibacteraceae; genus Usitatibacter. Next base: position 53,840 of record CAVWUN010000007.1, on the reverse strand, counting down.
CAGCACCGCCAGCGCGTGCTCGTGCAGCGCGCGGTCGCGGTCGAGCGCGAGCGCCTGCGACCTCGGTCGCGGCGACCTCGGCCTGCACGCGCGCGAGGTCGAGCTCGGCGACGTCGCCGGCCGGTAGCGGCGCTCGGTCAGGTCGCAGCGTGTCGGCGTAGGCCGCGACGGTCTGGCGCACGATCGTCGCGCTCGGCGTCGAGCGCGCGCAGCTCGAAGTAGGCCTGCGCGACGTCGGACTGCACGACGCCAGGCGCGTGCTCTGCAGCGCGGCCTCGCGCGACCGTGCGTCGAGCGCGGCGGCGTTGCGTGTCGCGCGCCGCAGGCGCCGAAGAAGTCCGGCTCCCAGGACGACGTTCGCGCCGGCGCGTGCCGAGCGTCTGCGGCCTGGCCGGCGCGGCGCCGTAGCCCGGCTGGATCCGTCGGCGCGCGAGGCGCCGGCGCCGCGCGCCGACTTGCGGGCAGGCGGCTGGGCGTCGGCCTGCAGCAGCAGCGCGCGCGCCTGCACGAGCACGCGCGGCCGCGACCTGCGGATCGTCGGTGTTGTTGGCGATCGGCGCGCGGACGAGGTCGTCGAGCACCGGGTCGGGAAGACCGTCCACCAGGCTGCCGCGCGGGCTGCGCGTCGGCCGGCCCGACGTTGGCGAAGCGCGCGCGCCGTCCTCCTTGAAGGCGGCGGGCGTCGCGGGCGCGACGGCGGGATCGATGGGCGGCGGCGCGAGCCGGCCAGCACCAGCGCCAGCGACGAGAGGCGAGCACGAGCGTCCTTGGCAGCGCGGCATGGCGTGCCTGATTCATCGTCGTGGCGCGGCGCTGCCAGCACGGGCGCGCCGAAGCCGCCGCATCCGCCATGGCCGACGCCGCGCCCGAAGCGCCTCGACGTCGTGCGGGACCTCGCCGTGCTGCTTGAGCGGCCGGTTGCCGGTGAGCGCGCGCAGCAGCACGTAGAACACCGGCGTCAGGAACAGGCCGAAGGCGGTCACGCCGATCATCCCGGAGAACACCGCGACGCCCATCGCGTGGCGCATCTCGGCGCCGGCGCCGAGCGACAGCACCAGCGGCAGCACGCCCATGACGAAGGCCATCGACGTCATCAGGATCGGGCGCAGCCGCAGGCGGCTGGCCTCGATCGCGGCGCGCAGCGGCGTGCGTCCCGGCGAACTCCAGCTCGCGCGCGAACTCCACGATCAGGATCGCGTTCTTCGCGCGACAGGCCCACCAGCACGATCAGGCCGATCTGCGTGAAGACGTTGTTGTCGCCGTGCGTGAGCCACACGCCCGTCATCGCGGCGAGCAGGCCCATCGGCACGATCAGGATGATCGCCAGCGGCAGCGTCAGGCTCTCGTACTGCGCGGCCAGCACCAGGAACACGAGCAGGATCGAGAGCGGGAAGATCAGCGCCGCGGAGTTGCCGGCGAGGATCTCCTGGTAGGTCAGGTCGGTCCACTCGTAGGCTGACGCCCGGCGGCAGCGTCTCCGCGGCGATGCGCGCGATCGCGTCCTGCGCCTGGCCCGACGAATAGCCGGGCGCCGGGCCGCCGTTGACGTCGGCGGCGAGGAAGCCGTTGTAGCGCATCGCGCGCTCGGGGCCGAGCGTCGGCGTCACCTTCATCAGCGCCGACAGCGGCACCATCTCGCCGGCGGTGCGAGCGCACCTTCAGCAGGCCGATGTCCTCGGCGCGCGCGCGGAACGGCGCGTCCGCCTGCACGCGCACCGAGTAGGTGCGGCCGAACGTGTTGAAGTCGTTCACGTACAGGCTGCCGAGGTAGATCTGCATCGTGTCGAAGATGTCCGTCACCGGCACGCCCAGCTGGCTGCGCCTTGGTGCGGTCGATGTCGGCGTACAGCTGCGGCACGTTGACCTGGAAGCTCGAGAACATGCCCGGCGAGCTCCGGCGCCTGCGTAGGCCTTGGCCATGAAGGCCTTCATCGCGGTGTCCAGGCCTGCGTAGCCGACCGAGCCGCGGTCCTCGAGCTCCAGCTTGAAGCCGCCGGTGGTGCCGAGGCCCTGCACCGGCGGCGGCGGGAACATCGCGATGAAGGCGTCCTGGATGCCGGCGAACTGCTGGTTCAGCTGCTGCGCGATCGCGCCGGCGCTCAGCGTCGGCGCTCTTGCGCTCGTCGAAGGGCTTCAGCGTCACGAACACGATGCCGGGTTGGAGCTGTTGGTGAAGCCGTTGATCGACAGGCCCGGGAACGGCGACGGCGTGCTCGACGCCCGGCTGCTTCATGCGCGATGTCGCCCATGCGGCGGATCACCTCCTCGGTGCGGTCGAGCGTGGCGCCGTCGGGCAGCTGCGCGAAGCCGATCAGGTACTGCTTGTCCTGCGTCGGCACGAAGCCGCCCGGCACGGCCTTGAAGAGGCCCAGCGGTCGCGGCCGCGAGCAGCCAGGTAGACGCCGAGCATCACGGCCTTGCGCTCGAGATCGCGCCGCGTCACGCCGCCGCTGTAGGCGTCGGCGCCGCGGTGGAACAGGCGGTTGAACGCGCCGAAGAAGCCGGCCGAACACCGCGTCCATGCCGCGCGTCGAGCGCGTCCTTGGGCGCGTCGTGGCCGCGCAGCAGCAGCGCGGCGAGCGCCGGCGACAGCGTCAGCGAGTTGACCGCCGAGATCACCGTCGAGATCGCGATGGTCAGCGCGAACTGCCGGTAGAACTGGCCGGTCAGGCCCGCTGATGAAGGCCAGCGGCACGAACACGGCGCACCAGCACCAGCGCGATCGCGATGATCGGGCCCGGAGACCTCGCGCATCGCGCGGTAGGTCGCCTCGCGCGGCGATGAGCCCGGCCGCGATGTTGCGCTCGACGTTCTCGACCACCACGATCGCGTCGTCGACCACGATGCCGATCGCCAGCACCAGCCCGAACAGGCTCAGCGCGTTGATCGAGAAGCCGAACAGGCTAGCATCACCGCGAAGGTGCCGACGATCGACACCGGCACGGCGAGCAGCGGGATGATCGACGCGCGCCAGGTCTGCAGGAACAGGATCACGACCAGCACGACCAGCGCGATGGCCTCGAGCAGCGTGTGCACCACCGACTCGATGGACGCGCGCACGAACTGCGTCGGGTCGTAGACGATCTCGTACGTCGACGCCGTCGGGCATGGTCTTCTGCAGCTCGGCCATCGTCGCGCGCACGTCGTCGGAGATCTGCGATCGCGTTGGAGCCGGGCGCCGCGAAGATGCGGCGATCGCGACGGCGTCCTTGTTGTCGAGCAGCGAGCGCAGCGAGTAGTCGGCCGCGCCCAGCTCGATGCGCGCGACGTCGCGCAGGCGCGTGACGGCGCCGTCGGCGCCGGTCTTGACGATGATGTCGCCGAACTCCTCCTCGTTCTGCAGGCGGCCCTGCGCGTTGACCGACAGCTGCACGTCGATGCCGTGCAGGTCTGGGCGACGCGCCGACGATGCCGGCCGCGACCTGCACGTTCTGGTCGCGGATCGCGGCGACGACGTCGCTCGCCGACAGGCCGCGCTCGGCGACCTTCTGCGGGTCGAGCCAGACGCGCATCGAGTAGTCGCCCGCGCCGAACATGCTGCACCTCGCCGACGCCCTGGACGCGCGCCAGCCGGTCCTTGACGTTGCAGCACGGCGTAGTTGCGCAGGTAGGTCATGTCGTAGCGGCTCGTTGGGCGACACCAGGTGCACGACCATCGTCAGGTCGGGCGACGCTCTTGACCGTCGTGATGCCGAGGCTGCGCACCTCCTCGGGCAGGCGCGGCTCGGCCTGCGCGACGCGGTTCTGCACCAGCTGCTGCGCCTTGTCCGGGTCGGTGCCGAGCTTGAAGGTGACGGTCAGCGTCAGCACGCCGTCGGTGGTCGCCTGGCTCGCCATGTAGAGCATGTCCTCGACGCCGTTGATCTGCTCCTCGAGCGGGTGTCGCCACGGTCTCGGCGATCACCTTCGGGTTGGCGCCCGGATAGGTCGCGCGCACGACGACCGACGGCGGCACCACGTCGGGATACTCGGAGATCGGCAGCAGCCCGCATCGCGATGGCGCCCGCGAGGAAGATCAGCATCGACAGCACGCCGGCGAAGATCGGTCGGTCGATGAAGAATTTGGAGAGGTTCATGTTCTGGTTACCATCGGGGCGATCGTTGGAGCGGACGTCGAGTCGCCGCTCACCTCCTCGAGCAGCCTTGAATCGCCGCATCGCGGTCTTGGCGTCCTGCGGCGCGACCAGCGCGCCGGGGCGCACGCGCTGCAGGCCGTTCACGACGACGCGTTCGCCGGGCTTCAGGCCCGCGCTCACGATGCGCAGGCCGTCGACCGACGCGCCGAGCGTCACCTCGCGATAGGCGACCTTGTTGTCCGCGCCGACCACGATGACGTACTTCTTGTCCTGGTCGGTGCCGACCGCGCGCTCGCTCACGAGCACCGCGTCCTCGGCTTTCGCGTGGCCGAGGCGCACGCGCGCGAACTGGCCGGGCATCAGACGGCCGTCGCGGTTGTCGAACACCGCGCGCACGCGCACCGTGCCGCTGCGCGCGTCGACCTGGTTGTCGACGAGCTGCAGGCGGCCGCCGAGCGTGCCGCGTCGTCCGCCGTGCCGATCTGCACCGGGATCTGCTCGATGGCGGGCGCCCATCCTTGGAGGGCACCTCGCGCAGCGCGCGCTCGACGACGCCTTCGTCGGCATCGAAGCTCGCGTAGATCGGGCTCACGGTCACGAGCGTCGTGAGCACCGGCGCGGCGGGACCGGCGGCCACGAGGTTGCCGGGGGTGACCTCGAGCCTGCCGACGCGCCCGCTCACCGGCGCGCGCACCTGCGTGTAGCCCAGGTTCAGGCGCGCGAGCTGCAGCGCCGCTTCCGCGCCATGGACATCGGCCTCGCCGTGCGCTTCGCGTCCACGCGCTGGTCGAGCTCGCGCTGCGCGATGGCGTGGTCCTCCCACAGGCGCTCGGAGCGCGCCTGCTCCGTGGTCGCGTTCTCGAAACGCGCCTGCGCCGCGGCGACCTGCGCCTGCGCACGCTCGACCTCGGCCGCGTACGGCGCGGGATCGATGGTGAGCAGCAGCTCGCCCGCGTGGACCAGCGCGCCTTCGGTGAAATGCACGGACTGGATGGCGCCGGCCACGCGCGGACGGACATCGACCCGGTCCACGGCCTCGAGCCGCCCCGAGAACTGGTCGTAGGGAGTGACCGGCCGGCGCTCGACGGCGGCCACGGTGACGGGAATCGCGGCAGGCTCGGCGGCGGTTGGCTTCTCGCTCGCGGTGGAATTGCGCAGCCCGATCGCGCCGTAGGCGAGCGCGGCGCAAACGATCATGCCGCCGGTGGCGAGGACGGCCTTGCGGCGTTGGGTGACTCGGGTGCCCATCGGAATGAACCTGCCTTTCATCGATTAATATGTAATGACCACTACATAAGTTGCGAACGATAGCCCCGCCGGCCCCGGGGTGTCAAGCATTTTCTTATTGCTTGCTACAGAATGTCAGTGCGCCGTGGCGGGCACCGGTTTGGGGCGCCCGCGCGGGACAGCGGGGGTGCCGTGGCGCAGGGCGCGCCAGCGCGCGGGCGTCTCGCCCTCCCACTGGCGGAACGCGCGGAAGAACGAGTTCTGGTCGTCGAATCCCAGCAGGAACGCGACATCGCCCATCTCGAGCTGCTGGTTCGCGAGATACTCGTGCGCGAGCTCCCGGCGGGCCTCGGCGAGCACGTCCTGGAAGCGCGTGCCCTCCTCGGCCAGCTTGCGCTGCAGGGTGCGCTCCGAGACGGCGAGCTCCGAGGCGATCGCGCGCATGTCCGGCCGCTTGGTGGCCAGCCGGCGCTTCATGAGCCACTTCACCTGGCCCTGCAGCGTGTTGCGCCCCTGGTGGTCCGCGAGCGCGCGCTCGATGGCGGGCGAGAGCAGCTCCAGCAGCTCGGCGTTGTACGAGACGAACGGGCGTTCGAGGTCGGCGCGCGCAACGACCAGGCGGCTCGTCTTCGCCCCGAAGCGCACGGGGCAGCCGAAGAACGCCTCGTGGGCCGCCACGTCGCCCTCCGGCCGATGCAACTCGACCCGGCGCGCGACCAGCGCCTCGCGCGTGCCGCGCCGCCCGAGCTCCATGAGGTTGCCGAACATGAGGTCGGTCACCGTCACGCGCTCCGGGTGCGGCCGGACCCACTCCAGGTCGATCACGCAACTGTCGCCTTCCTCGCGGAAATGCAGCCGCTCGGGCGCGCACATCTGCTTGTAGCGGGCGAGGCGATGCAGCGCGTCGCGCCAATCGCGCGCGTGGTACGGCGCGAGGAACATCGGAGGGGCCGCGGCGACGTCCAGGTTGCGCGCGATCTCGAGGCCGATCGCGGGGTTGCCGGAAAGCTCGCGCACCGCACCCCAGAACGCGAAGGACTGCGGGATCGTCACCGAGGTGACCTCGCCGGGAACGGCGAACGCGAGCCCGGCGCGCCGCGCCAGCTCGGCGGGTGCCACGCCGGCCCGGGCGAGGGCCGACCACATGAAGGGAAACATCTTCACGCGGGTTGTGGGGACGCTTGCTTCCATCGCATGGCTCCGGGTGCGGCGGCAGCCTCGTGGGCGACGCCGGTTCGTTCGGTGTGCTGCCAGATTAGCGGCCGCGGCCGGATCGATCACTAGCCGAAGGCGCCAACGGACTTGCAGAAGGCGCCAACCGGGGTCTCGTGAGCGGGCGCTTCTGTATTGGTCGATACAGAAGCAAATCTAAGGGTGCTTGCGGCGGCGTGTCAAGTGATTTAATATCGATCACTATGAAACTCCTGCCCAAGAAAGACGCCAATGCCGCCCGCCGGCCCCGCGGCCGCCCGCGCGCGTTCGACCGCGACCATGCGCTCGCCCGCGCCATGGACGTCTTCTGGAGCAAGGGCTACGAGGCCGCCTCCATCGCGGACCTTACGAAAGCGATGGACATCAACCCGCCGAGCCTGTATGCGGCCTTCGGCGACAAGGAAGACCTCTTCATCGAGGCGGTGCGCCGCTACCACGAGAACGTGCGCCAGTCGTGCCCCTATGCCGGCGAGGCCACCGCGCGCGACGCGGTCGAACGGCTGCTCGCGGAGCTCGCCACGCTCTTCACCGACCGCAGCCATCCGGCGGGGTGCCTCGCCGTGATGGCGATGATCACCTCGTCCACCTCCAGCGCGCGCCTGCAGAAGATGCTCTCGGACGAGCGCTCCGAGGCCCGGTCGCGGCTGCGCGAGCGCATCCGCCAGGGCGTCCAGGACGGCGAGGTGGCCGCCGCGACGGACGTGGGCGCCCTCACCGACTTCTACGTCGCCGTGATCAACGGCATGTCGCTGCAGGCGCGCGAAGGCGCCAGCCGCAAGTCCCTGCTCTCGATGGTGGAGACGGCGATGCGCGCGTGGCCCGGCGTGCCCGCGAAGCGAAGCGCGAGGAGCAAGCTCAAGGCTGCGTAGGGATTCGTTTCCGGGGGCTTGACATGTTCACCCATTTGGGTGAACATTGGCGGCATGCACCTCGACGACACCCTCATCGCCCTCGCGGACGAGACCCGCCGCTCGATCCTCAAGCGCCTCGCCTCGGGTGAGGCGCGCGTCACCGAGCTCGCCGCCCCTTACGACATCTCGCTCAACTCCGTCTCGAAGCACATCCGGCTGCTCGAGCGCGCGGGACTGGTGAAGCGCCGCATCTCGGGGCGCGACCACTACCTCGCCCTCGAGCCGAAGCCCTTCGACGAGCTCACGGCGTGGATGGCCCGCACCCGCGAATTCTGGAATTCGAGGCTCGACGACCTCGAGGCCGCGCTGCGCGCCGACGACGCCATCGCGGCCGCCGCCCGATCGTCCGGCCCCCCACGACCAAGCAGCCCCCCACGACCAAGCAACCCCCCAGGAAAAGGAGCCGCAAATGAATCGACCCGTCACCCTCCTCGAACCCGGCACCGTGAAGCTCGAGCGCCTGCTGCCCGGCCCCATCGAACGCGTGTGGGCCTACATCACCGAGTCCGACAAGCGCGCGAAGTGGCTCGCCGCCGGGGAGTTCGACCTGCGCGTGGGCGGACGCATCGAGCTGCGCTTCGACAACGACAAGCTCTCCGCGGACAAGAACACGCCCGCAAGGCACCAGGGCGGGCACAAGCCGATGGTGGGCGTGATCACGCGCCTCGAGCCCCCGCGCCTGCTTGCGCACACGTGGATGTGGGACAGCGGCGATACGGAGGCGACCTACGAGCTGGCCGAGCGCGGCACACAGGTGCTGCTCACCATCGTGCATCGCAAGCTCGCCAAGGACATCGTGCCCGCCATCATGGGCGGATGGGACACCCACAGCGGCATCCTCGAGGACCTGCTGAAGGGCGTGGAGCCGCGGCCGTTCTGGTCGACGCACGACAAGCTGGCGCAGGAGTACGCGGCGGCGCTGTAATTTTGTTCGGCGGACTGTCGAATTCGGGCCGGCTCGTTCGTCTTGAAGGCATGAGCGCCCTCCACGAGCAACCGCAGCTGGCCCTGCTGTTCGACCCCACCTGCCGCGCCATCTTCGAGAAGGTGGCGCGGCAACCCTTGTCCGCGCGGATGCTGGCGCGCGACCTGGGCCTGGCACCGGCCGAGGCCAGCCGACGGCTGGGCAAGCTGGTGCGCGGGGGACTCGTAGCGACCGACGGCGAAGGCACATACGCGCGCTACCGCATCGATCCGGTGGGAATGGCGGCGATGCACCACGCGCTCGAGGCGGCATGGGCGCGCCGTGTCTCGCTTCTCCTGGCCTCGCTCATGAACCCGCGAAGGCCCGCGCCGCATCGAGCACGAGGCGGCCCGCGGTGAGCAGTACGTCTCAGACCGCGTCGAGATAGGCGTTCAGGCGCGCCCACTCCTGGTGGAAAACGATCATGCCGGCCGCAACCGTCGTCGAATCGCTCGCGCGGCTCGCGTGCCCGATGCGCTCGCAGACGCTGGCGAAATCGAACGCACCGACCAATCGGCTGGCGCCCAGCATGCGATGGGTGGCGCGCGTGACCAGCGGAACGTCCCGTGCGGCGACCGCCTGCTCCATCACGGCCGCATCGGCGTCGTTGGCGCTCCGGAAGTCGTGGAGGATCTCCAACTCCATCTCCACGTTGCCCCCGAGGATGTCGGCCAGCACCGAGCGATCGATGGGGCAGGCAGGCACGTCGGGCGCCACGGCGGCCGGCTCGTCTTGCTTCGGGATCGGCAGCCATTGGTCGAATCGCTTCAGGATCTCGGACAGCTCGACCGGCTTCACGAGGCAGTCGTCCATGCCGGCCGCCATGCAGATCGCGCTCTCGGTGCCCAGCGCGTTGGCAGTGCAGGAAATGATCGGGACGCGCCGGGCGCCCGTGGTGGATTCCAGCTCGCGGATGCAGCGGGCCAGCTCGTAGCCGTCCATCTCCGGCATGTTGCAGTCGGTGATGACCATGGAGAATCGCCCCGACTTCCACTTCTCCAGCGCTTCGATGCCGTTTCCCGCGCTCTCCGCGGCGTAGCCCAGCGCATTCACCTGGCGCACCAGCAGCGTCCGGTTGGTCGGGTGGTCGTCGACCAGGAGCACCAGCGTTCCCTCGGCCTGCGCTTGCGCGACGCTGGGCGCCATCCTGTGCATCTTCGCCGTGATGCTCAGGCGGTCGCGCACGCTGGCGGCATCGTCTTTCGGCAGGTCGGCCGGATCGGCGATCGGCAGGGAGAGCTCGAGGATCATGGTGGTGCCGTAGCCCGGCTCGCTCACCATCTCGACGGTGCCGTCCATCATTTCGGCCAGGCGCCGGCAGATCGTTAGCCCGAGCCCGGTGCCGCCCGCCCGCCGCGTCGATTCGCCCTCTCCCTGGCTGAAGGGCTGGAAGAGGCGCTCCTGGTCCGCCGCGGAGATGCCGATGCCGGTGTCGATCACCGAAAATCGCACCGTGTCCCGGCCGTCGTCGCGCGCCACCAGGTCCGCCCGCATCTCGATCGAGCCCCGGGAAGTGAATTTGAGCGCGTTGCTCATGAAGTTCCCCAGGATCTGGCGCAACCGCAGGGGATCGATGAGGACCGCGGGGCTGATGCGCGGATCGACGCTGTTCTTGATCAGCAGGCCCTTGCTGCTCGCGCTGCCGGCGTAGATGTTGTGGACGTGTCCGAACACTTCCCTGATCGAGGCGGTCTCCGGATGGATCTCCAGCTTTCCCGCCTCGATCTTGGAGAAGTCGAGGATGTCGTCGATGATGCGCAGCAGCGACTTGCCCGATTCGCGCACGATCTCGATGGTGGTGCGCTGCTCGGGGTCGAGCTTCGTGAGGCTCACCAGCTCGAGCAGGCCGAACATTCCGTTCATGGGCGTGCGGATCTCGTGGCTCATGGTGGCGAGGAACGTGCTCTTCGCCCGGTCCGCGGAAACCGCCGATTCCTTCGCCTGCTGGAGTGCCTCCAGCAGGCGCTTTTCGTCGCTGATGTCGCGGACGTAGCCGTTCACCAGGATGCTGCCGTCTTCTTCCTTCTGGATGGAGGCGTCGTGGTGCAGCCATCGCACGGTGCCGTCGGCGTGGGTGACCCGGTAGTCGCGGCTCACGGGGGAAATCGTCCGGGTCGACTCGGCCATCGCCGCCACGAATCCCGGCCGGTCGCGCTCGTCGATGGCCTCCACCAGCGCATTCCAGCTCGGGAGCGTGTCTCCGTCGGCCGGATCGATGCGGCGAATCCGGCTCACGCCGGCGCTCACGAACGTGATCTTCGGCGTTCCCCGGGGGACGATCTTCATCTGGTACATCGCGCCGGGCAGGCTGTCGGCCATGATCCGCAGCTTGCGTTCGGTTTGCCGAAGCGCGCGCGCCTGCAGCAGATAGCCGAGGTAGCCCGGGACCAGGATCAAGACGCCGATCAGGAGGGCGGCGACGAGGACCCCGATCCCGGTCCTTTGGCGAAGCTCCGCTTCCGCGGTGCGCTGCGCGAGCAAGCCGATCTCCTCGTGCCGCATCTCCGCGGTGACCGAGTAGATCTTCGCGCTGATTTCCAGCGCGTCGCCGGCGGCCGCGCGGGCCTGGACCGGGTCGATCTTCCGGGTTGCCCGCAGCCGCTCGCCCTCGTCCATGATGGCGCGGCGCATGACGATCAACCGCTCCAGCACGGATATGCGCAGCTGCTGGGCCGGATTGTCCGCGGTCTCCCGCTTCGTGCGGGCGACGGCGTCTTCCATCCCCTGCAGGGCCCGGTTGCGCACCGCGAGGGACCATTCGGCGCCCGACAGCAGGTAGCTGCGCTGGGCCGCGTCGGCACTGCCCACGGTCTCGTTGATCTCCCCCAAGTCCTGGAGCACCCCCTGCGTGTGGGCGACCGACGCCGAGGCGATCTCGAACTTGGTGGTCGTGTTGTAGAGTGTCCAGGCCGCGGCCGACAGCATCAACGCCGTGGCGAGCCAGAAGCCCGCATGGACCAGGTACCTCGATCCCGCCAATTTCATGGGTGCTCCGTGAAGAGGCTCGCCCCTGTACGTTGGGACGCGCCCGATACTGGCATGCGCCCCCGGCACCGTATGTGCGGTAAGGCACATGCAGGACCCAACCTCCAGGAGACTTTCATGGCCGCCCGCCGCAAGACGCTCGCCCGCAAGAAGGCACCCCGCTCCGTCGCCGTCGTCCAGGCGTCGTACGCCTTGTCCCGCGATTCATCCTCCGAATTCCGTATTTCGTCGGGGAAGGCTGGCAAGCAGGCCGGGGGCGGGGCAAAGTCCGCGCATACGTTAACCGGGAGTTCGTCATGAGTCGTCAGATCGCCGTTCTGCTGTTTGGCCTGGCGCTGGCCGCCAGCGCAGCCGCCGCGGACACCGCCGCCGACCGGTCGATCTGGGTCGGCGGCGACGTCGACATTTCGCAGGCCGTCCAGGGCCCGGTGATCGCGGCCGGCGGAAACGTGACCGTGAACGCGCCCGTGGACGGCAACGTGGCACTGGCGGGCGGGAACGTGGAGCTCGGCTCGGCAGCCGCCGTCTCGGGCAATGCTTCCATGGCCGGCGGTACGATCGTCGTGAACGGCTCGATCAAGGGAAATCTCCACGCGGCGGCCGGCCAGGTCCGGATCAACGGGCCGGTGGGGGGCAATACGTCCATCGCCGCCGGAACGCTCGAGCTCGGGCCCAGCGCGCGCATCCAGGGCAAGCTCACCTTCCACGGCAGCGAGCTGCTGCGCGACCCCGCCGCGCAAGTGGCCGGCGGCGTCCAGCAACTGCCGGGCCGCTGGCGCTGGCACGAGCGCACGCTGGCCCAACGCTTCGTCCATGGATGGATCTGGAGCGCGGGCCTCATGGTGCTCGCGGCGCTGATCGCGGCGGCGCTGCCCGGCCCCACGCGCCGCATGGCGCAGGAGCTGCGGGAACGTCCATGGATCACCCCGCTCCTCGGCCTCGTGGCGCTCACATCCATCCCGGTCGCGGCCGTGCTGATGATGTTCACCGTCATCGGCATCCCGATCGGATTGCTGGCCCTGGCCGGCTACGCCGTCCTGCTGCTCGTGGGCTACGTGTGGCTCTCGGTGGTCGTCGGCGGGATGCTGCTCGATCGCGTGAAGCCCGAGATGGCCGCGCTCACGGGTTGGCGGGCGGGTGCCGCCGTGCTCGCCATGCTCGTGCTCGCGATCCTCGTGCGAGTGCCCTTCGTGGGCGGCCTGATCAAGCTCGTGGCGCTGGTCGTGGGCATCGGGATGATCGTCGCCGCCGCGTTCCGGCACGCGCCTTCCACGGAGGCTCCCGCCGCCTGACGGGCGTCCGCCACGAAGGCCATTGCGATGGCCGGCCTTCTGGCGCGTTCCGATATGCCATTTGGCGTATACTGGAGCGATGCATTACCTCATCGACGCCCTGGGCGGGACCCGGCTTGTCGCGCGCGAGCCCTCCACCGCGGGAGAGTGGGTCACCCGCATCGAGGCCGGGCTTCCGGCCGCGTCCGCCCTCGCCTTCAAGGAAACGCTGGGCCTCACCAACGTGGAGCTCGCGGCCCTGCTGGGCACGAGCGTCCGGACGCTGGCGCGCTGGGATGCGGCGCGCTCGAAGCTCGACGTCGTGAGCGGCGATCGCCTCGTGCGATCGGCGCGGCTCTTCGCGATCGCCGCCGACGTGCTCGAGGATCGCGAAGCGGCCGCGCGGTGGATGAAGGCGCCGCAGCGCGCCCTGGGAGGCGCCGTGCCGCTGCATCTCGCGCAGACGGACGTCGGCGCCCGCGCAGTCGAAACACTGCTCGGGCGCATGGAGCACGGCGTCTACACCTGATGCAGGCGTTCCGGATCGTCAAGGAGAAGCATGTCCTCACGGCATTCTCCGGCGAGGGCGCGCGCGCATACGGAGGCCGGTGGAACCGGCCGGGCGTGCCGATGGTCTACGCGGCGCAGACGCGGGCCCTCGCAGCCCTGGAATCGCTGGCGAACTTCGCCGGCGCCGAGCGCCGCATTCCCTTCGTCGCCTTCGAGATCGACGTCCCGGAAGGCTTGGTGACGCGCCTGCCGGCCTCACGGCTGCCCGCGGACTGGCGCAGCGCAGAGCCGCGCTCATCGACGCAGGATCTCGGCTCCGCGTGGCAGCTGCAGGGCGACTCGGTGGCCCTGCTCGTGCCTTCCGTGCTGATCCCGCAGGAGTACTGCCTGCTGCTCAATCCCGAGCATCCGGATACGCGCAAAGTGATCGTGCGCTACCCGGAGGCGTTCCGGTTCGACCCGAGGTTATAGCCAGTCCGCCCCTTCCACGATGGGCAGGCCCCGGTCGACGGAACGCCCGCCCAGCGCTCGCAGTGCTTGCGCACATTGACAGCGCGCCGGCCGCAGGCATAAGTTCACTGCATCCCGGCATCGCTCACATAAGGGGAGCCTATTGTGAACCTTCAGCAGCTCGGCTACTTCGTCGCAGTGGCGCGCCGGCGCAGTTTCACCCGAGCCGCCGAGGCATGCTTCGTCGCGCAGCCCGCGCTCTCGCAGCAGATTCGCAAGCTCGAGGAGGAGCTCGGGCTTCCAGTGTTCGAGCGCCGGCGGCGCGGCGTGGACCTCACGCTGGCGGGCACGGCGTTTCTCGAATATGCCGAGCAGGTGCTCAAGCTGGTCGAGGAAAGCAAGCAGCGCATCTCCGACCTGCAAAGCGTCCGCCAAGGCTCCATATCGGTGATGTGCCTGCCGACCGTCGCAACCTACTGGCTGCCTGCAGTCATCACGCAGTACCGCGCACAGTATCCGGACATCGACGTCCACATCCACGAGCACGCAGGATGCACTCCGGACGATTTCGCACGGACCATGTGCGACCTGGGTATCGTGCAACTCGGCGAATCGCATGATCGCGGCGCTCCCGACGCGCTCACTGAACGTCTCTTCGTCGACGAGCAGCTCCTGGTAGTGCCCGCAGGTCATCGCCTCGCTGGTGGCGCCGGCTTGAATGCGCCGGCGGTCGCGCTCAGGGAGACCGCGGGGGAAGCGTTCATCCTTCCCAAGCCCATTTGCGGAATGGGCCGCACGATCTCGCAGGCTTTCTCCGACGCCGGGTTCGCGCCGCGAGTGCGGCTCGAGACGAGCCAGGTGGAAGCGGTCCGCGAAATGGTATCGGCGGGGCTTGGCGTGGGATTCATGCCCGCAATGGCCATGGGCCGGAAGGATCCTGCCGTGCGCTGGCGGCATCTCAAGAATCCTGTACCGCGGCGGACCATCGCGCTCGCACGGAACGCGACGCGCAGTCTCTCGCCCGCGGCGGCGGCATTCGTCGTAAGCGTGCGGAAAGCGGCCAGCGCGCATTCCCCCATGCGCGCGCGTGGCAGCAGGGCGCGGCTTCGCGTTGTCGCATAAGCGGCGGTTATCGACCCCATCACAATCGAGTATTTGATTTATGGCACTGAACGCGTAGCGTGTGCGTGATCCCGCCGGCGATCGGCACAGGGAGGCCAGCAATGCCCGCACCGCGTGTATGGCAGGACGACGAGGGCGTCGTCAGGAAGGTCGCGATCGCCAGCATGCTTGGGACGATCCTCGAGTGGTACGACTTCTTCCTGTACGGATTCACGGCGGCCCTGGTTTTCGGCAAGCTCTTCTTTCCGACCTACTCCGCCCTCTCCGCCACCCTCGCCTCCTTCGGAACACTGGCAGTCGGCTTTATCGCACGCCCGCTCGGCGGCATTCTATTCGGCCATTTCGGCGACCGTCTCGGCCGCAAGAGGATGCTCGTCATCACTATCTCGGTCATGGGCGGCTCGTCGTTCCTGATCGGCACTCTGCCGGACTTCGAAACGATCGGCATCGCCGCGCCGATCCTCCTGACTTTGCTGCGCTTCCTGCAGGGTATAGGCCTCGGCGGCGAATGGGGCGGTGCCGTGCTGCTGGCGATCGAGCACGCACCGAGTCGCAAGCAGGGCTTCTACGGCAGCCTCGTGCAGCTTGGCGCCGGGATCGGGCTCGCGCTCGCCACCTCGATACTGATGGGCAGCTCGGCGCTCCTCGACCAGCGCGCGTTTCTCGAATGGGGCTGGCGCATCCCCTTTCTCTTCAGCATCCTGCTGCTGGCGATCGGCCTGTACATCCGGCTCAAAGTCGAGGAGACGCCTGCCTTCCGCAGGATGCAGCAGTCGGGCACAGTGATCCGCGTCCCGATCGTGGCCCTGCTGCGGGACTATCCGCGCGAGATCGCGTGCACGACCGCGCTCTACCTGGGCGGGATCACCGTGCCCTTCTACACGGTGTGGGTGTTCCTCATCTATTATTCGACGGCGATCCTCCATCTCGGGCGCACCGAGGTGCTGCTCGGCGTCGTGATCAACAACGTGCTGCTGCTCGCGGCGACGCTTGGCGGTGGCGCGCTCTCCGATCGCATCGGGCGCCGCCCGCCGTTCCTCGCGAGCGTCGTCGCCCTGGCGCTCGCCGCCTTCCCCTTCTTCTGGGTGGCGGACCGGGGCGGGGTGCACTGGGTATGGCTCGCGATGTTCATGTTCGGCGCGCCGCAGTGGTTCGCATGGGGCGTGCTCCCGGCTCTCTTCGCCGAGCACTTCCCGACGAACCTGCGCTACACCGGGATCTCGCTCGGCAGCCAGCTCGCGACCATCATCGGGGGATTCGTGCCCCTGTTCGCGACGGTAGCCTTCACGAAGTTCGGAACGTGGCCGGTCTCGATGCTCGTCGTCGTTTGCGAGCTGCTCGCGATCATTACGCTGGTCCGGATGAGGCCGACCGACAGCGCCGCGGTGCTCTCCGCCGAGGGCGCCTGAGCCAAGGAAGATTCATGCCGATAGTCCGAGTGGATGTGCCCGAGGGATATCCCGGCAACGTGCTCCTGGGCCTCCGGCGCAGCATCGAGGACGCGATCGCGCGGACCTGGGCCAGGGACCACATCTACGTCGCGATCCGCCCGATGATTACCGCACCTGGCGACCGCAGTGCGATCGTCACCGTCGACTTGCGGCCCGGCCGTGGCGACGAGGAGCAACGATTGAAGGCGCTCTACGGCGAGCTCCTCGCCGCCCTGCGAGCGGCCGTCCACACCGATGAAGACCGCTTCGTCCTGCTCGTGCGGGAGTTCCAGGAACGATGTTTCGTCGTCGACGGGGGGAAATCGCTCCCTCCCCTCAAGGACATTACTCCGCCGCTCGAGAGGGCTTCCTAGACCACGCCGATTTCGGTCGTGCGCATCTTCTCCGGATCGCCGGTGACGTCGATGCCGGCGATGCGGCCGTCGGCGAATGCGAGGCGGATCAGCAGCATGATGTGGCCGGGAGTGGACGAGACGACGATGCCGGGCCGGCCGTCCAGCATCGCCACGACATCGGGATCCAGCATCGCCACGATCTTCTCCAGGTCCCCGTTGCGCGAAGCGGCGAGGAACGCCTCGACCAGCTCGCACTGCGCGGCGATATCCGGCTCCGGCGGCGATTCCGCCCCGCGGACACGGCGCCGTGCGCGGCTTGCGAGCTGGCGCGTCGCCTCCTCGCTCTTGCCGATGATCGGGGAGCCAGCCGCCGAGGTTCTCGACGGCGCCCATGTCGCTGCGCTGCACGCGCAGCCACGCCTCCTGCACCGCATCCTCCGCCTCGGCCGCCGATCCCAGCATGCGGTAGGCGATCCCGCGCAGGCGAGCGCGGTTGGCTTCGAAGGTCCCGGCGAGCTGGTCCTTTTCACCCATCTGTCACGTTCCTCGCGGCTCGTTCGTCATGGGGATGACGTACCAACTCCGATCAACGTGACAATGGAGAGTTCCATGACTGCTCGCATGAACCCGCAACAACCCCGCCTGAAAAGCCCAGGCACGATACTTCCGGACGTCGTCCGGGGCATCCAGACCCTCATCGGCGCCGTCTACAAGAGCGGCGCCGCGCGCTCGACGCTCGAGCTGGTCCACCTGCGCGTGAGCCAGATCAACGGCTGCGCCGCGTGCATCGACAGCGGCTGGCGCACCGCGCAGAAGGCCGGCGAATCGGACGAGCGCCTCCATAACGTCGCGGCCTGGCGGCATGCGCCGTACTTCAGCGATGCGGAACGCGCCGCCCTGGCACTCGCCGAAGCCGCGACGCGACTGGCGGACCGCGAAGACGCGGTGCCCGACGCGATCTGGGACGAGGCCGCGAAGCACCACGACGAGAAGGCGCTTGCCGCACTCGTCACGTGGATCTCGCTCGTCAACTTCTTCAACCGCATGAACACCGCGACCGGGCAAATCGCCGCCGGGGCGCAGTGGGGGTAGGAACGCCGACCGGGGGCCGGGCCGCGACCGCGGCCAGCCCCCTTTGACACCCCGACCCCAGGGTAGTACCGTAGTATTACCATGAATTCTCCCACGACGCTGAAGGTCCCCGACGACTTGCGGGCGCGGCTTGCCGCGCAGGCCGAGGCTGAGGGCAAATCACCGCACGCGTACATGCTCGAGGCGCTGAAGGAGAAGGCCGACCGCGCCGACCGCTGCCGCGAATACCTGGCCGCGGGCGCGGCCGCGTTGCGTGAATACGAGCGCACCGGCATCGCCTACGCGATGGAAGACGTCGAGCGATACGTCCTGGGAATCGCTGCGGGCGCGAAGCCGCGCCGGCCCAAACCCGCCAAGGCGCCGCGCAAGAAGAACTGACGCGTGGCGACCCTTCGGTTCACGCCCGCAGCGCTCGGCGACCTGGAGCGGCTGGCCGCTTTCCTGCGGGAATCGGATCCCGGCGCTGCGGTAGAGACGATTCCCCTGATCCTGGACGGGCTCAAGGTCCTTGCGACCCATCCCATCATCGGTCGCCCGGTGGAAGCGGACCGGCGCGAGCTCCTGGTCTTCCGTGGCCGGACGGGATACGTGGCGCAGTACAGCTTCCGGCATGCCGCGGACGAGGTGGTCGTCCTTGCGATCCGGCACCAGCGCGAGGTGGACGGATAGCCGACTCGATTCGGGAGGGTCCCACCGGATTTGTCGAATTTCCCGCTTACCATTCGACCTAGGGGTACGACCCACCACCACGGAGATGAACATGCGATTCCTGTCGATGGTCCGTATCGAGGAGAACACCGGCCAGGCCCCCAGCGAGCGGCTGATGCGCGAGATGGGGAAGCTCATGGAGGAGATGACCCGCGCGGGGAAGCTCATCAGCACCGCGGGGCTCACCCCCACCTCGCAGGGGGTGCGCATGCGTTCGCGCCACGGCAAGATGTCCAGGACGGACGGGCCCTTCACCGAGACCAAGGAAGTGGTCGGTGGGTATGCGATCCTCGAAGCCGAGTCGATGGCCGAGGCGATCGAGCTCACGCAGCGCTTCCTCGCAGGTCCACGGCGACGAATGGAACGTCGAATGTGAGGTGCGTCGCGCTGGCCGGGCCGGAATTCGGCGTACGGGGCGATGCCGATCCGGCGCGCCTGAAATCGGCTTGCGGGTGATACCAGCGGCGATGACCGGGCGTGCGGTGGTGATCTAGGCAGCGACAGCGGCCATGCGGGGGGCGGCGGGCGCGCGCAGCGCTTCCATCGCCGCCTCGATCCCTCCGCGCGCGTGCGGCACGCCGGCATCGGCGAGTGCCAGCTCGATCGCGGCGAGGGCGCCGAGCAGCATGGGCTCGTTCAAGTCCCCCATGTGGCCGATGCGGAACACGCGTCCCTGCAGCGCGGCGAACCGCGGCCGAGTGCCGCCCCGTAGCGCTCGGAGGCGATCGCACGCACGCGGTCCGCATCGTGGCCGGCGGGCATCAGCACGGCCGTGAGCGAGTCCGACGCGAAGTCGGCGTCCAGCGCGTAGATCTCGACGCCGCCCCCCTGTCCCCAGTGGCGCACGCATGCGCGCGTGGCGTTCGCGAGGCGGCGATGGCGGGCGAAGACATTCTCCAGGCCCTCCTCCTCGATCATGTCGAGGGATGCCTCGAGGCCGTAGAGGTACGCGATCGGCGGCGTGCCGCAGAAGCGCACCTGGCGGCCGCCTTCCACCATCGGGCGCCAGTCCCAATAGCGGCGCGGGTTGCGCGCCGACTGGGCCGCTTCCCAGGCGCGCGCGTTGATCGCGGTGAAGGACATCCCCGGGGGCAGCATGAGGCCCTTCTGCGAGCCGCCCACGACGAGGTCCACGCCCCACTCATCCATGCGGAAGTCGTACGAGGCGAGCGAGGAGATCGTGTCGACCATGTAGAGCGCCGGGTGGCCCGCGCGGTTCATCGCCGCGCGCACCTCAGCCACTGGGTGGCGCATGCCGGTCGCGGTCTCGTTGTGCACGAGCATCACGGCCTTGATCGCGCCCTTCGTATCGGCGGCGAGACGCGCGGCGAGCGCCTGCGGATCCACCGCCCGGCGCTCGGGCATGGCCACCATCTCGACTTCCAGTCCGTACTGGCGCGCCGTGTTGGCCCAGTTCTCCGCAAAGTAGCCCGTCTGGGGCACCAGCACCTTGTCGCCGGGCGAGAACAGGTTCGCGATGCTCGCGTCCCACGCGCCGTGGCCGGAAGCCGCGTAGGAGATCACGAAGCCCTGGCGGGTCTTGAGCACCGCCTTCACGCGCTCGAGTGAACGGTCGCGCAGGGCCACGAACTCCGGCCCCATGAAATCCACCGCCGGGCGCGCCATCGCCTGCAGCACCCGGTGCGGGATGTTGGTGGGACCCGGGTGCATGAAGAACTGCCAGCCGCGCGCGACGCTCATTGCCGACTCCGTGGAGGAACTTCGTAATGATACCGGCGCCCGGCGGACTGTGCCGGATCGCCTTCACGTGCGAGGCAGCGACGCTCGGCGCAAGCGGTATCTTTCGCCCTCACCGCACGATGTCGAGGTAGCGCCAGTTCGCCTGCACGAAAGGATGCTTCTTGTATCCCCGCACCCAGGGCTGCGTGAGATGCGTGCTCATGATGTGGGCGTGGAACATCCAGGGGGCGTAGACGAGCAGCAGCCGCGTCATCTCCTCGTAGAGCCGCGTGCGCTCGGGCGAGTCGGGCATGGTGCGTGAGCGCTCGTACAGGCGGTCGAACGCATCCAGGCGCATGCGCGCGTCGTTGCTCGTGCCGGCGTTGGGACCGTAGAAGAGGCCCATCCAGAAATCGCCCGAGGGGCTGCTGGCGCTCCAGCTCAGGGTCCACATCTGCAGCGTTCCGAGGTTGGTCTCCTTCACGAAGTCGGCGAAGCGCCCCATCTTGAAGCGGATGCGGATCCCGACGGCATCCATGCAGCGCCGCCAGAGCTCGTCGTACTGTCGCGTCTGCAGGTCGGTGAGGCTCGCGATCTCGAGCTCGAGGGGCGAGCCGTCGGGGCGCTCGCGGTAGCCGTCCCCGTCGCGATCGACGTAGCCGAACGTGTCGAGCAGCGCCCGCGCCTTGGCCGGGTTGTATTCCACGGTGGGGCTGCGAAACGCCGGGTCGTAGCCCTCGACGCCCGGGGGAATCGGGCCCTGGGCCGGGATCGCCTGGCCCTTGCGCAGGATCGCGATCTCCGTCGGCTCGTCGTAGGCGAGCGAGATCGCGCGGCGCAGCGCTACCTGCGCGGGCTCGTATCCACCCACCATCGGGTGCTCGAGGTTGAAGAAGGTGTACGCCGTGCGCGGCTCGACCTCCCGGTACATCCGGATGCCGCGCCTTCGCGAGCCACGGCGCGAGCTCGCCCTGCGGAGCCACGAGGTTGACGAACTCGTTCGGCACGTCCTGGAGGACGTCGTGCTCGCCGTCCAGGAAGGCGAGCCAGCGCGGCTGGCTCTCCTCGATCACGTAGATCTCGATGCGCCCGATGAGCGGCAGGCGCTTGCCGCCGATGTCGCGCACGATGTCCGCGTCGCCGGGCTCCGCGGTCGTCACGTCGAGCCTCATCTCCCGGAAGTCCGGATTCGCCTCGAGGACGATCTTGTGGCCGCGGGTCCATTCCTTGAGCACGTAGGGTCCGGTGCCGACGGGGTGGGCACCGATGTCGTCGCCGTAGAATTCGGCGACCTCGCGGGCGATCGCGCCGCAGTAGTCCGACGCGAGGTTGTCGAGCAGCGAGTAGTCGGGGCGCTTCAAGCGAATGCGCAGGGTGTAGCGGTCCGGCACCTGCAGGCCCGGGTAGGCGGCGTCGTAGTCGAAGGGCTTGCCGGTGCGGATCGCGAGCTGCATGGCCTCGTCCAGCCCGATGATCTTGTCCTCGAGGATGTAGAGGTTCGGCGACTTCAGCTTCGGGTCGAAGAACCGCATGATGCTGTAGGCATAGTCGGCGGCGACGAGCTCGCGCCGCCTGCCCTTGAAGGCCGGATCGGGCGTGAAGTAGATGCCCTTGCGGACGTGGAACGTATAGGTCATGCCGTCGGCGGAGACCTCGGGCATCGACTCGAGCGTGTTCGGGACCAGCTTCACCGGCCGCGCGAGGTAGTCGAAGCGCAGCATCGGGTCGAGGATCTGGGCCACGACCATGGCGGAGCTGTTGTCCTGGTAGGCCACCGGGTCGAACGTCGACTCGGCGAAATTGAAGGCGTAGTGGAGGACCTTGTTGGGGTCCGCCGCCTGGGCGAGCGCAGGCACCATGGCGACGATGCCGCAGGCGAGGGCCAGGCGCAGGAGGCTTGCGGGGCTCATCGGTCGATGAGCTCGAACGTCACTAGCGCTTCGCCACCGTCACCGGCAGCGCATTCAATGCGGCATTGCCCGACAGCGGGTCGATCGCGGCTTCATCCGACACGTCGTTGTAGCTCGCGCCCGGAAGCGTCGAGGCGATTGCGAGCCGCACGCCCGCCTTGCCCTGGCCGAAGCCGTGGGGCAGGCAGACCACGCCGGGCATCACGCGGTCGGTCACCTTCGCGTCCACCGCCACTTCACCCACGCGGGAAGCGAGCTGCACCGAGTCGCCGTCCGCGATCGAGCGGCTCGCGGCATCGTCGGGATGCATCCAAAGCTGGTCGCGGCGCGGACCCTTCACCAGGCGATGGGCGTTGTGCATCCAGGAATTGTTGCTGCGGACATGGCGGCGCCCGACGAGGCGCAGCGTCTGCGCGGGCGTCGATGCGAGGAGCTCAGATTCCACACGTGCGAGATCGGCCACGAAAGCCTCGGGCGCGCAGGCGATGCGCTTGTCGGCGGTTTCGAGGCGCTGCAGGAGCGAGGGCGCGAGCGCGCCGAGATCGACCCCGTGCGGCGCGGCCTTGAGCGCATCGACGTTGATCGTGCTTCCGTAGGGGCCGGCGCGCAACGCCATGTCGATCAGCGCCGCGGGCGGCGGCAGCGGCTTGAACTCGCCGCCGGCCACGCGCGCATAGGCGGCACCGATGCCGTTGTAGATCTCCCAGTCCCAGAGCGCGCCTGCGGGCTTGGCGAACACCGGCGCATTGAAGCGCGCCACGTTGCGGATCGCGAGCGCGTTGAAGACGACGTCGTAGTTGTCGTGCGCGAGCATCGAGGCGGGCGGCAGGATCACGTCGGCGTGGCGCGTGGTCTCGTTCACGTAGATGTCGATCGACGCCATGAACTCGAGCTGCCCGAGCGCGCGATCGAGGCGGCGCCCGTTCGGCGTCGAGGAGACCGGGTTGCCCGCGATGGTGAGCATCGCCCGCACCTGGCCGTCACCCGTCGTTTCGATCTCCTCCGCCATCGAGACCGCGGGGAACTCTCCTGCGAACACGGGATGGTTCGACACGCGGCTGCGGATCTTGCCCGGCCCGCCCGGACGCGTGCCCGGCCCGGTGAGCGGCACCGCGGCCAGTGTCGGCATGGAGCCGCCGACCGCGTCGAGGTTTCCGGTGACGAGGTTCACGATCTGGATCAGCCATTGGCAGACGGTGCCGAAGGGCTGCGTCGAGAGGCCCACGCGGCCGTAGGCGACGGCCGAGGGCGCCGCGTGGATCTCGCGCGCGATCGTGCGGATCTGCTCTGCGGAGATCCCCGTCGCGGCCGCCGCGCGCTCCACGCCGAAGGGGCGGATCGCGGCGAGCGCGGCATCGAGGCCGGCGAGCTGGTCGCCATAGCGCTCGATGCGCGGCGGGCCGATCTCGAGCAGCGCATTCACGAGCGCCAGCAGGAACGCGGCATCGGTGCCCGGGCGGATGAAGTGGTGGCGCGTGGCCGCATCCGCCGTCTCGGTGCGGCACGGATCGATCACCACCACGTTGCCGCCGCGGTCGCGAATCGCCTTCAGGCGCCTGGCGACGTCGGGTGCGCTCATGATGCTGCCGTTCGACGCGACCGGGTTGGCGCCGAGGATCAGCCAGTACGCCGTGTGGTCGATGTCGGGGATCGGCAGCATGAAGTAATGCCCGAACATAGCGTGCGCGACGACGTGGTGCGGCAACTGGTCGACCGAGGTGGCCGAGAAGCGGTTGCGCGTCTTCAGCGCGCGCACCATCGCCACGCCGTGCAGGATGCTGCCTACGTGGTGGGCGTTCGGATTGCCGAGGTAGATGCCGAGCGCGTTGGCGCCGTGCTGCGACTGGATCGCGGCGAGGCGGCTCGCGACCAGCTCGAACGCATCGTCCCAGCCGATCGCTTCCCACTTGTCGCCCGCGCGCCGCACGGGGCCGCGCAGGCGATCGGGATCGTTATGCACGTCGATGAGCGCCACCGCCTTGGGACACACGTGGCCGCGGCTGAACGGGTCGGCCGCATCGCCGCGCACGCTCGTGATCTCCTCGCCCTTCGAGTGGATCTCGATGCCGCACAGCGCCTCGCACAGATGGCAGGCGCGGTAGGTGACGCGTTCGGTGGAGTCCAAGTCAGTCCGCGCCCTCTACGATGCGCAGGTCCCGATCGACGGAGCCCTTGCCGAGCGCCCGCAGCGCTTCCTGGTACGCAGGACCGTCGTGGCACGCGACCGCATCGCCCACGCTGGGAAACTCGACCAGGACCGTCCGCTGCAGGACTCCGGCCTCATACGCGTGCGCCGCGGTGCCGCGCGCGAGGAACTTGCCGCCGGCCGCCTGGATGGCCGGGCCCGCCAGCTTCGCGTAGGCGGCGAGCTTCTCCGGATCATGCACCGCACGGTAGAAAGCAATCCAATACGCCTTTGCCATCGAGACCTCCTTGAAGGGCACGTCGTGTCCGCCAAATATCTCATGGAAAGGCGCGGTCGATACCGATCGACCGGAAATTGGCAGGACAAGGCGCTCGTCTCCACAAACGGGGCCGGCCTTGATAAGATGGCAGCCGTCTTCAACCGCGTGGAAAGGAGGTGATCGTGAAAAAGCCCCTGAATTTCGCCGTTGCAGTGGTGATGGATCACGCAGCGAAGGCCACGATCGCCTGAGCGGCGAATCCTCCCTACTCGCAACCGCGTAGGGACTCAGAAGGCCGGCCTAACCCGCCGGCCTTTTGTTTTGTTGGAGATGGAGAACGCCTATGGAGTCCCAGTACAACTAGATCGAGCGCCTCGTCTTTAGCGTCCGCTTTCGACCCAAAGCGGACGCCGCGACCGGGGATGCTATTGCGCCGGCGGTTGGGCTTTGCCGCGTCTTTTACTTAATGCCCCGGTGCTTCGCCCCGGCGGAAGCACCAGGTCGACCGCCGCCTCAGCATCTTTGAGGAGGGTCTTGCGCGGCATGCCTAGCTGCGCACGCATGGTCAGCCCACGCGCTAAGTCCGTGACTTGGATCGCGCGCGCGGCTACCGGAAAGTCCGATGGGATTTCTCCCGCACTGATCCCTTCCCGTAAACGGCGCTCCACCAGCGCCGTGCCGCCCGCGGCCGCGCTCTGCAGGAACCGCTGAACTTCGGCGTCGTTTACAAGCGGCGCGACGCACATCATGAGGCAGCCCCGGGCGGACCCTCTCTCGGTCGCACTTTCGACGGCGTACCTCAGAAAGTCCGCGATCGAGCCGCGAAGACTCTGTGGCGAGAGGAGTGCCTTCGCGGCCAATGCGCCCTTGCGTTCCGCGTATGCCCGAAGGACGCGCAGGAATATCGCCCGCTTGTCGCCAAAGACGGCATACAGGCTCGGCCGCCCCACACCCATCCCGGTGACGAGATCGTCAATCGTCACGCCGTCGTAGTTCTTCGACCAGAACACCTGAGTCGCCTTTTCCAGCGCCCCCGCCTCGTCAAAGCTGCGCGGTCGACCCCGCGGCCTAGCGATATTTTGAATCATTTGGTTCAAAAGTCATTGACAATGATATATGCCCAAATATATAACTGAATAGTTCTAAATTAGCAAGCCGATTCTGGCCTCGCGAGGCCTTACGACCGACCTTCACCACGGAGCTGCCCATGGATCACTCGATTGCTCTCGTTACCGGCGCCACTTCCGGGCTCGGCCACGCGGCAGCCCGCCTTCTTGCCGGGGACGGCTGGCGCGAGATCATCGTCACCGGGCGCAGCCTGGCCGGGGCCCAACAAGCGGCCGCTCAACTCGCGGCTGGCACCAGTAAAAGGGTCTTCACGCCGCTGGCGCTGGATCTGGACAAGCCGTCCAGCGTTCAGTCCGCCGTTGCCGAGCTCGTCAAGCGTGGCCAGCCCATCGATTTCCTGCTGCTCAATGCAGGGTTGGTTCCCTTTAAGAAGCGCGCTCTCACAGAGGCGGGCGTCGAGTCCTCTCAGGCCCCGCTCATCGGGCATCATCAACTGACGGTTGGGTTGCTTAATGCCAACTTGCTCAGTCCCAACGCCCGGATCGTTATCGCAGGTGCAGAACCTGCTCGAGGGGGCGTACCCATGTTCAAATACACTGACCTACCAGCCTTCGCGGCCAGTCGTTACCAAGGAAACCGAACCGCCGCTGTTGAAGCGCTGATACGCAATGGGCCGAACGTGAAGTACGTGCCCAACAATGCGTATGCCGACGCGAAGCTGATCATCGCTTGGTGGACCGCGGCACTGGCCCGTCGGCTCCCCTCCGACGTGGCCGTGTACGCCGTGTCGCCCGGTGGCGCGACCGCCACTAAGGTGGTGCGAAGCGCTGGCTTGGTGCTGAGATACCTGTTCATCCCAATCGTGAACCTCATTCCCGGCATGAATCAGACGCCGGAGACCGCAGCTCGCCGGTATATCCAGGCATCGAAGTTCGGAACCGATCGCTCGGGGCAATTCTTCGCGTCGGCCAAAGGGAAGTTCTCAGGCCCAATGGAGGTGCAGCGCCAACCACACCTCCACGATCGCGCCAGCCAGGAAGCCGCGTGGGAGGCCGTCGTCAAGGTCTCTGGCGTCGATTTATCGCCCGTCAAACGCGCCGCCATCGGGTCCGACGATTAGGAACGGCGGCCATGGAATGGGCCTCATACTTTTCATGGTCATCGTTGGAACCGTGTTCGTCCTCATGTTTCTGGCATAGCCATGTACCTGCAATTAGAACGAGATCCGCCCTAGCGTCTGCTTCTGGCCGAAAGCGGACTTCCAAGAAGAAGGGGGCGATCGAGTGATCGCCCCCTTCCCTCGCCAAAGACAATGCCTAGTCCCAGCTCAGCGCCCCACCCGTCTGATACTCGATCACCCGGGTCTCGAAGAAGTTCTTCTCCTTCTTGAGATCAATGAGCTCGCTCATCCACGGGAACGGGTTGGTGGCTCCTGGGAATAAAGTATCCAGCCCAATTTGCTGGGCGCGGCGATTGGCCACGAACCGCAGGTACTCCTTGAACATCGGGGCGTTCAGCCCCAGCACACCCCGAGGCATCGTGTCCTCGGCATACGCGTACTCGAGCTCCACCGCCTTGTGGAAGAGCTCGGTCAGCTCTTTGCGGAAGTCCTGCGTCCAGAGGTTCGGGTTCTCGAGCTTGATCGTGTTGATGAGGTCGATGCCGAAATTGCAGTGCATCGACTCGTCGCGCAGGATGTACTGGTACTGCTCCGCCGCGCCCGTCATCTTGTTCTGCCGGCCGAGCGAGAGGATCTGCACGAAGCCCACGTAGAAGAAGAGGCCCTCCATGAGGCAGGCGAAGACGATGAGGCTCTTCAGCAGGTCGCGGTCCGCCTTCTCGGTCCCGGTCTTGAACATGGGATCGGTGAGGACGTTGATGAACGGGATCAGGAAATCGTCCTTGTCGCGGATGCTCTTCACTTCCCGGTACGCGGCGAAGATCTCGCCCTCATCGAGGCCCAGGGACTCCGCGATGTACTGGTAGGCGTGGGTGTGGATCGCCTCCTCGAAGGCCTGGCGCAGCAGGTACTGGCGGCACTCGGGCGCGGTGATGTGGCGGTAGGTCCCGAGCACGATGTTGTTCGCGGCGAGCGAATCGGCCGTGACGAAGAAGCCGAGGTTGCGCTTGACGATCAGCCGCTCGTCGTCCGTGAGCCCCTGCGGGTTCTTCCACAGGGCGATGTCGCGGTTCATGTTCACCTCCTGCGGCATCCAGTGGTTCGCGCACCCCGAGAGGTACTTGTCCCACGCCCACTTGTACTTGAACGGTACTAATTGATTGACGTCGGTCTTGGCGTTGATGACGCGCTTGTCCTCGGCGCGCACGCGCGTGAAGCGCGCCTCGCCCTCCTCGGCGAGTGCGGGAGGATCAGACTCGAGCGTCTGGGCCAGGGCCTGGGCGGCGGAAGAAGCCTGCGGCTGGGCGCTCACCCGCACCTGCTGCAAACCAAGGGTGGGCGCAATGGGCGTGTCGTCTTCGAAGCTCAACATGGTGCTGTATCTCCTTCACTGGCGCTTTGGATCGCGCCACTTTTTTTGAGGACTGCGGTTGCGGGTGCTGCTTGCTGCTCCCTATGCCACTGCGCGGCTATCGCGGCTCACGAGCCCGGGTGCCAGCGTTTCGTTGCGCGCGGCGGTGGCCTTCCAATGCAATGCCTGGAGGTTGTCGGGATTGCCCGATCCGCCCAGCGCGCGCGAGATGATGTAGTCCAGCTCCCAGCCGAACGGGGAATGGCGGTTGCCGAAATCGGCATAGCGCACCAGGTTGCCCAGGCAATCCTTGCGGAATTCCCAGGAATTCTGCTGGCCGGAGACGGGGCTCGTTCGCGCCCAGCACGCCCGTTTCAGGTCTTCCAACATGGTCATGTGCGCTTGCAGGCCCATCACACACCCCCTGTTCGTCGACGGCTTCCCCGATGACAAGAATGCTACAAGCTGCGGCCCCCGGTCAAGGCTTCGGGCACAAGATATAGCGCTTTTTGTAGCATAACCGGGGAACAGATTGTGGATTTCCTGTGGATAACCGGGAATAACTCGGCGGCGAAGGTAT
Source organism: uncultured beta proteobacterium (assembly GCA_963758215.1). Classification (GTDB taxonomy): domain Bacteria; phylum Pseudomonadota; class Gammaproteobacteria; order Burkholderiales; family Usitatibacteraceae; genus Usitatibacter. The sequence goes on along the minus strand of CAVWUN010000007.1, from coordinate 25,412 downwards.
TTCGATATGTGATACACTGCCGGGCTCTCGAAGGGATCCCGGATGGCGGCGCGGCGTGGTTTTGTCCGCATTGCGAACCGAGCCCATCGACCCAATGTCAGACATCTGCGCACACCCACGCATCACCCATCGATCGCCGCCCATGAAGACGACCCGAGACCGCGCCGCAGTCCCGCCGAAGCCCGAGCCGAAGACCGCACCACGCGTTCACAGCGCCAACGACGAATACGATCCGTACCGCATCGGGTCGCGGCCGCAGGAGCCGACCAAGTGCCCGGAATGCCGCGCGAGCTTCACCGCGGGGCGCTGGAGCTGGAATGCCGCGCCCAAGGATTCCTACCTGCAGCTCTGTCCCGCCTGCCGGCGCACCCAGGACCGCTTTCCCGCCGGCTACGTGACGATCCGGGGCAAGTTCCTGAAGGAGCACCGCGACGAGATCGTGCAGTTCGTCACCGCGCACGGCGAACGCGAGAAGGAGCTGCGTCCCCTGCATCGCATCATGGCGATCGAGGACGTGCACGCGGGCCTGCAGGTGACCACCACCGATCCGAACCTCGCCCGCGGCATCGCGGAAGCGCTGCACGAGGAGTTCAAGGGCGAGATGAAGCTGCGCCACAGCCGCGACGAGAACCTGCTGCGCGCGCTCTGGCAGCGCTGAAGCGGCGCTGCGCGCGCCGCGTCCGTCAGAGCTCGGAGGCGAAGCGCGCCGCGCCGAGGAGGGCCACCCGCTCGCTCGTGACCGCCCGCACCGGGATGCGCGCCAGGATTTCCGCGTGCGGCGATTTTCCGCGGAAGGCCGCGCGGAAGCGCTCGGTGGCCATGCGCGCCGCGAACTTCGCCACGATCCCGCCCGCAAGATAGACGCCGCCGCGCGCCATCAGCGCGAGCGCGTGGTCGCCGGCCACGTTCCCCAGGCAATCCACGAAGAGGTCGAGCGTCGCCCCGCAGATCGGGTCGCCTTCGAGCGCGGCCTGCGTGATCTCTTCCGGTGCTGCGTCCACGCCCACCTTGCCCACCTTGCCGTGCGTGCGCCACAGGAACGCGTGGATGCGGCGGATGCCCTGGCCCGAGAGGATCGACTCGGCCGAAACATGCCCTTCCGCCGCGAAGATCGAGCGCCAGAGCGCCGCCTGCTCCTCGGTGGCCGGCGCGAATCCAGCATGACCGCCCTCGCCCGCGACCTCGCGCAGGCCCGCGCCGGTCGGCACCGAGAACGCGATGCCGAGTCCCGTGCCCACGCCCAGCACGACGCGCGGCTCCGCATCCGACGCCTTGCCGCGCTGCAGCGTGCGCAGCTCGCGGGTGCCGAGCGCATCGATGCCGTGCGCCATGGCCGCGAGGTCGTTCACCACGCGCACCTTCGGGATCCCGAAGCGCCTGGCGATCGCCGCGCCGTCCACCACCCACGGCAGGTTGGTCATCTTCACGCGGTTCGCGATGACCGGACCGGCCACGCCGAACGCGGCCGCGGTGACGCGATCGCGCCTGGCGCGCGTCGCATTCCACTCGGCGAGGAAGGCCGCGAGCGCCGTGGGGAAGGCCGCGAACCGCGCGTCCTCGAAGCGGCGCGCGAACGCCGGTTCCCAGCGGCCGGTGCGAAGTTGCCCGACTTCCAGCAGAATCTTGGTCCCGCCCACGTCTCCGGCCAGGATCACGCTTGCCTCCAGCAGATAGTTCCAGCGCTCCCTTGCGCATACTCTACGCGACTCCGGAGTGCGCTCCGCTGGTGAAGGTCGGCGGCCTGGGCGACGTGAGCGCGGCGCTGCCGCCGGCGCTGCGCGAGGCGGGCGTCGACGCGCGCGTGCTGCTGCCCGGCTACGGCGCGGTGCTCGACGCCCTGCCCGATGCGCACGCGCTCGCGAGCCTCGAAGCGCTCGGGCAAAGCGTGCGCGTGCTCGAGGCGGCGCTGCCCAACGGCGTGCCGGTGCTGGTGGTCGACTGCCCGCGGCTCTATGCGCGCGGCGGCGGCCCGTACCAGGCCGACGACGGCGAGGACTGGCTGGACAACCTGCTGCGCTTCGCGCTCTTCTCGCGCGTGGCCGCGATCCTCGGCTCCGGCGCAAGCCCGCTCGAGTGGCGCCCCGACGTGCTGCACTGCAACGACTGGCCCACCGCGCTCGCTCCCCTGTACCTCAGGTTCATGGGCGGCAAGCGCGCGGCCACGATGATCACGATCCACAACCTCGCATTCCAGGGGCACTTCGAGTTCGCCGATATCGAGGGCCTCGAGATCCCGGCCGCCGCGCTCGGCACCAACGGCGTCGAGTTCTACGGGCGCGTGTCGCTGCTCAAGGGCGCGCTCGTCTACGCGGACTCGATCACCACGGTGAGCCCGACCTATGCGCGCGAGATCCAGGGGCCGGAGCTGGGCTTCGGGCTCGAAGGCGTGCTGAAGGAGCGCAGCGGCGTGCTCGAAGGCGTGCTGAACGGCATCGACACGACGCTGTGGGATCCGCTGCACGACCCGCACATCGCGCGCACCTACGGCGTGCTCACGCTCGAGCGCAAGCTCGCCAACAAGCGCGCCCTCAAGAAGCGCCTGCAGCTCGCCGGCCCCGACGCCGTGCCGGTGCTGGGCGTGGTGAGCCGCATCACGCACCAGAAGGGGATGGACGTGCTCGCCGGCGCGATCGCGCAGCTCACCCGGCACGCGCAGCTGGTCGTGGTGGGCGCGGGCGAGCGCGAGATGGTCGAGCAGCTGCGCGCGGCGCGGGAGCTGTTTCCCTCGAGCGTGGCGCTGCACATCGGTTTCAACGAGCCGCTCGCGCACCTGGTGGAGGCCGGCGCCGACGCCTTCCTCATGTGCTCGCGCTTCGAGCCGTGCGGCATGAACCAGATGTACAGCCAGCGCTACGGCACGCCGCCGATCGCCAACGCGACCGGCGGGCTGCTGGACACGGTCGTCGACGACGCGACCGGAAAATCTCCCGATGCGACCGGGTTCCTCATTCCCGAGGCGAGCGTGGATGCGCTGGTGCACGGCGTGGAGCGTGCGCTCGCCGCCCATGCGGACGCGCCCCACTGGAAGAAGATGCAGACCAACGGCATGACGCGCGACTTCGGCTGGGAGCCGGCCGCCAAGGCCTACGCGAAGATCTACGCGCGCATCAGGCCCACTTCATGAGCCCCATCTCGAAGCGGTGCGTGAGCGCCTCGTGGAAGGGATACGCGCGGATCCTGAGCTCGAGCTTGCCGCACAGCTCCGGGGCGAGCTCCACCACGTAGCGCTGCTCGCCGTTCGCGTCGCGCGCACCCTCGGCGCGCAGCGCGAAGCTCGCCTCCTCCCGCCCCGGGCCGTCGCCGTAGCGCGAGGCGGCCAGCAGCTCCACCGCGATGTCGCCGGCCTCGAGGCCGTCCAGGCGCACCAGCACGCCGAAGCGCAGCTTGTCGCCGTAGGCCGCCTCGCGGCGCGGCACCTCGAGCGCGTGCAGCGACACGTTGTGCCACGCGCGGCGCACGCGGTCCTTCCACTGCGCGAGCTCGCGGGCGAGCGCGTGCCTGTCCTGCGCGAAATGGCGATGGCGCCCGGCGGCCGGCCCGTAGAAGCGCTCGAGGTACTCGCCCACCATGCGCTGGCTGTTGAAGCGCGGCAGGAGCGTCATGATCGAGCGCTTGGCCATCTGCACCCACTCGGGCGAGAAGCCCATGGCGCCGCGGTCGTAGTAGAGCGGGATCACGCGGTCCTGCAGGAGCTCGAAGAGCGAGCGGCTCTCCTCGAGGTCGCGGCGCTGCGCATCGAGCACCTCCGAGGCGGGCTTGATTGCCCAGCCGTTGTCGCCGCGATAGCCCTCGCCCCACCAGCCGTCGAGCACCGAGAGGTTGATCGCGCCGTTGAAGCCGGCCTTCATGCCCGAGGTGCCCGAGGCCTCGAGCGGATACACCGGGTTGTTGAGCCACACGTCCACGCCGGAGACCAGCCGGCGCGCGAGGCGCAGGTCGTAGCCCTCGATGAACAGCACGTGGCCCTCGAACTCGCGCATCCACTGGCATCTCGTTCACGCGCCTGATCATCTCGCGGCCCGGCTCGTCGGCCGGATGCGCCTTGCCCGCGAAGAGGAACAGCACCGGGCGATCGGCGTCGTTCACGAGATCGCGCAGCCACTCGAGCTTGTCGAACATCAGCGTCGCGCGCTTGTAGGTGGCGAAGCGCCGCGCGAAGCCGATGGTGAGCACGTTCGGGTTGGCCGGGTCGGTGAAGCGCAGCAGCCGGTCCACGTGCGCCTCGCTCGACTGGTTGCGGAACTGCTGCGCGCGCACCCGCTCCTGCACCAGGGTCAACATGCGCGCCTTCAGGTGCTGGCGCACGCTCCAGAAGACGTGGTCCGGGAGCTCCAGGATGCGGTCCAGGCACGCCGGATCGCCCAGCCGGCGCGTCCAGCCGCTGCCGAGGAAGCGCTCGAGGGTATCCACCCATTCCGGCGCGAGGAAGCTTGGCAGGTGCACCCCGTTGGTGACGTAGGTGACCGGGTTCTCGCGCTCGGGCACCTCGGGCCAGAGCCGCGCGAGGAGCTTGGCCGAGACGTCGCGGTGGATGCGGCTCACGCCGTTCTGCACGCGCGAGCCGCGCGCCGCGAGCGCGGTCATGTTGAAGTCGCCGTCGCCCGGCGTCTTGCCGAGCTGGATCAATGCCGCGGGATCGAGCCCCACCTGCGCGCAGTAGCGCGAGAAGTAGCGCGTGACGACATCGGGCGCGAAGTGGTCGTGGCCGGCGGCGACCGCCGTATGCGTGGTGAAGATGGTGTTGGCGGCCACCGCCTCGAGCGCCGCGCTCGCGTCCATGCCCTCCTTCATGTGCTCGCGCATGCGCTCGAGCACGAGGAAGGCCGCGTGCCCCTCGTTGATGTGCCACACGGTGGGAGCGAGTCCCAGCGCGCGCAGCGCCCGCACGCCGCCCACGCCGAGCACGATCTCCTGCTGGATGCGCGTCGTGCGATCGCCCCCGTAGAGCCGGTGGGCGGTGGCGCGGTCCTCGGGCGGGTTGGTCTCCAGGTCGGTGTCGAGCAGGTACAGCGCCACGCGGCCCACCTGCGCCTTCCACACGCGGCAATGCACGTCGTGCTCGCCGAACTCGACGCTCACCTCGAGCGGCGAGCCGTCCTCACGCAGGACCGGCAGGATCGGCAGGTCGGCGAAGTCGTTGTCGGAATAGACCGCGTGCTGCACGCCTTCGGCGTCGATGGTCTGCGTGAAGTAGCCCTGCCGGTAGAGCAGGCCCACCGCCACGAAGGGCAGCGCCATGTCGCTCGCGGTCTTGCAGTGGTCGCCGGCGAGGATGCCGAGGCCGCCCGAGTAGATCGGCAGGCTCTCGTGGAAGCCGAACTCCGCGCAGAAGTAGGCGACCAGCTCGCCAGCGCCGAGCACCGGCGCCTCTTCGGCGGCGGGCGAGCGGCCGTGGTACGCGTCGAAGGTGGCGAGCGTGCGGTCGTAGTCGTGGAGGAACACCGGATCGCGCGCGGCTTCGTCGAGCCGGCGCTGGTCCACGCTCCTCAGCAGCGCCTTCGGGTTCTGCCCCACCGCGTGCCAGAGCGCCGGATCGAGGCGGTCGAAGAGCGAGCGCGTGGTGCGGTCCCAGCTGAACCACAGGTTGTTCGCGAGCTCCTCGAGGCGCGCCAGCGGCGCGGGAAGCCGTGGCGTGACGTCGATTGAAAAGGGGGTCCCGGGGCGCGTTTCCATGGCTTGTTGTGATTGTTGCCTGAAAATGCTGCGTTGCGGAAGAGCGCGGGCGGCTCCCGCGACCGCTACCGACGGTTGCGAGTGGCTACGGCTGCTTTGGCTCGACCTGCTTCCAGCCCGGACCGGGATCGAACGCCTCGATCTTCTGCACCGCGGTGGCGGTCGCGCGCCCCAGGTCCTGCTGGTAGACCGCACCATCCTGGTTCACGATGAAGGTCATCACGCCCGAGGCGCTGTAGCGCGCGGGATATGCGAGCACCGCGAAGCCCCCGGTCAGGCGGCCATTTTCCATGTAGTCGTCCGCGCCGCCCCTGGCCGCCGGCCCCTGGCGCGTGAGCAGGCGATAGTAGTAGCCGTGATACGGCGCGAGGGGGTGCGATCCCGGCTTGCCGTAGCCCTCGGCCGCGGCGGCCGCGACGAGCGAGCCGAGCGGGCTCGCCTCCTCGCCCGGGCGCGACTCCCAGTACAGGCCGTCGTGCTTGCCGGGCGTGCTCACGATGCGCGCCGCGTACTCCATCTTGCCTGCGCCCTTCCCACCATGGGACGCGTAATCGCGCTCCGCGTCGGTGATCGCGAGGCACACCTGCATCGCGGCGAGCTCGTTCTTGCCGATGCGCCGGCGCAGGATCTCGTCGCGGCCCTGGCGCGCGTCGAAGCGCCAGCGCCCGCCGGCCTGCACGAGCGGAATCGGCATGGACCAGTCGTCGGGGCCGATCACGAGCGTGGCCTTCGCGTCGCCGTCGAGCACGATGCGATGGGCACGGTCGTAGGATTCCACGAAGCGCTTGCGCCGGCCGGCGTCGGCGATCGCATCGCCCGAGGAGATCAGCCGGCGGCTGTGCGCGCCGAGGATCGCCGACATTGCCGCGAGGTCGTTGCCGCGCGTCGCGGCGACCAGGGCCGCCACGCCTTCGTCGGGAGTCGCGAAGCTCTTCTGCGCCGCGGGCACGGCGGGCGCCGCCGCCGCGCTCCCGAGCCAGGAGGCGAGCGACACGATCGCGGCGGCGCGCAAGGTGCGCAGCATGCTCATCGCTCCTGCCTGCCGTTGCCGCCGCCGCGCGCGGGCTCGGAGCGCTGGCCGGAGGATTGCGGCGCGGAGCGCGGCGCCGGGGACGCGGGGCGCGCCAGCGGAGCGGCCGAAGGCGCGCGGCCCTGCAGGCTCTGCTGCCCACGCGCGCTGTAGTTGCGTTCCTCGCCTCCGCGGCCGACGCCTTCGAAGACCTGCGGCTGCGGTTCCTGCGCGCGACGCATGCCGCGATAAAGCGGCGCGGGGGCAGGCGACGGCAGGGCCTGTCCCGACGTGACCGGGCGCTGCGCCGCGCCGGCGCGCGGCGCGCTCTGCCGTGCGATGGGCGCCGATGGCGGTTGCGGATTGAAGAATCCCTGGGCCTGCCCGGCGGGCTGCGTGTGGCCGCGATATTCGCGCCGCGCGTCGACCGCGCGCGCCACCGTCGGGAACTCGCGGCGCAGCACCGGATTGCGGTACGGAACGCCGCGGCGATGGTCGGGATCGTGCTGCCACTCGCCGTTGTGCGTCACGATCGGGCGCCGGCCGCTGCCGTGGTAGTAGAACGGGCGATGGTCGTCGCGCACGCGCACGTGGTGGCTGCGCCAGTCGAAGCTGCCGAAGAAGAATCCCACGCCCACGGGAATGCCCACGCTCCATCCGAACCCGTACGCCGAGTCGTACGCGTAGCCGGGCCACGGGTCCCAGTACACCGGGGGCTCGGGCCACCACCACGTGCCGTAGACCTCACGCGGGTCGTAGTACGGCACGTACACCTCGTCGGGCGAGGCGGGCTCGATCGCGATGGCGTCGTCCTGGCGATCGACCGTCATCTCGTCGCCCGACTTCAGGTTGCCCGCGTCGTAGGCGGCGCGGCGCAGCCGCTGCACCGTCTCCGCGGCGAGCGTCTCGTCGCCGAGGAAGGCCTCGCCCAGGCGCTGCGTCCAGTCGAGCCGCTCGCTCATCATCGAGATCAGGTCGGGAAACGCCACGAGCGACTTCACGCTCGGGTCCCAGTCCTCGCCGTCGACGGCCTCGACCGCCGCATCGCCACCCAGGTCCGGGTGCGCGCGCGACCAGCGTGCCGCCTGGACCACCTCGAGCGGATAGGTCGCCGCCATCAGGATCTGCGCCAGCAGCGGATCCGGATAAAGCGCGATCGGCGCGAGCATGTCGTCGAGGTCGGCCTGCGTGTATTGCGGCGGCTCGGCCGCATCGGGCGCCTGCGCGCGCAGCGGCATCGCCGTGGCGATGCACAGCGCGGCGGCCAGGGCGGCGAGCCATCTCATGGAAGCCATGCTACTCGCTTGGCGCATTCCGAAGGATCCATGCAAGGTAGACACTCCGGAACAACGCGGCGTTCCCGCTCCCGTGCACCGGGAGCGGCGCCGACATGTTTCAAATTCCTTCCGCGGCCCCTACTGGCAAGCCTCGCAGTCGGGATTGTCGATGGAGCAGAACTTCGCTTCCTCGCTCGCGCCCTCGCCCGCCGCCGCCGCGCCCATGCCGCCCATCGGCACGGCGTTCAACTCGCCGCCCTTGCCGGTGGACTTCTCCGCCGAGGTGGCCGCGAGCGTGCGCAGGTAGTACGTGGTCTTGAGCCCCCGCAGCCAGGCGAGCTTGTAGGTGTCGTCGAGCTTCTTCCCGGAGGCGCCGGCCATGTAGATGTTGAGCGACTGCGCCTGGTCGATCCACTTCTGCCGGCGCGCGCCCGCCTCGACCAGCCACTTCGGCTCGACCTCGAAGGCGGTCGCGTAAAGCGAGCGCAGCTCCTGCGGCACGCGGTCGACCTTGCCGATCGAGCCGTCGAAATGCTTGAGGTCCATTCACCATCACGGCGTCCCAGAGCGCCGCCTTCTTCAGGTCGCGCACCAGGTACTCGTTCACCACCGTGAACTCGCCCGACAGGTTCGACTTCACGAACAGGTTCTGGTAGTTGGGCTCGATGGAGGCCGACACGCCGATGATGTTGGAGATGGTGGCCGTGGGCGCGATCGCCACGCAGTTGGAGTTGCGCATGCCGTGCTGCTTGATGCGCTTCCTGAGCGCGCCCCAGTCCATCGACTCGGACATGTCCACTTCCACGTATCCGCCGCGCTGGTCGAGCAGGAGCTTGAGCGAATCCTGCGGCAGCACGCCGCGGTCCCAGAGCGAGCCGGCGAACGAGGAGTAGCGCCCGCGCTCGGCGGCGAGCTCGGTGGAGGCCCAGTACGCGTAGTAGCACACCGCCTCCATCGACTTGTCGGCGAAGTCCACCGCCGCGTCGCTCGCGTAGGGGATGCGCAGCTCCTGCAGGCAGTCCTGGAAGCCCATGATGCCCAGGCCCACCGGGCGGTGGCGCGCGTTCGAGTCGCGCGCCTTCTTCACCGCGTAGTAGTTGATGTCGATCACGTTGTCGAGCATGCGCATCGCCGTGGCGATGGTCTTCTTGAGCTTGGCGTGGTCGAGCTTGCCGCCCGTCACGTGCGCGTGCAGGTTCACGCTGCCCAGGTTGCACACCGCGATCTCGCTGGCGTTGGTGTTCAGGGTGATTTCCGTACAGAGATTCGATGAGTGCACCACGCCCACGTGCTGCTGGGGGCTCCTCACGTTGGAGGCGTCCTTGAACGTGATCCACGGATGCCCGGTCTCGAAGAGCATCGTGAGCATCTTGCGCCACAGGCTCTGCGCGGCGATCTTCTTGTGCAGCTTCAGCTCCCCGCGCGCGGCCTTGCGCTCGTAGACGACGTAGGCCTCCTCGAAGGCCTTGCCGACCTTGTCGTGCAGGTCCGGCACGTCCGAGGGCGAGAAGAGCGTCCACTCCGCGCCTTCCATCACCCGCTTCATGAAGAGGTCCGGGATCCAGTTGGCGGTGTTCATGTCGTGCGTGCGGCGGCGGTCGTCGCCGGTGTTCTTGCGCAGCTCGAGGAACTCCTCGATGTCGAGGTGCCAGGTCTCGAGGTAGCAGCACACCGCGCCCTTCCTCTTGCCGCCGTTGTGCGCGAGGCCCGCGGCGGTCATGTACGAGGCGTCGCCCTCGACCTTGAGGTCGTAGACGAAAGGCTTCGGCGAGATGTCGCGCACCTCGATCACGCGCGAGTAGAGCTTGCCGTCGACCTCGAGCCAGTTGCGCTTGGCGATCGGCTTGCAGCCCACCAGGGCGGCGATCTCGGGCACCGCAGGAATGCGCAGGTCGTAGCCGCGCGTGGTCCCCTCGAAGCGCGTGGTCGAGCCATCGGAGCGTGTCGCCTCGTGGCAGTTCGTGCGCTCGCGATATTGGCCGGCGGTCGGAACGCGCATGCGCAGCAGCTGGTAGCGCAGCCCGTCGATGAGCGGCTTCGAGGTGTTGGTGAAATAGATCTCCTTGCCGCGCGACACGCCTCCATCGGTCTCGAGCAGGCCCCGGATGAGCGCCGCGGTGTGCGGCTTCGGCAGGTGGGCGAAGCGCCGGGCGATGCGCTTGCACCCAGCCTCGTCGTAGATGTCCTCGTGGCCGAAGGGCATCGTGGCATGGCCCGCGCCGACGATGCGCCCGGTGGTGGCATCGCGCAGCACGCCGCGTCCGAACGCCCAGTGCAGCTGCATGTAGGTTTCGCCGCGACCGGTTTCCCAGTAATGGATGCCGCGCGCCTCGAGGTAGCCGCGCACGAATGCGAGATGATCGTCCTTGCGCGGATTGCCCGAGACGCCCCACTGCATCCCGTCTTTCGACAGGTGTCCGTCCCCGAGCAGGATTCCGTACAGGCGCGCGTCGTCCTCGGTGAGTCCGGCGACGTGGACCACTTCGGTGGGCACGACCTGCGCCACGTAGTCGCCGCGCGCGAGCTGGCCGGCCCCGACCCATTCCGCCTTGACTTTGCCCTTCGCGAGCCACGCGCGCGTGCGCGCATTCGCCTGCTCCATCGGCACGCCGCGAATGGCCTGGAACGGGTGGCCGGCGGTCACGAGCAGCGGGTCGATCGCGTGCTTCACCTTGACCGACACCATGCGGTCGGTCTGGTTGTACGCATAGCGGCGCTCGACCTCGCGATACGTCCCCGACTTGCCGAGCACGAGATCGCCCGGCTTCACGTCCTTGATGTCCTTCAGGCCGTTCGCGGTATAGACGCCGGTATCGGGCGCGAAGCACTGGTTCACCGCGACCGCGGTATCCGAGACCACCTTCAGGAACGGCACCACCCCCTGCGACTTGCCGTTGGTCCCCTTGATGTAGGAGCCCAGCGCGCGCACCGGCGTCCAGTCGTTGCCCAGGCCGCCGGCGAACTTCGACAGCAGCGCATTTTCCTTGATCGCCTCGTAGATGCCGTCCAGGTCGTCGGCCACCGTGGTGAGGTAGCACGAGGAGAGCTGCGAGCGCAGCGTGCCGGAATTGAACAGCGTCGGCGTGGACGACATGAAGTCGAAGGTCGACAGCACGTTGTAGAACTCGATCGCGCGGTCCTCGCGGTTGATCTCGTTCAGCGCAAGGCCCATCGCCACGCGCATGAAGAACGCCTGCGGCAGCTCGATGCGCCGCTCGTTCACGTGCAGGAAATAGCGGTCGTAGAGCGTCTGCAGTCCCAGATAGTTGAACTGCAGGTCGCGCTCGGGTTTGAGCGCCGCGCCCAGGCGCTTGAGGTCGAACGAGGACAGCCGCTCGTCGAGCAGCTGCGACTGCACTCCGCGGCGGATGAAGCTCGGGAAGTATTCGGCGTAGCGCGTGGCCATCTCGGCGTGCAGCACCTCCTCGCCCAGCACCTCGCGGCGGATGGTGTGCAGCAGCAGGCGGGCGGTGACGTAGCTGTAGTCCGGGTCGCGCTCGATCAGCATGCGCGCGGCGAGGATCGCGCACTTGTGCACTTCCTCGAGCGGCACGCCGTCGTAGAGGTCGCGCAGCGTGGCGTCGAGGATCAGCTTGGGCTCGACGTCGGCGCCCAGGTTCTCGCAGGCGCTCGCGATGAGGGCCTCGAGCTTGGCGGGCTCGAGCGGCTCGCGCGCCCCGCCCACCAGCACGTGGATGCGCGGCTGGCGCGCCTCGGCGGCCTCCTGCACGCGCTTGGCGCGCTCCCGGGCGCGCTCCTCGCGGTAGAGCACGTAGGAGCGCGCGACCTGGTGCTCGCCCGCGCGCATCATCGCGAGCTCGACCTGGTCCTGCACGTCCTCGATGTGGAAGGTGCCGCCCGCGGGGTGCCGGCGCATGAGCGAGGCGACCACCGCCTGCGTGAGCGCGGCCACCTTGTCGCGCACGCTCGCGCTCGCCGCGGCCGAGTTGCCCGCCACCGCGAGGAACGCCTTGGTCATCGCCACCGCGATCTTGTCGGGCTCGAAGCCCACGACCGCGCCGTTGCGCCGGATGATCTTGTAGTCCGCGTATCGCTCCTGCGGCGTCGAGCTTTCCTCTCCGAGATCGGGATTGGCGAGGGGGGCCGCGGGATGGATATCGGAAGACAGGCGCATGGACTTCTCCTGAAACTGTTTTAAAGGGCCCGCGGGACGGCGCTCTCCCCGGGTATGTACGGATGGCAGGTTTCTATGGACCTGCTAACTGCCGGATTCGACTCGAAACGTGGACGAAAATCCCCGAGTTGCTCACAGCTTATTCACACAAATTACACAACATATAGTGACCGCGCTACGCGGCACCCACAAAGTCTAGTAAAGCCGCAACAGCAAAGCAAGGGACCTCGGGGAAGTATTTTTTCCAACGGGGAATCAGGATCTTGCACAGCCCGCCTGCGCAAGATTTGGGCGGCCCGCGGCGCCCTCAGAGGGCCGCGCGCAGGCGCTCCCAGTCGAACCAGGGGCCGGGATCGGTCTTGCGGCCCGGCGCGATGTCGCTGTGGCCCGCGATGTCGAGCGTCCCGTAGCGGGCGAAGAGCGCGCGCACCAGGGGCGCGAGCGTGTCGTATTGCGGCTCGGCGAACGGCACGTCGTCGGCGCCCTCGAGCTCGATGCCCACCGAGAAATCGTTGCAGCGGCTGCGCCCCTTCCACTGCGAGGCCCCGGCGTGCCAGGCGCGCGCTTCGCACGCCACGTACTGCGCGAGGCTCCCGTCGCGGGGGATGAGGAAGTGCGCCGAGAGCTCGCGCCCCGCGAGGTCGCGGAAATAAGGATGCGCCGCGGGATCGAGCCGCCCGCGGAAGAGCGCGTCGATCCACGGGCCGCCGAATTCCCCCGGAGGGAGCGAGATGTTGTGGATCACGACCAGCGCGGGGACGGCGCCGGGCGGGCGTGCATCGTGGTGCGGCGAGAGCACGCGGCGGGCCGCGGCGCACCACCCCGCCGCATCGAGCGCATAGTCGGAAGGATGCGGCTGCGGCATCTTCGCGGCGGCGCGGCTCAGTCGATGCCGAGGCGGTCGAGGCGGTAGCGCAGGGACCGGAAGGTGATGCCGAGCAGCTTCGCGGCGGCGGTCTTGTTGTAGCGCGTGGCCTCGAGCGCCTTGGTGATGGCCTCGCGCTCGACGTGGTCGAGGAAGTCGTGCAGCGGCATGCCGCGCGTGCCCAGCGCCCCGTCCAGCGGCGCGATCTTGTCGCGCGTGGTGGCCTGGGTGAGGTAGAGGTCGCCTTCGAGGATGGTGTCGTCGCTGCACAGCGCCATGGCGCGCTCGAGGATGTTCTCCAGCTCGCGCACGTTGCCGGGAAAATCGTAGCGGCGCAGGGCGAGCATGGCCTGCTCGGAAATGACCGGCGGCGCGCTGGCGCCCTGGCGCGCGAGGCGATCGACGAATTCCTTCACCATGAGCGGGATGTCGTCGGGGATCTCGCGCAGGCTCGGCATCTTCAGCTCGATCACGTTCAGCCGGTAGAAGAGGTCCTGGCGGAACTCGCCCGCGTCCACCTGCTCGGCGAGGCTGCGGTGCGTGGCCGAGATGATGCGCACGTCGATCGGGTCCTCCTGGGTGTCGCCCACGCGGCGCACCTTCTTCTCCTGGATCACGCGCAGCAGCTTCACCTGCATCGCGAGCGGCAGGTCGCCCACCTCGTCCAGGAAGAGCGTGCCCTTCTCGGCGGCCTGCAGGTAGCCCAGCTTGTCGCTGTCGGCGCCGGTGAAGGCGCCCTTCTTGTAGCCGAAGAACTCGCTCTCCATCAGGTTCTCGGGGATGGCGCCGCAGTTCACCGCGACGAACGCCGCGTCGGCGCGCGCCGAGCCCAGGTGGATCAGCCGCGCGGCGACTTCCTTGCCGCTGCCCGACTCGCCCGTGATATAGACCGGCGCCTGGGAGCGCGCGAGCTTGGCGATCATCTCGCGCGCGCGCAGCATCGCGGCGCTCTCGCCCAGCAGGCGCGGGGCGCCGGTCGCCACCTCGCCGATCGCCACGCGACGCGACTGCACGTGGCGCGGGAGCTTCAACGCGCTCATCACCAGCGGGCGCAGCTGCTCGAGCTTGATCGGCTTGGGGAGATAGTCGAAGGCGCCGGCCTTCAGCGCGGCCACCGCGTTCTCCGTCGAGCCGAACGCCGTGATCACCGCCACCGGCGTGTTGCCGTGGTGCTCGGCGATGTAGCGCAGCACCATGAGCCCGTCGCCGTCCGCCAGGCGCATGTCGGTGAGGCACAGGTCGTAGGCGCGCGCGCCGAGCGCCTGCTGCGCCTCCGCGAAGGACGCGGCGCTGTCGGCATCCACGCCCATGCGCGAGAGCGTGAGCACCAGCAGCTCGCGGATGTCCGCCTCGTCGTCGACGATGAGCACGGCCTTGCGGTTCATCACGCGCCTTTCAGCGTGACCCGGAACTGGGCCCCGCCCGATGTGTTGACGTATTCGAGGCGCGCGCCGTTGCCCTCGCACAGCTCGCGGGCGATGTAGAGCCCGAGCCCGGTGCCTTGCGCCTCGGTGGTGAAGAAGGGCTCGAACAGGTGCGCCTGGGCCTGCTGCGAGACGCCGGGGCCGTCGTCGACCACGTCGATCGCGAGCCTGCCCGGCGCCGGCGCGGGCGCCACCACGATGCGCACCGACCCGGGCCGCTTGCGGCCATGGTGCCAGGCGTTGCGCACGACGTTCCACAGCACCTGGTCCAGGTGCTGGCGGTCGAACGACAGGCGCTGCGTCGTGCGCACCTGCAGGTCGATCGCTTCGGGCGCCACCTTCTGCGCGGCGCAGAACTCGTGCACGAAGTGGCTGAGGTACGGCGCCGCGTCGATCGCCTCGGGCTGCGCGCGGTCGCGCCGGTTGAGGTAGAGCACCTCCTGCACGATGCGGTCCAGGCGCACCACGTTGCCGCGGATGATCTCGAGCAGGCGCTTCTCGGGCGGCTGCATCGCCGCGTCCTCGTCGAGCAGCTCCGCCGCGTGCCCGATGGAAGACAACGGATTGCGGATCTCGTGGGCGATCGAGGCGGTGAGGCGGCCGAGGGCGACCAGCTTCATCTGCTGCGCCTGCTGGCGCATGCGGCCCACGTCCTCCACGAAGATCACCGTGGGCGGCGGGTCGCCGGAGCCGATGGGAACGAAATGCACCTGCAGCTCGCCCGCCTGGCGCGGGGCGCGCAGCTGCATGAACGTGGTCTCGGAGCCCTTGCGCCACGCCTCGAGCAGCCCCGCGATCTCGGGCGCGTAATCGCCGATCGACGGCCAGCGCCCGGGCGGCAGCACCCCCAGCAGCTGCAGCGCGCGCGGGTTGCTCTGGCGGATGCGTCCCTGGCCGTCGACCACCAGGATGCCGTCCTGCATGTCGCGGATCACGAGCTCGTTGATCTGCGACAGGTTGTCGAGGTCGAGGCGGCGCTCCTCGGCGATCTGCTCGCTGGTGCGCGCGTATTGCGCGAGGGTGGAGGCGAGCCCCGCGGTGGCGAAGAACGCCGCGCTGGTGAGCCCGGCCTGCACGAAGTCCTGCGCCGGGGCGTCGAACTGCCAGGTCTGGAAGGTCTGCTCGAGCAGCAGCGCGAGCGAGGCGAACGCCGCGTGGAAGAACGCGAGGCGCCCGCGCGTGATGAGGCCCGCGGCGGCCAGCGTGACCAGCAGGATCACGCCCAGGCCGCTGCGCACGCCGCTGCTCGCGTAGATGAGCATCACGATCGCCACCACGTCGACGATCACCCCGGCGATCACCTGCAGCGTGAGGTTGGGCTCGCGCAGCTGCGCCGGGACGACGAGCGCCACCGAGGCGATGCCGTAGGCGAGCACCGTCGGAACGACGAGCGCCGGCTGCTGGATGCCGAGGGCGAAGATGTGGTTGAAGAACGCGAACGCCACGCCCACCAGCGCCGCGAGCACGATGCGGTAGGCGCAGAAGACCTGCAGCGTGCGCCACGTGGCGTCGCTGGCCGCAACCAGGAACGGCGTCGACGGCGCGGCGCGCGCGGCCCCGCGCATGCCCAGCTCGCGCGTGGCGAGGCTCATTGCGGGGCGGCGCAACGCGGGTTGTCCCGGCACACGAGGCGGCCCTGTTCCTCGTGCGCCTCGCTGCGGGGCAGGTGCACGCCGCAGCGCGCGCACACGACCATGTCCTCGCCGCGCGGCGTCTGCGCGGGCGCGCCTTTGCCCTCGCGCGGTGCCGGTGCGCGAAACACGCCGCGCCACAAGAGCCAGAAGACGAAGCCCAGGATGACCCAGAAAAGGATGCGGCCCACGTTCTCCAGTGCGGGAGTTACCTCGCCGAAGCCGAGTTTACGGCAAAAGCGCCCCGCGCCGCAGTCAGGCGGCGAGCGCGACCTCGACCTCGAAGCGCACGCCGCGCCCTCCGGGCAGGTTGAACGCGCGCGCCCGCCCGCCGTGGGCCTCGGCCACGAGGCGCACGATGTAGAGCCCGAGGCCCAGGTGCGTTCCCTCGGGGGAGCCCGCCGGATGCGCGCCGCGCAGCGACACCATCGAGCCGAACAGGCCGGCGACCTGGGCGTCGGGCAGCGGCGGCCCCTCGTTGTCCACCGCGAGGATCGCGCGACCGGCGCGCACCGCGAGCTCCACGCGCACCGCGGTGGCGGGCGGCGCGAAGTCGTTGGCGTTCTCCACCAGCTTGTCGAGCAGCTGCGCAATGGCGTCGGGCACGCCGAGCACGGGCAGCGCCCGCCCGGGCGCCGCGAGCTCGAAGCGGCGCCCCGGGTAGGCCGCGCGATAGCCTTCCACGCAGCCGGCCACCACCTCGACGAGGTCGAAGCGCTCGCGCTCCGCGCTTTCCAGCATGCGCTCGAGGCGCGTGCCCTCCGAGAGCCGCGAGATGAGCCGCCCGAGCCGCTCGACGCCCTGTCCCGCGCGCTCCACGTAGACGCGCGCGTCCTCGGGAAGGTGCTGCGCGCGCAGGTTGTCCAGCGAGGAGCGCACCACCGCCACGGGCGTGCGCAGCTCGTGCGACAGGCGCCCGGCCATCGCCTCGAGGTAGGCGTTGTAGTCGCGCAGCCGCGCGATCACCGCGGCGGTGGTGCGCGCGAGGTCCCCGATCTCGTCGCGCGCCTCGCTCGCGCTGATGGTGCCGCGCACGCGCCCCTGCGCGTCGATGGCCGCGTCGGCTTCGGCGTGCAGCCGGCGGATGCGCGCGGCGAGCCGGCTCGAGAAGGCGAGCAGGATCGCGAACGCGGCCGCCACGATCGCGAGCGTGACGGCCAGCAGGCGCTCGAGCGCGGTCTGCTTGAGGATCTGGATCGAGCCGGTGGTCTCCTCGACGATGGCCGCGCCGACGATGTCGTCGCCCACGAAGATCGGCTGCGCGGCCGACAGGATCGCGACGTCGCGGTCGCGCGTGGCGCGCCATTGCGTGGAGCTCACGCCGATGAGGGCGCGGTCGATCTGGCCGCGCACCGGCTGCGACTCGTCGCCCACCGGCAGCACCGGCGCGGGGACCACGAGCGCGGCCACCGGCTTGAGCCAGCGCACCAGCGAGCGCGCCGCTTCCGGGTCGCGCAGGCTGCCCGACAGGCCGCGCACCCGCGAGCGCGTGTCCACCACCCACAGCCGCGTGCCGCGCTGCCCCATGATGTTGAGGAAGCGCTCGATCTCCTCGGAGGGCACGTAGGCGTTGCCCAGGCTCGCCGCCGCGTCGGTGTCGGCCGCGGCGAACAGCGCCACGACGCGCCGGCGCTCCTCGCCTTCGCTGTCGTTCGGGCTCGTGTCGCGCTCGAAGAGCGTGGGCCGGTCCGAGAGCGCCGCGGCCACCGCGCGCGCGCTGGCCCCGATGGCGCGCTCCTGGGAGGCGCGCAGGAAAGCTTCCATGCCCGCGATGAACTGCGCGGCGAGCAGGGGGAGCGCGAGCAGCACGAGCGCCACGAGGAGCAGGCGCAGGCGGATGCCGCGCAGGAATCCCGCGCGCGGGGCGCGCTCAGAACGGGATGTAGATGGCGAGCGAGCCGAATCCATGGGGCCTGCGCTGGCCGACGAATTCACGCGTGTCGTGCGCCATCGCGAGGGCCATCGAGCACCAGCGGCTGATCCAGGTGAACCCGCCGGACAGGCGCTGCACGAAGGGACGGCGCACCACCGCGGGCCCGATGTACTCGGTGTTGTGCTCGAGCAGGTGGTCGCGCCCCACCGCGCGCTCGCCCCCGGCGAGGAAGACGCTCCAGCCGCGCTCGGTTCCCGCGAGCGACGGCGCCGGCGTGGCGGCGAAGCGCAGCACCGGGCTCGACATCTCGAGCGCCGCGCCGTGGCCGTAGCGCAGCTCGACGCCCGCGTGGGCGAAGGCGATCTGGTTGCCCAGCACCGCGCCGTAGTGCGCGCTGATCCGCGCCGTGCCGGCCGCGTTGCCCGCGACGCGCTGCGAGCGCACCCAGGTGAGCTGGGCGTCCAGCTGGTCCGGGCGCTGCTGGTTCCACTCCTCGTGGGGTGCCGGCACGAAGCGGTGGACCAGGTCCTGCGCCTCGCGCCCCAGCGCGGAGGGTCCCGTCACGCCGAGGTCGATCTCGAGCGTGCGCCAGTCGCCGGGTGCGCGGTCGTGCCGCGCGAGCGTCGCGAGCAGCCGCCCCGCGGGCGGGCGATCGATCGGATTGGCGCGCTTGGCCTCCGGCGTGTAGATCTCCTGCAGCACGCCCCACTCCCATTCGTGGCCTGCGGCGGGCGCCACGTGCGCGATGCGCACCCCGCTCGTGTACCAGCGGTCGGTACCGTAGAGCACGTCGTTGTCGACCTGCAGGTACCAATGCGGATCGCTCCCGGCGGCATGCGCGGCCGCGCCGCCGGTGGCGAGCGCGGCGAGCGTGGCGAGCGCTGCCTTCAGGAGGATTCCTTCCAGCGATAGCCCATGCCGTAAGGTTCACGCGGTGCATCGAGTCGAGCGCATTCTCGGACATGTCCATGAACGGCTTGAGGAAGACGCCGCCGACGTTGTTGACCAGGATGTCGATCTTCCCGAAGCGCTCGATGGTCGAGGCAATCGCCGCGTCGACGGCTGCGGTGTCACGCACGTCGGTGGTCACCGCGAGTCCGTCTGTGGCCGTCGCAGCCTCATCACCACTCGCCTCGTCGCGCTCCCAGACAGCGATGCTGGCCCCGAAGGCATGCAACCCCAGTGCAATTCCGCGCCCGATGCCCGTGCCCCCACCGGTGACAACAGCGACCTGGCCGTCCAGCCGGCCCGCGTCCGCACTCAGCACCATGGAAAGTCCTCACTTCGACGACGGATGGGTCGTGGCGAAGACTAGGGGCTGAGCACCAGCCATTGCATCGCGCGAGCCAGGCTGGACACGTCTTGGGTCGGCAACACCCACGTCGTCGCCTGCAGTCGCAGGATCACATCAACGAGCTCATCCGGCGTGAGCACGCCGGCGGCGACGATCGGGGCATCCGCCAACGATGGGGCGAGACGAGCTCGCAGCTCCTCCCCCGCGGTCGCCCGCGACTGTCGCAGGTAGTCGAGGACGAACCCGGGGTCGATCTCGGAAACGGTGCCCGCCGGGTGATCCGCGGCGTACCGGGCGTAGAAGTCGATGATGGCCATCGCCTGCGCCGACTGGTCCGGGCAGTCGGCGATGACCTTCTCCAGGCCCTCGACGAAGCGCTGGCCTTCGTAGGACGCAAGCGCGTCAACCAGGTCCTTCTTGCTGGCAAAGTAGCGGTAGAGGTTGGTTCGCGACATGCCAGCAGCTTCGCCGACATCGCCCATCGACAGCCGTCGGACGCCCTGTCGGGCGACGACCCGCAGCGCGGCCTCAAGGATCCGACGCTCGCTCTGACTCCAGTCGGGGTCGGGCATCGCAGTAGGTACCCCCAGCGCTCCAGTGTTGCGACATGTTGACAGATTTTGTAGATTCTGTCACATGGCTGATTCAGCAACCTCCACGTTCACCGTCGACACCCCGTACTCCACCCGGGAGGCGCTCGAGCGGGATCCGTACCCGACGTTCGCGTATCTCCGCGAGAATGCCCCGGTCTGGAACGGCAGCCTGGCTGACCAGTCGATGATCCCCGAGGAGTTCCTGCCCAACGAGCAATGGGCGGTCTTCCGCTACGAGGACGTGTCCCGGGTCTTCCGCGAGACCAAGTCCTTCGACTCCTCGGGCTACGGCAACACGATTGGTCTCGTCTTCGGGCCGACGATCCTCGGCATGGACGGCCCGACCGCACCGCGCGCATCGCAATCTGGTCGCGAACGCGTTCAAGGAGAAGTCGTTGCGACGCTGGGAGCCAGAGGTCATCGCCCCCATCTGCCAAGAGCTCATCGACGACATCGCGCCGCAGGGCCACGCCGACCTTGTGGCGGCGCTGACGTTCGAGTTCCCCACGCGGATCGTGGCCCGGCTGCTCGGCCTGCCCCCGGACGACCTCGACACCTTCCGCCGCTTGTCAATCGACCTCATCGGCATCACGAACGACATCGACGGCGGACTCAAAGCATCCGCGGAGCTCCAGATCTACTTCCAGCAAGCTCATCGACGACCGGCGCAGCTCTCCCACCGACGACATCATCGATGACCTCGTCGAGGCCGAGATCGAGGGCGAGAAGCTCACCGACGAGCTCATCGTCTCGTTCCTGCGGCTGCTCCTGCCGGCCGGGCTCGAGACGACATACCGGTCCTCCGGCAACCTGCTCTACCTCCTGCTCACCCATCCCGACCAGTTCGCCATGGTGCGAAACGACCGGACCCTGGTTGACCAGGCGATCGAGGAGGCGCTCCGGCTCGAGACCCCGCTGACCGGAACCGCGCGGTACGCAGCGACCGACGTCGAGATCGGCGGCGAGACGATCCACCAGGGTGCGACCGTGTCGGCGATGATCGCATCGGCTAACCGTGACAGCACTCGCTGGGAGAACCCGGACGACTTCGACGTCACCCGCACGCCCACGCCGCACATTGCCTTCGCGGCCGGCCCCCACACCTGCCTCGGCCTTCACCTCGCGCGACTCGAGACCCGCGTGATGCTCAATGTGCTGATGGACACGCTGCCCGATCTGGAGTTCGCGCCGGGAGACACCGACGCGCACATCCACGGGATGGTGTTCCGCTCCCCCGACCAGCTGCCGGTGACGTTCACCCCCCGCTAGGCCTTTACACAATCGAAAGAAAGTGTAAAACTGCTGAGAGCCGGCGGCGCAACGACGCGACCCGTCGGCAATCAGCGAAGGCGGCGTGGGCATGACAGTCAAGACAGACGATCGATCGGGTGTCGCGGCAGAGGTCAACTACATCCGCAACTCCCCGACTTCCCCGGCGAGGTGCTCGAGTTCGTGACCTTGGTCGAGGAAGAGTCGACCATGCAGACGCTGCCAGGCGAACCGGTCAGCATCGTTGACGCGCGCGGCCTCGAGACCGACCTCGACCGTGAAGGCTTCCTCCTCGTCCCGCACGTCAGCGCCGTCGTCGACTTCGCTGACATCGAAGAAGACCCCGAGGTCGACCTGCTCTACGTCGCGGAGATGACCGAGCTGCTCGCCCAGGTGACGGGCGCGGACAAAGCATTCATGCTCGGCGGCGGCAAGAAGCGCTACGGCGAGACCGCTACCGACAAGCTGTCGCCGTTGATGAACGCCAAGCCAGCGAGATATCCACACGCGGACAACACCGATTCGTCGTCGATGGACCTGATCAACCTCATCGCGGAGTTCGTCGACGAGATCGACCTTTCGAAGTACTCGCGCTACGCGATGTACAACATGTGGCGGGCCGTGTCCCCGCCGCCGCAGGACATCCCGCTCGCGGTTTGCGACGCGCGCAGCATCACCCTCGCGGACGAGATCACCGTCAAAGCGATCAGCTCGGAACGCAGCGGTGTCGTCGTTCACGACACGACCGGTTACCGCTTCAATCCGAGTCACCGCTGGCACTACTTCAGCGACATGACGCGCGACGAGGTCCTCGTATTCAAGGCCTACGACACCGACACCAGCCGTTCGGTGCGAGTGCCGCACACGGCGTTCTCGGATCCCACCTGCCCCGCCGGCGTTCCGACCAGGGCCAGCGTCGAAGCGCGCGCTCTCGCGCTGTTCGTCTAACCCGCACTCGACCCACCGAAGAACGAGAGGTTAGAGCCGTGCTCAAAATGACTGTGGATCAGGTTGTCGACTACGCCGCTGAGCACACCGACGTGACTGACCCCGACCCCAAGCATTTCCGCGACAACCTGTCCGCCGTAGTCGATTCGATGAACGAGGACATGGCCTGGACCGAGGCGGGTCTCGGGACCGCGCTGTGGATGGCTGGTCAGGCATTGCGGAATCGCATCGAGGTGGATCGCTACGCCGCTGACGAGCCGGCCATCGACAGTGAGGCCATCGAGCAACCGATCTTCCTCACCGGTCTGCCGCGGTCCGGCACGACCTACTTCCAATACCTGTTCGACCAGGACCCGCGGCTACGAATGCTGCGGACCTGGGAAGGTGAGCGGCCCGTACCTCCGCCGGCAATCGATCCGGTGTCGGCAATCCGCCGTCGGGACGCCAGCGCTGAAGCCGCGCGGCATGGCCCGCGAGGTCATGGGCAGCAAGATCGACGCGTTCCACCTGACCGACGTCGACGGACCACAGGAGTGCCTCGCGATCCTCGACCAGACGTTCGTGAACCCCGGCCTGCTCTTGGACGCGGTCGGCCCATAGCTACCTGACCTTTTTGCCGAGCAGGCCGACCTCCAAGAGGCGTACGAGTATCACGCCCGCGTGCTGCGACTGCTTCAGTTCGGGGGGAGCCTCGGCGCTGGGCCTTGAAGTGGCCGTGCCACCTCCTCGCCCTCGACGCGATCCTCGAGTGCACCCCGACGTGCGGTTCGTCGTCACGCATCGAGATCCTGTCCAGGCGTTGGCGTCGAACTGCAGCCTTGCCCAGATGCTGCGGTCGGCGCCGACCCGGACGCCGACCCGAACCAGACCGGTCGCGACATGCTCGAGCTGGTGCGACAGCACGTCGACCGGTTGGTCGAGTTCGACGTCGCGCAGTCCGCCGCCGGCAGCGACGTCCTGGTCCACGTCGACTACTACCAGCTCGTCGAGGACCCCGCCGCCGTCATGCCCGCGGTCTTCGAGGCGATCGACCTGGAGTGGACCGCCGCTGTCGAGGAGCGGATCCGGACCTGGCGCGAGCGACAACCCGCAGGGCAAGCGCGGAACGCACACCTACACCCTCGAGGAGTACGGCCTCGAGCGTGACCAGGTGGCCGAGGTGTTCGCGTCCTACACCGAGCGGTTCAACATCCCGAGTGAGTACAGCGCCAGCTAGCGGCGGGGCTTCTTCGCTGACAGCCCCGCGAGGTCGCGCATCGTGGCGAGCAGTTCCTCGTTGTTGGCGTGAGGAACGAGATAGAGGGAGTACTGACTGCCGCAGGTTTCCAATAGCCGAACTTGCTCGGGATCAAAAAAGCGGTCTTTCTCTTTCGAGGCGACGCCGAGTGCGCCCATGATCTGTTGCGATCCGGCCAGCGG
The DNA here is from genome assembly GCA_963758215.1 of uncultured beta proteobacterium. GTDB lineage: Bacteria > Pseudomonadota > Gammaproteobacteria > Burkholderiales > Usitatibacteraceae > Usitatibacter. The sequence goes on along the minus strand of CAVWUN010000007.1, from coordinate 2,002 downwards.
GACAAAAAGCGCCGACGCGTTTGGCAACGTGTCGGTGCCGGCGCCGGCCGTTTTTCCATTCACCGTAACCCATTGGGCGACTACGGCGTTTACACTATCCGAGGCGATGTCGGTCTTTTCACCGTATCGCAGTGTTAACGACTCCGATTCTTCACGCAAATAAACCACAACGTCGCCATCAAATACTTCTTGCAGCTGTCGTCCGGCCGTGCGAATAAGAAACTCAGAGCCGGAAAGCTCGCTTAGTTGCCGCGTCATGCGAAAAAGTTCGGCCGTCCGGCGCTCCTGCTGCTGCGAGTGCGTAACTGAGCTTTCAGACGAGTCGTCAGCCCGCTGATTACCAGCCCGATGCCAAGCATCACAATAAATGTGATCAAGTATTCGGTATCGCCGACGGCAAACGACAAGCGCGGGGCGACGAAGAAGAAATCGAATACCAGCACGCTGGCAATCGCAGCGGCGATCGAGGGGCCGCGGCCCAGACGTGCGGAGATAATCGCCACGCCGGCCAGGAAGATCATGACGACGTTTGCGTCGGCCAACTTTGCCGCGTGCGCGCTCCAGCCGCAGATGCCACAGACCGCGACGACGGCTGCCGCTTTTAAATAATCGCTCCAGCGAATCGCAGTTGGAGTGGTTACGCGGCGATCCGCGAAAAGGCACTTCGCCTTCGCCGGATACGACGTACACATCGATGTCGCCGCTCTTGTTCAACAATTGCTCGACGACTGTGGAAACAAACCATCGCTTCCAGCGCGGCTTCGCCGTTTTGCCGGCGACGATTTTGGTAACGTTTCGCGAGCGTGCGAAATCGAGCAGCACATCCGCCACATTGAGGCCAACAAGCATTTGCGTGTCCGCGCCCAATTCTTCGGCCAATCGCAGGTTGCGAGCGGTGGCTTCCTTGATATCGGCGGAGTGGCGACCCTCGACGCCAGTATCCACGGCAACAGCTAACCACTCCGCCCCGAGCGAACGTGCCAGTCGCTTCGTCGCGCGAATAATTTGCACGTTTGTCGGACTCGGACCAACGCAAACGAGCAGTCTTTCCGAAGTGAGCCAGGGCGCTACGGCAGAACGTTCTTGGCGAGCCATTTCGACATCCTGTTGGATGCGGCTCGCCGCCTGCCGTAGCGACAACTCTCGAAGTGCGACGAGGTTGCCCTTTTGAAAAAAGTTCGCAAGGGCCGCTCGGCCTGCGCAGGCAGGTACACCTTTCCGGCCGCCAGCCGTTCAATCAACTTGTCGGGCGTCAGGTCGATGAGCTCAATTTCGTGCGCACGCTCGAGGACGGTATCCGGCAAAGTTTCTTTGACGGCGACATTCGTAATCTGAGAAATGACGTCGTTGAGACTTTCGATGTGCTGAACGTTGAGAGTTGTCCAGACACTGATTCCTGCGGCCAACAATTCTTCAACGTCTTGCCAGCGCTTCGGATGGCGCATCCCCGGTGCATTGGTGTGCGCAAGCTCGTCTACCAACACGATCGCTGGCCGGCGTACGAGCACCGCATCCAGGTCGAACTCACGAAGTTCCGCTCCGCGATAGGTGACGGTGAGATCGGAAGGCATTCCAACCCTTGGAGCAGCGCTTCCGTTTCGGTGCGACCGTGCGGCTCGACGTAACCGACGACAATGTCAACGCCGCGAGCGTGCTCCGCCTGAGCAGCCTCGAGCATCGCGATACGTTTTTCCGACGCCCGCGGCATACCCAAAGAAAATGCGCAACTTACCCCGATGAGCGCGCGAGGCCTCTTCGTGAACTCGCGCGAGCAATTCGTCCGGATTGGGCGGTGTTCACTCATCGGTGGAAGCAGCTTCACGCTAGCCATACAAATATGACCTCGCGTATTTGTCTATCATTGTAGCGGAAGTGCGAACCCGAAGCGCTCCGGCTCCGAACGGACAAGGCGGAGATCCATCCGAAGCCTGGCGGGGCAACTTCAAACTTGATTTCCGAGCTAAGTAGAACGGCTCAATGCCGGTCCACAACATTTAGGGCC
>CAVWUN010000006.1:0-90315 GCA_963758215.1 uncultured beta proteobacterium | reverse complement strand
GGGGAACGGCTTTCTGCGCGTTCGCCGGTTGACGCGATGAGTCGGGGCCCCTGCCGGGTCTGTCCTCGTGACACTCGACGGAGGAGGAACCATGGGCAAGGTCATCGCATCCATCACCACGTCGGTTGACGGCTACGTCACCGGTCCCGACGACGGGCCAGAGTACGGCCTGGGCCGGGGTGGCGAGCGCCTGCACTACTGGGTGATGGGCGGGCCGTGGACCTACGAGGGCGGCCACGACTTCGCCATGCACGGCCCCGACAAGGAGTTCTACGACGAGCTCGTCTCGACGGTGGCGTCCGGGGTGGTCGGCCGCGGCATGTACGACGCGGCGGCGCGTGGGGCGGGACCAACCCGTTCCCCGGGCCTCTGTTCGTGCTCACCCACCGCACCGCGGACCAGCCGGCGGCGGAGACCGGCTTTCGGTTCGTCGCGGACCTCGACGCGGCACTCGCCCAGGCGGCTGAGGCGGCCAGGGACGGCGACGTCGCCGTCGGCGGCGGCGCCGACGTCATCCGGCAGGCGCTGGCGGCGGGGAAGGTCGACGAGCTGGTCATCTCGACGGCTCCGGTGATCCTCGGTGGGGGCAAGCGACTGTTCGACGGGTTCGACCGGGACATGGACCTCGAGGTGGCCAAGGTCTACAGCTCGCCGCACGCCACCCACGTGCGCTACACGGTCACGAAGTAGCCGCAGTCATGGGCGGCCCGCCCCGGCCGGTCATGCCGCCGATTGCGTGACCGGAGGTCGCGCTGACGCGGCGGCGGCCGTCCGGAACTGCCGCGTGGCGGGTGCGGCCGGAGCCCCGTGCAAGAGCACTCCGCCGGGCCTGACATCATAGGGTCAAATGAGCAAGTCACCTTCCCGCCGCTTCCCTGTGACCGTTACGCAGCTGCCGGTCACCCGCTGCCAGAGCTGCCGCCGCACCGTCGCCTACCGGGCCGGTAACCTCACTGAGGTCCTGACCGAGCATTACCGCCGGGCCCGTCCCAAGCGCTGAAGCGAATCCCGGTAGCCGGTCACGGAGATCCCGCTACGACCCCGCAGTTATCGTCGCCGACGCTGGCCAGCCCAGGACGACTCTCCCCGAGGGTCAGTTCGCAGATCGGAAACGTGACGCAGCGTGGCCAACTCCCCGGTAGGACCCGCGCAAAGAGCCGCCGTTCGGCGCGGCGCGGCCTCGAAGCTGAGGTAGAGCAGCGACCGTGCAGATCGGGGTGATCTGGGTGCTGCCCTGCGGGTAGGCGCCTAGCTCATGGCCACGCTGCCAGGCCGGTGAGCGGGCGTTGGCGAGGTCTTCTCCGGGGGCTGGAGGTGCCGCGATCTCGCCGGAGAAGATCAACTGTGATGGGTCGCCTGGCCCGGCCGGTGTCCGCGCGCCACCCAACGTTGCCTGGCGTGTGCCGGGAGCTAAGGCGCCTTATGCGGGTTGGTCTACGCTACGGATGTCAGGACTGCCTGGCCATCGGGGCGGGACGGTGGGTGCATCTTCAGTCCCGTGTGAAGGAGGCCCGCAGTGGGCGAAGGTACAGATGGCCGCGGTGCCGATAGCCGCATGGCCGCTCCTGGCCGGGCCGGTGATGGCGACGGTGATTTCCTGGTTTCTGCGCCGGGCCGCTCCCCGGTCCTGGACGCGGCCGAGCTTGGGGTGCTGGGCAGGTACGGCACTGAGCGTGACGTGGCCGCCGGCGAGGTGCTGTTCGCCGACGGGGACGAGACTTATGACCTGATCGTGATGCTGGACGGCACCGCCGAGATCATCCAGGGGTACGGCCAGCCCGGCGCGAGGTTCATTGCCGGGTACGGCCGGTCGCAGTTCCTGGGCGAGATCGGCATGCTCACCGGGCAGCGGGCCTACCTGACGGCGGTGGCCACTTCTGCCGGGCGCGTCCTGGCGGTTCCCGTCGCGCAGCTGCGCGCCGCGGCGATCCCGGACGGCTGGTTCCGTACCGGCGACCTGGCCAAGGCCGATGCCGACGGCTATTTCTTCATCGTGGGCCGCCAGAAGGACCTGATCATCCGCGGCGGGTACAACGTGTACCCGCGCGAGATAGAGGAGGTCCTGCACGAGCACCAGGCCGTCGCCGAGGTCGCCGTGATCGGCATCCCGCATGCGGAGCTAGGCGAGGAAGTCGGCGCCGCCGTCAAGCTCAAGCCCGGCGCCATAGCCACCCCGGCGAACTGCGCGCGTTCGCCCGGGAACGGGTAGCGGCCTACAAGAGCCCGCGCCATGTCTGGCTCGTGCGCGAGCTGCCCAAGGGCGCCACTGGCAAGATCCTCCACCGCGAAGTGCAGCCGCCGCAAGACCTCCTCCCGTGACCGCGAACGCCACCCGGCCGGCTCTGCCTGCGAGGGCCACCGATGCCCCGGCGGCGGCACCATGCCGGGATTGCCTGGTCGCTATGGAGGCCAGCCGCACCGGCGCGACCATGACGGCCCTCCCCGGGCCGCCACCTGGGGTTGGCGGCCCTCTGACGAAGGGCAGGAGGCCGTCATGTGGTCCCGAGCCCTCCGATGAGCGCGGTGGATGACGGCCAGCGGGCCGAGTGTGCGTCGATCAGCGCTCACCGGCGCGGGCCAGGATCGCGGCTGGCTAGGGCAGCGGCATCAGCCCGTGCTGGGGGAAGACCGCCGTTCCGGGTGGCCATTATCGCCCGGTCGACCGGGTCCGCCGGGTCGTATCCGGCCTCGAACGGCGCGAACTGGCTGGGTGCCCTCGGTCATCAGCTCAGGCGCGGGCCGGCCGGTCCGGCGCAGACGTAATCGCGCCAGGACGGCGGGGATGCGCGCGCGGCGGGTCGATCGGACGGCCGGCCGCCTCGGCGAGCAGGTGCGTCCAGGTCCGCGGCACCACCTCGACCAGCTCGTAGCCGCCGCCGCCGGTCAGCAGCCAGCGCCCGGCAGCGATCTCGTGGGCCAGCTGGTGGATCGCGGCGTGGGCCGCCGCGCTGCGCGTCGATGCTCAGCTGCAGGTCGGCGAGCGGATCGAGCCAGTGCGTGTCGCAGCCGTGCTGGCTGACCAGGACCTGCGGCCGGAACGCCCGCAGCAGCGGCGGCACGATGGCATGGAACGCGCGCAGCCAGCCGGCGTCGCTGGTGCCGGCCGGCAGCGCCACATTGACCGCGGAGCCCTCCGCGCCCGGACCGCCGGTCTCCGACGGCAGGCCGGTGCCGGGGAACAGCGTGGCCGGATGCTCGTGCAGGCTGATCGTCAGCACCCGCGGATCGTCGTAGAACGCCGCCTGGACCCCGTCGCCGTGGTGCACGTCGATGTCGACATAGGCCATCCGCTCGGCGCCCTGCGCGCAGCAGCCAGGCGATCGCGATCGCCGGGTCGTTGTACACGCAGAACCCGCTCGCGTGACCGCGCATCGCGTGGTGCAGGCCACCCGCGATGTTGGCGCCGTGCTCCGCCGCGCCGGTCCACACCGCCCGGGCCGCGGCCAGCGTGGCGCCCGGCCACCAGCGCCGACGCGTCGTGCATGCCACGGAAGACCGGGTCGTCCGGTGCCCGAGGCCGTAGAGCGAGCGCCGACGCGTCCGGGTGCGGCGCCGCCTGCCCGGCGCACCGCGGCGATGTACCCGGGGTCGTGCACCAGTCTCGAGCTCGGCGTCGGTGGCCGGCGCCGGCGCGGCAACCGTCACGCCGGCCGCGGCCAGCACGCCAAGCGCGCGGGCCAGCTCGATCGTCAGCTCGACCCTGACCGGCGCCAGCGGATGCCCAGGCCCGAAGTCATAACCGGTCAGCTGGTCATCCCAGGCCACGTGCAAGGTGCAGGCCACGCACCATCTCAGTCACGGGGCGGCGCCGCAGGCGATCCGCGTCCCGTACCCGTACTCCGGCCAGCCGATCTGAAGGGCACGCGTTCATACCTTCCCCGGTTGCGCATTTACGCCGTATCACGGATGCCTAACGCATCCGACGTTCGAGCGTAACTCGAATACCGACCGCACAACGCGGGCGGTCACGGAAGGCGACAGAACCCCGCCTGCAGTCTGCACGGCCGTCCTCGGGTCCCTGGCCTGCAGATGCGCCGGCGCGCCGGACGTGCGGGCCCGCTGAATTTCCTGGGTCGGCCGACGGACGGCGGCTACTGCAGCCAGAACCGCACGAACGCGAGAGCGGTGGCCGCCTTCCGCACATGCAGGCGCCGTAAGTAATCAGCTCTACCGCTGTCGACCCGTATCGCCACGTATCGCTGGTACGACCATGACCTAGACATCCCGCGCGATCGACTGCCCATCACCGAGCTCGTACGCCGCACCGCGCCACACCAGCGCCCGGGCGTGGACCGGCAGCAGCCGAGGAACGCGGTAGCCGTCCGGGAGTCCAGACCACGCCTCAACGGAATTACGCCGATGCTCCCGGTAACGGTCTGGCACCGGGAGCCCGGTACGGGTCTTGCGCCGCTGACTGGTCCGTCACTGGCAGCAGGCGCAGGTGGGCGTCGGCGGGCTCAGCGGCCTGGATGCGGATCCGGCCGTCGACGGCCTGGACGCCGTCGGGACGGGCGATGACCGGGCTCAGCTCGAGGCTCGGCGATCTGCGGCAGGTCATCGGCCATCCGGGAGACCCGCAGCAGCATGTCGCCGCAGCGCGCCCAGGTCGGCGGCCGGAGCGCCGCGGCGCCCGAGTAGCAGAGGGGCGGCCCGTGCCGACCGGATCAGGTCGTCGGCGTCAGATTCGGTGAGGGGAGCGAGCCGGGCGCCGCGCGGCCAGCCCGTCGCCGTCGGCGCCGCCGGCCCCGAATAGCACCAGCGGGCCGGCCACCTGCTCGTGCAGCATGCTGATCTTCACCTCGACGCCGCCGGTGACCACCGGCTCGACGATGACGCCGGCCATCCGGTCGCCGAAGGTCTCCTGCAGCGAGCGGAACCCGCGCCGGACCTCATCCGCGCCGTGCAGATCACTCAGCACGTCGCCGGCGTCGCTGGTGCGCAGCAGGCCGGGCACGTCCGCCCGGAGCGCGACGGGGCCGCCGAACCGCGTCGCCGCCGCGGCCGCGGCGTCCTCGGTGATGACCCCGATGCTGTCGGCCAGCGGCACGCCGTAGCAGCCGAGCAGCTCCACGGTCGGATCCAGGGCCAGCCAGCCGCCCCGGGGCGGGCTGGCGAGGAACGCCGGCGACCAGCTCCCTGGCCCGGTCCTGGCGCAGGCCCTCCAGGTCCGGCACGCGTCCCGGCGGGGCCGCCCGCCAGGTGCCGTAGCGCGCGGCGTGACCAAGGGCGCGGGCGGCGGACTCGGCGTAGGCATAGGCGGGGACCGGAGCGCCCTCCCCGCCGGGGCCGGGCAGCAGCCGGACCACTTCGGTCTGCTCCAGCACGGCCGCGGCGACCGGCACCGGCAGCCGCGCGGCGCCCACCTCGGGGACCAGGTCGCCGCCCGCGGTCGCGGTCGTCAGCGCCAGCACCGCGTCCACGCCCGGGTCGGCGCCGACGAACTCCAGGCACTGGCGGAACCGGCCGGGGGTGACCAGCACGGTGGTATCGACCGGCCCGGCCACCAGGGCCTGGCGGCCGAGCATGTCCCGCAGCGCCCGCTGGGTGTCCCCGGCCAGGCGCGGCGACCTGCAGGCCCGCGTCGCCGCACGCGTCGGCGGCGAGCACCGCGGCGCCGCGGGTGTTGGACACCACTCCGACCCTGCCCCCGGCGGGCACCGGCTGCGATGCCAGCAGCACCGCGGTGTCCAGCAGCTCGCCGAGGTTAGCGGCGGCGATTATGCCGGCCTGCTCGAACAGGGCCTGCCTGGTGACCAGCGGGGTAGCCGCCCTCCTGGCGCGGGCCCCGGCCAGGCGCCCGCCCGCCGCGGACCGGCCCACGGCCACGGTCAGCACCGGCATGGTGCGGCCCACGCGGCGGGCGGTGCGGGCGAACTTGGGCGGGTTCCCGATCGATTCCATGTACAGCACGGCCAGCTTCGTCTCCTCGTCGGACTCCCACCACTGCAGCATGTCGGTGCCGGACACGTCGTCTTTGTCGCCGAAGGAGACCAGGGAGGAGATCCCCACGCCCAGCCGGGACAGGTGCTCCACCAGCACGAAGCCGGTGCCGCCGGTGGACTGAAACGCCAGGCCGGCCATTCCCGCCGCGGGATGGCGGGCCGCGAACGTCGCGTCCAGGCCGATGCCGGGGCTGGCCACGCCGAAGCTGGCCGGCCCGACCATCCGCATGCCGTGGCGGCGGCAGATCCCCAGCACCTCCGCGCGGGCCGCGCCGGGCATGCGGGCACATGGGAGGGAATGCCGCCGCCATCCGGGCTCCTTTCCACGCCGGCGCGGGTTGCGGCGGGCGCCACCGCAGCTCGCCGACCGGGGGCGCCGCGAACGGTATCGCCTTGTACACGCGCACCGATCCTTCCTCGATGCCGTCCACGTAGCCGCGCTCGGTCTTGACGGGCTCGGCCGCGGCATGCAGGCCGACGCAGGCCAACAGGACGCCGGCGAGGGCATTGGGCAAATGGCTCATGCGCGGAAGCGTACACACAATGCGCCCGCACGAGCGGGGAAATGCGTTCGCCCCTGCGGCTTCCCGCCGAACGATATGATGACGGCTTCACACCGAAGAAAGCGCGGTCCCTTCGGGCGCGGCATCGCCCCGCCTCGAAAAATTCAATGAGCGACCCCTCGCCCGGCGGCCCCGATCAAGGCATGGACTTCACGCGTCCCGGCGCCAGCGCGGCGCCGGAGCCGACCCCGGAGCAGGTGGAGCAAGCGCGCAAGGAAGCCGAGTCCGGCACCCAGCAGCTGAAGCAGGCGGGTTTCCTGGTGAGCATCGCCCGCCGCTCCCAGGTGAAAGTTGCGCCGCGCAACGGCGCCAAGTACGTCCTTCTCGTGGTCGAGGACGACGCCGACCTGGGGCAATTGCTGATCGACATCTTCATGACCGCCGGCTTCGAGGTGCGCTGGGCATCGAAGCGCGCCGAGATCAATGCCGAGATGAAGCGCGGCGCCGAGATCGACCTCATGCTGCTCGACGTCGAGCTGCCCGATGCAAACGGGCTGCAGGTGCTGCGGCAGCTTCGCGGGCATCCCAGGTTCGCGAAGCTGCCCGTCATCATGGTGACCGGAAGATCCGAGGCGGTCGACGTGCTGGCGGGCCTGGCCGCGGGCGCCGACGGCTACGTGAGCAAGCCGTTCAAGATGAGCGGATTGGTGAACGCGGTGAACCTCGTGCTGGGCAACGCCTAGCCATTTATGTGATTCAATGCACCCGTTCATGACTACGCGAACATCCCCGTGAAGGCCGCTCCGCCGCCATCCGGCCGCAAGGCGCAGATCGATGCCCTGCTGCTCAAGCTGCCGGGCGTGAGCGCCCGCAAGATCAACGGCCTCGACGCCTACTTCGTGAGCGACAAGATGTTCGCCTGCATCAGCGGCAACGGCATCGGGCTGCGCCTGCCCGTGGCCACCGCGACCGAGCTGCAGTTTTCGCGGGCAAACGTCGTGCCGTTCCAGCCCGGCGGGATGGCGAGCACGCGGGAGTGGATCCAGATCGACCGCGCCGATGCGGCCGAGTACGAGAAGGACCTGGAGCTCTTCCAGGCCGCGCTCGATTTCGTGAAGGGCGGTCGCTCCCGCTAGGTCGGCAGCGAGCGCGCGTGCGTCATGGGGCGCGCAGCGGCCGCACCGGCCGGCAAGGCGAGCAACCTGAACAGCACGATGCGGTTTCGGTGATGATTCTTCGAGCGAATAGCGGCCGAATACCGCGTAGAACGCCTGCGCGGCGTCGTCGAGCACGCCGACGCAGCACGCAGGTCCGCTCTTACTGCAGCAGGCGCCTGCGGGGTCGAAGCACTCGGCCAGGCGCGGGTCGCCCTCGGTGATGCGAACCACCCGTTCCAGGCTGATCTCCTTCGGCGCCATCGCGAGCTCGAGCCCGCCATCCTTGCCTCGTACGTTCGCCAATACTCCCGCCCTACCCAGGACATGGGAGACCTTCATCAAATGGCTTTCGGAAATGTGGAACGCCTCCGCGATCTGCGCGATCGTCGCGCGCCGCCGCGGCCTTGCCGCCAGGAAGATGAGGACACGAAGGCTGTAATCGGTGAAGGTCTTCAGGCGCATGATTTTTCGATTCCCCTGATGCGACGAGTCACGCGTGACGCGCTGATCGTCCTAGTCGGATTATAGATGGATTGTTTATCGATCTTATGAACGGCCGTTGATTTGGATCAAATTGGACGGTGGCGGTCGTCCTCTAAGCTGGAGTCCCGAACCGATGGCGGGCGCGGAGTTCATCGCCAACCGTAGCCAGCCGTTCGCTTCAGCGGCCAGCCGATGCAAGCCAACCAAGGAAGACCATGATCGCCCCCAATGCAGCTGCCGCCACGCCCCGGACTGGGAGCCGCGTGGACATAGCCGACTGGCGCCCCGAGGACCCGGCGTTCTGGGAAAGCACCGGCAAGCGCATCGCCTACCGCAATCTGTGGATCTCCGTTCCCAGCCTGCTGTGCGCCTTCGCGGTGTGGGGGATGTGGGGAATCATCACGGTCCAGATGCTGAACCTCGGATTTCCGTTCAGCCCGGAGGAGCTGTTCACGCTGCCGGCGATCGCGGGGCTCGCCGGCGCGACGATGCGCATCCCCGCGGCGTTCCTCATCCGGCTGGCGGGCGGGCGCAACACGATCTTCCTCACCACCGCGATGCTGCTCGCCCCGGCGATCGGCACGGGCATCGTCCTGCAGCACCAGGACTGGCCGCTGTGGGCGTTCCAGCTGATGGCCCTGTGGTCGGGCGTGGGCGGCGGCAACTTCGCGAGCTCGATGTCGAACATCAGCACGTTCTTTCCGAAGCGGCTGCAGGGCACGGCGCTGGGCATCAACGCCGGCCTCGGCAATTTCGGCGTGACCAGCATGCAGGTCGTCATCCCGCTGGTCATGACGGTGGGCATCTTCGGCGCGCTGGGCGGCGAGCCGATGACGCTGCTGAAGGACAGCGGCTGGATCTTCGGCAAGATCCCGGCGGGCACGCCGACCTACATCCAGAACGCCGGCTTCGCCTGGCTGCTGTCGCTGGTGCCGCTGTCGATCCTGTGCTGGTTCGGCATGAACAACCTGAAGCACGGTCTCGCCGGACACCGGCGGCCCGATCGTCGCGTTCCTGAAGATCACCTGGCTCTACACGGTGTCGTTCGTGCCCGCGGTCCTCGGGCTGTACCTCTACCTGCCGGCGCCGAGCGGGCTCGGCCTGCTCAACATGTGGGTGGCCATGCCGCTCGATCATCGTGCAGCATGCTGCTGGTGATGAAGCTCACCGCCTTCGGCACCGATGAAGGAGAACATCGCCAAGCAGTTCGAGATCTTCCGCAACAAGCACACCTGGGCGATGACGCTGCTCTACATCGTCACCTTCGGCTCGTTCATCGGATTCTCGATGGCGCTGCCGCTGTCGATGAAGGTGATCTTCGGCGTGAGCCACGTGCCGCGACGCGGCCGGCGTCATGCGGCACACGCTGACCAACCCGAACGCGCCGCCGGTGCTGGCCTACGCCTGGATCGGGCCGTTCGTCGGCGCGCTGATCCGCCCGGTCGGCGGCTGGATCGCCGACAAGGTCGGCGGCTCGATCGTCACGCAGATCATCTCGGCGGTGATGGTGGCGGCCTCGGTGGCCGTCGGCTACGTGATGCTGCTGGCCTACCGGTCGGCCACGCCGGAGCAGTACTTCCTCGCGTTCATGGTCCTGTTCGTCGTGCTGTTCGCCGCGAGCGGCATCGGCAACGGCTCGACCTTCCGCAGCATCGGCGTCATCTTCGACCGCACAGCAGGCCGGTCCGGTGCTCGGGCTGGACCTCGGCGGTCGCCGCCTACGGTGCCTTCGTCGCGCCGGTCGTGATCGGCGAGCAGATCAAGGCCGGCACGCCGCAGCTCGCGATGTACGGCTTCGCCGTGTTCTACGCCCTGTGCCTGATCCTCAACTGGTGGTTCTACCTGCGCGGCCACGCGTACGTGAAGAACCCGTGAGTCCTGTCCGACATCGCCGCCGCGGAGATCAACAATGAGCCATTTTCTCGATCGCCTCACCTATTTTTCCAGCCCGAGGGAGGCGTTTCGCCGACGGCCACGGCGTCGTCACCGGTGAAGACCGGACCTGGGAGGACGCCTACCGCAACCGCTGGGCGCACGACAAGATCGTGCGCTCCACCCACGGCGTGAACTGCACCGGCTCGTGCTCGTGGAAGATCTACGTCAAGGGCGGCATCGTCACCTGGGAGACGCAGCAGACCGACTACCCGCGCACGCGCTGGGACATGCCCAACCACGAGCCGCGCGGCTGCGCGCGCGGCGCCAGCTACAGCTGGTACCTGTACAGCGCCAACCGCGTCAAATACCCGATGGTGCGCGGCCGCCTGCTCAAGCACTGGCGCGAGGCGCGCGCGGCGCACGGATCCGGTCGAGGCGTGGGCCTCGATCGTCGAGGACGACGCGAAGCGGCGCGACTACCAGCAGGTGCGCGGCCTCGGCGGCTTCGTGCGCTCGAGCTGGGACGAGGTCAACGAGATCGTCGCCGCCGCCAACGTCTACACCATCAAGCAGCACGGGCCCGACCGCGTCATCGGCTTCTCGCCGATTCCGGCGATGTCGATGGTCAGCTACGCCGCGGGCTCGCGCTACCTGAGCCTGATCGGCGGCGTGTGCATGAGCTTCTACGACTGGTACTGCGACCTGCCGCCGAGCAGCCCGCAGGTCTGGGGCGAGCAGACCGACGTGCCCGAATCGGCCGACTGGTACAACTCGAGCTTCATCATCGCGTGGGGCTCCAACGTGCCGCAGACGCGCACGCCGGACGCGCACTTCTTCACCGAGGTGCGCTACAAGGGCGCGAAGACCGTGGCGGTGACGCCCGACTACTCGCGAGGTGGCCAAGCTCGCCGACATCTGGATGCATCCCAAGCAGGGCACCGACGCCGCGCTGGCGATGGCGATGGGCCACGTGATCCTGAAGGAGTTCTACTTCCCCGAAGGCGGCCGCAGCGCAGCGCCTACTTCGACGACTACGTGCGCCGCTACACCGACATGCCGATGCTGGTGCTGCTGAAGGAGCACGCGCTGCCCGGCGGCGAGGTCATCATGGTGCCCGACCGCTACGTGCGCGCCTCGGATTTCGACGGCAAGCTCGGCCAGGCGAACAACCCGGAGTGGAAGACGGTCGCCTTCGACGACGCACGGGCAAGGTCGTGCTGCCGCAACGGCGCGATCGGCTTTCGCTGGGGCGCCGACGGCCGCGCCGACAGCGGCAAGTGGAACCTCGAAGCCAAGGAAGCGCGCAACGGCCAGCGACGTGCAGCTCAAGCTGTCGCTGCTCGAAGGCGCGCACCGGCGCACGAGACTGCCACGGGTCGGCTTCCCGTACTTCGGCGGCATCGTGAGCGAGCATTTCCCGAACAACGCAGCGAAGGCCGACGTGCTGGTGCGCACGGTGCCGGTGCAGCGCATCGCGCTGGGCAAGGACGGCGAACGCGCGAGGCGCTGGTCGCCACCGTCTTCGACCTGCAGGTGGCGAACTACGGCGTCGACCGCGGTCTGCCGGCGAGCTGGCGCGCGCGAGCTTCGACGACGACACGCCCTACACGCCGGCCTGGCAGGAGACGCATCACCGGCGTGCCGCGCGACGCAGGTGATCACGGTCGCGCGCCAGTTCGCCGACAACGCGCGACAAGACGCACGGCAAGTCGATGGTGATCATCGGCGCGGCGATGAACCACTGGTACCACAGCGACATGAACTACCGCGGCGTCATCAACCTGCTGATGATGTGCGGCTGCATCGGCCAGAGCGGCGGCGGCTGGGCGCACTACGTCGGCCAGGAAAAGCTGCGCCCGCAGACCGGCTGGACGGCGCTCGCGTTCGCGCTCGACTGGATCCGCCCGCCGCGCCAGATGAACAGCACCAGCTTCTTCTACGCGCACACCGACCAGTGGCGCTACGAGAAGCTCGGGCATGGACGAAGTGATCTCGCCGCTCGCCGACAAGGCAAGCTCTACGGCGGCAGCATGATCGACTACAACGTGCGCGCCGAGCGCATGGGCTGGCTGCCGTCCGCGCCGCAGCTGCAGACGCAATCCGCTGCAGGTGGTGCGCGAGCCGCGCAGGCGGCCGGCATGGAGCCGAAGGACTACGTGGTCAAGGGCTGCAAGGACGGCTCGCTGCAGATGAGCTGCGACGACCCCGACCACCCGGCAACTGGCCGCGCAACCTGTTCGTCTGGCGCTCGAACCTGCTGGGCTCGAGCGGCAAGGGCCACGAGTACTTCCTGCAAGCACCTGCTCGGCACGAGCAACGGCGTGCAGGGCAAGGACCTGGGAGCCGAGGAGGCCAAGCCCAGCGGAAGTCGTCTGGCACGACAAGGCGCCCGAAGGCAAGCTCGACCTGCTGGTGACGCTCGACTTCCGCATGAGCACCACGTGCCTGTACTCCGACATCGTGCTGCCCACCGCCACCTGGTACGAGAAGAACGACCTCAACACGAGCGACATGCACCCGTTCATCCACCCGCTGTCGACGGCGGTGGACCCGGCGTGGGAATCGCGCAGCGACTGGGAGATCTACAAGGGCTTCGCGAAGAAGTTCAGCGAGATCTGCGTCGGCCACCTCGGCGTCGAGCAGCGAGGTCGTGCTGACGCCGCTGATGCACGACACGCCCGGCGGAGCTCGGCCAGCCGTTCGAGGTGCAAGGACTGGAAGCGCGGCGAGTGCGAGCTGATCCCCGGCAAGACCGCGCCGCAGATCGCGGTCGTCGAGCGCGACTACCCGAACGTCTACAAGCGCTTCACCGCGCTGGGTCCGCTGATGGACAAGGTCGGCAACGGCGGCAAGGGCATCGGCTGGAACACGCAGACCGAAGTGAGGCAGCTGGGCGAGCTCAACGGCGTCGGTGCCGACGCGAAGGCGCGACCTGCGGCATGCCGAAGATCGAGACCGACATCGACGCCTGCGAGGTGATCCTGATGCTGGCGCCCGAAACCAACGGCCATGTCGCGGTGAAGGCCTGGGAGGCGCTGTCGCAAGCAGACCGGGCGCGAGCACACGCACCTCGCGCTCTACCGCGAGGACGAGAAGATCCGCTTCCGCGACATCCAGGCGCAGCCGCGCAAGATCATCAGCTCGCCCACCTGGAGCGGCATCGAGAGCGAGACCGTCACGCTACAACGCCGGCTACACCAACGTGCACGAGCTGATCCCGTGGCGCACGCTGACCGGCCGCCAGCAGTTCTACCAGGACCACCCGTGGATGATCGCCTTCGGCGAGGGCTTCTCGCAGCTACCGGCCGCCGGTCGACCTGAAGACCACGGCCGGCATCCACGGGCATCGAAGCCCAACGGCAACCCGGAGATCGCTGCTCAACTTCATCACGCCGCACCAGAAGTGGGGCATCCACTCAGCACCTACACCGACAACCTGCTGATGCTGACGCTGAGCCGCGGCGGCCCGTGCGTCTGGCTGCAGCGAGGACGACGCGCAGAAGCGCCGGCATCGTCGACAACGACTGGATCGAGCTGTTCAACGTCAACGGCGCGATCGCGGCGCGCGCCGTGGTGAGCCAGCGCGTCAAGCCCGGCATGGTGATGATGTACCACGCGCAGGAAAAGATCGTGAACACGCCGGGCTCGGAGATCACCGGCGTGCGCGGCGGCATCCACAACTCGGTGACGCGCATCGTGCTCAAGCCGACGCACATGATCGGCGGCTACGCGCAGTTCAGCTACGGCTTCAACTACTACGGGACCATCGGCACCAACCGCGACGAGTTCGTCGTCGTGCGCAAGATGAACAAGGTCGACTGGCTCGACACGCCGGTGGCGCGAGCGATCGCCTGTGCAAGCCCAGGAGGCCCATGACGTGCCCAGCGCGCGAGGCGGCGAGGAGTCGCATGAAGATCCGCGCCCAGATCGGCATGGTGCTGAACCTCGACAAGTGCATCGGCTGCCACACCTGCTCCGTCACCTGCAAGAACGTCTGGACCAGCCGCCCGGGCATGGAATACGCCTGGTTCAACAACGTCGAGACCAAGCCCGGCATCGGCTATCCGAAGGAATGGGAGAACCAGGACAAGTGGAACGGCGGCTGGGTGCGCAAGGCCAACGGCACGATCGAGCCGCGCCAGGGCGCGAAGTGGAAGCTGCTGATGCGCATCTTCGCCAACCCGAACCTGCCGGAGATCGACGACTACTACGAGCCGTTCACCTTCGACTACGAGCACCTGCAGACCGCGCCGGAGATGAAGGCCACGCCGACCGCGCGGCCGCGCAGCCTCATCACCGGCAAGCAGATGGACAAGATCGTCTGGGGCCCGAACTGGGAGGAGATCCTCGGCGGCGAGTTCGCGCGGGCGCGAGCAAGGACCGACGAACTTCGACGACATCCAGAAGGAGATCGTACGGCGAGTTCGAGAACACCTTCATGATGTACCTGCCGCGCCTGTGCGAGCACTGCCTGAACCCGGCGTGCGTGGCGAGCTGCCCGTCGGGCTCGATCTACAAGCGCGAGGAAGACGGCATCGTGCTGATCGACCAGGACAAGTGCCGCGGCTGGCGCATGTGCGTTAGCGGCTGCCCGTACAAGAAGATCTACTACAACTGGAAGAGCGGCAAGGCCGAGAAGTGCATCTTCTGCTATCCGCGCATCGAAGCCGGCCAGCCGACCGTGTGCAGCGAGACCTGCGTCGGCCGCATCCGCTACCTCGGCGTGCTGCTGTACGACGCCGACCGCATCCAGGAAGCGGCGAGCGTCGAGCACGACCGTGACCTGTACCAGGCGCAGCTCGACATCTTCCTCGATCCGAACGACCCGAAGGTGATCGCGCAGGCGCGGCGCGACGGCATCCCCGACAACTGGCTGGAGGCCGCGCGCAAGAGCCCGGTCTACAAGATGGCGGTGCAGTGGAAGGTCGCGCTGCCGCTGCATCCCGAGTACCGCACGCTGCCGATGGTCTGGTACGTGCCGCCGCTGTCGCCGATCAGCGCCGCGGCCAACGCCGGGCAGGTCGGCAGCAACGGCGAGATCCCCGACGTGAAGCAGCTGCGCATCCCCGTCAAGTACCTGGCCAACCTGCTGACGGCGGGCGACACGGCGCCGGTCGTGCGCGCGCTCGAACGCATGCTGGCGATGCGCGCCTACCAGCGCGAGAAGCATGTCGACGACCGCATCAACGAGCGCGGTGCTGAAGCAGGTCGGCATCAGCGCAGGCCGAGGTCGAGGACATGTACCACGTGATGGCGATCGCCAACTACGAGGACCGCTTCGTGATCCCGAGCGACGCACCGCGAATACGCCGAGAACACCTTCAACGTGCGCGGCGGCTGCGGCTTCAGCTTCGGCAACGGCTGCTCCGAAGGCACCAGCGAGACGAGCCTCTTCGGCAGCGAGAAGAAACGCACGATTCCCATCAAGGCGGAGGTCTGACATGTTCGCGCTCGAATCCCTCGCCCGATGAGCCGCAGCCTGCGCGTGCTGGCGGCGCTGCTCTGCTATCCGGATGCCGCGGCTGCGCGGGCATCTTGCCGGAGATGCGCGACCTGCTCGCCGCAGGAGCGACGCCGTCTCGCCGTCGCGCCGCGCCGAGCTCGACGCGCTGATCGCACGGCGCTGCAGCGCGCCGACCCGCTCGAGGCCGAGGCCGCCTACGTCGAGCTGTTCGACCGCGGCCGCGCCACCTCGCTGCACCTGTTCGAGCACGTGCACGGCGATTCGCGCGACCGCGGCCCGGCGATGATCGACCTCGTGCCAGACCTACGAAAAGGCGGGCCTGTACCTGGCGCCCGGCGAGCTGCCCGACTACCTGCCGGTGGTGCTCGAGTTCGCGTCGACGCAGCCGCCGCGCGAGGCGCGCGCCTTCCTCGCGCGAGATCGCGCACATCCTCAACGCGATCTTCGGCGCGCTTGCGCAAGCGCGAAAGCCCGTACGCGAGCGTGCTGGGCGCGCTGATCGAGCTGGCCGGCGAGAAGGCGCAGCCGGTCGAGCCGGCCGCCGACGAGCCGCTCGACGAGAGCTGGGCCGAGCCGCCGGTGTTCGACGGCTGCTCGGCCAAGGGCCAGGCCAGGCCCGGCCAGGCGCAACCGATCCACGTCGTCGATCCGGCGAGTGGCCGGCGCCGACGGCAACCCGCGACAGGAGCGGCCACATGAACCCCGTGCATCTCTACCTGCACTACTTCTTCTTCAACGTCTACCCGTACATCTGCCTGGCGGTGTTCCTCATGGGCAGCCTCGCGCGCTTCGACCGCGACCAGTACACGTGGAAGAGCGACTCGTCGCAGCTGCTGCGCGCCGGCACGCTGCGCTGGGGCAGCAACCTGTTCCACGTCGGCATCCTGTTCCTGTTCTTCGGGCACTTGGTCGGGCTGCTCACGCCGCACTGGTTGTACGAGCCGTTCATCAGCGCGGCCGCACAAGCAGAGCTGGCCATCTATTGCGGGCGGCATCGCCGGGCTCATCTGCTTCGTCGGCCTGACCCTGCTGCTGTACCGGCGCATCTTCGATCCGCGCATCCGGCTCACCAGCCACCGCACCGACCTCGCGATCCTGATCATCCTGTGGGTGCAGCTGGTCCTGGGCCTCGATCACGCTGCCGTTCTCGTACGAGCACGCCGGACGCCAGCACCATGCTGATCCTGGCCGACTGGGCGCAGCGCATCGTCACCTTCCGCCCCGACGCCGATGCGTTGGTGGTGGTGGCCTGGCCCTTCCTGATCCACATGATCCTGGGCATGACGATCTTCCTGCTGTTTCCGTTCAGCCGACTGGTGCACGTATGGAGCGGCTTCGCGACGATCGCCTACCTGTTCCGCCCGTACCAGGTGGTGCGCAGCCGGCGGCTCAACGTGCCCGCGGGGCACAACCTGCCGCGCCAAGCGCGGCATTTGACGGAGCATGGCGATGACGACCGTCGACGCAGATCACGTCCCCGGCGGCCCGTGTCAACGGCGTGGCATTGCATGCGCTCGATGCCGTGCCCGCTCGCCGGCGAGTTGCGCCAGCGGGCCTGCACCGAGCTCCTGCGCCAGGCCGCGCAGCGCGCCGGGCTCCTCGCCGCGGACGACGCGCCCTCGGAGGACGGCGTCATCAGCGAGGCCGCCGCCGAGCGCGATCGAAGCGCTGCTCGAGCGGGAGCTCACCATTCCCGAGCCGTCGGAGGAAGCCTGCATGCGGCACTTCGCGGCGCAACGAAGCGGCCTATCGGACCGGCGAGCGCGTGCGGGCAAGGCACATCCTGTTTGCCGTGACCCCGGGCGTGGATGTCGTGGCGCTGCGCAAGCGCGCCGAGGCGACGTTGCTCGACGTGCGCTGCCACGACGGCAAGGTCGGCGACGGATTCGCCGATGCCGCCCGCATCACGTCCAACTGCCCGAGCGGCGCCGAAGGCGGCGATCTCGGCTGGCTTTGCGCGGCCGACTGCGCGCCCGAGTTCGCGCGCGAGATCTTCGGCCGCCCCGAGGTGGGCGTGCTGCCGCGACTGGTGCACAGCCGCTTCGGGCTCCACGTCGTCGAGGTGCTGGCGCGCGAGCCCGGCGCCGCGCAATCCTTCGAAGCGGTGCGCGGTGCGGTGGCCATGTCGCTGCGGCAGCTGGCCTACGTGACGGCGCTGCGCCAATACCTGCGACTGCTGGCCGGCGAAGGCGAGGTGAGGGGCGTCGACCTCGACGCCGCCGACACGCCGCTGGTGCAATAGCGAGGCGACCATGCGGCATCCTCGACGTATTCTGACGACTTGTTGCGACGACCTGCTGCGCGCCGCGGCACAGCCGGAGCCGCAGCGCCTGCTGTTCGTGTTCGCGGGCGCGGAACTGCCCGACGACAGCACGCCCGAGCAGCGGCGCAGCTTTGCCGAAGGGGCAGGGAGGTGCGCTGGTGCCGCTGATGTGCGTCGACAAGGCGCCCGACGAGCTCACGACGTTCGCGGTGCTGTCCGAGGAGTCGCGCGTGACCGGTCCCGAGTGGACGATCGTCTTCGTCGCGGGAATCGCCGGGCGAGATGGGCGTCCGCCGACGCAGGGCGATGCCGAAGCCGCGCTGCAGCGAATGGTCGATGCGATCAAGTCGGGCATGCACGGGACGTTCATTCCCTTCGATCGCCACGGCGAGCTCGTGCTGTTCGAATGAGGCGAGACGGGCAAACCCCGACGCGAAGCCCATGACCGACTATGTGAGCGCCTGGCAGTGCATCGGGTGCGGAAAGATCGACGCCCCACAACCCTGCATCGGGATTTGCCAGGACCACAAGATCCGGCTCGTCTACGCCCAAGAACATGAACTGACATTGGCGGCGCTGGCGACCGCGCGGCAACGGGTGAATGCGCTGGAAGCGTTCGCGCGGCGCGTAGCCGGCACGAACCCCCGCAAGGATCGTTGGGAACATTCCTACCGCGTCATGCAGGAACACGCGCGCGCGCTGTTGGCTCCGGGGGCTGCCCATGGGCAAGATTGAAATGCCCGGGTCGCATGCCACGCCGGCCTCGAAGGAATTCGCGCTCTGGAACCTGGGCTTTCGCCCCTTCTATCTGCTTGCGAGCCTCTTCGCCGCGCTGTCGATCGTGCTCTGGATCTTCCAGTACTCCGGCCGGCTGCCCGCTGCATACCTGCGGAGCGCCGCGTGGCATGGGCACGAGATGCTGTTCGGCTACACCTTGGCGGTCGTGGCCGGGTTTCTCCTGACGGCCGTGGCGCAATTGGACCGGCAAGCCGACGCCGAGCGGTGCCGCGCTTGCCGCGCTGGCCGCGCTGTGGGTGGCCGGCCGCGTGCTGGTGCTCACGCCTTACGCCGCAGCCGCTGCGGTCGTCAACGTCGCATTTCCCGTTGCGCTCGCGATCGCCATCGGCAGGCCCCTGGTGCAGGGTGGAAACCGGCGCAACTATTTCTTCCTCGCGCTGCTCCTTGTGCTCGGCCTTGCGGAGCTCGCGTTCCACCTCTCGCACCTGGACCTGCTGGCCTGGCCCGAGCAGGCGAGCCTGCAGGTCGGCCTCGACATCGTTCTCTTCATCATGGCGGTGATCGGCGGCCGCGTGATCCCGATGTTCACCAACAACGGCGTTCCGGGGACAAACGCGACGCGCAACCCGCTGGTCGAAAAGTGCGCGCTCATCGGCGTGCTCGCGCTGGTGGGCGCGGACTTGCTGCCCGTTCCGGCATCGGCGGCCGCGGTGCTCGCGCTGCTCGTTGCGCTCGCGCACGCCGTGCGCCTCTCCCTGTGGCAACCGTGGCGTACGCTCCGCACATCCCCTGGTCTGGGTGCTGCACCTCGCCTACGCGTGGATGGTCGCCTACCTCGTGCTGCGCGGATTGGCGGAAGCCGGCGTCACGAGCCCGGTCTTCGCCATCCACGCGCTGACGGTGGGGGCAATCGGCGGCATGACCATCGGGATGATGACCCGGACCGCGCGCGGCCACACCGGGCGGATGCTGCGCGCTGACGGTTACGAGATCGCCTGCTATGTGCTGGTCGCGCTCGCCGCGGTGATCCGCGTCTTCTGGCGGCATGGGGTTGCCCGGCTACTACCTGTCGACGGTGGTCGCCTCCGGTATCTGCTGGTCGGCCGCGTTCGTGCTCTACGCGATCCGCTATTGGCCGGTGTTGTCGCGCCCGCGCCTCGACGGCAAGCCCGGATAGATTTGGATCCGGTGGCGCGGCGCTCGCTCGCGCTGCCGGCTTCAGCGCGAGGCGAACGTCCCGCTCCAGCCGGGCGCCTCGATGCGCAACTGCTCGGCGCCGAGCTTGGTGAGCGTGAACCGGCCGTCGTTGGCGAACGTGTGCCGCACCGCCCAGTTGGCCGCCGGCCCGAATCGAAACTGCTGCCCGGTAAAACGGGCCGCGACCTCCGCGCCGTCCCTGCACACGACGCTGGCGCCTTCTGCCCACAGGCCCTCGCCCGTCTTCTCGAACGCGAGGAAGAGCGATCCGTCCTCTTCGAGAATCGTGAGCACCAGCGGCTTGCCGTCGTCCATCGTGGTCTCGCGCCACCGGAGAGGCAACGACTGGTCGGCGAGGAGGTCTTTCAGCTCGCGGATCGTCGTGGCGCATTGCGGCTGCGCGAGGCAATCACGGGCCAGCGGCAACAGGAGGAAAAGCAGACAGGCCGCCCACCGTTGGCGGTGGACAGCGTTCACGGCTTGACGGACTGCGAACGCACGGTGGGCAAGTCTGGCTGCTCGCGCGATGGACGGCGAGACGTAGAATGGGCGCATGCGTGTTTCAATCGCGTGACATCGGGTGACCGGCCGCATCGTCGAGAGCGACGTTCCGGCGCGGCTCGACGCCCTGCCGTGGGCGCGCTTCCACACGCTGGTCGTCGTCGCGCTCGGGATCACGTGGGTGCTCGACGGCCTCGAGGTGACGCTCGCCGGCGCCGTCTCGGGCGCCCTCAAGGCGAGCCCGGCGCTGCGGCTCACCGACGCGCAGGTGGGATCGTCCGCGAGCGCGTACCTCGCGGGCGCGGTGCTGGGCGCGCTCGTCTTCGGCTGGCTCGCCGATCGCTTCGGCCGCAAGCGCCTGTTCTTCGTGACGCTCGGCGTCTACATCGCGGGCACCGCCGCGAGCGCGTTCTCCGCCGACTTCGCGCTGTTCGCGCTGTCGCGCTTCATCACCGGCGCGGGCATCGGCGGCGAGTACGCGGCGATCAACTCGGCGATCCAGGAGCTCATCCCGGCGCGCTACCGCGGCCGCACCGACCTCGCCATCAACGGCAGCTTCTGGATCGGCGCGGCGATCGGCGCGCTCGCCTCGAGCGTGCTGCTCGAGCCCGGGCGGCTTCCCCCGGACGTCGGCTGGCGCGTCGCGTTCGGCTCGGGCGCGGTGCTGGGCCTCGGCATCCTGTTCCTGCGCCGCCTGCTGCCGGAGAGCCCGCGCTGGCTGCTGATGCACGGGCGCCAGGAAGAAGCCGAGCGCATCGCCATCGGCGTGGAGCGCGAGGTGCGAGGACACGCCACGGCGACGCGGGACCTGCCGCGCCTTCGGCTGCGCATCCGCGAGCGCGCGGCGAGCTTCGTGGATCTCGGCGCGAGCCTGTTTCGCCTCTATCCGCGCCGCGCCGTGCTCGGCCTCGCGCTGATGACCGCGCAGGCCTTCTGCTACAACGCGATCTTCTTCACCTACGCGCTGGTGCTGGGCCGCTTCTACGGGATCGCCCCGGAGGATGTCGGCCTCTACCTGCTGCCGTTCGCGGTGAGCAATTTCCTCGGTCCCCTCGTGCTCGGCCGCTACTTCGACACCTGGGGCCGGCGCGGCATGATCGCCACCACGTACGCGCTCTCCGGATCGCTGCTGGGACTCACCGCGATCCTGTTCGATGCCGGCTTGCTGGGCGCGGTCTCGCAAACCCTGGCGTGGACTGCCGTGTTCTTCTTCGCTTCTGCCGCGGCGAGCTCGGCATATCTCACGGTGTCGGAGTGCTTCCCGGTCGAGGTGCGCGCGCTGGCGATCGCGTTCTTCTTCGCGCTGGGCACCGGGATCGGGGGAATTGGCGCCCCATGGCTCTTCGGAGCGCTCATCGGCACGGGCGAGCCGGCGGCGATCGCGTGGGGTTACGCGCTCGGCGCTGTCCTGATGGTGGCGGCGGGCGGCGTCGCGCTGTGGCTCGGCGTGGACGCGGAGCGCAAGCCGCTCGAGGCGGTGGCGCGTCCGCTCGCGAGCGTGGACTAGCGGCGTTTCCACCTCCATTTACATCCTTTTACAAATTGACGGTCAACGGACGCTCCGGCTGATGCATTAGATCGCGCAGGCCCCGCTCGGCGCGGACCAGGCGGGCGATCCTGCAGCCATTGCGGAGGAACCACGCCATGACCCGACGATCCCGCGTCCCGGCACGCCCGCTTCTCGCCGCATTCCTGTCGCTGGCCTTCACGGTGGCGGCCGGCCCGCAGCAGATGGACCGGGCGGATGCGACCCGGCTGCTAGAGCAGACCACCTTCGGCCCGACCGACGCGCTCATCGCGCACGTGCAGGCGGTCGGCATGCAGGGCTGGCTCGCCGAGCAGTTCGCCGCGCCCGCATCGAGGTATCCCGCGTTCGCGTACGTGCCGCAGAACGCGCAGGCCTATTGCGCGACGAGCCCGGATCCGCAATGCCTGCGCGACAACTATTCGCTGTTCCTGCTGCAGAACGCGTTCTTCCGCAACGCCCTCGCGGGGCCCGACCAGCTGCGCCAGCGCGTGGCCTTCGCGCTCTCGCAGATCTTCGTCACCTCGGGCGTCGTGATCCACGCGCCCTACGGCATGGCGGCCTACCAGCAGATCCTCCTCGACGGCGCGTTCGGCAACTTCGAGGACCTGCTCACGCGCGTGACGCTCTCCCCGGTGATGGGCGACTACCTCGACATGGCCGACAACGACAAGCCCGCCGCCGGCGTCAGCCCGAACGAGAATTACGCGACGCGAGGTGATGCAGCTCTTCTCGATCGGCGTCTGGGAGCTCAACGCCGACGGCACGCGGATGCTCGACGTGTCGGGCGCGCCGATTCCCGACGTACGACCAGGACACGATCGAGGGCTTCTCGCACCTCTTCACCGGCTGGACCTATCCGCCGCTGCCGGGCATCCCGGTGCGCAAGCACAACCCGAAGAATTACCTGGGCGACATGTACGCCGTCTCGCAGGACCACGATTTCTCGGACAAGGTGCTGCTCGACGGCGTCGCTCGACGCCGGCGGCAAGCCGATGTCCGCCGACCTCGCGTTCGGGCTGCACAACGTCTTCGCGCACCACAACGTCGGTCCGTTCATCGGCCGGCAGCTGATCCAGAAGCTGGTGACCGGCGACCCGTCGCCGCAATACGTGGCGCGCGTCGCGGCGGCATTCGACGAACAACGGCGCGGGCGTGCGCGGCGACATGAAGGCGGTGGTCACGGCGATCCTCACCGATCCCGAGGCGCGCGGGTCCGTCAAGGGCGGCGCGGGCTACGGCAAGCTGCGCGAGCCGGTGCTCTATGTCGCGGCGGCGGCGCGCGCGCTCGGCAACCGTATCCGACGGCGTCTACCTCGCGCAGCAGGCGAGGCATCCAGGGCGAGGACCTGTTCTACGCACCGTCGGTCTTCAACTACTACCCGCCGGGCTACGTCGTGCCGGGCACGAGCCTCGGTGGGACCCGAGTTCGCGCTGCTCAACGCGGCGACGGCGATCGATCGCTACAACTTCGCCAACGCGCTCTCGTTCGGCGCCATCCCCGCGCTGCCCACGCTGGCCGGGCGCCGTCGGCACCACGCCCGACTGGTCCGCGCTGCAGGCGCTCGCCGCGAATCCGGGTGCGCTGGTTGACGAGCTCGACGCCTTGCTGTTGCACGGCACCATGAGCGGCGGCGATGCGCTCGACGCTGCTCACCGCGATCGCCTCGGTCCCGGCTTCCGATCTGCAGATGCGCGCGAAGACCGCGTTCTACCTCGCGATCACCGTCGCCCGAATACCAGGTGGAGCGCTGACATGAAATCCGGATACCGTTCTTCCCGCCGCACTTTCCTGCGCAACGCCGCCGCGCTCTCCGCGCTGCGGGCTTCGCCGCGCGGCTTCGACCTCGTCAACCTCATTGCGTCCGCCTCGGCCCAGGCCGCGGCAGCCCCCGACTACAAGGCGCTCGTGTGCGTGTTCATGTTCGGCGGCAACGACGGCAACAACACCGTGATCCCGCTCGATACCGCCGGTTATGCCGCCTACTCGAGCGTGCGCGACGCGGCCTCCGGAATCCAGCTCGCTCAATCGAGCCTGCAACCGATCCAGCCCGCCAATTCGCCCACGCCGTACGGGCTGCATCCCGCGCTTGCGGAGCTCAAGGTGCTCTTCGATGCGCGCCGGATGGCGATCCTCGCCAATGTCGGCACGCTCACCCAGCCGACCACGAAGGCGCAGTACCTCGCGGGGGTGCGCCCGCAGTCGCTCTACTCGCACGCCGACCAGCAGGCCCAGTGGCAGAGCGCGATCTCGGACGGGCCGTCGGCCTCCGGCTGGGGCAGGACGCGTCGCGGACCAGGTTGCGGACTTCAACGCGGCAAGCGCATTCCCGGTGGTGACCTCGCTCGACGGCGCGGTGCTGTATCACGACCGGGAATGCATCGATCCCGCTGTCGATCCCGGTGTCGGGCACGTTCGCGCTGCAGGGCTTCGGCGGGCGGTGCGGTCGGCAATGCGCGCCTCGCCGCGGTGAAGTCGCTGCTCGCACAGGGCTCGGCCAACACCTTCGTCGCGTCCGTCCAGGGCATCGGCAGCCAGGCGCTGGGCCTCTCGGCGAGCGTGAATCCGATCCTCTCCGGGGACTCTCCCACGGTTGACCCGTTCTTCACGAGCCTCACGAGCAGCATCGCCACGCAGCTGCACCAGGTCGCCAAGATGATCGCAGCCCGCACCGCGACCGGCGCGCGCCGGCAGATCTTCTTCGTGCAGCTCGGGAGCTTCGATACCTTCGAGCGTCGAATAGCGGCACCCCGCGTGGCGGCTTCGTCGCTCGCGACGGCGTTCCTCAACCTCGCGGCGTTTTCAGCCGCGAGCCTGGGGTTCCGGCGCTAGATCGACACCGCCGCGATCGCGTCCTGCAGCACCTTCAGGTCGGTGCGCAGCTTGGTGCCATCCGCAGCGAGCGCCTGCTTGTCCGTCGTCACGCCCGCCGCGTTGCCCGCGATCTGGTCCGAGCGCAGCTGGTAGCGGTCGCGTTCGAGGGCGAGGCGGTCGATCTTCAGCGCGGCCTTCGCCGCCTGCACTGCCGCGTTGCCGGCGATCGCGGTCATCAACGCCGTGCTATCCGACTGCAGGTGAGCCACGGCGGACATGATGGCGGCCTGGTCTTCGATCACGGCGGCCGAGTCGCCCGCCTTCACGTCGGAGCGCAGCTGCTTGAACGTCTCGTCGAGCGCCGTGCGGTCCGCGTCGATCGTGGGGTTCGCGGCGAACGACTTGCCCCAGAGGCCCATGCCGTGCGGATGGCCCATGCGCCCGGCCGCGCCATCGGGCGTGAACTGCGCTTCGGCGAAGAACGGAATTGACACCGCGGCAAGGACGGCTGCGATCAGGAACGGTTTGCGTCTCATGTGCTTCTCCATGCGTGTTGAAACCAGGATTCAGCTTAACGCCGCTGCACGGAGAAGGGTGTTAATCACTGTATCGGAGTGTTTCCTGGCGGGCCGTCATGGCGCTACCGATTCGAGGAATGTCCGCTCTTCGGCGAGGATGAACCGCTTCTCCTGCGCGAAGGCGAAGTTTTCCTTCGCGGCGGGGTCGGCCTTGAGGCGCATGCGATAAGCCTCGTAGTCGGCGAGGCTCGGAAAGGAGATGAGGCCCCACGCGACGTCGTTGGTCCCCTCGTGCGGCAGGAAGTAGCCGACCAGCCTGCCGCCGCAGCGCGGGATGATCTCCAGCCAGCGGCGGGCATAGGCCTCGAATTGCGCCCGCTGGAAGGGGTCGATGCGGTAGCGGATGAAGCAGGTGAGGGTCACGTACGCATTGTGGCCCCGCGGCGCCGAATATGGTTCGTCCACGGTCGTACCATGGGCGCGGCCCGGTGGGCGGGGACGGGGCCTTCCAAAATATCTCCCTCGCCCATACGTCTACAGCTTATGCGGCAAGCGGCGAGCATCGGCTGGACTACGGCGGACCGGGAGCGGAGGCTTTCCGCGGAGATCGAGCGGCAAGCGCCCCGGTTGCGCGATTTCGTCCGCAAGCGCGTGGCCGACGTTGCCGACGCCGAGGACATCCTCCAGGACGTGCTGTTCGAGCTGGTGGAGGCCTACCGGCTGCCGCGACCCGTCGAGCATGTCGGTGCGTGGCTGTTCCGCGTGGCGCGCAATCGCATCGTCGATTCTTTCCGGAAGAAGAGGCCCGTGGCGCTGGCGGACGTCGCTGGAGCCGAGTCGGACGAAGGCGGCTGTGACGCGATCGAGGAGCTGCTTCCCTCGCCCGCGGCCGGGCCGGAGGCCGAGTTCGCGCGCTCCGTGCTGCTGGAGGAGCTCGATGTGGCGCTGGGAGAATTGCCGCCCGGGCAGCGCGAGGTCTTCGTGGCGCACGAGATCGAAGGGTGGAGCTTCAGGGAGATCGCCGCGCGCAGCGGCGTGGGCGTGAATACATTGCTGTCCCGCAAGCACTACGCGGTGCTGCACCTGCGGCGGCGCCTGCAGGCGATTCTACGACGAATTCATCGAAACAGGAGAGTGAACCATGACAGGCCGCTGGATCGTGCGCGGATTGAAGATACTGGTGCTGGTGATGGTCGCGGTGACGGCGTTCAGCTTCGTGCTGATGGGGCTGTGGAACTGGCTCGTGCCCACGGTCATCGGTTGGAAGCCGATCGACTTCTGGCAGGCGGTGGGGCTGCTCGTGCTCACCCGTCTCCTGTTCGGCTTGCGGCATGGGATTCGGCTTCGGCACCGCGGGCATTGGCGCGGCCGCATGGCGGAGCGCTGGGAGCGCATGACACCCGAGGAGCGCGAGAAGTTTCGCGCGGGAATGCGCGCGCGTTGTGGACATCGCCGCGATGCGCCCCCGAGGCGGCCGGCCCGGTGTAGGGCGCGGGGCCGTGGTCCCGGCGATGGCCTATCATGATCGGGAATGACTTCGCCCGAGCCCACGGTCGCCGCCGTCGTTCGCGAGCAGACCGGTGTCTCCTGGTCGCGCGCGCGCAAGCTCTGTAGCGAGGGACGCGTCACGGTCGATGGCGAGCGCTGCCTCGATCCGGCGGCGCGCGTCTCGCCGGATGCGCTCATCGTCGTCGACCAACGGGGACCGAAACTCGATCGCGGCCCGCTCGCGAAGGGCGCGATCGTGCATGCCGACCGCGACCTCGTCGTCGTCGACAAGCCGGCCGGGATGCTGACCGTCGCCGACGAGCCCGGCAACAAGGACACGCTCGCCGAATACACGCGCACGCTCCTGCGGCGCATGGGCGGGCAGCGGAAGCGAGCCCGGGCTGGGTGTCGTCCATCGCCTCGACCGGGACACGAGCGGGCTCATCGTCTTCGCGCGCACCGCGGAGGCGAAGCGGGTCCTCGCCGCCCGGTTCCGCGCGCACGACATCGATCGCGTCTATCACGCCATCGCGCACGGGATCGTTGCGCAGACGCGCATCGAGACGCATCTCGTCCTGGATCGCGGCGACGGCCTGCGCGGTTCGCATGGGCACTTTCGGCGCGCGCGGGGCGAGCCGCCGGCCGACGCGAAGCGTTCGATCACGCACGTGAAGCCGATCGCCGCGCTATCGGGCGCGACGCTCATCGAGTGCCGGCTGGAGACCGGCCGCCAGCACCAGATTCGAATCCACCTCGCGGAACTGGGGCACCCGCTGCTCGGGGAGCGGGTCTACATTCGCGACTATTCGGGCACGAAGATCGAGGCGCCGCGGACCATGCTGCATGCGCAGTCGCTGGGGTTTGCGCATCCGCGCAGCGGCGCGCGGATTTCGTTCGAGCGCGTGCCGCCACGGGACTTCCAGGAGATGGTGGAGCTGCTTCGCCGCCAGGAGTTGATCGGAACCGGCGGCTAGAATGATTTCATGGTGATCGAGATCCGACCTGCCGCGGTGCCTGGCGACGTGCCGGTCGCCCGCCAGCTCTTTCGCGAGTATGCCGAGGGCCTGGGCATCGACCTGTGCTTCCAGGACTTCGAGGCGGAGCTTGCCGGGTTGCCGGGCAAGTACGCGCCACCCGGGGGAAGGCTGTTGCTGGCCTGGGACGGTGAGAGGGCGGTCGGCTGCGTCGCGTTGCGACCGGTCGAGGGCGGCGCCTGCGAGATGAAGCGCCTCTATGTCCAACCGGCAGTGCGCGCGCAGCGCCTGGGACGCCGTCTCGCGGAGCGCATCTGCACGGAGGCCCGCGAAGCCGGCTACCGGCGCATGTGCCTCGATACGCTGCCAACCATGGCCGCCGCGGTACGGCTGTATTCGAGCCTGGGCTTCCGGCCCGTCGAGCCCTACGTCTTCAATCCCATCGAAGGGGCGATATTCCTGGGGCTGGATCTCTAGAACGTCGTACGCGATCGCTCGAGCAAGGAGCCCGGTCATGGGCGGCCGTCGCAACGAGCACCATGGCCTATACTCCGTCGTCCCTCGGGAGATCAGGCCATGAAGAGTATCGTCGTAACGCTGGTGACATGGGGAATCTTGTTCGTTCCCCTCTGGTACGGTGCGCACGAGCTCTTCTATCCTCCGGGCGACTGGATCGGCGCGCTGATCGCGTCCTTCGCCATCACCCTGGGCATCGGCGGGCTGCGCAAGGCGCGGCTCGAGCGCCGGGATGCGGCGATCATCGCCCGGCCCGAGGGGCCGCCGCGCGACGGCGAGCGCGTGGCGATCGCGGGCACCCTAGAGCCTATCGATGCCGTGCTGAAGGCCCCGCTCAGCGGCGAGGAGTGCCTCCTCTACGACTACGAGATCAGCCATATCCCGGAGATCCCGGCGTTCATCGGGAAGCCGAAGAACCAGCGCTCGCAACCCTCCCCGGTGATCGACCGCAGCGGAGTGGCGATGGCCCCCGTGGTCATTCGTTCCGGGTTGCGCGAGGTGCGCCTGCTCGCCTTTCCCGGGATCGAGGGCTTCGCGTGGAGCACGCTCGGCGAGGGCACCCTCGAGCGCGCGCGCAGCTACATCGCGGCGACGAAGTTCGAGGACCAGTCGATCCTCGACGTGGCGAATCAGCTCGCGCGAGTGATGGACGATCGCAGCGGCTGCCTGCGCGTGGACTGGAAGGGCAGCTCGTACGAGCAGCTCGAGAACTCGAAGTTCGAGGAGCGCCGGGTTCCGCTCGGCGCGAAGGCCTGCGTGGTCGGACTGTATTCGGCGAAGGACAACGCGATCGTCCCCCAGGACAACGTCGGCGGGACGCGGTTGATCCGGGGCACCCGCGAGAAGGCCCTGTCGTGGATGCGTGCCAAGGGCGCCGGCTCGATCATCGGGGCGGTGCTCTTCATCGCGGTGCCGGCGCCCGCGACCTACGGCGTGCTCACCATCCGCGAAAACTACTCCGAGGCGCACCACGAGCCGTCGGTACGCGGGAACCGGATGGAGGCCTTTCATTCCGCCCTTCAGGGCGGCGATGCAGCGGGCGTGCGTGCGGGCCTGAAACACGGGGCGAACGCCAATGCGCCGGACGACAACGGCGATCTGCCCCTCGCCGTCGCGGCGAATGCGGCGAGCGCATCCGTGCTGCTCGAAGCCGGGGCGAAAGTCGACGCGCGGGACAAGCACGGGTACACGCCGCTCATGATGGCGGCGCAGGCGGGGCGCATCGAGGTTGTCCAGCTGCTGATCGCGCACCACGCCGACCTTGGCGCAAGGGACGCCTCGACGCAGAGGACGGCGCTGGACATCGCGATCGCCAACGACCAGGAGGACGCGGCGAAGGTCCTTCGCATCGCCGCAAAGGACGTTTCAAATCGCTAGTCGGCTACGGCTTGGCCGACCACGAGTCCCTCAAGGTCACCGCACGATTGAAGACCGGCGCTCCCGGCTTCGTATCCTTGCGGTCCGCGATGAAGTAGCCGTGCCGCTCGAACTGAAAGCGCTCCTCCGGCTTCGCGTCCTTCAACGACAGGCTCGAGCATACGCGCGAATCGATCTTCCGCGCATTCGGCATTCACGTCGTCGAGATACGTGTGCGTCCCGGTGCCCGGATGCGGCTCGAGGAAGAGGCGATCGTAGAGCCGCACCTCGCATTCGTACGCGTGCGCAGCGCGACACCCAGTGAATCGTCCCCTTCACCTTCACCGCCTCCGCTCCCGGCGTCCCTGACTTGCGTCTCCGGCAAGTACTCGCAGTGCACCTCGATCCTACGCGGCCATCTGCGTCCTTCGAAAGCCGGTGCAGCGCACGACGAAGCCGTACTTCAGTCGCACCTGGTTGCCGGGAAACAGGCGGAAGTAGCCCTTGCTCGGCACTTCCATGAAGTCCTCGCGCTCGATCCAGAGCTCGCCGGTCATCGGGACCATGCGCTTGCCCCAGTCGGGCTTCTGCGGATGGTTGGGCGCGAAGCACTCCTCGACGTGGCCCCTGGGCCAGTTGTCGATCACGAGCTTCCAGCGGATCGAGCACGGCGATGCGCCGCGGCGCGGTCTCGTTCAGCACCTCGCGCTGGCAATCCTCGAGCAGCGAATAGTCGATCATCGAATCGGACTTGGAGACGCCGACGCGCTCCATGAAGAGCTTGAATTCCCTCGGGCGTGATAGCCGCGGCGGCGAACGCCCACGAGCGTCGGCATGCGCGGATCGTCCCAGCCGTCCACGTGTCCCTCGTTCACCAACTGGATGAGGAACCGCTTGCTCATCACGGTGTACGTGAGATTCAGGCGCGAGAACTCGATCTGCTGCGGTAGCGGACGCTGCAGGCAGACCGAAAGAGGCGATCTTCTCCAGCACCCAGTCGTAGAACGGCCGCTGGTCCTCGAACTCGAGCGTGCAGAGCGAATGCGTGATGTTCTCCAGCGCGTCCTCGATCGGGTGCGCGTAGGTGTACATCGGGTAGATGTGCCACTTGTCGCCGGTGCGGTGGTGCGCGGCGTTCCTGATGCGGTAGATCGCCGGGTCGCGCATGTTGATGTTGGGCGACTTCATGTCGATCTTCGCGCGCAGCACCATCGACGCCGTCGGCATGCTTGCCGTCGCGCATTTCCTCGAAGAGCGTCGAGGTTCTCCTCGACCGGGCGCTTGCGGTACGGCGACTCGATGCCGTGCTCGGTGAGCGAGCCGCGCGTGGCGCGCATCTCGTCGGCGGTCTGCGAATCGACGTACGCGTCGCCGTGCTTGATGAGCTCGACCGCGAACTCGTACATCCAGTCGAAGTAGTCGCGCGCGTGATAGAGGTTCTCGTCGTTCTTGCCCCAGTGGAAGCCGAGCCAATGCACGGCAGTCGAGGATCGCATCGACGTACTCCTGCTCCTCCTTCTCCGGATTGGTGTCGTCGAAGCGCATGTGGCACACGCCGCCGTACTCCGCGCCAGCCCGAAGTTGAGGCAGATCGACTTCGCGTGGCCGATGTGCAGGTACCCGTTGGGCTCGGGCGGAAAGCGCGTGCGGATCCTCGCCGGATCGATGGGCGCGTCCGCGTGCTGCTCCGCCGCGGGCCCGGGCGCGCCGCCCCAATGGCGCTGCGCGTACTTGCCCGTCGCGAGATCGTCGTCGATCCGCTGGCGGATGAAGTTGGTGAGGTGGGCGCCCTCGGGGGGCGCCTTCGAGTCGCTGGGCATCGAGCGGGCTGCTATTTCTTCTTCTGCTTCGCGACGACCAGGTCCTTGATCCCGTCGTAGACGCTCTCGCTGAGGATCTTCTTCTGCACCAGGTCGTCCTTGCCGTGGTACGGGCGGCCCTTGACGATCGCCTTGGCGCGCGTGTCTCCAATGCCGGGCAGCTTCGCGAGCTCCTTGGCCGAGGCGGAGTTGATGTCCAGCTCGCCCGCGGGCTTCGACGCCTCCTTGTTCGCGGGCTCTTTCTTCTTCGCGGCAGCCGCTTCCTTCTTCTTCGCCGCCGCCTCCTTCTTCTTCTCGGCGGCCGTCGGCTTCGCTTCCTTCTTCGCAGGCGCTTTCGTCTCGGCCTTGCCCTCGGTCTTCGCCTCTTCCCTGGCTGCCTCGGGGGCGCGCTTGATCTCGCCCTTCGCCGACGTCGCGGGCTTCGACTCGGCCTTCATTTCCTCGGCCGCGCTCGGCATCGGCTTTTCCTTCGCACTCGCCGCCGCCTTCTCCTTGGCGACGCCGGTCGTGGCGCCGGAGAACGTTACGTCGGGCCGCATCTTCTCGAGCGTCGCCTTGCCGATGCCGGGAACGTTATCCAGTTCCTCGAGCGACTTGAAGGGGCCGTGCTTCGCGCGGTAGTCGATGATCGCCTTCGCCTTCACGGGGCCGATGCCGTGCAGCGCCTCGAGCTCCGCTTGCGTGGCGGTATTCACGTTGACGGCGCCCAGCGCGAGGCCGACGAAGGCCATCAGGGCGACGAAAAGAGCCAGCAACCTGTTCATGGAATTCCTCTGGGTAGGGATGGTTTTCTCTGGGGCAGGCATATTTTGCCTTACTTGCGGGAATTCCCAGGATCACGCCGGCGGCGTCTCCAGTGCGGGGTGCGCGTCGGCGCCGCAGACGGTCACGTGCGCGCGGTCGCGGCCGTCGCGCTTCGCGCGATAAAGCGCCGCGTCGGCCGCCGAGTACAAGGCGTGGCCACTCGCCTTGCAGCCGGCCGGCAGCACCGCGCATCCGATGCTCGCGGTGATCGGCGCGGGCAGGTCGCGAAGCCCGGCCACGGAAGCGCGCAGGCGTTCGGCCGCGCGCCGTGCCTCGGCCTCGCCGGCCCCCGGCAGGAGCACGACGAACTCCTCGCCCCCCATGCGGAAGGCGAGGTCGTTATGGCGCAGCTGCGCGCGGACCAGCCGCCCGATGGCCGTCAGCGTGCGATCGCCCGCCTCGTGGCCGTATTGGTCGTTGATCGCCTTGAAGTGGTCGAGGTCCAGCTCGAGGAATGCGAGCGGCGCCGGGGCGCGGTCGGCGCGCATGAGCTCGCTCTCGATCGCCGTGGCGTACGCGCGCCGGTTGCCCAGTCCGGTGAGCTCGTCCACGGTCGCGAGCTCCTGGAGCTTCGATTCCGCGGCGACCAGCTGGCCGTAGCGGGTGCGAAGCCGCAGGTAGAGCAAGGCGATGTTCACGGCCGCGATCATGAACACGGCCGCCGCCGAGCCGCCCGCCACCGCGAGCATCTCCGATCTCGTGAAGCCGGGCCCGGGCACGTTGAGCCAATGGCTGCGCAGCGCACGCATTTCTTCCGGAGGGATGTCCGCGAGGCCCTTGTTCACGATGTCGATCAGCAGCGGGGCGCTGCGGCTCACGCCGATCGCGAACTGGAAGGTGTCGGGAAGCACCGCTCGCAGCCGCAGGTTGGTCACGCCCTTCTCGTTTGCCGCGAAGGTGGCGGCGCCGACGTTGGTGATCGCCGCGTCGTATTCTCCCAGCGCGAGCCGCGCCATGCCGTCGATCGCGCTGTCGAACGGGACCTGGCGGATGTCGGGATACTGCGCGCGCAGCCGCTCGCTGATGGTCACGTCGCGCGGCACTCCCACGCGGCGCCCGCGCAGGTCTTCCAGCGATTCGACGAACGGGCCGCGCGGCCCGGTGAAGATGCCATAGGGCACGTCGAGCAGGGGCCGCGTGAAGGCGAGGAACTTCATGCGCTGCGGCGTGATCGCGAGCTGGGCGACGAGCAGCACTTTGCCGGCGCGCGCCTGCTCGATCACCTCGGGCCATTTCGCTCCGAGGAGGGGGCGGAATTCGATGCCGGTGTGCTTCGACAGCAGCATCATCTGGTCGGCGCTCAGGCCGCGGTGCTCTCCGTGTTCCTCGAACGAAAAGGGCGCGGCGCGCGGATTGAACGCATAGTCCACGACCGGGTGCGCCGCGATCCATGCCCGTTCCGCGGGCGTGAAGATCGAGTCGGATGCGCGTGCGGGCGCCACTGCGGCAAGCGCCGCGAGGGCCGCGAGGACGCGAAGCAACGAGGGGGACTCCAGGATCATCGAGCGCTGCCACCGGCGCAACCGGCCATCAGATATAGCATGGTTTCGCACAGCCGCAGCGCCGGGATGCGGTGCCGAATGCCGCACGCGGCCGCCTGCGGGAGCGTCTTTGCGGCAGAATGCCGCCATGAACGCCGCGCGCGCCTTCCTCGCTTTCCTGCTCGTAGCCGCCTCGTTCGCCGCGTCGGCGGCGCTGCTGCCCGGCTTTGACGACCTGCAGAGCTCGCTGCGCCTCGATCGCGAGCAGAAGGCGCAGTTCGACGTGGCAGTGGCCACGACACAGCGCGCATTGCTCGCGGTGGCCTTCAGCGCGCTGCAGCTGAAGGAGCGCATCGCCGCCGAGCTCGACAAGCCCCATCCCGATTTCGCTGCGCTCGCCCGCATCCAGGACGAGCTGATCGAGCGCAATCGCCCGCTGTTCCGCGATGCGCGCATCGAGTGGGCGCGCCTCTATGCGCTGCTCGACCCGGATCAGGTGAAGATCGCGCGCGCCTACGTCGACGAGAAGATGGACCGCCTCGAGTCGCTGGGCAACTCCCTGCGCGACTTGTTCGCCGACAAGCAGAAGCCGCGCCGCTAGAGGTCCGGCACTCTCCCCCGGGCCACCGCGGGCCCCTTTGCAAAGGGGGTATTGCAAATCCAAACAAGAACGATTATCATTCATCCATCGTGACCGCCACACGCCAGGAAACGAGAGCGATGTCCCGCCTTGCTGCCGCACTGCTGACCTGCGCCGCCCTGGGCGCCTTTGCCGCCGGCGAGCCGGAATTCGCGCTCGCGCTCGAAGGCCACAAGTTCACCCCCGATCGCCTCGAGGTCCCCGCGGGCCGGAAGGTGAAGCTGCTGGTCGCCAACAAGGACGCGACACCAGAGGAATTCGAAAGCGAGGACCTGCGCATCGAGAAGGTCATCCCCGGCAAGAGCACGGGCCTCGTCTACCTGGGGCCGCTGCAGCCGGGCGAATACAAGTACATCGGCGAGTACAACGAAAAGACGGCCCACGGCATGATCGTGGCGAAATAACCGGCTCCGGGAATCGACCATGTTCGGCACCGCGCTCATCGTCTTCCGCGAAGTCCTCGAGGCGGCGCTCATCGTGGGCATCGTGGCCGCGGCGACGCGCGGCATTCCGGGGCGCGTGCGCTGGATCGGCACGGGCATCGCCGCCGGCATCGCAGGCTCGCTCGTGGTCGCTTTCGGCGCCGAGCGGCTCTCGCAGCTCGCGCAGGGCATGGGCCAGGAGCTGTTCAACGCATCCATCCTCGGCATCGCGGTGGCGATGCTCGCCTGGCACAACATCTGGATGTCGGTGCACGGCCGGGAGCTCGCGGCCAACGCGAAGCAGATCGGCGGCGACATCCGCAGCGGCTCGAAGGAGCTTTCCGTGCTGCTCGTGGTGGTCGCGATCGCCGTGCTGCGCGAGGGCTCGGAGACGGTGCTCTTCCTCTACGGCGTGGCGATCTCGGGCGGGGCGGCGCGCGCGCCCATGATCACCGGGGGCCTCATCGGGCTTGCCGGCGGGGTCGCGGTGGGCTGGCTGCTGTTCGCGGGCTTGCTGCGCATCCCGATCAAGTGGTTCTTCACGGCGACCTCGTTCCTGGTGCTGCTGCTCGCCGCCGGCATGGCCTCCCAGGCCGCGCGCTTCCTGATCCAGGCCGACGTCGTGCCGAGCCTCGCCTCGCCGCTCTGGGATACCTCGCGCCTCATCTCGAATTCCTCGATGGTGGGCAAGGCGCTCACGGGCATCGTCGGCTACGATGCGCGCCCGGCGGGAATGCAGATCGCGTTCTTCGTCACCGTGCTGGTGGTCATCTGGCTCGGGATGGCCTGGGCCCGGCGCCGCTCCACGAACACTCCCTAGCGAAGGAAACTCCATGCGCATCTCTGCCCGGCTCATCGCAGCCGTCGCCCTCGGCTTGCCCGCCGCCTGCCTCGCGGACCCCAACGACTATGTGCACGTGCCCAACGTCGAGTACGGCGAGCGCGAGGTCGACTTCAAGTACGGGACCTGGCGCTTCAACGACACGCAGGAGCGCGAGAGCGCGGCGAGCCTGGGCCTCGGATGGGGTGCCACGCCGTGGTGGTTCACCGAGGCCTACCTCAAGTACCACAAGGAGGCGGGCGACCGCTCCCGCTACGACGCCTTCGAGTTCGAGAATTCCTTCCAGCTCACCGAACACAACAAGTACCCGGTGGACGCGGGCCTCATCGTCGAGTTCGAGGTCCCGCGCGCGCGCGCGGAGGGCTACGAGCTCGAGGCCGGCCCCCTGTTCCAGTTCGACACCGGGGTGTTGCGCTGGAACGCGAACCTGATCTTCCAGCACAGCTTCAGCAGCCGCGAGCAAGGCGATCATCCGACGCAGATGAACTACCAGCTGCAATCCACCTATCACGTGATGCACAACCTCGACGTGGGCGTGCAGGCGTTCGGCGAGATGGGGCCGTGGAACCATTGGCTGCCCTCCGACCAGCAGGTGCATCGCATCGGGCCTGCGATCTTCGGCAAGGTGAAGCTGGGCGAGGGGCGCGAGGCGATCAGCTACAACGCCGCGTGGCTGTTCGGGGCGAGCAAGGCCGCTCCCGACGGCAGCTTCCGGCTGCAGGCCGAGTACGAGTTCTAGGGAAGCGGACCCGCGCGCAGGCACCGGCGGCGCGCGCGCAGGCGGTGCGCCAGCGCTCCGGCGATTCCCGCCGCGGCGAGCGCGGCGAAGATCCAGAGCTCGTAGCGCGCCGCGTCCCGCAGCAGCGCATCCACGATCGATCCCATGACCAGGCCGAATCCCACCACGAGCGGCGCCCAGATCGCGGCGCCCAGCAGGTTGAAGACGGCGAACTTCCACGCCGGCACGCGCCCCATGCCGAGCAGCAGCGGGCCGGCGATGCGAAAGCCGTACATGAAGCGCACCGCGACGATGAGCGGGGCGTGCCAGCGCGAGAGCATCGCGTCCATGCGCAGCGCACGCGCGTGCGCCTGGGGAAAGCGCGCGAGGATGCGCGTGCCGTGGCGCCGTCCAAGGAAGAAATAGAGCTGGTCGCCCGCAAAGCCTGCGGCGGTGGCGATCAGCACCACGAGGCGAAAGTCGAGGTAGCCGCGGAACGCGGCGAGCCCCGCCAGCGCGAGGATGGTCTCGCCCTCGAAGAACGCGCCGGCGGCGACCGCGAGATAGCCGTAGGAATCGACGAGCGCGGGCAGGTCGATCGCCATCGGCTCAGGGGAAGGAGACCCGGATGCAGGTCCCCTTTCCCGACGGCGCGTCGTCCACCTCGACGCTGGCGCGGTGCCGCTGCGCGATCTCGTGCACGATGGCGAGGCCGAGCCCGCTGCCTTCGGTGGCCTGCGCGCCGACGCGGTGGAAGCGCTCGAAGATCCGCGCGCGCTCCGCGAGCGGGATGCCGGGGCCGTCGTCGACCACCTCGAGGACGGAGCGCTCGCCCGAGCGCCGCGTGCCGACCAGGACGTAGCCCGCGCCATAGCGCGTCGCGTTGTCGACAAGGTTGCTGGCGAGCTCGCCCACCAGCAGCGGGTCGCCGCGGATTGGCGCGGGTGCGAGGTCGAATTCCACGTCGACCCCGCGCGCAGTGGCCGCGCGCACCCACGTATCAGCGTGCCCCTTCACGATCTCCGCGAGGTCGCCGGGCTCGGCGCGCACGACCGGATTCGAGATCGGGTCGGCCGCGGCGAGCGAGAGCACCTGCTGGGCGAGGCGCGCCAGGCGCGCCGCGCCCTCGCGCGCCTGCTCGAGATGCTTCGCATCGGCGCCTTGCGTGTCGTCGTGCCGCGCGAGGTCGAGCTGCGTCACCAGCCCGGCGATCGGCGTGCGCAACTGGTGCGCGGCGTTGGCGATGAAGCGTGCCTGGGTGCTCTGCGCGTCCTGCAGCCGCGCGAGCATGCTGTTCAATTCGTGCACCAGGGGCCTGAGCTCCTGCACGACGCGCCGTTCCTCGACGGGGCGCAAGTCGACGTGCGAGCGCGACTGCAGCTCCTCGCGCAGCCGCTCGAGGGGGCCCAGGCCGCGGCGCACGCCGAACACCACCGCGATGAATGCGGCGACCGAAAGCAGCGCTGCGGGCACCACGGCGGAAAGCTTCGCGTCGTCGTAGGCGTGTTGGCGCTTGAACGTGGTCTCCGCGGCGACGACCGATACCGGCATGCCACCCACGGCCGCCTCGAGGGCGGCCGCGCGGATCGGCCGTCCGTCGAGGGTGTCGTTCCAGAACAGCAGCCCTTCGCCGGGCAGCCGCGGCGGCGGCTCGAGGTGTTCGTCCCCCGCTACCACGTGGCCTTCGCCATCGCGCACCACGTAGTAGATATGGTCGGTGCTGTCCGCGCGCAACACCGCGTCTTCGGCCTCGGTGAGCTCGAGCTCCAGCTTGGCGCCGCGCGCCCGAACGTAGGGAACCAGCGCGCGGGCGATATCACCCAGGTCCAGGTCGTAGGCGGCGGTGAGGCGCTGCTCCATGAAGACATAGGCTCCCGTGGCGGCGATCACGCCTACGAGGACGAGCGGCAGCAGCAGCCATGCGAGCAGCCGCAGCCTAAGGCTTTTCATCACTCCAGGGTTCGACGATGTATCCCAGGCCGCGCACCGTGCGGATGCGGATGCCGGCGGGCTCGAGCTTCGCGCGCAGGCGCGAGATGTGCACCTCGATCGCGTTGGACGAGATGTGCTCGTCCCAGGAGGCGACCGCCCCCGCGATCTTGTCCTTGCCGACGATCGCGTCGATGTTCGAGAACAGGTATTCGAGGATCGCGTGCTCGCGCTGCGGCAGGTCGATGGGCTTGCCCGAGATGATCGCGCGCTTGCGCGCGAGGTCGATGGTGAGCGGCCCGTGCTCGATCACGCGCGAGCGGATGGCGCGCCCGCGCCGGGCGAGCGCCGACACGCGCGCGCTGAGCTCCTCGGGAGCGAAAGGCTTGGACAGGTAGTCGTCCGCGCCCAGCTTGAGCCCGTGCACGCGGTCGGCGAGCGCGTCGCGCGCGGTGAGCACCAGCACCGCCTGCTCGCCGCCGCGCGAGCGCAGGCGCCGCAGCCAGCTGAAGCCGTCCATGCCGGGCAGGCCGATGTCGAGGATGATGAGGTCCACGTCGGAAACCTTCAGGGCGGACTCGGCCTCCTCGGCGCTGGCGACGAAGTCGGTCACATAGCCCTCGCGGCGCAAGGTCGCGGTAAGGCCGTCGGCCAGCATCGGATCATCTTCGACGACGAGCACGCGCATGGAAGTTCCGTTCTGGGAAGGTGCGGGAGGGTCCGCAGTGAGAATAGCATGCGCCAGCCGCGACTGGCGTGAGTCAGCTTCCCGCAAGTTTGACGTCGCATCATCCGGTGCCGCCGCCCCCGATTCCACCGACCACGCCCCGTACCGACCTCGCATGCGCCATGGCTGCCACGCCATTCTCGCCGTGTTCGCGGCAGCCGCACTCGGGGCCGCCGCGGCTTCGCTCGACGAATGCGCGCGGCCGCCGCCGATACCCCTGTCGCTCGATGCGGCGCAGCGCCGGCTGGCCGATTGCAACCGCGACGTGGCCGCGGCGCGGACCGCGCTCGTTGCCGCGGCCGCCGACCTGCGCATCGCCGATGAACGCCCCAATCCCAACCTCTCCATCGGAACGTCGAACGTGAATCCGCACGCGGGCCTGGGCGCCGGGAGCCTGCGCGACAAGACGTTCGACAGCTACCTGCGCGTCGAGCAGCTGTTCGAGCGCGGCGGCAAGGCGACGCTGCGCGTGAGCCAGGCCCAGGCGCTCGTCGAGGCTGCGCGCGCTGATGCCGCGGACCAGCTGCGGACGCAACGCCTGGCGATGCGCCTGGCGTATTTCGACCTGGCCGCGGCGCAGGAGCGGGCGCGGCTGCAGCGCGAGTTCCGCCGCATCGCCGATGCCTCGGCGGAGGCGTCGCGGCGGCGTGCCGAAGCGGGCGAGGTTTCGCACGCGGAATCCAACCGCTTCGTCCTCGACGCAGCGCGCGCCGCCAACGACGAGCGCGAGGCGCAGATCGAGCGCGAGCGGGCGCGCCTCGAGCTTGCCAAGCTGCTCGGGGCGGAAGCTTATGCGGCGTCGATCGAGGTCGTGCCGTCGTGGGGCGGGATCGAGGCGGCGGGCAAGTCGGTGGGCGAGCGCCCGGACGTGGCGGCCGCGCGCTACCGCCTCGAGGCCGCCTTGCGCGCCCGCGACCTGGCGCGCAGCGTCGCCGTTCGCGACGTGACCCTGGGCCTGGAGGCCGATCGCTGGCCCGCGTCGGACGCCAACCCGCAGGGCACGGGCACGTCGTATTCCCTGAGCGTGTCGATCCCGCTGAACGTGCGCCATGCGAGCGAAGGCGAAGCCGCGCGTGCCGAGGCCGACCTCACCGCCGCGCGCGCGTCCCTCGAGCGCGCCCAGGCGCTCAGCGCCGCCGAGCTGCAGCTCGCCGATGCGGAGTGGCGCGCGGCGTTGCAGCAGCGCGCACGCATGGAGGCCGAGGTCGGGCCGGTGGCGCGCGAGGTGGCCAAGGCGGCGGAGTTCGCTTACGAGCGTGGTGCGACCGGCGTGCTCGACCTGCTCGACGCGCGGCGTTCGCTCAAGAGCGTGGAGCTCGACGAGGTGCAGGTGCGGGCCGATGCGGCCAAGGCCTGGGCGCGGCGCGAGGCCGCGCACGAGCGAATCGAGCCATGATCCCCTTCCGGTGGCGAGCGGCGGTCGAAGCGCTCCATGCGCTCGCCTTGGCGGCGTGCGTTGCGGCAACGCTCCTGCTGCTTGCGGCCTGCGGGCCCGGCACGGCGGCTCCCGTCGAGCCGGGGCCCGAAATCAGGGGCGACAGCATCACCTTCCCGGCCGCGGGCGGGGCGATGCAGCATTTCGCCGTCGAAAAGGTCGTGCTGGCGCAAGACGGCGACCTCGCGCTGCCCGGCCGGCTCGTCTGGGACGAGGAGCGCACCGTGCGTGTCTTTCCCCCGTTCGCCGGCCGCGTGACGCGGATCCTCGCGGCCGTCGGCGAGCGGGTCGCGGCCGGACAGCCGCTCGCGGAGATGCTCGCGCCGGATATCGGCCAGGCGCGGGCCGACGCACGCAAGGCCATGGCGGACCTGAGCCTCACGACGCAGGCGCTCGAGCGCCTGCGGGAGCTCAACGGGTACGGCGTCGCGGCGGCCAAGGACCTGCAGCAGGCGCAGGCCGACCACGCCCGCGCGCAAGCCGAGGCGGACCGCGCGCTCGGACGGCTCCGCGTGTACGGCCAGGACCTCGGTGGCGATCTGCTTCGTGCTGAAGAGCCCGATGCCCGGCGTGGTCGTGGAGCGCAACCTGAATCCGGGCCAGGAGCTGCGGCCCGACCTGCCCGGGGCGCCGCTGTTCGTAGTGACGGACCCCGCGCAGCTGTGGGTGAGCCTCGATGCGCACGAAGCGGACCTGCGCTACCTGCATGCGGGCCTGCCGCTCGCCATCGCGAGCAGCCAGCTGCCGGGCGAGACGTTCGCGGGCACGCTGCGCCAGCTCTCCGATTTCGTCGATCCGGTCACGCGCGCGGTGAAGCTGCGCGGTGACGTTCCGAACCCGCACGGCACGCTCAGGGCCGAGATGTTTGTCTCGGCGCGAGT
Organism: uncultured beta proteobacterium; assembly: GCA_963758215.1. Lineage (GTDB taxonomy): Bacteria > Pseudomonadota > Gammaproteobacteria > Burkholderiales > Usitatibacteraceae > Usitatibacter. The sequence continues at coordinate 49,302 of CAVWUN010000006.1, read as the reverse complement.
GCGCGTGTCGAGGGCGGCCGAGCCCACCGTGAGCGCGGCCGCGGTATTCCTCGTCGGCACGCGCCGCTACGTATTCGTGCGCACCGGCGGCGCGACGTTCACGCGGCGCGAGGTGAAGGTGGGGCCGGTCGTTGACGGGCGCACGCCGGTCTACGAAGGCCTCGCCGACGGGGAGCGCGTAGCGGTCGCGGGCAACCTGCTCCTGGAGCAGATCCTCGAGGGGGCGCGCAAGGTGCAATACGTCGAGGAGAAGGCGCCCCGCACGTGATCCGCCGGATCGTCTCGTTCTCGCTCGCGCAGCCGCTGTTCGTGATCCTGGGCACCATCGTGTTCGCCGCGGCGGGGGTGCTCGCGTTCGACTCCCTGCCGGTCGAGGCGTTTCCCGACGTCACCGACATCCAGGTCACCGTCATCACGCTGTTCCCGGGCCGCGCCGCCGAGGAAGTCGAGAAGCAGGTCACGATCCCGCTCGAGATCGCGCTCGCGCGGGCTGCCGCACTCGGTGCGCATGTTCTCGCACACCCAGTTCGGGCTGTCGTTCATCATCCTCACGTTCGACGACCAGGTCAACGACTACTTCGCGCGCCAGCAGGTGCTCGAGCGGCTGCAGCGGCGTCGACCTGCCGCCCGGCGTGCAGCCGCAGCTGGCGCCGCTCTCGACGCCGATCGGCGAGATCTACCGCTACCGCGCTCGCGCGGCGACCGCGTCGAGCTCGACGAGCTGCGCACGCTCCAGGACTGGGTGGTCGAGCGCAGCTGCGGCTGATGCCGGGCGTCGCCGACGTCGTCAGCTTCGGCGGCTTCATCAAGCAGTACGAGGTGAACCCGGACCTCGGCGCGGCATGCGCGACTACAAGGTCGACGCTGCAGCAGGTGTTCACCGCGCTCGGCCGCGGCAACGCCAACGCCGGCGGCAGCTACGTCGAGCAGGGGCGAGCAGCAGTACCTCGATCCGCGGCATCGGCCTGCTCCGCGTCCAGCGACGACATCGGCAAGATCGTCGTCGCCGAGCACGGCAAGGCATGCCGGTGCTGGTCCGCGACATCGCGCACGGTGCACGTCGGCGCGGTGCCGCGCGCAGGGCCTCGTCGGGCAGGACGACGACGACGACGTCGTGACCGGCATCGTGCTGATGCGCAAGGGCGAGAACCCGTCGCGAGGTGCTGACGGCGCTGAAGGCGCGCGTCGACGACGCTCAACGCGTCGATGCTGCCGCAGGGCGTGAAGATCGTCCCGTTCTACGACCGCACGTGGCTGATCGACACGACGCTGCGCACCGTGTTCACGCAACCTGGTCGAAGGCGCGATGCTGGTCACGGTCGTGCTGTTGCTCTTCCTCGGCAACCTGCGCGCCGCGCTGATCGTCGCGCTGATCATCCCGCTGTCGCTGCTCGCGACGTTCATCGGCCTGACGCTGCGCGGCATTCCGGCCAACCTGCTGTCGCTCGGCGCGATGGACTTCGGCATCATCGTCGACGGCGCGGTCATCGTGGTCGAGAACATCGTTCCGGCGCCTGGCGGACGCGAGCGCGAGGAGCTGCGCGACGCCGAGGATGCGGCTGGCGCACCGTGCTCCGACGCGACCGTCGAGGTCGGGCGGCCGACGCTCTTCTCGATGCTGATCATCATCGTCGCCCACATCCCGATCTTCACGCTGCAGCGCCACGAGGGGCGCATCTTCGCGCCGATGGCCTACACCGTCACGTCGGCGCTGATCGGATCGCTGATCTTCTCGCTGACGCTCGTGCCGCTGCTCTGCTTCTGTCTGCTGCGGCACGAGCCTGCACGAGGAGAACCGGCTCGTGCACGTGGCTGCCAGCGCGTCTACGAGCCGGTGCTCGCGCTGGGCGCTCGCGCGCCCGCGGCGCTCGTGATTGGCTCGCGGTCGTGCGCGCTCGCTGGCAGCCTTGCGCTGGCGCACGCGGCTCGGCAGCGAGTTCCTGCCCGAGCTGAACGAAGGCACGATCTGGGTCAACGTGCACGCTGCCGCCGCGGTCTCGGTCAGCGAGGCGCTGGAGCATGATGCCGCGAGGTCCGCGACGCGCTGCGCAGCGTGCCGGAGGTGCGCACGGTGATCTCGAAGGTCGGGCGCGCCCGAGGACGGCACCGATCCGAAGCTGATCAACATGGCGGAGTTCTTCGTCGACCTGAAGCCCGAATCGGAGTGGCGGCGCGGCACGAGCAAGGAGCGAGCTCATGCGCGAGATGGACGCGGCCGTCTCCGCGATCCCCGGCATCGAAGCCGTCTTCTCGCAGCCGATCCGCGACAACGTCCTCGAGAGCATCTCGCAGATCGACGGGCAGATCGTGATCAAGGTGTTCGGCGACGACCTCGACGCGCTCGCACCAGGAGGCGCGCCGCAGTCGCTCGGCGACGATCGAGAACGTGCCCGGGCGTGGCGCGCGCGTTCATCGACCGCGCCGGGCGAGGTGCCGCAGTGCGGATCGACGTCGACCGCGAGCGCGCCGCGCGCTACGGCCTGAACGTCGCCGACATCCAGGACGTGATCGAGACCGCGCTCGGCGGCAAGGCGACGACCGAGATCTGGGAGGGCGAGCAGCGCTTCGGCGTCGTCGTGCGGCTGCCGGCCGGCGAGCGCGCACTCGAGCACGGTGCGCAACCTGCTCGTCGACACGCCGAGCGGCGCCCAGGTGCCGCTCGCGGCAGTCGCGCGCTTCCGGCCGTGTCGGCGGCGCATGAACATCAGCCGCGAGAACGGGCGCGCGCGTGTTGGCGATCGGCGTCTTCATCCGCGGCCGCGACATGGGCAGCGTGGTCGCGGACATGCAGGCGCGGGTCAAGGCGGACGCGCCGCTGCGCGGCCGGCGACGAGATCACCTGGTGCGGCGAGTTCGAGAACCAGCAGCGCGCGATGGCGCGGCTGTCGGTCGATCGTGCCGCTGTCGATCGCTGCATCATCTTCCTGCTCCTGTTCGATGCCTTCAGCTCGGTGAAGAGCGCGCTCCTGATCCTCGCCAACATGCCGTTCGCGCTGATCGGCGGCATCCTCGCGCTGCTGTGCCACCGGCATCCGCCTGTCCGTCTCGGCGGCGATCGGCTTCATCGCGCTGTTCGGGCAGGCGGTGCTGAACGGCGTGGTGATGGTGACGCTATTCAACCAGCTGCGCGCGCACGGGGCTCGCGCTGGACGAGGCGGTCATCCGACGGCGCGCTGGTGCGCCTGCGCACCGTGCTGATGACGGCGCTGCTCGCGATGCTCGGCCTGCTGCCGATGGCGCTGTCGCACGGGATCGGCTCGGAGACGCAGCGGCCGCTCGCGGTGGTGATCATCGGCGGCCTGGTCTCCGCGACGCTGCTGACGCTGATCGTGCTGCCGACCTTCTATCGCGCCCTGTATGCGCCGCAGCGCGGCACGCCCGGGGTGGCGGGCGCCGCTTCCTAGGAGCGGCTGCGCGAGCGCATGTGCGCGATCCAGCTCACGGGCATCGCGACGCTCACCCCGGCGCCGTGGCCCTGCGTGGTGGTCGCGATCGCCGCGACGTTGCCTTCCGCGTCGAAGATCGCGCCCCCGCTCGAGCCGGGAGCCACGGGTATCGAGATCTCGAGCAGCTTGCCGCGCGCCTCGGGCAGCAGCTGCTTCACCGTGCCCTCGGTGAGCGCGAATCCACCGGATGCGTTCGCGCCCAGCGCGTAGATCTTTTCGCCCGCCCTGGGATCGGCCGCGGCGAGCGCGAGCGGCTTGCCGTCGAATCCCGCCACGGAGATGCGACAAAGGTCGAGCACCTCGTCGGTCATCGTGAGGGTCGCCGAATGGTTCTCGCCGCCGACCGTCACCACGAGCGCGGACCCGGCGGGGATGCCGTGGCACGTGGTGATCATCGCGCCGGGCTCGACCTCGACGGCAAGGCCGAGGGGCACCGCGCGCCCCGACATCTCGATGCCCTGCAGGCGGCCGACGGAGGCGAGCGCCCGCGTAAGGATGTCCTTCGCGCTCTTCGGCGCCGGCGGGGGTGGAGGCGGCTCGGGCTTGGGAGCCTCCGCGACGGGCTCGGGGGCCGGCGGCGGGGGAGCGGGCGAGCGATGCAGCGCAAGGTAGATCAGGATCAGCACCACCGCCACGCCCGCCGCGATGCCCACCGGCGGGATCCTGCGCCGCACCGCCGCGTCTTCCGCAGCGTCGAGGACCAGGTCCGGCTCCTGCTCCTTCGCCTGATCGAGCGCCGCCGCCTTCTCGGCGGCAGTGACCAGCGCGGCGTCATACGCGGCGCGCCGCTGCGGATTGTTCAGCACCTCGAAGGCCTCGTGCAGCAGGGCGAGCGCGCTGGGGTCCTGCGGAACCGCGCGCTGCAGCTCCGCGCGGCGCTGGTCGTGCGCGAGCCCGATATCGATGGAATTGGCGTCCCGGGAAACGCCGAGAATGTCGTAGAGCGTCTTCTTCTGGCTCGCCATGGGGGCCATCATCCCGATTTGCCCGCCGGTGCGCAATAATGGGACCCATGCGGCGCCCGCTCCTCGCCTGCCTCGCCCTGCTCGCTACCGGCTGCGCCACGACCTTCGACCTGGAGGGCCACCGGGGCACGCGTGGGCTGGCGCCCGAGAATACCCTGCCCGCCTTCGCGAAGGCGCTCGGCATCGGCGTGAGCACGCTCGAGATGGACGCCAACGTGACGAGCGATGGCGTGGTGGTGATCTCGCACAATTCGTCGCTGAATCCCGACATCACCCGCGGGCCCGATGGGCGGTGGCTGTCCGGCCGCGGGCCCGCGATCCACGACCTCACCTACGCGCAGCTGATGCGCTACGACGTGGGGCGCATCGATCCCGCCTCGAACTACGCCCGCGCCTTTCCCGCGCAAGTCCCGGTCGACGGCACGCGCATGCCGCGCCTCGCGGAAGTGTTCGCCCTCGCGCGCAAGGCGCATAACGACAGCGTGCGCTTCAACATCGAGACCAAGCTCAAGCCGACCGAGCCCGCCGAGACCCTCGCCCCGGAGCCCTTCGCGCGCAAGCTGGTGGCCGAGATCCGCAACGCCGGCATGGCGTCGCGCGCGACGATCGAGTCGTTCGACTGGCGCACGCTGCGCGTGGCGCAGCGCATCGCCCCGGAGATCCCGACGGTCTATCTCAGCGTGCAGCAGAAATTCGACGATACCGTCTGCACCGGTCCCCTCGCGCGCCGCCCGGACATCGCGCCCGCGGACTGCGGGCCCTCGGCGTGGACCGCGGGATTCCAGCTGCGCGACTACGGCTCGGTGCCGAAGATGGTGAAGGCTGCGGGCGGGCGCATCTGGTCGCCGTACTACCGCGACGTGGACGCGGCCCGTTTGGCCGAGGCGAAGGCGCTCGGCATCGCGGTGGTGGTGTGGACCGTGAACGATCCCGCGACGATCGGCAGGCTGATCGACATGGGCGTGGACGGGATCATCAGCGACCGGCCGGACGTGGTGCGCGAGCAGATGCGCAAGCGCGCGATGGCGCTTGCGCCCGCCACCCCGGTCGAGCCCTAGCCGAACACGTAGCTGTCCATCCCGAGCGAGCCCATGTGGATGCCCAGCGCCAGCCGCTGCGCGGGCAGGCCGCCGGCCCCGAAGGCGACGAAAAAGGGCTCGAGGTGCTCGTCGGTCGGGTGGCTGCGGCTCGCGTGGGGCGCGCGGGCGCGGTAGTCGAGCAGCTCGTCCACGGCGCCCGCGGCCACGCGCTCGGCCATCCAGTCGTTGAACGCCCGCGCCCACGCGACCGGCTCCTGCGCGCCCCATTCGATCTCGCCCAGGTTGTGCACGATGCCGCCCGAGGCGAGGATCAGCACGCCCTCGTCGCGCAGCGGCGCGAGCGCCCGGCCCAGGGCGTAATGGTGGCGCGCCCCGAGATGCGATTGCACCGAAAGCTGCGTGACGGGAATGTCGGCGCGCGGGTACATCCACTTGAGTGGCACCCACGCGCCGTGGTCCAGCCCGCGCTCCGGATCGGTGGCGCACGCGATGCCCGCGGCCGCGAGCGCGTGCGCCGCGCGCTGCGCGAGGCCCGGGGCGCCGGGTGCCGGATAATTCTGCTCGTAGAGCGCGCGCGGGAATCCGTGGAAGTCGTGGATCGTGCGTGGATGCTCGGCGGCGCTCACGCTCGGCGCCCCGGTGTCCCAGTGCGCGGAGACCGCCAGGATGCAGTCCGGGCGCGGCATCCGGCGCGCGAGCTCGGCCCACGCGCGCGTCTCCGCGGTCTCCTCGACGGCGAGCGTCGGTGCGCCATGGGACAGGAACGGAACCGGCATGCGCGTCATGCAACCTCCGAGCGGCCGCGGCGCTCGTCGACGAAAGCGAGGATGGCGAGCGACACGATGAAGAATACGCCCGTGAGCAGGATCGCCAGGCGATGGTTCCCGCCGGTGATCCAGGTGACGGCGCCGTAGCTCAGGGGACCCAGGATCGCGGCGAGGCGGGTGGCCACGCCCCACAGCCCGAAGAACTCGGCGCTGCGGTCGGCGGGCGCCAGGTAGGCGACGAGCGCGCGCCCGGCCGACTGGCTCGATCCCATGCACAGGCCGGCGAGGTTGGCCGCCACCCAGAACATCGCGCTGGTGCGCGAGTAATACGCGACCACCGTCATCGCGACCCATCCCACGATCGTCCAGCGCAGCGCCCAGGTCTTGCCGATGCGGTCCTGAGCGTACCCGAAGCCGAACGCCCCGACGGCAGCGGTCACGTTCACGACGAGCACGAGCATGATCGTGTCCTGCGTCTTGAAACCCATCACCTGCTCGGCGTAGATCGCGGCCAGCGCGATGACCGTGGCCACGCCCGCCTGGTAGAACACGCCGCATGCGAAGACCAGCAGCAGGTCGCGATAGCGGCGCGCGGAGCGCGCGGTCTCGAGCAGGCGCACCAGCGCGGCGTGGGTCCCGGGCACGGCGGCCGGAATCGCACGCTCGCGCAGCCAGAGGAAGGTCGGCAGCGAGGCGAGCCCGTAGATCGCGGCGGTGATCACCATCGTGCCGGGCACCGCGATCGAGGCGGTGGAGCCGCGCGCGTCGGCGGTCATCACCCACGCGAGCGAGATGGCCAGGGCCAGGATGCCGCCGAAATATCCCAGGCTCCAGCCCCAGCCGGAGACCTTGCCCAGCGCCTCGGGCCGGGCGAGCTCGGGCAGGAACGCGGCGCACAGGTTCTCGCCTATCGAATAGGCCACGTTCGAGATGACGATGAACGTGACCGACCACGCGACCGACCCGGGCCCCGACCATGCGAGCGCCACGGTGCCGGCGATGCACACCACGGTCGAGGCCGCGAGCTGGCGCTTCTTCGCGGCGTGCGCGTCGGCCCATGCGCCCAGCGGCGGCCCGATGACCATCACGACGAGATACGACGTGGAAAGCGCCGCCGTCCACAGGAACGTGGCCCATGCCGCATTGCCTGCCACTACCGAGACGAAGTACGCGTTGAACACCGCCGTGAGCACCACGGTCGTGTAGCCGGAGTTGGCGAAGTCGTACATCGCCCAGGCGAAGACCTCGCGTGGCGCCACGCCGGGATTGAGGGCCGGGACCCGCTCGCGCGTCACAGGGTCGAGGGTTTCATCGTGGCGAGCAGCGCCTGTGCCTGCTCGAGGGTGCGGTCGCGGTACTGGCGCAGGTCGTCGACCGTGAGTGGAACCTCGAGGTCGGGGATCACGCCGACGCCCTCGATGCGCTTGCCGTTGGGCAGCACGAATCCCACCTCGCTGTACGCGAGCTCGGCCCCGCCCGGCACGTGCGCGTAGCCGAGGAAGCCCAGCAGGCAGCCGCAGCTCGGCTCGCCCACGATCTTCGCCCTGCCCGTGGCCTGCATCGTGCCGGCGAAGAGCTCGCTGCCGCTCGCGCTGCGCGCGTCCACCAGGATCACCACGGGGCCGCGGTAGGCGTCCTTGTCGCCGTCGAGCTCGCGGTTGAGCTTGATGACGTCCACCGCGCCCATCAGCAGCGTGACCGCAGTGCCATTGCGCGTGATCGTGCGCCCGAGCTCGGTGTGGCGGGCGAAGAATCGCCCGAGGACCAGGTTCACGGCCTCGACCGCGCCGCCCGGGTTGCCGCGCAGGTCGATGACCAGGCCCGGGGTCTGCTGCAGCTCGTCGAGCCCTCCCAGCGCGCGCAGCGCGAGCGGGATCGTCCATTCCGTGATGCGCAGGTAGCCGTATCCGGAGGGCAGCACGCGGTGCAACTCGCGCGGGCGGACGAAGAACTTGCGCCGCGCGAGCACGGCGTGAAAGCGCGTGCCCTCCGCGCGCTCGAACGTGAACGGGACCTTGCTGCCTTCCTCGCCGCTCAGCAGGCGGCGCAGCGCATCCAGGTGGCGCGCGCGTTGCGTCGAATCGAGCCGCGCGCCGGCCAGGAGCTTCGCGTACGCCTCGCCGGCGGGCCGCCCATCGATGGAGATCACGATCATCCCGGGCCGCACCCCCGCCCACCAGGCGTCCGACTCCGGGTTGACGCCGTCGACCACCAGGTGCCCGCCGAGGGAGCGGAAGGAGAAGCCGAGCGAGATCGACGCGTCGCGCCGGCGCAGCTCGACGCGCCGTGGCGATTCGATGCGCGTGTGCGCATCGCGCAGCTCCCCGACCATGCGATCGAGCACGTCCCAGAAGGCCTCGTCGTCGGGCGCGGCGAGCGCGAGGGGCCGGTAGCGGCGCCCGATCGCGTCCCAGTCGGCCCCGTTGAAGTGCGGATCGTAGTAGCTGCGGTCGATCGTGCGCCACACGAAGTCGAACGCGCGCTCGCGCTCCGCGGCGCCGAGCGGCGAAAGCGGCGAAGAAGGCACCACCTCGACGGGAACGGACTGCCGGCCGATCACGTTGTACGGGTCGATCGCGGAGCACGCCGCGCACGCCAGCGCCGCCGCCAGCCAGGCGAGGCGGCGCGCGCCCCGCCGAGACCCGGATCGTGCCGTAGTCATTGCGCGGCGGCGTTCGGTGCGGGGCAGGCAACGGCACGCAGCTGCGAGTTGGGGAAGTCGCGCTGCATGACCGTCAGCCGCGCGACGGTCTCGGTGTCGGGCTCGCGCACCAGCATCGTGATCTCGCGCAGCTCCTTGGTGAACGGCGCCTCGGCGGCGTCCTTCACGCCCTTGGCCGTCATCGACGCGAGGAAGCGCTGCGCCGCGTCCTCGGTGGAGAAGACGCCGAGCGAGATGGTGTTGTCCGCGCGGATCGACACGTCGCGCACGCCCTGGCGGCGCAGCTGCGCCATGGCGGCTTCCGCGGCGCGCCGGTCGGGCGCCGGCGGCATGAACACCCAGTAGCGCGTGATGTCTTCCAGCCGGCGCTCGGTGAGGCGATCGCCCAGGCGCAGCGCGGCGAACGCGTCGCGTGCGCGTGGCGCGTCGGCCGCCGCGATGCCCGAGAACTCGACGCACGCCGCGCCCGACAGGCCCAGCAGGTCGCGGCGCGCCTGCGCCGCCTCGCGCGCCGCGACGAGCGGCGGGGTGACGGCGACGACGCGCACTTCCTCGCGGTTGAGCTCGCGCGAGGCGAAATCCGCCTTCTGCGCGTCCGCCGTGAGCCACAGGTGGGCGCCGAGCGCGAGGCAGGCGATGAGCAGCAGGAAGAAGAGGAGGCGCGACATGGCGGTTCAGGTGCCGCGGGCGATGAGCACCAGCCCGTCCAGCACCAGATTCTCGCGGATCGTGCAGGCGATGGGAAGGCGCTCGGCGATGCGCGCTGCGGCGCCCCCCGAGACCAGCGTGGCCACGGGCTCGAGGCCGCGCGCGGCCATTGCGTCCCGCAGCCGCACGATCGCACCCGCGCAGGCCTGCAGCGCCCCGCTCGCGATCGCATCGGGCGTGCTCGTCGGAAACGCGTCGAACTGCCCCGGCGTGCGCCGCAGCCCCGCAGTCGCCGCGTCGAGGGCCAGCGCCATGAGCTCGGGGCCGGGCACGATGAGCCCGCCGAGGAAGCGCCCGTCGGCGGCGAGCGCATCGACCGTGAGCGCGGTGCCTGCGTTGACGACCAGCTTGTGCCCGGGCAGCGCGGCATGCGCGGCCACGAGGGCCGCCCAGCGGTCGGACCCGAGCTGTCCGGGATCGCGATAGCCGTTAAGCACCCCGCGTGCCTCGCGCCCGGCGTGCACGGTCGCGAGCGCGACGCCGAGGCCCGCGCATGCGCGCTCGAGCTCGCCGCCCACCGCTTCCCCGGCCACGTTGGAGGCGATCGCGCGCGCGACCGGGCCGAGCCCCTTCCAGTCGCCGGCGAGGCGCCGCGCGTGCGCGGTCTCCACTGCGCCGGTTACGGTCCAGGCGCGCCCGTCGTGCAGGCCCCACTTGACGCGGCTGTTGCCCGCGTCGACGGCAAGCGTAGGGGACGAATCAGGCGGCGGTGCCGGCATTGGATCGGGGATCGGGTCCCCGCTATTTTCCACGCAGCGAGATCTCGGCGGAGGACAGGGCGAGGCCGCGGCCGTCGTCGGCGGTGACGAGCAGCGCGCCATCGGCGGCCACGTCGGTCACGACCGCGTCGAAGGGCGCCTCGCGCGGCGAGCTCACGCGCACCGGACGGCCCTGGTAGGCATGCATCGCGCGCCACGCTTCGCGCACGCCGCCGAAGCCCGCGCGCTCGAAATCCTCGAGCGCGGCCCCGAGCTGCACGAGCAGCGCGGCGAGCAGGGCGCCACGCGCGGGCACGGGAGAGGCGCAGCGTGCCACGTCTGCCACCGGCTGGTCGATGCGGTCGATCACGCGCTCGGGGAGGCGATAGTTCACCCCGACCCCCACCACCGCGACGCTCGGCCCCTGCATCTCGCCACTCGTCTCCACCAGGATGCCGGCGAGCTTGCGGAAATCGATCACGACGTCGTTGGGCCATTTCACCTGCGCGCGCTCGACGCCGCACGCGCGCAGCGCGCGCGCGACCGCCAGTCCCGCCGCAAGCGAAAGACCGCCCAGGTGGCCGGCCCCGCGCTCGAAGCGCCAGAGCAGCGAGAACGTGAGGCTGCCGCCCACGCTCGCCACCCACGTGCGCCCGCGCCGCCCGCGTGCCGCGCTTTGCCATTCCGCCGCGAGGCAGGTTCCCGAGGGCGCGCCCGCACCCGCCATCTCGAGCAGGCGCGTGCTCGTCGACTCGACCTCGTCGGCCACCTGCAGGCGCACCGGCGAACGCGCCGCCTCCAGGCGCGCCGCGATGGCGGCGGGGTCGAGGAACTCGATCGGCTCGGCGAGCCGGTATCCCCGGCCGCGCACGCTGAAGATCTCGATGCCGAGCTCGGGGGCGCGCTTGAGCGCCTCCGACAGCGTGGCGCGCGAGCGTCCGAGGGTGCGTGCGATGTCCTGGCCGGAATGGAAGCGCCCGTCGGCAAGGCGCCTGAGCGCACTGAAGGTAAGCGGGCTCATCGCTTCACGCGGCTCTCGACACGGCATTCGTAGGCTTCGCGCCGGTACGCGATGTCGGCCACGATCGCATCGAGCAGCAGCTGCACGCGCCGCGTGAGCCGGCTCGCGGCGCGATAATCCGCCTCAGCCATGAAATCGGCGCGGCCCGCCTCGAGCAGCTTCACGCAGGTGGCCCGTCCGCGCGCATCGCCCGGGTCGTAGACGGCCACCGTGTGCCCGCCGTTCTTCTTGGTGAGCGCCATCGACGGCACGTCGGTCATTCCATCGCCCACGTAGATCATGTTGGGGAAGGGGATCGGGCGCTGCTCCTCGGGCATGTGCTCGTTGATCGATTCGGTGACCGACTCGATGCCCTTGTTGATGCGGAACAGGAACTGGGTCTTGAGCGTGTCGGTCACCAGGAACTTGGGGAAGGTCGCCACGCCGTGGTGGTTGAAATGGTACTCGGAGGCATAGATGCGCTTGAAGTGCCTGCGGATGGAGACGCCGTCGAGGATCTCCTTCTGCCCGGCGGAGATGAGATAGTGCTGCAGCTTCACCTTGCCGCGGCTTCGCCGGCGCACGTAGCCGTTCATGCGGGCGAACCACGTGCCCACCCCGGGGAAGTACTCGATGGAGCGCGCCATCGCGGCGAAATCCGCGCGCTTCACGTCCACCTGCTGGCGCTCGAGGGCCTCGAGGATATGGCGCATGTAGACCAGCATCGGGTCCGACTCCGTCTCGCGCGCTTCGCGGTTGACCAGGGCCCAGAAGCGCGCGGGCTCCACGCCGATCTTGGGCAGCACCGTGTACTCCTGCATCGGCTGCGGCGAGAGCGTGCCGTCGAAGTCGTAGACGAGCGCGATGGTATTCTGGAAGTAGCGTTGGCTCACGTACAATGCCCGAGGATGTCGGTGCATTCTACTGCGACATGAATCTCTCGTTCCTTCCCGCGTTGCCGCTCGCGATGAGCTATCCGCTGCTGTTCGGCGTGCTGCTCGTGGCGGGCATGCTCGGCGGCGAGATCGCGCGCATCGTGCGCGTGCCGCGCATCATCGGCTATGTCGTGGTGGGCCTGCTGCTCGCGCCGCTCGCGCGCGCGATGGGGCTCGCCTCGCTGATCGACGAGGCGCGCATCTTCGTGGACCTCGCGCTGGGGCTGGTGCTGTTCGACCTGGGCCGGCGCATGGACCTGGAATGGATGAAGCGCGACTGGACGCTCGCGGCCACCGGGCTCGCCGAAAGCCTGCTCTCCTTCGCCGCGACGTACGCCGTGCTGCTTGCCCTCGCCTTCGATCCGGTGAAGGCGGCGATCGCGGCGGCCATCGCGATGGCGAGCTCGCCGGCCGTGGCGCTGATGGTGGTCCACGACACCCGCTCCGAGGGCCAGGCGACCGAGCGCGCGCTGAACCTGGTCGCGCTCAACTCCCTGCTTTCCTCGGTGCTGGTGACGATCCTGCTCGGCTCGGCACACTTCGAGGCGAGCACCGAGGTCGAGGTCGCGATCCTGCAGCCGCTCTACCTGTTCCTCGGCTCGCTCGCGCTGGGCGCGGCGATGGCCTGGCTCGCGCGCGCCATCGCGCGCAGCATCGAGAAGACCCGCGAGGTGCACTTCGCGCTCGTCGCGGGCATGGTGGTATGCGCGGTGGGGCTGGCCACCATGCTCAAGCTGCCGGTGATCCTCGCGCTGCTCGCCTTCGGTCTCTTCGCGCGCAACGACGACCGCGGCTTCGAGCTGCTCAACGTGAACCTCGCCCCGACCGGGCGCCTGCTCTACATCGTGCTGTTCGTGATCACCGGGGCGAGCCTGCCGCCCGCGGCGCTGGCGCAGGCAGGGTGGGCCGCGCTCGCGCTGGCCGGTGCGCGCATCGCGGGCAAGATGGTGGGCGTGATCGCCGTCGCGCCGCTCGGCGGGCTGCGTCTGCGCCAGTCGGTGGGGCTGGGCGCGGTGCTGCTTCCGCTGTCCAGCCTGGCACTGCTCATGCAGCACGACATCGCGCGCCTGGTCCCCCATTTCGGCGCGGAGCTCTCGGCGGTGATGCTGGGCGCGATCCTGGTGATGGAGATCGTCGGGCCGCTCGCCGCGCAATGGGGCCTGCGCTTCGCGGGCGAATCCCTGCCCGACGAGGGCGCCGCGGCCGCGCTTGCCGGGCGTCCCGCCGGCGCCTCGGAGGCCTGAAGCGCCGTGCCGCTCGAATTCCACGCATCGGACGCGCTCACCTTCGGCGTGGAGCTCGAGCTGATGGTGCTCAACACGCGCGACTACAACCTTGCGCGCGGCGCGCGCGACCTGCTCGCGCGGCTCGAAAGGGTGAAGCTGCCGGGCGAGGTGAAGCCCGAGATCACCGAGAGCATGATCGAGATCAATTCCGCGGTGAACCGGCGCCACGACGCGCTGCTCGCGGAGCTGCGCCAGGTGCGCGACGCGGTCGTGGCCGAGTCGCGGCGCCTGAACCTCGCGATCGCCGGCGGCGGCGCGCACCCGTTCCACCAGTGGCGCGACCGGCGCATCTTCCCGACCGAGCGCTTCCTGCGCGTCTCCAGCCTGTACGGCTACCTGGCCAAGCAGTTCACCGTGTTCGGCCAGCACGTGCACATCGGGGTGGTCAACGGCGACGACGCGGTCTACCTCACGCACCGGCTCGCCCCGTACATGCCGCACTTCATCGCGCTCTCGGCCTCGTCGCCGTTCTCCCAGGGCGTGGACACGTCCTTCGAGACGTCGCGGCTGCACGCGATCTCGGCGTTCCCGCTCTCCGGCCAGATGCCGCCGGTGCAGACCTGGCAGGAGTTCACGCGCTACTTCGACGCGATGGTCGGCTACGGCATCGTGGCCAGCATGAAGGATTTCTACTGGGACATCCGCCCGAAACCCGAGTACGGGACGATCGAGATCCGCATCTGCGACACGCCGCTCACAGTCGAGGGCGCCGCGCAGCTCGCCGCCTACGCGCAGACGCTCGCCGCGCACCTGCTCGAGCATCGGACGAGCGAGCCGCTCGAGCCCCAGTACCGCGTCTACGGATACAACCGCTTCCAGGCGTGCCGCTTCGGGTTCGACGCCGAGCTGGTCGATCCGCATGCCCACGGGCACGTGCGGCTGCGCGACCACCTGCTGCAGACGCTGGAGCGCCTGGCGCCGGAAGCGGCGGCGCTCGGCAACACCGCGGTGCTGGCCGAAGTGCGCGGCCTCGCCCAGGCGGGACGCAACGACAGCGGCTGGCTGCGCGAGCGCTACGCCGAGACCCGCTCGATGCCCGACGTGGTGCGGCTGCAGTCGGCGCTCTGGCGCGATGGCAGGGTGGCGGGCGAGAGGCGGCGGGAGCCGGAGCAGGAGGCGCGATGAAGGCGCGCGCAGGTGCGCGCACGGTCGCCCGGTTCGCGATCCTCGCCTTCGCGGCCGCGGCGAACGCCTTCGCCGCCGATCGGTACGTGACGATCGACTCGCGGCCCGGGGTGCGCGTGGGCTATTGGCTGATGCAGCGGCCGAATGCGGCGGCCACCCTGGTCCTGCTGCCGGGGGGCGCGGGAGGCATCGGTCTGAAGGACGGCGTGCCCACGTCGCAGAACTTCCTGGTGCGCTCGCGCGAGCGTTTCGCCGACGCGGGCTTCAACGTGGCCATCGTCGGCCGGCCCAGCGACCGCGCGGACCTCGACCTCGTGTTCCGCACCAGCCCCGAGCACGTCGAGGACCTGCGCCACGTCGTGGAGCACCTGCGCGCCGGGCTGGGCAAGCCGGTGTGGCTGGTGGGCACCAGCCGCGGCACTACCTCGGCGGCAGCGGCAGCGATCGCGCTGGGCGATGCGATCGCCGGCGTGGTGCTGAGCTCGAGCATCACGGAGCCGGGCACGCCGGGCGCGGTGGAAAACCTCCCGCTCGAGAACATCCGCGTCCCGGTGCTGGTCCTGCACCACAGCCGCGACGCGTGCCGCCTCACGCCGCCCGACATGGCGAAGCGCATCGTCGCCGGGCTCACGCAGTCGCCGCGCGCCACGCTGCTCATGGTGGACGGCGGCAGCGGCGCGCGCGGCAAGCCGTGCGAGGCGCTGCACTGGCACGGCTTCATCGGCATGGAGGCCGAGGCGGTGGACGCGATCACCGGCTTCATCCGCAACCGCGCTCCGGCATCGGCCCGCTAGAGGACCTTCCCCGGATTCATCAGGCCGCGCGGGTCGAGGGCGCGCTTGATCGAGCGCATCAGCTCGAGCTCGAGGGGGCTCTTGTAGCGCCTGATCGCGTCGCGCTTGAGCACGCCCAGGCCGTGCTCGGCGCTGATCGAGCCGCCCAGCGCGCCCACCACCTCGTAGACCACGGCGTTCACCTGCGCGGCCTCGGCGAAGAAGTCCTGCGCTTCCTGGCGCTCGGCCTTCGAGCAGTTGTAGTGGATGTTGCCGTCGCCCACGTGGCCGAAGGCGACAATGCGAATGCCGGGGAAGCGCGCCCGCAGCGCGGCATCGGCGCGCTCGATGAACTGCGCCACCCGGCTCACGGGCACCGATACGTCGTGCTTGATCGAAACGCCATCGGCTTTCTGCGCCTCGGAGATGTTCTCGCGCATCTTCCAGAGCGCCTCGCGCTGCGCCTCGCTCGAGGCCAGCACCGCGTCGCGCACCGCCGCGGCCCCGTCGAGCGCCTCCGCGAGCATGCGCTCCAGGCCGGGCCCCCGGGCGCTGTCGGAAAGCTCGACGAGCACGTACCACGGGTGCGGCGCGGCGAACGGGTCGCGCGTGCCCGGCATGTGGCGGATCACGAGGTCGAGGCACACTCGCGCCATGAGCTCGTAGCCGGTGATGCGCTCGCCGCACGCTTCGCGCAGCCGCGCGAGCAGCGCGACCGCCGCGGCGGGGCCATCCACCGCGACGAGCGCCGTGGCGCGCGAGCGCGGCAGGGCGAAGAGCTTCACCACCGCGGCGGTGATGATGCCGAGGGTGCCCTCGGCGCCCACGAAGAGCTGCTTCAGGTCGTAGCCCGTGTTGTCCTTGCGCAGGCCGCGCAGTCCGTTCCAGACCTGGCCATCGGGCAGCACCACTTCCAGGCCCAGCACGAGATCGCGCGCGTTGCCGTAGCGCAGCACGGCGGTGCCGCCGGCGTTGGTCGACAGGTTGCCACCGATCTCGCAACTGCCTTCCGCGCCCAGCGAGAGCGGAAAGAGGCGCCCGAGGCGCGCGGCCTCCTGCTGCAGGCTGGCGAGCACGCAGCCCGCCTCGACGGTCATGGTGTCGTTGTCCGCGTCGACCGCACGCACGCGATTCATGCGCGAGAGGTTGATCACGGCCTGGGTGCCCGTGGCGTCGGGCACCGATGCGCCGCACAGGCTCGTGTTGCCGCCCTGCGGAACCATGCCGATCGCCGCGTGCGCGAGCAGTTCCACCACCTGCGCGACTTCCTCCGTGCTGGCCGGCTTCACCACCGCCGCCGCCCGCCCGTGGTATTGGCCGCGCCAGTCGACCACGAACGGCGCCTGCTCCGCCGGATCGGTGACGAGACCCCGCTCGCCCACGATGGCGCGCAGGCGCTCGAGGAGCCCGGGCGGCAGGCCGCGATCGTTCATGCACGGATCTTCGCGAGCAGGGCGGAAGTCGAGCGGTCGTGGCGGAACGGGATCGAGTGCACCTTGCCGCCCCAGGCGAGCACCTCGGCCGCTCCCACGATGCGCTCGGCGGGCCAGTCGCCGCCCTTCACCAGGTGGTCGGGCCGGCACGCGAGGATGCGCTCGATCGGCGTGTCTTCCTCGAACCAGGTGACGAGCGCCACGCTTTCGAGCGCGGCGAGCACCGCGAGGCGGTCCTCGAGCCCGTTCACCGGCCGCTCGGCGCCCTTGCCGAGGCGGCGCACCGAGGCATCCGAGTTGAGCGCCACCACGAGGCAGTGGCCGAGGGCGCGTGCCTCGGCGAGATAGGTCACGTGTCCACGGTGCAGGATGTCGAAGACGCCGTTGGTGAACACGAGCGGGCGCGGCAGCTTGCCGGCGCGCTGCGCGAAATGCGGCGGCGCGCAGATCTTGGCCTCGAACGCGGGGGCGGACATGACGGCAGATTACCAAAACCCGGGGACGGCGCCAGGCGCGCGGCGTCCCCGGGGCGGCCGCGCCTATTCCGCCGCGACCGCGAGGACGCGATTGCGACCCGCCTCCTTGGCCGTGTAGAGGGCGCGGTCGGCCGCGTGCAGGGCCTGCGGCCAGTCGATGGAGTCGGGCGGCAGCGCGGAGATGCCCGCCGAAAGGCTCATCGGTCCCAGCCGCGCGCCTTCGAAGGCGAACTGCGTCGCCTCGAACTTGGCGCGGATTTCCTCGGCACGGTCGCGCGCCACCTCGAGAGATGCGCCCGGCAGGATCAGCGCAAACTCCTCGCCGCCGTAGCGGCACGCGATGTCGCCCGCGCGTTGCCCCGCGCAGCAGCTCACCCACGCGCGCGAGCACGAAGTCGCCCGCGTCGTGGCCATGGGTGTCGTTGAGCCGCTTGAAGTGGTCGATGTCGAGCACGACGAGCCCGACCGGCATGCTGGCGCGCTGTGCGCGCGGCACCTCGCGCCGCATCGTCTCCTCCAGGTAGCGGCGGTTGTACAGCCCGGTGAGCGGGTCGCGCATCGACAGGCTGTGGGCGCGATCGAGTGTCGCCACCAGGGCGCGCGTGAGCAGGAACACCACGAGGCTCGCGGCGATGCTCGCGGCGAGCACGCCCCAGGGACGCTCGCGCCCCAGTGCCGCGTCGAAGTCCGGGCGCGAGACGAAGCGGATGGTCCAGGCGCGTCCCGGCATCGGGAAACGCACGACGCGCTCGAACGTCGCATCGGGACCGGCCGGCGCGCTGCGCCAGGCGGTGCGCGTATCGATGAGCTCGTTGGCGGCCGCTTCCCCCGGGCCGTCGTAGATGCGCATGTCGAGCACCTGCAGCACGCCCTCGTTGAACACTCCGCGCATGAGGTCATGGACGCGGAACACGCCGAGCACGTAGCCCGCGATCGCGCCCGAGCCGTCGGCCGGCGCGCGGCCCGCCGCGTCGCCGAACACCGGCATGTACATGACGAATCCGGGCTGGCGCGCCTCGGGGCCGAGAAACGCCTCGTCCACCAGCTCGACCTTGCCGGTGATCGCCGCCTCGCCGGTGTCGCGGGCGCGCTCCATGGCGGCGCGCCACGCGGGCTCGACGAACATGTCCATCCCGATCAGGCGCACGTTGGGTCCCGTGGAAGGCTCGTTGTACACGACCACGACCGACGTAGCGCGCACGCCCGGAGGGCGCACGTCGTAGTCGGGCCGGCCCTGCGCGCGCATGCGCTGCACGTGCGCCGCGCGATTGCGCGCGCTCACCACCTCCGCGTAGCCGATCGACTGGATGCCGGGATAGCGCTGCGGCAGCTGGAGGTAGTCGACGAAGTCGTGCCACTCCTCCTGCGAGAGCGTGGACGAGGAGGCGACGCGCGCCGCGGCGGAGCGCAGGATCTGCTCGTAGGAGACGGTGCGCGCCCGCAGCACCGCCACCGCGGTCTCGGTGCGCCGCTCGAACTTCGCGCGCGCATCGCCGACGCGGTTACCCTCGAGCGCGAACCATCCGGCGGCGCTGATCGCGAGCGCGGCCGCCAGCACGCCCCACGGAATCGCGGCGCGCAGCGCTTCTCTCCTGCGATCGAACCCCCAATGCATGCTCGTTGCCAGGCGTGAATTTGACTGGGGGCATTTTCAGGGCGCGGGCAAGCGGCCCGAAGTGAGCCACGTCACTCGGGCCAATACAGCTGTAACCGCCGGTGCTACTGGATGTATTCGAAGACCTTCACCACGCGGCTCACGCCGCTCGTGGTGCGCGCGACCTCCGCGGCCGCCTCGCCCTCGGCGGGCGTGACCAGGCCCATCAGGTAGGTGACGCCCGCTTCGGTGATCACCTTCACGTGACTCGCGGAGAAATTCGGGTTGCCGAGCATCCGCGCCTTCACGTTCGAGGTTACCAGCGCGTCATTGCCGCGCGAGGCGAGCGACGAGACCCCGGCCACCTGGAGCTCGCTGGTGACCTCCTTCACGTTCACGATGCCGCGCACCGCGTCCTCGACGCGCTTCTTCGTCTCCTCGTTGGGCACCTCGCCGGTGAGCAGGACGTGGCGATTGAAGCTGGTCGCGTTCACGTGCGAGCCCTCGAAGCCCTTGCTCAGCCGGCCCAGCGCCTTGAGCTCGATGTCCTCGTCCTCGATGTAGATGCCCGGCGTGCGCCGGTCGCTCGCCATGAGCGCGGCCGCGCCCATGCCGGTGACGGCCAGCGGGAAGCACGCCTGCAGCAGGGGAATCGTCGCCACCAGAATGGCCAGGCCCAGCAACTTTCGCGTCATTTGGTCTCTCCGAAGATCACGTTGTCGACCACCTCGCACAGGCAATGGATCACGAGCAGGTGGACCTCCTGCACGCGCATCGTGCGCGGGTGGGCGACGTTCAGGTGGAAGTCGTGGTTGCGCAGCATGGAGGCGATCGCGCCGCCGTCGCGCCCGGTGAGCGCGATCACGGCGAGGCCGTTCGCCTGCGCGGCCCTGACCGCCTCGATCACGTTGCGCGAGTTGCCCGACGTGGAAATCGCGAGCAGCACGTCGCCGGGCTTGCCGAGCGCCTCGACCTGCTTCGAGAACACCCGGTCGAAGTCGTAGTCGTTCGCGATGGCGGTGAGCGCCGAGGTGTCGACGGTGAGCGCGATCGCGGGCATGCCGGGGCGCTCGCGCTCGAAGCGTCCCACCATCTCCGCGGCGAAGTGCTGGCTGTCGGCGGCCGAGCCGCCGTTGCCGCAGGCGAGCGCCTTGTGGCCGGCGCGGATCGCCGCGGCGAGCGCCTCGCCCGCGCGCGCGATCTCGCGGGGCAGCGTCTCGGCGAGGCGGCGGCGCAGCTCGACGCCTTCGTCGAAATGGGCCTTGAGGTGCGCGGTGAGGTCCATGGCCGCAGTTTAAGCGGTTTCGAACGCGCCGCGCAGCCACGCGGGCCCGGCGCCGTCGAGGGTGACGACGTCGAAGCGGCACGCGGGCTCGCGTCCGAGGCGCGCGAGGTACTGGCGCGCCGCCGCCTCGATGCGCGCGCGCTTGCGCAAGCCGATGCTCGCCGCGGCCCCGCCGTAGCGTGCGCTCGAGCGCATGCGCACCTCGACGAACACCAGCGTCGCTCCATCGCGCGCGACGAGGTCGATCTCGCCGAAGCGCGTGCGGTAGTTGCGCGCCACGATCTCGAGCCCGCGGTGCGCGAGGAAGCGCGCCGCCGCCTCCTCCGCCGCGCCGCCGGCGCGCTGCGCGCGCGTGCGCCGCCCGCTGGGCGTCATGGCGTGCGCAGCGGAATCACGTGCCCGCCGTCGACCTCGGCCTGCGTGAGGGTGCGCGTGAAGACGTTGCCCTTGTCCAGCGTGATGCGCCCCGTCACGCCGTCGAGGGGGACGCGCCGCGCGTCTCCCCGCAGCAGGTGCAGCGAGACGCGGAAGGCGTCGATGCCGAAGGCGTAGAGCTTTTCCTGGTCGAGCGTCATCGGCGCCGCGGGCTGCGGATACACCATGACGGCGGGATGGTCGGGCAGGACGAACCAGGGCATTTCCACGTAACGCAGCCCCTCCAGGTCCAGGTTGACCACCGCCTCGGCGCGCGGATTCACGCTGAGCGAGGTGGCATAGACGGGCAGCGTCGGCGGAATGTAGGGGCGCACCGCGCGCGCCTCGGGCGCCTCGAGGGCCAAGAACACCATGTCGGCCTTCACGTTGGCGAGGCGCTCAAGCAGCGCCGGGGCGTCCTCCGGATTGCCGCTGTAGGGGACGCGCCGGATCTCGCCCGCGGCGCGCGACCATTCGCGCTCGAACGCATCGCGCGCGCGCTGCGCGAGCGGCGACGGCGAGGTGATGACGATCGCGCTGTGCCATCCGTCGGCTACTCCCATGAGCGCCACCTGCCGCGCTTCCTGCTCGATCGACAGGGAGACGGCGAAGAGATTCGGCGAGAGATCGGCCGGGTCCTTGCCGTCGGGCTCATTCAGCGCGAGCACCGGCTGGCGCGCACAATCGCTGTGCGCGAGCGCGACGGCACCGTCGCGCGTGATGCCGCCCACCACGAGGATGGCGCCGGCGGACTGCGCCTGGCGGCATGCATCGAGCAGCGCTGCGCCCTCGTTGTCGACGGGAATGAACCGCACCGCGGGCGCATCCTTGCCGGCCGCCTGCCGCGCGGCCGTGAATCCCTGGCGCACCGCATCGGCCAGCCGGCCCAGCGCGGGCGACGCGGTGGGCAGGATGAGCGCGATGTGGCCCGGCGCCGGCACGGCCTCGTCGGGACTTGCCGCGCGCACGGGCGCCGCACCCGGCGCCGGCGCCGCTTCGACCAGGGGGCGCACCACCGTGCTGCGCGCGAGCCCGGTCTGCGGATCGATGTCGCCCGTGCCGGCTTGCGCCGACGGCGCCGCCGCGCCCGGCGCGCGGCTTGTTGTGCTCGCCGTCCCGTCGGCCGAGAATGCCGGCGACAGCAGCGATGCGAAGGCGAGAAGGAGGATCGCGTTGAAGCGCGACATGGGCAAGGGCGGTGCGGGCTCCGGTACGCCGCTCGAGGACGCGCCGCGCCGTGCGGCATTGGAACCCGGATTATATGTGGTCGCGACTCCCATAGGGAACCTCGGCGACATCACGCGTCGGGGATTGGAGACGCTGGCGCGCGCCGACCTGGTCGCCGCGGAGGACACGCGCCTCACGCGCGGCCTGCTCGCGCACCATGGCATCGGCACGCGGCTGGTGGCGGTGCACGAGCACAACGAGGCACGCTCGGCCGAAGCGATCGTGCGTGCGATCGCGTCCGGCCGCGCGGTCGCGCTGGTGAGCGATGCGGGCACGCCCGGCGTGAGCGACCCGGGGGGCGTGGTGGTCGAGCGCGTGCGCGCGGCGGGACAGCCGGTCGTGCCCGTCCCCGGTGCGAGCGCGCTCACCGCGGCGCTCAGCGCGAGCGGGCTCGCGTTCGAGGGCGTCGTGTTCGCGGGCTTCCTGCCCGCGAAGGGCTCGCAACGGCGCGCGAAGCTCGCCGCGCTCGCCGCGGGGCCCTGGGCGATCGCGCTTTTCGAGGCACCCCACCGGATCGCGCGCACGCTCGCGGACCTGCACGCGGCCCTGGGCGAGCGCGACGTCGTGGTCTGCCGCGAGCTCACCAAGCGCTTCGAGACCATCACGCGCCTGCCGCTCGCACAGGCGCGCGACTGGGTCGAGGCCGACCCGGATCGGCGCCGCGGCGAGTTCGTGCTGGTGATCGAGGGCCGCCCCGTGGAGCGCGCCGCGGGTCCCGACCCGCGGGCGGTTCTCGAGACGCTGCTCGCGGAGCTGCCGCTCAAGCAGGCGGTCGCATTGGCCGCGCGGCTCACGGGAGCGCCGCGCAACGATCTCTACGCGCTCGCCCTGAAGCTCAAGTGACGCACCGGGCCCCGCCGCCGGTGTTTGTATAATCCGCTTCGATGCCCGAATCGCTCTCGATCAGACGGCCGGACGATTGGCACGTGCACCTGCGCGATGGCGATGCGATGGCATCGGCGGTGCGTGCCACGGCGCGGCAATTCGCGCGCGCCATCGTGATGCCCAACCTCCAGCCGCCGGTGGTCGCGGTGGCGCAGGCGGCGGCGTACCGCGAGCGCATCCTGGCGGCGGCGCGCGGCGCCGACTTCGAGCCGCTGATGACGCTCTACCTCACCGACGCTACGCCGCCGGCCGAAATCGCGAAGGCGGCGGCATCGGGCTTCGTGAAGGCGGTGAAGTACTACCCCGCGGGCGCGACCACGCATTCGGACGCGGGCGTCACCGACCTGCGCAAATGCTCCGCGGTCCTCGAGGCGATGCAGCAGGCATCGATGCCGTTGCTGGTCCACGGCGAGGTCACCGACCCCGACGTCGACACCTTCGATCGCGAGGCGGTGTTCCTCGAGCGCGTGCTGGCGCCGCTCGTCGAGCGCTTCCCGCGCCTGAAGGTCGTGGTCGAGCACATCACCACGCGCGATGCGGTGGCCTTCGTCGAGCGCGCTCCGGCGAACGTCGCGGCCACCGTCACCGCGCACCACCTGCTGCTCAACCGCGATGCGCTCTTCGCGGGCGGGATCCGGCCGCACCACTACTGCCGTCCGGTGCTCAAGCGCGAAACGCACCGGCGTGCGGTGCTGCGGGCGGCGACGTCGGGAAATCCCAAGTTCTTCCTCGGCAGCGACACCGCGCCCCACGGCCGCAAGGCGAAGGAGTGCGCGTGCGGCGCCGCCGGCATCTATACGGCGCATGCCGCGCTCGAGTTCTATGCGGAAGCCTTCGAGGCCGCGGGCGCGCTCGACCGGCTGCAGGCGTTCGCGAGCGATTTCGGCGCGGACTTCTACGGCCTGCCGCGCAACCGGGGCGTGGTGCGCCTCGAGCGGGTGGAGTGGGAGGTTCCGCACGAGTATCCGTTCGGGGGCGAGACGGTGGTGCCGTTGCGCGCCGGACAGAAGCTCGGCTGGCGCCTGGCGGCCTAGGGCGCGCCTTGGACTGGACGGGTGCACGCGAGCGGCTGCGCGCGCCGATCTTCGCCCCCCTGCATGCCGCCATCGCGCGCCTGCCCGCCGATCGCTGGCCCACGCACGGCGAGCTCACCGCGGCGGCCGCGGGCATCACGACCGGGCGCGGCAAGGCGCTGCGCTTCGTGGCGCCGCGCGAGCGCGGCGGCCAGCGCCGCGGATACGAGCTGCGCATCGCCGAGACCGGCGAGGTCGAGACGCGCCCGCAGAGCTGGCACGACCTCTTCAACGCGCTCGCCTGGATCACCTTTCCCGCCTCGAAAGCGCAGATCAACGCCCAGCACGCGGCGATCCTCGAGGCCCGCGGCGAGCGGGAGGCGAAGCGGCGCAGCCCGGAGCGCGACGCGCTCACGCTCTTCGACGAGGGGGGCGTGATCGTCGCGTCGAGCTCGCCCGCGCTGCTGCGCCTGGTGGTCGATTTCGAATGGAAGGAGCTCTTCTGGACGCGGCGTGCGGAGCTCGCCGAGCGCATGCGCTTCTTCACCTTCGGCCATGGCTGCTACGAGCAGGCGCTGGAGCCCTACATCGGCATGGTGGCGAAGACCGTGTTCGTGCCCGTGGACGAGCTCTACTTCATGCTGCCGCAGGAAGCGCAGCTCGCACGCGCCGACGCGCTGGTCGCAGCGCATTTCGCGCATCCCGCGCGCTTCCTGTCACCCAAGGCGATGGCGCCGATGCCGGTGCTGGGTGTGCCGGGGTGGCATCCGGACACCGGATGCGCGTCGTTCTACGATGACGCGGCCCATTTCCGCAGCAAGCCGGCCGGCGGGACCGCGTAGAATGAAGGGGTGAAGCAAGCCAGGCGGTCGCTGTGCCACTTCGGTCGCACAGAGGAAAGTCGGGACTCCACAGGGCAGCGTAGCGGGTAACTCCCGTCCGCCGCGAGGCGAGGATCAGAGGAACAGAGACGCAGCCGGTTAAGTCCGGGTGAAACGGCCAATCTCTACGCGGAGCAACACCAAATAGGCAGACGACGACGTGGCCCACCGAGTCTGCGGGTAGGTGGCTGGAGCCGCGGGGCGACCCGCGGCCTAGAGGAATGACCGTCATAGCCCGCGAGGGCCGTAACAGAATCCCGCTTACCGGCTTGCTTCACTTTTCTTTCGGAAACGCTCGCGCATGCAGAACCTGTGGAACGACACGGAAGCCAACGGGTTCGCCGGCGACCTGGGCCAGCGGGTCTACACCTCGCGCCTGCTAGGGCGCGACAAGACGCTGGTCCTGCACGGCGGCGGCAACACGTCGGTGAAGGTGCGCGAGGACGACCTGCTCGGCCGCAGTCGCGAGGTGCTCTACGTGAAGGGCAGCGGCTGGGACCTCGAGCACATCGAGGCCGCCGGATTCTCGCCCGTCGAGATGGCGCACCTCGTGGCGCTTGCAGGCCTGCCCGCACTCTCCGATCCGCAGATGGTGAACGAGATGCGCACCCACATGCTGCGCGCCGACGCGCCGACGCCTTCCGTCGAGGCGATCCTGCACGCGATCCTTCCGCACCGGTTCGTCGACCACACGCACGCCGATGCCGTCCTCTCCCTCACCAACACCGCCGACGGCGAGCGCCGGATCCGCGAGCTCTACGGCGATGCGGTGGTGGTGATCCCCTACGTCATGCCCGGATTCGATCTCGCCCGGCGCTGTGCCGAGATCTTTCCGCGCGAATCCACGCCGCGCACCATCGGCATGGTGCTCATGAACCACGGCATCTTCTCCTTCGGGCGGACGGCGCGGGAATCCTACGAGCGGATGATCGGGCTCGTGGACCGGGCGGAAAGGGCGCTGCAGCGCGCCGGCGCGTGGGAAGTCGCGGCGCCCGCGCCTGCGCCGGCCGCAGGGCCGCTGCGGCGCGAGATCGCCGCGCTGCGCCGCGAAGTCTGCGCCGCCGCGGGGCGCCCGATGCTCGTATGCACGCACTCGGATCCGGCGAGCCTCGCCTTCGCGCGGCGCGACGACCTTGCGACAATCGCGCGCCAGGGGCCGGCCACGCCCGACCACGTGCTGCGCACCAAGCGCATTCCCCTGATCGGTCGCGACGTGCGGGGCTACGCCGCCGATTACGCGCAGTACTTCGCGCGGCACGCGCCCGGCGCACCGGCTCCCAGGACGATGCTCGACGCCGCGCCGCGGGTGATCCTCGATCGCGAGCTCGGCGTGTGCGCCATCGGGCGCAATGCCAGGGATGCGGGCATGGTCTTCGACATCTACGCGCACACCATCGTTGCGATCCAGCGCTCGCAATCGCTCGGCGGCTGGAAGGCGTTGCCCGAGAAGGACATCTTCGACGTGGAGTACTGGGACCTTGAGCAGGCGAAGCTCGGCAAGCCGGGCGCCGCGCCGATGTTCGCGGGCGAGGTGGCCCTCGTGACGGGGGCGGCTTCCGGCATCGGGAAGATGTGCGTGGCGAGCTTTCTCGCGCGCGGCGCGGCCGTGGTCGGGCTCGACCTCGATCCCGCGGTCGCCGTGCTGCACGGGCGTGCGGACTACCTCGGCCTCGCCTGCGACGTGACCGACGGGGCGCGGCTCGCCAGCTCGCTCGAGGAGGCCGTGCGCCGCTTCGGCGGCATGGACATGGTGGTGCTCAACGCGGGCGTGTTTCCGGGAGGGCATCGCATCGAGGCCCTCCCGGACGAGGAGTGGATGCGCGTGATGCGCGTCAACCTGGACGCCAACCTCGCACTGCTGCGCGAAGCGCATCCGCTGCTCGCGCTCGCCCCGCGCGGCGGGCGGGTCGCGGTGATCGGCTCCAAGAACGTGCCGGCCCCCGGTCCGGGCGCCGCGGCCTACTCCGCATCGAAGGCCGCGCTCACCCAGCTCGCGCGCGTCGCCGCGCTCGAGTGGGGCGCGGACGGCATCCGCGTCAACACGCTGCACCCCAACGCGGTCTTCGACACCGCCATCTGGACCGACGCCGTGCTCGCCGAGCGCGCGCAGCACTACGGAATGTCGGTCGCGGACTACCGGAAGAACAACGTGCTGCGCGTCGAGGTGACCAGCCGCGACGTGGCGGAACTGGCCGCCGAGCTGTGCGGGCCCCTGTTCGCCAAGACCACCGGGGCGCAACTGCCGGTGGATGGCGGCAACGAGCGCGTCATCTAGCACGGCCGGCGTCCGCACGATGCTGCGGTGCAGCAGCGCCGACTCGATTCGCCCCCAACACCTTCCAGTTTACTTTCAATGTACTTCGTAAATCATTGAAATATAAGTAATTAGTAGGTTAGAAAGAAGATGGAAAACATGCGCTAACCCCTTGTAGCACAAGCAAAAAACACCATTCTTTTCCCTTGACTCGTTCTGGCCGCATCACTACAGTGTGCGGAAGTGGGAGAACGTGGGAGAAACGGTGTTCCAAGGGGCAAACCAGATCAACCTGGATGCGAAGGGCCGCATGGCGGTTCCAACGCGCGCCCGCGATCCCCTGACCCAGGGCGGGACGGTGAAGCTAGTGCTCACCGCGCACCCCGACAGCTGCCTCCTGCTTTATCCGGCGCCCGCGTGGGAGCCGATCCGCACTCAGGTGATGTCGTTTCCCAGCCTCGACCGCCAGGCGAGCCTGTGGAAGCGGCTGCTCGTCGGTTTCGCGCAGGAGGTCGAGCCCGATGGTGCGGGCCGCCTGCTGATTCCTCCCGAGCTGCGCGCTTTCGCGAAGATCGAACGCCAGGTGATGTTCGTCGGCCAGGGCAGCCACTTCGAAATCTGGGATCTCGAGGCGTGGAACCGCCAGCTCGAGTCCCTGAGGTCCGGAGGCAGTCCGAACCTGCCTCCGGGGATGGAGAACTTCTCTCTGTGACGCGGCCGAGGACCCTGGGTCCCAAGCCGCTCCGCCAAGAGAGCGCAGGCCCAGCGTCGACTCCCTTCCCCCGTGAGTGAGGTCTCCCATGTCCCGGTCCTTCTCGAAGAAGCTGTTGCTGCCCTCGATGTCCGTGAAGACGAAGCCTATGTCGATGGCACCTTTGGCCGCGGCGGGCACAGCGCGGCCATCCTCGCCCGTCTCGGTGTTCGCGGAAGACTTTTCGCTCTTGATCAGGACCCCGCGGCGCTTTCGTCTCGCGCGATCGAAGATCCGCGTCTTGAGCTGATCCACGGGAGGTTCTCGACGATGCAAGAAGCGCTGGCAGCGCGTGGTGTCCGCCGGGTGGCGGGCGTCCTGCTCGACCTGGGCGTCTCCTCGCCCCAGCTCGAAGAGCCCGCACGCGGCTTCAGCTTCGCGCGCGACGGCCCGCTCGACATGCGCATGGACACCACCCGCGGCGAAACCGCGGCCGAATGGCTCATGCGCGCCGACGAAAAGAACATCAGGGAGGTGATCTTCGCTTATGGGGAAGAACGGTTTGCTAAATCGATTGCAGCAGCGATTGTTGCGGCAAGGAGCCGCGAACCTCTCCGGACCACCCGCCAGCTTGCCGAGATCGTGGGTCGCGCGGTTCGCACGCGCGAGCCGGGCCAGCACCCGGCGACCCGCACCTTTCAGGCTGTTCGGATTCACGTCAATCAAGAGCTTGAAGAGCTGGCGGTGACGCTGCCGCGCGCCGTGGCGCTGCTCGGGCCGGGCGGGCGCCTCGCGGTCGTGAGCTTCCATTCGCTGGAAGACCGCATCGTCAAGAACTTCATCCGCGAACGCTCCGCCGCCGATCGCCTGCCGCGCGGCGTGCCGGTGCGCGCTGCGGAGCTGCCCGCGCCGGAGCTGCGCGCCGTTGGCCGCGCGGTGAAGCCCTCCGAGGGGGAAATCCTGCGCAATCCGCGCGCGCGCAGCGCCGTGCTGCGGGTGGCCGAGAAGGTGCGCTGAAGGTGGCGCGGCTCAATCTCCTGCTGCTCGCCCTCATCGTGGCCTGCGCCCTGGGCGTGGTCACCTCCCAGGACCGGGCGCGCAAGCTCTTCGGTGACCTGGAGGGCGAGCAGGCGAGCGCCAAGAAGCTCGACGAGGAGTGGACCCAGCTGCAGCTCGAGCAGAGCACCTGGGCGACCAACCAGCGCGTGGACGCGATCGCATCGCGGCAGCTCGGCATGCGCGTGCCGGGCCCCGCGACGACGGTGATCATCGACGAGGACGGCAAGGCGGCGGGGTCCCGGCCATGAAGTACGCGCAGCGCACCCCGCAGCTGCGCCTGAAGCTCGAGGGCTGGCGCTCGCGCCTCGTGCTGGTGCTCGTGATGGGCGGCTTCGCCGTGCTCGCAGGGCGCGCTTTCTACCTGCAGGGCATGCAGACCGGATTCCTCCAGGCCAAGGGCGAGGCGCGCTACGGGCGCTTGATCGAGATGCCCGCCTCGCGCGGCCCGGTCACGGACCGCAACGGGCAGCCGCTCGCCATCTCCACTCCCGTCGAGTCGATCTGGACCAGTCCCGACGACGTCGAGCTTGATGCGGCGCAGGCGCGCGCGCTCGCGCGCGCGCTGGGAATGGACGCGTCCGAGCTGCGCCAGAAAGTTGCCAACAAGGATCGCCAGTTCGCCTACCTCAAGCGCCAGATTTCGCCCGACCAGGCGGCCAAGGTGATGGCGTTGCGCATCCCGGGGGTCTTCGAGCAGCGCGAATACCGCCGCTACTACCCGGCGGGCGAGGTGACGGCGCACGTGGTCGGGTTCACCGACATCGACGACAACGGGCAGGAAGGCATCGAGCTCGCCGAGCAGGCGCGCCTGGCGGGCACCCCGGGCAGCCGCAAGGTGATCAAGGATCGCAAGGGCAGGATAGTGGAAGACGTGGAGAGCGTGCGCGCGCCCCGGGACGGGCAGGAAGTCACGCTTGCCGTCGACCAGCGCCTGCAGTTCATCGCGCACCGCGAGCTCAAGGCCGCGGTGCAGGCCGACCACGCCAAGTCGGGCTCGCTCGTGATCCTGGACGCGCGCACCGGCGAGATCCTCGCCCTCGACAACCAGCCCGACTACAACCCCAACAACCGCACCGACGTGACCGGCCGCCAGACGCGCAACCGCTCGGTGACCGACCTCTTCGAGCCGGGCTCGACCCTGAAGCCGTTCACCGTCGCCGCGGCCCTGGACGACGGCATCGTGACGCCCGACACGCTGATCCAGACCGCCCCCGGGCACATGAGCATCGGCGGCTGGACCATCAGCGACGACCATCCCGGCGGGCTGCTCACCGTGTCGCAGGTGATCCAGAAGTCCTCCAACATCGGCGCGGCCAAGATCATGCTGCGCATGCCCCCGGAGCGCATGGGCACCATGTTCGAGGCGCTGGGCTTCGGCTCCGCTCCCGACAGCGGCTTCCCCGGCGAGGCAAGGGGCATCGTGCGCCCGTGGTCGAAGTGGCGGCCCGATCGAGCAGGCGACGATGGCCTACGGCCACGGCATCTCGGTGTCGCTCCTGCAGCTGGCGCGCGCGTACACCATCTTCACCAACCATGGTCAGCTGCTGCCGCTTGCGCTGCTGCGGCGCGATGCGCGGCCCATCGGCCGGCCGGTCATCTCCGACACGGCGGCGCGCGAGGTGACGCGCATGATGGAGCTGGTGGCCGAGCCCGGCGGCACGGCCCCGCTCGCCGAGGTGCCCGGCTATCGCGTGGCCGGCAAGACGGGCACCGCATGGAAGCCCGAGAACGGCGGCTACAACGAGCACAAGTACATCTCGTCGTTCGTGGGGTTCGGCCCGGTGAGCGACCCGCGCTTCATCATCGCGGTGATGCTCGACGAGCCCTCGGGCACGAAGTTCTACGGCGGCGACGTGGGCGCGCCGGTGTTCTCCGCGGTGATGGGCGCCGCGCTGCGCATGATGTCCATACCGCCCGACGCGCCGCAGACGCTTAACGTGCGGGCACCCGTGCCAGGCGCGATCGAGGCGCAGGCGCCGGCGCGCGAAGGCAGCGCGGGATGATCGCCGCCGCCGAGTTCACCCGCGCCGCGGCGAGCCCTGTCCTCGAACGCCTGGACGGGCTGGGCGTGGCGCTCGACGACCTCACGGCCGACTCGCGGGCGGTGAAGATGGGCAGCGTGTTCGCGGCCTACCCCGGCACCTTGCTCGACGGGCGCGCGTTCATCGCCGAGGCGATCGCGCGGGGCGCGGCCGCGGTGCTCTGGGAGCGCGCGGGATTTTCCTGGGACGCGCGCTGGAACGTGCCGAACCTCGCCATCGAGAACCTGCGCGGGCGCCTCTCCGAGATCGCTGGGCACGTGTATGGCAATCCTTCGGACGCGCTGTGGATGGCGGGCGTGACCGGCACGAACGGCAAGACCTCGGTGTCGCAGTGGATCGCCGCGGCCTGCGATGCGCTCGGCCGGCGCTCGGCGGTCATCGGCACGCTCGGCAACGGGCTGGTGGGCGAGCGTGCCGAGGCGCGCAACACCACGCCCGACCCGATCGCCGTGCAGCGCCTGCTCGCCGGATACCTGCGCCGCGGCGCGCGCTGCGTCGCGATGGAGGTGTCGAGCCACGGGCTGGACCAGGGTCGCGTGGCGGGCCTCAAGTACGACGTTGCGGTGTTCACCAATCTCACGCGCGACCACCTCGACTACCACGGCACGATGGAGTCCTACGCCGAGGCGAAGTACCGGCTGTTCTCGGCGCGCGGACTGCGCCATGCGGTGGTGAACGCCGACGACCCGTGGGGCGAGCGCTTCATCCGCCGCCTCGACGGCAGCGGCCTGGACGTGATCGATTTCGGGACGCGCGGCGGCGCGCCCTCCGCGCGGGCCCGCCCGCGCCTGGCCGCATCCGCGATCCGGCTCTCGGAAGAGGGCGTGCGCTTTCGCGTCGCGAGCGAATGGGGCGCAGGAGAGGTCGCCGCCGGCGCGCTCGGCGCCTTCAACGTCTCCAACCTGCTCGCGGTGCTGGGCGCGCTGCTCGCAGCACGCATTCCGCTCGACGCGGCGCTCGAAGCGGTGAGCGCCCTGCCGCCCGTGCCGGGACGGCTCGAGCGCGTGGGCGGGGGCAGCGCTCCGCTGGTAGTGGTCGACTACGCCCACACGCCCGACGCGCTCGAAAAGGTGCTCGAGGCGCTGCGCCCGGCCGTGGGAACCGGCGGGCGCCTCATCTGCGTGTTCGGCTGCGGCGGCGAGCGCGATGCCGGCAAGCGCCCGCTGATGGGCGCGGCGGCGGCGCGGCTCGCCGATCACGTGATCGTCACCAGCGACAATCCGCGCGGCGAGGATCCGCACGCGATCATCGAGCAGGTGCTCGCGGGAATTCCCGACCGCAAGGCCGAAGCCGTCGGGGAGCGGCAGGTGGCCATCTTCGCCGCGGTCCACCAGGCGCGCGCCGGCGACGTGGTGCTGCTCGCGGGAAAGGGCCACGAGACCTACCAGGAGATCGCCGGCAGCCGCCATCCGTTCAGCGACCGCGACGTGGCGGCGGCAGCGCTCGCCCAGTGGCGGGCGGCGACGGCATGAGCGCCATGCACGACGCGATGCATCCGGTGCCGATGATGGAGAGCGCGCAAGCCGCCCGGGCGCTGGGCGGGGCGCTGCACGGCCCGTCGCTGCCCTTTGCCGGCGTGACCACCGACAGCCGCGCGGTGGCCGCGGGCGATCTCTTCGTGGCGCTCGCTGGCGAGCGCTTCGACGGCCACGCCTACGTGGGCGAGGCCGCGCGGCGCGGCGCGGTGGCGGCGATCACGGCGCGCCTCGTCGCGACCGACATACCCGTCGCGCAGATCGTGGTCGACGATACGCGCCGCGCGCTGGGACGCCTGGCCGCGTACTGGCGCGCCCGCTTCGCGCTTCCGCTCGTGGCGCTCACCGGCAGCAACGGCAAGACGACGGTGAAGGAAATGCTCGCCGCGATCCTCGCGGCCGCATGCGGTTCGCCCGAGGCGGTGCTCGCGACGCGGGGCAACCTGAACAACGACATCGGCATGCCCCTCACGCTGCTCGGGCTGCGCGAGCGGCATCGCTATGCCGTGATCGAGATGGGGATGAACCACGCCGGCGAGATCGACTACCTCACGCGCATCGCGCGCCCCACCGTCGCGCTGGTGAACAATGCGCATCGCGCCCACGTCGGCATGCTCGGCAGCCTGGAGGCGATCGCCCGTGCCAAGGGCGAGATCTACGCCGGGCTCGCGCCGGCCGGCGTCGCGGTGGTGAACGCGGACGACGCGTTCGCCCCGTACTGGAGGCAGCTCAATGCGGGCCGGCGCATCGTGACCTTCGGCCTGGCGGCCGGTGCGCACGTGCGTGCCGAGGGACCGTCGAACGCGCTGCGCGTCGAGCTGCCCGCCGACGCCTTCACCGTCGCGCTGCAGGTGGGTGGCGAGCACAACGTGCGCAACGCGCTCGCCGCGTGCGCCGCCGCCCACGCGCTCGGAATACCGGCGCAGGACATGCGCTGCGGCCTTGCCCGCTTCGCCGGGGTGCCCGGCCGCCTGCAGCGCCGCCGTGCCGCCGGCTCCGCATGGGTGATCGACGACAGCTACAACGCGAATCCCGAATCGATGCAGGCGGCAATCCGCGTGCTCGCGGCGGAGCGTGGCCGCAAAGTGCTGGTGATGGGCGACATGGGCGAGCTGGGCGGCGATGCCCCCGCCATGCACGCCGAGGTGGGTGCGTACGCGCGCTCGGCGGGCATCGATGCACTGCTCGCGATCGGCCCCGCGAGCCGCGCCGCGGCGCAGGCGTTCGGCGCCGGGGCGCGCCACTTCCCCGACATGGCCGCGCTCGTCGCCGCGGCCGGCGCGGAGGCCCATGCGGGCGCCACGCTGCTGGTCAAGGGATCGCGCTTCATGCAGATGGAGCGCGTGGCCGATGCGCTCGCCGCGCCGGGAGGCCGTGATGCTGTTTGAGGCCGCCCAATGGCTCGAGGGCCACGTGCGCACGTTCAACGTGCTCACGTACATTACGCTGCGCGTGGTGCTTGCGGCGCTCACCTCGCTCGCGATCTCGTTCATCGTCGGGCCCGGGATGATCCGCCAGCTCGCCGCCTACAAGATCGGCCAGGCGGTGCGCGACGACGGGCCGCAGACGCACCTCGCGAAGAGCGGCACGCCGACAATGGGCGGCGCGCTGATCCTGGTGTCGGTGGCGATCACCACGCTGCTGTGGGCCGACCTGCGCAACCGCTACGTCTGGCTCTGCCTCACCACCACGCTGGGCTTCGGCGCCGTGGGCTGGATCGACGACTGGCGCAAGGTGGTGCACCGCAACCCCAAGGGCCTGTCGGCGCGCACCAAGTATTTCTGGCAGTCGCTGATCGCCATCACCGCGGTGTGCCTGCTCGCCTACACGGCGAAGCTGCCGCAGCAGACCGAGCTCATCGTGCCGTTCTTCAAGACGGTGGCGATCCCGCTCGGCACGACGGGCTTCGTGATCCTCGGCTACTTCGTGGTGGTCGGCACCTCCAACGCGGTGAACCTCACCGACGGCCTCGACGGCCTGGCGATCAGCCGTCGTTGATGATCGCCGCGCGCGCTGGCGGTGTTCGCGTACGTCACCGGCCACGCCGTGTTTTCGAAATACCTGCTGCTTCCCGCTCTCCCGGGCGCGGGCGAGCTGACGGTGTTCTGCGGCTCGCTGGTGGGCGCCTCGCTCGGCTTCCTCTGGTTCAACGCCTATCCCGCCGAAATCTTCATGGGCGACGTCGGCTCGCTGGCGCTCGGCGCCGCGCTCGGCATCGTCGCGATCTGATCAAGCAGGAGATCCTGCTGCTGATCGTCGGCGGCGTCTTCGTGCTGGAGACGCTCTCGGTGGTCATGCAGGTGGCGACTTCAAGGTGACGGCGGCAAGCGCGTCTTCCGCATGGCGCCGCTGCACCACCACTTCGAACTGAGCGGCTGGAAGGAGACGAAGGTGGTGGTCCGGTTCTGGATCATCACGATGATGCTGGTGTTGTTCGGTCTTGTCGACGTTGAAGCTGCGATAGGGCGGGCTGGAAGCAGGAGATGACCGCATTCGACGTGGCAAGGCAAACGCGTTCTCGTTGCTCGGCCTGGGTGAAGCGGGCTGTCGTGCCGCCGCTGGCTCGCGCGGCGTGGCGCGCGCCTGGTTGCTGCCGATACGCGCGAGCGGCGCCTCCGGCCCTGAGCGCTCCCTGCGCAGCGCTCGGCGTTCGCCTCGTCCTTGGCGCTTTCGACGCCAGGCGCTCCTGGCGGGCGTGGACGCGGTCGTTGCTGAGTCCCGGCGTTCCGCTCGCGAAGCCGATCCTTCGCGCCGCGCGCGACACGGCGTCACGTGGCCGGTGATCGTGGAGATATTCGAGCTCGCGCTCGCGCGCTGCAGGGAAGGGCGTTCGATGTGCTCGGATTACCGGCACCAACGGCAAGTCCACCGTGACGACGCTGGCCGGCGGATGATGGCGCGCGCGCCGGCTTCGCGCGCTGGTCGTCGGCAACATCGGCGCGCCGGTGCTCGACGCGCTGACTGCGACGCCGGAGCACGCTTTCCCGACGCGTACGTGGTCGAGCTGTCCAGCTTTCAGCTCGAGACGACCGCACGTTCGCACTCGACGCCGCGATGATGCTGAACGTCTCGCCAGGACCACCTCGACCGCTACGACGTCGATCGACGACTACGCGCGCGGCGAAGGCAGCGCATCTTCCAGCAGGCGCCGGCGTGCGCGGTGATCAACCGCGACGACGCGCGCGTCCGCGCGATGGCGCGCCGCGGGCGCGGCGTGAGCTCGTTCGGCTCTGGGCGCGCCGGCGCGATCGCCGATGGGACTCGACGCGATGACGGCGCATCGTCGCTCGGCGCGGCGCGACCATGACGCTCCTGGTGCGCGGTCACGCGATTGCGCGTGCACGGGCCGCACAACGTGGCCAACGGGCTGGCGGCGGCGACGCGCTCGCGCGCGCGTCGGCGCTCGCGCCGCGAGCCGCTGACGCGCGGCGCTGCGGGAGTTCCACGGCCTGCCGCACGCGATGGAGCTCGTGGCCGACGTCGGCGGCGTGCGGTTCTACGACGACTCGAAGGGCACCAACGTCGGCGCGACGCTGCGCGGCGCTCGAGGGCTTCGATCCGCGACCCGGTGGTGCTGATCGCCGGCGGCGAGGGCAAGGGGCAGGACTTCGCGCCGCTCGCGCGCCGCCGTGCAGCGCGCACGCGCGGCCGTCGTGCTGATCGGCGCGAAGCGCGTCGCTGATCGCGCGCCGCGCTCGACGGCGCCGGAGTGCCGGTGGAGCGTGCCGCGACGATGCGGCCAGGCGGTCGCGGCGCGCCTTCGGCCGGCGCGCCGACGGCGACGCGGTGCTGCTGTCGCCCGCGTGCGCGAGCTTCGACATGTTCCGCAACTACGGGGAACGAGGCGAGGCGTTCGCCGCCGCGGCCCGCAGCGCGTCGCCGGGCAGGGCGCGCGCTGAATGCTGTACAACCCCGCGCGCCGCGACTCGAGCCTCGACCAGGGCCTCGTCTGGTCGGCGCTGCTGCTGCTGTCGATCGGGCTGGTGATGGTGTATTCGGCGTCGATCGCGATGGCGCGAGGCCGAGCCGCTTCACCGGCTATCAGCCCGACGTACTTCCTGGTGCGCCAGGCGATGTTCGTCGCCATCGGGCTCGCGTTCGCGGCGGCGGCGTTCCAGCGTGCCGGTGTGCGCTGTGGCAGCGCGCCGCGCCGTGGCTCTTCCTCGCGGGTTCGCTCGCGCTGCTCGCGGTGCTGGTCCCGGGCATCGGGCGCGAGGTCAACGGCGCCGGCGCTGGATCCCGCTGGGCGTCGCGACCTTCCAGCCGTCCGAGCTGATGAAGCTCGTCGTCGGTGCTCTACGCGGCCGACTACACGGTGCGCAAGGCCGCGTTCATGGACGACTTCCGCAAGGGCTTCCTGCCGATGTTCGGCGTGATGACCGCTGATCGGCGGCGCTGCTGCTGCGCGAGCCCGACTTCGGCGCGTTCGTGGTGGTCACCAGTCATCGCGCTATGGCGATCCTCTTCCTCGGCGGCGTCAACTGGCGCCGTTCGCCGGGCTCGCTCGTGCTGCTCGCCGTGGGCTTCGTCGCTGCTGATCGTGTCCTCGCCGTACCGCATGCAGCGCATCTTCGGCTTCATGGACCCGTGGGCCGACGCGTACGGCAAGGGCTACCAGCTGTCGCACTCGCTGATCGCCTTCGGCCGCGGCGAGATGGTTCGGCGTGGGTCTCGGCGCGAGCGTCGAGAAGCTGCTTCTACCTGCCCGAGGCGCACACCGATTTCCTGCTGGCCGTGATCGGCGAGGAGCTCGGCTTCGTCGGGCGTCGCGGTGCGTGATCGCGCTGTTCGTCTGGCTGGTGCGGCGCGCGTTCGCGATCGGCCGCCAGGCGGTCGGCGCTCGAGCGCGTACTTCGCCGGCGCTCGTGCGCGCAGGGCATCGGCATCTGGATCGGCGTGCCAGGCGTTCATCAACATGGGCGTGAACATCGGCGTGCTGCCGACCAAGGGGCTGACGCTGCCGCTGATGAGCTTCGGCGGCATCGGGCATCGTCGTCGAACTGCGTCGCGCTGGCGATCCTGCTGCGCATCGACTGGGAGAATCGCTACGCTCATGCGCGGAGGCCGCGCGTGAGCCGCACCATCCTCATCATGGCGGCCGGCACCGGGCGGCCACGTCATTCCCGGGCCTCGCGATCGCGAAGGAACTCGCCGCGCGCGGCTGGAAGGTGCACTGGATGGGCACGCCCGCCGGGCATGGAGAACCGCCTCGTGCCGCGGCCGGCTATCCGATGGTGCGCGTCGGCATGCAGCGGCGTGCGCGGCAAGGGCCTCGCTCGCGTGGCTGGTTCTGCCGCGCTGCGCATCCTGCGCGCCTTCTGGCAGTCGACGCGGGCGATCTTCGCGCATTCGCCCGGACGTGGTGCTGTCCATGGGCGGCTATGTCGCCTTTGCGGGCGGAATGATGGCGGCGCTGTGGCGCCGCCCGCTCGTGGTCCACGAGCCCGGCGCCGTGGCCGGCATCACCAATCGCGTGCTCGCCCCGGTCGCCGATCGCGTGGTGGTGGGCATGCAGGACGCCTTCCAACGCAGGCTCGCCCAGCGCTGGACCAGGCTGCTGCCCGCGCCGCGCCGCATCGACTGGCTGGGCACCCGGTGCGCGAGGAGATCGCCGCGCTGGCGCCAGCCCGAAGCCCGCTACGCCGGACGGTCCGGGCCGCTGCGGCTGCTGGTGGTGGGCGGCAGCCTCGGCGCGCAGACGATGAACGACCTGGTGCTCGCCGCCGTGGCCTCGATGCCGCCGGACGAGCGGCCGCAGATCGTGCACCAGGCCGGCGCGAAGCTCTACGAAGGGCTGCGGGTCGCTTACGAGACGGCCGGCGTGCAGGGCGAGGTGCTGCCGTTCATCGCCGACATGGCGCGGCGCTACGCGTGGTGCGACGTGCTCGTGTGCCGCTCCGGCGCCATCACGGTGGCCGAGATCACGGCGGCGGGCGTGGCGGCGATCCTCTTTCCGCTGCCGTGGTTCGTGGCCGACGCAGCAGGCGGCGAACGCGCGCTTCCTCGCCGGCCACGCGGCGGGCATCGCCCTGGCGCAGCTCGAGACCACGCCCGCGGCGCTCGCCGAGGCTGCTGCGCGCGC
Source organism: uncultured beta proteobacterium (assembly GCA_963758215.1). Lineage (GTDB taxonomy): Bacteria > Pseudomonadota > Gammaproteobacteria > Burkholderiales > Usitatibacteraceae > Usitatibacter. Next base: position 11,086 of record CAVWUN010000006.1, on the reverse strand, counting down.
TCACGCGCGAGAGCCTCGCGGCGATGGCGCGCAACGCGCGCGCGCTGGGCCGTCCGGACGCTACGCGCCGCTGCGCCGACCTGTGCGAGGAGCTTGCCCATGCGGCATAAGGTCAAGCGCATCCACTTCGTCGGCATCGGGGGCTCCGGGATGTCGCGGCATCGCGGAGGTGTTCGCGCAACCTGGGCTACACCGTGACCGGCTCCGACCTCGCCGAGAACGCGGCCGTGCGCAGGCTGCGCGGGCTGGGCATCCGGATCGCCGTCGGGCACGACGCGCAGAACGTGGCTGCGGCGCGACGCGGTCGTGGTGTCCTCCGCGGTGCAGCGCCGACAACCCGGAAGTGCTGGGCGCGCGCGAGGCCCACATCCCGGTCGTTCCGCGCGCGATGATGCTGGCCGAGCTGATGCGCTTCAAGCAGGGCATCGCCATCGCGGGCACCCACGGCAAGACCACCACGACCTCGCTCGTGGCGGCGGTGCTGGGCGAGGCCGGGCTCGACCCGACGTGCGTCATCGGCGGGCGGCTCAACTCCATCGGCACCAATGCGCGCCTGGGCAAGGGCGACTTCCTCGTGGCCGAGGCGGACGAATCCGACGCCTCGTTCCTCTATCTCCAGCCGGTGATCTCGGTGGTGACCAACATCGACGCTCGACCACATGGAGACCTACGGGCAGGACTTCGAGAAGCTGAAGGCGACGTTCGTCGAGTTCCTCGGGCACCTGCCCTTCTACGGCGTCGCGGTCGTGTGCAAGGACGATCCGCACGCGCGCTCGATCATGCCGGCGGTCACCCGCCCGATGCTCACCTATGGCATCGCGTCCGACGCCGACCTGCGCGCCGCCGAGGTGCGCTGGGACGAGGGGCGCATGCGCTTCCGTGCCGTGTCGCAGAAGCACGGCTTCGCGCCCCTCGAGGTGATGCTCAACCTGCCCGGCGAGCACAACGTGCTCAACGCGCTGGCGGCGATCGCAGTGGCGCGCGAGGTGGGCGCCCCCGAGGCGGCGATCGCCAAGGCGCTCGCGGAATTCACCGGCGTGGGCCGGCGCTTCCAGCGCTACGGCGAGGTGCCGAGACCCGCGGGCGGGACATTTTCGCTGGTCGACGACTACGGGCATCACCCGGCGGAGATGGCGGCGACCCTCGCCGCGGCCCGCGGCGCCTTCCCCGGACGCCGGGTCGTGCTCGCGTTCCAGCCGCACCGCTACACGCGCACGCGCGACCTGTTCGAGGATTTCGTGCGCGTGCTGTCGACCGCCGACGAGCTCGTGCTGGCCGAGGTGTATCCCGCGGGCGAAGCGCCGATCGTGGCCGCGGACGCGCGCTCGCTCGCCCGCGCCGTGCGCATTGCCGGCAAGGTGGAGCCGGTCTTCGTCGAGACGGTCGCGCAGATGCGCGAGGCGCTGCTCTCGCGGGTGCGTGATGGCGACGTCGTGGTGACGATGGGCGCCGGCTCCATCGCCGGCCTCGCGCCCGAGCTCGCGAACGCGGCGGGCGGCTGATGGCGATGGACATGAGCGAAACCCTTCCCTTCGAGCACGGCTTGCGCGGCACCTTGCGGCGCGATGAGCCCATGGCGAAGCACGTGAGCTGGCGGGCGGGCGGGCGGGCGCGCTGGTTCTACCAGCCCGCCGACGTCGCCGACCTGAGCGCGTTCCTGCGGGCGCTGCCGGCATCCGACGCAGTCCTCTTCGTGGGCCTGGGCAGCAACCTGCTGGTGCGCGACGGCGGGTTCGACGGCGCGGTGATCCTCACCCACCGCGCGCTCACCGGTATCGCACAGGCGGCGGAAGAGCCTGCCGCGGACGGGGAAGCCGCCGGCGTGCGGTTGCGTGCAGGTGCCGGGGTGCCCGCGCCGCACGTGGCGCGGTTCGTCGCAAGGCACGGCGGCGGCGGCGCGGAATGGATGGCCGGCGTCCCGGGCACGATCGGCGGCGCCCTCGCTATGAACGCCGGATGCTACGGCGGCGAGACCTGGAATCACGTGACCGCGGTGCAGACCGTGGATCGCCGCGGGACGCTGCGCGCGCGCGCGCGCGCCGATTTCGAGGTGGGCTACCGCCACGCGGCGCTGCGGGCGGGCGGGCCGGAGTGGTTCGTGTCCGCAGAACTGGCGTTCCCGCGCGGCGACGCGGCGCAGGCGATGCGGGGCATGCGCGAGCTGCTCGCGCGGCGCGTGGCGTCGCAACCGCTCGACGTGCCCAACGCCGGCAGCGTGTTCCGCAATCCGCCCGGCGACCACGCGGCGCGGCTCATAGAGGCGTGCGGCCTGAAGGGCGAGTCGATCGGCGGCGCGCAGGTCTCCACGCGGCACGCGAACTTCATCGTGAACCGCGGCGGGGCGAGCGCGGCCGACATTGAGGCGCTGGTCGACCGCGTGCAGGCACGCGTGCGCGAGCAGGCCGGCGTGGAGCTGGTGCGCGAGGTGCGCATCGTGGGGAACCCGCGATGAGCGCGTTCGGCAAGGTCGCGGTGCTCATGGGCGGGCCGTCGGCCGAACGCGAGATCTCGCTCATCTCCGGCAAGGCGGTGCTCGCCGCCCTGAGGAGCCGGGATGTCGACGCCCATGCGTTCGACCCGGCCGAGCGCGAGCTCTTCGACCTCAGGCGCGAGGGCTTCGATCGCGTCTTCATCGCCTTGCACGGCCGCTACGGCGAGGACGGCACCGTGCAGGGCGCGCTCGAGGTGATGCGCATGCCCTATACCGGCAGCGGCGTGATGGCCTCGGCGCTCGCCATGGACAAGTGGCGCACCAAGCTCGTTTGGGAGGCCGCCGGCATTCCCACACCGCGCTACGCGATGGTCACCGGCGCGACCGAATGGGGGCGGGTGGTGCAACGGCTGGGCCTTCCGGTCGTCGTGAAGCCGGTGCGCGAGGGCTCGACGCTCGGGCTCACGAAGGCCGCGTCGGCTGCGGCGCTGCCCGCGGCCTACGAGCTCGCGGCGCGCTACGACGAGCTGGTCATGGCCGAGGAGTTCGTCGCCGGCCAGGAGCTTACCGCGTCGGTGCTCGGCGGGACGGCGCTGCCGCTGGTGCGCATCGAGGCCCCGCAGGGCAACTACGATTACCGCAACAAGTACTTCACCGACGCCACGAAGTACTACTGCCCGGCGGGCCTGAGCGAAGCACTCGAGGCGCAATTGCGCGCGGTCACGCTGGAGGGCTTCCGCCTGCTGGGCTGCCGCGGCTGGGGGCGCGCCGACCTGATCCTGCGCCCGGACGGGACCTATTCCTTCCTCGAGATGAACACCTCGCCGGGCATGACGGGCCACAGCCTCGTGCCGATAGCGGCGAAGGCCGCAGGACTGGACTACCCGGAACTGTGCATGCGCATCCTCGAGGGCGCGCGGCTCGACGCAGGGGAGGCCCGGTGAGCGCGCCCGTGCCGATGCGCCGGCCCGTGCTGCGCACCCTGGTGGCAGCGGCGGTCGTGGCTGCGTTCGCGCTGGCCGCCTGGTACGGCTATCGGGTGATCGCCGCGCAGCCCATCCGCCACGTCGCCTTCGCGGGCGACCTGGGGCGGCTCGATCGCCACGAGCTCGACGAGCTCGAGCGCAGCGTGCGCGGCGTTGCCGCGGGAAGCGTCTCGCTTTCCGCCGTGCGCGCGGCCGCGCGCCGCATCCCGTGGGTGCGCGACGCGGCGGTGCGCCGGCGCTTCCCCGGCACCCTCGAGATCTCCTTCGAAGCCTACCAGCCGCTGGCGCGCTGGGGCGACCAGGCACTGGTGAGCGCGCGCGGCGAGGTCTTCACCGCCGCCTATGCGGGGAAGCTGCCGCGCCTGCGCGGCCCCGACGGCTCAGCCGCCACGATGGCGCAGGAATATCCGCGCGTCGCCCACCTGCTCGAGCCGGTCGCGAGCCCCGTGGCGGAGCTGCGGTTGTCGGCCCGCGGTGCCTGGGAAGTCGTCCTCGAGTCCGGCCTCGTGCTCGAGCTGGGCCGCGGCGACATCGAGCCGCGCCTCGCGCGCTTCGCCCGCGCCTGGCCGAAGCTCGCGGCCCAGGGCGTGACGAGCGCCCACGCCGACCTGCGCTACGCGAACGGCTTTGCCCTGCGGCGTGCCGCCGTCGTCACTCCGATCCGGTCAACCACCACTTCCCGAGCGGGAAAACGCAGGCAGAAATGATCCCCACGCGCCCCCGAGACACCCGCAGCCTCCTCGTCGCCCTCGACATCGGCACCTCGAAGATCGTGACGCTCGTCGCCGAGATCACGGCCGAGGACACGCTGAACCTCATCGGCATGGGCAGCCACCCGTCGCGCGGACTCAAGAAGGGCGTGGTGGTGAACATCGACTCGACGGTGAACGCGATCCAGCGTTCCCTCGAGGAGGCCGAGCTGATGGCCGACGCCAAGATCAAGGAGGTGGTCACGGGCATCGCCGGCAGCCACATCAAGAGCTTCAACTCGCACGGCATGGTGGCCATCAAGGACAAGGAGGTGGCGCAGTACGACATCGACCGCGTGATCGAGACCGCGCGCGCGGTGAACATCCCGATGGAGCAGCAGGTCCTGCACATCCTGGAGCAGGAATTCATCATCGACGGGCAGGGCGGCGTGCGCCAGCCGCTGGGCATGAGCGGCATGCGCCTCGAGGTGAAGGTCCACATCGTGACGGGCGCGGTATCGGCCGCGCAGAACATCATGAAGTGCGTGCGCCGCTGCGGCCTGGAGGTGAGCGACCTCATGCTGCAGCCGCTCGCCTCGGCCGACGCCGTGCTGCTCGAGGACGAGCGCGACCTGGGGGTGTGCCTGGTGGACATCGGCGGCGGGACCACCGACATCGCGGTGTTCACCGATGGGGCGATCAAGCACACCTCGGTGATTCCGATCGCCGGCGACCAGATCACCAACGACATCGCCATGGCGCTGCGCACGCCGACCAAGGACGCCGAGGAGCTGAAGATCGCCCACGGCGTGGCGCTGCGCCAGCTCGCCAGCTCCACGGAAATGATCGAGGTGCCCGGCGTGGGCGACCGCGGCCCGCGCGAGCTCTCGCGCCAGACCCTCGCCGAGGTGATCGAGCCGCGCGTGGAGGAACTCTATTCGCTCATCCAGCGCGAGCTGCGCTCCTCGGGGCTCGAGGAGCTGCTCTCCTCGGGGATCGTGATCACCGGCGGCTCGGCGCTCATGAAGGGCATGGTCGAGCTCGGCGAGGAGGTCTTCCACATGCCGGTGCGCGTGGGCGTGCCCAACTACCAGGGCGCGCTCGCCGAAGTCGTGCGCAACCCGCGCTACTCGACCGGGGTCGGCCTGCTCATGGCTGGCCTCGAGGACATGAAGCGCGAGCGCCATGCGCGCATCCAGGGCGCCGGGTTCAAGGAAATGCTCGAGAAGATGAAGAGCTGGTTCAAAGGGAACTTCTAGGCAGCAGCCCGGAGGTGAAGGTGCAACGCAACAACAAAAGGAGACGCAAATGATCGAACTGCTGGAAAGCCAATCACCGGACGCGGTGATCAAGGTGGTGGGCGTAGGAGGCTGCGGCGGCAATGCCGTCGACCACATGATCAACAACGGCGTGCAGGGCGTGGAGTTCATCTCGATGAACACCGACGCCCAGGCGCTCAAGCGCAACCTCGCCAAGACCACGCTGCAGCTGGGCACCGGGACCACCAAGGGCCTGGGGGCCGGCGCCAATCCCGAGGTCGGCAGGCTCGCCGCCGAGGAGGATCGCGAGCGCATCACCGACACCATCGGCGGCGCCGACATGCTCTTCATCACGGCGGGCATGGGCGGGGGCACCGGGACGGGCGCGGCGCCCGTGGTAGCGGAGATCGCGCGCGAGATGGGCATTCTCACGGTGGCGGTCGTGACCAAGCCTTTCGCTTTCGAAGGCAAGCGCCAGAAGGTCGCCGCGGTGGGCATCGAGCAGCTCAAGCAGCACGTCGATTCCCTCATCATCATCCCCAACGATCGCCTCATGCAGGTCCTCGGGGAGGACGTGACCTACGAAGACGCGTTCCGCGCCTCGAACGACGTGCTGAACGGCGCCGTGGCGGGCATCGCCGAGGTGATCAACTGCCCCGGCATGGTGAACGTGGACTTCGCCGACGTGCGCACCGTGATGAGCGAAAACGGCGTGGCGATGATGGGCTCGGCGACCGCGTCCGGCCCCGAGCGCGCCCAGATGGCCGCCGAGCAGGCCGTGCACTCGCCGCTGCTCGAGGACATCCACCTGGCCGGCGCGCGCGGCGTGCTGGTGAACATCACCGCGAGCCATTCGATGAAGCTGAAGGAGGTCCACGAGGTGATGAACACCATCCGCTCGTTCACCGCCGAGGACGCGACCGTGATCTACGGCAGCGTGATCGACGAGGCGATCGGGGATGCGCTGCGCGTGACCATCGTTGCCACCGGGCTGGGCGGAGCGGCCGCGCAACGCCAGCCGGTGATCCAGATGGTGCCGCGCACGGGAACGGACGACGCCGCGGGGCAGGCAGTGAACTATGACGAGCTGGACCAGCCGACGGCGATCCGCCGCCGGCGCGACGTGACGATCGAGGCAATGCGGCACTCGGGGGTCGACATGCTCGACATCCCGGCGTTCCTGCGCAAGCAGGCCGATTAAGCGCCCGCGCAAGCGCGCGCGCGACCTGCCCGCGTGCGCGGGAATGGGGTCGCGTCCGCCTGCGCGGCGGCGCCTCGCGGTACGGCGAGCGCCGGCGAGTCTCCCGCCGGCGCCGCCCGAGCATCTCCCCGGGCCCCAGCAGGCCCGTTTTTTTTGGCGCTGGCGCAATGCCTAAGGGTCTGATAGAATTGATGAAATGCTTCGCCAACGAACCCTCAAATCCACCATCCGCGCCACCGGCGTGGGACTGCACACCGGCCAGAAGGTGACCATGGTGCTGCGCCCTGCGCCGATCGACTCGGGCATCATCTTCTGCCGCTCGGATCTGCCCGGCGCTCCGGCGATACCGGCGCACGCGCTCAACGTGAGCAACACCACGATGGCCACGGTGATCCAGAAGGACGGCGCGCGGGTCTCCACCGTCGAGCACCTCATGTCCGCGTTCGCGGGCCTGGGCATCGACAACGCCTTCGTCGACGTCTCCGGCGAGGAGGTGCCGATCATGGACGGCAGCGCCGGAACCTTCGTGTTCCTGATCCAGTCGGCCGGCATCGAGGAGCAGGCGGCCGCGAAGCGCTACGTGCGGATACTCAAGACCGTCGAGCTGGTCCAGGACGACAAGAAGGTGCGCCTGGAGCCGTTCAACGGCTTCAAGATCGGCTTCGCGATCGAGTTCAGCCATCCGGTGTTCGAGGCCACGCGCTCGCAGGTCGAAGTCGATTTCGCGCAGGTCTCGTTCGTGCGCCAGGTATCGCGGGCGCGCACGTTCGGATTCACGCAGGACGTGGAGATGATGCGCTCCAAGGGCCTGGGGCGCGGCGGTTCGCTGGACAACGCGATCGTGGTCGACGATTTCCGGGTGCTCAATGCCGATGGGCTGCGCATGGACGACGAATTCGTGATGCACAAGACGCTCGACGCGGTGGGCGACCTGTACCTGCTGGGCCATCCGCTCATCGGCGCGTTCTACGGGCACAAGTCCGGTCACGCCCTCAACAACCTCCTGCTGCGCAAGCTCATCGCCGATGCCGCGGCCTGGGTCGCCGCTTTCGACCGACTCGGCCTGCTCCGACTCCAAACCTAATCCCTCAACCGGCGGCCCACCGGCGACCGCACCCGCATCTCCCTAGCCGACCAACCCACCCCCAACCAAGCCCGTCGTATTCGACGCGCCACCAGTCAAGCACCACCCCCCCCAACCACCGCCGCCCACCCAGACCAGTACACACAGCAACACCACCAGGCCCTACTGAAAGATCTGGGTTAGCTCTCCGGCCAGGCCATCAGCCTCGGCCTCCACTGTGGCCAAACGTTTCGAATCACCCGGATAGTCGGGCAGGCCTTTCGCCCAGCGAAACGGCCTTGTCCTGCGAGACGGAGCTTCTTGGCGGTACAAGAACCCTTTGGCCAAGGCCTCGCGCTGCGCCAGAACGATTATCTCGTTCATCGCCATGAACGACGACTCGAGCCACCGCGTAGCCACCAGCTCGTATAGGTCACTGGGCTTGTTGCCCAGAGTCTCCAGCAGCTTGCCCTCGACGCCGGGCAACTGGGTATGACCAGCGACAGGGCCAAGCCACAATCGGGGCCGATTTCTCGGCCAGACTCTCTTTTCCCGGATGGTCTGGCTGGCCATGTCGACCTCGGGCCTCCACCGCTCATCAACCCTTAATGAAATAGACAACCGTTGCCGTCGTGACATGTCCCAAAGCGCAACTGCGAGCATCCTGATTTCGAGTAGCCCTAGCGGCACTGCTACTGTTTTAGCGCCGGGAACCACTACTCCAGGAGAACCCTGAACCTTATCATGCCACCGCAGTGGACGTACGAAGTGGTCTGCAAACAGAAAACAAAGACACGAGGCGGTCAACCCGGATGTCAACCCTGGCCACAAGTCGCCGGGTGCCGCATCAGACTGATCGGTAGCCATCACGGTGCAGCATGGCACAGTCAGACCTAATGCCGAAGATTTCATTTGCGCTGAAAGAGTCCGCTGGGCTGGCGCACCGGGCGTCGAGTAGATCGACGGATCAGGTCTTTAGCCTTGCCTCAGGATCTCGCTCCCGAAGCCTCGCCCCAGAACGCTCCGTGGAGGGGTCCCTAAACCCCGGAGTAGATAGGCGCCCAGATCGCCGGTCTGGAGGCTGGATGTCGGGACGACAACCTGGCGTGAGCCTGACTGTCGCCCGCTTGATGGACCACCCTCGGCCACTGTGATGGGGCGAGATATGGGCTTGCCTCCGCACGCTGAGGGGCGGGGGAGACTCTCGGGGACGGGTCGTCTGCCGTTCGTGGTGTGCTACGGCGCTGGGTCAGTCGAGGTCTGAGCTGGTGCCTTTCGGCCCTGTCTCGGGGCGCCCATCGGCCGTAGGGTTTGGGGTGTAGGACTGCCGGTTTCCATCGGAGAGCACTCGGCTTTGCCGTCGTAACCGGGTATCAGCATGGAGGTGAGCAATCGGAGCGCGCAGAAATCCATTCCCAGGTAGGTTCGTCTGGCCGGAAGGCCGCCGGTTCCGGCCTAGCTTGTGAGATGATGTCTGCTCGGCAGCCTCGATCAAAGCTGGCGCCCTTTTGGGCGTCACGAACGGTGGACCGAGCAGAATGAGCCCGCCCGAAGGTAAAGCAAGGCGCTCGCTCGGGAGGCAATCTCGGATGAGGCTTTCATTGGTGCCGCGCAAAGCCTGCACCGACAACGCACGAAGGAGGTCGACGAGTGGGTAACTTCGAATCCAACGAAGCCGACCTGGCTATTCAACTGATAATCACCAGTCACGACCACATGGCCGCGTTGACATCGGTAGCGGGCGGCGCGGTCGCTCGGGGTGACTTTGCTGGCGCCGTCGGCACGTGCATCACGATCGCGCAGCTCTTCGACACCCACGGCGCAGTCATGGAGGACGGCCTGCTCGGCGAGTTGCGCGGCGATCCCCGTGCTGTCGCGGGGCTGGCTCGAATCGACGCTGAGCACCGCCGCCTCGAGGTCGACTTGGCGGTCCTCGCGGCGGGCGACCTACGTGAGGTAGGACGGGTCTTGTCCGAGCTGATCGATCACACTGCCAGCGAAGAGACCGTGCTCGTACCGCTCGGTCTTCGTTTGCTACCAGAGAGACACGTGGGCGCGGATCAGGAAGCAATACGAACGACTTGAGGCGGGCCCGGACTTCCTCTAGACCCGTCTCCCGAGCCCACCATCTGGCGGTCAGGCGCTTTGTGATCATCTACAACCTCTTGCCACTCTGTGCGGGCCCTTCTCGTCATGGTCGCGGCACATCGAGCGCGCCGCTGGGTCCGCCCACTGGTCGAGGGTGGCTGCTGACGACAGTGGCCACTCAGCGTGATCGTGTCGTTCACCCGGACTGGCGGCTCAAAGCAGGATCGCTGCCAGATACCCAACGGGCCAAATCGGGGTCTAGGTCATCGCCGCGACCCTGCCTGGTGAACGCGCCACAGGTCGGACGCTTGAAATCAAGCGTGACTGGGGGGCGCCCCTGGCGGCACATATGTGGTGGCGGATGGTGCTGGGCCGGGTGGCTTAGTGAGACACCTCGAAGCAGCCTGTTCTCTCTTTGCCGGTTGGGGATGGCGGTGGCGACGGTATCGACGGTTGTCAGCCCCGGGCCGCGGCGCGCACCGGCAAGCGGCGGTTCATACCAGCACTCGCCGGTCAGCGGGCTGTGACGCAGCCAACGATACCGTTTGTGTGCCGCTTGCGTGCTGACCCCCAGCGCCTCGCCGATCTCCGCCCAGGTCGCACCCCGTTGCATCGCCGAAGCCACCGCCCACTCACGGTCCGCTTCCAGGTCGGCCAAACGGGCAGTCAACACCTCGATCTTCTCCAGCGGGGAACGCCGAGCCACGCCTATCAACCTACGTTGATCGGGCAAGCATCTCAACTATGGTTGATGGCAGCCTGTGAAAGAACTGCTGATCGCCAACAACCCCGACCCCGACTCCACTCTCGCCTACCTGATTCGGGTGCCTCTGGGCGAGGGCATCGTGTTGCGCACCGCCGGGACCTGGCCCCGCACCAAGGCTCTGTTCTGCTACCCGGTCCCGGTCGAAGAGTGGCCCGCCGAGCCCGACATCGTGGAGCGGATCCCGCTCAGCTCATGCACCCGTCGCGGAGCAGCGATCGACATCGTGGCCACCCGCTACCGGGAGAACCGCTCCCAGCTGGTCTTCACCACCGCCCGGGGCCGGGAAGCGGTGTTCTGGCAGTCTCCCCGCACCCGCAAGCAGGCCCGCCCGCAAGTCAGCCTGCCCACCGCTCGAGCGGCCGGGATCGCCGAGCTCGAGATCGTCGTGGACGCCCACGAACGCTACGCCTACCGCTTCGCTGGCCAGCAGGTGCGCACCGCCACCCGGGGTCTGCCTTGCGGCGACTACGCGATCATCGTCGACGGGACCCTCGTTGCCGCGGTGGAACGCAAATCTTTGCCCGACTTGATCGGCAGTCTGACCAGCGGCCGGTTGCGCTACGCGCTCGGTGAGCTGGCCGCCCTGCCCCGCGCCGCGGTGGT
>CAVWUN010000005.1:0-18900 GCA_963758215.1 uncultured beta proteobacterium | reverse complement strand
CCGCTCCCGCCCGGCGCGTCGCAAGCGCGCACGGCGCCGATATCCAGGTGCTGCCGGGTGCGGCCGTGGCGGCGATTCTCGGCGAAAGCCGGGAAGGGATACCATCCTTCGAGGACTATCGGGCCGCGCGCGTGGCGGAAGAGGAGATGAAGCTCGGCCTCGTATTCTGATGACGACCATGAACGAAAACCTGTACGCCCTGTTCGAAACGCGCTTTCCGTCCGAGCGCGACAAGCCGCTGTTGCTGCTCGACTCGGGCGCGCAGCTTTCGTACGCCGACGTCGACGCGGGCAGCGCCCGCTTGGCGGCGCTGTTTCGCGATCGCGGCCTCGTTGCGGGCGACCGCGTGGCGGTGCAGGTGGAGAAGTCGGTCGAGGCGCTGGTGCTCTACCTGGCCGTGCCTGCGCGCCGGGTCTCGTCTACCTGCCGCTCAACACCGCCTACCAGGAGCGCCGAGATCGCGCTACTTCATCGGCAGACGCCGAGCCGCGCGGTGGTAGTCCAGCCGCGCTCGATGCCGTGGCTGGCACCAACTCGCGGCGCAGCCGCGCACCCGCCACGTCTTCACCCTTGCGACGATCGGAGCGCAGGAACTGCTCGATGCAGCGGCGCAGGACGCGCCTGCCCGGTTCGAGACCGTCGAGCGCAGCGGCGACGATCTGGCCGCGATCCTCTACACCAGCGGCACCACGGGCCGGACGAAGGGCGCGATGCTCACGCACCGCAACCTCGCTCCAACGCGCTCGTGCTGCACCGCCTGCTGGGGCTTCCGACCCGACGACGCTGATGGCTGCACATGTGCTGCCGATCTTCCACGTGCACGGCCTGTTCGTGGCGTGCCACGGCGTGCTGTCGAACGGCACGGCGATGATCTTCCACGCGATTCGACGCGCGCCAGGCGATCGCCGATTTGCCCACGTCGACCGTCTTCATGGGCGTGCCGACGCTCTACGTGCGCCTGCTCGCGCGAAGCCGGCGCTGACGCGCGCGGCCTGCGCGCCCGATGCGCCTCTTCGTATCGGGCTCGGCGCCGCTGCTGGCCGACACCCTCACGCCTTCGCAGCGCCGCACCGGCCACCGCATCCTCGAGCGCTACGGCATGAGCGAGACGGCGATGCTGACCTCCAACCCCTACGCCGGTGGGCGAGCGCCGCGGCGGCACCGTCGGCTTCGCCGCTGCCGGGCGTCGAGCTGCGCGTCGTCGACGACGCGGGCGCGCGCATGCGCGCCCGGCGACGGTCGGCCGCGATCGAGGTGCGGGGCCGCAACGTCTTCGCCGGCTACTGGCGCATGCCGGAGAAGACGCGCGAGGAGTTCACCGCCGACGGCTGCTTCCGCACCGGCGACGTCGGCGCCTTCGACGCCGACGGCTACGTCTACGATCGTCGGCCGCAGCAAGGACCTGATCATCAGCGGCGGCTACAACGTCTACCCGACGGAGATCGAGGGCTGCCATCAACGAGCTCGCCTGGGTCGCCGAGAGTCGGCGGTCGTCGGCGTGCCGCACCCGGACTTCGGCGAGGCCGTCGTCGCCGTCGTCGTCGCCAGGCCGGGCGCCAGCGCGGCGAGCGAGGCGCAGGTCATCGCCGCGCTTAAGGGCCGGCTCGCGAACTTCAAGGTGCCCAAGCGCGTCTTCATCGTCGACGAGCTGCCGCGCAACGCCATGGGCAAGGTGCAGAAGAACCTGCTGCGCGAGCGCTTCGCGTCGAGAGGAGGGCGGCCGTGACGAGCGCCCGATCGATCATCGGCCGGATCATGGAGTCGTTCGCCTCCACCGGCATCGGCCGCCCGCCGGCGCAGCGGCGCGCCGAAAGCCTGACCAAAGTGCTGCGCACGCTGATCTCGGAGCGGGGCGAAGCCACCGGGGCCGCGCTGGCGCGCCGCGCAGTGTCGCTCTACCGGCGCCTGGACGGGTCCGAGCGCGCCCATTTCTTCCAGTTGCTCGCCCGCGACTTCTCGCCCGACCGCGAGGCCGTGCTCGGGGCGGCCCAGGCCTACCATCGCGATCCCTCGGCGTCCAACCTCGCCGCGCTGCAGCGAGTCGCGGAACCGCCGCGCCAGGAGGTATTCCGGCGCATGAACATGGCGCCCGGCGGAACGGCGGTGCTGGTCGAGCTGCGCCGCGCACTGCTCGAGGAGTGCCGCGAGCACCCGGAGCTCGCCTCCGTGGACCTCGACCTCACCCATCTGCTCGGGTCCTGGTTCAACCGCGGCTTCCTGGAGCTGCGCCGCATCGACTGGAAGACCCCGGCCGCAATCCTCGAGAAGCTGATCACCTACGAGGCGGTGCACCAGATCCACGGATTCACCGACCTCAAGCGCCGGCTCGAGCGCGACCGGCGCTGCTTCGCGTTCTTCCACCCGGCGCTTCCCGACGAGCCGCTCATCTTCGTCGAGGTCGCGTTCGTGAACGAGCTGCCTTCGCACGTGGCGCCGCATCCTCGCTCCCGAAAGCGACGTGGAGGAGCCGCGCCGCGCGCGCTGCGCCGTGTTCTACTCGATCACCAGCTGCCAGCCGGGCCTGAAGGGCATCTCCTTCGGCAACTTCCTGATCAAGCAGGTGGCCGACGACCTGCACGCCGAGCTGCCCAACCTCAAGATCTTCGCGACGCTTTCGCCGGTTCCAGGCATGCGCGCCTGGGCGGGCAAGGCACTGCAGCGCGCGGCGCACCCGCAAGATGCCGATGCGGCGAAATTGCGCGCGCGGCTGCTTGCGCTGCTGGTCGATACGCCTGCGATCCCGCCGCAGGATATGAGGGAGCCGCTCGAGGGCCTCGCCGCCTGGTATCTCACGCGCGAATGGGTGGGAGGACACGGGGCCGATCCGGTCGCGCGCTTCCACCTCGGCAACGGAGCGCGGCTGGAAAGGATCAACTGGGTGGCCGACACCTCGGACAAGGCGCTTGCGCAGTCCTTCGGGCTGATGGTCGAACTACGTCTATGACCTGGGCGACGTGGAGCGCAACCATGAGGAATACGTGAACCGCCGGCGCGTGGTGGCCTCCGGAATGGTGGACCGCCTGGCCAAATCGGTCGAGCCGCTGCTGGTCGAGCGGCCCGGTCACGCCCCCACGCCGAGCCCATGATCGTCTACCCGTTCACCTGCGACCGGGGGCATGTCTTCGAGGGCTGGTTCGCGTCAGCCGACACCTATGAGCGCCAGGCCGTGGCGAGCCAGATCCAGTGTCCGGCGTGCTCGAGCGCGCAGGTCCGCAAGCTGCCGGCGGCCCCGCACGTGAAGTCGTCCGCCGGAGGCCAGGGGGTGATGACGATCGATCGGGATACGCGCCGCAGGGCGCTCGCCACGCTGCGCAAGGCGATCCTCGACAACACCGAGAGCGTGGGAAGCCGGTTCGCCGAGATCGCGCGCCGCATCCACTATGGGGAAGAGGCTCCGCGCGGCATACGCGGACGCGTTACCTTCGACGAGGCCGCGGAGCTGAGCGAGGAGGGGATCGCCGCCTACCCCGTTCCGCCGGAGGTCATCTCCGGCGAAGAGGTGCACTGAGCCGCGCCGCAGGGTTGTGCCTCAGAACGCGGCGATGCCGGTCTGCGCACGCCCGAGGATCAGGGCGTGGATGTCGTGGGTGCCCTCGTACGTGTTGACCGCCTCGAGGTTGAGCACGTGGCGGATCACGTGGAACTCGTCGCAGATGCCGTTGCCGCCATGCATGTCGCGCGCGGTTCGCGCGATGTCGAGCGCCTTGCCGCAGGAGTTGCGCTTGATGAGCGAGACCATCTCCGGTGTGGCGCGGCCTTCGTCCATCAGCCGGCCCACGCGCAGGGCCCCCTGCAGCGCGAGCGCGATCTCGGTCAGCATGTCGGCGAGCTTTTCTGAACCAGCTGGTTGGCGGCGAGCGGCTTGCCGAACGCCTTGCGATCCAGGGTGTAGCGGCGCGCCGCGTGCCAGCAGAATTCCGCGGCGCCCATGGCGCCCCAGGCAATGCCGTAGCGCGCCTTGTTGAGGCAGCCGAACGGGCCCTTGAGGCCCTTCACGTTGGGCAGCAGGTGGTCGTCGGGCGCGAACACGTCGCTCATCACGACCTCACCGGTGATCGACGTGCGCAGGCTGAACTTGCCCTCGATCTTCGGGGCGGTGAGACCCTTCATCCCCTTTTCGAGCACGAATCCGCGAATCTCGCCCGCGTCGTCCTTGGCCCAGATCACGAAGAGATCCGCGATGGGAGAATTGCTGATCCACATCTTGGCGCCGTTGAGCAGGTAGCCGCCATCCACCTTCTTCGCGCGCGTGATCATCCCGCCCGCGTCGGAGCCGAAATCGGGCTCGGTGAGCCCGAAGCAGCCCAGCAACTCACCCGTGGCGAGCCCCGGCAGCCACTTGCGGCGCTGCTCCTCCGTGCCGTAGGCGTGGATCGGATGCATCACGAGGGACGACTGCACGCTCATCCCGGATCGGTAGCCGGAATCCACGCGTTCCACTTCGCGTGCGATGAGCCCGTAGCAGACGTGGTTCACGCCCGCGCACCCGTAGCCCTCGATGGTCGAGCCCAGGAAGCCGAGGGCGCCCATCTCGTTGAAGATCGTGCGGTCGTACTTCTCGTGGCGATGCGCCTCGAGCACGCGCGGCATGAGCCTTTCCTGGCAGTACGCGCGCGCGCTGTCGCGCACCATGCGCTCGTCCTCGGTGAGCTGGCCCTCGAGGAGCAGCGGGTCGTCCCACTGGAAGCTGGGCCTGAGATCGTTGGGTTTCACGGGGGTCGTCCTGAAGTGCGGACATTCTACTGCTAGAATCGCGGCCGACCTGAAAGTCCCACGAGGATGCCATGGCCAAGACGCGCCGACTCACCGTAGAAGACCTCTGGAAGCTCGAGCGCCCCGCCCAGCCGGCCCTTTCTCCGGACGGCGCGCAGGTATGCGTCTCGGTGACCTCGCACGACATGGAGGAGAACCAGCCGCGCGCAAGCTTGTGGCTGCTCTCCGCGTTCGGCGGCGCGCCGCGCCGGCTCACGAGCTGCGGCGAGAAGGACGGCGAGCCGCGCTGGTCGCGCGACGGGCGCTGGATCGCGTTCATCGCCAAGCGCCCCGGTGTGGGGGCCGCAAGGGCGACGAGGAGCCGCAGGTCTACCTGATCGCGCCCGACGGCGGCGAGGCGCGGAGGCTCACCGACATAGCCACCGGAGCATTCGCGCTCAAGTGGTTCCCGGATTCGCGCCGCATCGCCTTCGTGTCCTGGGTGTGGCCCGAAGCCCGGGGCCTGGCGCGGCTCGCGAAGCGCTACCGGGCCTGGAAGGACGACAAGGTGAAGGCGCACGTCGGTCGAGCACGCGGCCTACCGATGGTGGGACCGCTGGCTCTCGGACGGGCGCGTACCGCACCTCTTCACCGTGGACGTGGACAGCGGGCGGGTGCGCGACCTCTTCGCCGGAACGCGCTACGAGCTGCCGCGCGCCGATCCCGCCGCCCACCACTACGACATCGCTCCGGACGGGCGCGAGATCGCGTTCACCTTCGACCCGGCGCAGGAGAAACGCTTCGACCACGAAAACCACGTCGTAGCGCTCGACCTGCGCAATGCGCGGTTCCGCACCCTCACCGCGCGCTCGCCGCTGAATCACGAAAGCCCGCGCTATTCCCCGGACGGAACCCGCATCGCGCTGCTGGCGCAGAACCTGAAGCGCAATCCGGTCGCCGCGCACAAGCTCGCCTTCATCGACCGGCGCCGCGCGACGCTCGAGCTCGTGCGCTCGCGCTGGGACCGCAGCGTGCATGCGCCGCTCGCGTGGAGCGCGGACTCCGACGCGGTGCTGTTCACGACCGAGGACCAGGCGCGCAGGCACCTGTTTCGCTGGCAGCTGGGCTCGAGCGCACCGGAGATCGCCGCGCGCGGCGGCACCGTGGCCGACTTCGATTCGGCGGCCGGCGCGATCGCCTTCGTGCGCGACGCCATGGGCTCGCCCCCGGCGGTGTACTGGAGCGCGCCGGGCGCGGCGGAGCGGCGCATCGAGCGGTTCAATGCGGGCCTGCTCGACGGGGTGAAGCTGGGCGAGGTGCGCGAGTTCACGATCGAGGGCTGGAATCGCGAGCAGGTCCACATGTGGGTGATCTATCCGCCCGATTTCGACCCGCGCAAGAAGTGGCCGCTGCTGCACAACATCCACGGCGGCCCCCACTCGGCCTGGGGCGACAATTTCCACTTCCGCTGGAACAACCACGTCTTCGCCGCGCGCGGTTACGTCGTCGCGTGCGTGAACTACCACGGCTCGTCCTCCTTCGGGCAGCGCTTCGTCGAATCGATCGAGCACGAATGGGGCAAGCGCGAGCTGGCCGATGTGGAGGCGGGCACCGATTTCATGCTGCGGCGCGGCTATATCGATCGCGATCGTCTCGTGGCGGCCGGGGGCAGCTACGGCGGCTTCATGGTCGCCTGGATGAACGGGAACACCGACCGCTACAAGGCCTACGTCTGCCACGCGGGGTGCTTCGACTGGGTCAGCATGTTCGCCGACGACGTGTACTACTGGCATCCCAAGGAGCTGGGGGCATGGTACTGGGAGAAGCCCGCGAAGGTGGACGCCCAGAATCCGCGCGCCCGCGTGCGCCGCATGAAGACGCCGACGCTCGTGATCCATGGCCTGCTCGACTATCGCGTGCCCGACGCGCAGGCGCTCGCGTACTACAACACGCTGCGCGCGAAGGGCGTGGCTTCGCGCCTGGTGTTCTTCCCGGACGAGAACCACTGGATCCTCAAGCCGCAGAACTCGCGGCTCTGGTACCGGGAATTCTTCGCGTGGCTGGCGCGTTTCGCGACGCCGGGCGGCAGGGCCAGGCGCCGCTAGAGCAGGTAGTACGCGACTCCCAGGATCGCGCAGGCGACCGCCGTCACCGCGGTCCGCAGGTCGACGAACCACGAGGGGATGAGGCCGTGGCGCGACAGGGTCAGGTCGGCGGCCCATACCGCGGCCAGCAGCCCGGTCGCGGCTCCCAGTTGCCAGCGCGGTGAGTCCAGCCACAGCACGCCCCAGCCGGCGAGCGCCGGGACCGCGCTCAGCCCGAGTGCGATCGCCCGCGTGCGCTCGCTGCCGGATTCTTCCCGCAGGGCGAGGCCGCATTCGATGCCGCCCAGGTAGGACAGGATGATCGCCGCGAAGGTGACCAGCGCCGCGATGGCGGGAACGCGGATGTGCGAGTCGTGGGAAAGGAGCGCGAGCGTGATCCCGGCGAAGATCACCGCGCCGGCGCCCGAGAGCAGCCAGGCGATCCGCCGGACCATCTCAGTCGGCCTTCAAGGGGGATAGGGGGCCAAGCGCTGCATCGGCCGATTATCTCAGTGCGCGCGCAAGTACCACAAGGAGCCGGTCGACATCCTCGGCATCATGGTAGATGCCGAACCCGAAGCGCAGGCGCCGGCCGCGGCGGTCGATCGTTACCGCCTGCGCCGCGATGCGCGCATGGACCTCTTCGGCCGCATCCACGTCGAAGGCGAGAAAGTTGCCGTGCGGCGCCGCAATCGGCGGTACGAGGCGCTCGGGCGTGAGCGGGCCCGGGCGGCTTCGCGCCAGGCCGTCGAGGAAGCGCTTCTGCAGCTCCCCGGCGTGGGCGTGCACGCGCGCGATGGTGATGCCCTGTGCGGCGAGCCAGTCCATCGCGGCATTGAACCGGTACAGGCCGGAGGCATCGAACGTGGCGCCCCAGAAGCGGAAGCCGTCCCCGGCGTAGGGCACGGGCCCGCCGGGCTGCGCTTCGAGCGCTTCGAACGACGCGTACCAGCCGGTATCGACGGGCCGCAGCGCACATCCGGGCGGAACCGCGAGGAAGCAGGCACCTTCCCCGGACATCGCATACTTGTATCCGCCCGCAAGGTAGAAGGCGCGCCGGTGCACTCGCGGCAGATCGACGGGAAGGGCGCAGAACGCGTGATAGCCGTCGATCGCCACCAGCGCATCGCGCGGGGCGGCAGCGCAGATCTCCTCGAGCTCGCGCACGCGGAAGCCGGAATCGAAGAACACATGGGAGAGCCATACCAGGTCCCAGGCGGCGGAGCGCACCGCGGCGAGAAAGCGCTCGGCAAAGGATTCCCACGGGTCCAGCGCGACTTCCTCCAGCTGCACCCGGCCCGCCTCCTCGAGCCTGCGGGTCTGGCGGCGAAAGCTGTGGAACTCGTGCGCGCTCGTGAGCACCCGCAGCCGGCGGCCCGGCTCGAAGCACGAGTAAATGCGCGCCACGAACTCGTGGGTATTGGGGGCGAAGGCGACCTGGCGCGGCTCCGACAGGCCGAGCAGGCGGGCCACATGGTCCTGGGCCCTCGGCACGGTTTGCCCAAGGATGCGCTCCCATTTGCGGTCCGCGAGCTCCGCCGAGTCGCTCCAGTAGCGCTCGTGGGCTGCTTGCGTGGCGTCGGGCCACGGATGGTGGCTATGGGCCGCGAAATGCAGCCTGCCGGGATTCGCCGCGTGGAAGCGCGAAAAATGCGCCTTGATCATCGCCGGAGCATCTTGCCACGCGGCGCGCTCACGTCGATGGATAGACCACGACCAGCAGGTACACGGCCGCCACGGCGGCCCCGAAGATCACGAGGGCCAGCCATGACGGGCGCAGCACCGGCTGCGACCAGCGCTCTCCGGGCGGGACCTCGATCCATCCGTGCACCATGGGACCCACCAGCCGGGCGCCGAGCTGCCACCGGTAAAAGGCGATGGCGGCAACATGCACCGCCACCGCGCACAGCACGAGCCACGCGTTGTAGCTGTGGAAGGTGCTCATGCGGCTCACGACGGCGTTGGAGACCTTGGCGGCGAGCGGCCCCTGTGTGGCGATCTCGTCATCGGCGAACAGGCCCGTCGCGGCCTGGGCGAGCACGGCGCCGAGCAGGACCACGACCATCCAGCCGCCGAGGGGATTGTGGCCGGCGCTCGCCTGGTAGCGCCCGGCCCTGAGAGCGCGCGCATGCGCCAGCATCGCCCGTGGGCCGCGCAGGAAATGCGCGAAGCGCGCGCTCGCGCTTCCGGCGAATCCCCAGGCGACGCGGAATGCCAGCAGCGCAAGGACCGCATAGCCGCTCCTCAGGTGCCAGTGCATCCACGGGTCGCCGATCTTGCCCGTGGCGAAGGAAAACGCCACCGTCGCCGCGAACGCCCAATGGAAGATCCGGGTGGGAAGGTCCCAGACCCGGACGCGTCCCGTACGCCTCACTTGGCGCGATAGTCGTCGTGGCAGGACTTGCACGCGTGTCCGGTCTCGCTCACCTGCTTGCGAAACGCCTCCATGTCGCCGGAACGCACGACCGCGGGCAGCTTTTGCACCTCGGTCACCATCTTGTCCATCTTCGAATCGAAATCGGCGCGGTGGGTCCAGATCTCGGGCTTCGCCTTGGTGTCCTTGTCCGTTCCTTCGCCGAAGTAGTGGCGCGGCACCGTCGCGAGCATCGCCGCGAAATCGGCGTTGGTCTGCGCCTCTTCCTTGTCGAAGGGTTTCTTGTTCTGCGCCATGGCGGCAAGGCTGCCGAAGTTGAGCCCGAGCAGGTCGTAGGCGGCCCTGCGATACTTGATCTGGTCCTCGAGCTTCATGTGCTGGGCCAGCGCGGGAAGGGCGGTGGCGGCCACGAGGAGCGCGGCGATCGCGGATCTCTTCATTGCTGTCTTTCCTTTCTGACTTGTGGATGTAGCTGAAACGGGAGGTTCCATGGAAGGCGTACGCATCGAGAAGGACACCTTCGGCCCCATCGAAGTGCCGCGGGAGCGGCTCTGGGGCGCCCAGACGCAGCGGTCCCTCGAAAACTTCCGGATCTCGGGCGAGCGCATGCCCGCGGAAATCATACAGGCGCTGGCCTGGATCAAGCGGGCTTGCGCATGCGTCAACGAATCGCTCGGCCAGATAACAGCCCAGAAGGCGCAGGCCATCTCGTCCGCCGCCGACGAAGTGCTCGCCGGGCGCTGGCCCGACGAGTTTCCGCTCGTGGTCTGGCAGACAGGCTCGGGCACGCAGACCAACATGAACATGAACGAGGTGCTCGCCAATCGCGCCAGCGAGATCCTGGGGGGAGGGCGGGGGGAAGGGCGGCTCGTGCATCCCAACGATGACGTGAATCGCGGCCAGTCTTCCAACGACGTGTTCCCGACCGCGATGCACGTGGCGGCCGTCGTGGCGCTGCGCAAGCGCCTCCTGCCCGCTCTGGTACGCCTGCGCGCGACGCTCGCGGCGCGGTCGCAGGCCTTCCGGGAGGTGGTGAAGATCGGGCGCACCCACCTGCAGGACGCCACCCCGCTCACGCTCGGACAGGAATTTTCGGGCTACGTCGCGCAGCTCGATCATGCGGAGCGCCACATCGAGGATGCGCTGCCTCATGTCTCGGAGCTCGCCCTGGGCGGCACCGCCGTCGGCACCGGGCTCAACGCGCACCCGCAATTCGCGCAACGCACCGCCGCGGAGATTTCGCGGCTCACCGGCTGCGCCTTCGTGACGGCTCCCAACAAGTTCGAGGCGCTCGCGACGCACGATGCGCTGGTGAACGCGCACGGCGCGCTCAAGA
This sequence comes from uncultured beta proteobacterium, assembly GCA_963758215.1. Taxonomy (GTDB): domain Bacteria; phylum Pseudomonadota; class Gammaproteobacteria; order Burkholderiales; family Usitatibacteraceae; genus Usitatibacter. The sequence goes on along the minus strand of CAVWUN010000005.1, from coordinate 8,414 downwards.
CGCTTGCGGCGGCGCTCACCAAGATCGCCAACGACGTGCGCCTGCTGGCGAGCGGCCCGCGCTGCGGCATCGGGGAGATCACGATCCCGGAGAACGAGCCGGGCAGCTCGATCATGCCCGGCAAGGTGAACCCGACCCAGTGCGAGGCGCTCACCATGGCGGCCTGCCAGGTGATGGGCAACGACGTGGCGATCAATTTCGGCGGCGCACAAGGCCACCTCGAGCTCAACGTGTTCAAACCGGTCATCGCCAACGCGTTCCTGCAGAGCGTCAGGCTGCTCGCCGATGGCATGGCGAGCTTCGAGGAGCACTGCGCGCGCGGCATCGAGCCCGATCGCGAGCGCATCGCGGCGCTGCTGCACGGCTCGCTGATGCTGGTGACGGCGCTCGCACCCCACATCGGGTACGACCGCGCGGCCGAGATCGCGAAGAAGGCCCATCGCGAGGGCAGCGGATTGCGGGAGGCCGCGGTGGCGCTCGGCTACGTGAGCGAGACCCAGTACGACCAGTGGGTGCGCCCAGAGGACATGACCGGGACCGGAGGGGGTAGGTAGGGCGTTGGAACGGGGAAATGCCGGGTGGCTGGAGATGCGCTGGCGACAGGAAGCCTAGATATTACATAATACAAATTATGCGCATATGGTAAGAAGTAATGTAGTTATAACAAATAAGTGCGTTACATATCCAGATATGACATTAACTATAAAACGCAGCCCGCTGCGGCGCTGGGGGTCAGTGGAAGTCATGGCTCGTCGTGGACAGGCGGCCCAATAGATCGCTCAGGTCCTCGAGCCGGCGGGCCAGGATGTGCACGACACGGCCTTCCTTCTGCACCTCGCCGCTTACTGCCAGGAGCCGCGCCCCGAGCAGCTCCTTTCTCTGCCGCTCCGCAAGGTCCCTCCATACGATGAGGTTCACATAGCCCGTCTCGTCCTCGAGGGTCACGAAGATCACCCCGCTTGCGGTGGCGGGACGCTGGCGGCAGGTGACGATGCCGGCGGCCCGGATGAGCTGCCCGTGGCGCGCGCCGGCCACCTCGATGGCGCGGCGGATCCTGCGCCGGTCGAGCCGCTCGCGCAGCAGCGCCAGGGGGTGGCGCCGGAGCGTGAGCCCGAGCGCCTGGTAATCGCCGACGATCTCCTGGCCTTCCGTGGGAGCCACGAGCGGCACGGTGGCCCCTGAAAACCCGGGCAGCCCGAGGGGCGTGGGCTCGTCGACCGCGAGCGTCTCCCATAGCGCCGCGCGGCGATGCCCGGCGAGGCTCGCGAGGGCGTCGGCTGCGGCGAGCGCGGAGAGGTCGCCGCGATCGAGGCGCGCGCGCCGGGCGAGGTCCTGCGTCGACGAAAACGGGGCGGCCAAGCGCACCTGGACGAGCCGCTGCGCAGCGCCCGCCTTGAGCCCCTTGATGAGGCCGAGGCCGAGGCGCAGCGCAGGGTTGCCGCCCTCCCCCGCCTCGAGCGTGCTCTCCAAGTCGCTCGCCTGTGCATCGGCGGGGCGTACTTCAACGCCGTGACGCCGGGCATCCTGCACGATCGCTGAGGGGGAGTAGAAGCCGAGCGGCTGGCTGTTCAACAGCGCGCAGGCGAAGGCGGCGGGCTCGTGGTGCTTCAACCAGCTCGAGACGTAGACCAGGAGGGCGAAGCTCGCCGCGTGGGATTCGGGAAAGCCGTACTCTCCGAAGCCCTGGATCTGCTGGTAGATCTGCTCGGCGTACTGGCGCGTGTAGCCGCGGGCGAGCATGCCCTCGATCAGCTTGTCGCGAAACGGCCCGATACCCCCGCGCCGCTTCCATGCGGCCATCGCGCGCCGCAGCCGGTCGGCCTCCCCCGCGGTGAAGCCCGCCGCCACCACCGCGAGCTGCATCACCTGCTCCTGGAAGATCGACACCCCCAGCGTGCGCTCGAGCACCTTCTTCACAGCCTCGCTCGGATAGGTGACCGGTTCCTTGCCCTGGCGGCGGCGCAGGTACGGATGCACCATGTCGCCCTGATCGGGCCGGGGCGCACGATCGCCACCTCGATCACCAGGTCGTAGAAGTTCGCGGGCTTCAGCCGCGGCAGCATCGACATCTGGGCGCGCGACTCGATCTGGAAGACGCCGATCGTGTCGGCGCGCTGGATCATCTCGTAGACGACCGGATCCTCCGGCGGGATGTCCTGCATCGCCATGCGCGTGCCGCGATGGCCGTTCACGCAGATCGATGCGCGCGCCGGATCGCACGAGAGCATGCCCAGCCCGAGCACATCGACCTTGAGCAGCCCCAGCGCGTCGAGGTCGTCCTTGTCCCACTGGATGACGGTGCGCTCCGGCATCGAGGCGTTCTCGACCGGCACCAGCGCGAGAGCCGGCCGCTGGCGATCACGAACCCGCCGACATGCTGCGAGAGATGGCGCGGAAAGCCGATCAGCTCCTGGGCGAGCTCGATCACCTGGCTCACCACGCGGCTGGCGAGGTCGAAGCCCGCCTCCTCGAGGCGGCGGGTCATGCGGCGCGATCGTCCCACCACGACATCGACTTGGCGAGCAGGTCCACCTGGTCGAGCGAGAGCCCGAGCGCCTTGCCGACGTCGCGCAGCGCGCGCTGCGCGGCCGGTAGGTGATGACGACCGCGGCCATGCGCGGCGCGCTCGCGGCCGTACTTCCCGTAGACGTACTGGATCACCTCCTCGCGGCGCTCGTGCTCGAAGTCGACGTCGATGTCGGGCGGCTCGTTCGCGCTCCTTCGAGATGAAGCGCTCGAAGAGCACCGACATGCGGCCGGGATCGACCTCGGTGATGCCGAGGCAATAGCAGACCGCGGAGTTGGCCGCCGAGCCGCGTCCCTGGCAGAGGATGCCCTTGCCGCGCGCGAACTCGACGATGTCGTGCACGGTGAGGAAGAAGGGCTCGTATTTCAATTCCTCGATGAGCTGCAATTCGTGCCCGACGACCGTGGCGACCGAATCCGGAGTGCCCTGCGGATAGCGGCGCGCCATGCCCTGCAACGCCAGCCGGCGCAGGTGCGTCGTGGGCGTCTCGCCCGCGGGCACCAGCTCCTCGGGATACTCGTAGCGGATCTCGTCGAGCGAGAATGCGCAGCGGCTCGCCACGTCGAGGCTGGCGGCGAGCAGGCGTGCGGGATGGATCGCCGCCAGCCGGCCGATCGCGCGCAGATGGCGCTCGCCGTTGGGCTGCAGCGCACGTCCCACGTCGGCGAGCGGGCGCTTGAGGCGGATGGCCGTCATCACGTCCTGGAGCTGCTTGCGCGTGCGCAGATGCATGTGCACGTCGCCCGCCGCCACGCACGCCATGCCCAGGTGCTCCCCGATCGCCTCGAGCGAGCGCAAGCGGGCCGCATCGTCGCGGCCGCGATGCAGCTCGGCCACGATCCAGGCGCACCCGGGGAAACGGCTTGCGAGCCACGCGGCTTCTTCCTCCGATGGTTGTGCGCCCGGGATCCAGAGCGCGAGCAGGCCTGCGGGTGCGATGGGCACATCGTCCCGTGTGAGGCGGTACTCGCCCTTGGGTGCCGCGCGGCGCGCGCGGGTGATGAGCTCGCACAGCTGCTCGTAGCCGTGGAGGTCGGCGGCGAGCAGCACCATCTTGAGCCCGTCGGAAAGCGCGAGTTCGGAGCCTACGATGAGCTTAAGCCCGACGCCCTTGGCCGCGCCGTGGGCGCGCACGACGCCCGCCACCGAGCACTCGTCGGTGAGGGCGAGCGCGCGATAGCCCAGCTCGCAGGCGCGATGCACGAGCTCTTCGGGATCGGAAGCACCGCGCAGGAAGCTGTAGTTGCTGAGACAGTGCAGCTCTGCGTACCCGGGGATCACGCGAATACCCCGTGCAGGTACCACGCGAGGGGGTCGCGATGCTCGCGGTAGATCCAGAACCTCTCCCCGCGCCCATTGGCGGCCACGTAGTAGTCGCGATGCACTTCGTGGCCGTCCCACCAGCCGGACTCGATGCGCTCGGGGCCCGCACACAGCTCGAGCGCGCCCTGCAGCGCCGGTTGCCCTGCCTGCGCTACGAGGCGCTGCGGGCGATGCAGCAGCCAGATCGGGCGCGCGGCCGGATTGGCCGCTTCGCGGGGTCCGCGCGCCGCGGCGGCGGAAAGGCGTGGCGCGGCCGCGCGATCGGGCGCCCAATCCCGTTCCGGACGATGGTCATCGCCCAGCGCGATGCCGAAGACACGATCGCGGCCCAGCCGGGCGGCAAGATGCTCGAGGAGCCGTTCGCGGCCGATGGCCTGCTCGACGGCGCCCGGAAGCCAGGTGGCCGCGCGCGGCGCGTACGGCAGGAGCGTGTCGGCGCGCAGTTCCAGCGCCACGGCGGGCGCGGCGAGCGCGACGCGCCCGAGCTTTTCGCGCGCGATGGCGAGGATGAAGTCCGCTTCGCGCTCGGGGGTGGCGAACTCGAAGGACACGCGCGTGCGCGCCTTGCGGCCATGCTCGAGCGTGAGCGCGAGTTGCTGCACGCCCGCCCCGCGCGCCCGCAGGCTGCCTTCGAATTCGGCGAGCAGGCGACGCAGCGCGAAGGCGAGCGCCTCCACCGATTCCGCCTCGGCGGGCAGCTCCAGGCGCGATCGCAGGCGCGCTGGCGCACGGTAGGGTGTGCGCGGATCGGCGAGCGATCCCACGAGGCGGCCGAGCGCGGTGGCTATCCCGGGACCGAAGCGCCGCGCGATGCCTTCGGAGGGAAGCCCCAGCGCGTCGCGCAGGCGCAGCACCCCCAGGTCCGCAAGCCGCGCGAGGGTTTGCTGCGGCCAGTCAAGGAGGAAAAGCGGCAGCTCGCCGAGCCGACCCTGCAGTTCTCCCGGTTCGAGACACGCGCGTACCGGGCGCCCTTGCGCCTCGGCTTTCGCGAACACGCGCGCAGCGAGCGGCGTAGGCGCGATGCCGAGGGCGGCGCGATAACCCAGCTCGCGCACGCCGCGGCGAAGGGCCGAGGTGAGCTTCGCATGTCCCTCGAACAGCCGCAGGCTGGCAGCTACCTCGAGCACGATGCCTTCCGCCTCGAGGCTTACCATGGGAGTGAACTGCCCGGCCCACGCGGCGAGCCGCTCGAGGGCTTCGCGTTCGGCCACCGTGTCGCGTGCTGTGACTTGCATGTCGCCCGCCAGTGCTTTCGCCGCAGCCACCGCCTGGCCTTCGCGAATCCCCGCCGCCTGCGCCGCGCGGTTGGCGCACGCGACGGTGGGGCGCTGCGCCGGGCCTTCGGCAATCACCAGCGGTGCCGCCGAAACCCCGCCTCGTTCGGCGATTTGCAGGGGCAATGCGGGCAGCTCGAGTGCGACCCAGAGCATGGCGCGACTTCCTAGGCTGCGATTTGCGAGGCGGGCCGGGGAAGTTCGGCGTCGATCGCGATGGGCACGAGGAGCGGCGGCCCGCGGCGCTTGGGTATGCGCAGCCTTGCCACTCCCCCTTCACGCGTGATGACCACTCGCAAGTGCGCCGGCGTCGAGAGCCTTTCGGCGGCGGTGGAGCGGAAGAGCACCGCCATGGATCTGCCCGCCTGCGCAGCCATCTGCAGGCGTCGCAGCCAGGCGTACTCACTGCCCCCGCGCGCGCCTCGATCGCCATGCAGCGAGTCCGGCCACAGGAGCACGGCGCCGCAAGCGCCCGAGCGCAGCGCCTGCTCGGCGGCCCAGAGCGCATCTTCGCGATGGGCCGGCCGCACGACCGTGCAGCGCACGAGAGGGATGCCGGCCTGCGCCAGCGCAGGTGCGTACGGCAGGTGTGGCGGATTGAGCCAAGCGATCATGCGATCGCCATCATGGCTCGCGCGTGCGAGCGCGCCCGCGAGGAAGGCCACCTCACCGATGCCCACGGCGTCGTGCAGCACTTCCGAGAGCGTGCCCATGGGCCATCCGCCGCCGGGCAGCTCGCGGTCGAGTGCCGGGTGCCCGGTTGCAACCACCGGGCGCGCAACTTGCTCGATCTCGCCGCCGCACCAAACGCCGGGCAATTGCGCGAGCCGGGCGGCGTTCGGCTTCATGCATGCCCTCGCGCGAAGAGGTTGCGGATCACGCCCACCGCGATGCCCTCGATGGCAAGCGGCTGACGGCTCAGGTCGAAGTGCTGGATCTGGAAATCGGGATTGGCCGGAATAAGCTGCGCCTTGTGGCCCCTCAGCTTGAGGCGCTTCACGGTCACCTCGTCGCCGATGCGGGCGACGACGATCTGCCCGCTGCGCGCCTCGCTCGTGCGATGCACCACGAGCCAGTCGCCGTCGAGGATGCCCTCGTCCTTCATGGACAGGCCTTTCACCTGCAGCAGGTAATCGGCGCGGGGATTGAACAGGGCGGGATCGACGGGGTAGCGGCCGAGCAGGTTCTCGATGGCGAGGATGGGACTGCCGGCGGCCACGCTGCCCACCAGCGGAAGCCCGCCATCGTCCTTCACGCGGATGCCGCGCGCAGATCCGGGGATGAGCTCGATGGCGCCCTTCCTCGCGAGGGCGGCGAGGTGCTTGAAGACGCCGTTGGTCGATGCGAGCCCGAGCAGGCGCGCGAGCTCGGGGCGCGAAGGCGGTCGGCGATGCTCGGCGATATGGGCGCGGATGGCCTCGAGCATCTCGGCCTGGCGTGGGGTGAGCGGCGTATCCAGAGTTGCCTCCGGCGGGGAAAGCATGGTGATAACATTATCACCTGCCGGGCGCCGTATGCAAATGCCCCGCCGCGGAGGATTACCGCGCCAGGCTAACCGTGGGGGGGACGGTCCCTCGCCCAGCGCATGAAGTCCGCCGCGGGCATCGGCTTCGCGATGTAGAAGCCCTGGGCCATCTGGCAGCCCATGTCGCGCAGCATTGCCGCCTGCTCCTTGGTCTCGACACCTTCGGCCACCGCGGCGATGCGCAACTTCCCGGCGATCTCCAGGCTCGATTCGAGCACCGCGAGGCTCGAGCGCTGCAGCAGCGCGTTGCGCACGAAAGACTGGTCGATCTTGAGCTCGGTGAACGGGATGCGGGTGAGCTGCTGCATCGAGGCGTAGCCCGTGCCGTAGTCGTCGATGGCCAGGCCGAAGCCCTTCATGCGCAGGCGCGAGAGGTTTTCCAGCACCTTGCCGAGGTGGGAGGCCGCCGCCGTCTCCGTGACCTCCACGATCACTTCGTGGGGCGTGATGCCTTCGCTTTCGACCACCTCGGTGAACCGCTCCGCCAGGGACACGTCGGAAAGCGAGACCAGGGAGACGTTCACCGAGACGTTGGCCTCGATGCCCGCGCGGTGCCACTGCCGGCACGTGGCACTCGCGGCGCGCAGTATCGACATGGTGAGCTCGTGGATCTTGTAGCTCGCCTCGAGCGTTCGCACGAACCCCTTGGGGGAGATCAGTCCCTTCGACGGATGCAGCCAGCGCGCCACTGCCTCGGCCCCGCGCAGCGCGCCGGTCGCCAGATCGACCTTGGGCTGGAAGTAAGGGGTGAACTCCCCGCGCTGGATCGCCTCCGAGATCTGCTCCAGGGTGAATTCAGCTTCCGCATGGGGCGCTGCGACGGGTGCGGCGGGGCGGTGCTGGTTCAGCACCCCGACCAGCTTCTCGGCGGTCACCGGCTTGCCCACCGCGCCCAGCAGGGTGACTCCGTATGCGCGAGCCATCGTCTCGACGCTCGCCACGAGCGACCGGTCGAGCCCGCTCGCGAGCACGAGCGATATGGGCGTGCCGGCCTCGGCCACGTGGCGGATGAACTCCATGCCGTCCATCGCGGGCATGTCGAGGTCGCTGATCACGATGTCGACCGTCTCGCCGGGGGCGCGCAGGATCTCGAGCGCCGACTCCCCGTCCTGCGCAAAGAGCACGTAACGGGCTCCCAGGTCCTCGAGGATGTGGCCGAGCGCCCAGCGCTGGAAGCCATGGTCCTCGACCACCAGGAAGCGCAGCTTCGCGATGTCGATGATGGGTTGGGGAACGCTCATGGAGGCTCTCCTGCGTGGCTCGGCGTGACGGTCTGGCTGGTACCCGAGTCGATGTGCGCATTCAGCCGGTCCAGCTCCCGGCGGAACGCCTCCGCGCACGCGACGGTTGCATTCCAGTCTCCGGCGCGGCTGGAACGTTCGATGCGTTCGACCACTGCGGCGAGCGCCACGGCGCCGACCATGCGGCTCGCTCCCTTGATGCGGTGTGCGCTGTGCGCGATCGCCGGCAGGTCGCTGTGCGCCATGGCCTCTTCCAGGACCTCGGCGTCCGCATCGTTGTAGCGGCGAAAGTCCGCGAGGACCTCGCGCCGGCTTTCCGGGCCGACGGCGATCTGCGCGAGCGCGGATTCGTCCATCACGCGTTCGAGTGGCGCAGCGGCGGGGAGCCACTGACGCAGCTTCTCGGCCAGCCGCAGCAGCTCCACCGGCTTGGCGATGTAGTCATCCATGCCCGCGGCGTAGCAGTTCTCCGCTTCTCCGCTCATGGCGTTGGCCGTGCAGGCGATCATCGGCGTGCGGCCACG
>CAVWUN010000004.1:0-55306 GCA_963758215.1 uncultured beta proteobacterium | reverse complement strand
AGCGTGCAGCAAGGCCTGGGTCTCGTGGGAGAGCAGCGCGAGCGATTCGGAAGCGGCTCCCAGGGCCGGCTTGTGCAGGCGCTCGAGCTTCTGACGCGTGATGTCCTGGAACTGCATCGCCACGATGATCTGGTTGATGTCCTTCTGGATCTCCATCGAGAGGTCGTTGATGCGCTGCAGCGTGATCTCGATCTGGCGCGTCTGCTCGATGGTGGCCGCGCTGAGCGTCGTGATCTCGGCGCGCGCGAGCTCCACGGCGCGACGCGCGGCTTCCGCCACCTGGGTCGTGCGCTTGTTGCCCTGGCGCACTTCGTCCCCGATCGCATCGAGCCCATGGCGGGTCTTGCGCGTGAGCTCGTGCGCCTCGGCGCTGATCGCCCGGATGCGGTCGGTCATCTCGACGAAGTCGCGCGGGTTCAGGGTCTGGGAGGTCATCGCCACCGAGCCGTCGAGCGCGATGCGCGAGATCTGCGAGGCCATGTTGCGCAGCCCGTCGATGGTCTGCTCCATAACCTGCGCGTGCTCGGTGACGCGCTTCTGGTGGCGGGCCATCTCGTCGGCTGCCTGCGAGAAGCTCGTCATGTGCGAAGTGACGTTCACCAGCTGCGAATCGTAGGCCTTGATGAAGTCGGGCAGCGACAGGATCCCGGTGCGCTGGCCGTCGCCCTTGAGCAGCGACATGGCCGCCTCGGTCTGCTCGTTGGCCTTGCCCACCACCACACGAAAGCTCTTGCTGATCTCGTTTACCGCGCTCTCCGTGAGCTTGATCACCTCCTCGACCGATTCGGTGACCAGCTCGAGCTTCTTGCGGTTGGCGAGCGAGGCCGCGTCCCAGCGCTCGAGCATGGTGTCGAGCCCGACCACCACCTGCTGGAACAACCGCGTGCGCTTGCGCCACTTGAGGAAATCGTCCTCGCCCGGCGCCAGGGCGTCGTCCGTGGCGAGGTCCTTCATCACGAGCGCGAGCGCCACCAGCGCGGCGAGCGGTACCAGCCCCAGGGAGATCCACAGGGCCCATGCCGGGATGAGCAGCGCCATCCACAGCCACGGCAGGAACAGCAGCACCACGAATGCGGCGAGCAGGTACGGGTGGTGCCGCGCGAATCGCAGGTACGGCCTCACGCCGAGGGTCCCCGCCCCGCTACCTCCGCGAGCAGGTTCAGCTCGCCGCTGGACAGGAGTGCCTCGATGTCCAGGAGCAGCACCATCCGATCCTCATGGGTGGCGAGCCCCGCGAGGAAGGAGCTGTCGACCAGGGCTCCGAGCTGCGGCGCGGGCTTCACGTCGCTTTCGGCGAAGCGCACCACGTCGGAGACCGCGTCCACCACCAGGCCGATGACGCGCCCGGCGATGCGCAGGATCACCACTACCGTGAACGTGTCGTAGCGCACCTCGGCGAGCCGGAACTTCACCCGCATGTCGATCACCGGCACGATCACCCCGCGCAGGTTCATGACGCCCTTCAGGTAGTCGGGCGCGGAGGGTATCGGCGTCACCTTGTCGTAGCCGCGGATCTCCTGGACCTTGAGGATATCCACGCCGTATTCCTCGCGCCCGAGCACGAACACCAGCACTTCCCGGGTAGCCTCGCGTATCGCGGTCTTGGTTGCCATTTGCGTCTCCCGTATCAGGCTGGGCCCGATTCAGAATTCCTCCCAGTCGTCGCCCGTGCCGTCGCGCGGGTCGGGCCTGCGCTGCATCTCGGTCGCTCCGTGCCGGGTCTGGCCGGCCTCGAGCGCGGCCGCGGGCGCGACCGGCTGCCCGAGTGCGCTCGTCGCAGCCTCGCGTCCCATCCGGTCGATCCGGAACGCGCTCACCGCCCGCAGCAGGGAGTCCGCCTGGCGGCGCATGGCCTCGGCCGCGGCTGCCGACTGCTGCACCGCCGAGGCGTTCTGCTGCACCACCTTGTCCATTTCCGTGACCGTCTTGTTCACCTGCTGCACCCCCCGGGCCTGCTCGGCGGAGGCCTCTGCGATGGAGCCCATCAGATCGCTCACCTGCTTCACGTCGATGACCAGCGCCTGGATGGTATCGCCTGCCTGCTCCACGAGGTGCGTGCCGGCCTCGACCCTCTCGACCGAGCGCCCGATGAGGTCCTTGATCTCCTTGGCGGCCTGCGCGCTGCGCTGCGCGAGCGAGCGGACCTCCGCGGCCACCACCGCGAACCCGCGCCCCTGCTCGCCGGCGCGCGCTGCTTCCACCGCCGCGTTGAGCGCGAGGATGTTGGTCTGGAACGCAATGCCGTCGATCACGGAAATGATGTCGGAAATGCGCTTGGCGCTGTCGCTGATCTCCGTCATGGTGGTCACCACGCGCACGACCTCGACCCCGCCCTGCTGCGCGCGCTTCGAAGCGGTGCGCGCGAGGTCGTCGGCCTGGCGCGCGTTGTCGGCATTCTGCTTCACCGTGCTGGAGAGCTCCTCCATGCTCGCGGCCGTCTCCTCCAGGCTCGACGCCTGCTCCTCGGTGCGCTGCGAAAGATCGGTGGTTCCCGCCGCGACCTGGCCCGAGGCGGCGACCACCGCTTCGGCGGAGACGCGCACCTGAGCGACCACGTCGGCGAGCGAGGAACTCATCCTGCCCAGGGCCTTCAGGAGCTTGCCCGCCTCGTCGTCGCTGCGCGCGTGGATCTCGGCGCTCAGGTCGCCCTGCGCGATGCGCTCGGCGAAGCGCACCGCGACGTTGATCGGCCCGAGCACTGCGCGCCGGAAGAACATCCAGAGCGCCGCCAGGGCGAGCAGCATCGCGAAGATCGTCCCGCCGATCGCCACGCGGTAGCCGGAGTCGGCGCTGCGCACCGCCTCGAGCGTGCGTTCCGCGCCGATGTCGCTGGCGGCGGTCTGCGCGTCGAGCAGCACCTTGGTGGGCTCGCGATCGACTCCCGCCACGGACTTGTCGCCGGCATACGGATCGAAGTTGCTCTGCTTGAAGGCCTCCAATCCCTTGCGATAGGTCTGGTCCGCCTCCTTGTGCAGGGCGACGAACTTTTCGAGCATGGCGCGGATGTTGTCGTGCGGCGTGGAAGCGAGTGCCTCGCGCGCGGAGCCCGTCGTGTCGCCTTCGCTCTTGACGAACGCGGCCCAGTACCGGTCCAGTTGCGCGGAGTCGCGTCCCCGCAGCAGCACGTTCTGCCATTCCTGCACCTGCTGCTTGAAGGCCACCGTGGCGCGCAGGATCGCCTGCTGCGTCTCGAAGTCCTCGCGGGTGATGGCGTCCAGTTCCTGGATCGAGTGATAGACACGCGTGAGCGCGAGCACGGAGACGATGAGCGCCACCGCCATCGCGCCCGCCATGAGCAGCAGGACCTTGAACTGGAGGCTGGAAGTCTTCATGTACGGGCGGCTGGATTCAGAAAAGGGTCACGTTCTTGCCGGCCAGCAGCTCCGCGAGCGCGCCTTCGGCGTTCTCGAGCTTCTCGGCGAGCGAGGCGAGGAACGCCTGGTGGAAATGCCGGGTGCACTCGTCGGAGGCGAGCCACAGCACGTCGGGATCGAATTCGACGACGGTGCAGTCGGTGATGGCGCTCACGCTGGCGAAGCGGCGCTCCGCCGAGTGGCGCAGGAAGGCGGTCTCCGCGAGGCATTGTCCCGCACCGTGGATGCGCAGCAGCGTGCCGCGCCGCGTGACGCGCATCTGACCGCGCACGATTACGAAGAAAGTGTAGCCCGGGTCGCCTTCACCCACCAGCGGCGAGCCCGCGCGTACGTCGAACCAGCGCGCCATGCCCGCCGCCTCGGCGAGGCTCTCGCGGCTGAACGCGCGGAAGAACGGCAGGGCGCGCAGCTGGGCGAGCTGCGTGGTCGCCCCGTCGACCAGGGCCGATCCCTCCGAAATGCGCCGCAGGTCGGCGGCGAACTGCTCCCAGTTCTCGTAGCGCGCGGCCGGATCGCGAGCAGTGGCGCGCGCATAGATCTCGTCGAAGAGCGGGTTCAGGCCGCTGCGCGAGGCCCCCGGCCTGGGCAGGTTGCCCAGCAGGATGCGCGTGGCGAGCGCGGCGGGCGTGCCGGGCGGAAACGGCAGCTCGCCCATCAGCATCTTGTACATCATGATGCCGAGCGAATACATGTCCGATTGCATCGAGGCGGGCTTGCGCTCGAGCTGCTCGGGCGCCATGTAGGCCGGGGAACCGACCATCAGCGCCCGCGTGGCGTCGAAGGCGAACGCCGTGTGCGCAACGCCGAAGTCGGCGACCTTCGCCTCGCCGTCGCCGCCCATGAGGACGTTGGCGGGCTTGAGGTCGCGGTGGATGACGCCCAGCGCGTTGGCGTAGCTCAGTGCGTCGCACACGCTCTCCAGCAGCTGCGCCACGCGCTGCGGCTCGAGCAGGCCCTCGGGCTGGCAATAGCGGTCGAGGCTGCCCGCCTGCACGTACTCCATCACGATGTAGGCGCGCTCGTCGTCGGCGGCGGCGTCGTAGACCTGCGTGATGTTCGGGTGGGTGAGCTTCTTGGCGAGCAGCGCCTCCTTGAGGAAGAGCGAGCGGAACAGCGCCCGTTCCTCCGAGGCGAGCGCGTGCGCGTCGTAGACCTTGATCGCCACGTCGCGCGCGGGAAACAGCTCGCGCCCGAGATAGATCGTGGCAGACTGCCCCTGCCCCAGCACCCCCTGGATCTCGTAGGGACCGATGCGCGCGGGCACCTCGCCGGCGACCGCCGGCGGGGGCTCCATGTTCATCTTGACGCTCACGCACGCTCCTCGCGGATGCGGCGCAGCAGGTGGTCCACGTCGAGCAGCAGGATGCTCGCCGCCTCGCCCTCGGCGCCGCCCTCGCGGCGCGCCCCGATCCCCTGGATCGCCGTTGCGATGGTGCGCTCGCCCAGGTCCGGCGCCGGGAGAATCTCGTCGTCCGCGAGCGCCACCACGTCGGATACGCTCGCCACCACGAGGCCCACCATGCGGCGATCCACGTTGAGCACGATCGCGCTCGCCTTCTCGAGCGGGATCGGCGCCGGGAAGCCGAACATGAGGCCGAGATCGACGATCGGCACGATGGCGCCGCGCAGGTTGATCACGCCGCGCACGAAGGCCGCCACCTGGGGAACCCGCGTGACGCGCTCCAGCTCGCGGATCTCCTGGACCTTGAGGATGTCGATGCCATAGGTTTCGTCGCCGAGCCGGCAGGTGAGGAACTCGCGCCGCGGGCGCTCGCCCTGGGCGAGCGGCTCGGCGGCCGCCATGAGCTCGTTCATCGCGCCGCCTCCCGGCGTATCGTGCGGGCGAGCGCGCGGTCGCGCAGCCGGCCCAGCGCCACCACCTCGTGCACCGCACCCACCTCGATCGCCTCGCGCGGCATGCCGAAGACGACGCAGGTCGCCTCGTCCTGGCAGACGTTGTAGCTGCCGGCGTCCTTCATCGTCGCCATGGCGCTGGCGCCGTCGGCGCCCATGCCGGTGAGCATGATGCCCAGCGCGTTCGGGCCGACGACGCGGGCCGCCGAGTCGAACAGCACCTCCACGGACGGGCTTGTGGCGGTTCACCGGCTCGCCGTCGGTGACGCGCGCGATGTAGTTGGCGCCCGACGCGCTCCACGCTCAGGTGGAAGCCGCCCGGGGCGATGTAGGCGTGGCCGGGCAGGACGCGCTCGCCGTCGCTCGGCTTCCTTCACGCGGATCTTGCACAGGCCGTCGAGCCGGTTGGCGTACGATGCGGTGAAGCCCGGCGGCATGTGCTGCGTGATGACGACGCCCGGCGAATCCGGCGGCAGGTTCATCAGCACTTCCTTGGTCGCCTCGGTGCCGCCGGTGGATGCGCCGATGAAGATCAGCTGCTCGGAGGTCGATCCCGCGCGGCACCGGGCGCTTGGGCGCCACCGCGGGCAGGCGACGGTGTCGTCGGCGCCCGCCGGCGCGGCTGGGCGCACGCGCGCTGCGAGGCGGTGCGGATCTTCTCGGTGATCTCTCGGCCGAGTCGCTCGGGCCGTCGGCGACGCCGATCTTGGGCTTGGCGACGAAGTCGACCGCGCCCAGCTCGAGCGCGCGGAAGCGTCACCTCGGCGCCGCGCTCGGTCAGCGTCGAGACCATCACCACCGGCATCGGGCGCAGGCGCATCAGCTTGTCGAGGAAGTCGATGCCGTCCATGCGCGGCATCTCGACGTCGAGCGTGATCACGTCCGGATTGAGGTTGCGGATCATCTCGCGCGCCGCGAACGGCATCGGTGGCCGAGCCGACCACCTCCATGTCGGGCTGCTCGTTGATGATCTCGGTGAGGAGGTCGCGGATCAGTGCGGAGTCGTCGACGACCAGCACCCGGATCTTCGCGCCTGTGTTCATTTGAAGAGCTCCGCACCGCCTTCGATCGGGCCGTGGAAGAGGCGCGCGCCGTAGTCGCGCTCGCGCTGCACGATCGTGTCGTTGTTCGCCTTGCGCAGCCGCTTGACCATCACCTTGCCGCTGCGCGGGAAGAAATAGACCTTGCGCGGACAGATGTCGAGCAGGTCCTGCGAGACGATCGGGATGCGCTCCAGGTTCAGGAACTCCATGACGAACTTCGTGTTGCGCTCGCCGACGTTGACAGCATGAGCCCGGCAGCACGGTGCCGCCGCCGAAGACCTTGGCCTCCAGGCGGTCGCGGCGCGCCGCCCGCTTCATCATCTCGTTGATCAGCAGCTCCATCGCGTACGCGCCGTAGCGCCGCCGGCGCTGATGTCGCCGTGGGCGCCGATCAGCTTGCCCTCGTCGGGCAGCATGAAGTGGTTCATGCCGCCGATGCCCGCCTGGCGGTCGCACAGGCACGCCGATACGCACGAGCCGAGCATCGTCACCAGCGCCATGTCCTCGTTGTCGACGTAGTACTCGCCGGGCAGCACCTTGACCGTCTCGTTCTGGAAGTGCGGGTCGAAGTAGCGGTTGGGGACCTCCTCGCGCAGGGGATCGTCTTCGCGGATCATGGCGCGCTTCCCGGAGCGCCCGGCCAGCTCGTAGACCGTTTGGCCCGCGCAGGCGGAAGCAGCGTCCGTTGTCGAGCAGGCTCTCGGCGTGGCCGGCGAAGAACAGGCCGTGGGGCTTCACGCAGCGAGGCGAAACGCTCGATGAGCCGTCCCTGCGGTCGGCTTGTCGAAATAGATCATCACATTGCGGCAGAAGATCGCGTCCAGGCCGGGCGCCACGGGCCACTCGCGGTCCATCAGGTTCACGCGCAGGAATTCCACGCGCGAGGCGACCTCGCGCCGCACGCGCGCGCGCCCCTCGTGGCGGCCGGACCCGCGCAGGAAGAAGCGCTTCTGCCGCTCGGGCGCGAGCTTCTCGACCGACGCGAGCGGATACACGCCCTTCGCGCGCGTGGGCGAGCACCTGCGTGTCGAGGTCGGTCGCGAGCACCTCGAAGGGGCGCTGGGCGAGCGTCTCGGCAAGGCACATGGCGATGGTGTAGGGTTCCTCGCCGGTCGAACAGCCGGCGCTCCAGACGCGGTACACGCCCTCGTCGGCCTGGTGCACGCGGGCGTGCTCGGCGAGTATCGCGAAAGTGGTGCTCCTCGCGGTAGAACGCCGTGACGTTGGTGGTGAGCGCGTTGGTGCAGTGCTCCCACTCGGCGGGCTCGAGCTCGAGGAAGCGCACGTAGTCGTCGAACGAGCCGATGCCGAGCGCGCGCAGGCGGCGCGCGAGCCGTGCGTAGACCATCTCGCGCTTGGCCTCGGGAAGGCGGATGCCGGAGAAGCGGTAGATGCGCTCGCTGATCACGCGGAAATGCTCCGCGCTGAAGCGGAATTCCCGCGTGGCCGCGGTACCTTCGGGGCGCTGGTCGGTGGCCGGCGTCATCCGAAGCTCCGCGCCGCCGCGCGCCCGGCCGCCATCGTGCGGGTGACGGCGGTCACGTCGAGGATGAGCGCCACGCGCCCGTCGCCCAGGATCGTGGCCCCGGCCACTCCCGGGACCGCGTGCAGGTTGGAATCCAGGGACTTCACCACCAGCTGCTGCTGGCCGATCAGGCTGTCGACCAGCAGGGCCGCGCGGCGGTTGTCGACCTCGACCACCAGGCACAGCGGCTGGGGCCGCGGGGCGTCCGACTGCGGCAGGCGCACGACGTCCTCGAGGCGCACGATCGGCAGCTGCTCGCCGCGCACCGCCACCAGGGAGGGCTGGCCGACGATGGTGCGGATGTCGCCGTCGCCCGGCTTGAACGCTTCGGCCACGAATTCGAGCGGAACGATGTACTGCTCTTCGGCCACGCTCACGATCATGCCGTCGAGCACGGCGAGGGTGAGCGGCAACTGGATGGTGATCGTGGTGCCCTCGCCCTTCACCGACGAGATCGACACGCTGCCGCCCAGCGAGGTGATGTTGCGCCGGACCACGTCCATGCCGACGCCGCGCCCGGACAGGTCGGTGACCTCGCGCGCGGTGGAAAAGCCGGCCTCGAAGATGAGCGACCAGATCTGGTCCTCGCTCATCGACTCATCGGCCGCCATGCCGAGCTCGCGCGCCTTGGCGATGATGCGCTCGCGGTCCAGCCCCCGGCCGTCGTCGGAAACCTCGATGATCACGCTGCCGCCGCGATGGGTGGCGCGCATCGCCACGGTGCCCAGCTCGGGCTTGCCTGCGTTGTGGCGCTCCTCCGGCGACTCGATGCCGTGGTCGATGGCGTTGCGCACGACGTGCGTCAGCGGATCGATCAGCAGCTCGATCAGCTCCTTGTCGAGCTCGGTCTCGTGGCCCTGCGTGCGCAGGTTCACCTTCTTGCCCAGGCGCGTGGACACGTCGTAGACCAGGCGCGGGAAGCGGCTGAAGACGAACTCCATCGGCATCATGCGGATCGACATCACCGCCTGCTGCAGGTCGCGCGTGTTGCGGTCGAGGGTCGCGAGGCTGTGGGTGAGGCTTTCATCCTGCTCGTTGGCGACCGATCCCACGGACTGCTGCATCATCGCCTGCGCAATCACGAGCTCGCCCACCAGGTTCACGATGCGGTCGATCTTCTCGACGCTCACCCGGATCGAGGACTGCTCGGCGCGCGCGCGCGCCTCGGCGCTGCCCGGCGGGGGCAGCGGCTCGAAGAATCCGAACTTGTCCTCGGCGGGCGCGTGCGCGTGGGCCGGCTCCTCGTCGAACAGCCCGTAAGCGTCGCCTTCGTCCTTCGTCGCGAGGGCGACGAACATCGACTCCTCCTCGGCGGGCCTGGCGGCTTCCGACTCGGGGCCGGGCTGCGCGGCGGGTGCGGCGCCGGCTCGGTAGCCCGCCAGGCTCTTGCGCGCGGCATCCATCGCCGGGTCGGGGCCGCGATCGCCCGCCTTGAGGCGCGCGAGGTGGGCGCGGAAGGCATCGCAGGCGTCCAGCAGCACGCGCACGGTCGAGGCATCGGCCTGCCCCGGCCCTTGCGCAGCGCGTCGAACAGCGTCTCCATTTCGTGCGTCGCCTCGGCGAGCTGCGTGAAGCCGAAGGTTCCGCTGCCGCCCTTGATCGAGTGGGCCGCGCGGAAGATGGAGTTGAGCAGCTCCGGATCGTGGCGCCCCGAGGCGAGCGCCATCGCCATCTCCTCGATCGACTCCAGGTGCTCCTGGGCCTCGTCGAAGAAGGTCGCGATGAACCGGTTCAGGTCGATCGGCATCGAGCGCCCTAGCGCAGCACCTTCTGGACAACCTCGAGCAGCGTGGCCGGATCGAACGGCTTCACCAGCCAGCCGGTCGCACCGGCCGCGCGCCCCTGCGACTTCATGCTGTCCGACGACTCGGTGGTGAGCAGCAGGATCGGCACGCTCTTGTAGTCGCGCAGCTCGCGCAGCGAGCGCACCAGGGTGAGCCCGTCCATGTTGGGCATGTTCTGGTCGGTGATCACCAGGTCCACCATGGTGGCGGTGGCGCGGTCGAGCCCCTGCGCGCCGTCCTCCGCCTCGATCACGCGATAGCCCGCGGATTCGAGGACGAAGGCGACCATCTCGCGCATCGTGGCGGAATCGTCAACGGCTAGTATTGTCTTCATGTCGGGCCCGTTCAGAAGAGGTCCACGCTGCCCGCGCGCTGCTTGTCACCGCGCGAGCCCCGGGTGTCGTCGTCGATTTGCTTGATGCCGGCGACGATGCAATCGAGCATCGCGCGCGAGCGTTCGATCCAGTGCTCCGCCTGCCGGGGATCGCTCACCGGGGGGGCGGCGAGCGAGAGCGCCTCCTCGAGCTTCTCGCGCATCTTGCCCACCCGCAGCTTCTGAGCGTCGATCAGCTGGTTCACGAGGTCGTGGGACTGCAGGTGCTGCACCGCGCGGTAGAGGTGGTCGAGGACCAGGCCGTACTCCGTCGCCTTGTGTCCGCCGACGCCCGCGTCTTCGCGCTGGGCAGCCACGATCCGGTCGGCAGCGCCGCGAAAGGCGGTCATCAGCTCGTCGGAAGCCTCGCGCAGCAGCACCTGGCTGCGGGCCAGCTCGTCGGCCGTGACCGCGAGGCGCTCGTTGAGCGTGGTCGCCACGGTCACCAGCAGGTCTGCCGCCTGCTCGGCGTCGCTCGCGTCCGCCGGACCCGTTGTTTGTTGCGTCATGGTCCTACCCCCTGCGCGGCGCTTCCGGCGCCCGTTCGTTGGCCACTTCGATCACTTCGTAGGTGAAGCCGCCCACCTCGATCACGTCGCGCGCCGCGATCTGGTGGGTCCCGGGACCCAGGTCGGTGCGGTTCAGGCGCGGCGGCCGGCTGCCCGAGAATCGGGCCAGGAAAAGCGCATCCCCGCGCCGCACCACCAGGGCGGTATCGCCGCCGGAGGCCCCAATGAGGGTGTTGGCCTGCTCCAGGGCGATGACGCTGCCCGCCCGTGCCCCGGCGACCACGCGCAATGCGAGCGCGTTGGCATCGGCGTTGCGCGCCGGCTGCGCGGCGCCTGCCGCGGGCATCCGCAGCGCCGGGTCGCGCACGATCGCCATGGTGCGCGACAGATCCTGGTCCGGCGCGGCGGCCGGGCGCGGCGGCTCCGCCGCGACGTTGGCGGCGAGCATCGTGCGCTCGTAGTCGGTGAGCACCGTGTCCTCCAGGTCGCCCACGCGCCCCGACATCAGCGTGTCGTCGAAGAAGTGCATCTTGTGCCGGCCCACCTCGATCATGTCCAGGTGATGGACCACCTGGTGGCTGGTGGCGATTCCGTTCACCTTGGTGCCGTTGGTGCTCGCGAGGTCCTCGACATAAACGGTGCGGTTCACGAGGCGGAAGAGCATGTGCCGGCCGGATACGGCGGGGTGCTCGATCACGACGTCGCAGTCGGGATGCCGTCCGACCACCGTCACCGGCCGGGATAGCTCCACCTCCTTGACGATCGCATCGTCGAAGCTCAAGACCACTCGCGCTGCCATGTTCGATTACCGGCTCCGTCCCTCGCGCCCCTCGGTCCCAATGCCACGGCCGCGCTGCCTTGCCTGCCCCAGACCTCAAGATTCCCGCCGGTAGCGCGACCCCACCCCATCGGTCGTCTTGAGCTGGTTGTCCACGCCCGTTGCGCCCTCGACCCCCCCGGCTACCTCGGCGGCTGCCGCGGAGACCTTGACGGTATCGACCACCCCGGCGAGGGTGATGTGGCCGTCGACGCACTCTACCGTGATATTGGTGGCGGCGGTACGCCCGTCCCGGCGCAGGGCGGAGCGTACGCTCCATTCCAGTGCGACGTTGTCGACCATGCGCAGCGACTCCGGCGTTTCCTGGAAGCGCTCCCTGCGCATCATGTTCTCGATCTCGTCGACGCATTCCTCGACGCTCAGGCGCTCCGTGCTCAGCACCAGGTCGTAGTTCTCCGGGTCGCGCCAGTTCACCCCGAAGTGGCGCTTGGTGATCGCCGTGTGCGCTTCCTCGCTCATCTCGATCTCGTTCTCCACCGTCTGCCGGTTGTCGGTGGCAAGGCGCTCCATCATGCGGACGATGCGCGTCTCCAATGGCGCGCAGACGCGCACCCGGATCACGTGTGGAATGTCCTTCAGCAGGTGCACCGCGCCCCAGCCGCGGATCACTCCCGTCGAGCCGTCGCGCAGGAAGCGAAACGTCTCGTCGGCGGTGAAGATCGACAGGCTGGTCTTGTCCGTCGTGAGGCGTTCCCACAGCCCCGACTTGCCGTCGAGAAAGCGCTCGACGTGGCTCTTGCGCAGCCGCATCTTGTTGGCGATCGGCTCGATGATCTCGTGGTAGACGACCTTGCGGTTGGTGCGCGCCGCGACGCCGGCTGCGACGTCCTTCCCCAGGGATCCCATTTCGCGGGTCATTGCAATCAGTGGCATGGTCGCTGTCCTTTTCTTATGGCCTTTGGCGGTGCGCTCGCCCGGCTCTGCTAACGAATCGGTACTCGGTCAGAATTCCTTCCAGTCTTCCTCCTGGCTTGCGGCAAGCACCGGCTCGCGCCGCGCCTCCGTTCGCAGGTCCTTGGGTGCGGCGGGAGCGGCGTGCCGCGTAAGCGGCGCAAGGGCGCTGCCGGCTGCAGCCTGGTCGGGCGCGGCGCCTGCCGCGCTCGCATCGAGGCGGAACTGCGCCACCGAGCGCGCGAGGCCGCCCGCCTGGTTGGCCATGCTGGTGGCCGCGGCCGTGGCTTCTTCCACGAGCGAAGCGTTCATCTGCACGACGGTGTCCATCTGGGTGATCGCCCGGTTGATCTGGTCGATGCCCGAGCTCTGTTCGTGGCTCGCCGAGGCGATCTCGGTCATGATCTCGGCCACGCGCTTCACCGAGGCCACGAGCTCCTCCATGGTCTTGCCGGCCTGCTCCACGAGGCGCGCGCCGGCCTCGACGCGGCCGACGGAATTCTCGATCAGCCCCCTGATCTCCTTGGCCGACGCCGCGGAGCGCTGGGCGAGGCTGCGCACCTCGGCCGCCACCACCGCGAAGCCGCGCCCCTGCTCGCCGGCGCGGGCCGCTTCCACCGCGGCGTTCAGCGCGAGGATGTTGGTCTGGAAGGCGATGCCGTCGATCACGCCGATGATGTCGGAGATGCGCTTGGACGAGGTGGTGACCTCCTCCATCGTCGTCACGACCTTGTTCACCACTTCCCCGCCCTTCTGTGCGGTGGCCGAGGCGCTTCCGGCGAGCTGGCTCGCCTGCTTGGCGTGCTCGGCGTTCTGGCGCACGGTGGTGGTGAATTCCTCGAGCGTGGAGGCGGTCTCCTCGAGCGAGCTCGCGTGCTCCTCGGTGCGGCTGGAAAGCTGCTGGTTGCCGGAGGCGACCTGGTTGGCTCCTACCGCGATCGACTCGGCACCGGTGCGGATCTGCAGGACGATGCGGCCGAGGCCTTCGTTCATGTCGCGCAGCGCCCTGAGCAGCTCCGCCGCCTCGTCCTTGCCGCTCGGATGGATCTGCGAGGTGAGGTCTCCGGAGGCTACCCGCTTGGCGATGGACACCGACTCGCGCAGCGGCGTCACGATGCTGCGGGTGATCGCCCAGGCGAGCAGGACGGCCATGACCAGCACCACGGTCTCGACCACGTAGGTCGTGGTCGCCAGGCGATCGCCGGTGACCAGCGCCATCGCGGTGGCGTCCTCGTTGGCCTTCTTCTGCATGTCGGAGAGATGGTCCAGCTCGGCCATGGTCTTGGTGACCGCCGGGTCCACGTCATTCATCAGCAATCCCACCGCCTCCTCGTTGCGGAAGGCGCTCTGCAGCTCGAGGGCCTTCTTGAAGGGCTCCTTCACCTGGATGTCGAGCTTCTCGAGGTTGTCGAGCACCGCGCGCTCGGCCGGGCTCAATTCGAGGCGCGACATGCTGGCGCGCGCGTCGACATACCTGGCGCTCAGGCCGTTGGCGATCTGCTCCTGGGCCTGCATCGCCTTGAAGTCGGTGAGCAGTCCCACGTTGCGCATCACGCTCGAGCGCTCCAGCACGAGCTCCTTCATGTCGGCGGCGACGCGTTCCTTGGCGCTGGCGGCGGCCGCCACGGCGGCGAGGTCCTTGCGGCTGTTGGTGCCGAGCGCCGTGCCCCCGACGGAAACGATCATCATGATGACGAGGATGGCGCCGAAGCCGAACGCAAGCCGGGTGCCGATTGTCAGGTTACGTAGAACCATCGTGATCTCCTTGCTGGCGCAGGGCGCCGCTTGCCGTGCCTTCCTGGTCGCACGTCGTTGATTGTTACCGGGCGCGTTCGCCGCGGCCGGCACTCACCTGCCCTTGCGCCGCATCGGAGGCACCCGAAGGCGACGGAACTATGTTCGCCGGCACCATGTCCGGTCAACCATGGCGGCCTTTCAACGGTAACCGCCGCGGCGAGCTCAACGGTGGAAATTCACGTCGACCTCGACCAGCCGGCCGTCCGCTCCGGCATTGAACTTCCATTGCGAGAGCGTGCGGATCACCGCGCGGTCGAAGAGCCGCCGGGGAATCGCTTCGAGGATCTCGACCCGCGTGACCTCGCCCGACCCGTCGACTGTCACGCGCGCCCGCACCTTGCCCTCGTCGGCCCCGGCGCGCAGCGCCTCGTGGGGAAACTCCGGTTCCGTCTTCGACACCACCCGCGCGTCTTCGCCCGCGGCGGCAGCCAGGGTAACTCCCAGCGCGCAGATGGCCAGCGCAAGGCATCGGGCAGTCCTGTGGCGTTGCGTCGGCATCGTCCATCTCCTCATGAAGTCTCCGGATGCCGGCGCATTTTATTGGTGTGGACGCAATTGCAGATTTCGGCGGAATTACAGGCGTAACCTCATGCCGCCGCGCGCCTCGAGGAGGACTGCCCGCAAGCCGGCCCAGCCCGTGCGGTTTCCAGCAGGAACTTCTGCATGTCCCACGCGCCGGTCGGGCAGCGCTCGGCACACAGGCCGCAATGCAGGCAAACGTCCTCGTCCTTGGCCATGATGCGTCCGGTCTTGAGGGCGGCCGAGACATACAGCGATTGCGCGAGGTTCGCCGCGGGTGCATTGAGCCGCGTGCGCAGCTCCGGCTCGTCGCCATTGGCGGTGAACGTGATGCAGTCCATCGGGCAGATGTCCACGCACGCGTCGCATTCGATGCACAGGCGCGGCGTGAAGACCGTCTGCACGTCGCAGTTGAGGCAGCGCTGCGCCTCCTTCCATGCCAGCTGCGGGTCGAATCCGATCTCCACCTCCTGACGGATGTCCTTCAGCGCGATCGTGAGCTCCTTGAGCGGCACCTTGTAGCGCGCATCGGGGGCCACCTGGTTGTCGTAGCTCCATTCGTGGATACCCATCTTCTGGGAGACCAGGTTCACGTGCGGCGGCGGCCGGTCGGAGAGCGGCTCGCCGTGACACAGGCGATCGATTGAGATGGCCGCGTCGTGCCCGTGCGCCACGGCCCAGATGATGTTCTTGGGGCCCAGGGCCGCGTCGCCCCCGAAGAGCACCTCGCGGCGCGTGGACTGCAGCGTGACAGGATCGACCACCGGCATCCCCGAAGCATCGAAGTCCACCCCGATGTCGCGCTCGATCCAGGGGAAGGAGTTCTCCTGCCCCACCGCCACCAGCACGTCGTCGCAGGCGTGGACTTCGTCGGGCTCGCCCGTGGGCACGAGCGAGCGCCGGCCCTTGTCGTCGTAGACTGCCTTCACCTTGCGCAAGCGCATGCCGGTGAGGCGCCCGGCGTCGTGCAGGAACGCGGTCGGCACGAGGTAGTTGAGGATCGGGATGCCCTCGTGCATCGCGTCCTCCTTCTCCCAGGGACTCGCCTTCATTTCCTCGAAGCCCGAGCGCACGATGACCTTCACCTCCTCCCCGCCCAGCCGGCGCGAGGAGCGGCAGCAGTCCATGGCGGTGTTGCCCCCGCCCAGCACGATCACCCGCCTGCCGATGCCGGTGACGTGCCCGAACGAGACCGACGAGAGCCAGTCGATGCCGATATGGATGTGCGCCGCCGCCTCGCGGCGCCCCGGCAGGTCGAGATCGCGCCCGCGGGGAGCGCCCGAGCCGATGAACACCGCGTCGTAGCCCTCCGCGAGCAGCGCGGCGAGGGAGTCGATGCGCTGCCCGGCGCGCAGGTCGATGCCCAGGCCCAGGACGTAGCCCACCTCCTCGTCGATCACGCTTTCGGGCAGGCGAAACTTCGGGATCTGCGAGCGGATCATGCCGCCGGCCAGACGGTCCGACTCGAAGATCGTCACTTCGTAGCCAAGCGGAGCGAGGTCGCGCGCCACGGTGAGCGAGGCGGGCCCCGCCCCGACGCATGCCACGCGCCGCCCGTTGCTGCTTGCCGCCGGCCCCGGCAGGCGATCCCGGATGTCCTCCTTGTAGTCGGCGGCCACGCGCTTGAGGCGGCAGATGGCGACCGGTTCCGGCTTTTCGCCCTGGTTTTCCTCGACCCGGCCGCGCCGGCACGCGGGCTCGCAGGGCCGGTCGCAGGTGCGGCCCAGGATCCCCGGGAACACGTTCGACTCCCAGTTCACCATGTAGGCGTCCCCGTAGCGGCCCTGCGCTATGAGACGGATGTATTCGGGAACCGGCGTATGGGCCGGGCAGGCCCACTGGCAATCGACGACCTTGTGAAAATAGCCAGGGACCGCGATGTCCGTGGGCTTCACGCTCTATCCTCCTCGGCCGCTCTTCGCTGAGCGGGTCCTTGCGGGGACTGCATGCGCGAGTCTACACGGGTCAGACGACCCCGCGCTCGCGCAGCCGCGCAAGCTCGGGCGGCTCGATCCCGGCCACGGTGCGCAGTACCTCCTCGGTATGCTCGCCCAGCACCGGCGGCGGCACGTCGTACGCGATCGGCGTCTCGGAGAATCTCATCGGGTTGGCGACGGCGCGCACTTCGCCGGCCAGCGGATGGGCGATGCGCGTCTGCATCCCGCGATGCGGACCTGCGGATCGGCGAACACCTCGGCCAGGTCGTTGATCGGGCCGCACGGGCACCTTCGCCGGCCTCGAGCGCTTCGAGCCAGGCGCCGCGCGGGCGCTCGCTTGAGCAATGCCGCAAGGACCGGCACCAGGATGTCGCGATGCCGCACCCGTCCGGCGTTGACGGCGAAGCGTGGATCGACGGCGAGCTCGGGGCGGCCGGCGACGGCGCAAAAGCGCCGCGAACTGGGCGTCGTTGCCGACGGCCAGGATGAGGTGGCCGTCGGCGACCTCGAACACCTGGTACGGGACGATGTTCTGGTGCGCGTTGCCGGCGCGCTGCGGGCGCGACGCCGGTGGCGAGGTAGCCGGCGCCGAGGTTGGCGAGCATCGCGACCTGGGTGTCGAGCAGCGCCATGTCGATCGCCTGGCCGTGGCCGGTCGCGTTCGCGATGGCGCAGGGCGGCGAGGATCGCGCGTCGACGGCGTACATGCCGGTGAACAGATCGGCGACCGCGACGCCGACCTTCTGCGGCCCGCCGCCCGGCGCGTCGTCGGCGATCTCGGCGCGCGACGGGCCGGTCACGCTCATCAGGCCGCCCAGGCCCTGGATGGCGTAGTCGTAGCCGGCGCGCTCGCGGTACGGCCGGTCTGGCCGAAGCCGGTGATCGAGCAGTAGACGAGGCGCGGGTTGGCCGCGGGCAGCGTGCCGCAGTCGAGGCCGTGGCGCGCCATGTCGCCGACCTTGAAGTTCTCGACCAGCACGTCGGACTGTGCACGCGAGCGTGCGGACGAGCTCGGCGTCCGCTCGGCGTGCGCGATGTCGATGGTGATCGAGCGCTTGTTGCGATTGGTGCCGAGGTAGTAGGCGGCATCGCCGGTTTCGCGCGCCTTCGCGGTCGCGCAGGAACGGCGGGCCCCAGCCGCGCGTGTCGTCGCCGCCCGGGTGCCGCCGCCCGGCGGCGCTCGACCTTGATCACGTCGGCGCCGAGGTCGGCGAGGATCTGCGTGCACCAGGGCCCGGCCAGCACGCGCGACAGGTCGAGGACGCGGACGCCGGCGAGAATCGGGCTCAAGGTCGGGAAGGATGGGGGAAGGCGCGCCGGAAGGGCTCGCGGCCGGGGAAGAATTATAGGGGTTCGCGCGGCGCGCGCCCCTCGTTCCCTTAGAATGCCGGGGAAATGGCGACCAAGGTGTTCACCCACGAGCTCAGGATCGGCATGTTCGTCGCCGACCTGGATCGGCCATGGGTCGACACGCCGTTCCTGCTGCAGGGATTCCTGATCGAGGACGAGGAACAGATCGCCGCGCTGCGCGCCCATTGCGAATTCGTGATGGTGGAGCGCACGCGCTCGACGGGCGACGAGTACGAGGGCCCACCGGTAAGCGCCCCGCCGGCCCGCACCTCGGGATCTGTCGTGCAGCGCGTTGTCGCCGCGCCCTCGGGCACCACAGTCCATTCCGATGTCGCCACGCCGCTTCCCGAAGAAGCGCCCAAGGCCGCGCGCGCGCGGCCGTCGCCCGAAGGCGCGCGCTCCGTAGCGACGGCTGCGGCAACGCCCGCGGGCGCAGGCGCGCGCGACAGCCTGCCGCCGCCGTCCGTCTTGGCGGTAGCCTCGGGCGGCTTCTTCGGCCGCATGCTGTCCGGCCTGCGTGGCATGTTCCACCACGAGGCCGCGCCCGTGCCGCGCGAAGCGCCCGTGGAAACACCGCAGGAATTCGAGGCGCGCGCCGCTCTTGCGCCGCCGGGAGTCGTGGTCACCACCTATCGCGACGCGGTGAGCGTCGAGCAGGAGGTGCCGCGCGCGCGCGAGCTGGTGCAGCGATCGACCGACCTGCTCGAGAAGCTGGCGTCGGACATCCGCCTGGGTCAGCGCTTCGAAGTCGAGCGGGTCGAGGAGATCGTCGGCGACATGGTCGAGAGCATCGTGCGCAACCCCGATGCATTGATGTGGGTCGCGCGCCTGCGCGAGCAGGACATCGGCACCTACGGCCACGGCCTGCAGGTCTCGGTGTACCTCACCGCATTCGGGCGCCACCTGGGATTCCCGAAGACGCATCTTGCGATCCTCGCCCAGGTGGGCCTGCTGCTCGACGTGGGCAAGATCCGCCTGCCGCGCGAGCTGCTCGACAAGCAGGGGCGGCTCACGGGCGGCGAGTTCGAGGAGGTGAAGGCACACGTGCAGCACGGCCTCGACATCCTTTCCCAGACGCCCAACTTCCACGTCGAGGTCATCGAGGGCATCGCGCAGCACCACGAGCGCATGAACGGCAGCGGCTATCCCCACGGCCTGATAGGCGACGAGATCGGCGTGGTCGGGCGCATGGCGGGGATCGTCGATTGCTTCGCGGCCCTCACCAACCACCGGCCTTACGCCGCGGCGGTGTCCTCGTACGAGGCGCTGCGCAACATCACCTCGTGGGCCGGCGAGTATTTCCACGAGCCGCTCGTGCAGCAGTTCGTGTCCTCGGTGGGCGTCTTCCCGGTGGGCTCGCTGATCGAGCTGTCGACCGGCGAGGTCGCCGTGGTGGTGGCGCACAACAAGCTGCGCCGGCTCAAGCCCCGCGTGCTGGTGGTCACCGGCCCCGACAAGTCGCCGCTTCCCCACCCCGCGATGATCGACCTGCTCTACGATCCGAAGGTGGGCGGCGAGGAAGGCGTGTTCATCAAGCGCGGCCTCCCGAGCGGCGCCCACGGGCTCGACATGCGCGACTACTACCTGAGCTGAGGCTGCTTGTCCGCCACCACGCCCCCCGTTCCCCCGCCGCAGGCAGCGCCCGACCCCGCTCCGCCCGAGACGCGCGAGGATCTGCTGCGCCTGCTCGACCGGGAGGCGGCGATCGCGCGGGCGACCGAGGGCAGGCTGGCGGTGCTGATCCTCGAGCTGCGCCGCGTCGACCGGCTGCACGCGCTGCTGAGGGGGCCCGACACGGCGATGACGATGGCCCTCGTGGTGGAGCGCCTGCGCAAGGCGCTGCGCCCCGAGGACCGGGTGGCGGCGATCGGCGAGGAGCAGGTGTGCGTCGTGCTGCCCCGCCTCGCCCACCCCAGCCAGGCCGTGCTCGCCGCGGTGAAGCTGTTGCGGGCCCTCGACCGGCCGATCGTGCACGAGGGCGGCTCGGCGGTACTGCGACCCTGCGTGGGCATCGCGACATTGCCGGAGCACGGGTTCGACCCGGCGGAGCTGCTGATGGGCGCCGACGTCTCGTGCCACATCGCCGCGACCCGCGAGGAGGGCTACCACGTCTTCCAGGGCGACGAGGCCGTGGAGACCGAGGTGTACCGCGGGCTCGACCTCGACCTCGAGCGTGCGATTCGCGCCAACGAGCTCGAGCTGCACTACCAGCCCCTGGTGGAAGTGGTCAGCGGGCGCGCGATCGGCGCCGAGGCCCTCTTGCGATGGACGCCGGCGCAGGGCGCGGTCGTTCCCCCGCTCACCATCGTCGGCATCGCCGAGCGCACCGGGCTCATCGGCTCGCTCACCTACTGGGTGCTCAATGCCGCGCTGCGCCAGGCGGCGGAATGGAAGGCGGAAGGGCGCGCGATCCGCCTCTCGGTGAACCTGTCCGTGAGCACCCTCACCGACCGCGAGCTCCCCGCTGTGGTCGACCAGAGCGTGAAGACCTGGGGAGTCGATCCGCGCAACGTGATGCTCGAGATCGCGGAGAGCTCGATGATCTCCGATGCGGAGCGGTCGGTGGCGATCCTCACGCGCCTGAAGGCCGTGGGCGTCGGGCTCTCGATCGACGACTTCGGGTCGGGTTTCTCGTCCCTGTCGCACCTCAAGCGCTTCCCCATCGACGAGCTGAAGATCGACCGGCCCTTCATCTCGGGCATGCTCGCCGATCCCGGCAACCGGGCGCTCGTACGCAGCGCGATCGACCTCGGCCACCACTTCGGCATGCGCGTGGTGGGCGAAGGTGTCGACCGCGCTGAGGTACGCGAGGCTTTGGGCGCGCTGGGCTGCGACTTCGCGCAGGGCCACGCCATCAGTCCGGCGCTGCCTGCCGCCGCACTGCGGGAATGGTGGGTCGCGCACGGCGCGGGCGGCTGAGGCGCCACACCGGGCGGATGCCATGAAGCGCGGCTTCTACACGATCATGGCGGCGCAGTTCTTCTCGTCGCTCGCCGACAATGCGCTGCTCATCGCCTCGATCGCGATGCTGGCCGAGCTCGACAGTCCACCGTGGCTCACGCCGCTGCTCAAGTTCTTCTTCACCATCTCCTACGTGCTGCTCGCGTTCCTGGTCGGGGCCTTCGCCGACTCGATGCCCAAGGGGCGCGTGATGTTCGTCACCAACTTGGTCAAGGTAATCGGCTGCGGGCTGATCCTCTTCAACGAGTTCCTGCGGGTGGGCAACATGCCGGCCTACTGGCTGGTGCTCTTCGCCTACGCCGTGGTGGGGCTGGGCGCGGCGGCCTACTCGCCCGCGAAGTACGGGATCCTCACCGAGCTGCTGCCGCCGGACAGGCTCGTGGTGGCCAACGCCTGGATCGAGGGGCTCACGGTGGCCTCGATCGTGCTCGGCAACGTGCTGGGCGGCCTGCTCATCGGGCCGCGCATCTCCAAGGTGCTGCTGTCGTTCGACTTCCCCTTGATCGACACCAGCGTCGACACTCCGCCAGAGGCCGCCATGTGCGTGATCGCGTTGATCTACGTGGTCGCGGCGGCCTTCAACCTGGTTATCCCGGATACCGGCGCGCGCTATCCGCACCAGGAGCGCAACCCCGTGCGCCTGCTGGTGGATTTCTCGCGCTGCTTCGTGACGCTGTGGCGCGACAAGCTGGGTCAGATCTCGCTCGCCGTCACGACGCTGTTCTGGGGCGCCGGGGCCAGCCTGCAGTTCATCGTCATCAAATGGGCCGAAGGCCACCTGCACCTGCCCCTGGAAAGGGGCGCCATGCTGTCCGGGATTTCGGCCGTGGGAGTTGCGCTGGGGGCAGTCTTGGCCGCGCGCCTGGTGCCGCTGCGGCGCGCGGTGCACGTGCTGCCGGTGGGCATCCTGATGGGCATCGCGGTGATCGCCATGGTGTCGCTCAAGTGGATGCCGGCGGTGTACGTCGTGCTGGTGCTGATCGGGGCGTGCGCCGGGTTCTTCGTGGTGCCGATGAACGCCCTGCTGCAGCATCGCGGCCACGTGCTCATGTCCGCGGGGCACTCGATCGCCGTGCAGAACTTCAACGAGAACGTGAGCATCCTGGTGATGCTGGCGATCTACTCGCTCATGATCCGCGTCGACATGCGCATCCAGTCCGTGGTGGTGATATTCGGCCTGTTCATCTCCGGTTCGATGTATTTCGTGATGCGCTGGAACGCCGCCAACCACCGGGCCGACCCGCACCTCGACCGCCTCATCGGCGAGGCGAAGCACTGACTTCTCGGGCTCGGCGCTACTCGGCGGCGCGGCCGAGCGCCGCGGCCTTCGCCCCGCCCGGGGCGCGTTGCGCCGCCGCCACGATGGCGAGCAGCACCAGCCCGAGGGCGTCCGAGAGGTATCCCGGCTTGATCAGCAGGATCGCCGCGGCCACGAGCAGCAACCGCTCCCAGGGTCGCGCTTCGCGGCACGAGGTAGCCCTGCAGTCCCGCCGCGAAGCACATCACGCCGATGGTCGCGGAGATGCTCGAGGTGACGATCGTCGATCGGATCGCCGATCATCAGCAGCGACGGCTCGTACACGAACATGAACGGCACGATGTAGGTAGGCGCGGCGATGCGCACGGACTCCCAGCCCGCCTGCCATATGTTGCAGCGGGCCAGCCCGGCGGCGGCAAACACCGCGAGCGCCACCGGCGGCGTGATCGCGGAGAGGATCGCGAAATAGAACGCGAACATGTGCGCGGCGGGCGTGATGGCGCCGAGCTTGATGATGGCCGGCACGAGCAGCGACACCATCACGATGTAGGAAGGCGTGGTCGGCATGCCCATCCCGAGCACGATGCCGGCTACCGCCGTCAGCACCAGCGCGAGGACGAGCGAGTTGTGCGCGAGCTCGATCACGAACTGCGTGAAGACGATCCCGAGACCGGTGATGGTCACGCAGCCGATCACGATGCCCGGCGCACGCGCACGCCATCGCGACCGACAGCGTGTTGCGCGCGCCGTCCTCGAGCGCGTCGACCAGGCTGCTGCCAGCCGATCCCCTCGCGCGTGAGCTTGCGCGCAGCAGCGCCACCGGCAGGCAGGCGAGCGCAGCCGGCCAGCGCGCACAGCGGCGCCGGAATACCCGAACATCAGGCCGAAAAGCACGATCAGCGACCGGTATGAAGAGGTGGCCGCGGTCCGTCATCACCCGCCCGAAGTCGCGGCAGCTGCGGCTTGGGGACGCCGGCGAGCCCGTAGCGCTTGGCTTCGAAATGCACGGCGAAGAACACGGCGACGTAATAGAGCACCGCCGGAATCGCCGCCCACAAAGCGACCTGCGCGTAGGGCACGACGAGGAACTCCGCCATCACGAACGCCGCCGCTCCCATCACCGGCGGCATGATCTGGCCGCCCGTCGATGCGACCGCCTCGACGGCGGCTGCGAACGGGGGCCGGAATCCCGTGCGCTTCATGAGCGGGATGGTGATCGGGCCGTCGACCATGACGTTGGCCACCGCGCTGCCCGACACGGTGCCGAAGAGGCATGACGAGATGATCGACGACCTTGCCCGGGCCGCCGGCGGTGTGCCCGGTGATCGACATCGCGAAATCCATGAAGAGCTGGCCGGTGCCGCTCTTCTCCATGAAGGTCCCGAACAGCACGAACAGCATCACGTAGCTCGCCGACACGCCGAGCGTCGAGCCGAAGATGCCCTCCGTGGAAAGGTAGATCTGCTCCATCAGCACCTGGTGCGTCACGTGGGTGAAGACGCCGCGTAGACGAGGAACGCGAGCGCCGTCAGCGGCAGCGGCCAGCCGATCACCCGGCGCGTGGCCTCCAGCACGACCACGATGGATGTGATCGCGTAGAACTTGTCCGCGGCGGTCAGGTCGTCGATGTAGATGATGCGGTTGAGGAAGTACTGGTAGTTCAGCGAAGATATGCAGCACGAACGCCCAGCCCAGGGCGAGCAGGAGCGCGTCGAGCGCGCGCCATCCGAGCGCCCCGTTGGGCGCGAGGGGATAGAGGATGAAGACGAGCGTCAGCGCGAACAGCAGGTGCGTGCCGCGGAAGATCATCGCCTCCGGCGGGCCGAATGCCGCCACGTACATGTGGTACAGCGACATCGACACGGCGATCAGCGTGACCGCCAGCGCACGAGCGCGCCGCGACTTCGGGCTTCGTCGCGAGCGCTTCGTCGGAGACAGATCGGGTGCCGTGTCGCTCCGCGGCCAAGGGCCGTTGCGCCCGCATCACAGCGCGCCGACTTCCTTGTAGTACCTGAGCGCGCCCTTGTGGAACGGCACGCCGATGTCGGCCGCCATCATCTTGGGCGTGAGACCGTGGATCGGCTTCACGACCGCCGCCATGGTGTCCACGTGGGTGGCCATCGCCTTGGTCATCTGGTAGACCGTTGTCCTCCGGAAGGTCGCACGCCGCGACGATGTGCGTCGAATAGCCGATCACGTGCACGTCGCCTGTTCTGGTTCGGATAGGTGCCCGCCTTGATCGTGAGCTCCTGGTAGCCCGGGTTCTCCGCTCGCAGCGCCTTCATGGTCTTCTCGTCGACCGGCACGATCGTGATGTCGCGTGCGCTCGCGAGGTCCATGATCGCCGAGGCCGGCGCGGTGGTTCCCAGCGTCATCACCTGGGCATGGCCGTCCTTCATCAGGGACACGGCGTCGGTGTACGAGGCCTGGAAGTTGGCTCTGGCGAGGGACTGGTAGCTCATGCCGTTCAGCTTGAGGATGGCGGCGGTGAGCGCCTCTGCGGTATTGCCGCGCGGCTGCGTGACCAGGGTCTTGCCCTTGAGGTCGGCGTAGGACTTGATGTCCGCGTCGGCGAGCGCGGCGACCTGGAAGTACTGCGGGTAGAGGTTCGCGACCTGGCACACGTTCGTCGTCTTCCTGGGATACGGCGCGCGTCCGGCCACGCCGTCGGCGGTGGTCGACGAATTGGCGAAGCCGATCTGCGCCTTGCCCTCGTCCACGCCGCGCACGTTCGCGATGCCCGCGCCCGGTGTTTCCTGGATCTTCAGACCCGGGATCGCCTTCTCCCACATGCTTTTCAGCGCCCCTCCCAGCGGCACCCACGATCCGCCCTGCGGCCCGGTCATGAACGTCACCTGCTGGGCAGCCGACGGCAGCGCCGCGGCCAGCGCCACCGCAAGCGCGGCAAGCTGCATACGCGTGATGGGATGCATGGGGTTCCTCCTCGATTGGTTTTCAGGTCGCGCTCGATATCGTCGCGTTGTGGGCCGATTCTGTGGCTCCGCCCGGGGCCCGTCAAGCGGCGCCACCCGGGCCGGCGCCCTCAAAGCTCGAAGTTGAGCTCCACGCCGTTGCCGGCGGGGTCTTCGAGGAATATCTGGCGCTGCTGGCGCGCCGGCACCTCCGCCAGTCGATACGGGATCGCACGCGAGTCGAGGCGTGCGCGCATCGCATCGAAGCCGGTGCAGGTGAACGCCACGTGATCGAGGCTGCCGCGGCCCGGCCGCGTTCGCTCCTCGCCTTCGTCGGCGGCACTCAGGTGCACCAGGGGACGTCCCTGCGCGTACAGCCAGTAGCCGAAGTTGCCGAACGGCGGGCGCTCGCCCACCGCGAGCCCGAGGTTGTCGCAATACCAGTCGCGCACGCGCCCGAGCAGCTCGGCGTCGGCGCGCAGGTTGTAGTGGTTCAGCTCGAGGACCGGCATGGGCGCGGGCGTTCCCGGGCGCTCATTCGTTCGGTCCGGCGTAGTTCAGGAATTGCTCGGGGCTGACGCGGATCGCCGCCCCGGTCGGACAGGCGCGCACGCACGCCGCGCCGCCCGTCGATCCCTTGCACATGTCGCACTTCACCGCCTTCTTGGCCAGCTCCTTCGACTTCACCTTCGGTTCCATGCCCGGCTCGGGCCCCGAGCCCAGCAGCAGCCACGACCACAGGCTCGGGCCGGCGCCGCTGCGGATCGATCGCGGCCATCTGGATCACGCCGTACGGGCAGTTGCGCTCGCAATTGCCGCAGCCGATGCAGGTGTCGTCGATGAAGACCTCGCCTTCGGCGGAGCGGTGGATCGCGTCCGGCGGGCACTCCTTCATGCAGTGCGGATGCTCGCAGTGCCGGCACGAGGTCGGCACGTGGATCTGCGCGAACGTCGGGCCGGCCTCGCGATTCAGGCGCGAGGTCCCGTCGTGCGTGTCGGCGCAGGCCTTCTCGCAGTTGTCGCAGCGCACGCACAGCGTCTCGTCGATCAGCAGCACGTCGGTCGCCTCGCCCACGCCCTGCTGCATCAGGAAGGAGATGATGTTGCCCGGGTCGGGCTGCGCCTCCATCGCCGCGTTGGCGCGCAGCCGGTCGAGGAAGCGCGCCTCCATCTCCTCGCGCCACTGCGGGATTGCGCGCGAGCACCTTGCGGAAGGCCTCCGCGTCGAGGATCACGGCCTCGGTGGTCACCGCGGCCTTCACGGTAGCGCTGCGGGGCGACTCCGACATGAGCGCCATCTCGCCCACGTAGTTGCCCGCCGACAGGTACGACAGCACCACCTCGCGCCCGCCGATGCGCCGCGAGATCGTCACCGAGCCGCGGCGGATGAGGTACAGGCCGTCGGGCTGCGTCGCCCTCCTTGAACAGCGCCTCGCCGCCGCGCGAAGGTCTTGCGCGCTGCACGCCCGCCGCGAGCAGCTCGTCGAGCTCGCTCTCGGGAAGCATCGGCGCGAGGTAGGTGCGCACCGCGCGCTTGAGGAAGGTCTCGTCGACCTGCTTGCGGACCGACTCGACCGAGGCGATGAGCTTCAACATCGCGCGCCGCGGCGCCTCGATCAGCACGCAGTCGGCGCCCGCCTTCACCGTGCTCGAGCGGCGCCGCCCGGAGATGAGGCCCAGCTCGCCGAAGAACTGGCCCGGCCCGAGCGGGAACCAGCGTTCGCGGCCTGCGCTCCTGCGGCACTTCCACCTGCACCTCGCCCGCGACGATCATGAAGAACGAGTTGGTGTAGTCGTTGCGCTTGAAGATGACCTCGCCCTCGGCGCGGCGTGCGCAGGTCGCTCTCCAGCATGAACTCGCGCAGCTGCAGGCGGTTGATGTCCGGCAGCAGCGGCACGCTTTCCTGGATCAGCGT
Source organism: uncultured beta proteobacterium (assembly GCA_963758215.1). Lineage (GTDB taxonomy): Bacteria > Pseudomonadota > Gammaproteobacteria > Burkholderiales > Usitatibacteraceae > Usitatibacter. The sequence continues at coordinate 28,465 of CAVWUN010000004.1, read as the reverse complement.
CGAGCGCCTGCGACACCGATTCGCCGCCGCGAGAAGTTGGCGAACTTCTTCTGCAGCAGCGGCTCGTCGGCGGGCGCGACGTCGCGCCCGAGCGCGAACTCCACCACCTCGTAGCCCTGGTTCATCGCCTGCTTGATGAGCGGATAGCCGCCCAGCGCGCCGATGATGTACAGGCCCTTCACGTTCGACTCGTAGGTGTCGGACGAGCCGCGGCACGGCGCCGGGTCCGCGCTCGGGAAACTTCACGCCGAAGCTCTCCACGAGCTTGCGCGGCGGCGTGGCGCCCAGGCGCGCGATGATGCGGTGGCACTCGATCACGTCCGGGCCCGTCGGGCGTCTTCAGCGCTGAAGGCGAGCGGAACGGTCGCCCTCGACGCGCTCGACCTTCGCGGCCGAGGTGCCGTAGCGGCACTCGATGCGGCCGTCCTTGATCGCCTTCAGCACCAGCGCGAGGTTGCCCTCCTTGCAGCGCGCGAATTCCTCGTTGCGGTTGATGAGGACCACGCGGTTGCTGCTCCGCGAGCGCGAGCGCGTTCTCGATCGCGGCATCGCCCGCGCCGACCACGACGATGGTCTCGCCGGCGTACTCGTCCGGATCGTCGAGCTGGTACTGCACGCCGTCGAGGTCCTCGCCCGGCACGCCCAGCTTGCGCAGGTTGCCCTGCACGCCGATGGCGAGGATCAGCTTGCGCGCAGAAGAACGTCTCGCCGCGCCTTCGTCTTCACCTCGAAGGCGCCGTCGCTGCCGCGGATCGCGGTCACCTCGCATCCGTAGCGGATGTTGACCTTGTGCTTCTCGACTCCTGCGCTCCCACGTCTCCAGCACCGCCTCGCGCTTGCCGGCGTCGAACGGCAAGCGGGCTGCGCAGCGGCAGGATGCGCGGCTCGGCCATCACGTGCTTGCCCTTCTGGTACTTGTAGATCGTGTTGGAGAGGTGCGTCCTCGGCCTCGAGCAGCACGTGCGAGATGCCGAGCTCGGCGGCGTGCGCGGCGGCCGACAGGCCCGCGGGGCCGGAGCCGATGATGCCGATCTTGTAGCGGCTGGAACTCGACGCGCTGGTCGAATGTAGTCGTCATCGCGGATTCACCGTGGCGCGCAGCTCGTCCGAGGGCGGCACGGAATTGCTCGGGCCGGAACTTCTCGTCGTCCTTCACCGTGTCGTAGAGCCGGTCGAGCGCCGCGTTGGCGCCGCGGAAGTCCTTGATCGTCGCCGCGTGCGTCCGAGGAAGCTCATGAGCCCGCCGATCGCCATGGTCGCCTGCTCGGCCGCCGAGTAATCGTGATACTCGCCCCTCGCGCCGTCGTCGGCGAGGCCCGCGAGCATCGCGCGCAGGTCCGCGCCGGTGAACGAGTGCGTCGACGATGGCCGGCGATCATCGCGTCGATGGCGGCGCGCATCTGCTGCACGCGCGTCCTCGGGGTCGCCGCCGTCGCCCGCGACGGCGCGTGTTGAGATCGCATCATCGTGCTGCGCGAACTCGTTGGCGCCTTCGGCCGGAAGCACGCACGCGCGCGATCTGGCGCAGCATGAGCAGGTTGGAGTTGTTGAGGCGGATGCGCCCGGGGCTCGACCCGGGACGCGGCGTCCAGCGCTTGTCCGACATCGGATGGTGGCAGGCGTGGCAGTCGAAGACGACGAGCTCGGGAAAGAGCCCGTCGCGGCTGCGCTTCGGGTCGGCGAGCACGTCGAGCAGCTCGGAGGCGGCGAGCGCCTGCCCGACCGCCCACACCGCGCGTCGGATCCCAGGCTGCCCTTGCGCTTGACCCAGTCGGCGTCGATCACGTAGTGCGCAGGCTTGCGTCTGCGCGAAAGTCTCCAGCTCGAAGCTGATGCGCGGATGGCCGGCGCCCATCATGCGGTGGGTGACGAACTTGTCCTTGTTGCCGAAGTGGCACGACGAGGCACAGCCGCGCCTGCGCCACGGGCTCGTTGGTGGGATACAGGCCGTGGGCGACGTTGTCCGCGTGCGTCGCGTTCGGGGCGACGTGCGATCTCGATCCAGGGCTCGGCCGGGCCGTGGCACGCCTCGCAGCTCACGCCGTCGGTCAACTTGAAGCGCTCGCCGCGCCTGCGCCGGCGGCGGATCGTAGCGTATGGCAATCGAGGCAGAGCTTCGCCTTCGTGGGGCGGCTCCTTGAGCCCGAGGTTGCGCGCGATGCGCTTGCGAGCGTTCGTCGAAGAGCACCTGGTAGGCGCGCGTGGCGTGCTTGTCGACGCGCGACCACGTGACGTACTCGTTCTGCAGGATGTTCGGAATCCTTCCACGGCGACACCGACCCGTGGCAGAGGCTGTTGGCGCAATTCACGATGCCCAGGTTCATCGCGTGCGATCTGGTAGGGCAGCGTCTGGGCGAGCACCGGCATGCCCATGCAGCCGCGGCCCGAGCAATCAGCGAAGCCGGCGGGATCGCAGCCCAAGATCGCAATCGCCTTCCTGGCATTGTGTCCTTCACGGTCCACACGCTGCCGATCGGCGATTCTCAGGTACATGCGCCGCATCTCCTCGCTGCGTGAACGGGCGCGAGCCGATGCGGCCGAACACGGCGATCTGCCCGCCGGTCTCGTCCACGGCGCGGTCGCGATCGAGGCCCTTGGCGAGCGCCGTCGCGGGCGACGCCGTCTCGCGCCACGCGATCAGCTGCGGGCCTGCGGCTCCGGGCTGAAGCCGTAGAAGCTGCGGCTGCGTGTCGGGCGCGGTGAGCTGGATCACCTTGAGGCCGTTGCGCACCGTCGGCCACGTAGGCGAACAGCGACGCGTTGGTCGAGCCGACGACCACGTCGCGGGCGTCGTTGATGCTTGCCCGTCCGCCGTCGTAGCGTCGTGATAGAGCCTGCGGCTGCTCGGGCCGCTCGACGTCGACGATCGCGAGGCCCTCGCGTGCCCGCCGCCACGTAGGCGTAGGTGCGCGCGACGTAGACGCGGCTGCGCGTCGGCGAGCGGCACGCGCGCGCCTGCGCACGAGGTCGCGGCTTCTCCGGGATCGGTCACGTCGACCACCTCGAGTCCCGCGCGCGTCGGCGACGAACAGATAGCGGAACTGCAGCGCGCTGCGCGCGCGCGCCCGTCAATCGGCACCTGCGCGACCAGCTTGCGGCTTCAGCGGATCGTCGAGGTCGACGATGACGATGCCGCTGTCGGCGGCGACGTAGGCGTAGTGCCCGCCGAGCGTCACGTGCGCGCGCGCCGTTCGAGCACGCCGTCCGGGATTCCAGGTGAGCGCGCGCTTGAGGAAATTGTTGCGCGGCTCGCCGTCGGCCAGCGTATCGACGTTCGACGAGGATCAGGCCCTCGCCGGCATCGGTGATCGACCGCGTAGTGGTAGATCGGATGGAACGGCTGCTCCTGGTTCGTCGACGCGCATCAGGTCGCCCTGCGTTGCGCAGCGGGTTGATCGACTGGTTGGTCGGCAGCGCCACGCAGGTGGCGTTGCGTCGAGGCGATGTGCGTGTCGTGTCCGAGCGGGCGAGAACGGCGCGGTGATGATGCTTCTGCGACACGCCCTTGTTGCGCGATGCTGGCCACGTCGTAGACGCGCATGCCGCCCGCGCCTTCGGCGACGTACAGATATTCGCCGCGCAGCTGCGATGCAGCCGACCGTGCCGCCGAGCCGTGCTCGTACGCGTTCTGGCAGGCGCTGGCCGCGCTTCTGGTGCGCGGCGAAGTAGTCCGGGATACGCGTAGCGATGCAGGTAGCTGCCGATCACCGCCTGCGGCTCGTCCCATTCGGTGACCTGCACCGCGCTCGACGTCGCCTCTCCTCGCCGACCCAGGCGTTGTAGCCGACGAAATTGACGAAGTTGGTCCCCTGCAGCAGCAGCTGCGCCATGATCGCGTTGTTGTCGTTGGCCGCCGAGACGTGGCAATCGGTGCAGGTCTTGGTCTCGGTCTTGCGCTCGGTGTGCGGGTAGTGCGGCGCGAACGCCTGCGACGAGAAGCCGCTCGCCGAGATCGGCGGCTGCTGGATGTAGATGTGCTCGCGGTTGATGTTGGTCGACGACAGCACCAGCGCCGAGCGACGAGCGGACCGGCGCGATCTTGCCGCCCTTGACCGGCCCGTGCGATGCCCAGCAGGAACATGTCGTCGCGCGCGACCTGCGGATTGTAGGTCGCGTAGTTGCGCGTCTCGCCGCCTTCGTAGTGATGGCGCTCGGTCTTCCAGTTGGCCTGGATCGGCAGATGGCAGCCGCCGCAGCTCGTGGTCCACGAGAGGTGGCAGGTGTAGCACGTCATCTTGTCGTTGCCGTGCGCGAGCTCGGTCGGCACGCCGGCGCCCCACTTGCCGGCGCGGCCGTCGTCGCCGGCGTACATCAGCTTGGCGCGCGCCGCCTTCTCGTTGTAGTTCGGGTTGCCCGGCGTGACCGTGTCCTTCACCAGCGTCATCTGCCATTCGAGCTCGGGATCGACGCGCCGAGCGCTGGTAGAGCTTGCCGCTCGCGCCACTCGAAGCGCCGGCGCCCGTCCGGCGTGCGCAGCAGCGACAGGTCGCGTGCCGCCGGGCGGCGCCGCCGGCCCCGAGGTGCGCAGCGTCGGGTAGCTTGTCCGCCGTGCCGTGGCAATCGGCGCAGTCGATCTCCATCGCGGCGGCCACCTCGCCGTAGATGTGGCCGTTGCCGTGGGCGTCCTGCGAGAAGTGGCAGTCGACGCACTGCATGCCGACGTCGACGTGGATCGACGGCAGGTGCACGGCCTTCTGGAACTTCTGCGGGATCGTCGTCGGCGACGACGCTTGCCGTCCGCGTCGAGCAGGTCGCCCGTGCGGTCGCGCTTGAACACCGCGCGGAAATTCCAGCCGTGGCCGTGGTAGTCGGCGAACTGCGTGTCCTTGAGCTGCGGGTTGAGCGTCGAGACATTGCGCAGGAATTCCGGATCGCCCCACTTGCCGCGGATCGCGCGCCTCCTCGGGATTGCGGTCGAGGATCTTCGCGCGCTTCGGCGTCCGTCGGATACTTCTGCTTCTTCGGCCACATGGACGGGCGCGTCGGACTCGTAGTCCCACATGATGTAGCCGAGAAGCTGTTCACGAACATGTTGGGCTGGTGCATGTGGCAGACCATGCACTGGGACGTCGGGATCGCGCGCGTGAAGCGCGTGCTGGAGCGGATGGCCCGGCTCGTCCTTGCGGGATGGTCGGATCGACGGTCTGCGGTCTCGCCGTCGTGGCCGAACGCGCGCATAGCGGCCCGGAGTGCGCCGGATCGCGGTCGTTGGCATAGACCACGTGGCACGCCGCGCAGCCGGACGAGCGATAGTCGCCGGGCTGGTCGTTGGTGCCGAGGAACCACAGGTGCGGGTCGTTCAGGCGCGTCTTGGTGATGTTGATCACCGGCACCGCGATGCGGCTGCCCGGTGCCGGGTCCGCGGTTCGACTGGCGGATGTCGGGACGGCCGGGCTCGTCGAGCTTCTGCAGCGCGCCGCTGCGAGTTCGGCAGGCCGATCTCGGGGAATTGCGTCGAGATCGATGCGGCCGCCGCGCTCGAACACGCGGAAGATGTCGCGCTGGCGGAACCGTCTCCCACGCGGGCAGCGGGTAGAGCGACGGCAGGATGCCCTTCGAGCGTCATGAACGGATCGAGCGTCACCGGATTCACGATCGAGGCGCCGGCTGCCCGTCGCGCGTGTACGCCTCGCCGAGGATGTAGTGCTTGAACGGCAGGATGCCGTTGTTGTACGAGGCGCCGCCCCAGAACATCGCGCGGGTCGCCATGCAGGCTGCGCTCGGCGGCCTGGATGATCGCGAGGTGGCAGGCGCCGCAGGACTCGCGCGCGACGCGAAGTCGCCGGGATTCACGAAGCGGATGAACTCGGGGCTTTCGCGGTTGAGCAGCGTGTAGCTGCGCTCCGGATTGGCGCTCGACGGGCCAGTGCCATGCCTTCGGATAGCGCGGCAGCACGTGGGCCGTCGCATCGAGGCCGACGATACGCGGGCGTCCTCGCGCTGCAGCCCGCTGCGCATCGACACGCGCGTTCGCCGCCGTGGCAATCGGTGCAGCCCAGGATCACGCCCGGGTTCTGGTGCATCGTGTGGCGGTCCGTCGCGGTGTGGCAGCTCATGCAGCCCGCGCTCTTCGCCTGCGCCTGCGTCGACCGTCTGCGCTGCCGGTGCCGGCGGGCGGCGGCGACATACGGCGCGGATGACCGGCGACTCGCACGACGACGCGAAAGCGACAGCGATCGTGCCGCGCGCAGCGCAGCCACGAGCGAGCCCCGAAGGCGACGTCATCGCGTCCTCGGAGGTCCTGTGTCGCGCGAGGCCGTGCGTCATCGTCAGAAGGTCAGCAACGACGTTGACCAGCACCGAATACTGCGGCCCGCGTTCGCCTTCGTCGTAGAGCTGCTTCAAGCCCTTGCCCGGGCAACAGCACCGCGGCGGACGCGTTGAGCACGATGTTCTGGCGTCATGAACGGGCCGCCACTGCACCGCCGCCGAGACGTCCCAGCCGATCTCGCTGCGGCGGCGGCGCCTGGTTGCGCAGCACGCCGAGCACCGTCGTGTTGGCGAACCGCAGGTACGAGACGTTGCCGATGGCGCGCACGTGCGGCGTCAGGTCGAAGTCCGCGCCGACGCCGATGAGCTCGAGCCCGGGATTGACGAAGTTCGACTGGCCCTCGTCCTTCGACGAGCGCAGGCTCGCCAGCACGCCGTTGCGCCCCGAGAGCGCCACGCCGCCGCCGCCGATCAGCGGCACCGCCTGGCGGATCCAGTAGCTCGTGTCGGCGCCGGCGAACTGCGGATTCTCGAGGATCGCGTCGAAGCCGGTGGCCTTGCCGTCGAAGGGATCCTTGTCGCCGACTGGTAGAGCGCGTTCAGGCGCAGGCGCATCCAGTTGAAGTCGCGCGACAGCTCCGCCGCGGCGAAGCCCGCGCGGATCGTCTGCGGCTTCTGCGCGATCGGGTCGTGGTTGTCGCGTGCCGAAGCGCGCAGTAGATCGAGGCCGTTAGGTTCCAGCGCCCGAAGTGCCCGTCGCCGTTGTAGCCGAGGTAGGTCACCGTGTAGTCGTGCGGGCGCGCGTCGCCCAGCACCGCGGGACGCACCAGGAAGCCGTTGTTGTCGTAGTACTCGCCGTCGCCCTCGCGGTTCGCGTCGTACGATGACCGTGGCCTGCGACGTGAAGCCGGGCACCGGGAAGTCCTGCCGGTAGAGGTTGGCGACGAAGACGTCGTCGTTGCGCAGCGCCGCGCCCAGGTCGTTCAAGCCGCGAGTTGGTGTCCTTCTCGATGCGCCGGAACCACGCGAGGTTGTACTGCCACCGGTTGTTGTCGCGCGTGCCGAAGAGGCGCACGCCGAGCGGCTGGTCCTGGAACAGGAAGCCGCGGAAATCCGCGGTGAACGGCTGGATGCCGACGCGGATCGCAGTCGAAATCGTAGCGGTCGGAGACGTTGCGCAGGTGCATGTCGACGAACAGCTCCTGCACCGCGACGTGGCTGTCGTTGCGCGTCGTGCCCTCGCGCGGATCGACGCGCAGCACCCGCACCTCCTCGACGTCGGAGCGGTTCAAGTTGATCGCCGGCACGAAGCGGAATTCGTAGTCGGGCGGCCGGAACGTCGTGTCGCCCTTGATCAGCGACAGCGAGAAGATCAGCGTCTCGGCGAACGTCGATTGCTTGCCCTGCCCGAACACGTCGTAGCTCGCCGGGCCGCTGCGTAGGTCTGCGCGCCGACGGGCGTCGGGCAGCCGGCGCGAACTCCGCGAGCGTGTCGGAGACGGCGCCGAGGTTCACGAACCAGTCGTCGCCCATGCGCTCGGCGAGCGCCGGGAAAGTGCTCGCGCACCCACGGATCGTCCCCGAGCGGAAGATCGCCCTTGAGCACGTTCTGGTCGTACGGGTCGAACCAGCGGATACTTGACGCCGAGTGCCTGCATGATGCGCCAGCGATCGGGCACGGGCAGCGTCTCGCGCGGCGGCAGCGCCGCCATGGGCGGAGGCACCTGCCGCGGATCGACCGGCGGAGGGAAGTAGCTGCTCGGGCACGCTCGGACCGGCGCGGCGCGGGACGATCTCGCTCGTCGCGATTGGGCACGCGGAGGATTCGGCCGTTGTCGGCGAGGCCTGCGCGACAGGGCCGGCACACGTCCGCGCAGAGCATCACGCAGGCTAAAGGCCCGCGCAGACATTCTCGTCCGTCGAGTCGTTGAACGGGGACTGCGGGCACTGCACGTAGCGAAGCGGCGTGCCCATGGGCGCGAGCGTGTCGGCGCGCATCGCCGCCGGCGCGTTGCGCGAGGCCCGTGCCCAGGTCCGTTCGCGGCGTTGGCGAGGCCGAGGAACGAGACCATGTCGTCCTGGTCCACGCCGTCGCCGGACACGCCGATCGCGCCGACCAGCTTGTTGCCGCGATAGATCGGGACGCCGCCGGGAAAGATCTGCACGCCGTTGCGCAGCTTCGGGATGCCCGTATCGGCGGCACCGGTCCCGGCGCCCGCCGGCTGGCGCCCCGCGCATCCCGCCGAGGTATCGCCGCCGATCGCCCTTCACGATCTGGTTGTAGACGAGGTCGAGCTGGAAGCCCACGTTGAAGGGGCTCCACGCGCGATGGGCGTCGAGAGTGGTCCCGGCGGCGTGCCGTCGATGCCGTCGGGAAAGAACGGGCCGGTGCATGTTGCCGATCGCGCGCGCGCTCCACGCGATGTTGCCGGTGAGCGCCGCGGGATCGCCGAGGAAGCGCTGCGCATGCGATCGACATACTGCGAGATCGATGCGCTTCCGCAGATCGTCGAGAGGTACTGCGCGGGCGGCGACCGAGGCGAGCCGCGCCGGCGGCGTCGGGTCGCTCGAGAAGAACATGGCGGTGCGCGCCTTCTGCACCGCGACGTCGATGCCGAACACCGGGCGCATCGGGCGTGCGCGACGAGGCGCGAGGATGTCGCCGTTGAGGTCCACCACGGTGACGGTCACCTCCGCGCTGGATCCCAAGCGGCCGGCGGATCTGCCCGCGCGCCCGGTTGGCGATCGCGAGTCGCTCGTTCAGGACGATGCGTCGTGACCTCGTCTCGCGCGCAGCGGTCCGCCTCGGCCGCGTCGCGCGCGGCTGGGATAGCGTGGCCCGTTGCCGCGTCGACGAGGATCCATCCGCCCGACGCGCGCGAAGGTCCCCGGTATCGGCGCGCACACCGGATGCCGGCGCTTCCGAACGACCGTGCCGGCCTGGATCACGCGCCGGCGTCCGTGTAGCCGTCGACGGCGACGAGGTGCCCCGGCAATGCGCGTCGAACGCCGGCGCCTTCGCGGGATCCGAGACGATGGATTCGGAGTCGACGTAGCGAAACGTGCGCCCGTCGGCCGTGATGCGATCGCCGCGAATGTCGGCGGGCGCGGCGTAGCCGCGTCGCGCCGGCGACCGCGACCAACTCCTCGACGTTCGGTGTCCATGTCGATGATGTCGCGATCGATGCCGTATTGCCCGTCGGCCTCGACTGCCGATGCCGCCGACCACACGTTCCGCCCTGTACAGCGGCAATCCGCCCGGATCGGCCGCGAGGCCGAGCGGCGATCGCTTGGGTCCCACGCTGCCATGCGGAGCGTTGCGATTCACGTCCGAGCACGAGCAGCTGCGAGAACTGCACGCCGTAGAGCGGCCCCGAGGGCTGGTGCGCCTCGCCGGGATTGAAGTGCTCCTGCGACGATCTGGCTCGCGGTGCGCGTCGAGAACGCGTTGCCGTCCGACGACAGGTACGCGCCGGTGATCGCCTTCGTGATCGCGGCGAGCGTTGCGGGAATCGATCCCCTGCGCGCATTCCGTCGAGGCCGCCGCTGCACGCCCAGGCCGCTCGAGATGGCGACCGTCGCGGGGGCGCCATCCATCTGGAAGACGGCGAGCACGTTGCCGACGCGATCGACGACCGCGATCTGCGGCGTGGACGTTGCGCGCCTGCGCCTCGCCGACCGCCTGCGACAATGATGCGCTGCACGTCGCTTACTGCCAGGGAGGCCTGCACCGCGGGGCAGGCGCCGGTGCATCCCGGCCCGCCGGCTCGCGGAGCCGCCGCTCACCGCCGCCCCCGCAACCCGCGAGCAGCGACCGGCAGTGCGGCGATCGCCAGGCGATGCGAGCGAGCCTACCGCGCACGCCCATCCGCCTCGGCGACGCGCGCGCGCGCGCACGCGCGGCTTGAACTGCGGATCCCAGGGATGGCGCGCGTCGTGGAAGCCGTGGCACAGCATGCAGCTCGAGGTCACCTTGTCCGGCCTGCGGCTTCGAGCCGCCGTGGCACTCGCGGCACGCCTCGATGGTGGGCATCGCCACGTCGCTCGATCGCTTCGAGCGCGCGACGTCGTGGCAATCGGCGCACTTCGACTGCGCGTGGGCGCTCGTGGTCGAACACGCGCGCGCGGGCATCCAGCGGTTGCGACGTGCGCGGCCGGCGCCACGGTCCAGACGGCGTCCAGCGCGCCCCTGGCCGCGGATCGCGCGCGACCTCGTGGCACGTCTTGCACACGCGCACCTCGACGAGGTCGACCGCGACCTCGCGCGCCTTGCGCGATCGCCAGGCGCAGCGCGCTCTCGCGCTCCGCCGGCGTGGGCTCGCCCACGCGGCGCAGCAGTCCCTCGCCGGGAACGCCGAACGCCTTCTGGAAGCTATCGGGCACGCCGTGCAGCGCGAGCGATTCGCGTAGAACTCGTCGATCATCGCCACCGCGTCCGCGGGCTTGCCGTGGGGCACCTCGCGCGGTCGTGACCGCGGGCTCGATCTCGAGCGGTGGCATTCCTGGCAATCCTTCGCCATGGAGATCGGCTCGAACGTCGCGCCGCGAGGCGTCGGGCTGGTGGCAGTTCGCGCACTCGAGCCGCACGCGTCCCTTGTCGGGCGACTTGACGCCCGCTGGGATCGAGGTGCTTCGGGTGCGGGAACGCGAGATTGGTCTTCTGCGTGATCGGCGCCGAGCCCTGGCGTACGCGAACCACCGCGTCGCCTTCGGGGACGGAAAGGCGGAACGCCGGATGGTCCCGGGCGAAGTCCGACGCGTTGCGGGACTCGGTATTCGGGTCGCGCGCGCGGATATCGCGGTGGCAGTCGACGCAGAACTTGTCGTCGTCGCGTGAACGTGGGCTTCGCGCCCTTGTGATCGCGGTGGCAGCGCGGTGCAGCGCTTGCCCGCGAACAGCTGCCGCCGGCTGCAGCGCGGGCTCGACGTGCTGACCGATGCCTCGATGGCACTCGAGGCAGGCGCGGTCGCGTCACGTGCTGGAAGGCGACCTCGTGGCAGCTCGCGCAACGCTGCTCGATCGGCTGGTGCGCGAGCATCAGCGGGCCCGGATTCCAGATCCGGTCGCCGATCGACTCGTGCTGCGAGGCCGCCTTCCACGGCAGGTCGAGCACCCGCCCGGCCGGGATGAGCAGGACCACCAGCAGCAGGGCCACGGCGAGCCCCCAGGCCATGCCGCGCTTCGACAAGCCCACGGAAGCGAGCGTGAGCTTCGCGGTGCGGCTGCGCAGGTCCGGGGCGATCTCCTGCGGCCGCACGAGCTCCACTGCGATCGCCCCGTCGTAGCCCGGGGGCGCCGCGATCGCCTCGAGCCGGTAGGGTCCGATCTCGATCGGCTCGCCCGGCTTCAAGCGCATCGGCGTGCACGCTCTTGCGCGTGATGTTCTGGCTGCCGGCCTCGCCCTCGACGTAGACCAGGCCGTCGCGGCTCACGATCATGCCCTGCTCGAGCGCGATGCGCGGGTCGGGAAGATGGATCTCGCAGCTCGCGTTGCGCCCGACGCGCACCCAGTCGGCCACCACCGTCTTCTTGCGTCTGCGATGCGGCCGACCCGCCGCGCGACGGGATGCGATGGACGATGAGCAGCTTCAGGCGCGCCGCTACCAGTAGATGAAGACGGAGACGATGTGCGCGGTGAGCGCGGCCAGCAGCGCGAATGCGAGCGGCACGTGTACGTAGAGCCAGAGGTCGAGGATCGCCTTGTGGCGCAGGTCGCGCCGCGCCCGCGCGAGCAGCTCGTTCTTCTGCAGCAGCAGCGCGAAGACGTCCTTGCCGAGCTTCGCCACCTCGCCCGGTGAGCCGCCGCGCGTGCTCCGACCACTCGCGCACCGCCGCGGCGGTCGGGCACTGACCGTCGCGGCCCGACACGAGGCGCACAAACCTGCCGCCGAGGCGCGTGCCCGATCACCGACCGATCGACGAGCGCGAACAGCGTATCCGGCAGCGACAGCGCCTTTTCGCGCATCTCGCGGTCGAGGTCGCGCGATCCTGAAGCAGGATCGACTCGAGCGTCTCCTCACCCAGGTTGTCGGTCATTGCGCCCGGGCACGCGCAGGTAGACGAACACGCCGTAGAAGCCGCTCGCCACCACCAGCAGCATCAGCACGTAGGCGAGCGTATGCACGTTCCAGCCCAGCTCGAATCCGGTGTGCAGGGTGGCTACCACGACGAGCGCCGTGCCGAGGTACACGTGCGCCGATAGCCAGCCTTGCACCGTTCCGGCGTTCGAGCGGTAGCTGCGCTTGCGTACCCCGAACCAGAGCAGCCACAGGATCAGCAGCGCGCCGATCGTGCCGAGCGTGTAGCCGAGCCAGGTGCCCCCGGGAGGCTCGACCGGCGGCTCGCGCCAGAGGTACGCGGCCGACGCGAGCGCCGACAGCACGACAGCCGCCTTGAACCACCGGAACCGCGCGTACTCGAGGATCGAGTAGTGCCTCACCTGTCCGCCGCAGAGCTCGTCGAGGCCCCATTCTAGCGAACCACCCCGAATTGCGTCATGAGTTCGGCGCCGTAACGCGCTCCGGCGCCGGAAAGCGCGCTCCGTTTGCGCCATCTCAATAGGGTGGGCGGGGTCCGCTTCGGTATAATCTGGCCTGACGATTCAAAGGCTTCTTGCCCGTCCCGATGCTTGTCTTCTGGCTCCTGGCCACGCTCATGACCGCCGTGGCGCTCGCCATCGTGTTGATCCCCCTGCTGCGCTCGCGCCCCTCCGGCGGACCCAGCGCCTGGAGGCCAACCTCGAAGTGCTGCGCAGCCAGCGGCGCGAGATCGAGGCCGATCTCGCCAACGGCACCTTGCCCGCCGACGCGCGCGACGAGGCCCTCGCCGAGCTCGTGGATCGTGCGCAGGGCGACCTCGAGGCCGCCCCTGCCCCCGCCTCCGTCGCTGCGCGCAGGCCGTGGGCGGTCGCAGTGCTGGTCGCGGTCGCCATTCCGGCGATCGCCTTCGGCATGTATTTCCTGGTAGGCACGCCGAATGCCGCGGACGCGAGCCTCGTGCGTGCACGAAGGCGCGCCGATGAACGAGCGCCAGATCGACCGCGCATGGTCGACAACCTCGCGCGCAAGGTGCGCGATCGCCCCGACGACGCCGAGGGCTGGGCCCTGCTGGCGCGCTCCTCGGTGCGCTGGGACGCTTCGAGGAGTCGGCGGATGCCTACGAGCATCTGGCGAAGCTCGTGCCGGGCGACGCGGCGATCCTCGCCGACTACGCCGATGCGCTCGGCATGGCGCAGGGACGCTCGCTCACCGGTCGCCCGCTCGAGCTCGTCCACGAAGGCGCTCGCGATCGATCCGCAGCAGCGCAAGGCACTCGCCCTCGCGGGCACCGCGGCGATGGACGCGGGCGACTTCGCGGGCGCCGCCAAGCTACTGGCAGGCGCTCGCCGACGAGCTCGCCGCCGGGATCCGAGGACGAGGCGCAGGTGAAATCCGCTCCTCGACGAGATTCGCCCGCAGGCGGCTGCCGCGGGCAAGCGCTGCCTGCTCCGTCCGCACGTCCGCCGCCCGTGCGGCGGCGGCCGCGCCGTCGCCGGCCTCGGCTCGGCCTGACGGGCTCGGTGAGCATCGCCCCGGACATGGCCGCGAAGATCGCGCCATCGGACACGCTCTTCGTCTTCGCGCGCGCCGAGAACGGCCCGCGCATGCCGCTCGCTGTGGTGCGCGCCCCCGCAAGCCGGTTGCCGATGAATTTCTCGCTCGACGATTCCAGGCGATGGCGCCGAACATGAAGCTGTCGGGCGCCGGTCGGTGCGCATCGAGGCGCGCATCTCGCGCTCCGGGCAACGCCATCCCGCAGTCCGGTGACCTGGTCGGTACGAGCGCCGTCGTGAAGCCCGGTGCGCACGGCGTGAAGATCGTCATCGACAAGGTGGTGCCGTGAGTGGCGCGCGCCTGTCCGCGCGCGGCTTGCGTGCTCGCGGGGGCCGCCGCCTGTTCCACGACATTTCCTTCGACGTCGCGGCGGGCGAATGGCTCGCGCGTGCGCGGACGCCAACGGCAGCGGCAAGACCACGCTGCTGCGCTGCGTTGCCGGGCTCACGCGCACGGATTCGGGCGAGGTGCTCTGGGACGGGAAGCCCACGCGCGAGGGACTCGACGGCATTTCGCGCCAGCCTGCTCTACGCGGGCCACGCGCGGGAATCAAGGACGATCTCAGCGCGGAGGAGAACCTGCACGAGCTGCGCTTGCGCTTCGCGGCGTGCGCCGGGCGGCGGAGGCGATCGAGGACGCGCTCGCCGACGTGGGTCTCGCCCGGCGCCGCAAGCTGCCCGCGCGGCGCCTTTCGGCGGGCCAGCGACGACGTATCGGGCTGGCGCGCCTCGCGCTCGATCCCGCGCCGCTCTGGATCGCTCGACGAGCCGCTCACGGCGCTCGACGACGAAGGCCAGCGCCTGTTCGGCCGGCTGCTCGAGCGCCACCTGCCGCCGGCGGCCTTGCGCTGCTGGCCACTCACCACGACCTCGCACCGGTGCCGGGCCGCGAGCTCAGGATGGGCGCGTGAACGTCGCCGCAGCGCAACTGGCGGCTGCGCAGCCCCCGGGCTCCTTCGGCGCCGGCTTCGCGTGGGCGTTTGCGCGCGATCTCAAGCTCGCGATGCGCCATCCCGGCGAAACGATGCTGGTGGTCGCGTTCTTCATCCTGGTCGCGTCCCTCTTCCCGCTCGGCGTCGGCGCCGAGCCGCAGCTGCTGCAGCGCATCGGGCCGGGCGTGATCTGGGTGTGCGCGCTGCTGGCCGCCTTCCTGTCGCTGCCCGGCGATGTTCGCGTCCGACTACGCCGACGGCATCCCTCGAGCAGATGACGCTCTCGCCGCACCCCATGGTCGGGCTGGGCGTCGCGGCAAGATCGCGGCCCACTGGGCGGCGACGGGCCTGCCGCTCACGGTGCTCTCGCCGCTGCTGGGCCTGCAGTATGGGCTCGACGCGGACACGCTCCTCGCTCTCGCCGGCGCGCTCGCGCTCGGCACGCCGCTGCTCTCGCTGCTGGGCGCGGCGTGCAGCGCGCTCACGCTGGGTGCGCGCGGCGGCGGCGTGCTGCTGGCCCTGCTTGCGCTGCCGCTGTTCGTGCCCGTGCTCGATCTTCGGCGCGGGCGCTGCCGAAGCGCAGGCGGCCGGACCTGTCGCCCGCGCCGCACCTCTCGCTCCTCGGCGCGGGACTGATCGTCGGCGCGATGGCGCTGCCCGTCGCGGCTTGCGCCGCCATCCGCATCGCGCTCGACTGACATGAACTGGTTCTACTTCTCCTCGCCACCGACGTTCTACCGCCTCGCCGGCCGGCTGGCGCCGTGGTTCTTCGCGCTCGCGGCCCTGCTCGCGGCCTCGCGGGGCTGTACGTGGGATTCGTCGTCGCCCCGACGGATGCGCAGCAAGGCGAGGTCTATCGCGTCATCTTCATCCACGTGCCCGCCGCGTGGATGTCGATGTTCCTGTACTTCGTGATGGCCTGCTACGGCGGCGTCGTCGCTCACCTTCAACACGCGGCTCGCGGCGATGATGGCGCGGGCGCTCGCGCCCACGGGCGCGATGTTCACCTTCCTCGCGCTCTGGACCGGCGCATTCTGGGGTCGGCCCACCTGGGGCACGTACTGGGCCTGGGACGCGCGCATGGTGTCGGAGCTCGTGCTGCTCTTCCTCTACTTCGGCTTCATCGCGCTCGCCAACGCCTTCGAGGATCCGCGCCGCGGCGACCGCGCCGCATCGCTGCTCGCCTCGTGGGCCTGGTGAACCTGCCGATCATCTATTTCTCGGTGCAGTGGTGGAATACGCTGCACCAGGGGTCGAGCGTGAAGCTTCACCGGATCGACCATGCACGTGGCCATGCTCCAGGCCATGCTGCTCATGACCATCTCGTTGCTGGATGTACTGCGATCGGCGCCACCCTCACGCGCGTGCGATCGGTGATCCTGGAGCGCGAACGGCGAACCCGCTGGGTGAGGAGCTGGCCTATGACGCACGAATTCTATTTGTGGATGTCGTATGGCGTGTTCGCCGCGGTGATCGCGGCGGAGATCGTCGCGACTGGCACCTGCGGCGCCGCAGTGCGCTGCGAGCGCGTCGAGGAGGAGCGTGATCTTGAAGCCCAGGACTAAGCGCGCGATCGTCATCGTCGTCGGCGCTCGCCGCCCTCGGCGTGGCGGTGGCGCTCGTGCTGAACGCATTCCGCTCGAACCTCGTCTTCTTCTTCACGCCGAGCCAGGTCGCCGCCCACGAGGCGCCGGCCGACCGCGCCTTCCGCATCGGCGGGCTCGTGGAAGCCGGCAGCGTCGTGCGCGACAAGGACGCCCTCACGGTGCACTTTCGCGTGACGGACACCGCGCAGACGATTCCGGTGGTCTACACCGGCATCCTCCCGGACCTGTTCCGCGAGGGCAAGGGCGTCGTGGCGCAGGGCAAGCTCGACCCCGACGGCACGTTCCACGCGAGCGACGTGCTCGCCAAGCACGACGAGAACTACATGCCGCCGGAAGCGGCCGAGGCGCTGAAGAAAGCCGGGCATCCGATCGACAAGACCGCATTCGCGGGACAGAAAGGGCAAGCCGAATGATTCCCGAGCTGGGCCACTTCGCGCTCATCGATCGCGCTGGCGCTGGCGCTCGCGCAGACGTCGCTTTCGTTCGTCGGCGCGGCCACGGGGCGCTACTGCGCTGCTGGCCACGGTGCGTCCGGTCGCCGTCGGGCAATTCCTGTTCGTGGCCGGCGCCTTCGCCGCCCTCGCGTGATTCGTTCGTGACCAGCGATTTCTCCGTGCTCAACGTGGCCGCGCCACTCCAACTCGAAGCTGCCCGTTCAGTATCGCTTCGCCGCGACCTGGGGCTCCCACGAGGGCTCGATCCTGCTCTGGGTCGTTGATGCTCGCGACTGGACGTTCGCCGTGACGTCTTCAGCCGGCACGCTTCCCGAGCGCATCCTCGCGCGCGTGATCGGCGTGATGGGCCTGGTGAGCGCGGGATTCCTGCTCTTCATCCTCATCACTTCGAATCCGTTCGAGCGGCTCATCCCGGCGGCCGAGGAAGGCCACGACCTGAACCCCCTGCTGCAGGATCCGGGAATGGTGATCCACCCGCCGATGCTCTACATGGGCTACGTGGGATTCTCGGTGGCGTTCGCGTTCGCAATCGCCGCGCTGCTCGAGGGCCGGCTCGACGCGGCCTGGGCACGCTGGTCGCGCCCGTGGACGACTCGCGGCGTGGTGCTTCCTCACGATCGGCATCGCCTCGGCAGCGCGTGGGCGTACTACACGCTGGGCTGGGGCGGATGGTGGTTCTGGGACCCGGTCGAAAACGCGTCCTTCATGCCGTGGCTCGTCGGCACCGCGCTCATCCATTCGCTCGCGGTGACGGAAAAGCGCGGCACGTTCCGCAGCTGGACCGTGCTGCTCGCGATCGTCGCCTTCTCGCTCTCGCTCGTGGGCACCTTCCTCGTGCGCTCCGGCGTGCTCACCTCGGTGCATGCTTTCGCCACCGATCCGAGGCGCGGCATCTTCATCCTGCTGTTCCTGGTGGTCGTCGTGGGCGGCTCGCTCGCGCTCTTCGCCTGGCGCGCGCCGCGCGTGGGCCTGGGCAGCGCGTTCGCGCCCGTGTCGCGCGAATCGATGCTGCTCGCCAACAACGTGCTGCTCGCCGTCGCCATGTCGGCCGTGTTCCTCGGCACGCTCTATCCGCTCTTCCTCGACGCGCTCGGCATCTGGCAAGATCTCCGTGGGGCCGCCCTACTTCGACGCGGTGTTCGTCCCGCTCATGGCGCCCGCGATCTTCCTCATGGCGGTCGGGCCCGTCGCGAGCTGGAAGCGCGCGACAGCTGCCGGATCTGTGGGTGCGCCTGCGATGGGCGTTCGCCGTGTCGGTGGCCGCCGCGCTGGTGCTGCCCTTCGTCCTGGGAAGCTGGTCGCCCCTGGTCGCCCTTGGCCTGTGGCTCGCCCTCTGGGTCGTGGCCGCCGCGGTTGCGCAGCTGATCCAGCGGCTGAAGACGGCCCCGCAGGCAGGCCTGCTTGCGAAGCTCCGCGCGCAACCGTGGTCGTGGTACGGCATGATGGTCGCGCACCTCGGGGTCGCCGTCTTCATCCTCGGCGTGACGCTGGTGAAGGGCTACGAGACCGAGCGCGACCTGCGCATGGCGCCCGGTGACCGCATGACGCTCGGCGGCTACGAGTTCACCTTCAAGGGGACGAAGGAGCTGCCGGGTCCCAACTACACCGCGGTCCAGGGCGCGTTCGAGGTGAGCCACGGCGGCTCGACCGAGGTCGTGCGCACGCTCCATCCCCAGAAGCGCACGTACGAGTATCGGGCCAGACCATGACCGAGGCGGCCATCGACACCGGGATCACGCGCGACCTCTACGTCTCGCTGGGCGAGCCGGTCGGCGACGGCGTGGGGCGTGCGCGTCTACTACAAGCCGTTCGTCGACTGGATCTGGGCCGGCTGCTTCGTGATGGCGCTGGGCGGTGCCCTGGCCCTGTGCGATCGGCGCTACCGCGCGCGCAGGGCGGTGGCCGCTTCCGGCGCACTCGCGGCGCAGGCCTTCGTGCCATGAAAGCCCTCAAGTTCGTCATCCCGCTCGCGATCTTCGCGCTGCTGGTGGGCTTCCTCGCGGTGGGCCTCACCCGCGATCCGCGCGAGATGCCCTCGCCGTTGATCGGCAAGCCGGCGCCGGCCTTCCGCTGCAGCGCCTGCACGAGGCGAGCCTCGCGTTCGCACCGGAGGAAATGAAGGGCAAGGTGTGGATGCTCAATGTGTGGGCGTCGTGGTGCGTCTCGTGCCGCGAGGAGCACCCGGTGCTGGTGGAGATCTCGCGCGCCGGCGACGTGCCGATCGTGGGCCTCGACTACAAGGACACGCGCGAAGATGGCCTGCAATGGCTCGAAGATGGGCAACCCCTACCTGGTCTCCGCCTTCGACGTGGACGGCAAGGTCGGGATCGACTACGGCGTCTACGGCGTGCCGGAGACCTTCGTGATCGACAAGCTGGGCGTGATCCGCTACAAGCAGATCGGGCCCGTCACGCCGGACTCGCTCGACAAGAAGATCCTGCCGCTGCTGAGGAGCCTGGGCGCATGAAGGCGGCTTTGCTCGCGGCGCTCGTGCTGGCCATATCCGGCCTCGCCCTCGGCCAGGCGGCCGAGGTAGCCCATCCCGACGCGCGCGTCGAGCGCGCGCCTGAAGGAGCTCGCCGAGCGAGCTGCGCTGCCTCGTGTGCCAGAACCAGACCATCGCCGACTCCAACGCCCCGCTCGCGCTCGACCTGCGCAACGAGATCCGCGACCAGATCGCCCAGGGGCGCACCGACGACGAGATTCGGGCCTACATGGTGGCGCGCTACGGCGATTTCGTGCTGTACCGCCCGCCGTTCAAGGCGACCACCGCATTGCTCTGGCTGGGGCCTTTCGCGCTGCTCGGCGTGGGTATCGCGGCCATTTTCGTGCTCGTGCGCCGGCGCAGGTCTGCGGTCCCGGCGCCATCCACGCCCCGAAGCGGCGCGCGCAGGTCGCAGCGCTGCTCGAAACCGACGACAGCCCATCCGCGCCCCCGCGCAAGACGGGCTAGGCTTCGGTCGCCTCGGAGGCGGGCGCCTTGGCAGGCGGCGCCTCGACGAATCCCATCTCGCGCGAGATATCGCGCGCTGCCCGGCCCACGTGCGCGGCAAGCTCATCGCAACGCTCCCGAGGATCGTTCTTCTCCGAGCCCCACACGGCGATCGACGCCACGACGCCACCGCTGCGATCGCGCACCGGTGCGGCGATTCCGCCCACGCCGACGCGGAACTCGCCGCGGTTCACCGCGTAGCCGCGCTCGCGCGTCTCCTCGAGGTCGTGCTCGATGTCCTTGCGCCGCGTCATCGTGAGCGGCGTGTAGCGCTTCACGTGCTCCATCGCGCTGTCGAGCGCCTCGGGCGCCATCCACGCGAGCAACGCCTTGCCGGTCGAGACCACGGTCGCCGGCACGCGCGAGCCGATGCTCGTCATCGCCTTGATCGGCTGCGGGCTGTCGACCTTGTCCACGTAGACCACGTAGCCGCCAGTCCCACACGGCGAGCTGCACCGACTCGCGGGTGTCCTCGCACAGCTGGCGAAGGCGCGGGCCGCGCGACCGCTCGCAAGGTCGACGTCGCGCACCAGCATCGAGCCCATCTCCCAGAGCTTGAGCGTCGGCGAGTAGAGGCGTGGTCGCCGGATCCTTCTTCACGTAGCCCAGCACCGAGAGCGTGGACAGCAGGCGGTAGACGTTGGGCTTCGTGAGGCCGAGCTCGCCGCGAGAGCTCCGTGAGACGCCGCGGCTGGTTCGAGCGCACCAGCGCCTCGAGCAGGTTCATCGCCTTCTGGACCGTCTGTTCCATTGCGCATGCGATCGCAGGGCAGTGACGGCATATCGTACGCCCTGCCGGGAGGTCCGGGCGGCGAATCCTAAATCAGGATCGGGCGGTCGGGCAGCTCGTTGCGGCCGCCGGCGCGGCCCGGGAAGTGCGGTCGCCGAGCAGGTGCGGCAACGGCCGCGGACGCCCGCGATCGCGCCATCCTCGAAGCGCCCCGCCGCGAAGAGCCCCTCCATCTCGCGGCAGATCGCCTGCCATTGCGCCCCGGAGACCCGCGCAATGATGCCGCGGTCGGCGACGATCTCGACGCGCCGGTCGGCGAGCAGCACGTAGATCAGCACGCCGTTGTTCTCCTCGGTGTTCCAGACGCCGTGCGCGCGAACACCTCGCGCGCGCGCGCGCGCGATCCATGCCGTGCCAGAGCTGCGACCGTGGTGAGCTCCGCCTCGATCACGACGCAGATCTCGCGCGCGATGGTCTTTCTCCTGGGCTGCGATCTCGCGCTGGATCGCGTCGAGTGTCGCGCGCGGAAATGCGCGCGCGGCCTTCGCCGGATGCATCAGCGCGTGACGGAAGAAGCGCGCCGAGATGCATCACCAGGACCCCGAGGCGCCGCCGCCGTCGAAGCCGCCGCCGCCGCCGCTGAATCCGCCGCCCCCGCCGCCGCCGAATCCACCGCCGCCGAATCCCCCGCCGCCCCAGCCTCCGGTGCCGATGCCGCGCGCGGCAGCCAGTGCCCGACGACCAGCGTGAAGACGAACGCAAGCATCGCGGCGACGATGACGATCGCGAGGCTTCCGATGACGAACCACGCGGCCAGCCCCGTCACGCCGGAAGTGACCGCCGCGCCCGAAGAAGCGGCCCGAGCACGCCCCGCAGGATCAGCCCCGGCGATGGGCACGACGAAGAAGGCGAGCCAGAAGAAGTCCGCGAACGACGCGATTGGCCAGGCCGGCGGGCCGGCTTGCGCTGCTTGCGGCAGCGGCAGCGCCTCGCCCTCGACGGCCTTCATGATCGCATCGGTGCCGGCGTCGATGCCGCCGGCGAAATCGCCCGGCTCGTGAAGTGCGGCGCCACGATCTCGGCGACGATGCGCTTGGAAAGCGCGTCCGTGAGCGATACCCTGCACGCCGCGCCCGGACTGGATGCGCATCTGCTGGTCCTGCTTGGCGATCACGAAGAGCACGCCGTCGTCGACGTCCTTGCGGCCGAGCTTCCACTCGTCGGTGACGCGCGCCGGCGAAATCCTCGATGGTCTCGTCGCCGAGCGTCGGCACCAGCAGCACCGCCACCTGCGAGCCGTGCGACTGCTCGAAGGCACGAGCTTGGCCTCGAGCGCATCGCGCTGCTCGGCCGATAAGGTGCCGGTGTGGTCGACCACGTGCGCGGTGAGCTTGGGAACCGGCGTTGGGATCGCGCCTGGGCAAGCAGCGCCGGAAGAAGCAGCGCCGCTGCTACGACGAGGAAACGGCGCAGCGAT
Organism: uncultured beta proteobacterium; assembly: GCA_963758215.1. Classification (GTDB taxonomy): domain Bacteria; phylum Pseudomonadota; class Gammaproteobacteria; order Burkholderiales; family Usitatibacteraceae; genus Usitatibacter. Next base: position 6,470 of record CAVWUN010000004.1, on the reverse strand, counting down.
CGCATCACTTCACTTGCCCGGGGCCGGCGCTGCCTTCGGCGCGAAGTCCACCTTGGGCGGCTTGGCGATCGCCTTCTCGTTCTCGACCGTGAACGACTTCCTTCGCCTTGTAGCCGAAGATCATCGCGGTGAGGTTGGTCGGGAACTGGCGCGCGAGAATGTTGTAGTCGCGCACCGCGTTGATGAAGCGATTGCGCGCCGTGGTGATGCGGTTCTCCGTGCCTTCGAGCTGCGCCTGCAGGTCGCGGAAGTTCTGCGTCGCTCTTCAGCTGCGGATAGTTCTCCGCGACCACCAGGAGGCGCGACCAGCGCGCCTGTCAGCTGCGCCTGCGCCTGCTGGAATTTCTGCATCGCCGCGGGATCGTTGAGCGCGTCCGGCGGCAGCGTGCACGGATCGTCGCCCTTGCGCGTGCCTCGGTCACGCCGAGCAGGACGTCCTTTTCCTGGGACGCATAGCCCTGCACCGTGGCCACGAGGTTGGGAATGAGGTCGGCGCGGCGCTGGTACTGGTTGAGCACCTCGCGCCACGCCGCCTTCACCGCTCGTCCTTGGTCTGGAATTCGTTGTAACCGCAGCCCGGAGAGCGTGAGCGCCGCGAGGAGCCGCAGGGCCCACAGGAGCTTGCGCATCTTTTCTTCTCCTGGAAGGCCCGGCGATCGCGCCGCGCGGATGATGATGGGGTCCGCGCCCGCCCGTTTTCAAGCCGCGGCGCGCAGGGTGCGCCGCGCGAAGCAGCAGGTCCTCCCAGGCCTTGGCCTTGTCGGGGAGGTTGCGCAGCAGGTAGGCGGGATGGTAGGTCACGACGACCGGCGTGGCCTGGTAGTCGGTGCACCCTCCCGCGCAGGCTCGCCGAGGCTCGCCTCGGTCGCGAGCAGGCGCATCGGCGGCGGTCTTGCCGAGGGCCACGATGATGCGGCGGCGCGATCAGCTCGATCTGGCGGTCGAGGTACTGGCGCGCACGCCGCCGCCTCCTCGAGACGTCGGCGTGCGGTTGCCCGGCGGGCGGCACTTCACCACGTTGGCGATGTAGACCTCGCGCCCGCGCTTGAGGCCCGCTGCGGACGAGCATGGAGTCGAGCAGGCGCCCGGCCTGGCCCACGAACGGCTCGCCCTGCTCGTCTTCGTCCGCGCCCGGGCCCTCGCCGACGAACATCCACGGCGCGGCCTCGCTTGCCCACGCCGAACACGGCCTGCTTGCGCTTGGCGCAAAGCCCGCACGCGGTGCACGTTCGCACCGCTTCCCGCAGCTCGTCCCAGCCGAGCGCCGTAACAACCGGCGCGCCGGCGGGCGCGGCCTTCGCGCCGCGTTCGCTCGACCAGGTCGTAGAGCCGCGCCACGGCCGCGAGCTCGAGCTCGCGCGAGCGAGCGCGCGTCCATCACAGCGCGAGCCCGAGGAAGAGCGCGTCCTCGCGTCCCGCCAGGGCGGGGTAGTACTCGGGGCGGATCGCGATCTGCTGGAATCCCATCGTGCGGTAGAGGTGGCGCGCCGCGTCGTTCGATGGGCGCACCTCGAGATAGACGATCTGGCAGCGCCGACTTCGCGCGCGACCTCGATCATGTGCGGACAGGAAGTGCCCGCCCGATGCCCTGGTTCTGCCACTCCGCCGCGATCGCGAAATTGAGCAGGTGCGCCTCGTCCAGCGCGATCATCAGGATCGCGTAGCCGATCACGGCCTCGCCATGGGTCACCGTCCAGCAGTCGTAGCCCGCGCTGACCGAGTCGCGGAAATTGCCGATGCTCCACGGGAATGCGTAGAGCGATTTCTCGAGGTATGCGACCTCCGCAAGGTCTGCCAGGCGCATCCGGCGATACTGGATCTGTGGGAATCGGGACCGCGCTCACCGTCTCGCCCTTCGCCTTTCCTCGGTCGTGAGTGCCACCTTGTCGCGCAAGTATAGGGGCGCGGCGTGCTCGCGCAGTGAGCCCGCCGCCGCGGACGAACAGGCGCGCCGCAAGCCGCGCAACTGCGCCCGCGCGCGGCAGATCGCCGTCGAGGCGCATCTCCACCGTCTCGCGATAAGCATCGCGCAGCCAGGGCAGGCGCTCGAAGCCGCTGCCCGTGGCCACCCAGCGCGGCCCCGGGAGCGGCGGCAGCGCAGTGGCATCGCACAGGCGCGGCGCGATCACCTCGTCCCAATCCTCGCCGTTGCGCGCATAGGCCGCGAGATAGGCCTCGTCCATGCGCGCATCGAACGCCGCCAAGACCCGCCGCTCATTGGACTGCTCGGCCAGCGCGAGCAGAGACGGCACCGGAACCACCGGGCCGGCCGGCGGCGAAGCCGATGCCCTGCACGATGCCGCACGCGATGCGGATGCCCGTGAACGAGCCCGGCCCCTGGCCGAAGGCGAACGCATCCATGTGGGCCGCATCCAGGTGGGAGCGTTCGAACACCCGGCGCAGCATGGCTACCAGCAACTCGGAGTGGCGGTTCTCGGCGAGCGCCTCCTCCACGAACAGGTCGCCATCCCGCAGCAACGCGACCGAGCAAAGCTCGGTGGACGTCTCGACGGCGAGGATGTTCACGGCCGCATTATACCTGACCTCTGCCGGGAATATGCGCACTGAAATACATTATTTATTAATGTCTTATGAAATATTCTTAAAGTGCTTTATTGGATCTTCCTGGCAACCGCCACGTGCCTGGCTGCACGCGAGCGGCGTGGATTCCGAGTGACGCACCCGGTCCGGCGGCGCGCGGACGCCCTCCCCTGCGCGTCGCCGGCCGCGGATGCCACCGCTACTGCATGCCCCGCTGGCGCCCATGGGCCGCCTCGAGCTCGTCGGGGGTGAGGTAGCCATCGTGGTTGGTGTCCAGCGCATCGAAGCGGCGCGCCAGCCGTGGCGCGTTCGCTTCGGCCTCCGCCTTGCTGATGCGACCGTCGCCGTCGGTGTCGATCTTCTTCCAGTACGCCGCGCGCGTCCTCTGGCGATACGCGCGCAGCTCGACGGCGCTGATCTGCCCGTCGCCATTGGTATCGATCTGGTCGAAGTGCCTTGCCAAAGCCGGCAGTGCGGCGGCCTCCTGGCGGCTGATCAGGCCGTCGCCATTCGCATCGGCTGCCTTGATGCGTCCCGGCAGGGAACCGTTCGGGGCGCCCGCGCCGTCCGGCGCGGCCACCGCGAGGCCCGCTGTGGCCGCGAGGCCCAGCGCGGCAAGTATCGCTGCATATCTCATGGCATGCTCCTTCTTGGATGTCGTATCTGTGTGGGGTGCACCGTCCGAAGCGGATGCCCCGGGCGTATGCCGATCAACGCGTCGACGCGCGATCCGCGTACCCCGAGAGGTAACCGCTTGTAAGCGAAGCGGGGCGCGCCGCGCCGCTGTTAACATTCCCTTACATCTCGCCGGTAGAACGCGCGCCGGCGCCCTTACGATCGATTCCATGCAAAGCACGCCAACGCCAGAAGATCCTCGTCGTCGACGACGACCTGCGCCTGCGCGACCTGCTCAAGCGCTACCTGAGCGAACAGGGCTTCGCCGGTGGACACGGTTCGCCGACTGCGCCGGCGATGGACCGCAGCTCTCGCGCGTGCGCTACGACCTGATGGTGCTCGACCTGATGCTGCCCGGCGAGGACGGCCTGGCGATCTGCCGCCGCCTGCGCGCCGCGGCCAACGACATCGCGATCATCATGCTCACCGCCAAGGGCGACGACGTCGACCGCATCGTCGGCCTCGAGATGGGCGCCGACGACTACCTGGCCAAGCCCTTCAACCCGCGCGAGCTGGTCGCCCGCATCCACGCCGTGCTGCGCCGCCAGGCGCCCGGCGCAGACGCCGGGCGCGCCCAGCGCGCGAGCGAAGATCGTCGAGTTCGGCCCGTTCGCGCTGGACCTCGCCAGCCGCGCCCTCACCCGCGACGGCAAGCCGATCCTGGCCTCACCACGGGCGAGTTCGCGCTGCTGAAGGCGCTCGCGCCGCATCCGCGCGAGCCCCTGTCGCGCGACAAGCTGATGGAGCTCGCGCGCGGCCGCGAGCACGAGAGCTACGACCGCTCCATCGACGTGCAGGTCTCGCGCCTGCGCAAGCTCCTCGGCGAGGATCCCCAGGAGCCGCGCTACATCCAGACGGTGTGGGGCTTCGGGCTACGTGTTCATCCCCGACGGGGCCTGCCGCGAAATGAGGCTGCTGCCCGCGCTCGCTGCTGTGGCGCACGCTCCTGGTCCTCATCGTCGCGATGCTCCTTTCGCAGGCCGCCGCCATGTGGCTGCTGCAGCGCTACGTGACGCAGCCCCGCCACGCGCCGGCGTCGGTCAGTTCGTGAACCACCTGAAGACCATCAGCGCCGCGCTGCAATACGATGGGTCCGCGCGCAGCAGGAAGAATTCATCGAGCGCATCGCCGAGAAGGAAGGCATCCGCATCGTCGCCCGTGCGCGGCGACGAGCGCATGCGCCCGGCCGAGGACCTGCGGCGATGCTGCGCGAGCGCATGCACGAGATCTTCGGGCCGCAGGCCGAGATCTACGTGCGCAGCCCCGGCGGGTGGCGGGCGCAGGGGCGCTTCCGTCCGCAGGACCTTTGGATTCGCCTGCCCGCCGGCAGTCGCGACTACTGGGTCGCCTTTCCCCGCGGCCGCCTGGAGCGCGACCCCCTGGATGCATTGATCATCTGGGGCGCGGCCGGCCTCGTGATCGCGGTCACCGGCGACGTTCCTGTTGATGTGGCGGCTCAACCGGCCGCTGGAAGAGCTCGCGCGCGCCGCCGCGAAGATCGGCCGGGGCGGCGACCCGCCCCCGGTCTCGGAGACCGGTCCTGTCGAGATTCGCTCCGTGGCACGCGCCTTCAACCAGATGAAGGAAGACCTGCAACGCAGCCAGCGCGACCGCGCGACCTTCCTTGCGGGCATATCCCACGACCTGCGCACGCCGCTTTCGCGCCTGCGGCTGGAGGTCGAGATGCTCGGTGCCAAGGTCGAGGCGGAGACGCAGCGCGGCATAGTCCAGGACCTCGACGACATGAACGCGATCATCGACCAGTTCATCGACTTCACCCGCAGCGAGGCCGCGGAGTCGCTTTCGGCGGTGAACCTCGCGGAGCTCGCGCGCGCGTGCGCGGAGCGTGCGGCGCGCGCCGGCGCGGCGGTACGCTGCGAGCTGGCCGACGTGCCGATCCTGATGCTGCGCCCGCTCGCCATGCAGAGGATGGTCGACAACCTGCTTGCCAACGCGGTGCGCCACGCCGGCGGCGAGCTGCTGGTCCGGGTCGCGTCGATCCCGGGCGCCGTCACCCTGTCCGTGCTCGACCGCGGCCCGGGGATCCCCGCCGAGCTGGTGGAGCACCTCAAGCAGCCGTTCACGCGCCGCGACGCGTCGCGCAGCGGGTCTTCGGGCGCCGGGCTGGGGCTCGCGATTGCCGACCGGGTGGCGACCCTGCACGGGGGACGGCTGGAGCTGCTACCGCGCGAAGGGGGTGGACTGGAGGCGCGGATTACCTTGCCGCGCCCGCAGTAGCGCCTGCGCCGGGAAATGATTTTGCCGGCATGCGGTCAAACTTTGGTGTACCCGGGCGATCCGTCGGGCATGGTGTCATCCGGATCAGGACCTCATCCGTTTAAGAGAGGTCGAGTGGGATATCCACAAGGACGTTGCAAGGAGCCTGATATGAAATCGACGAAAACCCTGCTGCTCGCTGCGCTTGCCGCCGGCGCCCTGGCCGTGGCCGGTCCTGCGCTCGCCGACCGCGGTGGCGGCGGTGGGCACTGGTCGGGCGGTTCCTCCGGAGGTCATTGGTCGGGAGGCGGACATTGGTCGGGGGGACACTGGGGCGGCTACCGCTACTACGCCCCGGCCTTCTACCTCGGCGTTCCGCTGCTCTGGTCCGCCTACTACTGGAACGCTCCGTACTACGACTACCCGCCCTACTACTATCCCTATCCGAACGAGACGGTGATCTACCCGGACGAAAATCCGCAACCGGTTCCCGACGCGGCACCGACGACCCGGGCGGCGCCAACCCCGGGGATGCCAACGCAGGGGCCGACATACATGAACTACTGCGAATCGGCCAAGGCGTATTACCCGAAGGTCACGAAGTGCCCCGAGGGCTGGAAGTTCATTCCTTCGAACTGACGTCCTGAGGGCGGGCGGCAAAGAACGCTTGCACGTCCGCAAGCTCGCGGGTGCGGCGAAACGGCGGCAGCGCACGCCAGATGCGCTTGCCATAGTGCTTCTCCACCAGCCGCGGGTCGCAGATCATCAGCGCCCCGCGGTCCGTCTCGTCGCGAATGAGGCGGCCCGCGCCCTGCTTGAGCGTGATCACGGCGCGCGGCAACTGGTAATCCATGAAGGCGTTTCCGCCGGCCCGGTTGATGCGCTCGATGCAGGCCGCAAGCACCGGCTCGTCCGGTGGGCTGAACGGCAGGCGGTCGATCACCACCACCGAGAGCTGCTCCCCCTTCACGTCCACGCCTTCCCAGAACGACTGCGAACCGACCAGGATTGCATGGGGCGAGCGGCGGAATCGCTCG
>CAVWUN010000003.1:0-65984 GCA_963758215.1 uncultured beta proteobacterium | reverse complement strand
TGGCCTGGCTGATGGCGAGCACGTGCCATTCGTTGAAGGTGCGCTCGAACGACGCAGCCGCGATGCCCCGAGGTGCCGAAGGCGACGCGCTGCGCCGGCACGCGATGGATCGGGCGCAGATCGTGTAGTAGGCCGTCGACGAGCCGCGGCACGTCGACCAGCAGCGCCGGCGGGGCCGGCTTGCCGGCGAGGGGCTGATCGCGTGCTCACGCGCCGTGCGTTCCGCGAGCCGGCGATAGCGCCGGATCAGCGCGTTGGTCGAGCTGTCGTGCGCGAGCCGCGGTTCGTCCGTGCTCTCGAGCTCGGGAACGATGCGCTGCGCCAGCACCTTGCCCAGCTCGACGCCCCACTGATCGAACGAATCGATCTTCCAGATCGTCCCCTGGGTGAAGACGCTGTGCTCGTACAGCGCGACCAGCGCGCCGAGCGTCTCGGGCGTCAGGCGCTCGGCGAGAATGGTGTTGGTCGGACGATTGCCTTCGAAGACGCGGTGCGGCACCAGCCAGCGCCGGCGTGCCCTCGGCCTCGACCTCGCCTGCGTCTTGCCGAACGCCAGCGCCTCGGTCTGCGCGAACACGTTGGCCATCAGCAGGTCGTGATGGTCGGCCAAGCGGATTCAGCGTCTGGCAGAAGCCGATGAAATCGCACGGAATCAGCCGCGTGCCCTGGTGGATCAGCTGGTAGAACGAGTGCTGGCCGTTGGTGCCCGGCTCGCCCCAGTAGATCGGTCCGGTCTGGTAGTCGACGCGCGCGCCGTCGAGCGTCACGTGCTTGCCGTTGCTCTCCATCGTCAGCTGCTGCAGGTACGCGGGGAAGCGCTTCAGGTACTGGTCGTAGGGCAGCACCGCGACGGTCTGCGCGCCGAAGAAGTTGGTGTACCAGACCGCGAGCAGTCCCATGCAGCACCGGCAGGTTGCGCTCGAACGGCGCGCGTGCGGAAATGCCGTCCATCGCGTGGAAGCCGGCGAGCATCGCGCGGAAGTGCTCCGGCCCGATGGCGATCATGGTCGACAGGCCGATCGCCGAATCCATCGAGTAGCGGCCGCCGACCCAGTCCCAGAAGCCGAACATGTTGGCGGTGTCGATGCCGAACTGCGGCGACGCCCTCGGCGTTGGTCGACACGGCGACGAAGTGCCGGCGCATCGCCCGCTCGTCGCCGAGCGCGCGAGGCCCAGGCGCGCGCCGCGTGCGCGTTGGTCAGCGTCTCGAGCGTCGTGAACGTCTTCGAGCAGACGATGAACAGCGTCTCCGCGGGATCGAGGTCGCGCGTGGCCTCGACGAAGTCGGTGCCGTCCACGTTCGAGACGAAGCGGAATGTCATGTCGCGCCGGCTGTAGTGGCGCAGCGCCTCGTAGGCCATCACCGGGCCGAGATCGGAGCCGCCGATGCCGATGTTGACGACGTTGCGGATGCGCTTGCCGGTGTGCCCGCGCCAGCTGGCCGCCGCGGACCGCGTCGGCGAACGCCGCCATCCGGTCGAGCACCGCGTGCACGTCGGGCACGACGTCGACGCCGTCGACGACGATCCGCTCGCTTGCGGGCGCGCGCAGGGCGACGTGCAGCACCGCGCGATCCTCGGTCGCGTTGATCTGCTCGCCGCGGAACATCGCGTCGATGCGTTCGCGCAGGCCGCATTCGTCGGCCAGCTCGCACGCAGCAGCCGGATCGTCTCGTCGGTGACGCGATTCTTCGAGTAGTCGAGGTAGAGGCCGGCGGCCTCGGCACGTCAGGCGCTCGCCGCGCGCGGGATCGCTCGGCGAAGAGCTCGCGCAGATGCAGGTCGCGCATCGTCTGCGCGATGCGCTGCCAGCGCCTTCCACGCCGGGCGCTGCGTCAGCGGTTGCGCCTGCCCGGCCGCATGGGCGGTCGTGATCGCGCTGCGCTCACGCGTGCGATCGGCCTTCGCCGGCGCTTGCGCTCTTCGACGGCGATGCAGCCCATGCAGATCGCTCCACGACTTGTCGAACGACTGCGGCGCCTTCGCGCTGGAGCTCGGCGGCGAGCGCCGCGTCGTCGACGCCGGCCGTGCGTGAACTCGCGCGAGCACCGCTTCGGCATCGCCGCCGTCGACCGGCATCGCGCCCTTCACCTTGCCGTGATCGGCGAAGGCGTGCAGCGTCTTCTCGGGCATGGTGTTGATCGTGTCGGGCGCGGCCAGCGCCTCGACGTAGAGCATGTCGGGCGCCTGCCGGATCCTTGGTGCCGGTGCTGGCCCACAGCAGGCGCTGCGGCTGGGCGCCGGCGGCGGCGAGCTTGCTGCCAGCGCGGCGAGGCGAGCAGCTCGCGGTAGGCCTTGTACGTGCGCTTGGCGATGGCGATGCCGAGGCGATTGCGCAGCTCGGGCGGCACCTTGTCCTTCACCGCCACGTCCCAGCGGCTGACGAAGATCGACGCGACGGAGCCGACCTTCGGATCGAGGCCGGCGGCGATGCGTCGCTCGATGCCGCGCATGTACGCCTCGGCCGCCGCGAGGTACTGCTCGCGCGAGAACAGCAGCGTGACGTTGACCGGCACGCCGGCGAAGATCGATTCCTCGATCGCCGGGATGCCTGCGGGCGTGCCCGGGAATCTTGATGAAGAGATTGGGCGCGCTGCGCGCGCGCATGCAGCTGCGCCGCCGCCTTGATCGTGCCGGCGTATCGTTGGCGAGCAGCGGCGAGACTTCGAGCGACACCCAGCCGTCGACGCCGCCGCGTGCGCGTCGTGGATCGGCCGGAACAGGTCGGCGGCCTGGGTCAGATCCTCGAGCGCGAGCTCGAAGAACAGCGCCTCGCCCGACTTGCCCGTCGCGCGCCTTCTCGCGGATCGCGTCGTCGTAGAAGCCGCCGTTCTCGATCGCGTGATCGAAGATCGTCGGGTTCGACGTCAGCCCGGTGACCGAGAACTCGTCGATGTAGCGGCGCGAGCGTGCCGCTCGTCAGCAGCCCGCGCGTGATGTTGTCGAGCCAGAGGCTCTGGCCGAGATCGTGCAGTTGCTGTGTTGGCGTTCATGTCGTCTCCTGTTGCCCGTGCACAGTGCTTGGAGACCCGAGGAATGCGGCAAGATCGTAATCGAGCAGATCGCCGATGTGCTCGATCGTCAGGTCGGCCGGCGGATAGTGCGCGAGGTTGCGCGGATCGAGCGCGTAATGTCCCTGGCGCGGGAAGACGGTCGTCAGGCGCTCGCCCCAGATCTCGCTTCATCGCCGCCAGGATGCGCAGCTTGTCGTCGACCATGACGTAGTGGCGGGCCGGATAGCGCCGCTCGACGTCGTCGAGCATCCGCTCCTTGTGGATGTAGATCAGCACCCGGCCCTCGACCGCCTCCCACAGGCCCGAGCGCTGGATCTTGCGCGGCTGGAAGACGACGTCGCCGTCGGACAGGATCACCGTCGGTCCCCAACTGGCGCAGATGCCGATCGCGTCGAGCGCGCCCGGATAGAGCCGGTCGGCGAACGGATAGTCGACGAGGAATGAGGACATCCGCAGCAGGCGCGGATCGTTCATGGCGCCCAGCCGGTAGCGCTGCAGTGCGCCGAGGTAGTCCGCGTAACCCAGCTCGGTGCGCAGCGCCTCGAAGATCGTCCAGTAGCGGTCGCGGCTCGCGGCGCCGAACTCGCTCGCGAGGTGCGCGCTGAGGTCGGCGCTGCACGCGATCGTTGTCGAGCAGCGTGTTGTCGCACGTCGAGCAGGAACACGATTTCATCGGCGCTCATGCGATCGTCCGCCAACGCGGTCTTCGGTCACGCCCACAACCGGAACGCGCCATCCATTTCAGTCGCCTTTCCTCGCCGCCCTTCTTGCGGAAGACGCCTTCCCGCCCCTGGCTCAGGCCGCTGCCTTGGACGGAAGGGCGACCTCCGGATCCTGCGCTCCCTTGCTCGCGAGCGCGAGCGCCAGGGTCGTCGCGAAGGGTTCAGGCTGTCGACCATCGAGCTCGGCATCAGGATCGTGGCGCCGCGCTCCTTCGTGGTCTCGTAGATGATGTTCATCGCCCGCAGCTGCAGCGCCACGGGATGGCCGGCGTAGATATCGGCGGCCTCGACGAACTTGCCGGCGATCGCCGCCTCGGCGGATCCGAGAATCACCCGCGCCTGCTTCTCGCGCTCGGCCTGGGCCTGACGCGACATGGCATCCTGCAGCGCCTCCGGGATCGCGACGTCGCGGATCTCCACCGAGCTCACCGATATGCCCCAGGGAGCGGTCTTCTGACCGATCTCGATCCTTCAGCTGCTCGTCGGCTTCCTTGCGATCCGACAACAGCGCCGCCAGCATCGACGAGCCGATCATCTCGCGCAGCGAGGTCTGCGCGACCCGGTCGATGGCCTCGCGATAATTGGTGATGGCCAGTGCGGCCTTCTCGGCGTCGTGCACGTGCCAGAAGATGATCGCATCGACGTTGACCGGGACCGTGTCCTTGGTCAGCGCCTGCTCGGCGTTGAAGGCGGTGGTCTGGATGCGTCCGTCGATCACCGCGACCACGCTGTCGAGGACCGGGATGATGGCGAACATGCCCGGCCCCTTGACGCTTTGCAGCTTGCCCATCCTCAGGATCACGAACTTCTGCCAGACGTTGGCCATCTTCAGCGACAGCGCGATCGACGGCCGCGGCGCCGAAGAACACCAGCGCGATGTAAGGATTCACCCATTGGCCCGTGGCAACGCCCGCGAGGACGAGGACGAAGACCAGAAAAGTAGTGATGGGATTCATGTTCGATGCTCCTTGCATTCGGCCGCCCTTGTCGATGGAGGGTTCCGTGCGGCCGGCGGCCCCAGCAATGAACATTATCGTCATCCCGCACGAAGGGGTCTGTGCGCTGTCGAACACTGAGTGCGAGCTGTCGGGCAGCCAACAGCCCGAGTAGCGCGGACTCCGGCAGCCCTCGACGCCCCCGCCCGCCTGCGCCGCAAGAAGCGTTTCCCTGTGTGCGGCATCGAACAGATAGATCCTGCTCGCGGGTGCAGAATGAACAATATCGCCGCTCAAGACAGGGAACTCGCATCCGTCGATATTGTCGAGCGGAGTCGATGACCACTTAGTGACTACCCCAAAGGAAAAGCAAATGATCAATATGCGACGCAGTCTGCATGGTTTCCTCGGCATCGCCGCCGCGACATTGTTGCTCGGCGCAATCAACGTTCAGGCGTATGCCGCATCAGCGGAAGACCTGGACCGGGACGCCGCCGCTGCCCTGCAAACCCTGTACAAGCACAACCCCGTTGCCGAAAGTGTCGCCAAGAAGGCCACTGCGATCCTGGTCTTTCCCAAGGTCATCAAGGCGGGACTCGTATTCGGCGGCAGCTATGGCGAAGGCGTCATGATGAAGGGCTCGAAGGTCACCGGGTACTACAACTCCGTTTCGGCGTCCTGGGGCTGGCAGGCGGGCGCTGAGTCGTATGCCTACGTCGTGTTTCTCATGAACAACAAGGCCATGCGGTACCTGAGCAAATCGGACGGATGGTCGATCGGCGCGGGACCGAACGTGGTCGTGGTCAATGAGGGCGTTGCCAAGAATCTGTCGTCCTCGACGATGAAAGACGATGCCTACGCGTTCATCTTCGACCAGCAGGGACTCATGGCCAGCCTCAGCATCGAGGGAACCAAGATTACGCGCATCAAGCGTTGAGGCAACGGATCCTTGCCTATCTGCATGCGGGCGTGACGGACGTCGAACGGCGAGGTGGGAGTCCGGGCACCGCTTGACATCGCGCGAGAGCGAACGGCGCCGCAAGGCGCCGTTCGCTCTTGAATGACCAGGCAGATAGGAGAACCGAGCGTGGACCAGCGGACGATCTTCGAGCGATGGCTCCAGATCACGGCGCGCTTCGGCCATGCCGGCCTGCACGGCAAATTCGCGACGGATGAGCCTCCGCTGCGATCGATGCTGTTCAGCGCCGATCAGATGGAGCAGCATGGCAAGAGCCTCGCCCTCGCGCACCGGCTCGTTCCGGGCCGCGCGCGCGACCAGCTGCTCGTCGCGGCTGGCCGAGAACGAAGGCGATCCTGGAGGACGTCTGCGACCTGCTGACCGCGGCGGTCGCGGAAGGCAGCGGCATCACGCCGGCCGCCGAGTGGCTGCTCGACAACTTCTACCTGATCGAGGAGCAGATCCGCACGGCCAAGCGGCACCTGCCGAAGGGCTACAGCCGCGAGCTGCCGCGCCTGGCGAACGGGCCCGTCGGCCGGGCTGCCGCGCGTCTACGACATCGCGCTCGAGATGATCTCGCACGGCGACGGCCGGGTCGACGCCGGAGAGCCTGTCGCCGTTTCGTCGCCGCCTACCAGACGGTCACGCCGCTCAAGCTCGGCGAGCTGTGGGCGATTCCGATCATGCTGCGCCTGGCGCTGATCGAGAACCTGCGCCGCGTCGCGGTGCGGATCGCCGGCCGGCCGCATCGACCGCAATCGCGCGGACGCCTGGGCCGACCAGATGATGGAGGTCGCCGAGCAGCGATCCGAAGAGCCTGATCCTGGTGATCGCCGACATGGCGCGCTCGAATCCGCCGATGGTGAGCTCCTTCGTCGCGGAGCTCGCGCGCCGGCTGCAGGGCCAGAGCGCCGCGCTGGCGTTGCCGCTGACCTGGATCGAGCAGCGGCTTGTCCGAGTCGGGCCTCACGATCGAGCAGCTGGTCCAGTCGGAAAACCAGGAGCAGGCCGGCGACCAGGTCTCGATCAGCAACAGCATCGGCAGCCTGCGCTTCCTGGGCGCGATGGACTGGCGCGAGTTCGTCGAGACGATGAGCGTCGTCGAGCAGACGCTGCGCGAGGATCCGGGCGGGCTCTACGGCCGGATGGACTTCGCGACCCGCGACCGCTACCGCCACGTCGTCGAGACGATCGCCGAGGACGAGCCGCCTGTCGGAGAGCGAGGTGGCGCGCAAGGCGATCCGAGCTCGCGCGCGACGAGCGCGGCACGGCCGCAGCGCGGCGACGACGACCGCAGCGCCCACGTCGGCTTCTACCTGATCGACAAGGGGCGTGCCGCGCCTCGAGCGCGCGGCGGCGGTACGTCCGATCCGTCCTCGAGCGGTTGCGCAGGATGGCGCGGCGCGATCCCGTTGCCGCTCTACCTGGGCGCGATCGCGCTGGTGCACCGCGGCGCTCGCCGTGGTCCTGCTGGCGAGCGCGCGTCGCGAGGGACTTGCCGATGGCGTGCTCGTGGCGCTGGGAATCCTCGCTGCTGCTTGCGCGCGAGCCAGCTGGCGGTCGCGCTGGTGAACTGGCTGGCGACGCTGCTCGTGACGCCGCGACCGTTGCCGCGCATGGACTTTTCCGCGGGGCATCCCGCCGCAGTCGCGCACGCTGGTCGTGGTCCCGACGATGCTCAGCGAGCGCGCAGGGCGTCGAGGACCTGGTCGAAGCGCTCGAGGTCCGCTTCCTGGCCAATCGCGACGACCATCTGCACTTCGCCCTGCTGACCGATTTCCGCGATGCGGCCGCGCAGAACGCTGCCGGAGGACGAGCCGCTGCTGCGACTCGCCCGCGAAGCGGCATCGAGGCGCTGAACGAGAAGTACCGCGCCGGCGAACGCCCGACGGCAGGCACGGCACGTTCTTCCTCTTCCACCGTCCGCGCCGCTGGAATCCGCGGGAGCGGCGTGTGGATGGGCTGCGAGCGCAAGCGCGGCAAGCTCGCGGACCTGAACGCGCTGCTGCGCGGCGGCGCGCCGCGATCGCTTCTCGCTCGTCGTCGGCGACACCGCGGTGCTGTCCGAGCGTGAAGTACGTCATCACGCTCGACACCGACACGCAGCTGCCGCGCGACGCGGCGCGGCAGTTCGTCGGCGCGATGGCGCATCCGCTGAACCGCGCGCGCTTCGACGCGGCAAGGCGGCGACCGCGTGACCGAGGCTACGGCATCCTGCAGCCGCGCGTCGGCGTGAGCCTGCCGGGCGCGAACCGCTCCTGGTACGCGCGCCTGTTCGGCGGGCGAGCCGGGCATCGATCCGTACACGCGCGCCGTCTCCGACGTCTACCAGGACCTGTTCGGCGAAGGCTCGTTCATCGGCAAGGGCATCTACGACGTCGATGCGTTCGAGCGGGCGCTCGGCGGGCGCTTTCCCGAGAACCGCATCCTCAGCCACGACCTGCTCGAGGGCTGCTACGCGCGCTCGGGCTTGCTGAGCGACGTGCAGCTGTTCGAGGAGTATCCGTCGACGCTACAGCGCGGACGTGAGCCGCCGGCACCGCTGGATCCGCGGCGACTGGCAGATTGCGGGCTGGCTGCTGCCGCGCGTGCCCGGCCCCGGCGGGCGCCGGCTGCGCAATCCGCTGTCGGCGCTGTCGCGGTGGAAGATCTTCGACAACCTGCGGCGCAGCCTCGTGCCGGCGGCGTTGACGCTGCTGCTGCTGCTCGGGTGGACCGTGCTGCGCGCACGCCTGGCTCGTGGACCGCTGGTGGTGATCGCGATCCTCGCTGCTTCCCGCCGCGAGCGCCGTCGATCCTGGACGTGCTGCGCAAGCCGGCCGAGGTGCTGCTGCGGCAGCATCTCGCGGCCGCGGCGCGCTCGGCCGGCCGTGCAGCTCGCGCAGGCCGCTGTTGACGCTCGCCTTCCTGCCGTACGAGGCGACTGTCAGCCTCGACGCGATCGTGCGCACCGCGTGGCGGATGCTGGTCACGCAGCGCCGCCTGCTCGAATGGAATCCGTCGGCAGCGACGATCCGATCGCCGAGCGCGGAGGCACGCATCGCACGGGTCTCGCGGCGTCACTCCGGTCGATGTGGATCGCGCCGGTCGATCGCCGTCGGCCGCGGCGGTCCTGGCTGACGCGTCCGCGCCGGCCGCGCTGGCGCGTCGCCGCGCCGATCCTCGCTGCTGTGGTTCGCCTCGCCGGCCATCGCCTGGTGGATCAGCCGGCCGCTCGCGTCGCCGCGAGGCGCAGCTCACCGCCGAGCAGACGCACTTCCTGCGCAAGCTCGCGCGCAGGACCTGGGCGTTCTTCGAGACCTTCGTCGGCCCGGACGACCACTGGCTGCCGCCGGACAACTTCCAGGAGCATCCCGGCGCCGACGCGTCGCGCATCGCACGTCGCCGACGAACATCGGCCTGGCGCTGCTCGCGAACCTGGCGGCCTACGACTTCGGCTACGTCCCGGCCGGGCAGCTCGTCGAGCGCACGACGAACGCGATGGGCACGATGGCAGCGCTGGAGCGCTACGAGGGCCACTTCTACAACTGGTACGACACGCAGACGCTGCAGCCGCTGCCGCCGCGCTACGTCTCGACGGTCGACAGCGGCAACCTCGCGGGCCATCTGCTGACGTTGCGGCCGGGCCTGCTCGCGCTTGCCGACGACGCCGATCGTCGACGCCGCGATGGTTCGAGGGCCTGGGCGACACGCTGCGCGTGCTCGGCGACGCGGCGGGCGCGACGCCGGCAGCGCCGCTGGCTCGCCTGCGAGCGCGATCTGGACGCCGCGCGTACCGACTCGCGCCCGCGACGATCGACGCGGCGCGCGCAGTGCGCTCGAGCGGCTGGACGCGAGCATCGCCGAGCGTCGCCGCATCGAGCGCGGGTGCCCGGCGCGATTCCGTCGCCGCTGCGGTGCCCGACGCGAGCGACGTCGGCGAGCCTGTCTGCGAGCCGATGCGCTGGCCTCGCTCGCGCCAGTGGCCGCAGCCTGCAGCGACGAGCTGCGACGACTTCCCGGCTGCGCGCGGATGCCGACGCTGCGCGAGCTGCCGACGCTGGCGGCGAGCTCGCGGGCGTCGACAGCGGCGCGACGCCTGCGCGGCGCACGGCGCATGGCTCGAGCTCGAGCGTGCCGGCCGCAGGCGCGCCAGCGCGCTGCGGAGCGCATCGCGCGATCGAGCGCCTGGCGCTGCAGTGCGACGAGCTCGCGCGCATGGAGTACGACTTCCTCTACGACCAGGCGCGCCACCTGCTCGCCATCGGCTACAACGTCGAGCGAGCGCCGGCGCGACGCGAGCTACTACGACCTGCTCGCCTCCGAGGCGCGGCTCGCGCAGCTTCGTCGGCGATCGCGCAGGGCCAGCTGCCGCAGGAGAGCTGGTTCGCGCTCGGGCGCCTGCTCACGACCGCCGGCGGGCGAGCCGGTGCTGCTGTCGTGGAGCGGCTCGATGTTCGAGTACCTGATGCCGCTGCTGGTGATGCCGACCTACGAGAACACGCTGCTCGACCAGACCTGCCGCGCGGCGGTGGAGCGGCAGATCGAGTACGGCAAGCAGCGCGGCGTGCCGTGGGGCATCTCGGAATCCGGCTACAACGCGGTCGACGCGAGCCTCAACTACCAGTACCGCGCGTTCGGCGTGCCGGGCCTGGGACTCAAGCGCGGGCTCGCCGAGGACCTGGTCGTCGCGCCGTACGCGTCGGCGCTGGCGCTGATGGTCGCGCCCGAGGCAGCGTGCCGCAACCTGCAGCGGCTCGCGGCCGAAGGGCTCGCCGGGCGATTCGGCTTCTACGAGGCGATCGACTACACGCCGGCGCGCCTGCCGCGCGGGCAGACCAGCGCCGTCGTGCGCTCGTTCATGGCGCATCACCAGGGCATGAGCCTGCTGTCGCTGGCGCTACGTGCTGCTCGACCGGCCGATGCAGAGGCGCTTCGAGTCGGATCCGCTGTTCCAGGCGACGCCTGCTGCTGCTGCAGGAGCGCGTGCCGAAGGCCGCGCGCGCTCTACTCGCACGCCGCCGAGCTTGTCGACGATGCGCGCGATCGCCGAGCGGCGCCGGAGACGCCGGTGCGCGTGCTTCGACAGCCCCGACACGCCGATGCCGGAAGTGCAGCTGCTGTCGAACGGCCGCTATCACGTCATGGTCACGAACGCGGGCGGCGGCTACAGCCGCTGGAAGGACCTCGCGGTCACGCGCTGGCGCGAAGACGCCACGTGCGACAACTGGGGCACGTTCTGCTACCTGCGCGACGTGGCGAGCGGCGAGTTCTGGTCGACCGCGCACCAGCCGACGCTGCAAGCGCGCCGACGCACTACGAGGCGATCTTCACCGAAGGCGCGCGCCGAATTCCGCCGCCGCGACGACGACATCGAGACGCACACCGAGATCGCCGTCTCGCCGGAAGACGACATCGAGCTGCGCCGCGTCCGCATCACCAACCGCTCGCGCACGCGGCGCGACGATCGAGGTCACGAGCTACGCGGAGGTCGTGCTGGCGCCGCCGGCCGCGGACGCGCTGCATCCGGCGTTCAGCAATCTGTTCGTGCAGACCGAGATCGTGCGCGGCGCGCCAGGCGATCCTGTGCACGCGCCGGCCGCGCTCGCGCGACGAGCAGCCGCCGTGGATGTTCCACCTGATGGCGGTGCACGGCGCCGAGTCGCGCGGACGTCTCCTACGAGACCGATCGCATGCGCTTCATCGGTCGCGGCCGCACGCGTCGCCGCGCCGCAGGCGATGACCGACGCCGGCAGCGCTGTCGGGCAGCGAGGGCTCGGTGCTCGATCCGATCGTCGCGATCCGCCATCGCATCGACGCTCGAGCCGGAGCAGACGGCGACGATCGACATCGTCTCCGGCGTCGGCCGAGACGCGCGAGGCCGCGCTGGGGCTGGTCGAGAAATACCAGGACCGGCACCTCGCCGATCGCGTGTTCGAGCTGGCGTGGACGCACAGCCAGGTGGTGCTGCGCCAGATCAATGCCACCGAGGCCGACGCGCAGCTCTACGGCGCGCCTCGCCGAGCTCGGTGATCTACGCCAATGCGTCGCTGCGCGCGGAGCCGGGCGTCCTCGCTCAGGAACCGGCGCGGGCAGTCGGGGCTGTGGGGCTACGCGATCTCGGGCGACCTGCCGATCGTGCTGCTGCAGATCGGCGACGCGGACAACATCGACCTCGTGCGCCAGCTCGTGCAGGCGCACGCGTACTGGCGCCTGAAGGGGCTGGCCGTCGATCTCGTGATCTGGAACGAGGATCGCGGCGGCTACCGGCAGCGTGCTGCAGGACCAGATCATGGGGCTGATCGCCGCGGGCGTCGAAGCGCACGTGATCGACCGGCCGGGCGGCATCTTCGTGCGGCGCGCGGAGCAGATCGCGGAGGAGGACCGCATCCTGCTGCAGACGGTGGCGCGCGCCATCATCACCGACCGGCGCGGGCAGCGCTCGCCGAGCAGGTCGACGCGCCGCGGCGCCGCGGAGGCGCGCGTGCCGCGCCTCGTGCCGACGCGCAGCCAGCGCCGGTCGACACCGCGCGCCGTCGCGCGCCGCCGCGCGCGATCTGATCCTCGTTCAACGGGCTCGGCGGCTTCACGCCCGACGGGCGCGAGTACGTCATCACGACGCGCGGCGGGCGAGGCGACGCCGGCGCCCTGGGTCAACGTGCTCGCGAACCCGCACTTCGGCACGCGTGATCTCGGAGAGCGGGCATCGCGCTACACCTGGAGCGAGAACGCCCACGAGTTCCGCCTCACGCCGTGGCACAACGATCCGGTGAGCGACGCGAGCGGCGAGGCGTTCTACCTGCGCGACGAGGAGACGCGGCCACTTCTGGTCGCCCGACGCCGCTGCCGCGCCGCGGCGCCGGCGCCTACGTCACGCGGCACGGCTTCGGCTACAGCGTCTTCGAGCACAGCGAGGACGGCATCGCTCCGAGCTGTGCGGTGTATCGTGGCGATCGACGCGCCGGTCAAGTTCGCGGTGCTGAAGGTGCGCAACGCACTCGGGCCGGCCGCGCCGGCTCTCCGCCACCGGCTACGTCGAATGGGTGCTGGGCGACCTGCGCGCCGAAGACGGCGATGCACGTGATCACCGAGATCGACGCCGAAGAGCGGCGCGCTGTTCGCGCGCAACGCCTACAACACCGAGTTCGCCGAGCGCGTCGCGTTCTTCGACGTCGGACGATGCCGCGCGCAGCGTGACCGGCGACCGCACCGAGTTCCTCGGCCGCAACGGCGCGCTCGCGCAATCCGGCGGCGATGGCGCGCGCGCGGCTGTCGGGCAGGGTGGGCGCGGCGCTCGATCCCTGCGCGCGCGATCCAGGTCGCGTTCGAGCTGGCCGACGGCGAGGAGCGCGAGATCGTCTTCCGGCTCGGCGTCGGGCCGCAATGCCGACGACGCGAGCGCGCCTCGTGCAGCGCTTCCGCGGGACCGGCCGCCGCCGCACGGCGCGCTCGAGGCGGTGCGCGCGCACTGGAAGCGCACGCTCGGCGCGGTGCAGGTGGAAACGCCCGGACGCGTCGCTCAACGTGCTGGCCAACGGCTGGCTGCTCTACCAGACGCTGGCGTGCCGCCTCTGGGCGCGCAGCGGCTTCTACCAGTCGGGCGGCGCCTTCGGCTTCCGCGACCAGCTGCAGGACGTGATGGCGCTGGTCCACGCCGAGCCCGGCGCTCGTGCGCGAGCACCTGCTTGCGCTGCGCGAGCCGCCAGTTCGCGGAAGGCGACGTCCAGCACTGGTGGCATCCGCCGTCGGGCCGCGGCGTGCGCACGCACTGCTCGGACGACTACCTGTGGCTGCCGCTGGCGACGTGCCGCTACGTGCGAGGCGACCGGCGACAGCGGCGTGCTCGACGAGCCGGTCCCGTTCCTCGAGGGCCGCCCGGTCAACGCCGAGCGAGGACTCCTACTACGACCTGCCGCGCCGGTCCGCGGAAGCGGCCAGCGCTCTACGAGCACTGCGTGCGCGCCGATCCTGCACGGCCTGCGCTTCGGCGCGCACGGCCTGCCGCTGATGGGCTCCGGCGACTGGAACGACGGCATGAACCTGGTCGGCGAGCAAGGGCAAGGGCGAAAGCGTCTGGCTCGGCTTCTTCCTGTGCGACGTGCTCGACGCAGTTCGCCGAGGTCGCGCGCAGCGCGAGGCGACGCGGCCTTCGCCGAGCGCTGCGAGGCCGAGGCGCGACAAGCTGCGCCGCAATCTCGAGCAGCACGGCTGGGACGGCGCGTGGTACCGGCGCGCCTACTTCGACGACGGCACGCCGCTGGGCTCGGCGAGCAACGCCGAATGCCAGATCGATTCGATCGCGCAGAGCTGGTCGGTGCTGTCGGGCGCGGGCGATGCCGAGCGCGCGCGCACGGCGATGGACGCGGTCGACGAGCGGCTCGTGCGCCGCGACGACGCGCTGATCCAGCTGCTCGATCCGCCGTTCGACACGTCGAGCCTCGATCCCGGCTACATCAAGGGCTATGTGCCCGGCGTGCGCGAGAACGGCGGCCAGTACACGCACGCGCGCGATCTGGGCGGCGATGGCGTTCGCGGCGCTGGGCGACGCACGCCGCGCGTGGGAGCTCGCGACGATGATCAACCCGGTCAACCACGCGCGCACGCCGGAGGACGTCGCGACCTACAAGGTGGAGCCGTACGTGATCGCCGCCGACGTCTACGCGGTAGCGCCGCACACCGGCCGCGGCGGCTGGACCTGGTACACGGGCTCGGCCGGCTGGATGTACCGCCTCATCGTGGAATCGCTGCTCGGACTAAGCGTCGAAGGGGATCGACTGCGCTTCGCGCCGCTCCTGCCGGCGCACTGGACCGCATTCACGATGCGCTACCGGTACGGCGCGACCGTCTACGAGATCGCGGTGCGCCGCGAACCTGCCGCGGCGGGCGAAACATCGGGCGAGACGAGCGTGTCGTTGGATGGCGTCGCGCAAGCCGACGGCCGCGCGCGCCTTGTGGACGACCGGGCGGAGCATCGAGTGGAGGTCGCGGTGCGCACGGCGTGATCGGCACGCCTTCGCGTCGTCGCGCGCCTCGTCCATGTTTCGGCAGCCTGCGGTTCGTGAGAGTATGGCGGCGGCATCCCACAGCCAGCCCCTTTTCACCGCATTCGAATGCTCGGAGGAGAACCAAGATGTCACCGAATCGAGCCGTCTCCGTTTCTGTCGCCGTCCTTGCGGGAGCCCTGCTCGCCGCGAGTCCGATTCGCGCCCAATCGCCGCCGGTGCACAATCCCCTCGACACCGTGCCGGACAAGATGCCCTTCGATGTGCCCTACGGCACCCCGATCTCGCTCGAGCACGCCGAGGCCGCTATCGCCGCCGCGGTGGCCGAGGCGAAAAGGCACGACTGGAAAATGAATGTCGCCGTCGTGGATTCGGGCGGCAACCTGGTGGCTTTCCAACGCATGGACGGCGCGCAGCTCGCCTCGATCCAGATCTCGGAGCACAAGGCAAGGGCCTCGGCAACGTACCGCCGTGAAACCAAGGCGTTCGAGAACGGCATCCAGCTCGGCGACTTCAAGTATCTCCTCACACTCGACGGGGTCATCGCTTCGCGCGGCGGCATACCGCTCGCCGAAGCCGGCAAGATCATCGGTGCGATCGGCTGCTCGGGCGGCACCGGCTCGCAGGACGAGGTCGCCTGCAAGGCTGGGGCGGCGACCGTGAAGTGATCCCTGAGCGCGCTACGCGGCGTGGCCCGCCTCCGGGGGCGCCGCGTTCATCGGGCGCGCCAGGGCGAGGAAATACGCCGCGCAGCTGACGAGCACGATCCAGAAGGTGGCCGGCCAGTCGGTGACATAGGCGAGGGCGATGCCGAGCCAGGTCTCGGCCAACGCGAGCGCCACGGACAGGGCGATGCCCGGGGCGAGGCGCGAGGTCAGGCGCTGCGCCGCGGCCGCCGGTCCGACCATCAGCGCGAACACGAGCAGCACGCCCACTACCTGCGCCGCCTCGGCGACCGCGACGGCGACGATCGCGAGGAACAGCACCGACACCAGCCGCAGCGATACGCCCTTGGCCTCGGCCATTTCCGGCGCGAGCGTGGCGAAGAGCAGCGGCCGGGACATTGCGGCGAGCGCAACCAGGCTCGCGCCGCTCAAGGCGAGCAGAGTCCAGACCGTTGCGGGCGCGATGCCCAGCACGTTGCCGAACAGGATCGCGGTGGCCTGGGTCGCGTGCGTGGAGTACAGGTAGAGGAAGAGAACCCCGAACCCGAGCGACAGCGACAGGATGATGCCCACGGCGACGTCGCGCCCGCGCAGGCGCTCGCCGAGCAGCCCCATCGCGACCGCCGCGGCGAGCGTGAAGCACAGCAATCCCCACAAGGGGCTCAGGCCGATGAGAACCGAGCCGGCGGCCCCCGCGAATCCCACGTGCGACAGCGCGTGCCCCGCGAAGGTGAGGTTGCGCAAGACGAGGAAGAATCCCACCGCTCCGGCGACGATTGCCACCACGCCGCCCGCCATGAATGCGGTGCGCATGAACTCGTATTCAAGCATCGTGGCGATGGGCGTCGGCTTCGACCAGCCCCAATCCCGACATCACCAGGATGCGGTGATTCACGCGCAGCACCTCGATCGGCGTGCCGTACAGGCGCGATAAGACCTCGCTCGTCATGACCTCGTCGACCGACCCGAGCGCGGCGCGCCCTTGCCCGAGATACAGTACGCGGTCCATCGCCTCGAGCAGCGGATTGAGCTCGTGGGCAGTGAAGAGCACGGTGATGCCCTCGGCCTGCTGGATGCGCCGGACCAGGGCGACGGTCGCCTGCTGGTAATGGGGATCGAGGCTGAGCAGCGGCTCATCGAGCAACAGGAGCTGCGGATTGCCGAGCAGCGCCTGGGCCAGCAGCAGCCGCTGGCGCTCGCCCCCGGACAGCTCGCACAGCGCCGCGCCGCGAGCGACTGCGCCTCGACGGCGGCGAGCGCCCGTTCCACGGCGTCGCGTCCCGCCGTATCGAGGGCGGGAAGTCCCCAGCGCTCACCGTGCAGCGCGCTCGCCACGAAGTCCCAGCCGCGCAGGCCGAGGTCGGCGACCGACGTGCGGTGCTGCGGCAGGTAGCCGGCCGCCGGATTGCCGCGCGAAGGAAGGGCGCCGAGCACGGTGATCCGGCCGCTGGCCGGCCGCAGCAATCCGAGGATCGCGTGCAGGAGCGTCGTCTTGCCGGCGCCGTTGGGCCCGAATACCCCGATGAACTCGCCGGCACGTACGGCGATGCTCACGTCCGAGAGAACCGTGCGCCCGTCGCGCACGATGGTTGCCCGGTCCAACTCGATCGCGTACGGGGTCATGGTGCGAGGGCGCGTGCGAGCGCATCGAGCTGCGACGACATCCACCGCTGGTATTCCACGCCGGGAGGTGGCATCTCGGTCACGACGACCACGGGCACTCCGGCGCCCGACGCGATCGCCCGCATGCGTTCGGTGACGGCGCCGCCGGTCTGCACGTTGACGATGAGAGCCTTTACCGCGCGCGTTCGCAGGTCCTTCTCGAGGGCCGCGATGTCCCGCGCACTCGGCTCGGTGCCATTCATGACCGAAAGCTGGAAGCCGCGGTGGCGCATCTCCAGCCCGAGGGCGTCCGCCATGTAGCCAAAGACGGGTTCCGTGGCGGCGACCGCGCTGCCGCCGAACGACTTGCGCAGGCGCACGACGCGCTCGGCGAGCGCCTGCATCGAATGCTCGAAAGTAACGAGGTGCGCCGCGTACTGGATGCGGTGGCCCGGATCGAGCGCGGACAGCGCATCGGCCAGCGCACGCCCCAGCGCGAGGACCGCGGCAGGGTCGTACCAGACATGGGGATTGTCACCGGCGCGCTTGCCGGCAAGCCGGGCCACTTCGATCACCTTTCGCGAAGGCACGCGTGAGGCCGACAGCAGCCTGCTTGCCCAGGCGTCGTAGCCGGCGCCGTTGTAGACCACGAGGTCCGCGTCGGCGATGCTGCGCGCGGCAGCGGCGCCGGGCTCGAATTCGTGGGGGTCCTGGCTGGGCCGGTCGAGCAGGCTCGTCACCGCGACGCTCGAGCCGCCGATCTGGCGGGCGATGTCGCCATAGACACCTTCCGCCGCCACGATCCTGACGGGTGCGGCGAACGCAAGGGGCGCCATGCATGCGCTGACCAGCGCGGCGAGCAGGAAGCGGTGCATTGCCGGATTGTCTGTCAGTCTGGGCGCGGGCCTGCACCGGGGGGCGCCGGCATGTTGAGAATCACTTATCATTATCCTACAACATCGGCCCGCAAGGGGGTGCCGCAAATGCCCATGGAACGTGCGACCCGCCAACGCGATGCGATCATGTCGGTGATCCGGGCGTCGCGGCGGCCGCTGTCGCCCCGCGAGGTGCTCGAGGGAGCGCGCGGCGTCGTGCGCTCCCTGGGGCTGGCCACGGTGTACCGGACGCTCAAGCTGCTGGTGGCCGATGGCACCTTGCAGGGCATCACGCTACCGGGCGAGCGCGCGCGCTACGAGCTGGCGGAGGCCGGGCACCATCATCACTTCCAGTGCTCGGTCTGCCGGCGGGTGTACGACGTGCCTGGTTGCCCGGGCGACCTGCGGCGCCTGGCGCCACGCGGATTCACGCTCGAGGGCCACGACCTCACCCTCTACGGGCGTTGCGCCGGCTGCGTGGGGCGCAAGGACCGCGCGGTGCGCACGCCCCGATAGATGGGCGCTTCCCCGGGCGCCGCTGGCCCGGGGAAACGGGAAGGCGAGGGCGCAGCAGCCCGCCCGCCGTGCTCGGTTACTTCTTCTTGTTGTAGGCGGTGCACCAGCCTTGCGGCGAGATGTCGCCCGCGACCAGGCCGCAGGACTTAGGCGCCTGGAAGTAGGTGCAGTCCTCGCATTTCTGGCCGTCCTTCGGCGTGTCCTGGTACTTCATCACGTCCTTGGCGAGCTTCGTCTGCGCGCGGGCGTCGCGAATCGGTATCACGCCGGCAACCAGCGCAGCCCCCGCCAGCGTCGCGGCACCCCGAAAGAAAACGCGCCTTGAAACCTTCGATTCATCGCTCATCGCAAACACCTCCTGGTGAATTCGATACTACAACATGATCCGACCCCCTCGGATCGTAGGTCAGCCCCGTCGCACGGGGCCACGGCAACCAGCATTGCGAACGCTTCTTGCAGCACCTTGTCATTCCGGAGCACGGCCAGCCTCAACGTTCGATGATGCCGGGCACCACAACCTCGCGGTAAACGAACGACCCCTCGGCCGCGCGCGGATGGCAATCGGTGCAGTTGCTCAGTCCCTTGATCGAATTCTGCGGATGATCGTTCAGCAGCTTGCGGATCACCTGGTGGCGCTGCCGGATGTATGGCAGCCGGATGATCTTCATCGGCGTGACGTTGTCCTCGAGCCGGTCAAGGATCAGGGCAGAGCCGCGATAGTCCGAATGGTCCGCCGCATTCGCCGCCAGGTACTGCTCGATCTGCATGGCGAGATGCGGGGGAAGCGAGAGCGATTCCCCGAAGTGATCGTCGGACTTGGCCATGATCGCGTGCCACGACCTGGCCGGCAGCGTGCCGGGAAGATAGGCGAAGTGGCATGCGCCACATTCCTTGAGGTAGGTGGGATCCTTGGCCGGGGCGAAGCCGCCCTTGTCGTACTTGGTGGCATCGAAGCGGTCGTCGACCGCCGCTGCGGGAAAGGATCCCGACGTGGCGCAGAATGCAAGCAAAAGTGCCGCCGCATCGAAGATCCTTCGCACCTTAGGGGTCGCATCCATGGCGCTGCTTATCCTGACTATTTGCTCCGGAACGATTCGTCGTTCACCGTGAACGTCTTGCTCCTGAAATCCCCGAACCGGATGCCGCTGTGGCACACCCCGCACTCCGTCAGGGTCTTGGGCCGCGGCGTTCCGTTCCATACAGGATCCAGCACTGCGGCATGCAGCCCGGCGATGTATGGAACCTGCGTGATGCGCAGCGGCACCTCGTCGGCATGCAGCGAAGCCATGATCGCACGTGATTCGGAATTCGTGGCACGGTCCGCGGCGTTCGCCACCAGGTAGCCGGTGATCCGGCCCTGGTTCGGCGCATCGAGCTTGGCCGATTCGCCGAAATGGTCGTCCAGCCGGCCCATCAGCTTGCGCCACGACGAAGCCGGCAGCAGCTCCGGCGAAAAGGCCATGTGGCACGCTCCGCACTCCTTCAGGTAGGCACCATCTTCGGGCACCAGGACCGTTCCCGATGCTGCGCGGGCCGGCGCCACAAGCGTGGAACCGACGATGAGCAGCACGGCCGTGGCGGGCGCAAGCGCGGCGCGCCGGTGGATCTTCGTTCTCATTGCTCCCCTTTCATGTTTATCGACTCCGGATCATTGTCAGCACATCGCCCTTCTCCTGCGGCGTGCATACGCGGCCGAGCGTCCACTTGCAATTGCGCTCCAGCCATTTCTCGATCTTCGCCTTGTCGGACAGACGCTTCGGATTGACCGACGGCGCCATCGGCTCGATCGCCTTGCCGGTAGTGGCGTGCTTGCCCATCTGCCTGAGGTCCGTGGTGTGGCAGAGGGCGCAGCGCCGCACCTGTCCGGTCCTGGGATCGGTCGTGTTGCGCTCCCAGAGCTGCTCCCCGGCCGCAACGGTGAATCCGTTCGCGCCTTGCGTCCGAAACACCTGCAGCAACTCGTCCACGGGGTCCGCCGCGGCCTTCGCGCTCATTCCCAGCAGCGCGATTGTCATCCCGACTGCGAAGCCTCGCATCGATGACATCCAGCTATTTCCCTTTGCGTGCGGTGGATTTGCCCAGATCGAGAGCGATCGCCCCGGGCAGGAACGTCCCGGCCTCGGCGTCACGGTGGCAGCTTTCGCACTCGGACCGATGCACGCGCGTCCAGACCGCCGTGTCGAGCCGGGAGTGGCGCTCCACCCAGTACGGCGTGGCGCTGATACGCAACGGGACGGACGCCGCAGGAATGGTCGTCGCCATCTTCCACGCCACGGGAGACTCGATCGCATCGGCGGCGTTGCCGGCCGCGAAGGCCCCGAGATGACGCAGGGTCTCAGCGCTCAAGCCGAGGTCCTCGCCGAAATGCGCCTGCTGCTCCGCGAGCATCTTCGACCAGGATCGCGCGGGCAGGAGAGAGGGATGAAAGGCGAGATGGCAGCCGCCGCACTCGCTCTGCCAGACGGCGTCCATGGGCAGCGCCGGCAACCCATAGGGCCGATAGGGGTGCCCCGCGCCGGCCAGGAGGTAGCCGCGAAAGTACGCGAGGGCGCCGAGAACCACGGCCAGCGCGATCGCGCCGGCGATGCCGCGCTTCGCGTCGACACCCGCAAGCGCGTCGCCCGTTCGCTTGTATCCGGTGAGCATCGCGGCGACCAGGTTCTGGCGGTCGGCGAAGGATCCGACCAGCACGCCGGCGATGTGCAGCCCCACGACCGCGAGCATCCCGTAGGCGAGCCACTGGTGAATCGCATGCGCAGCATCTCCCACCGGGTAGCGGAATCTGCCCGCGAGCAATCCCTGGTGCTTCTCCGCGCCCAGCGCAAGGACGCCCGTGGCGACCTCCAGGAGGGCCAAGACGAGCAAGGCATAGATCGACAGGCTGCCGGCCGGGTTGTGCCCGAGATAATGGCCGTGGCGGCCACGGGAGAGGGCAGCGAGATAGCGCAGTCCGGACGGCGCGGAAAGCGGAAAGCTCGCAAACCGCGCCCAGCGCGTCCCGGCGAAGCCCCAGGCGACGCGGAACAGGACGAGGCCGCCGATGGCGTAGCCGAGAAATTCGTGGATATCGAGATAGCGTGCATCGCGCGTGAGCCAGTCGCCCAGGAAGGCCGTCGCGAGGCTCCAGTGGAACAGCCGCGTGGGAGCGTCCCAAATGCGCTCACGTCGGGTGGGCACGGCCATCGCGGTGAAAAGGGGGGCGGTTTAGTCGGCACGTCGGCGCGCTGGTGTTGCGCAGGGCCGGCCCGTGGCGGACCGCTGCGTTCATATGCCAGTCAGCAACAAACCTCTCCTCGACCCGGTCGGATCGAGCGCGATCCGACCGGGAAGGAGAGAAACGTCGATGGATCTTTCTTAGAAGCTGTACTCCACGCCCCACTCCCAGCTCGAAGACGTATTCGGGGTCTGGGTGGCGCTGTTGAACACCGACGACTTGGAATCCGGGCTGTAGCTGAAGTGCATGCTGAAGTTCATCGCCGGATTCCACAGCAGGGTGAGGTTCTTGGTGACGGCGTTGCCAAAGTCGCTCTCGACCCCGGCCGGACTCGTGTACTTGTACTCCGTGTCCCTGGCCCACGACGCGTAGAAACCGTACGTCCGCTTGTAGAAGTAGCGCAGGTAAGCCCCGATGACATCGCGCTTCGCGCTCGCCCCGCTCACATAATCCTGCTTCGTGCCGCCTGCCTGGATCATGGCGACCCAGCTATGCGGACCCCGGTCGGCGGCCACATGTTCGGCACGGATCGCGTAAGTGGTGAAGTTCTTGACCACTTCCACCGGAGCGCCGGCAACCGAGCGTCCGCCGAGCGTGTTGCTGAACGACAGTGCCGAATCCGTCACGCCGGTCGGACAGGTGGTTGGGCAGATGAAGCTGACCTTCGTCGGGGTCAGGATCGACGCGTTGTCGTTGCCGCGCTCGTATTCCAGGCCCAGCCACAGATCGTTGTCCGTTTTGCGGAACATGTCATAGGCGACAGCGTAATACTGCTGCCAGCCGTTCGAGAAGCTGTTGTTCGTCACCCCGGTGTTGGGGGCGAACTGCAGCCACAGGCTGTCGTTCAGGAACGCGTGCAGGCTCAACGTACTCATGTTCAGCGAATGACCGTCGCCGCCCTGTCCCAGGTTGAAGAAGCGGGGAATGCCCAGCGGGAACACGAACTGGGTAACCACGTCGCCCGGCTCGTTACCCAGTGATGCGCCGATGAAGCTGTCGGGGCCGATGGTGCGCGAGGTGGACAGCCGATACTCGTCGTAGGCGAAGAAGTTGATTCCGGTGGGGCCCGGGTTCGCCGTGGTGACGGATCTCACCGTGTCGTTCCCGAGGTAACCGATCTCCGACCACAGGCCCAGCCAGTCCGTGATCGGGCCCGTGTAGAACAACGACATGCGCGACAGCGGACTCGACGTCACGTCGCTCTTCACCCCGTTCGTCTTCGATTGGCCGGCGAACGAGGAGACCAGCCGCGCCGCCCAGAAGTCGGTCCAGTTGAGCGAGACATACTGCCCGCCATATTGCGGCTCACCTTCCTCGGTCTGTCCTTCCGTGCGGAGCTTCTCGCGCACGACCGGCCGCATGTAGCCGCGCATCGCGAAGATGCGGCCCGTGCGCGTGAAGTTGGGAACGTTATCGGTACCGATATGGCAGGAATTGCACACCATGCCGGTCTGCCGGGCGAAGCTCGGCATGGCCTGGGACTCCGTCGCCAGGAACGGCGCCGCGAACACCAGCGCTGCCGTGGCGATCTTGATTGTGAACCTTGTATGCCACTTCATGGTTCTCCTCCACATTGTTCGAGTAGGTTGGTTCAACGTTCAGTGGATCGCCTATTGCTGCAAGTCGTTCTGCAGGAAGTGGACCAACCCGTCCACGTCGAAGACCATCTCCACGCCGAACGGGGGCATGTTGGGGTACGACTCGTGATAGAGCCTTTGCTCGCCTGTCCTGCCCTTGCGGATCACGGCGATGATCGCAGCCGGCGGCGCATGCTGCACGAAGGGATTGCCCTTCAGCGCAGGCGCCAAGCGCGGATAGTCGTTGTCCGTGCCCTCGCCGTTCGCCCCGTGGCACAAAGCGCATCGCTCCCGGTACAGGTTGCGGAAATTTTCATGCTCACCGGAGACCTGGGCCGACGGAAAGAGCGGCGTATCCGCATAGACCCCCACGCTGCATGCCATGGCACCCACGAAAACCCCAACAGCCATTAATGCTGGTTTCGCCTTCACGTCGTCCTCCTGTTGTTTAAGGCCCGCTTTGTCAAGGGCTCGCGGTGCCCCATATCCCCGCCTACACCGCGTTCCGACCCTACACAGCTTTAATGCAAACACTCCCAACCATCCGATCGGCCGATCGATGCTCCATCATCGGCCGGCAATCACCGAGATTTCCACCAGCGCACCGCGCGGCAGGTGTGCAACCTCGACCACGGTGCGCGCCGGCGGGATGCCCTTGAAGAAGGCGTGGTACTCGCTGTCCAGCAATGCAAAATTGTTGATGTTCGAAAGGTAGACCGTCGTGGACACCACGTTCGCGAGGGTCAGTCGGCTATTTGCAAGGATGGTGCGAATGTTTTCGAGCACCTGGCGCGTCTGCCCGGTCATGTCCTGGCCGCCGTCGAATGCGCCGCTGCGCAGATCAATGGCAATCTGCCCGGAGATGAAGAGGAGATCGCCGTAGGGCGTAGCCTGGGTATATCCGCCGAGGACTTCGCTGGCGTAGGCTTCGGCTCGCGGCGCGGCGGATGGCGCACGCGGGGTCACCTGCGCGAGGGTCTGTTGGGGTTCCCGGCGCTCGGCGACGGGTGCGGGCGAGCGAGCCATCTCCTGACGTGAGGGCATCGCGGCGGCGGGCGCGGCTTCAGGCGCCTTCATCACCACGCCCGCCTTATCCTTGACCTCGGACGGCGTATCGCCCGGGCCCTGCTTGTAGAAGAAGGGCCGGCCAGCGATTTCACTCATCCCGCTGCAGCCCGCCAGCACGACGCAAGCCGCCGCGCAGGCCAAGGCCGACAGACGCAACCACGAGCAATCCGAATCCAAAACGGTGCTCCTCCCAGGTTTCTGCGGGCCAACTCGGAGCCGATGGCCGTCTTGCAACGGCGCAACGAGCCTCGGACAGCCTGTCATTTTCTTGAAGGCGGCCTGTATCACTGCATCAGGCTGCCTGTGATCCATCCGTCTCAGGTACGTCGTGTTTCTAGTGGCAGACTTAAGTATCACTGGCTAGAAACTGAACGTACATCCAATGAGTCCGGGAAATCAATAGGAAACCGCGGGTAGTTGCAAATAAGGCACAGTCTAGATACGTGACAAACGCAAGCGGCGCGGCCGGATCTGGCGACCGCCGTGTCGGGACGCTCGCCCCGCTACTTCTTGGCCGGCCTTTTCGGCAGCCCTGGCTTGGCGCGCTTCGACCGCCGGGGCGTGGAGAGCATCCGCCGCAGCACGTCGGTCTCCGAGGGCGCGGAGATCATGGGTGTCCGTCCAACGTCCACCAGTAGGCCTCGTCGGACTCGTTCACCTCGGCACGTGCTCCCATGGAACCGTGCCGGGGATCACCCATGAACGCGCGGATGCGGTGCGCCATGTGCCACGCGGTCTTGTAGGTCACGCCCAGGGTGCGATGCAGTCGATGGGCGCACATCCGCTCGTCGGGCGAGCACATGAGGTGGGTGGCGAGGAGCCACTTGTGGAGCGGGACCTTGGAGCGCTCGAACGCCGTTCCGACGGTCACGGTGAACTGGCTGCGGCAATCCCCGCAGAACAGCAGCCCGGGCCGATGGGATGCGCCCTGCAGGCGCACGTTGCGCCGCGTGCCGCCGCAGTGGGGGCAGACGGGACCGCGCGGCCAGCGCAGCGCCTCGAGATGTTCGCGGGCTGCATCGTCGTCGGTGAATCGCGGCTCGGCATGGGAAGCCTTGGCCATGCGACGCCGCGTCAGAAGAGGATCTTCGGCAGCCACAGCGACAGCTGCGGCACGTAGGTGACGATCACCAGGAAGACGAGCAGCACCGAGCGACCACGGCAGCGCGGCGCGCACCACCTGCGCGATCGACATGCCGGTGATGCCGGAGGTCACGAACAGGTTGAGGCCGACCGGCGGCGTCACCATGCCGATCTCCAGGTTCACCGACCATGATGATGCCGAGGTGCACCGGGTCGATGCCGAGCCGCTGGGCGATCGGGAAGAGGATCGGCGCCATGATCAGGATGATCCCGGTCGGCTCCATGAACATGCCGGCGATGAGCAGCAGGATGTTGACGACGATCAGGAACTGCCACGGCGCCATGCCCCAGCCGACGATCGTCTCGGCGATCGCCTGCGGAATGCGCTCGGTCGTCAGCACGTGCGCGAACAGCAGCGCATTGGCGATGATGAACATCAGCATCACCGTCACCTTGCCCGGCATCGACCAGGACGCGCGGCACGTCCTTCAGGCCGATGTCGCGATAGACGAAGACGGCGATGAAGAAGGCGTAGACGGCGGCCACCGCGGCGGCCTCGGTCGGCGTGAAGACGCCGCCGTAGATGCCGCCGAGGATGATGACGATGAGCATCAGCCCCCACAGCGAATCGCGCCCGGAGACGAGCGATGTCGCGCAGCGAGGCGCGCGGCTGCTTGGGCAGCTTCGAGCATGCGCGCGCGAACGTAGATCGCCACCATCAGCATCAGCCCGAGCACGATGCCCGGGACGACGCCGGCCATGAACAGCTTGCCGACCGAGGTCTCGGTCGCCGCGCCGTAGACGACCATCACGATCGACGGCGGGATCAGGATGCCGAGCGTGCCGGCGTTGCAGATCACGCCGGCGGCGAAGTTCTGCGGAGTAGCCGGCCTTGACCATGCCGGCGATGACGATCGAGCCGACCGCGACGACCGTCGCCGGCGACGAGCCCGAGACCGCCGCGAACAGCATGCAGGCGAGCACCGAGGCCATCGCCAGGCCGCCGCGCAGGTGGCCGATGCAGGCGTTGGCGAAGCGGATCATCCGCTTGGCGACGCCGCCGGTGGTCATGAACGTGCCGCCGAGGATGAAGAACGGGATCGCGAGCAGCGTGAACTGCTCCGAGGTCTCGTAGAGCTTGAGCGACAGCGAGGCGAGCGAGTCCTGGCGCGAAGAACAGGATCGTCAGCAGCGACGACAGGCCGAGCGCGACCGCGACCGGCATGCCGAGCAGCATGAACACGAACAGCATCGCGAACAGCGCCGCGGTCGTCATTCGCGCACCTCGCCGAGCGGCAGGCCGCCTGCTCGCGCAGCTTGAGCGCCTCCGCCGCCTCGTCGTGCGAGGAGCGGGTCTTCTCGCCGCGCGCCAGGCGCGACGAACGCCTGCGCGAAGCGCAGCGCGAGCAGCGCGAAGCCGAGCGGCAGGACCGAGGCGCGGAATCCACTGCGGGATCGGCAGGTCCTGCATCTCGATGCCGACGTCGTACATCTTGTGCACGTACTGCCAGCCGCCGACCGCGACGATCACCGCGTAGACGATGCACAGCGTCGCGGCGACCATGCCGACCGCGCGCGCCGCCGCCGGCCTCAGCGACTTGACCAGCGGCGTCGATGCCGATGTGGGCGCCGACGCGCACGCCGTACGACATGCCGATGAAGATCAGCCAGGCGAACAGGACGCCGTTGAGCTCGAGCGCCCAGACGAAGCTGTAGTTGAAGACGTAGCGGGCGACGACCTGGATGAAGGTCAGCAGCGTCATCGCCGCCATCAGGAAGGCGATCGAGGCCTTCCTCGAGCCGCTCGAGCCAGCGCATGCGGCAAGGCCGCGCCGTCGGCCGCGCCGCGGTCGGCTACTTGTTCGACTTGAGCGCGGCGTCGATCAGGTCGCGCGCCGATGTCGCCCTCGAACTTCTTCCAGACCGGCTCCATCGCCTTGCGCCAGGCGGCGAGATCGTCCTTGCGTGAGCTTCTGGATCTTCGCCTTGCCGGCGTCGGCGATCCGCTTCTTGTCGCGCTCGTTGATGTCGTTGGCGAGCTTGTTGCCGTAGGCGGTGGCCTCGGCCATCGCCTTCGGCGAGGCCCTTCCTGACGTCCGGCGGGCAGGCCGTCCCACCACTTCGCGTTGGTGACCACCATGTAGTCGATCACGCCGTGGTTGGTCTCGGCGATCGTCTTCTGCACCTCGAAGAACTTCTGCGAGTAGATGTTCGACCAGGTGTTCTCCTGGCCGTCGACGACGCCGGTCTGCAGCGCCTGGTAGACCTCGCTGAAGGCCATCTTCTGCGGGTTGGCGCCGAGCGGCGCGGAACTGCGCCTCGAGCACGTCGGAGGCCTGGATGCGGAACTTCAGGCCCTTGACGTCCTCGGGGCGCTTGCAGCTGCGTCCTTGTCGTCGGAGAGCTGCTTCATGCCGTTGTGCCAGTAGGCCAGGCCCGAGCAGGCCGTCGGCTCTTCATCGACTCGAGCAGCGCCTTGCCCTGCGGGCTGTGACTGGAAGCGGTCGACCGCCTCGACGTCGTCGAACAGGAACGGCAGGTCGAAGACCTGGAGCTTCTTCGTGTAGCGGTCGAACTTCGAGAGCGACGGCGCGATGAACTGGACGTCGCCGAGCAGCAGCGCCTCGAGCTCCTTGGCGTCGCCGAAGAGCTGCGAGCTCGGGAACACCTGCACCGTCACCTTGCCGGGCAGCTTCTTCTCGGCGAGCTCCTTGAACTTCAGCGCCGCCTGGCCCTTGGGCGTCGTTCGTCGGCGACGACGTGGCTGAACTTGATCACGATGGGCGCGGCCTGTGCGAACGACGCGAAGGCCAATGCGGCGAGCGCGGCCGCAAGATGGGTCAGCTTCATGGGCTCCTCTCCTTTACCTTGGAATTTGGCCGGATCGTAGGTGGGGTCCGGGCGCCGCCAGAGTAGCACGGCGGAGGCGACTTTTCTTTGCGGCGGATCAGCCCGGCGGCCGGAAGGGGCGCCGGATGAGCCCTGCACGACCGGCGAGTGGCAAAATGGTCAACAATCGTGCGCCGGCGCCCGATCCATGGGGCCGCGCGAATCTGCGGAGGAAACATCCATGAGTCGAACGTACCCGGTCGCGGTCGTGGTGGGCAGCCTGCGCAAGGCGTCCTACAGCCGCATGATGGCGCACGCGGCTGCCGCCGTGGCGCCCGCGTCGCTTGCGCTCTCCATCGTGGAGATCGGCGCCCTGCCGCTGTACAACGAGGACGTCGAGGCCGCGGGCCCGCCGGCGGCGTGGAGCGCGTTTCGCGCGGCGGTGGGCGCATCGGAAGCGGTGCTCTTCGTGACGCCGGAGTACAACCGCTCGGTCCCGGGGGCGCTCAAGAACGCGATCGACGTGGGCTCGCGCCCGTATGGCAAGAGCGTGTGGAGCCGCAAGCCGGCAGCGATCCTGAGCGTCTCGCCCGGTGCGATCGGCGCCTTCGGTGCGAACCACCACCTGCGCCAGTCGCTCGTGTTCCTCGACATGCCGGCGCTGCAGCAGCCGGAGGCCTACATCGGCGGCGCGGCCAAGCTGTTCGACGCCGACGGCAAGCTCGCGAACGACGGCACGCGCGAATTCCTGGGCAAGTTCATGGAGTCATTCGCGGCCTGGATCGCGAAGAACGCGTGATGGCGCGGCTGTTCCTGCCTGGCGCGCTGCTGTGTGTCGCGTTCGCGGCCCGGGCGCAGGTGCCCGCCCCTCACGCCATCGACATCCCGAAGTGGTTCGCCGAATCGTTCCTCGATTTCCGCGACGAGGTTCGCGACGCGGCGCGCGAGCACAAGCGCGTCATGGTCTACGTCGGCCAGGACGGCTGCCCGTATTGCAAGGCCCTCATGACGGTGGATTTCGGCCAGCCGGACATTGTCGCCCGGACGCGCCGCGATTTCGTCTCGATCGCCCTCAACCTCTGGGGCGATCGCGAGGTGACCTGGGTCGACGGCCGCACGATGACGGAAAAGGCGCTCGCGCGGTCGTTGAAGATCCAGTACACGCCGACGCTGCTCTTCCTCGACCGGAAGGGCGGGACGGTATTGAGGCTGAACGGCTACTTGCCGCCGGCGAGCTTTCGCGTGGCGCTCGAATACGCGAGCCTGCCCGGGGAGCCCCGCGAGTCGTTCACCGACTATCTCGCGCGGCGCACCGGCTCGCGCGGCGAGGGCGCCGGGACGGGCGCGAGGGGGCGGGCGTTCGGCGACGCCACGACCGATCTGCCGCGCATCCTGCACGCGGGCAAGCCGGTCCTCGCGCTCTACGAATACGACGGATGCGACGATTGCGCGCAACTGCGTCGCGAAGGGTTCTCGCGTCCGGAGGTTCGCGAGCTGCTCGCCCGGTTCTCGGTGGTGGCCCTCGACCTGGCGGGCGCGCGCAAGGTCGTCACGCCCGAGGGAGGCGCAACCGACGAACGCCGCTGGGCGCACGCGCTGCAGGTCGTGTATGCGCCCACGCTCGTCTTCTTCGATGCCGGTGGGCACGAGGTGTTCCGCTCGGAAGGCTATCTCAAGCCCTTCCACCTCGCCGCGACGCTCGATTACGTGGCCAGTGGCGCCTACCGCAGCCAGCCGAGCTTCCAGCGCTACGTCCAGGAGCGTTCCGAGGGATTGCGCGCGCGGGGCCAGGCGGTCGAGCTCTGGCCATGACGGCCCTGTTGCAGGCGCGCAACCGCTTCGACCGGATGGAATGGGCGGGCGCCTTCGGCGACCTCGGGACCCTGATCCCGTTCGTCGTCGCCTACATCGGCGTGGTGAAGATGGACCCGCTCGGCGTGCTCTTCTCCTTCGGCGCCGCCATGGTGATCTGCGGCAGCTTTTACCGTACGCCCTTCCCGGTGCAGCCCATGAAGGCGGCGGGTGCGGTCGCGGCGACCCAGGCGGCGCAGACCGCCGCGATCACGCCCGCCGTGGTGGCGGGCGCGAGCCTCGTGACGGGGATCATCTGGCTCGTCCTGGGCCTCACGGGCGGCGCGCAGCGGATCTCCCGGCTGGTGGCGCGCCCGGTCGTCGTCGGCATCGTCCTTGGCCTGGGGATGGGATTCATGCTACAGGGCATCCGGATGATGTCGGGCAACTGGTGGGTGGCCGCGACCGGGCTTGCGGGAACGGCGCTCCTGCTGACCAATCGGGCGTTGCCCGCGATGTTCCTGCTCCTGCTGTTCGGCGCCGCCTGCGGGGTGGCGCAGGACCCGGACGCGCTGCAGGGCCTCGCGGGTCTCACGATCGCCTTCCGCACCCCGCACTTCGCGTTGTCGGCGCTCACCTGGCCGGACCTCGCTGCCGGAGCCGCGTTGCTCGCGCTGCCGCAGGTTCCGCTCACGCTGGGCAACGCGGTCATCGCGATTCGCGAGGAGAACAACGCCCTCTTTCCGGACCGTCCCGTGACCGAGAATACGGTCGCCATCTCGACCGGCCTGATGAACCTCGCCGGCGCTGCCGCGGGCGGCGTGCCGATGTGCCACGGCGCGGGCGGAATGGCGGGGCACGTCGCGTTCGGCGCCCGGACGGGCGGCGCGCCGATCATCCTGGGCGTGACCCTGCTGGTCCTCGCGCTCTTCTTCAGCACCTCGGTAGAGGCGCTCTTCCGGCTGCTTTCTCCCGCGGTGCTGGGGGTGATCCTGTTCCTTGCGGGAGCGCAGCTCGCCCTCGGCTCCTGCGATCTCGGCAAGGACAAGGGCGAGCGGTTCGTCGCGCTGCTCACCGCGGCGTTCGCGATGTGGAACGTGGGCGTCGCGTTCGTGGTCGGAATGACCGCAATCTACCTCGCCCGGCGCGGGATGCTGCGCCTCTAGGGAGGCGGACGCGCGCGATCAGCGCCGCCCGGGGTTCCCGCCCTCCGGCCCGTGGTGGCGCTCGGCGAAGCGGCGCGCTGCGA
Source organism: uncultured beta proteobacterium (assembly GCA_963758215.1). Lineage (GTDB taxonomy): Bacteria > Pseudomonadota > Gammaproteobacteria > Burkholderiales > Usitatibacteraceae > Usitatibacter. Next base: position 34,906 of record CAVWUN010000003.1, on the reverse strand, counting down.
AGGCGAAGTCGCGGTCCGCGATCTTCTTCTGCTCGGGTGTGAGCGCCGCGTACAGCTCGCGCACGGAGCCGGCCATGGACTCCATGGCGGCCGCGCGGTGTTTCATCGCTTCGGCGAGCTGCTCCATGCGCTCGGGGACCGCGGGCCGTTCCTTGTCCGCGCGCATCTTTTCATGCTCTGCACGCAGCTTCTCGTGCATCGCCTGGCGCTCCTGCGCCTGCTTGCGCGCCTGGGCGGCAAACGCATTCCACGCGGATTGCTGCGCGGCGCTGATCCCGAGGTCGGTCTTCAGATAAGCAAGGCGCGCCTCGACGAGCGCGGCGGGATTGGCGTGCGCCTTGGGGCCGTGTTCGCCCGGCCCGTGCATGCGTCCCTCGGGCCCCGGCCGGCCGTCCTTGCCGTGGTCCCAGCCGCGTTCCATGCCGGGACCGGCGGGATCGGGCGATTGCGCGAATGCGGTGGCGGCGAGTGCCAGGGCGACCGCCGAGGCGAGGCCGGCGGCAATGCGTTGGAACGGTTTCATGACTGCTCCTTGCGTGCGAATGGAAAGTGCGTCCATTACATCATTCGCCGGGCAGGGATCCATTGCACGCAACGCCTCATTTGTATCGAGCGGTGTCGCAGGAGGCCTCCGACACAATGCGTTACGATTCGCGGCGCGCCGGGTCCGGATCACGGCGCGATCGTCACCCCGATCACGCCGCTCTCGGCGAGCGCGCGGGCGACGAACCCGGAGCGCTTCACGTCCTCGATGAATTCGGACAGGTAGCGATGGGCCGCGAGCCGGCCCTTGGGCACGCCCGAGGCCTGGCGGATCACCATGAAATTGCCGTCCATCACGCGCAGGCCGCCGCGCTCGCGCGCCGCCGATTCGAGCGGCTGGCGTACGCCCGCCACCACCTCGAGGTTGTCGTCGAGGAACTGCTGGATCGACGCGGGCGTGTTCGCGGCGCGCACCAGCTGGGCCTGCTTCATGTGGCGGGTGAGGTAGAGGTCATAGGCCGACTTCACGCCCACGGCCACGCGCACGCCCATGTGGTCCACGTCCTCGATGGCGCGCAGCGGCGAATCGGCCCGCACCATGTAAGTGCCCTCGATATGCACGTAGGGCGGCGAGAATTCGATGTCGGCCGCGCGCTCCGGGTCGACCGCCAGGAAGGCCAGGTCCCAGGCCCGCTGGCGCGCCGCGTCGGCAAGCTTCCCCGCGGTCTCGTAGGTGACGAACTGCACCTTCGCACCGATGCGCCGCGCCAGCTCGCGCGCGAGCGCCGCGCCCACGCCGCGCGGATCGCCGCCCGCGGGATCGCGCTGCGCGATCACCGGATTGCCGACATTGATGCCCGCGCGCAGCGTGCCGCCGGGAGCGAGCTCCGCTGCGGCGGCGGCGGTCGCGTTGGTCTGGTCCGAGCTCATGTTGCCTCCTGGGTCCACGGGGATGCGGGGATCCGCACCCATCCTTCCATCAGCCGGCGGGCGCTGCGGCTCATGATCGCCTTGATGACCCGCCACTCGTCACCCGAGCGCGCCACTTCCGCGCCGACCACCACGACGCCGGAAGGATGTCCCAGCCGCAGTCTGAGCGCGTCAGCGCCGCCGCCATGCACGCGTTCGGCCAAAGTGCCGGGAATCGCGCCCGCCACACCCAGCGCGATGGCGCCGGTTCCGGTCACCGCGTGGTGCGTCTTGCCCATCGACAGCATGCGCACCGTCACGTCGATGTCGCCCGCCGCGACCGGTTTGCCGCTCGATGCGGCATAGGCGCAGGGCGGCGATACGAAGGCGATCTTCGGCGTGTGCAGCCGCGTGGCGCTCACCTCCGCGGCCGTTCGCCCAAGGCCCATCGCGACGGCGGCATGGGCGCGAATGGATTCCGCCTTGCGCAGCAGCCCGGCGTTGCCGTCGATGGCGGCCGCGAGCTCGGTGCCCGCGATGCCGAGCGCCCGCGCCTCGACGACCACGGTGGGATTGCCAGCGCAGATGAGCGTCGCCTCGATCGTGCCTACCCCGGGCACGTCGAGCGTGTCGACCGGCCGGCCGGTCGGGAACATGCGCCCGGCGCCGGCGCCGTCCTCGCCGAGCCCGCCGGGATCGAGGAACTCGATGCGGATCTCGGCGGCGGGAAACGTCACGCCGTCCAGCTCGAAGTTGCCTTCCTCGACCACCTGGCCGCCGCGCATCGGCACGTGCGCCACGATGGGCCGCGCGATGTTCTCCTGCCAGATGCGCACCACCGCGATGCCGTCGTCGGGAGCATCTACCCAGCCCTGGGAGATCGCGAAGGGCCCCACCGCCGCCGTGAGATTGCCGCAGTTGCCCGACCAGTCGACGAGCGCGCGGTCGATGGCCACCTGCCCGAACCGGTAGTCGACGTCGTAGCCTGCGCGCCGGGAGGCCGCGAGCACCACGACCTTGCTGGTGCTCGAGGTGGCCGCACCCATGCCGTCGATCTGCTTGCCGTAGGGGTCCGGGCTGCCCACCACCCGCAGCAGGACGCGGTCGCGTTCGGCCGCCTCGCGCGGCAGGTCGCCGGCAACGAAGAACACGCCCTTGCTCGTGCCGCCGCGCATGTAGACGGCCGGGATGCGAAGTTGGGTCATGGGAGCGGATCGGGTAAGCGCGAATTCTACCTCCCGCACCGGCGGCGAGGCTTCACGGCGGCGCGCCCGGCTGATAGAGTGCTTCGCTCCCCAGCCGTGCGCCCGATTCCCCTCCGAATGCTCGACGCGTCGCGAACCTACGATGTGCTCGTGCTGGGCGGCGGCAACGCCGCGCTGTGCGCGGCGCTCGCGGCGCGCGGCGCGGGCGCGAGCGTCCTGGTCGTCGAATGCGCGCCGCCCGAGTTTCGCGGCGGCAACAGCCGCCACACACGCAACATGCGCACGATGCACGCCGGTCCGCTGGAGGTCCTCACCGACGCCTATCCCGAGGAGGAATACTGGCAGGACCTGGTCAAGGTGACCGGCGGGCTCACCGACGAGAAGCTCGCGCGCATGACCATCCGCAACACCGAGCAGCACCTGCCCTGGATGCGGCGCCACGGCGTGCGCTTCCAGGCCCCGCTCGGCGGCACGCTGCAGCTCGCGCGCACCAACGCATTCTTCCTGGGCGGAGGCAAGGCGCTGCTGAACGCGTATTACCGCGCCGCGGAGGCGCTGGGTGCGCAGATCTCCTACGAGAGCGAAGTGGTCGCCCTGGCCATCGATGCGGGACGCTTCACCGGAGCGACGCTGCTGCGCCGCGGCACCGAGCATCACGTGCGCGCGAAGGCGGTGGTCGCGGCCGCGGGCGGATTCGAGTCCAACCTCGCCTGGCTGCGGGAAGCCTGGGGAGACGCGATCGACAACTTCATCGTGCGCGGCACGCCGTACAACATGGGCAAGGTGCTCAAGTTGCTGCTTGCACAGGGCGCGAAAGCGGTGAGCGACCCGCTGCAGGGCCACTGCGTCGCGATCGACGCGCGCTCCCCGCGCTTCGACGGCGGCATCGTGACGCGCGTGGACGCGGTGTCGCTGGGCATCGTCGTGAACCGGCAGGCGCAGCGCTTCTACGACGAGGGCGAGGACTTCTGGCCCAAGCGCTACGCGATCTGGGGGCGGCTGGTCGCCGCCCAGCCCGGCCAGATCGGCTACTCGATCATCGACGCCAAGTCGATGGGCCGGTTCATGCCGCCGGTGTTTCCGCCGATCAAGGCGCACTCGATCGGCGAACTGGCGCGGCTCCTCGCGCTCGACGCAGCGGCGCTCGAGGCCACGGTGGCCGCATTCAACCGCGCGGTGCGCCCCGGCACCTTCGATCACAAGGTCCTGGACGATTGCCGCACCGAGGGCATCGATCCGCCCAAGACCCACTGGGCGCGCGCGATCGACACGCCGCCGTACTACGCGTACCCGCTGCGCCCGGGGCTCACCTTCACCTACCTCGGCGTGGCCGTGGACGAGCGCGCGCGCATGGTGCTCGGCGACGGGCGTGCCGCGCACAACGTCTTCGCCGCGGGCGAGATCATGGCGGGCAACATCCTCGGCAAGGGATATCTCGCCGGCATCGGCATGGCGATCGGCACCACCTTCGGTCGCATCGCGGGCGAGGAGGCCGCGCGCCTTGTCCGCGGCTGAGGCGCCCACGCTCGAGGCCCTGGTCGGCCGAGGCGCAGCGCGTGCTGGCGATCTGCAACGCGTGCCGGTACTGCGAAGGCTATTGCGCGGTCTTCCCCGCGCTCGAGCGCCGGCTCGAATTCACCGTGCACGACATCGACTACCTCGCCAACCTGTGCCACAACTGCGGCGCGTGCCTGTATGCGTGCCAGTACGCCCCGCCGCACGAGTTCGCCCTCGACTTCCCGCGCGTGATGGCGCAGGCGCGCATGCAGACCTACCGGCGCTACGCGTGGCCCGGATTCCTCGGCCGCCTGTTCGAGCGCAACGGCCTCGTGGTGGGCATCGCGGCGGCGGCGAGCCTCGCGCTCGTGCTGGGGCTGGCGGCGCTGCTCGCGGATCCGGCGGCGCTCTTCGCGGCGCACCCGGACCGCGCGGGTGCCTTCTACGCGTTGATTCCCCACGGGGTGATGGCGGGGGCCTTCGGCGCCGTCGCGCTCTTGGTCGCGCTCTCCTGCGCGATGAGCTTCGCGCGCTTCTGGCCGGACATGGGCGAGCGCCTGGGCGAATTCGTCCGCGCCGGCCCCTTCGGCAACGCGACGTGGGACGCGCTGCGCCTGAAATACCTGGATGGGGGAGGGGACGGCTGCACCTATCCGGACGACCGGCCCTCGTTCGCGCGCCGGCGCTTCCATCACCTCACGTTCTACGGGTTCGCGCTGTGCTTCGCGGCCACGTCCCTGGCGACCGTGTACCACTACGCGTTCGGATGGAAGGCGCCGTATCCCTTCTGGAGCCTCCCGGTGCTGCTGGGCACCGCCGGCGGACTGGGGCTGCTCGCCGGCCCGCTCGGGTTGTTGTGGCTCGAGGCGCGCCGCGACCCGGAGCTCGCCGACGCGAGCCAGTCGGGCATGGACACGGGATTCATCGCGCTGCTCCTTGCGACCAGCCTCACGGGACTGCTGCTGCTTGCGCTGCGCGAGTCGCGCGCGATGGGATTGCTGCTGTTGGTGCACCTGGGCTTCGTGCTCGCGCTCTTCCTCACCCTGCCGTACGGCAAGTTCGTGCACGCGCTCTACCGGCTCGCGGCGCTGGTGCGCTTCCACCTCGAGCGGCGCCGGCCCCTGCCCGGCATTTCGAGCGAATAGCGCAGCGGCTTCGGCGCGGCAGGAATCGTCCGAGGGAAATACCGGCGAGCCGCCGTGCGATTTTCGCTGGCGTGCGCACGCGCGCGGCGGTCTGATGGCGGCGTTTTCCACCACCACCGACGAGGAGACGATGAAGACCCGACTGCTTTGCCTCAGCGCATTGGCCATCGCGGCATCCGCGGCCCTGTTGCCGGCGCGTGCCGCCGACGCCGAGGCGCGCACACCCACTCAGCAGGAGAAATTCGCGGCGTGCGCGCACCAAACGAAAGGACTCAAGGGCGAGGAGCGCCGCCAGTTCATGAGCGACTGCCTGAAAGGCCGCGCGACGTCCGCGCCCCTCGAAGCGCGCAACGACACCGCAACCGACGACAGCGGGCAGGACCGCATCCGCGATTGCAAGGCCGCTGCCGCCGACCGCAACCTGCACGGCGAGGAGCGCCGCGCGTTCATGGTCTCGTGCCTCAAAGGGTGATCCGCCGCGTGCCCACGGCCCCCGAGCGGGGGCCGCTCGCGCCTGCCCGCATGGACGCGGCCACGGCGCTGGTGTCCAATGCGCCCCATCGAGGTTCGCCGGGCCGGGGCCATGAACACGTCGCAAACCGTTCGCGCGGTCGCGCTGCTCGAGGGCGCCAAGGGTGCGCTCGTGCTGCTCGCCGGATTCGGCCTGCTGTCCCTCATCCACCGGGACGTGCAGCACGCCGCCGAGGAGGTAGTGCGCCACCTGCACCTCAACCCCGCGAAGCACTATCCACGGATCTTCATCGATGCCGCGGGCCGCGTGAGCGGCGCGAATCTCCACAGCCTGGTCGCGGGCGCCGCGGCATATGCATGCGTGCGCTTCGTCGAGGCCTACGGCCTGTGGCGCGAGCGCAGCTGGGCGGAATGGCTCGCGGCGTGCAGCGGGGCGATCTACCTGCCGTTCGAGGTGCGCAGGTTCTGGCACGAGCCCGGATGGTTTCCCGCGGCCGCATTCGCGGTGAACCTGGCTGCGGTCGCCGTCATGGCCTATGCGCTGTACCTCAAGCGTCGACGCGCGGCGCGGATGTGATGCAGTTCACATCGCGCATGTCGTGAATCGACGACGCCGACCGATCGTCTGCCGTTCGGCCCCGGTCGTCGCCGCGATTGGCGGCAGCCGGCGAATTCGCGCAGCATTTCCATGCGGCCGAATGGATTCGCCGGCTGCACTGGAGAGGCAAGATGCGCCGCTCGTGGTGGATCGCCCTGATGTTCGCCTGCTTCGGCCTCGCCGCCGAGGCGAGCGACGGACTGGAGTTGTCCGCGAAATCCAGGGCGGCTGCATCGACCATCCCCTCCCACATGATCCAGGCGCCGTTCACCAGCTCGCGCGACTCGTTCCCGGATATGAGGATGCGCGACGAGCAGGCGAGCCAGGGCCCGCGCGGTGCCTGCGAAAACGCCGCGCGCGAGCTGTGCTACGACCTCGCCGAGCGACGCGTGGTGTTTCGTCCGGCACGCCAGTACATGCCGAAGATGGAAGGCCTCACGGCCGATAGCGTGTCGTTGAACCGCAACCGCCTGGTCCTGCGCTACACCTTCCGGTAGCGCGTCGCCGGCAGCCCGGCTGAATTTCGCCGGGAACCCTCGGGCCCGGCCCCGTGTCCCTTGTAAGGAGATTGCGACGCCGGCCGGCGGTCCGCCCGCTGGCGCCGCGGTCTCCCCAACCGCTATGATCACGAGCAATCGTCAGGAGATTCGCAATGGCTATCGAAACCGCAACGTTCAAGTTGGCACCGCTGCCCTGGGCGGAGGACGCCCTCGACCCCGTCATCTCGGCGCGTACGATGCGACTGCACTACGGCAAGCACCATGCCGGTTACGTGAAGAAGCTCAACGACCTTGTGGCCGGGACGCAGCTGGCGGACCTGCCCCTCGAGCAGGTCATCGCGCAGACCGTCGGCAGGGAGCAGAACATCTTCAACAACGCCGCGCAGGCGTGGAACCACGCGTTCTTCTGGGGCAGCCTGCAGCCCAGGGGCGCGGGCAAGCCCACGGGCAAGCTCGCCGCGCGCATCGATGCGGAGCTGGGCGGTTTCGATAACTTCAAGCAGCGCTTCGCCGATGTCGCCGTGAGCTGCTTCGGCAGCGGGTGGGCCTGGCTCGTCGAGCGCGGCGGCAGGCTCGAGATCCTCGCCACCTCCAACGCCGGCACGCCGCTCACGACCGGGGCGACGCCTCTGCTGGCGCTCGACGTTTGGGAGCACGCTTACTACCTCGACTACGAGAACCGCCGCGCCGAGTTCGCAAAGGCGGTGATCGAGCGGCTGCTCGACTGGGAGTGCGCCGCCCGGCGCATGGAGCAGGCCGCGCAGCAACGCAAGGCCGCTTGACCGCTCCGCACCACCGACGCGCGATGGCGGCGTGGCTGCTGGCCTGCTGCGCGCTCGTCTACGCGATGGTGGTGGTCGGGGGCATCACGCGCCTCACGCACTCGGGGCTTTCGATCGTCGAGTGGCAGCCGCTCGTGGGAGCGGTACCGCCACTCGACGACGCCCAGTGGCAGGAGACGTTCGCGAGGTATCGCGCTACGCCCGAATTCCGCCTGCGCAACCACGACATGACGCTCGCGGGCTTCAAGCACATCTTCTGGTGGGAGTACTTCCACCGCCTGCTCGGGCGGCTGGTCGGCGTCGCGTTCTTCGTGCCGTTCGCGTGGTTCCTGGCCCGGCGCGCGGTCCCCGCGAAGCTCGCGTGGAAGCTGGGCGGCGTCTTCGCGCTGGGAGGGCTGCAGGGAGCGGTGGGCTGGTACATGGTGGAGAGCGGGCTCGTGGACGACCCGCGCGTGAGCTCGTTGCGCCTCGCGATGCACCTGGGGCTCGCGCTCGCGATCTACGCGGCGATGCTGTGGCTCGCCCTCGGCCTGCTGTCGGGCGTCCGTGCCGGCGCCGCGCCCGGCCCGAAGCGGCACGCCGCGACGCTCGCCGCGCTGGTGTATCTCATGATGCTCACCGGAGCGCTCGTGGCCGGGATCCATGCCGGGCTCGCCTACAACACCTGGCCACTGATGGATGGCCATTGGATGCCCCCGGAGATCATGCAGCTCGATCCGTGGTGGAAGAACTTCGTCTACAACATGGCCACGGTGCAGTTCGACCACCGCGCGCTCGCCCTGGTCATCGCGGCGGTCGCGTTCACCCTGTGGTGGCGCGTGTGGCGCGATCCTGCGGCCGGCCCGGGCGCGAAGGCCTGGGGAAACGCGCTCGCCGCTGCCGTGGTGCTGCAGCTTAGCGCCGGCATCTCCACGCTGCTGCTGCGCGTGCCGCTGCCTCTCGCCGCGCTGCACCAGGCGCTCGCCGTGGCGGTCTTCACCTGCGCGCTCGGCGTGCTGCGCGCGCTGCTGCCCGCGCGGCCGTTACACCCGTAATGCGGGCGCCCAATATGTGACGCAGTTCACGCCCTCGCGCGCGGCGAATCGACATAATGCCGCGCAACCACAAGACCTGGACGAGGGACATTTGATCATCGCCGCCCGCTCCAAGGGAGCAAACACCAAGCAGGCGGTGCGGTTTCGCCGCTTCCTGCTCGCCGCCGCGGCCTACGGCGCCTGCGTCCCCTTGCTGGGCATCGCGCACCTGCTGGGCATGGTGCCGCTTTCTTCTACCGTGAAGATCGCGGCGTCCATGGTAGCCGTGAACGCCGCGATCTACTTCGTGTTCCGCAGCGGGCTGAACGAGCGATTCCGCGATCCGAGCCTTACCTGGCTGCAGGTCATGCTCGCCATCTGCGTGCTGATGTTCACGGTCTACCATTTCGACAAGGAGCGCGGCCTCGCGCTGATGATGTGCCTGGTGGTGCTCGCGTTCGGCGCGTTCCGCTTCAGCACCCGCGAGTTCTTCACCGCCGCGGGCCTGGTGCTCGCCGGCTACGCGCTGGTGATCAACCTGCTCATGTGGATGAAGCCGGCGGTGATCGACCTGCCGCTCGAGGCTTTCCAGTGGATCACGCTCGCCTTCGTGCTGCCCTGCTTCGCGATGGTGGGCGGGCACATCAGCGAGCTGCGCCAGGGCCTGCGCCGCATCAACGACGAGCTCTCGGGCGCGCTCGCCACGATCCAGAAGATGGCGACCCACGACACGCTCACGTCGCTGCCCAACCGCGCGCTCTTCAACGAGACGCTGGTGCACGCCATCGCGCAGGCCGGGCGGCACCAGCGCTCGCTCGCGCTCTTCTTCCTCGACATGGACCGCTTCAAAAACATCAACGACACCCTCGGGCACGGCGTGGGCGACCGCGTGCTCCAGGAGGCCGCGCGGCGGCTCACCAGCGCGGTGCGCTCGAGCGATCTCGTGGCGCGCCTGGGCGGCGACGAATTCGTGCTGCTGGTCGAGGAGTTCCGCGACGCCGCGGACCTCGCGGACATCGCCTCCAAGGTGCTGGCCGGCTTCGGGCCCACGTTCACCGTCGACGGCCAGGAGCTGGCGCTCTCGGCGAGCATCGGCATCTGCACCTATCCGGCCGACGGCGCCGATGCGCAGAGCCTGCTGTCGAACGCCGACATCGCCATGTACCGCGCCAAGGAGCAGGGGCGCAACCGCCATTGCTTCTATGCCGCGGGGCTGAACCAGCTTTCCCAGGAGCGCCTGTCGCTCGAAGCGGCGCTGCGCCACGCGCTCGAGCGCGACGAGATCGAGGTCTACTACCAGCCCAAGATCGAGTTCGACAGCGGCCGCGTGAGCGGGGTCGAGGCGCTGATCCGCTGGCGCCACCCGAGCCTGGGCCTGCTGCTGCCGGACCGCTTCGTGCCGCTCGCCGAGGAGACCGGGCTCATCGTGCCGATCGGCTACTGGACCCTGCGGCGCGTATGCGAGCGGGTGCGCCGCTGGAACGAGCAGGGCATGGCGCTCACCGTCGCGGTGAATCTTTCGGCGAGCCAGTTCCACCAGCCCGAGCTGGTGAAGGAGCTCGCCGGCATCCTGCGGGCGACCGGCGCTTCGGCCCACGTCCTCGAGCTGGAGATCACCGAGAGCATGGTGATGCGGGATCCGGAGCGCGCGGTGGCGGTGATGGAGCAGCTCAAGGCGATGGGCGTGCGTCTTTCGATCGACGACTTCGGCACCGGGCACTCCTCGCTCGGCTACCTCAAGCGTTTCCCGATCGACCGGCTCAAGGTAGATCGCAGCTTCGTGCGCGACCTGCCCCACAACGGCGACGACGTGGCGATCACGCGCGCGGTGATCGCGATGGCGCACAGCCTGAAGATGAGCGTGGTGGCCGAAGGAGTGGAATACCAGCACCAGTTCGACCTGCTGCGCCAGGAAGGCTGCGACGAGTTCCAGGGATATTTCTGCCGCCCGCCCCTCGAGGAGACCGAGCTGCTGCGCTTCCTCGTCGAGGAGAAGGCGCGCACCACGCGGCCGGGTGCGCGCATTCCGGAGGCGATCGCCGCACGCTGAGCTCCGCGCGCCGCCCGCGCGGCCGTCAATCCATGTGCAGGCCGCCGTCGACGTCGAGGATCTCGCCGGTGACGAAGCCCGCGAGCGGCGAGACCAGGAAGCGCACGGCATGGGCGAACTCCTCCGGCTCGCAGAAGCGGCCCACGGGGATCTGCGCCAGGAGCTGGCGGCGCTGCGCCTCGTTGAGTCCCTCGGTGACGGCCGGCGTCTTCACGCAGGCCGGAGCCACGCCGTTCACCGTGACGCCATGGGCGGCCACTTCGCGCGCCAGCGCGACGGTGAGCGCGGCGAGCGCCCCCTTCGACGTGGCGTAGGCCGTGCCCGCGCCGGATCCGCCGAGCCGCGCGGCGAGCGAGGTCACGTTCACGATGCGCCCCCACCCGCGCTGCTTCATCCCCGGTACCACAGCGCGCGACCAGTGGAATGCCCCGTCGAGGTTCACCGCCAGCACGCGGCGCCATTCGGAGTCGGCCGTGGCCTCGATCCGGTCGAGCGAATCCACGGTCGCGTTGTTCACCAGGACGTCGACCGGTCCCAGCGACGCTTCCACCTTCTGCAGCGCGTCGCGCACGGCCGCCGGGTCGCTCACGTCGCAGGGCACGGCCATCGTCACTCCACGCAGGAAGCGGATGAGGCCGTCCAGGCGCATCGCGTCGATGTCGACCAGCGCGACCTGCGCGCGCTCCTCGAGCAGCGCGCGCACCGCGGCGAGCCCGAGATTGCCCGCTGCGCCCGTCACCACGGCGACCTTGCCGGCCAGCATGCTCAGCGTCCCCGGACGGGCGGGGCCCGCGACGCGCGGTCCGTCGCGATGGGTTCGATGCGCTGTTGCATGGTCTCTCCGTCAAGGTGCGGCCGACGGGGACATACTAACCGGATCATGCCCGTCCGTCCCAGCGTCGAGCTGCGTTTCTACGCGGAGCTGAACGACTTCCTGCCCGAGCGGCGGCGGCGTGTCGCGTTCGCGGTCGAGGTGGACCGGGCGCGCTCCGTGAAGGATGCGATCGAGTCGGCGGGAGTGCCGCACACCGAGGTGGACCTGGTGATCGTCGACGGTGTCTCCGTGGATTTCGCGCACGTGCTGCGCGGCGGGGAGCGCGTCGCGGTCTACCCGATGTTCGAGTCCCTCGACATCGCGCCCTTGCTGCGGCTGCGCCCCGCGCCGCTGCGCGAGCCCCGCTTCGTGGCCGACACGCACCTAGGCAAGCTCGCGCGCCACCTGCGCATGGCGGGCTTCGACACGCTCCACGGCAACGATTGGGACGACGATCGCATCGTCGCGGCCGCGGCGCGCGAGCGGCGCACGATCCTTACCCGCGACAAGGGGATGCTGCGCCGCAGCCAGGTCGAGCGCGGCTACTTCGTACGCTCGGTGGCGAGCGAGGAACAGCTTCCCGAAGTGGTGGCCGCGCTGCAGCTCGAGCGGCTGCTCGCGCCCTTCACGCGCTGCCGGGAATGCAACGCGCCGCTCGAGGAGGTGCCGCGCGAGTCGGTCGCCGACCGGCTGCCCGCGAAGGTGCGCGGTCTCTACGAGCGTTTCAAGCGCTGCCCGGGATGCGATCGCATCTACTGGAAGGGTACCCACTTCGAGCACATGACGGCGGTGCTGGCGCGCATCGATCGCCCGGCCTCTCCGGCCTGAAGCCGGGGACCCCGCCGCGCCCGCGTCGCCTCAGCCTGGACGAAGGTGCCACGCCCCGGGCGCGTGGGAGTCTCGCTGCCGCATGTGGAGAGCGCGAGGCCGGTGCCCGTGGCCGGATTGGCCACCGCCCGCTTCACGCCGCCTTGGTGCCGGTGTACGGCGTCGCCTTGCCGGTCTTCTTGCGTGCCTCGCACGCGGCGAGATACGCGCGCAGCAGCGGCTTGCTGTCGATCAGTCCCGGATCGTCGGGGTTCATGAACTCCGGGTGCCACTGGACCCCTACCACGAAGCTGTGGCCGGTCCAGCGGATCGCCTCGATCACGCCGTCGGGCTCGCTCACGGCCTCGACCACCAGGTTCTTGCCCAGCTGCTTCACGGCCTGGTGGTGGATGGTGTTGATGCGCTTCACGGTGACGCCGGGATAGACGCTCGCGAGCCAGGTGTCGGGCAGGATGCGCATGTCGTGGAAGTGGTTCTCGTAGCGGGTCTCGTCGCGGTGGGAGACCTTGTCCGGGCACTGGGTCGCGATGTCCTGGTAGAGCGAGCCCCCGAGCGCCACGTTGATCAGCTGGTTACCGCGGCAGATGCCGAGCACCGGTTTGCCCTGCGCCACGAACTCGTTGAACAGCTCGATCTCGTAGTGATCACGCACCGCGTCTCCCGTCCACTGCGGGTTCAACGGGGTCTCGCCGTAGCTCTTGGGCGCCATGTCGGCGCCGCCCTGGAGCAGCAGCCCGTCGAGAGCATCGACATAGTGCTTGAGCTTGAGCGCGCGCGGAAAATGCGGCGAGGCCAGGCTGATCGCCGGGATCATGAAGGCGAGCACTTCTCCCGACATGATCCAGCTGGCGACCGACTGCTCGAGGTACTGGACCGACTTGGTGGGCAGGAAGATGCGCGAGGGATCCGGGTAGAGCAGACGCGCGGAAACGCCGATGCGTAGGGGTTCCATGGGGGCGGTGGACGCAATTCCTGATGTGAACTATAGCGCTTCCGCGAAGCGGCGTTCGAAATCCGCGCCCGAGCAGGTCCTTGGCCTCGTTGCCGGGCCACTTCATGGATCGCGGGACACCCTGGCGGCAGTAGGTGTCGACCTCGGCTGCGCTTAGCGGTTCCCGGCGGCGCGCGGCGCGAGCGTCTTCAGGTAGGCGTAGATCGCAGCGAGCTCGTCGTCGTCCAGCCGGCCCAGGCTGTCGAACGGCATCACCGCGCTTACCTTCGTGCCGTCGGCGCGCTGGCCGGTGCGCATCATCGTGGCGAACGCCTGCGGCGTCGGGTAGCGCGCCATCGCGCTGCCCGCGCCCGGGGTGAGGTTGGCCGCGGCGGGCCATTCGGGCGGCGCACCCGGAATGCGGCCGCCGGAAAACGCCGGTCCGTGGCACCCGACGCACATCGCGGCCAGGTAGCCCCCGTACTGAGCGGTGGGACCGGCGGCTACCGGCGCGGGCGGCGGCAGGCGATGGTCGATCGTCTCGGCGGCATCGCGGATCACGCCCAGCCCGTAGAGCGCCTTCGCGAGCGCGGGAAAGCGCAGGACCGCGCCGCCGCCCTCCTTCGGCGCGAGGCTTCGCACGTAGGCCATCAGGTCGGCGAAGTCGGTGTCGTCCATGCGGTTGTAGTCCTCGCTCGGCATGATGAGCAGCGCGTGCCCCTGCGGGTCGATCCCGTGGCGAATGGCGCGCACCCAGTCGCCCTCGTCGAACTCGGCCACCGGGCTTCCCTTGCCGGCCGTGAGATTGGGCGCCTTCGCGTACATTCCGCCGGGCTCGTCGATGAACACGCGGCCCGCGCCTTCCGCGCCGTGGCAATGGGCGCAGCCGCGCGATTCGAACAGGTGCCGGCCGCGCGTAACCGAAGCCGCATCGTGGACGAAAGGCACCGGGACGACCTTCACTTCGACGGTGCGCCGCATCTTGCGCTCGCCCAGCCACACTGCCGCGGCGAACGCGGCCGCGGCGACGATCGCGAGCCCGACGACGACGCCTCCCGCGACCTTCCAGGCCCTGCGCATGCCCGCCCTTTCTTCCCCTGCCGGTGCGGCGAGGATAGCATCGCGCATGGCCGCGCATTCCTTCGATCTTCCGCCCTCGCCGTGGGTGCGCCAGTGGGCGGCGTGGATCCGTCCGGGCGGAGCGGTGCTCGACGTGGCGTGCGGCTCGGGGCGGCATGCGCGCCTGCTCGCACGGCTGGGATTCGAGGTGGACGCGGTAGATCGCGATCCGGCGCTGTTCGCCGATCCGCCCGCGGGCGTGCGGCTGCTGGGCGCGGACCTCGAGGCGGGTCCCTGGCCCTACGCGGCCCGGCATTTCGACGCGATCATCGTCACGAACTATCTTTACCGCCCGCTGCTTCCCGTGCTGTGCGACGGCCTCGAGCAGGACGGGGTGCTCATCTACGAGACCTTCGCGCGCGGCAACGAGCGTTTCGGCAAGCCGTCGAATCCCGACTTCCTGCTCGCGCCCGGCGAGCTGCTCGAGGCGGTGCGCGGCAGGTTGCGGGTGCTGGCCTACGAGGACCGGATCGTCGAGCTGCCCAAGCAGGCGGCGATCCAGCGCCTCGCCGCGCGCAAGGAATGAGCTTCCGGGCGCGGGGGCCTGGTCCGCTGGACCGTCCCATAGGGTAAAATCCCCGCTTTTCCCGCCTCGCAAAGCCTCGCAATCCGCATGCTTTCCGGAAGCATCGTCGCCATCGTCACCCCGATGACCACCGAAGGCGCGCTCGACCTGCCGCGCCTCGCCGCTCTGATCGACTGGCACGTCGCGGAAGGCACCGACGCGGTGGTGATCGTGGGGACCACGGGCGAGTCGCCCACGGTCGACGTGGCCGAGCACTGCCAGCTGATCGAGTCGGCGGTGGAGTTCGCGCGCGGGCGCGTGCCCGTGATCGCGGGCACCGGCGGCAATTCCACGCGCGAGGCGATCGAGCTCACGAAGTTCGCGCGCAAGGCGGGTGCCGCGTATGCGCTCTCGGTCGTGCCGTACTACAACAAGCCCACCCAGGAAGGCCTGTACCGGCACTTCCGCGCGATCGCCGAGGCGGCCGACATTCCGCTGCTGCTCTACAACGTACCGTCGCGCACGGTCGCCGACCTCTCCAACGACACCGTGCTGCGCCTGGCGCAGGTGCCCAACATCGTGGGCATCAAGGAGTCGACGTCGAACATCGAGCGCATCACCGATCTCATGATGCGCATGCCCGAGGGCTTCCTCGTGTTCAGCGGCAACGACGATTCCGCGCTTGCCTATATCCTGCTGGGCGCCCACGGGGTGGTCTCGGTGACGGCCAACGTGGCGCCGCGCCTGATGCACGAGATGTGCGCCGCGGCGCGCGCCGGGGATGCCGCCCGGGCCGTCGCGCTCAACAACCGCCTGCTTCCCCTGCACAAGCAACTGTTCGTCGAGTCCAACCCGATACCCGTGAAGTGGGCTCTGGGCCGCATGGGCCGCATCGCGGACGGCCTGCGCCTGCCCCTTACCCCGCTCGCACCCCAGTTCCACGCCTCCGTCGACGCCGCACTGCGCAGCGCCGGCTGCCTCTCCTGAATCAAGGATCGAATGTCCATGATGCTTCTTCGCCGCCTCGCCCTTCCCGCCGCCGTGTTGCTGTCGCTGGCCGGTTGCTCCGGCTTCGGCTTCAAGTCCACGGACTACAAGGGCGCGCAGGCGCAATCCGCCAAGCCCCTCGAGATTCCGCCCGAGCTCACGGCGCCGACGCAGGACGACCGCTACTCGGTCCCGGACCCGCGAGCCCAGACCTCGTACTCGGCCTACAGCAAGCGCACCCCGGCCGTGGCGAGCGAGAGCGTCGCGGCGTCGACCGTGCTGCCGAAGATCGAGGGCGCGCACATCGAGCACGCGGGCGACGAGCGCTGGCTCGTGGTGAAGGGCGGCGCGGAAAGCGTCTGGCCCGTGGTGCGCCAGTTCTGGCTGGACGCGGGCTTCACCCTGACCCGCGAGAGCCCCGAAGTGGGAATCATGGAGACCGACTGGCACGAGGACCGCTCCGGCATTCCCAAGGACTTCGTGCGCCGCACCCTCGGACGGCTGATCGACAACGTGTATTCGACTCCGCGGCGCGACAAGTTCCGCACGCGCCTGGAGCGGGGAGCCGTGCCCGGCACCACCGAGGTGTACGTGAGCGACCGCGCGATGGAGGAGGTCTACACCAGCCAGGACCCCGCGACGACGGCGTGGCAACCGAAGGGCTCCGACCCCGAGCTCGAGGCGGAGATGCTCGCGCGGATCATGGTGAAGCTCGGCGGCGAGGAAGCGAAGACCGAGGTCGCTGCGGCGAAGGGCCCGCTCGGCGCGCCTGCCACCCAGGCGCTCAATGCCGTGCTCGAGAACGGCGGCGCGGGTCCGCTCGTGGTGAACGACGGGTTCGACCGCGCGTGGCGCCGCGTAGGCCTGGCGCTTGACCGCGTGGGCTTCACCGTCGAGGACCGCGATCGCTCCAAGGGCATGTTCTTCGTGCGCTACATCGATCCGGAGGCCGAGATCAAGAGCGCCGAGAAGAAGGGCTTCTTCGACTGGCTCAAGTTCTGGCGCTCGGAGCCCAAGGGTCCGCAACCCCAGTACCGCATCCTGGTGAGTGATGCCGGGGGAAGCACCTCCCAGGTCCAGGTGCAGAACTCCAAGGGAGCGCCGGAAACGAGCCCCACGGGGCGCAAGATCCTCGGCCTGCTCTACGACCAGTTGAAGTAAGTGCGCTTCGCATCACTCGGCAGCGGCAGCTCCGGCAACGGGCTGGTCGTGGAGTGCGGCGCGACCCGTGTGATGATGGACTGCGGCTTTGCGCTCGGGGCGACCAGGGAGAGGCTCGCGCGCGCAGGGCTCACCCCGGCGCAGATCTCCGCACTGGTCGTCACGCACGAGCACGAGGATCACCTCGGAGGGGTGGCGCGCTTCGCCAAGCGCTACGCGATTCCGGTCTACCTCACGCGCGGCACGGCCCGCTGGCTGCCGGAGGACTTCCCCGCGGTGCTGGTGCGTCTCATCGACTCCCACGCGCCCTTCGAGATCGATGCCGTGGCGGTCGAGCCGTTTCCGGTTCCCCACGACGCATCCGAACCCGTCCAGTTCGTGTTTTCCGACGGCGCCTCGCGCCTGGGGGTGCTCACCGACCTCGGCACGCCCACCTCGCACGTGCACGACAAGCTTTGCGGCTGCCAGGGGCTCGTGATCGAGTGCAACCATGACCTCGACATGCTGATGGGCGGCTCCTATCCGCCGGCGCTCAAGCATCGCATCGCGGGGCGCTTCGGGCATCTGGACAACGCCACGGCGGCGAGCCTGGTGGCGGGCCTTGAGCGCAGTGGACTGCGCCACCTGATCGCGGCGCACCTCTCGCAGCAGAACAATCGCCCGGAGCTGGCCGTGGCCGCGCTTTCCTCCGCGCTCGGCTGCGAGCCCGAGTGGATCGGGGTGGCCACCCAGGAGGGCGGATTCGGGTGGCGCGACCTCTAGCCTTCTGCCGCGCGACCCGGGGCAAAAAAAAAAGCCGGCCCGCGGGCCGGCTTCTTTACGCCGTGCGGATCACTTCTTGGGGGGCTCGGCGGGCTTGGCTTCCGCGGGCTTGGGGGCTTCGGCAGCCGGCGCTTCGGCGGGCTTTGCCGCCTCGGCGGGGGCAGCCGCGGCGGGTGCGGGCGTTTCGGCCGCCTTCGGGGCCTCGGATGCGGCAGGGGGCGGTGGGGCGGGAGTGGGGGCGGGTTCTTTGCTGCAGGCAACCAATCCCGCCGCCAGGAGAACGACGAGGACATACGGTTTCATTGTCTGAATTCCTTCAGTCGATGGTGGGACTTCGAAGACTTCGGTGTCGGCCGAATCCCGTGGCGCGGCGCAACAAATTGCGGCCAGCGGTCCGGGCCGCGGGCAATTGTAGCGGAATCACCCGAGCGATGCTCAAAGTCCCAGCGTCGTAGCGGAAACGGCGGGCTCCGACAGCTCCCAGATCTCGTCGAAGCGCTGCACGATGGGCGCCGCGTCGGCAGGTGAGTGCAATGCAACAATCGCGCGTTGCTGCTCGTGGTGGTGCTGGTGCCACACGCTGTGGTCGTCGGCCACCACGAAGGGGTCGTTCGCGTCGCGCGCCTGGGCCAGGGTGCGGTGGATCTCGATGGACATCGGGAACTGGCGCAGCAGCGCGAGCAGGCGCGGACAGTCCCGCTCGAGCGCATCCGTCTCGTGCAGCGCGATGAGCAGGCGGTGGCTGCGCCCCCCGACCAGGAATGCGCGCAGCCTTTCGGCGCGCGCGGGCGAGTTATAGCCGCGATTGGTGAGGGAGGCGTCGAACACCCGGATGGTGCGCCGGGCCGCAGCGATCACCTCGTCCACGGCCGCGAGCGAATCGACGGTGCCGAAGATCGGCCGATAGTCGGGCTTGGGCGGTGCGTTGGGCAGTTCGCTCATTTCCGGTCCTCCCGTTCGATGTCCACGTAGCCTTGCACGTACCAGGCGTGCGCCGTGTCCCAGAACGCGGCCGCCGCGCGGACGGGGGCCCGCAGGCGCCGCTCGTCCGCGAGCCGCCGCAGCGCGGGGCGCGCCCGCTCGGGCGCAGCCACGGTCTCGCCGTTGAGGAAGAACATCCTGCCAGAAAACAGCAGCCGCGCGCGCGGATCGAGCGCGAGCCCGCAGCGCGCGGCTTGCAGCGCAAATTGGCGGCGCGTGAGAGGCTTGCGCGGCGCCGTGAAGTAGACGGTCGCCTTGGGCTCCGAAAGAAACTGCCCGGCGAACTCGCGTGCCTGGTCCGGCGTCCACCGGATGCGCTCGAGCACGCGGGCGACGTGGCTTTCGAGCGCGGCCGGGATCGCGCCCGGGTGCCGGGCCGGCGCCGCGCCGGGGTCGGCGTACTGCCCCTCGGGCTCCAGGCATTCGTGCAGGTAGTCGAGGAATCCCGCCACGAGCTCGCGATCGCTCGGGGAGCGAAATCCGATCGACCAGGTGAGGCACTCCGATTCCGCCACTCCGTGGTGCGCCACGCCCGGGGGAAGGTAGAGCATGTCGCCCGCCTCGAGCACCCACTCGCAGTCCGGTGCGAAGCGCTCGAGGATGCGCAGGTCCAGGCCGGGGACGAACGCGTGGTCCTCCTGTCTCGAGATCTGCCAGCGCCGCCGGCCGCGGCCCTGCACGAGGAAGACGTCGTAGGAATCGACGTGGGGGCCGACGCTGCCGCCGGGCACCGCGTAGCTCACCATCACGTCGTCGATGCGTGCGTGCGGGAGGAAATCGAAGGCCGCGAGCAGCTCTCGCGCGGCGGCGGAAAAGTGGTTCGTGTCCTGGACCAGCACCGTCCAGCCGCGAGCGGGAAGCTGCCTGAAGCGCGCGGCGGCGAACGGGCCGTGCTCGACGTTCCACGCCGCGGCGCGGCGGCTCACGAGGCGCGCGGTGGCATCGGAGGAGGTGGCGAGGGCGAGCACCTCGCGCGGCGAGAGCGGGTCGCGAAAGCGCGGGAATGCCGCGCGCACCAGCAGCGGCTCGCGTTGCCAGAAGCGCTGCATGAAGCCCGCCGTGTCGAGGTTCCCGAGGTGCTTGCGCATCATCAAAATGGGCTAGAATCGATTCGACCGTCGAGCGATTGCAGGTGCCATGCTACACGTAGGCGAACCGGCTCCGTCATTCACCCTTCCCGATGCCAGCATGGAGATGATGGATCTCTCCAGCTACCGCGGGAAGAAGAACGTCGTGCTCTATTTCTATCCCAGGGACGGAACGCCCGGCTGCACGCTGCAGGCCATCGGATTCAGCGATCGCGAAGACGAATTCGCCAAGCTCGACACCGTGGTCTTCGGCGTGTCCCGCGACGACGTCCTGTCGCACCAGGCGTTCCGGGACGAGCATGGCCTCACGGTGCAGCTGCTCGCCGACACCGAGGAGGAAGTCTGCCGCCTCTACGAGGTGATCCAGGAGAAGATCGTCGACGGGCACCCGAAGTCGTACCTGCTGCGCTCGACGTTCGTGATCGACAAGAAGGGCGTGGTGCGCCACATCCTGCAGGACGTGAATCCGCGCGCCCACGCGAACGAGGTGCTCAAGGTCTGCAAGACGCTCAACGGCCATGCGAATTGACCGCGGCACCGTCGTGAGGCTCGCCTACGAGCTGCGCGATGCCGACGGCCTGCCGGTCGAGGACGAGGGCGCCGAGCTCGCGTACCTCCACGGCGGCTACGGGAACATCTTTCCCAAGGTGGAGGAAGCGCTCGCGGGCAAGGAGATCGGGGCGGAGGTGAACCTCACGCTCGAGCCCCTGGACGCTTTCGGCGAATACGACGCCGAGCTGCTGCGGGTCGAGCCGCGCGAGCGATTTCCCGAAGCGGTCGAAGTCGGCATGCGCTTCGAGGGCGTGCCCGGCGAGCGCGAGGAGGATTCCCTCATCTACACCGTCACGGACATCACGCCGGACACGGTGGTGGTGGACGGTAACCATCCCCTGGCCGGGGAGCGCCTCTGGTTCCGCTGCGAAGTGAAGGACGTGCGCGCGGCCACCCGCGAGGAGCTCAGCCATGGCCACGTGCACGGGGCGCTGGGCGTCGAGGCCCACTGAAGCGCGCTGCACCGGGCGCGCGCTAGTCCTGCGTTTCATCCCCCAGCTGTTTCAGTCGGTAGAGCGCCTCGAGCGCCTCCCGGGGGGACATCTCGTCGAGCGCCATCGCGCGCAGGGCCTCGAGCGCTGCATGGGGCGGGGCCGGGACGGGCGCGGCCGCGGAGGCCGCGAACAGGTCGTGCTGGGCTCCCGCGGGCCGCAGCTGGCGCTCGAGCTCCGCCAGGTGGCGGCGCGCGGCGCGCACCACGTCGCGGGGAATGCCCGCCAGGTGCGCCACGTGGATGCCGTATGAGCGGTCCGCGGGGCCGCCCTCGAGGCGATGCAGGAAGACGATGCGGTCGCGGTGCTCGACCGCGTCCAGGTGCACGTTGGCGACGTTGGGCAACTCTCCCGCCAGCTGCGTGAGCTCGAAGTAGTGGGTCGCGAAGAGCGTGTGGCAGCGCACGACCTGCGCGAGATGCCGCGCGATGGCATAGGCGAGCGCGAGGCCGTCGAAGGTCGAGGTCCCGCGCCCGATCTCGTCCACGAGCACCAGGCTGCGGCTGGTCGCGTTGTTGAGGATCGAGGCCGCCTCGGTCATCTCCACCATGAAGGTCGAGCGGCCACCCGCGAGGTCGTCGGAGGCGCCGATGCGCGTGAAGATGCGGTCGATGGGACCCACGAGCGCCGAGCGCGCCGGCACGAAGCTGCCGCAGTAGGCGAGGAGCACGATCTGCGCGACCTGGCGCATGTAGGTGGACTTGCCGCCCATGTTGGGTCCGGTGATGAGCAGCAGCTGGCGCGATCGCGCCAGGCTCGCGTCGTTGGGGATGAACGGGTCCACCTGGCTTTCGACCACGAGGTGGCGGCCCCCGGCGATCTCGATCCGGTCCTCGGTAGTGAAGTCGGGGCGCACCAGGGCGAGCGCCTCGGCGGAGGCGGCGAGCGCGGCGAGCGCGTCGAGCTCGGAAGCGGCCCCCGCGATCGCCTGCAACCGGTCCAGGTGCGCGTTCAATGCGTCGAGAAGCTCATCATAGAGCGCTTTCTCGCGCGCAAGCGCCCGCTCCCCGGCGGCGAGCGCCTTGTCCTCGAACGCCTTCAGCTCGGGCGTGATGTAGCGCTCGGCGTTTTTCATCGTTTGCCGGCGCTTGTACTCGACCGGCACCTTGTCGAGGTGGGCCTGCGTCACCTCGATGAAGAATCCGTGCACGCGGTTGTACTCGACGCGCAGGTTGGGGATGCCGGTGCGGGCGCGCTCCCGTCCCTCCATTTCGAGCAGGAAGGCGCCGCAATCGTCCTGGATCGCGCGCAGTTCGTCCAACTCGGCGTCGCACCCCGCGCGGATCACGCCGCCCTCGCGGATCACCGCCGCCGGCTCGTCGCGCAGCGTGCGGGCCAGGCGCGCGTGCGGCTCCTCGGCCGGACGCAGCGCCTCGGCCGCCTCGCCCAGGCCCGGCTGGCCGCTCGTCGCGAGCGCCTCGTGCAGCGCCGGCAGCGTGGCGAGCGTGTCCCGCAGGCCCGCCAGGTCGCGCGGGCGCGCCGTGCGCAGCGCGACGCGCGCGGTGATGCGCTCCACGTCGGACCACTGCGCGAAGAACTCCTTCAGGCGCGGATGGCGCAATCGCGAGGCGGGATGCGCGAGCGCCTCGATCGCGGCCTGGCGCCCCCCGAGCAACGCCGTATCGCGCAGCGGATGGTGCAGCCAGTGGCGCAGGCGCCGGCTGCCCATCGAGGTCGCGGTGCGATCGAGCAGCGAGAAGAGCGTGGGCGACTCGGCGCCGGAAAGCGTTTCGGTGATCTCGAGGTTGCGCCGCGTATGGGCGTCCATCAGCACCGACTCGCTCTCGCGCTCCACGCGCAGTCCGGTCACGTGGGGGAGGGCGGATTGCTGGGTGTGGCGGCAATACGCGAGCAACGCGCCCGCGGCGCCGAGCGCCAGGTCCATGCCCTCGACGCCGAATCCGGCGAGGTCCGTCGTGCCGAACTGGCGGGCGAGGTCGCGCCGTGCCCCGTCGGCCGCGAAATGCCATGGCTCCAGCCGCTTCACCGGAACCTGGCCCCGCGCTCCGAGGGTGGTGTCGGCGCTTGCCAGGATCTCGGCAGGCTGCAGGCGCTCGATCGCCTCTTCGAGCCTCGCCGCCGGCACCTCCGCGATGGCGAGCCGGCCGCTCGCGAGCGCGATCCACGCGAGGCCGGCATCCGCGCCCGCGGCGTTCACGGCGACCAGCAGGCTCTCGCGCGAGGCGGCAAGCAATGCGGAGTCGGTGATCGTGCCCGGCGTCACGATGCGCGTCACCCTGCGCTCGACCGGACCCTTGGAGCTCGCCGGGTCGCCGACCTGCTCGCAGATCGCGACCGATTCGCCCAGCTTCACCAGCTTCGCGAGATACTGCTCGACGGCGTGGAAGGGAACCCCGGCCATGCGGATCGGCTGGCCCGCCGATTGGCCGCGCGTGGTGAGGGTGATGTCGAGCAGCCTCGAGGCGCGCTCCGCGTCGCCGTGGAAGAGCTCGTAGAAGTCCCCCATGCGGTAGAACAGCAGCATGTCAGGGTACTGTCCCTTGAGGGACAGGTACTGCTGCATCATGGGTGTATGGGCGGCGAGCGGGGCGCTCATTCTCGACATTCTAAGTGACGCCGCGCAGGAGGTGCCCGGGTGGCATATAATAGGTGTCTGAAATACCACTTCAGCCATCCATGAGACTGACCGCGTTCTCGGACTATTCGCTGCGCGTGCTGCTGTATCTCGGCGTCCACGGCGGGCGGCTCGCGACCGCCGGGGAAATCGCCGCGGCCTACGGCATCTCGCAGAACCACCTGACGAAGGTGGTGCAGCACCTGGCGCTGCGCGGGCACGTCGAGACGGTGCGCGGGAAGGGCGGCGGCATGCGCCTGGCGCGCGCCCCGCAAGCCATCAACGTGGGCGCGCTGGTGCGCGAGGCGGAGCAGGGCGCGCTGGTCGAGTGCTTCGAGCGCGGCGCGGGCGGTTGCCGGATCGAGCGTGCGTGCGTGCTGCGCGCAGCGCTCTCGGAAGCGCTCGAGGCCTTCTACGAAGTGCTCGACCGCCATACCCTGGCCGACCTGCTCGCGCCCCGCGGCCGGCTGGCAAGGGTGCTCGTGTTCCCGCGCGCCGCGGGCGGGGGGCGCTGAGGATTGCTGCGCGCATCCGATCCCGCGGCC
Organism: uncultured beta proteobacterium; assembly: GCA_963758215.1. Lineage (GTDB taxonomy): Bacteria > Pseudomonadota > Gammaproteobacteria > Burkholderiales > Usitatibacteraceae > Usitatibacter. The sequence continues at coordinate 10,914 of CAVWUN010000003.1, read as the reverse complement.
GCAGCGCCGCTCCCGTCCGCGAGCGCACCGGCGTGCAGCGTGGAGCGCATCGTGTCGATCGTGCAACGTACGCCCGCGCTGGTGGAATTTCGCATCACGCGGCCCGCGCAGTTCCGTTTCACGCCCGGCCACTACGCGCGCCTGGGGCTCGAAGCGGCCGACGGCACGATGGCATGGCGGCCGTATTCGATCGCCTCGCCGGCCGATGCCGCGTACCTCGAGTTCCAGTTCACCGTCGTCCCGGGAGGCGCGTTCACGCAGCGCTTCGCGCGGGCCGCGCCGGGCGATGCGATCCGCCTCGACCAGCGCAGCTTCGGATTCCTCACCCTCGACCAGGTGGCGCCCGGGGGCACGCTGTGGATGCTTGCCACGGGCACGGGCATCGCTCCCTTCCTGTCGATGCTGGCCGACGCGCGCACCTGGGAGCGCCACGCCCGCGTGGTGCTCGCACACAACGTGCGTTACGCTGCGGAGCTCGCGACCGGGGCGCTCGACACGGCGATGGCGCGCTTCGGTGACGCCGATCGCGCGCGCCTCGCGTTCTTCCCGATCGTGACCCGGGAGGCGCTGCCGGGCGCATTCGGCACGCGGGTGGACGCGTTGCTGCGCAGCGGCGACATGGAGCGCGCCGCGGGGCAGGTGATCGAGCCGGGTGCCTCCCGCGCGATGCTGTGCGGCAATCCGGACATGATCCGCGATGTGCGCGCACTGCTGCGCGAGCGCGGGCTCGTGCCGGGGCGGCGCGGCGTGCCCGGCCAGCTCTCGGCCGAGGGCTACTGGTAGGTGTTCGGCGCAGATGCGCTTGCGCTTGTCGCCGGCATGCGGCGCGCGAATTCCTCGGCATAGCGCTCCACCGCGGCCCAATCCGTGTACTCGTAGTCGCGGGAAGCGTCGGTCTCGCCGCCCGTGACTTTCATGATGAAGCGAATCAGGAAGCGCACGAGCGGGCGATAGCGGCGGTAGAGCAGCGCCCCGGCGAAGCTCGCGGACTGCTCGCTCGACCAGCCCGTGCGATGCCCGAAGTCGTCGAGGTAGCCGCGCGCGGTGGCGGGCCTCGCACCCGGTCCGCCGGCGCTCAGGCACACGGAGAAGAACGCGTTGGGCCGGTCCGCGATCTGGGCCCGCCGTTCGCGCACCAGCTTCGCCAGCCACGCGGGATGGCGCCCGTAGCGGATGCACGCTCCAATGATGATGCCGTCGTGGCACCCGATCTGCGCGGGCGCGCCGGGCGCGTTCGCGGAAAGCAGCGTCACCGCGAGGCCGCGCGCGCGCAGGAGCACGGCGATGCGCTCGGCGATGCGGGCCGTCTGCCCGTCGATCGAGGCGTAGAGCATGAGCACGCGAGCCACCGGGCGGTCCCTTCCATGCCGATCCGCAGCGAGCATAGGCGCGCGCGGCGATCGCCGCTTGATGGCCGTCAACTAGTGCAGCTTCACCTTCGGCTCGGTCTGGTGGCGGATCAGGCGCGCGAGCGTGTCGAGCGCCATGCGCCAGAAGCCGTGCAGCGCCCAGATGTGCAGGCGGTAAAGCGAGATATAGAAGAGCTTGGCGAGCAGCCCCTCCATGTGCAGGGTGCCCCCGGTGATGAAGCCCATGAGCGTGCCCACCGACTGGTAGTTGCCGAGGGAGACCAGGGAGCCGAAGTCGCGGTAGTGGAACGCCGCCGGCTGCTTCCCGGAGAGCCGGCCGACGATCGTCTTCGCGAGGAGGTTGGCTTCCTGGTGCGCGGCCTGCGCGCGCGGCGGCACGAGGCGCTCCATGGTCCAAGGCACGGCCGCGCAATCGCCGAGGGCGAAGACGTCGGGGTCCCGGGTGGTCTGCAGGGTCGGGCCCACCACCAGCTGCTGGATGCGGTTGGTCTCGAGTCCGTCGAGCTGTGCCAGCACTGGCGCGCAGCGGATACCCGCGGCCCACACGGTGAAATCGGCCGGCACCTCGCGTCCGGTGGCGGTCCTTACGCGCCCGGCGCCGGCTTCCACGACGCGTTCGCCGCACAGCACTTCCACATGGAGCGCCTCGAGGGTGCGCAGGGTTTCGGTGGCGATGTACTCGGGCAATCCGGGGAGGATGCGCGCGCCCGCTTCGACGATGCGGATGCGGATCTGGTGCTCGGGGTCGAAATGCTCCAGGCCGTAGGCGGCGAGCACGCGGATGGTGTTGTGCAACTCGGCAGCGAGCTCCACGCCGGTGGCTCCCGCGCCCACGATCGCGATGTTCAGCACGCGCTCATCGGCGGCGAAGTTGGCGCGAAAGCATGCGTTCACGAGGCGCCGGTGGAAAAGGTGCGCCTGCCACGTGTTGTCGATGGTGAACGCGTGCTCGCGCACGCCCGGCGTGTTGAAGTCATTGGACTCGCTTCCGATGGCGATCACCAGCGTGTCGTAGGGCACGCGGCGCTCGGGCAGGATCTCGGTTCCCTCGTCGTCGAGCACGGCGCTCACCGCGAGGCTGCGGGTGGCGCGATCGAGGCCGGCGAGGCCGCCCAGCACGAAGGTGAAGTGGTGCCAGCGCGCCTGCGCCAGGTAGTCGAGCTGGTGCGCATGCATGTCCATGCTGCCGGCGGCGACCTCGTGCAGCAGCGGCTTCCACAGGTGGGTGCGTCCCCGATCGACGAGCGTCACGTGGGCGCGGTCCCGGCCCCCGAGGCGCTCGCCCAGGCGGGTGGCGAGCTCGAGCCCGCCGGCGCCCCCGCCCACCACGACGACGCGGTGCCTTGCGCGCTCGGCGGACGAGGTCACTGTGTGCCCGGGGATGGCGCCTGCACGATCTTCAGGATCGAGGCAAAGATCTTTCCGTTCGAGGCCACGATGCGCCCGCTGTCGAGGAAGCCGGCCTCGCCCGCGAAATCGCCCACCAGTCCGCCCGCCTCGCGCACCAGCAGCGCACCCGCCGCCATGTCCCACGGCGAAAGCCCGATCTCCCAGAAGCCGTCGAGGCGCCCCGCGGCGACCCAGGCGAGGTCGAGGGCAGCCGCGCCGGGCCGGCGGATGCCCGAGCAGCTGAGCGTCATGCGCCGGAACATGCCCAGGTACTCGTCGATCACGGACACCTCGCGAAACGGAAAGCCCGTGCCCATAAGCGCATCCTCGAGCTTGTCGGTCCGGCTCACGCGGATGCGCCGGTCGTTGAGGTATGCGCCCACACCCCGGCTCGCCGTGAAGAGCTCGTTGCGGTTCGGGTCGAAGACCACCGCCTGCTGCGGCACGCCCTTGTGCAGCAGCCCGATCGACACGCAGTACTGCGGGAAGCCATGCAGGAAATTGGTGGTGCCGTCGAGCGGGTCGATCACCCACACGTAGTCGGCCCCGGTATCGCGCGCGCCGCTCTCCTCGGCGAGGAAGCCGTGGCGCGGATAGGCCTCGCGCAGCATGGCGAGGATGGCTTCCTCGGCCGCGTGGTCCACCTCGGAGACGAAGTCGTTCTGGCGCTTGCGCCGGACGGTGAGCTTGTCGAGATCGAACGAGGCGCGGCTGATGATGCTGCCGGCCTTGCGCGCGGCCTTGACGGCCGTGTTGAGCATCGGGTGCATGGGATACCGGCGGGAAGGGCGGCCGCGAAGAGGGACGCGGCCTCGAGGAATGTCATTTTACCCGCTTCGCCGCGCAGGGATCAGCGCCGGGACGCTCCGCGCGCCGGCGCAGCGGGCGCACGTCCGAAGTACTCCATGAACCGGGCCAGGTCCGGCCCGATGCGCCGCAACTCCGCGCGATGCACCGCCGCGAGCTTCGCGAACACCTTGCGGCCGCTGCTCGTGAGGCGGATGCCCACCTTGCGGCGGTCTTCGGCCGAGTGCTCGCGGCGCACGAGCTGCTGCTGCTCCAGCCGGTCGACCATTCCGACGGCGCTGTGGTGCTTGATGAGCATCTGCTCGGCGAGCTCGCTGATGGTGAGCAGGCCCGGCCCCGGGTGCGCGCGCACCGCGAGCAGGGCCTGGTACTGGTGCTGGGTGAGGCCCACGCGTTCCGCCGAGCGCTCGCTGAAGCTCAGGAACCGCCGCAGCCGGTGGCGGAACCCCGCAAGCATCTCGTATTCGGCTTTGCTGAGGGGCATGGTGTCGTGCGTCTCCTCGCGGGCGGCGCTGCTGCAGCATACCGCGATCGTTGACAAAATATCGACGTACGATATATAACGATATCCTATCGCAACACGATATAAACCGGTGCGTTCGACGCCGGTCCAAAGGTTGTGGGGCGCAACTGCGGAGTGCCGGGGGCGGTACTCCGCTCTTTTTTTGCGCTGCGGCCGCCGCGCCGTGAACGCCGGCCTCCCCGGCGCACTTTCTCGGGCAGAATTCCGCGATGCCCACGCACGATTACCTCGCGCGCATCGCGGTCGTCCTTTCCCATCCCAGCCATCCCGGCAACATCGGCGCGGCCGCGCGCGCCATGCGCACCATGGGCTTCGGCGAGCTGCGGCTGGTCGCGCCGCGCCGCTTTCCCGATCCGCAGGCCACCGCGCTCGCCACCGGGGCGCTCGACGTGCTCGAGCGCGCGCGCGTTTGCGGCCGGCTCGAGGACGCGATCGGCGATGCGGTGCTCGCCGTGGGCCTGAGCGCGCGCGTGCGTGACCTGTCCCATGCGCCGCGCGCCCTGCGCGAAGCCGCTCCGGAGATCCTCGAGGCCGCGGCGGGCGGTCCCGTGGCGCTGGTGTTCGGCAACGAGACCTTCGGCCTCACCAACCGGGAGCTGGGACGCTGCCGGATGCTCGTGACCATCCCCGCGGATCCCGCGCATTCGTCGCTCAATCTCGCCGCGGCCGTGCAGGTCGCCTGCTACGAGCTTGCGAGCGCGGCCGATGCATTCGCCCCGCGCGAGCCCGCGCGGCGGTTGCCGGCCACCACCGAGGATGTGGAAGCGCTGTTCGTCCACTGGGAAGCCGCCATGGCCGAGAGCGGCTACCTCGACCCGGGGCGACCGGGACGACTCATGGAGCGGCTGCGCCGCCTGCTGGCGCGCGCGAATCCCGAGCGTTCGGAGGTGAAGCTGCTGCGCGGCATGCTCGCCGCGTTCGAGGAGCGCATGCGGCGCTGAGGGGCCGACCGCGTCGCGGCGCGCCGGCTAGTCGTTGGCGCGTACGGGGGTGACTTTCGGGCGCGGGGCGAGCGCCAGGGCGACCAGCGCCATGGCGCCCACGATCGCGGCGGCGCAGGCGAACGCGTAGCGCGCGCCCAGGCCTTCCACCACTTGGCCGCCGAGCGCCATGCCGGCCCCGATGCCGCTCACGATGAAAGTCGACGACCAGGTGAATGCCTCGGCGGCGTGGTGCGATGGCGCGAGCCGCGACACGAGCACCGACTGCGCGGCGATGGACGGCGCGATGAGCGCGCCGGCAAGGAAGGCGACAAGGGCGAACAGCGCCACCGGGCCTACGATCGCGTGCAGGAACAGCGGCAGCACCATGAGCGCGAGGGCGCCCGCGAACTGCCGCTCCACCGGGACCTTGAAGTGCAATCCCCCGTAGAGCGCACCGCCCAGCGCGCTGCCGAGCGAGTTGACGGCGAGCAGGATGCCCGCCAGCGCGGGCATGCCCAGCGCCGTGGCGTAGGCCGGATACCCGACTTCGAGGAATCCGAAACCCATCGTAAGCCCGAAGGTCGCGACGAAGAGGATCCACAGGCGCGGCTCCGTGAGCGGGCCCAGCAGGTGGCGGCGCACGCCGGCATCGCGCCTGAAGTAGCGCAGTGCCGGCGAGCAGAGGAAGAGCGCCGCGGCCGCGGCCACGGCGGCGATACCCACGCAGAACGCGGCCGTCGTGCCCGCGGTGGCGAGGATCGCGGCGATCAGTGCGGGCCCGAGCGTGAAATTGATCTCGATGGTGACCGCATCGAGCGCGAAAGCCGTGCGCCGGTCCTCGTCGCGCTCGAAGCGGTGGCGCCAGAGCGTGCGCGTGAGCGTGGTGATCGGGGAGGCGAAGACCCCGGCCAGCGCCGCGCTCGCCGCGATCACCGGAAATCCCAGATGGGCCCGCGCGCAACCCAGGACGGCGAGCAGGGCCAGGGGCTGCACGATGCCGGTCACCCATAGCAGCCGGCGCGGCCCGTGGCGGTCGATCAGCCTTCCCTGGATCGGCGCAGCGGCCGCGAGCGCGACGAAATTGATGCCCACCGCCGATCCCGCGAGCGCGAAATTGCCCAGCGACTCGCGCAGGAACATGAGCATGGAAAAGCCCACCATGCCGACCGGCATCCTCGCCAGCAGGGCGACGATCAGCAGGCGGGCAACGTCGGGCTGGCTGACGAACTCGACGTATTTGCGGGCGATGCGCTTCACGGGAATAGTTGATAATTTTACTCGGGAATGCGAGACTTCGTCCATCACCTCCGCGTGCAGGATCACGGGGCTCACCATGTTCAGGCGCATCCGCGAAGACATCCAGTGCGTGTTCGAGCGCGATCCGGCCGCACGCTCCGTCTGGGAAGTATTGACCTGCTACCCGGGCTTCCACGCGCTGCAGCTGCACCGCGTCTCGCACGCGATGTGGACCATTGGTTTGCGCTGGCTGGCGCGCTTTTCATCCCACCTCACGCGCTTCTTCACCGGCATCGAGATCCACCCGGGCGCCTCGATCGGTCGGCGCGTGTTCATCGACCATGGGATGGGCGTGGTGATCGGCGAGACGGCCGAGATCGGCGACGATTGCACGCTCTACCACGGGGTCACCCTGGGGGGCGTTTCCTGGAACAAGGGCAAGCGCCATCCGACCCTGGGCAAGGGCGTGGTGGTGGGCGCGGGCGCCAAGATCCTCGGTCCCTTCGTGGTGGGCGACGGCGCGAAAGTCGGCTCCAACTCGGTGGTGGTGAAGGCGGTCCCGGCCGGCGCGACGGTGGTCGGCATTCCCGCGCGCATGGTCGAGGCCGGCGCGGGCCCCGCCGAGGCCGCACGCGCGGCCTTCGACGCCTATGCAGTGAGCGCGGACCTGGATGACCCGGTCAACAAGGTACTGCTCGCGCTGGGCTCGCGCACGGACGACATCGACGGGCTGCTGGCGGAAATCCTGCGTCGCCTCGACGGCCTGGAGCACGACGACGCCGGTGCGGGGGCGGAGTGGCGCGCCGCCGGGGGGCGCGGTTAATACTTGACTGAAACGCTCGGATATCGTATAGTTGACCGAATCGCTCGGGTATGCCGGGCTCGCGACACCCAAGGACAGACGACATGAGACTCACGACCAAGGGGCGCTTCGCGGTCACCGCGATGCTCGACCTCGCCCTGCACGGGGCCGACGGTCCGGTCACGCTGGCGGGCATCAGCGCGCGCCAGAAGATCTCGTTGTCCTATCTGGAGCAGCTGTTCGGCAAGCTGCGCCGGCGCAGCCTCGTGGAGAGTGTCCGCGGGCCCGGCGGCGGATACCACCTCGCGCGCGACCCGGCCGACATGTCGGTCGCCGACATCATCCAGGCGGTGGAGGAAACCATCGACTCGACGCAATGCGGCGGGCGCGAGAACTGCCACGAGAACCAGCGCTGCATGACCCACGACCTGTGGGAGGAGCTCAACACCGCGGTCTACGGATTCCTCTCCGGGGTGAAGCTTTCGCAGCTGGTGGAGCGCCAGCGCACCAAGCCCGTTTCCCTCGTTCGTGCCGCGCGCCCGCGCGAGCCGCATCCGGTATCAGCCTGAGACCATGACACGCAAGCAGCCCATCTACCTCGATTACTCCGCCACCACGCCGGTCGATCCGCGCGTGGCCGAAAAGATGATCCCGTGGCTCACGGAGCATTTCGGCAATCCCGCCTCGCGCAGCCACCCGTTCGGCTGGGAAGCGGAGCAGGCGGTGGAGAACGCCCGCGCCGAGGTGGCGAAGCTCGTGAACTGCGACCCGAAGGAAATCGTCTGGACCTCCGGGGCCACGGAAAGCGACAACCTCGCCCTCAAGGGCGCGGCGCACTTCTACAAGACCAAGGGCCGGCACCTGATCACCCTGAAAACCGAGCACAAGGCGGTGCTCGACACGATGCGCGAGCTCGAGCGCGAGGGCTTCGAGGTGACGTACCTGGATCCACGGCCCGACGGGCTGCTCGACCTGGAGCAGCTCAAGGCCGCGATCCGCCCGGACACCATCGTCGTCTCGATCATGATGGTGAACAACGAGATCGGCGTGATCCAGCCCGTCGCCGAGATCGGCGAAATCTGCCGCGCGCGGGGCATCATCTTCCACGTCGACGCGGCGCAGGCCACCGGCAAGGTGGCGATCGACCTGGAAGTGCTCAAGGTCGACCTCATGAGCTTCTCGGCCCACAAGACCTACGGCCCGAAGGGCATCGGGGCGCTCTACGTACGGCGCAAGCCGCGGGTGCGCCTCGAAGCCCAGATGCACGGGGGTGGGCACGAGAAGGGCCTGCGCTCCGGCACGCTCGCCACGCACCAGATCATCGGCATGGGAGAGGCGTTCCGGCTCGCGCGCGTGGAGATGGCCGCGGAGAACGAGCGCATCCGCATGCTGCGCGACCGGCTGCTCGCGGGACTGCGCGACATGGAGGAGATCTACGTGAACGGCGATCTCGAGCACCGCGTCCCGCACAACCTCAACGTGAGCTTCAATTACGTGGAAGGCGAATCGCTCATCATGGGCATGAAGGAGCTGGCGGTATCTTCGGGCTCGGCGTGCACCTCCGCGAGCCTCGAGCCGTCGTACGTGCTGCGCGCCCTGGGCCGCAACGACGAGCTCGCCCACAGCTCCATTCGCTTCACCCTCGGGCGCTTCACCACGGCCGAGGACATCGACGTCGCGGTGCGCATCATCAAGGAGCGCATCGGCAAGCTGCGGGAGATGAGCCCGCTCTGGGAAATGTACAAGGACGGCGTGGACCTGAACACGGTTCAGTGGGCCGCACACTAGGAGACGGCAATGGCATACAGCGACAAGGTCATCGATCACTACGAGCACCCGCGCAACGTCGGCTCCTTCGGCAAGGACGAGCAGGGCGTGGCCACCGGCATGGTGGGAGCACCCGCCTGCGGCGACGTGATGAAGCTGCAGATCAAGGTGAACAGCCAGGGCATCATCGAGGACGCGAAGTTCAAGACCTACGGATGCGGCTCCGCGATTGCCTCCTCCTCGCTCGTCACGGAGTGGGTCAAGGGCAAGTCGGTGGACGAGGCGGCGACGATCAGGAACACGCAGATCGCCGAGGAGCTGGCGCTGCCGCCGGTGAAGATCCATTGCTCGATCCTCGCCGAGGATGCCATCAAGGCGGCCGTTGCCGACTATCGCAAGAAGTACGGCGGGGCGGAATCGGCTACGCCCGACAAGAAGGCCGCCGACTGATGGCTGTCACCCTCACCGATCGTGCCGCGGAGCACGTGCAGCGCTACATCGAGCGCCGCGGCAAGGGCGTGGGCCTGCGCCTGGGCGTGAAGACCACGGGCTGCTCGGGGCTCGCCTACAAGCTGGAGTTCGCCGACGAGGCCCTGCCGGAGGACACGCAGTTCGAAAGCCATGGCGTGCGCGTGCTCGTTGACCCCAAGAGCCTCGCGTACCTCGACGGCACGGAGCTCGATTTCGTGCGCGAGGGCCTGAACGAAGGCTTCAAGTTCAACAATCCCAACGAGAAGGACCGCTGCGGCTGCGGCGAATCGTTCAACGTATGAGCGGCGGGAGGGCTCTGCCCTCCCGTGCCGCGAGAAGGGGCGGGCGTCCGCCCCTTTTTTGTCCGAGATGACACCGGAATTCGCGAGGAACCACTTCGAGTTGCTGGGGCTGCCGGTGGGCTACGCGGTGGACGCGTCGCGCCTGGAGGACCGCTATCGGGAGCTGCAGTCCAGGGTGCACCCGGACCGGTTCGTCGCCGGTAGCGAAGCGGAGCGGCGGGTGGCGATGCAATGGGCCACGCGGGCGAACGAGGCGTACCGCACGCTGCGCGACCCGCTGGCCCGCGCGCGCTACCTGCTCGGCCTCAAGGGGTTCGACACCGGTGAGGAGACCAACACGTCGATGCCTGCGGATTTCCTGATGCAGCAGATGGAGTGGCGCGAGGCTTCCGCCGATGCGCGCGCGGCCCACGACAGCGCGGCGCTCGAGCGGCTGCGGGCCGACCTTGCCGGGGCGCGTGTGGCAATGCTCGATCTCCTCGAGCGCTCGCTGGCCGCCGCCAACTACGAATCGGGATGCTCGCTCGTGCGCAAGCTGCGGTTCCTCGAGAAGCTCGAGGAAGAGATCGACGACGGGCTGGAAGGTTAGCGGACATGGCGCTGCTGCAGATCTCGGAGCCCGGCGCATCGCCCGATCCGCACCAGCATCGGCGCGCGGTGGGAATCGACCTGGGAACCACCCACTCGCTCGTTGCCACGGTGCGCAGCGGCGTGGCCGAGGTGATCGCCGACGCGGAAGGCCACGCGCTGCTGCCGTCGATCGTGCGCTACTTCCCGGGCGGCGGCGTGGCCACGGGCTACGACGCGCGCGCGATGCAGTCCGAGGATCCCGCCAATACGATCGTCTCGGTGAAGCGCTTCATGGGCCGCGGCGTGGCCGACGTCGCCAAGTACGGTGCGCTTCCCTATCGATTCGTAGATTCCCCCGGCATGGTGACGATCGACACCGCCGCCGGGCGCCGTTCCCCGGTGCAGGTCTCGGGCGAGATCCTGAAGGTGCTGCGCGAGCGCGCGGAGCGCGCCCTCGGCGGCGAGCTGTTCGGCGCCGTGGTCACCGTGCCCGCCTACTTCGACGACTCCAAGCGCCAGGCCACGAAGGACGCGGCGCGGCTCGCGGGGCTCAGCGTGCTGCGGCTGCTCAACGAGCCGACTGCGGCGGCGATGGCCTACGGGCTCGATCATGCCTCGGAGGGAACGTTCGCGATCTTCGACCTGGGCGGGGGAACCTTCGACATTTCCATCCTCAGGCTCACGCGCGGCGTCTTCGAGGTGCTTTCCACGATACCCAGTCGGCACTCGGCGGCGACGACTTCGACCAGGCGAT
>CAVWUN010000002.1:0-88268 GCA_963758215.1 uncultured beta proteobacterium | reverse complement strand
TGGACGCGGCGGCGGAACTCACCGCCCAGAAGTCGTCGTCGTCGATCTCGTTGGCGACGTCGAGCCGCCAGCCGTCGATGCCGAAGTCGATCCACCGGCGGCCGATCCCCCAGAGGAACTCGCGGACCTCGGGCGTGTCGGTGTTGAACTTGGGCAGGGCGTGCAGGTTCCACCACGCCTTGTAGCCGGGCGACCGTTCGTGGTCGTAGGCGTAGAGCGGGAAGTTGCTGACGGTGAACCAGTCGAGGTAGGCCGAGTCGGCGCCGTTCTCCAGGATGTCGTGGAACTGGAAGAACCCGCGGCTGGCGTGGTTGAAGACACCGTCGAGCACCACCCGGATGCTGCCTCGCGTGCGCCTCGTCGATCAGCCGTCGCAAGCGGCGTTGCCGCCGAGCATCGGGTCGACCTTCTCGTAGTCGTGGGTGTGGTAGCGGTGGTTCGAGGCCGACTGGAAGATGGGCGTGAAGTAGAGCGCGTTGATGCCGAGGTCGACCAGGTAGTCGAGCTGCTCGACGACGCCGATCAGGTCGCCCCCCTGGTAGCCGTGGCCGTCGGCGCCGCCCCCCACTCGTCGAGGTGCGGCGGCTTGGGCACCGTCAGGCTCCTGGCGAAGCGGTCGGGGAAGATCTGGTAGAAGATCGCGTCGCGCACCCACTCGGGGGTCTGGGGATCGCCCGGGTCGTTCCGGCAACGGGAAGCGGCAGCTCACCCCGCTCCCCCGAGATGCGGACGGCTCGCGCAGCTTCTGGCCAGGAGCTCCCGGCCCCGCCCCGGGTCGGTGCCCAGTTCTCCCGATGGCCCGGTCCAGGACGAATCCGGAAAGGATCCGGACGTACTTGTTCGCCACGTCATCGCCCGGCTACCCAGCCGCCCTCCCCCGCCTCGTCGATCTCGCGCAGCACCCGAGACGCCACCATCCTTGTCGGCCGGCGACACGTCGACAGGTGGGGCAGCCGATGGGTGAGACACCGAATCGCGAAGTAGACGCCGTGGTCGCCTGATCCAAGGATATATTACTTAGGAATTCGAACATCATTCGGGATCCTCTAAAATTCGATGACGTCGAACCTGCGACGGGGAAGGGCCCGACGATGTATTCCTCCGAGACGGATGGGCCCTTGCTCCTCGACCTCGACCCGGAGGGCGAGCCTGGCGACGGTTCGATATATGGAATGACATAGAGCAATGGGCGGAAGTCGGGGAAGCTGAGCGGATCGACGACCGTCTTGATGACTCCCTTCGCTCTTAGGTAATCGTCCCCGCCCGCGCGTGCCGGTCTGCCCCTCGGAAGATACCGAGCCTGTTCTGCTCGATCTTCTGGCGGTGGCGATCGCCCCGACGGACCTCCTCGGCAAGGCCCTGGAGGATCTCGCACGGGTTCGAGCGTTGGGAGCGAGGGATCGTAACTTGGCCGATCCCTCGAGTCGAAGTAGGGTGCGCACCAGACATAATGCATACCGCCATAATACCGCTCCGCGATGCTGTAGGCGAGGTTTCGTATTGACCGAATACGGGAGGAGTGGCTTGGCCATGGAGACTTCCGGGGGCCGGTGGTTCTAATCCAAAACAATTCCAGCATGACTCGCTCAGCCGGCCGGGACCTTGAGCCAGTAGATCTGCTGGCGGTCGCCGCGGAGCCGGAGGTCTTCGAGCATCGGCTCGACGTTCGGGCTTGGCCAGGCCCTTGAAGTAGGACTTGCCGTTGACCCGCACCTCGAGCTGCTTCTTGAAGTCGATCAGCTTGGGGCTGACCCAGACGTCGAGCCTCTTGATCGCCCGCGGTCCTGATGCGTGATCAGGTTGCTCAGGCTGCTCGACTTCATCTTGATCGTCGCCGGGTTGAGGTTCTTGCCGAACGGGTCGACGGCCTCGGGGGCGGTCGTCCGGCCGGGCAGGAACTCGCGGATGACCACGCCGTAGAACCGGTCGTCCGACTCGCGGGCCGTGAGGCGTCGAACGACTTGGGGTACGGGTCGCGGCGGCGGCGGTCCATCCAGTCGAAGACGTGCGGGGCCTCCTCGGGGAAGTCCTCCAGGCCGCGGCGATAGTACTCGACATAGGTCACGTCGTACGCCTTCAGGATCAACGGCTTGAGCACCTCGCCGAAGACAACTCGCTCGACGCCGGGGCCAGGTCGCCGAGCGCCACGTAGAGCGGCAGCCGCTCGGCGTGCGGCAGGTATCGGAGACGTACTTGACGGGCAGGCCCGAGATGACGGCGACCCCGGCGAACAGGTCGGGATGGGCCAGGCCGAAGTCCCAGGCCATGTTCCCGCCGAGCAGCTGGCCGCCGAGGAAGACGCGGTCGCTGTCGATCGCGTAGCGCTTCCGGGCGTCGCGCAGGGCCAGCTCGACGGCGGCGTGCTCGCTGGTCGGTGTAGCGGTAGTCCTTCGGCTGGCCGGGCAGGTTGTACTCGGGGGCGATCACGATGTAGCCCGCGGCGCGCGCCTCGGCCGCCCACCAGGCGATCGCCGCCTCGGGGCCCGTTGCCGCCGTGGAGGGCGACCACCGCCGGGTAGCTCCGGAGCGGGTGGTACTCCGGCGGCAGGAGGACGGCGTACTCGGTCGGCGTCGGCGTTCTCGTCGTCCTGGACGCGGTGGAGCTTCGATCTCGCCCGCCGGGTCGTCGTCGTCGTGCAGCGGCGGAGGCATCCGCTGGACGAGCCGGGTCAGCAGGTCGAGCTTCTTGGCGGAGATCGGCTGTGCCGGCTCGTCGGGGCAGTTCGAGCGCCTCGAGCTGCGTCCAGCGGCTCGGCGTCGCGCGGCTGGCGCTGCGTTCCTCGCGAGGTACGCCTGGACCTGGTCCGCAGCTTCCAGAGCGTCCGGCCGAGGCGAGGTCGGCGACGGCCGCGTCGGGGCCGACGACGTAGCCCGACATCGCCAGCGCGAACCGCGCTCTCGGTCGCTGATCGGTCGCGCCCGGGCCTTCTGCCAGGCGACGAACCGGTCGCGGACGGCGTCGGGCGCTCGGCGAGGGCCTTCAAGACCTCCACGAGCGGCTTCTTCCAGGCGCTCCGCGTCGCCGCGGGAGGCGCTCGGCGAGCGCCTTCAGGTCGTCCGCCATCGCTTGTCGGCGGCCGCCTGCGGCGTCGTCGCGGCGGAGCTGGCTCGCGGACCTCGACCAGGAGGTCGGTGGCGACGTCCTTGCTCGGGAACGTCTTGAGCCGCTCGCGGCACGTCGCGGACTTGCTGCGCCTTGCGGCGGAGGTCGATCTCGGCCTTGAGCTGGGCCGCCTCGAGCTGCACGACCGAGGCGCGGGCGTTGGCAACCACGCTCGCGGAGGTCGGGGAACTCACGGGCGATCGCGTCGAGCTCGGCGCGGGCCTCGGTGTACCACTCGGCCTGGATCAGGAACCGGGCGACCCGGAGCCGCTCGTTCTGGTTCCGTGCTCAACCTTCGCCAGCAGGCCGAGCACCGACCTCGCGCGGCACCTGGCTGGTCGCGAGCCGGCCATCCTGCCAGAAGCCGTCGACCCCCCGGATGCGGACGATGTACGGGCCGAGCTCGATAGATCGCCTGCTCCATCGTGACCGTCCGGGTCGACTTCGCCGCGATGATACGCGAACGTCCGCCGCCCTCGGTCGTTCCAGGGGCCTGTCCGCGACGGCCACGGCCTCCTTGGGCATCGTCCCGGCATGGATGATCATCGGCTGGACGAGCTCGAACCACTCCCAGTTGCCGAACGGCGTATTCGGCTCGACCGCTGGCGACCTTCGAGTCGTAGACCACGACCCGCTTCAGGCCGTCGAAGACCCAGAGGATCGGCTTGTCGCGATCCACCGCGCCCTGGATAGACGATCCCGTTCTTCAGGATCACGTCGTCTCCGAGCCCGACCCCGGGGCCCGCAGGACCAGCGCCGACAGGACCAGGGGGACGACGATCCGGGACCAGCGAGCCTGTGTCATGCCTGGGTATCCCTGCGGCGGGGGGCTGGCCGGCGATCGAGGAACAGCAAGAATGACCATCCCCGGCTCGTCGGGATGGCGGAACGGCTCCGACGCGATCATTCTCACAGTTCGAGCGTCGCGGTCAAGCGGCCCTCGGCGCCGCCGACCTCACGCCCGACAAATCGAAGCCCCTGATGATGGTCGGGGAGTGGCACCGCCGGCCGGACTCGCTTAACTTGGATAGGCATGCGACAAATCGCCACGCCTCGCGAGGGACGGGCCTGATGGCGGATCATACCCTGATCCTCGAGGCCGACGATGTGCGGGACGCCTGCCACTGGTACTGGCGCCTCAAGGACCCCAACGGCGCCACCCTGGCCGACCACGAGGTCGAGCTCGACCCCGCCGACTGGCAATACCAGGCATTCCTCGACCTCTACGGCTACCTGGTCCACCACGTCGCCCCCGACAGGTGGGAGCAGGAAGAGACGAGGCTCGTCCCACAAGTCGGCGAATGGATCGGTGACCAGGTCCTGGGGCCGCGTGGGGCAGGCGATCCTCGATTACGGGACGCCCGTCACGGTACGGGTGGTGATCCCCCGCGCGACGGAGGCCGCGGCGGGTCTGCAATACCTGCCCCTGGAGCTGGCCTACGTCGGCGGCCGGCCGCTGGCGGTGCAGGACGTGAGCCTGGTCTTCGAGGTCCAGGGCGAAGCCCCGCCCGTCGCCCGGCAGCCCGTGGGCGAGCGCCTGCGGATGCTGGCCGTCTTCAGCCTGCCGACCGACCAAGTCGCCCTGAACCTGCCGGCACGAGCGCTACCAGCTCAAGCAGCTGGTCGGCTCGATTGCCCAGCGGCACAGGCTGGCCATCGACCTGCGAGTGCTCCAGTACGGTGTGACCCGCGCGGCCCTCAGGGACGTCCTCAAAGAGCAAGGCGGCTGGGACGTCATCCACTTCTCCGGCCACGGCCTGGCGGCCGGGCTGGTGCTCGAAAAGCCCGACGGCACCGCGGACCTGGTCAAGTCCGAGGAGCTGCTCGAGCTGCTGCGGCCGGGGCGGAGCCGCCTGAAGTGGGTCACGCTGTCGGCCTGCCTCTCGGCGGCGCGGACGGTCGAGGAGACGCTGCGCTGGCTCGGCCTGGAGCCCAAGCTGGTCAGCAAGGACGAGGCGACGGCCGGCCGCTCCGAGCGCGAGCTGGCCGCCGTGGCGCGGGCCTTGGTGCGCGAACCTCGGCTGCGCCGTGCTGGCGATGCGCTTACCCGGTGGGCGACGAGTTCGCGATCCAGCTGGGCGAGAAGCTGTACGATGGGGTGCTCGAGGACGAGCTGCCGCTGACGCGGGCGGTGCAACTGGCCCTGCCGGAAGTGGGCGACTCGCCGCTGGCGGTCGCCACGCCGGCCCTGTTCGGCCGGCACGCGGCCGATCTGGCCCTGCTGGTCCCGAAGGGTGGCCCGTGCGGCCTTGAAGGGCCTCCACCGCTGGCCTGGCGGACTTCCCCGATCCACCCGAGCGGTTCGTCGGCCCGTGAGATGTCCGAGGCGAGTGCGGCCCGGCGACCACGGAGTGCCCGGACGGGCGTGCTGTTCCACGGGATGGCCGGCGCGGGCAAGACGGCCTGCGCGGCGGAAGCTGGCCCACCACTACGAAGACCTCGAGCGGTTCACCGGTTTCGTCTGGTACAAGGCCCCCGACTGGCGAAGCGAGACGATGGCGGCGAGTCGGTCGCGGCAGGCGTTCGAGACCCAATTGAGCGACGAGAACCGCAAGCTGCCCTTCCCGATCGTCCATGTGATGGCGGAGACCGAGGGCAAGTTCGACGCCTTCCTGCCCCGCCTACGGCAGTTCCTGGACGCTGAGAGGGTCCTGGTGGTGCTCGACGACCTGGAGTCGCTCCTGCCCGAGCACCGATGGCCAACGGTGCGAGCCGCGGCGGGCAAGAGCCGGCCGCCACGCTCCTTGCGCACCCGGGCGACAGCCGCACGGTCCTGACCTCGCGCATCGTGCCGGTGATCCCGAACCTTCTGCCGTCCGCAAGACCCATCGACGCATGGCCTTGGCGCTCTACGACCTCATCATGCTGGCGGGTTTCCTCATCCGCTGGCCGCTCTACGAGCTGCTGGGCCTGCTCCGGCCGGCGTCGGATTACCCGGCACGTTCGCGATATGCCCGGAGCTACCTCGCCTCCATGCTGGGCCACCGTCGCAAGGAGCGCATTCGCGCACCTGCCAGTCCACCTTGATGCGCGTGACCAGCTTGGACAGCGCCTTGATGTGGGTGGTCCACACCGCCAGCGCGCTCTCCATCTCCCGCCGGCACTCCTCGTTCAGGCGGAACTCGACTTCTCGCGCCGACGCATAGCGGAAATCGTTCGGGTCCCCGAGATCCTTCTCCGCGAGCCATGCCGGGAAATCGAAGTGCAGCGCAGCCCGCGCCGAGGACAGGATCGCCGCGGTGTCGTGGCCGGATGCGTGCAGCAGTCGCGATGTAGGTGTGGAAATCCTTCCAGAACGTGTCGAAGTCGCGGATCTTCCCGGGCACCCCGCGCTCCTCGAGCAGCTGGCGCGTCGCATTCATCGCCGCCTCGCACACCGCCTCCCAGAGGAAGAACGAGGCGATGGCGCGGTACCGGTACATCAGGTTGTCGCCGATCTCGCCGCGCTGCAGCTTGCGCGAAGTTGTCCGGCTGGCGAGTAGAACTCGACGCACGCCTCGCGGGTCGGGAAGAGCTCGTCGCTGGTCTCGGCCACGAAGCCCTCGCAGGAACCCGCGCGACCTCGCCGCGGTCGCTCTCCATGGCCGGCAGCATCGCGCGACCACCATTCCGAGTTGCCTGATGCCGTGGGCGCTGGGCGAAGCGCGACCGCGTCGTCGAACCAGCCGTCGTTCCAGAAGACGCTGCTGACCAGGTGCCACTTGCGGCCGTGCAGGTAGTCCTCGAAGCGGCAGCGTGTCGGTGGCGACGACGATCTCATCGACGTCGAACACCTTCTCGCCGTCATAGACGCCGTAGTTCTTGGGCAGCACGCGGAAGCGGGTGTCGAAGCTGAACATGCTCGCGCGACGTCGCGCGTCTCCAGCTCCGAGCCCTTCAGCATCATCGCCTGGAAGTTGTGCATCTGGTCGATGTCGCTGTCGAGCAGCTGGTGCGATGCCGCGCAGATGCGACTCGCAGCGATTCGCCGGGCAGGCCGAGAATCAGGTCGGACATCGAGCGCAGGCCGCGGCCGCGCATGTGCACCTTCAGCTCCTCGTAGGCGTCGAGCTTGATGGTCTGGCGCTTGATCTTGCGCAGCACGTCCTCATCGAGCGACTGCACCGCCTGGTAGAGCACCAGCGCGCCGCTGACCTTCTCGACCGACTTGATGATCCGCTCGGGGCGGTTCTTGCCGGTGGTGGCGTCGATGAAGGTCGGCCAGCCGTAGTCGCGCTGCGTCTCGCCGATGTAGCTCGAGATCTCGATGTCGCGCTCGAACATGCCGTAGTTCGAGTCGGCGATGCGCAGCGTCGCCCATCGTCGGGCGAATGGCTCCTTGATCCGCTTGGCCGATGTAATTGATCTCCTCCCTGATGCGTTCCGACGGAGAAGTTGTGGACCTTGGTGTACCAGCGTACCCTGCACGCAGAACGTGCAGGTGAACGGGCAGCCGCGATTGGTCTCCATCATCGGAGCCAGCCGGCCGTCGAAGAACTCGTCCTGGATGCCGGTCAGCCACGGCGAAGGAATCTCGTCGACCTCCTTGCGGCGCGGTCTGTCGGTGCGCGTGCGATCGAGCGCCTGCCGTCCGGGTCGGCGATAGACCGACGAAGGCAGTTCCCGCGGCGCCCAAGCCGCTGGCATGCGACTTCCCCGCGTCGACGAAAGCGGTGGACCACGTCGCGGGCGAGGAAGTCGCCCTCGCCGAGCACGTAGACGTCGATGTCGGGGTGGGCGTCGAGGTAGGCGAGCTGGCGATCGGGCTCCAGCGCAGATATTCGGCCCGCCCATGACCGTCGAGCATGTCGGGCTTGATGCGCTTGGCGACCGCGGCGAAGTAGAAAGCTCAGCGCACTCGTTCCACACGTAGTTGCTGAGCATCAGCACGTCCGGCGGATCGCGTCTCGATCGCCTCGAGCAGCTGGTCGGGGTAGACGAACAGCCGCGATTCGATCTCGCGCGACATGTCGCGGTCCATGACCGCCTTCATGTACGCCACCCCGAGCGGCATGCAGTCGTTGGCCAGCACGCCGGAATAGTTGTAGCGAAGGTCACCGAGAAAGACGCGTGTGGTCATTTGGTGCCCTCTTCCCGAAGAATGACGGTACCACTCGATTGTACGCCGCAGCCCCTCGTCCATGCCATGGCGCGGCTTCCATCCCAGGACCCTGCGCGCCTTGCCCGCGTCGAGGTACTGCTCGCGGATCTCGGCCGATGCGACGTTGCGAACCACCGGGCGCAGGTCCTCGCGGCCCATCATGGCGAGGATCTTCGCGCGACCTCGAGCATCGTCGGGCGAAGCTCGAGCCCGAAATTGAACGCCTCGCCCACGAGCGCATCGTCCACCGCGAGGCGCTCGGCGAGCGTCACGTAGGCCTCGGCCGCGTCCTCGACGTAGAGGAAGTCGCGCACGAACTTGCCGTCGCTGCGGATCTCGAACGGCTCGCCGCGCACCGTGGCCCGGATCACGCCGGGAATCAGGCGGCTGAAGTTGAGGTCGCCGCCGCCGAAGATGTTGCCGCAGCGGATGATCGCGGCGCGCAGCCCGAAGGTACGCGCGTACATCGTGGTAACGAGGTCGGTGCAGCTCTTCGAGACGTCGTAGGGAAAGCGCCCCTGCAGCGGATGGTCCTCCCGGTAGGGCAGGTTGGGCGAATCGCCGTAGGCCTTGTCCGACGAGGCCACGAGGACCTGCTTCACGCCCGCTTGGCGCGCCGCCTCGAGCAGCAGCCAGGTGCCGCGCACGTTCGCTTCCAGGGTGCCCACCGGGTCCACCTTGGCCACGCCGACAATCGTCTGCGCTCCCAGGTGGAACACGGTGTCGATGAGAGTACTCGGCGAACGCGCGCCGCAGAGTCCATCGTCCGAGAGCGACCCGTGCACCGTGACGATGCGATCGAGCCAGCCGTCGCGCACCAGGGCGCTGCGCGGGGAGCCGTCGCGCACCAGCGCGACGACCTGCGCCCCGCGCCGGGCGAGCTCGGGCACCAGCCAGCTGCCCAGCAGGCCCGTGGCCCCGGTGACGAACACCGGGCGCCCTTTCCAGGAGAAGCCGCTACCTGGCGCTCTCCCTCGCCTCAGCGGCTCGCCACGGCGGCCTGCGGCATCACCCAGGGCATGCCGCCGCCGACGCAGAGCTTCTCCAGCTCCTGCCTGGTCCTTGCTGGTGTCCATCGACTTGCAGAAGCCCTTGTGGCGGTTCACGAACAGTCGGCCTCGCTTGGCGAAGTCCGGCAGCACGTCCTGCTCGAGGTTGTGGCCGTGCCACTCCTCGAGCGCACGCTTCTCGAACACGAAGAAGCCCGCATTGATCCAGTAGTCGGCGACCAGGGGCTTCTCCTCGAAACGCTGGACCCGGTCCTCGGCGTCGAACACGACCAGGCCGTACTGCGAGCGCAGCGGCACGGTCGTGAGCGTCGCGAGGCCGCCGGCGCGCTTGTGCGCCGCGAGCAGGGCATGCAGGTCGATATCGGCCAAGCCGTCGCCGTAGGTCGCGAAGAACCGCTCGCCCACATGGGCGCCGCAGCGGAAAATGCGGTCGCCCGTATCGGCATCGTCGCCGGTATCGACGATCCTCACTTTCCACTCCTGGAAGCGGCCGTCGAAATAGTCGTAGAGCATCTCGATGCGGTGGCCGCCCGCGAGCACGAAGTCGGTGAAGCCCTGCGCCGCGTACGTGCGCATCAGGTGCACCAGGATCGGCGTGCCGTTGACCGGCATCATCACCTTCGGAAAATACTCGGTGAAGGGATACGACCGCGTCCCCTTGCCCCCGCATAAAATCACCACCCTGGGGTTCTCGGTCATTTGAGCGTTACCTCGATCAGCCGGTAGTTGAGATAGATCTGGAACGGAATGAGTATGTCGGCCAGCGCGCGGAAGATCTGCGAGCGCCCGGTCTCCGGGACGAACACGATATCGTCGGCCATCAGCACCGTATTGCCCAGCGCGCGGTAGGGAGCGGACTGCGAAATCGAGAACTGGCCCCCGACGGGGATCGCCTCGAGATAGCCGTCCTGCGACAACCGGATGACGGAGGTGTCGCTCTCGCTGCCACTGCGGAGCACCCCGCCGGCCATCGCCAGGGCCTGCACGGCAGTGACCGCCTGCCGCAGCGGAAAGGCGCCGGGGGTTCGAACGTCACCCAGCACATACACGGTGGGCTGGCGCACCTGGACCGGGATGACGGTGACCTCGGGATTCACCAGCCGCCCGGAATAGTCCTTGGTCACCTCCGCGGCGAGCTCCTTGGGCGTGAGGCCCGCGGCTTTCACGTCCTGCAGCAACGGCAGCGAAATGTAGCCGTCGGGGCGTATCACGACGGTGCGCGTCACTTCGGGATTGCGCCATACCAGCACCTCGATCTGGTCGCCGGCGAACAGCAGGTACTCCTTCTGGTACTTGACCGAGGAGCGAACGACCTCCCGCCTCGCCGCCGCTTCATCCGGCACCGGCGCTGCCGTGGTGCAACCCGCCAGGAGCGCCCCGACGACCGCAAGCGCCGCGAGGCGCGTCCCGCTAAGCACGACCATTGCCTTCCTGTTCCTCCGCCATCGCCATCGGTCCCCCTGATTGCCAGCCCGTGATGCTACCAGCCGTTGCCCCGCACCACGGTGGCGAAGGTCCGGAAGATGAGCTTGAGGTCCAGCCAGATCGACCAGCGGTCGATGTAGGCCATGTCGAGCGCCATCCACTGCCGGAAGGACATGGTCATGGCGTCGTCCTCGATCTGCCACAGGCACGTGAGCCCGGGAGGCATGGTAAGGCGGCGCCGCTGCCACCATTCATCGCCATGGGCCTCCTTGACCGGAAGTGGGCGCGGCCCTACCAGGCTCATGTCCCCGACCAGGACGTTCCAGAGCTGCGGGAACTCATCGATGTGGTACTTGCGCAGCCGCTTGCCGATCGCGGTCACCCGGGCGTCGTTGCGAATCTTGAATGCCGTGCCGTCGCGCTCGTTCTCGGGGGCGAGGCTGTCGCGCTGCGCGTGTGCGTCCTTCACCATCGAGCGGAACTTGACCAGCTCGAAGCGGCGCCCGTGCAGGCCCACGCGCGTCTGGCGGAAGAAGACCGGGCCCTCGGAGTCGAGCTTGATGCCCACGGCGATCACCACGAAGAAGGGCCAGAGCAGGATGAGGCCCACGGCGGAACCGATCACGTCGATCAGGCGCTTGATCAGCAGCTGGGTATAGTTCCCGGGGCCGTTGTAGTGCGTGAGCATTGCGATCTTGCCGATGTGGGACACCTCGGTCGAGTAACCGAGGACCTCGAAGGCTTGCGGCCGGATGCGCACCGAGATGCCCGCTCCGCAACAGATCTCGAGGATGCGGGACACGGTGTCGTAATGCGTGCGCATGGGCAGCGTGACCGCCACCTCGTCGATCACGCCGGCAGCCACCAACTCCTGGATCTCCGCGACGCTCTTCACGACGCGCAGGTTCACGCCCGGCGGTGGATTGGTCTCGAACTTGCGCCGTTCCGGCGAATCGTTGCCGGAGCCGTCGTCGATGTCGACGATCTCGGCGATGCGGATGCCGAAGTGGGGATTCGCCGCGATCGCCTCCGCCAGACCCGCAGAGCGATCGTTGTGACCGACGATGAGCCACACCCTGCAGTCGTCGCCGTGGCGGCGCAAACGCCGGATCGTGTAGCGCATCGCCAGGCGCATCGTCGGCAGCACGAACAACGCCGCACCGAGCGCCTGGAGGTAGCTGTACGCGGGCAGGCCGCCGCCCCAGATTTCCGTGGTGACCGCGCCGATGCAGCCGGCATACAGGCCGACTTCGCTTACGGAGAGCAGCTCGCCCCAGAGGTCCTCGGTGCGGCGCGCGAAGTAGATGCGCATTCGTTCCGCGATGACCAGGAAGGCGATGAGATTGGAGATCGCGAAGAGCTCCACCGCGGGGCGAAGAGCCGCGTGCGCCTGGGCGCCGCCCTCGATGCCGTGCCAGACCAGGAACGTGGATGCGGAGACGGCCGCAACCGCGTCGACGAAGCGCAGCGAATGCGCCATGACCTGGACATTGTGGTATAGCAATTCAGTTCCCTGTGCGCTCGGTGCCTGAACAGCAATTCTGCGTGGGCGAGTTTGAAAAGCTAAACGCCTCCCGCAACCTTGCCAAGAGGAAGGAACTCAATACCGTTATGTACTGTTGTACCGGCCCGGGCTCTGCCGCCGGCTGCGTCCTGGGCTATTGACCCTCTCCCCTGCCCAGGACGACTTTGGGCGGATTCTAAACCCACTTCGGAATCTGGGGAAGTGTTCCGGTCGGGACCGTCCCCTGCGGCCGGGGGTTTCCGGCTGCGGCTGGCAAGGCTTTTCACGGGCGGGCTCGGCGACCGCGCCTCGGTTCGGTGCGCAGGGCGCTCCGCGGCGGGGCCACGCGCGGGAAGGCGTTTGACGGAGACGGCGAATTCGAAGCCGCGTTGGAACTAGCGCATCCTGGCGCCGCGCACCATCAGCGGGCTCACCGGGGCCTCGAACGTGTCTGCCCGCGACACCTCCCAGAACGCGGTGTAGACCGGGTGATCGGGAACGCTGTCCAGCAGCTCGCCCGGCGCCAGCCAGTGGTGCAACGTCGCGAGCGAGCGCACCTCGTTCGACGATACGCGGCGGATCACGTGCTCGGGCCCCAGTTCGCTCGGGTGCTTGAGGCCGGCCGCGGCCAGCAGCTCCTTCAACGCCTTCAGCGTGTTCTGGTGGAAATTGCGCACGCGCTCGGCCTTGTCGGGGACGACCAGTGCGCGGAAGCGCCGCGGATCCTGCGTGGTGACGCCGGTCGGGCAGTTGCCGGTGTGGCAGGTCTGCGCCTGGATGCAGCCGAGCGCGAACATGAAGCCGCGCGCCGCGTTGCACCAGTCCGCGCCCAGCGCCAGCGTGCGCGCGATGTCGAACGCGGTGATGATCTTGCCGGACGCGCCGATGCCGATGCGGTGGCGCAGGTCGGTCCCGACCAGCGTGTTGTGCACGAGCATGCAGCCCCTCGCGCAGCGGCGCGCCGACGTGGTCGGTGAACTCCAGCGGAGCAGCGCCGGTGCCGCCCTCGCCGCCGTCGACCACGATGAAGTCCGGAGTGATGCCGGTCGCGAGCATCGCCTTGACGATGCCGAACAATTCCCACGGATGGCCGATCGCGAGCTTGAAGCCGACCGGCTTGCCGCCCGAGAGCTCGCGCAAGCGATTCACGAAGGCCATCAACTCGAGCGGCGTGGAGAAGGCCGAATGCCGTGCGGGCGAGATGCAATCCACGCCAACCGGGACGCCGCGCGCCTGCGCGATCTCGGGCGTGACCTTGGCGCCCGGCAGCACGCCGCCGTGGCCCGGCTTGGCGCCCTGCGAGAGCTTGATCTCGATCATCTTCACCTGGTCCGACCTTGCGTTCTCCACGTAGCGAGCCTCGTCGAACCGCCCGCCGGCATCGCGGCAGCCGAAATAGCCGCTGCCGATCTCCCATGTGATGTCGCCGCCCCGCTCGCGGTGATACTTCGAAATCGAGCCCTCGCCCGTGTCGTGGTAGAAGCCGCCGCGCTTCGCGCCTTCGTTCAGCGCGAGGATCGCGTTGGCCGAAAGCGCGCCGAAGCTCATCGCCGAAATGTTGAACACGCTGGCCGAGTACGGCTTGGCGCACGCTTCGCCGCCGACGACGATGCGGAAGTCGTGACTCGCGATGTCGGCGGGCGCGATCGAATGGTTGATCCACTCGTAGTGCGGCTCATAGACATTGATCATCGTGCCGAACGGGCGCTTGTCGATGACGTTCTTGGCGCGCTGGTAGACGATCGAGCGCTGCGCGCGCGAGAACGGCTGCTCCTCATTGTCGCCTTCGAGCAGGTACTGGCGGATCTCCGGGCGGAAGAATTCGATCAGGAAGCGCAGGTTCGCGACCACCGGGTAATTGCGGCGGATGGCATGCTTCACCTGGACCAGGTCGAGCAGGCCGACCACCGCCAGGAGGCCGAAAAACCCGGCCGGCCAATACCATGCAGAGCCGGTCAGCGACAGTCCGAGGCATCCGGCGCAAAGCAGGATGCACGCGATCCACGACCAGTAGCGTTGCGGGACGATCCGTTCAAGTGCGGCTGTCATCGTTCCTCCCGGCGCGTTCGGCTTGCCGGTGCGACTCCGCCAAACGGGTCGCGCCAGCGTGGCATGTTCTCATCTCTGAAATCTGGCGGAGAGGGCGGGATTCGAACCCGCGTTAGGCTGTTAACCTAAACACGCTTTCCAGGCGTGCGACTTAAACCGCTCATCCACCTCTCCGTTCGCCGTTGCACGCGCGATTCCCTCGGCGGTGGATGCCTCGGGTAGCCCGAAATTATACCTTGGCGACATCGCGCGGGACGACCTCGCTAGCGCGCGAGCTCCCTCCAGCGAAAGCCGGAGACCTGCCGCCAGAAGAGCACCGCCACGAGCAGCAGCATGGCCGCGTGCACCGGCCACAGCCCCAGCCAGCCGGGGATCTTCTCCTGCGCGGTCCACGCCTGGAAGATCGACAGCAGGTTGTTGTAGAGCACGTACACGAGCACCGCGAAGGCCAGGTTCCACGAGCGCCCCGAGCGCGGGTTCACGAACGCGAGCGGCACCGCGAAGAGCCCCATGATGAGCACGGCGAGCGGCAGCGCGAGGCGCCACTGCAGCTCCGCGATCTCCTCGGGCTTGTGGCTGGCGAGCAGCTCGAGCGAGCCCATCGCCTTCGAGGTCGGCTCCCCGCGCTTGGCCTCGCGGGGCTCGATGCGGATCGCGTAGCGGTCGAAGTCGACGGTGCGGTAGTCGAGCCGGCCCGGCGTGCCCTCGTAGCGCCGCCCGTTGAGCAGCACGATGAAGCGATCGCCGTTGGGGGCCGTCTCGACGTAGCCGCGCTGCGCCACTATCACGCCGAGGCGGTTGTTCTGCCACGACTGCACGAAGATGTTGTTCACGACGTCGTCGCGTTCGGAGAGCTTGTCGACGAAGAACACGCGGTCGGAGCTGCGCGACTCCCGGAACACCCCGGGCGTCACGCTCGAGACCTCGTCGCGGCTTTCGAGCAGGCGCTGGTATTCGGCGCTCTGCGCCTGGGACCACGGCGCGACCACCAGCGAGAGCAGCGCGCACACGAGCGCGATCGGCAGGCTGAATTGCAGGACAGGGCGAACCCAGGCCGCGATCGACAGGCCCGAGGTGAACCACACCGTCATCTCGCTGTCCCGGTAGCTGCGCGAAAGCGCCAGCAGCACGGCGACGAAGACCGCGATGCCGAGCAGGACGGGAAGATAGGTGAGGACGCCGAACGCGATCAGTCCCAGCACCGCCTCCGGCACGATGTCGCCCACCGCCGCCTTGCCGAGGAGCAGGATCAGCAGGCGGGTGAGGATGATGGCGAGCAGCACCCCGATCACGGACAGGGCGATCAGGCTGAACTCGCGGATGAGGCTACGATGGAAGATCACGCGAGGGCGCTTCTTTGACTTGGCCTGCGCGCAACGGAGATAATCCGCCCCGGTTCATGCCGTCCAAGCCGAGGACAATCCATGGAATTTAGCATAAAGAGCGGAAGCGTCGAAAAGCAGCGCGTCGGGTGCATCGTGGTGGGCGTCTACGAGGGGCGCAAGCTCACCCCCGCGGCCCAGGCCATCGACGCGGCGTCGCGCCAGTTCCTGACCGGCGTGCTGCGCAACGGGGATCTCGAGGGCCGGCCAGGCTCCACGCTGCTGCTGCTCGGCGTTCCCCACGTCCCCGCCGAGCGCGTGCTGCTGGTGGGCCTGGGCCGGGAGCGCGACTTCCATGAGTCGGCCTACCGCTCCGCGCTCGCCGCGGCGGTCAAGGCGCTGCGTTCCACGGGGGCGGCGGAGGCGATGCTGTGCCTTACGGACATCGCGCTCAAGAGGCGCGGGGTGGACTGGAAAGTGGAGCAGGCGGTGCTCGCGGTGACGGAGGGCACCTACCGCTTCGATCGCCTGAAGAGCAAGCCGCCCGAGGACAAGGTCGCGCTGCGCAAGGTGGCGCTGCATGTCGGCCGCCGCAATGAAATCGCCGAAGGCGAAGCCGCGATCGCCCAGGCGATGGCGATCGCCGAGGGCGTCGCGTTCGCAAAGGACCTGGGCAATCTCCCGGCCAACATCTGCACGCCGACCTACCTCGCCCAGCAGGCGGTCGATATGGGCAAGCGCGACGGTGTCCGGGTCGAGGTGCTCGGGCCGAAGGAGATCGAGAAGCTCGGGATGGGAGCGTTCCTCGCGGTGGCGCGCGGCAGCCGCGAGCCGCCGCGCTTCATCGTCATGGAATACCGCGGCGGCAAGCGCGGGGACCCGCCGGTGGCGCTGGTGGGCAAGGGCGTCACGTTCGACACCGGCGGCATCTCGATCAAGCCCGCGCCCGAGATGGACGAGATGAAGTTCGACATGTGCGGCGCGGCGAGCGTGCTGGGCACCATGAAGTCCGTCGCGCTCATGAAGCTGCCGCTAAACGTGGTGGGAATCGTGCCCGCCACCGAGAACATGCCGGGCGGCAATGCGATCAAGCCCGGCGACGTGGTCACCACGATGTCCGGCCAGACCGTGGAGATCCTCAACACCGACGCCGAAGGCCGCCTCATCCTGTGCGACGCCCTCACCTACGCCGAGAAATTCAAGCCCGCCGCGGTGGTGGACGTGGCGACCCTCACCGGCGCCATGGTGATCGCGCTCGGGCACGTGGCCACGGGCCTGTTCGCCAACAACGACCCGCTCGCGCGCGAGCTGCTCCACGCGGGCGATGCGGGATGGGACCGCGCGTGGCACATGCCGCTCTGGGACGACTACCAGGACCAGCTCAAGTCGAATTTCGCGGACTTCCCCAACATCGGCTCGCGCGCGGGCGGCTCGATCACCGCGGCCTGCTTCCTCTCGCGCTTCGCCAAGGCGTACCCGTGGGCGCACCTGGACATCGCCGGCACGGCGTGGAAATCGGGCGCCGAAAAGGGCGCGACGGGCCGCCCGGTCCCGCTCCTGGTCGCATTTCCTCGCGCGGCGCGCGGCGTGACGCGCATCGACTTCTACCGCTACGCGCAGGACAAGCTGCGCCTTGCCTGCCGGCTCGCGACCAAGGCGTTCGACAAGCCGAGCCGGGTCGTGGTCTACGCGCAGGACACGAAGGTCCTGGCCGATTTCGACCGCGCGTTGTGGACCTTCCAGGCCACGCGCTTCGTTCCCCATTGCTTCGTCGATTCCCCGCTGGCCCCGGAGACGCCGGTCATCCTCGCGGCCTCCGGCGACGCGCTGCCCCACCATGACGTGCTGCTCAACCTGGGCGACGAATGGCCGCCGTTCTTCGCCTCCTTCGAGCGGCTGCTCGAGATCGTGGGCGCCGACGAGGACGACAAGGTACGCGCCCGCAGCCGCTATGCGTTCTACAAGGAGCGCGGCTACGATATCCAGGTAAACGACGTCGAGGGCTGATGGCGAGCGACAACGACATCCTCGGAAAGGCCGACGCGCTGCTGCACCGGCACGTGCCCGCGCAGCCCACCGGGGGTTCCGACACGGGCGGCGTGCCGGTGCTGACCGACCTCATCGACGATCCGTCCGCGGCGCGCGCGGTTCCCGCCGACGAGCTCGAGCGCGAAGTGTTCGCACGCGTGATGGCCGAGGTCGAGAGAAAGCTCGCGGCGGATCTCGAGCGTCGAATCGCGCAGCACTTCGCGCCCCAGGTGCATGCTGCGGTGGCTGCCGCGCTGGGCGACATGCGCCAGGAGCTCACCCGGGCGATCGCCGATGCGGTCGCCGGGGCGATCGCCCGCCGTCAAGTAAAATAGCCGCTTGGAACTCGCGAAAAGCTTCGACCCTCACGACATCGAGTCGCGCTGGTACCCCTATCTGGGAATCGCGCGGCGTCTTCCGCGCCGGGTTCGACGCGACCCGCCCCTCGTTCTCGATCCAGCTGCCGCCGCCCAACGTGACGGGGACGCTGCACATGGGGCACGCGTTCCAGCAGACGCTCATGGACATCCTCGCGCGCTGGCACCGCATGAAGGGCGAGAACGTGCTGTGGCAGCCGGGGACGGACCACGCGGGCATCGCCACGCAGATGGTGGTCGAGCGCCAGCTCGAGGCCGCGGGTGACATCGCGCCGCGGGCTTGGGCGCGAGGAGTTCGTGCGCCGCGTCTGGGCATGGAAGGAGCAGTCGGGCTCCACCATCACGCGCCAGATGCGCCGCCTCGGCGACTCGTGCGACTGGTCGCGCGAGTACTTCACGATGGACGACGCGCGCTCGCGCGCCGTCACCGAAGTGTTCGTGCGCCTGTTCGACGAGGGGCTCATCTACCGCGGCAAGCGCCTCGTGAACTGGGACCCGGTGCTGCTCACCGCGGTATCGGATCTCGAGGTCGAGTCGCGAGGAGGAGACGGGCAGTCTCTGGCACCTGCGCTACCCGCTGGAGGACGGCAGCGGGCACCTCGTGGTCGCGACGACGCGGCCCGAGACGATGCTGGGCGACACCGCGGTCGCGGTGCATCCCGACGACGAGCGCTATCGCCACCTCGTGGGCAGGCAGGTGCAGCCTTCCGCTCTGCGACCGGCTCGATTCCCGTCATCGCCGACGACGTACGTCGACCGCGACTTCGGCACGGGTGTGCGTGAAGATCACGCCTGCGCACGACTTCAACGACTTACCAGGTCGGCATGCGCCACGGGCTCGCCCCTGATCGGCATCCTCACGCTCGACGCGAAGGTGAACGAGCAACGGCCCCCGCGCCCTACCACGGGCTCGATCGCTTCGAGGCGCGCAAGCGCGTGCTTGCGGACCTCGATCGCGCCGGGCTCGTGGAGGCGGTGAAGCCCCACAAGCTGACGCGTGCCGCGCTCGCAGCGCACCGACGCGGTCGTCGAGCCGATGCTCTCCGACCAGTGGTTCGTGCGCATGGACCGACATGGCCAAGGCGGGACTCGAAGGCCGTCGCCGACGGGCAGACGCGCTTCGTGCCCGACGAGTGGACCAAGATCTACGAGCCAGTGGCTGGAGCAACATCCAGGACTGGTGCATCTCGCGCCAGCTCTGGTGGGGCCACCAGATTCCCGGCCTGGTACGCCGAGGACGGCACGCCCTTCGTCGGCCGCACGTTACGAGGAAGCGCTCGCAGCGCGCCACGGCCGCCGGCAAGACGATCACGCCGCGAGTCGCGCGACGCCGACGTGCTGGACACCTGGTTCTCGTCGGCGCTCGTGCCGTTCTCGACGCTGGGCTGGCCCGACGAAGCGCAGCTCGAGCGCGAGCGCGCGTTCTACCTGCCGTCGTCGGTGCTCGTCACCGGCTTCGACATCATCTTCTTCTGGGTCGCGCGCATGATCATGACGACGCTGCACTTCACCGGCGAGATCGCCGTTCCGACGACGTCTACATCAACGCCATCGTGCGCGACGCCGAGGGCCAGAAGATGAGCAAGTCGAAGGGCAACACGATCGACCCGCTCGACGTGATCGACGGCATCACCTTCGACGCGCTGCTGGAGAAGTCCACGCAGGGCCTGCATGCTCGCGGCCCACAAGCGAGGCCGCGGCAAAGCGCATCCAGCGCGAGTTCCCGGAGGGCATCCCTGCCTACGGGGCGGACGCGCTGCGCTTCACGTTCGCCGTCGCTCTCCACGCTCGGGCCGCACGCTCAACTTCGACCTCAAGCGCTGCGAGGGCTACCGCAGCTTCTGCAACAAGCTCTGGAACGCCACGCGCTTCGTGCTCATGAACTGCGAGGGCAAGGACACGGGCCTCGACGAGTCCGAAGCCGCTCGAGTTCTCGACCGTCGACCGCTGGATCACGAGCCGCCTGCAGCGCGCCGAGAGCGAGGTGGCCGAGGGCTTCGCCGCCTACCGCTTCGACATGGCCGCGCGCGCCGTCTACGAGTTCGTGTGGGACGAGTACTGCGACTGGTACGTCGAGATCGCGAAGGTGCAGCTCGCCGACGGCAGCGAGGCGCAGCAGCGCGCCACGCGCCGCACGCTGATCCGCGTGCTCGAGACGACGCTGCGCCTCGCGCACCCGATCATTCCCGTTCATCACCGAGGAGCTCTGGCAGATCGTGGCGCCGCTCGCCGGCAAGGCAGGGCGAGAGCATCATGGTGGCGCCCTATCCGACGCCCGATGGCTCGCGGATCGACGAGAAGGCCGAGCGCGAGATGGCGCTCGTGAAGGAAGTCGTGAACGCCGCGCGCAACCTGCGCTCGACGATGAAGCTCTCGCCCGCCGCGAGCGTGCCGCTCTACGTGGCCGAGCGACCCCGTTCGCTGCCCGCGAACACGCCGCCGGGATCGCGGGCCTCGCGCGCCTCTCCGAGGTGCGCTTCGTCGACGCGCTTCCCGCCGAGGACGCTCCCATGACGCGTCACCGCAGCGGCCAAACTCATGCTCCACGTCGAGATCGACCGGGACGCGGAGCGCGCACGCCTCGGCGAGGGAAATCGAGCGGCTGGCCGGCGACGATCGCCAAGCTCGCCGTGAAGCTCGCCAACGACTCGTTCGTCCAGCGCGCGCCGGCCGCGTCGTGGTCGAGCAGGACGCGCACAGCGGCTCGCGGACATCGAAGCGAAACTGGCAGACCTGCGCGCCCAGCTCCGCGAAGCTGGGCTAGCGACCCGCCTCGCGCGATGACGCCGCCCACAGCCTCCGGGCGCTGGGCTCGCCCAACTTCCGCCGGTACTACATCGGCCAGACGGTGTCGATGATCGGGCACCTGGATCCAGTCGGTGGCGATCATGTGGCTCGCCTATCGGCTCTCGGGCTCGACCGTGGTTCACCGGGCTCATCGGCTTCCTCAACAACATGCCGCACCTCTTCCTGGCGACCGTTCGCGGGCGTCCTCGGCGACCGCCTGAGCCGCCGGCGGCTGCTGATGACGGTGCTCACGCTGCTTGCGGTGCAATCGGCGTCCTCGCGCTGCTCTCGGGACTTCGAAGATCATCACCTTGCCGGAGCTCGCCGGCCTCGCCCTCTTCGCCGGAGTGTGCAACGCGTTCGAGACGCCCACGCGCCAGTCGATCTTCGTGCAGCTCCTGGAACGGCGCGAGGACCTGCCCAACGCGATCGCGATGAACTCGATCCTCATGAACGGCACGCGGCTGATGGGGCCGTCCCTGGGCGGGGTGCTCATCGCCGCGTTCAGCGAGACGCGTGTGCTTCGCCCTGAACGCGCTGAGCTACCTCGCGGTGCTGATCGCGCTCGCCAAGGTGCGCATCGTGCATCCGCGCGCGCGGCGCGCCGAGAGCCACCCGCTCGCCGACCTCGCCGAGGGCTGGCGCTACGCGATGGGGATCGTCCCCGTGCGCCGCATGCTCTTCACGCTTTCCGCGGTGAGCTTCTCGATCGCCCCGTACACGACCCTCATGCCGGCGATGGTCGTCAAGACCTACCACGCCGGGGCGCCGCTCGTGGGGCTGTTCATCGGCGCGGTCGGGCTGGGGGCGGTGATCTCCGCGGTGAGCCTCGCACGCCGGCCGAGCGTGCGCGGGCTGGCGAAGTGGATCGGCATCGCGGCGGCGACCGCGGGACTCGGCGCGATCGGCTTCGGCCTGTCGCGCAACATCTGGATCTCCGTGCCCCTCATGATGATGACTCGGGTTCGGCATGTTCATGACCGGAGCCACGTGCAACACGATCCTGCAGACGATGGTGCACGAGGAGAAGCGCAGCCGCGATGCATGAGCTACTACACCATGTTCTTCATCGGCGTGGCCCCACTGGGCCACTACTCCGCCGGATGGCTCGCCGAGCATATCGGCGCGCCGCTCACCTTCGTGGTCGGCGGCGCGATCGCGTTCGGCACGGGGCTCGTCTTCCTGATGCAGCTCGCGGATCTTTCGTTCCCACCTGCGGCTGGTCTACGTGAGCCGCGGTATCATCCCGGCCACCGAAGACACTCCATTGGGCAAGCCATGACCACGCTCGCGGGCCGGACTCTGTTCATCACGGGAGCCTCGCGCGGCATCGGGCGCGAGATCGCGCTGCGCGCCGCGCGCGATGGCGCCACGATCGCGATCGCCGCCAAGACGGCCGAGCCGCACGCGAAGCTCGCGGGGACCATCCACAGGTCGCCGACGAGATGCGCAGGCCGCGGGCGGCCGCGCGCTGGCGATCCAGCTCGACGTGCGCGACGAGGCGGCGATCGGCGCGGCGGTCGCAGCGGGCCGCCGAGGCATTCGGCGGCATCGACATCCTGGTGAACAACGCGAGCGCCATCAGCCTCACGCCGACCCTGGCGACTCCGGCCAGGCGCTTCGACCTGATGATGGGCGTGAACATGCGCGCGACCTTCCTGTGCTCGCAGGCGTGCATCCCGGCGCTCAGGAAGTCCGCGAACCCGCACATCCTCAACCTCTCGCCGCCGCTTTCGATGCAGGCGCGGTGGTTCGCGGGCCACGTGGCCTACACGATGTCGAAGTACGGGATGAGCATGTGCACGCTCGGCATGGCCGAGGAGTTGCGCGGGGACGGCATCGCGGTGAACTCCCTGTGGCCGCGCACCACCATCGCCACCGCCGCCGTGGAGGTGCACTTTCCCGCGGAGATCCTCAGGGCGAGCCGCCACCCCGCGATCGTCGCGGACGCCGCGCACGCGATCCTCACCAGCGAGTCGCGCGCGAACACGGGCAGATTCCTGATCGACGAGGACGTGCTGCGCAGCCGCGGCGTGAGCGACTTCGCGCGCTACGCCGTGACGCCAGGCGTTGCGCTCTTCACGGACCTGTTCCTGGATTGAGCCTGCGCCGCGGGCCTAGCGCTTCTGCATGAAGAAGGTGAAGTCCGGGCCTTCGGAGTGTGAGAGCAGCTGGTTGCCGGTCTGCTTGCAGAAGGCCTCGAAATCCTTCACCGACCCGGGATCGGTCGCCACCACCTTGAGCACCTGGCCGGCGGTGAGGTCGCCCAGGGCCTTTTTTGCACGCAGGATGGGCAGCGGACAGTTGAGCCCGCGCACGTCGAGCTCGCGATCGAATGCTTGCATATGCGGTCCCTCCGGAACGTCACTGAGTGTAGCACCGCCTCAGGGTGCGACGTAGTGGCCCGATTTTCCGCCGCGCTTCTCCAGCAACCGAATCGCCTCCATGGTCATGCCGCGGTCGACCGCCTTGCACATGTCGTAGATCGTCAGCAGCGCCACCTGCACGGCCGTGAGGGCCTCCAT
Organism: uncultured beta proteobacterium; assembly: GCA_963758215.1. Classification (GTDB taxonomy): domain Bacteria; phylum Pseudomonadota; class Gammaproteobacteria; order Burkholderiales; family Usitatibacteraceae; genus Usitatibacter. The sequence continues at coordinate 65,058 of CAVWUN010000002.1, read as the reverse complement.
CTCCACCCCGGTGCGCGCTGTGCACTCGACCGTCGCCCGGCAATCGATGGCCCCCGCCGCTTCGTCGGGGGCGAACTCCACGGCCACCGAGGTGAGCGCCACCGGGTGGCACAGCGGGATCAGCTCGGAGGTGCGCTTGGCCGCCTGGATCGCGGCGATGCGTGCCACGCCGAGCACGTCGCCCTTCTTCGCCGTGCCCGCCAGGACGATCGCCAGGGTCTGCGGAAGCATGCGGATGCGCCCGCCCGCGACGGCCACGCGATGGGTCTCGGGCTTGGCGGCGACGTCGACCATGTGCGCCGCACCGCCTGCGTCGAAATGGCTCAGTTTTTCGGTCATAATGGCTTCCACGCTCGCCGAACCGCCGGGGGTCCGGCCGTCATAGTAGCAGTTCGCCATGGCCGTCCCGATCGAGTGACTTTCCGCACCCTCACTGTTTCGCTGCTGCTCGCCTGCTACGGGACCGCGACCTTCCCCGCGGGCCTCCCGGACCTGGGCGACGTCTCCTCGGCGTCCCTGTCCGACGCGCAGGAGCGCACGATCGGCAACCGCATCATGCGCGAGGTGCGCGTCGACAAGGACTACGTCGACGACCCGGAGATCGCCGACTACATCAACTCGCTGGGTTCGCGCCTGCTCGCCGCCGCAGACGGGCCGCGGCCCGACATCGATTTCTTCGTCGTGCGCGACGACGCGGTCAATGCCTTTGCCCTCGTCGGGGGCCACATCGGCGTCAACACGGGCACCATCCTCCTCACCCAGAACGAGTCCGAGCTGGCGGGCGTGGTGGGCCACGAGATCGGCCACATCCTGCAGAAGCACCAGGCCCGCTCGCTGCGCGAGCAGCGTGGCGCGCAGCTCACCTCGCTTGCCGCGCTGGCCCTGGGCATCCTCGCCGCGCGCGGCGGCAGCAGCCAGGCAGGACAGGTCACCGAGGCCGCGGTCGCATCGGCCGGGGCCCTGCAGGCGCAAACGGCGATCGCCTACTCGCGCGAGCACGAGCGTGAGGCCGATCGCATGGGGCTCACGCTGCTCGAGCGCGCCGGGTTCTCGCCGCGTGCGATGGTGACCTTCTTCCAGCGCTTGCTGCGCGCCAACCGCGTGAACGAGTTCAAGGGGGCGCCGGCCTACCTGCAGAGCCATCCGCTCACCACGGAGCGCATCGCCGACATGCAGGACCGCGTGGAGAACCTCCCGCCGCGCCTGGTGGCCGATTCCTTCGAATACCGCATCGTGAGGGCCAAGCTGCGTGCCGCCGCCGGTGCTCCGACCGAGGCGGTCGACTACTTCCGCAATCTCCTCGCGGACAAGACCGTGCTGCGCCCGCGCGAAGACGTCTACGGCCTGGCCCTCGCGCTGCGCCGCGCGCGCGAGCTCGACGCGGCGTGGAAGACGCTGGCGCCGCTGCGCAAGGGAAGCGACTCCCATCCGGCTTTCGATCTGCTCGCGGGACAGCTGCTCACCGACATGGGGCGGCGCGACGAGGCGCTGGGGACCTATCGCGCCGCCCTGAGGGATCACCCGGACGCGCGCGGCATCGTCTACGCCTACCTCGACCTGCTGCTGCAGATGGGGCGCCCCAAGGACGTGCTTGCCGACATCGAGGATCGCCTGCGCGCGGCGCCGACCGATCCGCGCCTGTACGAGCTGCAGGCCCATGCCTTCGAGACCGTGGGCAAGCCCGTGGCCCAGCACCGGTCCCTCGCCGAGGCGCAATACCGCCGCGGGAACCTGGCCGCCGCGGTCGAGCAGCTCGAGATCGCGGTCAGGTCGAAGGGCGACTTCTACGAATCGTCGAGCGCCGAGGCGCGCCTGCGCGAGATGCGCGCGCTGCTCGAAAACGAACGCGCCGCCGAAAAGGCGCTCAAGATCACCTGATGCGAACCGCGTCGAAGCTCGCCCTCGCGGCAGCGGCCGCCATCCTGCCCGCGGCGGCGGCGCCGGCGCTCACGGGCGCGGAGATCTTCGCGCGGGCCGACAAGGGCAATTGCATCGCATGCCACCAGGTGCCCAAGGGCGCCGGGCCCGCCACCCGCGCCGACTTCGGACCCGCGCTCGAGGGGCGGCGCATGCACGAGCTCGGGCGCGCTGCGCTGCGCGCGCTGATCGTCGATCCGATGCGCGCCAATCCCGATACCGTCATGCCGCCCTATGGCCGCCATCGCATCCTCGACGACGCCGAGATCGATCGCGTGGTGGATTACCTGGATGCGCTGCCGTAGCTTCGCGCGCCTCGCCGCGCTCGTCCTTTCGCTCGCCGCCACGGCGGCGCTCGCCTCTCCCGGCGCCACCCGCACGCAGATCGTGCAGCGCCTGGAGCGCCAGCTTCCCGGCCTGGGACCCGCCGACTTCGCGCTGGGATCAGCCGCCTTCGACGATGCGCTGCGCGCGCAGATCGAGCAGCATTCCACCGCGGGGGAAGCGGTGCTCGATGCGGGCGCGCGGCTCTGGAAGCGCAAGTTCCGCGACGGGCGCTCGCTGGCCGCGTGCTTTCCGAACGGCGGCCGGTACGTGGCGGTCGCCTATCCGCAGTACCACACGCGCCTCAAGCTCGTGGTGACGCTCGAGATGGCGGTCAACCAGTGCCTCAAGAGCCATCGCGAGCCGCTGCTCGAGAGCTCCGACCCGGCGACGATGGGCGCCGTCACGGCTTATCTTCGCTCGCTCGCCGACGGCCGCAAGATCACGGTGCGGGTACCCCCAGCGGCGCTGGCAAGCTTCGAGCAGGGGCAGCGCCTCTATTTCTCCCGCCTCGGGCAGCTCAATTTCGCCTGCGCCTCGTGCCACCTGCAGGGCGCGGGCAAGCATTATGGCGACACTGCGCTGTCGCCCGCCGTGGGCCAGGCGACCCACTGGCCGGTGATCCGCGACACCGTCCCCGTGAGCTTGCAGGGACAGATCCGCGAATGCCTCGAGCGCATGGGCGCCGCGCCGTTTCCCGCGGGCTCCGAGGAGCTCAACAACCTCGAGTATTTCCTGACCTATCTTTCCAACGGACTGCCGATCAGGGCCAACGCCTGGCGGCCGTCGCGCTCCGCGCGCTAGCTCACCACGGATCGATCGGCGCGAAACCAGCGATGCGCCCGGTGGTCGCATCCACCAGCACCGACATGTCCTTCTTGCGCCCGCGCAGGGGCAGGAAGGCGAGCCGATCCTCGGGCAGCCCCGTCTTCGCGATCGCCTTGGCGAGCTCGCCGGCGGCCTCGGGATGGCGCTTGCGCAGCAGCGCGAGCGGCTTGGCTTTCGAACGCACCAGCGCGAGGTCCTTGTCGTAGGGCACGTAGTACTCGGGATAGGTCTTGAGGTCCACGCCCTGGATGGCCGAGAACATGATGCGCATCTGCTCCGCGGGGTCGGTGGGCATCTCGGCGGCCGCGAGCCGGGGGCGCAGGCGCGGCAGCGTGCGGAACTCGGGGTCCTTCACCTTCGCCAGCTCCTCGCCGCGCACCTCGTCGGCCGCGGTGATCTCGAAGCGGTCGCGCACGAACAGCATGTATACCGGCCGCGCCTGGGAGATCACGAAGACACCGTACGAGAGCGCTGCGAGCTGCAGCGTCCCGATGACCGCGAGATCGAAGATCAGCAGGTGGCGCGGCTTGCCCGGGGCGAAGATGATCAGCGTCACCATCGGCCCGAGGATCACGTCCACGGCGACCATGATGAGGATGAGGCCGTCGGCGCCCATCGCCTCGAAGAAGGGCGGGGGATACCAGATGCCGAGCATGCCCGCCGCCGCCGCGCACGCGACAAGAGCGCTGATGCTCAGGTGGATGAGTGCCGCACGTCCGCGCCGCGTCACAAGCTTCACCTCCCCGGCGTTGCCGCTCCCGCCGCGCTTCGCGCGGGATCGCTGGCGGCCGCCGATTCAAGCCACCGGAAGCGCCCCAGCTGCCGCCGCTTCACCGGCAGGGCGCTGCTGAACCGGATGAAGACACGCCGTGCGCCTTCGTAGTCGTGCTGCGCCACCATCCCGGTGAGCGCCGCCCCGTAAAGGTACTCGACCGTGCCCTTCTCCTTCGCCCCCTCCAGCAGCTCCGGGGCGATCAGGGCCATGCGCGCGCCGTCGCGCCTGCCGATCGCCCGGAAGAGCTCGAAGAGGTTGCGCGTGCGCTCGTCGAGCGCCGCGTAGCAGCTCGACGACTGCACGCGGTCCCAGACCTGGTCCGCCGCGGCCGGGGGAAGGTAGACGCTCTCCAGCGAGGCCGTCGCGATCGCGGTGTCCCACCATTCGCTCGCCTCGAGGCGTGCCCGGCAATCGATGAACCGCGCCTTGAACAGCGCGAACTCGCGAAACGACCCGCCGAGCCTGGCGCGCAGTGCCGGGTTGTCCTCGCCCATCAGGTAGCGGCGCACGAATTCCGCACTCTCCGCCCGATAGGTGCGCTCGACCGCCACCGACTTCGATGGCGTGACGGGGTAGTCTGGCGGCACCGGCTCGCGGCTCGTCATCGCCACGATCGGCCACGGCGCTGCGGCGACATCCTCGATCGCCTCGGCGCGCTCGTCCAGGAAGCGCGCCTTCGACGCACGCGTGTCGACGATGGGAAAGTAATCCGAATTGGCCGGGCCCTCGATCGAAGCGAAGAGCGTGGCGACCAGGTCCTGGTCGCCCAGGCGGTGCGCCGCCAGGTCCTCGACGCGCTCCACGCCGATGCGTTCGAGCAGCGGGCGCACGCCGGGCATGTCGAGGACATCGCCACGCAGCGCGGGCACCGGCCCCGCGGGCGAGGCCACCACCACGAGGTCGCCCTCGGTCGCCGCGTACACCTCGAAGCGCGGGAACGACTCGCGCAGCGCCCGGAAGACCGAAGCCAGCAGCGGCTCGTTGAAGCTGTAGACGTGCAGCCACTGCACGAACAGGCCGCCGGGATTGATCTGGCCCTTCACCCGCGCGTAGAACTCGCGCGTGAACAGGCTCGAGACCCCGGTGACCCAGGGGTTCGAGGGCTCCGAGACCACGACGTCGTAGTGCCGGCGGCTGCGCGCGAAATACGACTTCGCGTCGTCGATGATGATGTGGCTGCGCGGATCGGTGTAGGCACGGGCAGTGATGAAGCGGAAAGCGCGCGCGCCCTCCGGCATCGAGGGCTCGATCTCGATCGTGTCGACCCGCTCGATGCGCGGGGACCCCAGCATCGTGGCGGTGCTCATGCCCGTGCCGTAGCCGATGAGGGCGGCGGATTTCGCGTCCGGCCGATAGGCGAGCGGCATCGCGGCCAGCATGACCATGGTGGGCTCGTCGACCAGCGGGCCCAGCTCGGCGTACCCGGCCGGGATCCGGATCGCCCCGTCGGACTTGCCATTGGTGGAGATGGCGATGGAGCGCGAGGCCGCGTCCTGGAATACGTCCACGGTCGCCGTCTTGCCGTCCTTGTGGAAGAGCACCACGGTGTCCCGGGCAAGGCTCGCATGGCCGGTCCGGAAGACGCTCGATGCCATCTTGAGGGGATCGAGGTGGAAGAGCAGCACGGCACACACGACGCCCGCCGCGCCGCCCGCGCTCCATGCCCAGGGCGCCAGACCCCGCCGCCCCGCGACGCGCAGCAGGAGGAAGGCGCCGAGCGCGACGTCGATGCTCCCGCCCAGGACCAGCGCTCCTTTCAGCCCGAGGTCCGGAAGGGCCAGGTGCACGGCGATGATCACGCCGAGAATGCCTCCCAGCGTGTTCGCCGCGTACACGTGTCCGATGCTCTTCTCGCCGAGCCGGGAGCCGAGCAGCGCATAGCTGATGAGCGGCAGCGTCATGCCCGCCATGAACGTCGCCGGCAGCATGACGAGCAGGCAGATGAGGCTCGAGAACAGGTTGAACAGGACCCAGCCGCCCTCGGACTTCTGCACCGCGGCAAGCATCCAGGCCATGAGGTCGAAGGAGTCGTTGTAGACCGGCAAGGTGAGCAGCGCGAGCACGCCCATCGCGACCTGCACGGCCCCGAGGAAGCGCGGGACATCCTCGGCGCGGTCGATGCGGCCGCGGATCCACAGGCCGCCCAGCGCCAGGCCGAAGATGAAGCTCGCCAGCATCAGCTCGAAGGAATGGGTCGAGGCCCCGAGCACCAGCGAAAGGCTGCGGGTCCAGGCGATCTCGTAGACGAACGACGACAGGCCGGTGATCAGCGCCACCGCCAGGTACAGGGCGATGGCGGGCGGACGTGCGGTTGCGGCGCGCGTGCCGGCCTGCTCCGCGTGCACCTGCGCCGCCGGCCGGGTGTTCTTGTCCACGAAATACACGCAGATCGCGAGGACCACGTTGAGCAGGCCGCCGGTAAAGAGCGTGCCGGGAAGGCCCACCTCGGGAATGAGCAGGAAGCCGCTGGTCAGCACCCCCGCGACCGCCCCGATGCTGTTGAGGAAGTACAGCAGGGCCAGCTTGCCGCCCGGGAGCCGGGCGTCGAGGCGCAGGATGCCGCCGGACATCAGCGGGAACGTGGTGCCCAGCAGCACCGATTGCGGAAGGATGCAGCAGCCCCGCGAAGATCCATTGCGCCCAGCACCAGCCCTGCGCGGAGCACATGGCAGGAAGCAGATGCGCGTAGGCCCAGTCCGTCGAGCGCACGAACACGCTGTGGAAGAAGATCGCGCCGAGCCCCACCGCGAGCTCCGCCGCGGCGTACGCGAGCAGCGGGCGCGCGATACGCGTGGCGTAGTGTCCCGCGAGCCACGAGCCCAGGGCCAGCCCGCCGACGAACACGATGAGCACGACCGTCTGCGCGTACGCGGCGTGGCCCAGGAAGAGCTTGAGATAGTGGCTCCAGACGGACTCGTAGATGAGCCCGCAAAAGCCGGAAATCGCGAACAGGCCGCAGAGGATGCGAATGCGCAGGTTCATGGACAGGCCAACGGTACCCTATCCGGGCCCCGGAAATGAAGGGGGGGCAATTGCTTGCCCCCCCTTGGTCAGCTGCTGGTCAGGATGCGGTTAGCGGCAGGTAGCCGGGACGTATTTCACGTTGCCGTTGTACGTGCACTGCCACCCGAGGATCGGGTCGCCGTCGCCCGCGGCCGTGAAGGTCGGCATCGCGGTCTTCGACGGGGCCATCTGCACGATATCGCCCGTCTGGTCGGCGATGTTGGCAACCGTCGCCTTGATCACGCCACCGGCGGCGACGTCCATGGCCGACATGTACTGCGTGCCGGCGTTGGAGCAGCCGGACGTGGTGATGTCGGCGGGCAGCACGTTCTTCGCCGCCGCGTATTCCGAAACCGACGTCTTGCACGCGCCGACCGCGGCGAGCACTTCCGTCATCTTCGAACGGTTCAGGTAGTCCTGGTACGCGGGAATGGCGACCGCGGCCAGGATGCCGATGATCGCGACCACGATCATCAGTTCGATCAGGGTGAAGCCTTGCTGAAGTTTCTTCATGTGCTCTCCTAGGTAGTTGGGGAAGACGAGTAACTGGACTTCTGCGATGCGCGGGATGGCTTATGCAACCGCTGTGCCAGCTTCCTCGTCCTGTGCATCCGGAGTCGGTTCCGGGCCACGGCCAACCGCCACAAATACTTATTTAGAAATAGTAGTTTAGCGAACGCCTGGAGCCCCCGGATGGAGCTGCCCGGCGAGGTGTCGCCCGCCGCCCGACTCCGCGTTCCGCGACTCGCCCTTGGGCGCCAAAACTGCCGAAAAACGTCAGCCCGCTGCCAGGCCTCAGGGCTCGTATCCGGGAATCGCACGCTCGTCGACCTCGTCGATCTGCTCGGGGTCGAGGAACTCGCGTGCATAGCGCAGGTACACCTTGTCGCGCACGAAGATGTCGAACAGGTCCGGATCGATATGGCCGTTCTGCTTGAAGCGTCCGAGGATGGCGAGCGATTCGGACAGCGTCTTGCCCGGCTTGTAGGGGCGGTCCCGGGCGGTGAGCGCCTCGAAGATATCGGCGATGCCCATCACGCGCGCCTGCACGCTCATCTGCTCGCGCGTCAGGCCCTCGCGGATAGCCCTTGCCGTCCATGCGCTCGTGGTGGCCGCCCGCATACTCCGGCACGTTCGTGAGGTGGCGCGGCCAGGGCAGCGCCTCGAGCATCTTGATCGTGGCCACGATGTGGTGGTTGATGATCTCGCGCTCGCCGGTGTTGAGCGTGCCGTAGGCGAATGTTGAGGTTGTCCTCCTCGTCGCTCGACAGGAACCGGCTCGCGCTCGCCGCGCTCGTTGCGCCACGTCGTATCGGGCGATGCTGGGATACGCGCGCCTGGTCCTCCGGTCTTCATGCGCTCGCTGCCGACGTTGGTGCGGCGCAGGAATTCGCGGTCGTCGTCGTACTGGCGCGAGCTTCGCCGCGTAGGCCTCCTCGGCGCGGCGCGCGCTTCGCCTCGTCGTGCGCCGCCAGCGCCTTCAGCTTCGCGCGCAGCATCTCGACCTCGGCTTCGCGCTTGAGCACCTCGAAGCGCGTCGCCGACGAGCTCGATGCGGTCGAAGATGGTCTGCAGCTTGGTCGCCTTGTCGACCACGTGCACGGGCGTGGTGATCTTGCCGCAGTCGTGCAGCAGCCCCGCGATCTTGAGCTCGTAGCGGTCCTTCTCCGACATGCTGGAACGGGCGAGCGGGCCCCGTCGCGGCGTTGTGGGCGGCCTCCGCCAGCATCATCGTGAGCATCGGCACGCGCTTGCAGTGCCCGCCCGTGTAGGGGCTCTTGTCGTCGATCGCGGTGTTGATGAGCTCGATCAGGGACTCGAAGAGCACCTCGAGCTGCTGGATCAGCAGCCGGTTGGTGAGCGCGATGGCGGCCTGCGACGCGAGCGATTCGGCCAGGCGCTGGTCCTCCTCGCCGAACGTCGTGACGCGCCCGCTCGCCGGATCCGTGGCGTTGAGCAGCTGCAGCACGCCGATGATCTCGCCCTCGTGGTTCTTCATCGGCACCGTGAGGAACGAGGTCGAGCGGTAGCCGGTGCGCTTGTCGAAGTTGCGCGTGCCGGAGAAGTCGAAGCCCTCCTCCGTGTAGGCGTCGGCGATGTTCACCGTGCGGTGCGTGAGCGCCGCGTAGGCCGCGATCATCGTGTAGTTCGGCTTGCCGTCCTTGTCGTGCAGCGGGATCGGGTAGAACGGCACCGGGTTGCCGGAGCTGCCGCCCATGGCGATCGAAAGCGAATCGGTGCGCACGATCTCGAACTGCAGCTTGTCGTCCACCAGGCGGTAGAGCGTGCCGCCGTCGGCGTGCGTGAGGTTCTTCGCCGCGATGAGGATGGTCTCGAGCAGCTTGTCGATGTCGCGCTCCTGCGAGAGCGCGATGCCGATCGCGTTGAGGTACTCGAGCTTGGAGAGGAAGTGCGTCTCGAGCGACGCGCTGCAGCTCGGCGCGGCGCGGCTGCGGATCCGCTGGCGGCCTGCGCCGGCGCACCGGACACGCGCTATCCGTTGTCGTCCGCGTGCGTCACTTGATGCAGACCGCCCGGACCTGCGCCATGTCGGTGACGCCCTGCAGCACCTTCTCCATGCCGTCCATCTTCAGCGTGAGCATGCCTTCGTCGAGCGCGGCGGCGAGGATCTCGGCCACGCGCGCGTGCTCCTGGATCAGCTTCTTCATCGGGTCGGTGCCCACCAGCAGCTCGTGCAGGCCGCACGCGGCCCTTGTAGCCCGTGCCGCCGCAGGCATCGCAGCCCTTCGGCTTGTACAGCTTGAACTCGGGCTTGCCGAAGCCGTAGTCCTTCTGGAAGCGGTCGAACACCTTCTTGTAGCTGCGCGTTCAGGTCCGTTCTTGAAGTCCGGCGTGTTCAGCAGCTCGCCGCAGTACTCGGTGATGAAGTGCTTCACCTCGTCCTGCGTCGGCGTGTAGGCTTCCTTGCACTTGCACAGGCGCTTGGCCAGGCGCTGCGCCAGGATGCCGAGCAGCGCGTCGGCGAAGTTGAACGGGTCCATGCCCATGTCGAGCAGGCGGATGATCGATTCCGGCGCGCGAGTTCGTGTGCAGCGTGGCGAACACCAGGTGGCCCGTGAGCGAGGCCTCGATGCCGATGGACGTGGTGTCCTTGTCGCGCATCTCGCCGACCATGATGATGTCCGGATCGGCGCGCAGGAACGCCTTCATCGCCGTGGCGAACGTGAAGCCCGGCCTTGGGGTTCATCTGGCACTGGCGCAGGCCCTTCTGCGTGATCTCGACCGGGTCCTCGGCGGTCCAGATCTTGGTGTCCGACGGTATTGAGCGAGCCCAGCACCGAGTGCAGCGTGGTGGTCTTGCCGGAGCCCGTCGGGCCGCACACGAAGAACAGGCCGTAGGGCTTGCGTGATGCACGCTCTTCAGCCGCTCCATGTTGTGCGGCAGCGACGCCCAGCTTGTCGAGCGGGATCGGCTCGCCGGCCGCGAGGATGCGCATCACCACGTCCTCGACGCCGCCGGCGGTGGGGATGGTCGCCACGCGCAGCTCGATGTCGAGCGGGCCGAACTTCTTGAACTTGATCTTGCCGTCCTGGGGCTTGCGCTTCTCCGAGATGTCCAGGTCGCACATGATCTTCAGGCGCGTCGACGAGCGGCTGGCGGTACGCGGCCGGCACCTCGATGTAGTTGCGTGAGCGTGCCGTCCTTGCGGAAGCGCACGCCGGTCTTGCCCTTGCCCGGCAGCGGCTCGACGTGGATGTCCGAAGCGCCCTGCTGGTAGGCGTCGACGATGATCTTGTTCACGAGCTTCACCAGCTCGTTGTCGGCCGCGGCCGACACGTCGTCGCGCGCCGCTGCCGAGCTCGCCCTCCTCGTCGTCGTCCAGGCCGACCAGCAGGTCGCCGATCGATTCGCTGCCCATGCTCCCGAGCCCCGTTCGGCGCCGAAGAACTGGTCGAGCGTCTGCTTGAAGTCCGTCTCGGTGGTGACCTTGTAGACCACCTTGGAGCGCGGGAAGACGTTCTCGACCATGCGCGAGTTGCGCACGCGCTCCGGATCCGTGGACATCACGAGGATGCCGTGCCTTGGACGTCCTCGAGCGGCACCCAGTGGTTGCCCTCGGCGTAGTCGCGCTTGATGTTCTTCAGCAGGTCCGGCGGCTTGATGCGGTCGGCCTTGAACGGCTCGTATTCGCACGCCGAAGAACTTGGCGAGCGCCGCGCCGATCGCCGGCGGCTTCACCTGGAACTCCTCGATCAGCACGTCCTCGATGTTCTTGTTCTTGCGGCGCGCGGCCTTGGTGGCGAGGTCGAGCTCGCCCGCGGCGATCACGTTGTCGATCACCAGGTACTCGAACTTCGACTGGACCGAGCCCGGCATCTGCTGGCGCACGCGGAAGGCGATGGCGAGCGTCTTCGACGAGCTCCACCACGCCCTCGTCGTGCAGCGACGAGAACGGCTGGCCGGCGAGGTTGTTGATGAGCTGGATCACGCCCATCAGCTCGGTGCCCGAGTCGCCGCCCAGGATCGGCGCGATCAGCATCTGCTTGGAGCGGTAGCCGGTGCGCTGGTCGACCGCCTTGAGGAACGTGAGGTTGGCCGAGTACTGCTTGAGCTCCGCGTCGTCGTAGACGTCCTTGATGTTCATGTGGCGCTTGTTGAGCGCCGCATAGCCGGCGAGCGACGACTCGGAGATCGGCAGCTTGATGTCCTTGAACGAGTTCAGTCCCGTCTTCACCTTCGAGACGATCGAGGATCCGTCCTCGCTCGTGATGTAGACCGTCATCCGGTCGGCCTCGAAGAGCTGGCAGATGTCGCGCGAGACGTCGAGGATGATCTCGTCGACGTTGCTGGTGGAGTGGATGCGGTTGGTGACGGCCTGCAGCTTCTTCGAGAACGCGAGCTTCACGCTCATGTCCGCGACGTTGCCGACGGACGGGATCTTGGTATCGAGGACTGCGCTCATGGTTGCACCTGCTGTGTTCGTCCGCTACAGTGAAAATTCCTGGTTGTTCTCGAGCATGCGCGGGCGCCAGCGCCCGCCGGCCTCGCCCACTTCCTTCATCGTGAGCGCGCCCTCCGCCCGGCTTCAGGTGCGTGATGAACACCTCGGGGCGCGCGTGCATCTTGTCCAGCTCCTCCGCGAGCATCCGCGGGCACAGGTGCTTGGAGGCGATGGCGATGTCGCGTTCCTTGTTCGAGAACGCGGTCTCGATGATCAGGTACTTCAGGTTCTGGCGTCGCGTTGACCACTTCCCACAGCGCGTCGTTCGTCGAGGTGTCGCCGCTGAAGATGAGGGCGCCCCGCGAGTTCTCCATCTTGTAGCCCACCGCGGGCACGGTGTGGTTGGCCGGGATCGCCGTGAAGCGCCGGCCGCGCAGCTCCACGGTCTCGCCCACCTTGATCTCGCGGTAGACCATGAAGGGCTTCTCGCGCGTCCGGGATCTGCGTGAAGTCGGGCCAGATCTTCCAGTTGAAGAGGTGCGCCCGCAGGATGTCGAGCGTTTCCTTGATGCCGTACACCGTGATCGGGCTGCCGCGCATCCAGCACACCGTATCCACCAGGAACGGGATGCTCGTCACGTGGTCGAGGTGCGAGTGGCTCACGAAGATGTGGTCGATCTTCGCGAGGCTGCTCGAGGCTCATGTCGCCCACTCCCGTGCCGGCATCGAGCAGGATGTCGTCGTCGATCAGGAACGAGGTCGTGCGCAGACTCGCCGCCGATGCCGCCGCTGCAACCGAGCACCCTGATCTTCATCGCCTGTCCTCGGAGCGGCGGACACCGATTCGGTGCGGCGATCCTCGCCGCGGGCTGCGGTTCGCGATGAAGTACGGACGTCGGTCCATTATCGGAAACGTTACCACGCCCGCTAGCGCCATTCCACGGAATTTGCCGCACTGCCGAGTGACCTGGGCGAGGCCGGCCCGGGCCCCGCGGCCCGGCCGCGTTCACGGCTTGTAGAAGAACTCCATCTTCACGCCCGCGATCTCGATCAGGTCGTGATCGTCGAGCTGGCGCGCCTGGCCCCGAGCGAGCCGCCGTTGAGCGTCGGGATAAGTCGCGCCCTCGACGTGGGTGATGAAGTAGCCGTTGGGCCGCTTGGTGATGACCGCCACCTGCATGCCCGGCTTGCCGATCGTGGTGAGGTTCTTGGTGAGGTCGAGCGTGCGGCCGGCCGCCGCGCCGGAAAGCACCTGGATCGCCGCCTCGCGCAGCGTGCTCGGCCGGAGCCGCACCGCCGCCGACGGAGCGGCCGCAGCGGGCGGCGGCGCCGCCGGAGCAGCGGCCGCGGGAGGCGGCGACGGCGGAGGCGGCGGCGGGGGCGGCGGAGGCGGAGGCGGCGCCGCAGGCGCCGGAGCGGCCGGGCGCCTGCGGGGTCGCCGTCGTCGTGGCGCGAAGCCGGCGGCTTCGTCGCCCCGAGCGGCTTCAGGTTGGTCTGCGTGTCGCCCAGGCCCTTCTCCGCGGCCGGCGGCGGCGGTGCGCGCCTTGGCCGGGTTGCGGATGATCATCGTCTTCTCGAAATCGGCCGCCGTCGCCGCGGTGGGCGCGTCGTTGAAGTACTTGAGCTTGTGCTTGCCGATCTCGACCACGTCGTTGTTCTGCAGGAAGTGCTTCTTGACCGGCTTGCCGTTGACCATGGTGCCGTTGGTGCTGCCCAGGTCCTCGATGAACGAGTCGTTCAGGATCGTGATGATCGCCGCGTGCTCGCCGCTCACCGCCAGATTGTCGATCTGGATGTCGTTGTGCGGCTTGCGGCCGATCAGGGTGCGCTCCTTGGAGAGCTGGTACTCCTTGAGCACCTGCCCGTCGACGCTGAGGATGAGCTTGGCCATAGTCGTTTTCCTTGGGTATTACCGGAAGAATGCCTTCATGCGCGCGAGCCAGCCGCGCGGGACGCCATAGGGCTCGACGACGCGGATCAGCATCGCCGAAATGTTGTCGCGGCCGCCGTTGTCGTTGGCCGCCTGGATCAGTTGCTGCACCGTGAGATTCGGGATTCGGTCTTGAGCGTGAGGAGCGTGAGGCGGATCTCCTCGTCCTCCACCATGTCGGACAGTCCGTCGGAGCACAGCAGGTAGATGTCGTCGGCCTGCGTCTCGTACACATGGATCTCGGGCTCGACCGTGGGATCGATGCCGAGGGCGCGCGTGACGAGGTTCTTGTTCTGCGAAAGCTTCGCTTCCTCCGGCGTGATGAGGCCCGAGTCGAGCTGCTCCTGGAGCAGCGAATGGTCGCGCGTGACCTGCTCCATGGACTCGCCGCGCAGGCGGTACAGGCGCGAATCGCCGATGTGCGCAACGGTGAGGAAATTGTCGTAGAAGAGCGTCACGACGAGCGTGGTGCCCATGCCGGCGCACTCGGGATTGTTCTGCGAAGTGGTGTAGATCGCGCTGTTGGCGCGCGCGATCTGCTCGGAGATGAGGCGCTCGGAGAGCGCGCTTGGCGTCGTCGCGCCCCATGCGGTCGACGTCGCGCGGCTGCCACGCGTCCTCCAGCCCGTCGGAGATGAGGGAAGTGGCCATGCCGCTCGCGACTTCGCCGGCGTTGTATCCGCCCATGCCGTCGGCCAGCACGAACAAGCCGATGTCGGGCCGCGATTCGATGCAGTCCTCATTGTGGTCGCGGACGCGTCCCGGGATCGGTGAGGCTCGCCGACGTTCAGCGCCTGCGAAAGGTTCACGCGCGCGCTCCAGGGAACGCCGCGACGCGCCTCGCGACTCCCTGCGTGATCACCCTCCCGTTTCCAGTGCGCCTGTTCTCTCATCCCGATTCCGGTTTTTGTTGACGCTGCCACCCCAAAATCTCGGATTTATAATAACTTAAAATGCTTTTTTCAGAAACAATCCCGCTTCGTGCCCGATGTCCATGATTTCTTGGGGACTTTTCGGCGGCCGAAGGCAGTTTTTCCCCTTGGTTGCCAGCCATTATACGATTCGGTCTAATGGGGTTACCGCCATCCCCTGCGCTGCATCCAGCGCCCCCTCCCCGCGCAAACCCGACGAGCTGCCATGGACCGCCTGCAAGACATCGATCCCCTCGAAACCCGCGAATGGGTCGACTCCCTCGACGCCGTGCTCGAGATCGAGGGGCCGGAACGCGCGCACTTCATCCTCGAGCAGCTGGTCGACAAGGCGCGCCGCTCCGGCGCCTACCTGCCGTATTCGCGCGCAAACCGCGTACATCAACACGATTCCGCCGCACCTCGAGGAGCGCATGCCCGGCGACCGGCGATGGAGCATCGCCTGCGCTCCATGGTGCGCTGGAACGCGGTGGCGATGGTGCTGCGCGCCGGCAAGAAGGACCTCGAGCTGGGCGGCCACATCGCGAGCTTCGCCTCGGCCGCCACGCTCTACGACGTCGGCTTCAACCATTTCTGGAACGCGCCCACCGAGCAAGCCACGGCGGCGACCTGGTCTACATGCAGGGCCACTCGTCGCCCGGCGTCTATGCGCGCGCCTTCCTCGAGGGGCGCCTCACCGAGGCGCAGCTCGACAACTTCCGCCAGGAAGTCGACGGCAAGGGCATCGCCTCGTATCCGCACCCGTGGCTCATGCCGGATTTCTGGCAGTTCCCGACGGTGTCGATGGGGCTGGGCCCGATCCAGGCGATCTACCAGGCGCGCTTCCTGCACTATCTCGAGGACCGCGGCCACGCGAAGACCGCGGGCCGGCAAGGTGTGGGCCTTCATGGGCGACGGCGAGATGGACGAGCCCGAGTCGCTGGGCGCGATCGGCATGGCCGCGCGCGAGGGGCTCGACAACCTGGTCTTCGTCATCAACTGCAACCTGCAGCGCCTCGACGGGCCGGTGCGCGGCAACGGCAAGATCATCCAGGAGCTGGAGAGCGATTTCCGCGGCGCCGGCTGGAACGTGATCAAGGTGATCTGGGGCTCGTACTGGGATCCGCTCTTCGCGCGCGACAAGGACGGCCTGCTGCTCAAGCGCATGGAGGAGGCGGTCGACGGCGAGTACCAGAAGTTCAAGAGCCGCGACGGCGCCTACGTGCGCGAGCATTTCTTCGGCAAGTATCCGGAGCTGCAAGCGCGATGGTGGCCAACATGTCCGACGAGGACATCTGGCGCCTGAACCGCGGCGGCCACGATCCGCACAAGGTCTACGCGGCCTACGCGGCGGCCGTGCAAGCACAAGGGCCAGCCCACGGTGATCCTCGCCAAGACCGTCAAGGGCTACGGCATGGGCGCGGTGGGCGAAGGCAAGAACATCGCGCACCAGCAGAAG
The DNA here is from genome assembly GCA_963758215.1 of uncultured beta proteobacterium. Classification (GTDB taxonomy): domain Bacteria; phylum Pseudomonadota; class Gammaproteobacteria; order Burkholderiales; family Usitatibacteraceae; genus Usitatibacter. Next base: position 49,010 of record CAVWUN010000002.1, on the reverse strand, counting down.
AAGATGCCCATCGAGGCGCTCAAGCAGTTCCGCGACCGCTTCAACATCCCGATTGCCGACGACAAGCTGGCCGAGCTGCCCTACTACCGCCCGGCCGACGACTCGCCGGAGATGAAGTACCTGCAGCGAGCTGCGCGCCGCAGCGCGGCGGATCGCTGCCGCAGCGCCGGCGCAAGAGCCGCGAAGCTCGAGGCGCCGAAGCTCGAAGCCTTCAAGCCGCTGCTCGAGGCGACCGCGGAGGGCCGCGAGATCTCCACCACGATGGCCTTCGTGCGCATGCTCACCATCCTCGTGAAGGACAAGGGCGTGGGCAAGAACGTCGTGCCCATCGTCCCGGACGAGTCGCGCACCTTCGGCATGGAGGGCCTCTTCCGCCAGCTCGGCATCTACTCGCAGGTGGGCCAGCTCTACGAGCCCGAGGACAGCGACCAGCTCATGTTCTACAAGGAGGACAAGAACGGCCAGATCCTCCAGGAAGGCATCAACGAGGCGGGCGCGATGTGCTCGTGGATGGCGGCGGCGACGTCGTACTCCAACAACAACGTGCCGATGATCCCGTTCTTCATCTTCTACTCGATGTTCGGCATGCAGCGCGTGGGCGACCTCGCGTGGGCCTCGGGCGACCTGCGCGCGCGCGGCTTCCTCTGGGCGGCACCGCCGGGCGCACGACGCTGAACGGCGAGGGCCTGCAGCACGAGGACGGCCACAGCCACGTGCTCTCCTCGATCATCCCGAACTGCGTCTCCTACGACCCGACCTTCGCCTACGAGGTCGCGGTGATCGTGCAGGACGGCCTGCGCCGCATGGTGGAGAACCAGGAGGACGTCTTCTACTACATCACCCTGATGAACGAGAACTACCCGCACCCGGCGCTTCCCGAGGGCGCGCGCGAGGGAATTCTCAAGGGCATGTACAAGCTGTCGGACGCGGGGCAAGGCGAAGGGCCCGCGCGTGCAGCTGCTGGGCAGCGGCACGATCCTGCGCGAGGTGATGGCGGCCGCCGAACTGCTCAAGAAGGATTGGGGCGTCGCCGCCGACGTGTGGAGCTGCCCCAGCTTCAACGAGCTGCGCCGCGACGGCATCGCCACCGAGCGCTGGAACCTGCTGCATCCGGGCGACAAGCCGAAGGTCTCCTACGTCGCGCAGTGCCTCGCCGGCACGCAAGGGTCCCGTCGTCGCGTCGACCGACTACATGCGCACGTTCGCCGACCAGATCCGCGAGTTCGTGCCGCGGCGCTACAAGGTGCTCGGCACCGACGGCTTCGGGCGCAGCGACTCGCGCGACAACCTGCGCCGCTTCTTCGAGGTGAACCGCCACTACGTCGCGATCGCCGCGCTGAAGGCGCTCGCCGAGGACGGCGAGATGCCGGCGGCGAAGGTGGCCGAGGCGATCAAGAAATACGGCATCGACGCCGAGAAGCCGGCGCCGTGGACCGTGTGACGCACGCGCGAGGACACGCACAAGAACGAACGAACGAGGAGAAGCAGATTGGCCGCAATCGAAGTCAAGTTCCCGACATCGGCGACTTCAAGGACGTGCCGGTGATCGAAGTGCTCGTGAAGCCCGGCGACGCGGTGAAGAAGGACGACTCGCTCATCACGCTGGAGAGCGACAAGGCGACGATGGAAGTGCCGGCGCCCTCCTCGGGCACCGTGAAGGAAATCCGCGTCAAGGTGGGCGACAAGGTGAGCGAGGGCGCGTCGATCCTCACTGACTCGGAAGCGAGGCCGCGCCAGCGAGGTCCCGCACAGCCGCCGGCGCCCGCCGAAGCCCGCGCCGGCCGCTCCCGCGAAATCTCGCGCCACCACCCGCGTCTGCGCCGCCACCCGCGTCAGCTCCGGCGCCCGCTACCGCAGCTGCGACGCGCGCCGTCTCCGCGCCGGCTGCGCCTGCGCCGGATCAGGCGCAGGGCACGTCCCGTCCCACGCGAGTCCCGGCGTGCGCCGCTTCGCGCGCGAGCTCGGCGTCGATGTCGCGAAGGTCACGGGCTCCGGCCCCAAGGGCGCATCCTCAAGGAAGACGTGCAGGGACTTCGTGAAGCAGGCGCTGGCGGCGGCGGCTGCGCCGCGGCGCGGCGCCCGGCGGCGGCCTGGGCGATCGCTGGGCCTGCCCGCATGGCCGAAGGTCGACTTCGCGAAGTTCGGTCCCGTCGAAGCGAAGCCGCTGATCGCGCATCCAGAAGATCTCCGGCCCCGCGCTCGCGCGCAACTGGGTGATGATCCCGCACGTCACGCAGTTCGACGAGGCCGACATCACCGAGCTCGAGGCCTTCCGCGAGCGAATCGAACGAGGAGAATGCGAAGTCCGGCGTCAAGGTGACGCCGCTCGCGTTCCTCGTCAAGGCGGTGGTCGCCGCGCTCAAGAAGTTTCCCGACATTCAACAGCTCGCTCGACGGCGACAACCTCGTCCTCAAGCACTACTGGAACATCGGCTTCGCCGCCGACACGCCCAACGGACTGGTCGTGCCGGTGATCAAGCAACGCCGACCAGAAAGGCGTCGTGCAGATCGCGCGGGAAACCTCCGAGCTCGCGGCGAAGGCGCGCGACGGCAAGCTCGGGCCGGCCGACATGCAGGGCGGCACGTTCTCGATCTCGTCGCTGGGCGGCATCGGTGGCACCGCCTTCACGCCGATCATCAATGCCCCCGAGGTGGCCATCCTCGGCGTCTCGAAGGCGGCGATGAAGCCGGTGTGGAACGGCGAGTGAATTCGCGCCGCGCCTGATGATGCCGCTCTCGCTCTCCTACGACCATCGCGTCATCGACGGCGCGCTGGCCGCCCGCTTCACCACCTACCTCGCCCAGGTGATCGCCGACCTGCGGCGCGGCCTGCTCTAGGGCCACGCCATGGCGGCCACCGAGATCAAGGTCCCCGACATCGGAGACTTCACGGACGTCCCGGTCATCGAGGTCCTGGTGAAGCCCGGCGACAGCGTGAAGAAGGAGGACTCCCTCGTCACGCTGGAAAGCGACAAGGCGACGATGGAAGTGCCGTCGACCCACGCGGGCGTCGTGAAGGAAGTGCGCGTGAAGCTGGGCGACAAGGTCTCCCAGGGCAGCGTGATCGCCGTGGTGGAGACGGCGGCGGAAAGGCCGGCGCCGCAGCCGCAGCCCTCCACACCGGCGCCGAGCCTCCCCTCCCCTGCGCCCGCCACCCGCTCCGGACTGCGCGAAGCGCTGAGCTCCACCCTCGCGAGCCTCGATGCGGACCTGCACGCCGAGGTGCTGGTGCTGGGCGCGGGCCCCGGCGGCTACACCGCGGCCTTTCGCGCCGCCGACCTCGGCAGGAAGGTCGTCCTCGTCGAGCGCCACGCCACGCTCGGCGGCGTCTGCCTCAACGTGGGCTGCATTCCTTCCAAGGCCCTGCTGCACGCCGCGCGCGTCATCGCGGACGCCGAGGAAATGGGTGAATTCGGCGTGTCGTTCGGTGCGCCGAAGACCGACCTCGCCAAGCTGCGCACGTGGAAGGACGGCATCGTGGGCAAGCTCACCAAGGGGCTCGCCCAGCTTGCCAAGGCGCGCAAGGTCACCGTCGTCGAGGGAACCGCGCAGTTTTCCTCGCCGCACGCGCTCCAGGTGCAGACCCGGGAAGGGCCCAGGACCATTTCCTTCGACCATTGCATCATCGCCGCCGGTTCGCAGTCGGCGCGCATCCCCGGCCTGCCGTACGACGATCCCCGGGTCATGGATTCGACCGGCGCTCTCGAGCTGAAGGAAGTCCCGGGGCGCCTGCTCATCATCGGCGGCGGCATCATCGGCCTCGAGATGGCCACCGTGTACCACGCGCTGGGCGCGAAGGTGACGGTGGTCGAGTTCATGGATCGCCTGATCCCGGGCGCCGATCCCGACATCGTGAAGCCCCTCGCCCGGCGCATCGAGAAGCGCTACGAGAAGATCCTGCTCGGCACCAAGGTCGCGAAGGTGGAGGCGCTGAAGGAGGGCCTGCGCGCGAGCTTCGAAGCGGCCGGCGGAGGGCCGGGGCCCACGCCGGAAATCTACGACCGGGTGCTGCTCGCGGTGGGACGCAAGCCGAACGGCGCTGCGATCGGTGCGGACAAGGCTGGCGTGCAGGTGAACGAGCGCGGCTGGATTCCGGTCGACCGCCAGATGCGCACCAACGTGCCGCACATCTTCGCGATCGGCGACATCGTGGGCGAGCCGATGCTCGCGCACAAGGCGACCCACGAGGGCAAGCTTGCCGCCGAGGTGATCAGCGGCATGAGCCACCATGCGTGGGAGGCGCGCACGATCCCGAGCGTGGCCTACACCGATCCCGAAGTCGCCTGGATGGGACTGTCGGAGCCAGATGCGAAGCAGCAGGGCGTCGAGTACGAGAAGGCGGTGTTCCCGTGGACGGCGAGCGGCCGGGCGCTCGGCATGGGACGCGAGGAAGGCCTCACCAAGATCCTCTTCGAAAAAGGCTCGAAGAGGATCCTGGGAGCGGGCATCGTCGGCGTCAACGCGGGCGAGCTGATCGCCGAAACCGTGCTCGCGCTCGAGATGGGCGCGGATGCCGAGGACATCGGCCTCACGATCCACCCGCATCCCACGCTGTCGGAGACCGTGTTCTTCAGCGCCGAGATGGCCGAAGGATCGATCACGGACCTGATGCCCCCCAAGCGCTGATGGCCGGCGGCCCCACGCAATGGGGGGCGCAGTCGCGCGCGGCCTTCGCATCGGCGCGCGAGCCGGCGCGCCTGGCGGTCGCGGTGGTGGCCTTTTACCGCACGATGGACGAGGTCGTCGCGGCGACCGTGCAGGGCCATGCGCTCGCGCTCGCCTGCTCGAAGGGATGCGACCACTGTTGCCACCTGCGCGTGCACGTGCAGCCGCACGAGGCGTTCGCGCTCGCGGCGTGGCTGCGCGCCAACCTCGACGCACGGCGCCTCGAGGAGATCGCGGCGCGGCTGCGTGCCAACGTGGCGCGCACCGAGGCGATGGGCGACGAGGCACGCAAGCGCACCAACCTCGCCTGCGCACTGCTCGGCGCGGACGGGGCATGCTCCGCGTACGAGGCGCGCCCGGCGCAGTGCCGCCGCTACCACTCCACGCGCGTGGAGACGTGCCGGGCGTTCCGCGCGAATCCGGCCGACGAGACGCTAGAAAGCCCTCTGCACCCGGCGCTGGCCCACAACGCGGCCGTGATCATCACGCAGGCGCAGCACGCGGTGCGCGCGGCGGGGCTGGACGCCGAAAACGAGGATCTGAATCGCGCCCTCCTTGCGGCACTCGAGAGTCCGAAAGCCTGGCGGCGCTGGAAGGACGGCAAGAAGCCGTTCGTGCGGGCCACGCCGCCGCGCTGAAGGCGTCTCAGGGAAGCGCGGCACCGGCCACCAGCGCAAGCGCCGCGACGACCACGAGGCGCTCGGCGCCGAAGAATCCGCGCGGGCGCGCCTCGGCGTCGACTATGCCCGCCACCTGGCGTGCCTCGTCCAGGATCGGCACGCACGCTTCCGACTGGATCCCGTCGTCGCATACGTAGAATCCGCCTCCGGCCTCCACGTGCTTGCCCACGTCCTCGATCACCGTCGCCCGGCCCGTGAGGCCGACGGTGCTGTTGGTGCTGCGTTCGGCGAACGCGCGGTTCAGGGGAAATTCGGCGCGGCTGGGCCGGCCCACGTACGAGAGCTTCACCAGCACCCGCGCGCCGGCCGGATTCGAGCGCACCTGGTATATGCCAACCCAGTCGGCGCCGGTGGTCTCCCGAGCGCGCTCCACGAACCGCCGCAGCAACGCAAGCCGCCGCGTAGCCTGCTCCGAACGTCCCCCGAGGATCGCGCCCAGGTCGTAGGGAACCGGCGCCATTTCGTCGAACACCGAGCATGTGCCGTCCTCGGTGAGCATGGGCACCGGGTATGCGTAGAGCGAGGCCGGATCCGCGATCGCGACCTTCTCGCCCATCGCCTCCATCAGGTCGCGCACCGAGCGCTGCACGTCGGCCTCGCGCCCGGCGAGCGATTCCAACCCGGCCACGCGCAGGTACGCCGCGATGCGCTCGATCGGCGTGGCGCTCATGTCCGTTCAGGGGTCGCGCCGGGCGGCGGCCGGTCGATCCACTCGAACGCGAGGCCGCGCGCGCGCATCCAGTCGGCCACCGCGAGACCGGTGGCGCGCCGCCACGGACGCAGCCTTGCGGGTGCGTAGCGCCGGTACTCGGCGAGCTCGGCGCCGAGGCGGACCGTCCCGGTCGCGATCGCGTGATAGCAGAGCATGACTTCGTTCTTGGCCTCGAAGATGTAGTTGCCGATGAGGTGCGATTGCGCGACCTCGAGCCCCAGCTCCTCGCGCACTTCGCGCACGATCGCCTGGCGCGGGTCTTCCTGCGCCTCGAGGTAGCCGGTAATCAGCGCGAAGTAGCCTGCCGGCCAGCTGCGATTGCGCGCGAGGATGATCTCGCCTTCATGCTCGACCAGTGCGCCGACGCACGGCGTGGGATTGCCCCACTGCACGAAGCCGCATTCCGCGCTGCACGCGCGGCGCGTCGCGACCACGCCGTCGGCATCGGCGATCGCACGCTCGCCGAGCGCCCGGGCGCAGCGCGGACAGTACGCGTAGGCCTCGGTGCTCATCGCGGAAAGCGCCCGCGCCCGGCGCGGGTCAAAGCCGCTCTTCCACCCAGCCGCGCACCGATGCCAGCGCTGCAGGCAGGGCCGCCGCGTTGGTGCCGCCGGCCTGCGCCATGTCGGGCCGCCCACCGCCCTTGCCGCCGACCTGCGAGGCGACGAAATTCACCAGCTCGCCCGCTTTAACCTTCGCGGTCAGGTCCGCAGTGACCCCCGCGATGAGGCTCACCCGCTCGCCTTCCGAGGCGGCCAGCACGATGGCGCTGGACTTGAGCTTGCCCTTCAACTGGTCGAGCGTATCGCGCAGCGTCTTCACGTCCGCGCCGTCCAGGCGCGCGGCGAGCACCTTGACGCCCTTCACCTCGACCGCGGAGCCGGCAAGGTCGTCGCCCTGGCTCGCGGCCATCTTCTGCTTCAGGCGCGCCACTTCCTTCTCCGCGGCGCGCGCGGACTCGAGGGCCTGCGCGAGCTTGGCCTCGACTTCCGCCGGCTGCGCCTTGAGCGCCTCGGCCACCCGCGCCAACCGGTCCGCCTCCTGGCGCGCGAGAGCGAGCGCGACCGTGCCGGCGACCGCCTCGATGCGCCGGATGCCCGCCGCCACGCCTCCTTCCGAGACGACGCGGAAGAGCCCGATGTCGCCGGTGCGCGCGACGTGCGTTCCCCCGCACAGCTCGCGAGACGACCCGATGTCGAGCACGCGCACTTCCTCGCCGTACTTCTCGCCGAAGAGCATCATCGCCCCGAGCTTCTGCGCTTCCGCGATCGGCATCACGCGAGCGCTGGTCGGCTCGTTGCGCAGCACCTCGAGGTTCACGATGTCCTCGACTCGCCGGATCTCGTCGGCCGTCATGGGCGCGTTGTGGCTGAAGTCGAAGCGCGTCTTGTCCTCGTCGACGAGCGAGCCCTTCTGCTGGACGTGGCTGCCCAGCACCTCGCGCAGCGCCTTGTGCATGAGATGCGTGACCGAATGGTGGCGCATGGTGCGCGCTCGCTTGTCCAGGTCCACCTGCGCGGCGACCACGTCACCCAGCGCGAGCTCGCCGTTCTTCAGGACGCCGTGGTGGCCAAACACCTCCGGCTGGATCTTCTGCGTGTCCTGCACCTCGAAGAGCGTGAGGCAGACGCCGCCCTTGGTGAGCTCGCCGCGGTCGCCCACCTGGCCGCCGGACTCGGCATAGAACGGCGTGCGGTCGAGCACGACCACGCCCTCCTCGCCCTGGCCGAGCCGGTCCACGGGCGAACCATTGCGATAAAGCGCCACGACCCGGCCCTGCTCCGAGAGCGTGTCGTAGCCGCGGAACGCGGTCTTCACGCCCTCGTAGCCCAGTTGCGCGCCGGCCCTGAAGCGGCTCGATGCCCTCGAGCGCTCCTGCTGCGCGGCCATTGCAGCCTCGAAGGCCTTCAGGTCGACATCGAAGCCGCGCTCGCGGCCGATGTCGGCCGTGAGATCGACCGGGAAGCCGTAGGTATCGGAGAGCTTGAACGCGGTCTCGCCATCGAGACGCTTCGGGTTGCGCCCGAGGGCGGCCTCGAGGATCGCCATGCCCGACTCGAGCGTCTCGGCGAAGCGCTCCTCCTCCTGGCGCAGCGTCGCGGTGACGCGCTCCTGCGCCGCGCGCAGCTCGGGATAGGCATCGCCCATCTCGGCGACCAGGTCGGGCACCAGCTTGTAGAAGAAGGGCTGCGTCTGCCCCAGCTTGTAGCCGTGGCGCATCGCCCGGCGCGCGATACGCCGCAGCACGTAGCCGCGTCCCTCGTTGCCTGGGATGACGCCGTCGCAGATCAGGAAGGCGCAGGCGCGGATGTGATCGGCGATCACGCGCAGCGACGGCGACTCGAGGTCCTTCGCGCCGGTCACCCGGGAGGCCGCCCGGATCAGCGCCTGGAAGAGGTCGATCTCGTAGTTGGACGAGACATGCTGCAGCACCGCGGTGAGCCGCTCGAGCCCCATGCCGGTGTCCACCGAGGGCTTGGGCAGGGGATGCAGGGTGCCCTCGTGGTCGCGGTTGAACTGCATGAACACGAGGTTCCAGATCTCGATGTAGCGATCGCCCTCGGCCTCCGGAGAGCCCGGCGGGCCGCCCGCGATGCCGGGTCCGTGGTCGTAGAAGACCTCGGAGCACGGGCCGCACGGACCGGTGTCGGCCATCTGCCAGAAGTTGTCGCTCTCGTACTTGCGCCCGCCCGGCTTGTCGCCGATGCGGATGCAGCGCCCGGCGGGCACGCCGATGTCGCGGGTCCACAGATCGTAGGCCTCATCGTCGGTCTCGTAGACCGTGGTCCAGAGCCGTTCCTTCGGCAGCCCGTATTCGACCGTCAACAGCTCCCAGGCGTAGCGGATGGCCTCGCGCTTGAAGTAATCGCCGAAGCTGAAGTTGCCCAGCATCTCGAAGAACGTGTGGTGGCGCGCCGTGTATCCAACGTTCTCGAGGTCGTTGTGCTTGCCGCCGGCGCGCACGCAGCGCTGCGCGGTGACGGCCCGCTGGTACGGGCGTCGCTCGACCCCGAGGAAGACGTCCTTGAACTGGACCATGCCCGCGTTGGTGAAGAGCAGCGTCGGGTCGTTGGCCGGGACGAGCGGGCTCGAGGGCACGTGCGTGTGCCCCTTCGAGACGAAGTAGTCGATGAACTTGCGGCGGATCTCGTTGGTCTTCATGCGCCTGTGCGGCCTCTCCGCAGGCTCTGGGCGGGCGGGGAAAGCGTCAAGGATACCAAAGCGCTCCTGCGCTTCGCCGGTTCAACAAGCCGGTTGCGGAACGTTGGGGCATGGTCGAGGCTGTCCTCCTCGCACGGGTGATCGGCGCGGATGGATGCACGGTCGAGGCGGCCCTCGTCGGATCGGGCCGCTGATTCCTTGCGCACCGTCGCCATGCTCGTTATCGGGACGCCCCCGCTCGAGGAGGACAGCCTCGACCATGCCCCGCGGATTCGAAGGTTCGCGTGCCTGCAGGCGATCGACCGCACGGTAGCCTCGCCACAATGCCCATCGCAGCCCCCTCACCCCCAAGAGTTCGCTTCGAGGTGTTGCCTGAAGGCTGAGACGGGGCGCCCCTCCCGCCTGCAAGAATCACCGCCCCGAAAAAAATCAGCGGCCCGATCCGACGAGGGCCGCCGTGCGACCTTTGCAGAAAGACGCTCCCCCGGCTCAGCCTTCAGGCAACACCTCGGAGCGAGCGATCAAACTCCCCGAAGGAAGCGCAGGATCTCCTCGAGCGGGAAACCGCGCCCCTGGAGAAAGCGCGCCTGGCGCGCGCGTTCGCGTTCGTCTGCAGGGCGCGCGTGGAAGCGGCTGCGCCAGACGGACTCGAGGTTGGACACGCCGTCCGCGGCCGCCGAGCGGAAGCCCGCGGCGATCGCTTCCTCGTCCACGCCGCGGCTGCGCAGCTGCTGCGCGAGCTTGAGCGGCCCGAAGCGCCGCGCCTTCGCGCGGATCGACTGCTCGGCGAAACGCGCATCGGAGAGCCAGCCTCGCTTCACGAGGTCATCGAGCAGGGCGTCGAGGTCGTCGCCCTCCCCGGCGTGCGCCACGAGCCTGCGCCTGAGCTCCTCGCGCGAGTGCTCCCGGCGGGCAAGCCACCGCATGGCCCGGGCGCGCAGGGATGGTTCGGTCCCGACCATCAGGTTCGCCCGGGCCACGGGTTGGCCACCAAGAAACTTGCCTGCGAGATCAGTCGCCTTCGGCGGCTTCAACCGCTTGCGGCATCCCGCCCGCGATGCCCACGGCCTCGCGGATCTTCCGCTCGATCTCCTGCGCCATCGCGGGATTGTCCTTGAGGAACTCGCGGGTGTTGTCCTTGCCCTGGCCGATCTTCTCGCCCTTGTACGCGTACCAAGCGCCGGACTTCTCGACGATGCGGTGGTTCACGCCCATCTCGATGATCTCGCCTTCGCGGGAAATCCCCTCGTTGTAGAGGATGTCGAAGTCGGCGACCTTGAACGGGGGCGCGACCTTGTTCTTCACCACCTTCACGCGCGTCTCGTTGCCGATCACCTCCTCGCCCTTCTTGATCGAGCCGATGCGGCGGATGTCGATGCGCACCGAGGCGTAGAACTTGAGCGCGTTGCCGCCCGTGGTGGTCTCGGGGTTGCCGAACATCACGCCGATCTTCATGCGGATCTGGTTGATGAAGATGACCAGCGTGTTCGAGCGCTTGATGTTGGCGGTCAACTTGCGCAGCGCCTGGCTCATGAGGCGCGCCTGCAGGCCCATCTGCGGCTCGCCCATCTCGCCCTCGATCTCGGCCTTGGGAGTGAGCGCGGCGACCGAGTCGATCACCACGCAGTCGACCGAGGCCGAGCGCACCAGCATGTCGGCGATCTCGAGGGCCTGCTCGCCGTTGTCGGGCTGGGAGAGCAGCAGCTCGGAAGTGTCCACCCCGAGGCGCTGGGCGTATTGCGGGTCGAGCGCGTGCTCGGCGTCGATGAAGGCCGCGGTGCCGCCGAGCCGCTGGACGTTGGCGATGACCTGCAGGGTGAGCGTGGTCTTGCCCGAGGATTCCGGGCCGTAGATCTCGACCACGCGGCCACGGGGAAGCCCCCCGACGCCCAGGGCCATGTCGAGCCCGAGGGAGCCGGTGGAGACCACCTGGATGCCCTTTTCGACTTCCGCGTCGCCCATCTTCATGATCGAGCCCTTGCCGAACTGCTTCTCGATCTGGGAAAGGGCGGCCTGCAGCGCCTTGGCCTTGTTCTCATCCATCTTGGGGGCTTCCGCGGTGGTGCTGGAGATGACTTTGAGCATTGGAATTATCCCATCAATTGATTGAGGTTACGGGTTCGAGGCTAGTCGATCTCAGGCTCATGGGATGAGCTACCTGGTGCGCCGCACGAGGCCCGCCATGACGCCGAAGATCTCGAGGCGCCCGCGGGGGCGGATGACCGGATAGGCCTTGTTGGCCGGCTTGAGCACGAAGCTGCCGCGCTCGCGGTCCAGGTACTTCACCGTGAACTCGTTGTCCACGATCGCCACCACGATGTCGCCCACGTTGGCGTTGGGCTGCTGCTCCACCACCAGCAGGTCGCCTTCGTGGATGCCCGCGTCGATCATGGAATCCCCCTTCACGCGTACCAGCGAGGTCTTCGAGGGCACGCGCACCAGGTAATCGTCGATCGTGATCAGATCGTAGCCCTCCGAGAGCGCCGGGTTCGGCAAGCCCGCCTGCACGGTCGAGTCGGCCAGCCGGCGCTCGAAGAACCGCGTGCCGGGCTTCAACTGCCGGTCCGGCGTCCAGTCGAGGAAGCCCGCCTCCTCGAAGCGCTTGACGCACTCGGCGACCCATGACTTGGCCGAGATGCCCCACAGGGCAGCCAGCACCGAGTACGACGGGATCACCTTGTGCTCCGCGTAGTAGTCCTGGAGCTTTTCCAGGTACGCGGGATCCAGCGCGGGCTTCTGGGGATTCAACGCCATTTCGGGCTCGGACGATGACAGAACGATTGTTCTGCAAGCTACCGAACAATCGTTCTGTTGTCAACCATCGGCCAGCGGGAACGGCGTGGGAGCGGACCTTGGGCCGCTCAACGCCGGCGGGCAGCATCAATCGATGAGGTCGACCAACCCCTGCAACGCGACCGCTACGGATTGGCGGCGCACCGCTGCCCGGTCGCCCGCGAAGATGAAGCGCCGGCACTGCACGGGTCCGCCGCGATGGGCCCATGCGAACCACACCAGCCCGACGGGCTTTCCGCGCGTGCCCCCGTCGGGCCCGGCGATTCCCGTGACGGCCACGCTCGCATCGGCGGCGCTGCCCGCCAGCGCGCCCAGCGCCATCTCGGCCGCCACGGCCTCGCTCACCGCGCCGTGCGTTGCGAGCGTGTGCGGCGAGACGGCAAGCATCTGTTGCTTGGCTAGGTCGGAATAGGTAACGAAGCCGCGCTCGAACCAAGCCGAGCTGCCGGGAATACGCGTCACGGCCTCGGCTACACCGCCCGCGGTGCACGACTCCGCGGTCGCGACGAGCGCGCCGCGGCGCCGGCACGCTTTGCCCAGCCGGCGCGCGAGCTCGGTGATGTCGCCTTCCTTCATCCGAGTTCCCCCGATCGGGCGCGGTACCAGTAGGTGTAGCGCTCCTCGAAGCCGAATTGCCGGTACAGGCGCCGCGCGGGCACGTTGTCTTCCTTCACCTGCAGGTAAGCGTGGCGGGCACCCAGGTCCCAGGCGGTGCGCAGCAGGCTCGCCACGACGCTGCGCGCATATCCCTCCCGGCGCGCCGCCTCGTCGGTGATGATATCGAACAGCCCGGCGCAATCGTCCTCGACGATCGTGAGCCCCGTGGCCACCACGGCGCCGTTGCGCTCGATCCCTACGCAGCGCACGTCGAGCGGCATTCCTCCGAGGCGCGCGCGATGCGCCGTCCGGTGCTCGAGAGGAGAGCCGCGCATCGCGCCGACCGCCTCGACCCAGGCGCCGAGCTCCATCGGTTGCGCCCCCGCGCCGTCGAGGTGCGTACGCTCGATGGGGGCCGCTTCGACCGCGGTGGTCTCGAAGCGGCCGTAGCCGCGCCGCTCGAGCGCCGCGTCGAGCGATGCCGGCTCGGAGAACGGCGTGATGCGGAACAGCGCGGGCAGCCCGGCCGCACGGTAGAGCCGCTCGCAGTAGGCGATCTTCGTCGCGAGGTCCCTCTGCGACGGATAGACCGCGTTCACCGAGCGCGCGCGCTTGGCCTTGCCGTGGTGCAGGCGCAGCAGCCAGCCGTCGTAGACGAGCTGCCCCGGCGGCGCCGAGGAGTTGAGGCCGAGCTCCTCGAGGCGCCGGGCGTCGGGTCCGACCACGCCGTCAACCTCCGCGGGCACGCAGCCGCTTGCCGGTGACACTGTCGAAGAAGTGGAGCTTGCCGGGCAGCACGTGGAAGCGCAGCGTCTCGCCGGCGGGCGGCGTGACGTGACCGTCGATGCGTGCGACCAGCGCGGTGCCATCGAACAGTCCGTGCAGCAGCGAATCCGCGCCGAGCGCCTCGAGCGTGTCGACCTTGAACGGCAGGATCGGGCCGGCGCCCTCGCCGAGGACCAGGTGCTCCGGCCGCACGCCGATCGTCACCGCCGCCGGAGCGTCCGCGTGCAGCTCGGGGGGCAACGGCACGCGCAGCCCGCCGCCGCCGTCGATCTCGTCGCCGACCCGCTTGCCGGGGAGGAAATTCATCGCGGGCGAGCCGATGAAGCCGGCGACGAACTGGGTGGCCGGGCGGTCGTACACCTCGATCGGCGCCCCCACCTGCTCCACCGCGCCGGCGTTCATGACGATCATGCGGTTGGCGAGCGTCATGGCCTCGACCTGGTCGTGGGTCACGTACACGCTAGTGGTGCGCAGCTCGCGGTGCAGCTTCTGGATCTCCAGGCGCATCTGCACGCGCAGCTTGGCGTCCAGGTTGGACAGCGGCTCGTCGAACAGGAACGCGGCCGGCTCGCGCACGATGGCGCGGCCCATCGCCACGCGCTGGCGCTGCCCGCCGGAGAGCTCGCGCGGCTTTCTCTGCAGGTACGGGGCGAGCTCCAGGATGCCGGCGGCGCGCTGCACGCGCGCCTCGATGTCGTCCCGGGCGAGCTTGCGGATCTTCAGGCCGTAGGCCATGTTGTCGTACACGCTCATGTGCGGGTAGAGCGCGTAGTTCTGGAACACCATGGCGATGTTGCGGTCCTTGGGCTCCACCTCGTTCACGCGCCCGCCGGCGATGCGGATCTCGCCCGCGGTCGCGGCCTCCAGGCCCGCGATCATGCGCAGCAGCGTGGACTTGCCGCAGCCCGACGGGCCCACGATCACCACGAACTCGCCGTCGGCAATGGCCACGTCGATGCGGTGGATGACTTCCGTCCTTCCGAAGCTCTTGGTCACTCCGTGCAGGCTGATTTCCGCCATGGCTCCTAGGTTCCTTGTCCGCCGGCGTTGAGCGGCAATGTCTCGTCCGCTCCAACGCCGCTCCCGCAGCCCGAAGAGGCCGCCTCTACTTCTCCGTCTCCACGAGACCTTTCACAAACCACTTCTGCATCAGGATCACCACCAGCGCCGGCGGCCCCAGGGCGAGCATCGCCGTGGCCATGATGATGTTCCACTCGTTGTACGCGTCGCCCCCTGCGATCATGCGCTTGATGCCGATCACCACGGTGTACATCGATTCCTTGCCGGTGATGAGCAGCGGCCAGAGGTACTGGTTCCAGCCGTAGATGAAGAGGATCACGAAGAGCGCGGCCATGTGCGTCTTGGAAAGCGGCACCACGACGTCGAAGAAGAACCGCATGGGCCCGGCGCCGTCGATGCGCGCGGCCTCCACCAGCTCGTCGGGGATGGTGAGGAAGAACTGGCGGAAGAGGAAGGTCGCCGTGGCCGAGGCGATGAGCGGCAGCGAGAGGCCCGCGTAGCTATCCAGCAGGTGCAGGTCGGATGCCACCTGGAAGGTCGGGATGATGCGCACCTCCACCGGCAGCATGAGCGTGACGAAGATCATCCAGAAGAAGAAATTGCGCAGCGGGAAGCGGAAATAGACGATTGCGAACGCGGACAGGATCGAGATCGCGATCTTGCCCAGCGCGATCGACAGCGCCATGACCAGGCTGTTGAGGAGCATCGTGGACACCGGCGCCGACGAGCCCTTCTCGGACCCGGCCACGAGCGCCTGGTGGTAGTTGGACCACGCGTGCGAGCCGGGCGTGAGCGGCATGGGCACGTTCACGATCTGGTCGAAGGTGAGCGTCGAGGCCACGAACGTGACCCACAGGGGAAACGCCACCACGATCACGCCGGCGATGAGGATCGCGTGGGCGACGAGGTCGCCGATCGGCCGGTTCTCGACCATCCCCGTCGCGGCCGTGGCCATCAGTACTGCACCTTGCGCTCGATGAAGCGGAACTGGACCACCGTGAGCGCGATCACGACGAACATGAGGATCACCGACTGCGCCGACGAGCCGCCCAGGTCCCCGGCGCGCACCCCGTCGTAGTACACCTTGTAGACGAGGATCTTGGTCGCCTCTCCCGGCCCGCCCTGCGTGGTGGCGTCGATCACCCCGAAGGTGTCGAAGAACGCGTAGACGATGTTCACCACCAGCAGGAAGAACGTGGTCGGGGAAAGCAGCGGGAAGACGATCGTCCAGAAGCGCCGCGCCGGGCTTGCCCCGTCGATCGCGGCGGCCTCGATGAGGGACTTGGGGATCGACTGCAGGCCCGCGAGGAAGAACAGGAAGTTGTAGCTCACTTGCTTCCACGCGGCGGCGATCACCACCAGCAGCATCGCCTGGTTCTCGTTGATGATCCAGTTCCAGTCGATGCCCGCCTTGCGCAGGAAATAGGTCACGATCCCGATCGAGGGCGCGAACAGGAACGACCAGAGCACCCCAGCGATCGCCGGGGCCACCGCGTACGGCCAGATGAGCAGCGTCTTGTAGAGGAGCGCCCCGCGCACGACATGGTCCGCCATCACCGCGAGCAGCAGCGAGATCGCGATGCCGAGGGCGGCCACCAGGAAGCTGAAGACGGCCGTCACGCGGAAGGAGGCGAGGTAATGGGAATCCCGGAACAGCTCGGCGAAGTTCTGGAACCAGACGAAATGCGAGCTGAGCCCGAACGGATCCTGCACCAGGAAGGAGTAGTAGACCGCCTCCAGCGCGGGCCAGAAGAAGAACACCACCGTGACCGCGATCTGCGGCAGCAGCAGGGCGTACGGCAGCCAGGCCGATCTGAAGACGACGCGTTTTTCCTGGGCCATGGCCGGCAAGACAAGGGCGGCCCCGCGGGCCGCCCTTCGAGTCCCTCAGGTGCGCACGGACACTACTGGTTGGCCGCCTGGAACTTGCGCAGGATCTCGTTGCCGCGCTGCACCGCCTCGTCGAGCGCCTCCTTGGCGGTCTTCTTGCCGGCAAACACCTGCTCCATCTCCTCCTCGATCACCTCCCGGCCCTGCACGAAGTTGCCGAACCGCAGCCCCTTGGAGTTGGCCGTCGGCGGCTTGTAGGTGAGCTGCTTGATCGCGACCTCCGCCCCCGGGTTCTTCTCGTAGTAGCCGGACTTCTTGGTGAGCTCGTAGGCGGCCTTGGTGATCGGCACGTAGCCCGTGCTCACGTGCCAGTCCATCTGCACTTCCGGCTTCGACAGGAAATGGAAGAACTCCGCCACGCCCTTGTAGGCATTGGCGGTCTTGCCGCTCATCACCCAAAGCGACGCGCCCCCGATGATCGAGTTCTGCGGCGCGCCCTTCACGTCGTCCCAGTAGGGCAGGAAGTTCACCGACCACTCGAACTTCGCCTGGCGGCGGATGTTCGCCTGGGCACCGGTCGACGAGGTGAGCATCGCGCATTCCCCGCTCGCGAATTTCGCTTCGGCCTGGTTGGTGCGCCCGGCGTAGGTGAACATGCCGCGCTTGGCGAGATCGCCGAGCATCGCGATCTGGCGCACGTGCAGCGGCGAGTTGATCTCGAACACGGTATCGAGGCCGGCCATGCCGTTTTCGCGGGTGCCGATCGGCACGTTGTGCCACGCGGAGAAGTTCTCGATGTGGGTCCAGGACGGCCAGCCGGTCGTATACACGCATTGCTGGCCGGCGGCCTTGAGCTTCTCGGCGGCCGCGATGAACTGCTTCCAGGTCTTCGGCGCCTTGTCGGGATCGAGCCCCGCCTTCTTGAATGCATCCTTGTTGATGTAGAAGACGACGGTCGAGCTGTTGAACGGGAAGGACAGCATGTTGCCCTTGCTGTCCGTGTAGTAGCCCGCCACCGGCCCGAGGTAGGCCTTCGGATCGAACGGCTCGTCCGCGTCCTTCATGAGCTTGTATACCGGCACGATGGCGCCCTTGGCGGCCATCATCGTCGCCGTGCCCACCTCGAAGACCTGCAGGATGTGCGGCGCGTTGCCGGCGCGGAATGCCGCGATCGCAGCCGTCATCGATTCCGGGTAGCCGCCCTTGTAGACCGGCACCACCTTGTAGGCGCTCTGGCTCGCGTTGAACTGCTTGGCGAGATCGTTCACCTTGTCGCCAAGCGCTCCGCCCATGGAGTGCCAGAACTGGATTTCGGTCTGGGCGTGGACTGCCGACGCGGCCAGACCGAACGCGGCCGCGAGCACGGTGAGATATTTGCGGATCATCTGGGAGCTCCCCCTCTGAAAGGAAATGTCGCGAGCGATTGTGGTTGTCCTCAGCTCGCGCGACGGCGCTAATGGTACAACGTCCGCCCGTCCCGGGAGTGACGAATCGATGACACCTGGCGGGGCCGCCTCAGCCGCCCGACAGGGCGGCGATCACCAGCACCTCGTCGGCCGGCGCCAGCGCGGTCGAGATCCCGGGCGACTGGACGCGATTCACGAAGATCTTGATGTGCGGCCGGATCGCCTCCTGCTCATCGATGATGCGGAAGCGCAGGCCGGGATAGCGCCGGTCGAGGTCGGCGAGGAGCTCCGCCAGCGTGGCGCCGCTGCCGTGAACCTCGCGCCGGCGCCCGGTGTAGCCTGCGAGCGGCGTGGGCAGCAGCACCTTCATGGCAGAGCGCCCGCCTCCAGCGCGTAGATCTCGGGCAGGTGCATGCGCAGGCACTGCCAGCGCTCGCCCTCGTCGAAGCTCGCCCATACCTCGCCGCCGGTCGTGCCGAAATACACGCCCACCGGATCGAGCGCATCGGCAGTGAGTGCCTGGCGCTTCACGGTGAACCATGCCTGCTCACTCGGCAGTCCCGCGTCCATGCGCTGCCAGGTCGCTCCGCGGTCGCGCGTGCGATAGACCGCGGGCTTGCCGCCGATGGGCACGCGCGGCCACACCGTGCTCCCGTCCATCGGGAACACCCATGCCGTGGCCGGATCGCGCGCGTGCAGCGCCAGGCCGAATCCGATGTCGCCGATCTGCGCGGGCATCGCGTTGCCGATGCGCACCCAGTGCGCCCGGTCGCGGTCGAGCCGGTAGATCCCGCAATGGTTCTGCTGGTACACGTCGCCGGTCTGCGGATGCACCCGCAGGCAGTGGGGATCGTGTCCGTAGGGCGCCTGGGGATCGGGCAGGAAGTCGGCGGCGCATCCGGCGTTCAGCGGCGTCCACGTCGCGCCCCGATCGCGCGACTCGAAGACCCCGCCGGCCGAAAGGCCCAAGTAGAGGTGGCGGGGATCATGGGGGTCGACATTGACCGAATGCAGCGTTCCGCCATCGGGCGGCGCATCCTGGGGGCTGCCGATCCATTTGCGCCGATCCGGGTGGGCGTTGAAGCCCGCCACGCCATGCCACGTGCGGCCGGCGTCATCGGATGCGAAGAGTCCCTGCGGGGAGGTGCCCGCGTACCAGCGGCCAGGCTCGTCGGCGTGCCCCGGTGCGAGCCAGAAGACGTGTGCCACCGATTCGCCGGCTTCCCCTGGCGCGGCCTTGTCGAACCGGGGCGGCAGCGAGGCCTCCGCCCACGAGCGGCCCTGGTCCTGCGAGCGGTAGATGGTGGGGCCGAGATGCCCGGCGCGCACCGCCGCGAGCATCGTCCCGGCATCGCGCGGATCGAGCACCGCGTGATGGACGATCTCGCCGAGGAAGTGCGGCCCTTCCAGGGTCCATGACCGGCGCTGCGCATCGGAGGCAAGGACGAACAGTCCCTTGCGCGTACCAACGAGGAGCAGCAGTCGCGCCATGGCCGCCCGGGGCGGCTACTGCTTCTTGGGGATGAGCGACTTGAGCGAGCCCAGCAAGCCGCGCTTCTCTTCCGCGGACGGCTCGGGCTCGGGCGCCTTGTGCACCACGTACTGCGGCTCGATCTTGGGCTTCGGGGCGGCAGCCGTGGGGCGCGGGGTCAGGATGGAGCGCTTCACCACCTCGGCCCACTGGTTCGGGCGGCCGATCATGAACTTGGCGAATTCCTCGACCGCCTGGTCGTTCATCTCCAGCGCGATGAGGTTGAAGAGATCGATCTGGAAGCCACCGACGTTCTTGGCGACCACCTTCATCTTGCCGCTTTCGTGGTCGCCCTCGATCTTGCCCTGCACGCGGAAGTCGCACTTCACCTTGAAGACCTCGTGCGTGATCACCTTGCGTTCGTTGCGGAACTGTTCGCTCTTGTGCTCGATGTTCGACTGCCACAGGACGTCACGGAATTTCTCCATGTCGTCCGGGCCCTTCTTGATGGTGAGGACCTTGTCGGACCAGCAGCGATAGCCGACCTGGACTTCCCCGTAGTAGTCCTTGTCGATGAAGTGCTTGGAGCGGAAGTCGCAGAAGAAGTCCTTGATGACCAGGCCGTCGATCTTGCCGACGGTCGGAAGCTCGAAGGCGAACGGGCTGGGCATCTGCACGACGTTCAGCTGCTTGCCCAGGTCGTTGAGATAGAGGAACGTCCGGCGCAGGGCGTGGTCGACGGCGACCGCCGTGGAGCGCAGGCTTTCCGTCTTGTCGACGTCCTGCGATTTGAGCGCGTCTGCCTGTTTCTTGAGATCGTCTAGAAGTCCCACGGAACCCTCCAAAGATTCCGGCTGTCCGAGACGGATTTTAACGTATGATCGGCGCAAAAACCAAAAGCCGGAGGCCCTTTTACTTCAAATGAAGGCAATCCTCGCCTTCGACCAGGGCACCACCAGCTCGCGCGCCATCGTTTTCGGGCATGACGGCCGGATACTGGGGATAGCCCAGCAAGAATTCCGCCAGATCTTCCCGCGGCCGGGCTGGGTCGAGCATGACGCCCTCGAAATCTGGCGCACGCAGCGCGAATCAGGCGTGCAGGCCCTTGTCGCCGCAGGGCTTTCTGCCTCGGAAGTGGCGGCCATCGGCGTGGCCAATCAGCGCGAAACGACGCTCCTTTGGGACCGCGCGACCGGGCTACCCATAGCCAATGCGATCGTATGGCAGGACCGACGCACCGCGTCCCGATGTGACGCGCTGCGACAGTCGGGCCACGAGGCGCTCTTCGCTCGCAAGACCGGCCTGCTGCTCGACGCCTACTTCTCGGGCACCAAGCTCGCGTGGCTGCTCGACAACGTGCCCGGGGCCCGCGAGCGGGCGCGTCGCGGCGAGCTCGCGTTCGGCACCATCGACGCGTGGATCGCCTGGCAGTTGTCGGGCGGACGCGTGCACGTGAGCGACGTGACCAACGCGTCGCGCACGCTGCTCTTCGACATCCACGCGCTCGCTTGGGACGACGAGCTGCTCGCGCTGCTCGACATCCCGCGCTCGGTGCTGCCGTCCGTCGTGCCCTCGAGCGGCGTGGTCGCGGTCTCCGCCTGCGAGGGATTTCCGGCCGGCATCGTGCTCGCGGGAATCGCCGGCGACCAGCAGGCCGCGCTCTTCGGCCAGGCGTGCCACCGCCCGGGCATGGCCAAGAATACCTACGGCACCGGGTGCTTCCTGCTGATGCACACCGGAGAAGCAGCCGCCGTCTCGCGCCACCGGCTGCTGTCAACGGTGGCTTGCGGGCTGGGCGGCCGCACCACTTACGCGCTCGAAGGCAGCGTCTTCGTGGCCGGGGCCGCCATCCAGTGGCTGCGCGACGGCCTGGGCCTCGTCGCCCGGGCGGCGGAGGTCGACGAGCTCGCCGCCAGCGTCCCCGACACCGGCGACGTGTATTTCGTCCCCGCGCTCGCCGGACTGGGCGCACCGTACTGGGATCCGCGCGCGCGCGGCACGATCGTGGGGATCACGGGCGGCACCACCCGCGCGCACCTCGCGCGCGCAACGCTCGAGGCCATCGCGTTCCAGAGCGCGGAGCTCGCCGAGGCGATGAGCGGCGATTGCGGCATCGCGCTCACCGAGCTGCGCGTGGACGGCGGCGCGGCCGTCTCCAACCTGCTCATGCAGATGCAGGCCGACCTGCTGGGCGTGCCGGTGGTGCGCCCGCGCGTGACGCAGACCACCGCGCTCGGGGCGGCGTACCTTGCGGGGCTCGCGGTGGGATTCTGGGAAGACGAGGCGGCGATCGCCTCCCTCTGGGAACGCGAGCGCGTCTTCGAGCCCGCCGTCTCGCGCGACTTCGCCGCCGCACGCCTGCATGGCTGGAAGCGCGCCGTGGAGCGCTCGCGCGACTGGTCGCGCGCGCAGTGAACGCGCCGCTAGGAACCTTGGTCGGTGCGCAGGAATTCGCGCCGGTAGTGCTTGAGCTCCTCGATCGACTCGTACACGTCGGCCAGCGCTTCGTGGCGCCCCTCCTTGGCGATGCCCTGCAGGACCTCCGGGCGCCAGCGGCGCGCGAGCTCCTTCAGCGTCGAGACATCGACGATGCGATAGTGCAGGTACGCGTCGAACGCGGGCATGTAGCGCGCCATGAAGCGCCGGTCCTGGTGCACGGTGTTGCCGCACAGGGGCGCCACGCGCTCGGCCACGATCGGCTTCAGGAACTCGATGAGGCGCGCCTCGACCTCGGCCTCGTGCAGGGTCGCGGCGCGCACCTTGTCGACCAGGCCGGAGCGCCCGTGCGTCGCCTTGTTCCAGGAGTCCATCG
The DNA here is from genome assembly GCA_963758215.1 of uncultured beta proteobacterium. Lineage (GTDB taxonomy): Bacteria > Pseudomonadota > Gammaproteobacteria > Burkholderiales > Usitatibacteraceae > Usitatibacter. Next base: position 27,076 of record CAVWUN010000002.1, on the reverse strand, counting down.
CCTCGAGCACCTCCTCGGGCTGGTGCAGCACGTACACCGGCGCCTCCGCGAGCGTGTTGAGTTCGGAGTCGGTGACCACCATGGCGACCTCGAGAATGCGGTCGCGGTCGGGAACGAGGCCCGACATCTCCATGTCTATCCATACCAACGGGGTCTTGTCCTGCGTCGCTTGGGCCATGGCATCCGCCAACTCGGGGTCGCGCCGATTGTGTCATGCGCGCGCCGCAATCACCATACGCTGTGAGCGCACATACTTTCACCGCCGTCCTCGTGGCCTTCGTGCTCGCCTCCCTCGCGTGGCGCACGTGGCTCGCCGCGCGCCAGGCGCGGCACGTGGCGCGGCATCGCGACACCGTGCCCGCCGACTTCGCCGGGCTGATCCCCCTCGAGGCGCACCGCAAGGCGGCGCAATACACCCTGGAGAAGCTGCGGCTGGGAGCGATCGAGGCGTGGTTGATCGATGGCGCGCTGCTGCTCGCGCTCACCGTTGGCGGCGGCGTGGCGTGGATCGACGCGCTCGCGCAGCGCGCCTTCGGTGCCGGCCACGCGCGCGAGCTCGCGACCGTGTTCGGCGCGATGCTGGTGGGCGCGCTCGCCGCCCTCCCGTTCGACGCCTGGCGCACCTTCGAGATCGAGGCGCGCCATGGATTCAACCGCACGACACCCGCGCTCTTCGCCTCCGACGCGGCCAAGGGCGCGCTGCTCGCCTTCGTGCTCGGGGCCCCGCTGCTGCTCGCGATCTTCTGGCTGCTCGAGGCAAGCGGCCGGTACTGGTGGGTGTACGCCTGGATCGCCTGGATGGCGTTCACGCTGGTCCTCGTGACCGTCTTCCCGCGCTGGATCGCCCCGCTCTTCAACCGCTTCACCCCGCTCGAGGAAGGCGAGCTGCGCAGCCGCATCGAGGCGCTGCTCGAGCGCTGCGGCTTCCACGCCGCAGGGCTGTTCGTGATGGATGGCTCGCGCCGCTCGAGCCACGGCAATGCCTATTTCACGGGTTTCGGGGCGCAGAAGCGCATCGTGTTCTTCGACACGCTGATGAAGCGCCTCACCTCGGAAGAGATCGAGGCGGTGCTCGCGCACGAGCTCGGGCACTTCGCACGCCACCACATCCCGCTCATGCTCATGGTGCGCTTCGCGCTTGCGCTGCTGCTGCTCGCGATCCTCGGCTGGCTCTACGGGCAGCCCGCCTTCCACCAGGCCATGCACCTGGGCGCGCCGCACATCGGGGCTGCGCTCGCGTGCTTCGCGCTCGTGGTCCCGGTCTTCATGTTTCCCTTCCAGCCGCTCGCGAGCCTCATGGCGCGCCGACAGGAGTTCGAAGCCGACGCTTTCGCAGCCGCGCATGCCTCCTCCGCAAGCCTGGTGAGCGCGCTCGCCAAGCTGTATCGCGACAACGCCGCCACGCTCACCCCGGACCCGCTGCACTCGCTGGTGTATGATTCGCATCCCCCGGCGGCACTGCGCATCGACCACCTCCGGAAGGCGGCCCCATGAATGAGCTTGCGCGCAAGAAATGCCGGCCCTGCGAGGGCGGCGTGGCCCCCCTCACCCCCGAGCAGATCCTGCCGATGCTCAAGGGCATGTCCGGCTGGGCGCTCGAGGGCAAGGCGATCGCCAAGACCTACCGCTTCGGCAACTATTACGAGACGATGGCCTTCGTGAACGCCGCGGCGTGGATCTCCCACCGCGAGGACCACCATCCGGACCTGCAGGTGGGCTACAACCAGTGCCGCGTCTCCTACGTGACCCACGCCATCGACGGCCTGTCGGAGAACGACTTCATCTGCGCCGCCAAGCTCGACGCCCTGTTCGAGCTGTGAGCGGCCGCCGCTCCGCCTGCCGCGCCGGAACGCGCCCCCCGCGCCTGCCATGACCACGCGCCGGGAGCGGGAGCAGCAGGTCGTGGTCGAAGGGCGGGTCGTCGCCGACTTCGGCCGCGAGTTCCTGGTCGAGCTGGCCGACCGCCGCCAGATCGTCTGCACGCGCAAGGGCAAGCGCCAGGACGCCACCTGCGGCGACTTCGTCGAGGCGCGGCTCACCGGCTCGGCGCAGGGCTCGATCGAGCGCGTCGGCACGCGCCGCAACCTGCTCTACCGCTCCGACCAGTGGCGCGAGAAGACGCTCGCCGCGAACGTCGACCAGGTGGTGATCCTGCTCGCGCCCAAGCCGCCGTTCAGCGAGGCGTTCCTGAACCTCAGCCTGGTCGCCTGTGACGCGGCGCGCATCCCGGTGGTGATCGCACTCAACAAGTCCGACCTGCCCGAGCACGCCGCGGCACGCCAGTCGCTCGAGGCCCACGCCAAGATCGGCTATGCGGTGATCACCATGTCGGCCAAGTTCGACGTGGCCCCGCTGCTGCCGCACCTCGAGAACAAGCTCACGCTGCTGGTGGGCCAGAGCGGGATGGGCAAGTCCAAGACGGTCAACGCGCTGGTGATGAGCGAGGTGGCGCGCGTGGGCGAGCTCACCGCCTCGCTCGGCGCCGGCGCCCACACCACCACCTTCTCGCGCTTCTACCGCCTCGACCGCGACACCGCGATCATCGACACTCCGGGCTTCCAGTCCTTCGGCCTTTTTCACCTCACCGAGGACCAGATCGGCGAGGCGATGCGCGAGTTCCGCCCCTACCTCGGGCGCTGCAAGTTCAACGATTGCGCGCACTTGGGCGAGCCCGGCTGCGCGGTGATCGAGGCGGCCGCACGCGGCGAGATCAGCGCCGCGCGCCTGTCCTTCTACCAGGTCCTCATCGAGCAGCACCGCGAGCTGCACGAGCAGCATCCGGAGTGGTCCCGCTAGACCAGGCACGGGTGCGCGAGCTGCTGCTCGGCGCCCAGCGGCTGCATCGCGCGGGCGACCTTCCGGGCGCGCAGGCGCTGTACGCTCAGCTCGCCGGCCTGCTTCCGGACAATGCCGACGTGCGGCACCTGCTCGGTGTGGTCGCCTACCAGCGCGGCGATGCCGTGGGCGCGATCACGCACTACCGGCGCGCGCTCGAACTGCGGCCCGGCTTCGTCCAGGCGCGCAACAACCTCGGGCTTGCCCTGAAGGCAAGCGGCGCGCTCGAGGAAGCTGCGCAATCGCTCGAAGACGCGCTCGCGGCCGATCCCGGCTACGCCGAGGCCGCCTACAACCTCGCCCAGCTGCAGGAAGCGCGCGGCCACGCGCAAATGGCGGAGGCCGCCTATCGCCGGGCGCTTGCCGCCCGCCCCGACTGGCCGGAGCTGTTGGTGAGCTTCGCCAACTTCCTGCGCATGCAAGGTCGCCTGGAGGAGGCCGAGCCCGCGCTGCGGAGCGCCGCCCGGCTGCGGCCCGATGATCCCACGGTGCTCGGCAACCTTGCCCTGCTGCGCATCGACCAGGCGCGCTACGGGGAGGCGCGCGCGTCAGCCGAAGCCGCCGCCGCGCGCGCGCCGGACGCGGCGCATTGGTGGGGCGCCGCGGGGAGCGCTGCCCGCCTCATGCATGATGCCGACGGCGCCCTCGCGCATCTCGAGCGGGCGGCCGCCCTGCGTCCCGACGACGGCGATCTGTGGCTGGAGATCGGCCTTGCACGCCAGGAGACGGCGGACTACGAGGGCGCGCACGCGGCGCTCGCGCGCGCCGGTGCGCTGGCGCCCGACTCGCCGCAGGTGCGCTGGGCGAAGGTCGCGGCACTGCCGGCCATTGTCGATGATGCGGCGCACGCGCAGGCCGCGTTGGCACGGTTCGACGCCGAGCTCGACTCGCTGGGGGAATTCCTCCAGGGCAACAACGTCTCCCGGCGACCGCGTGCGCTGGAGGCGGCCACCTCCGTGCTGCCCTTCGCGCTGCATTATCTGTCCGGGGATCCCCAGCCACGCCAGCGGCGCTATGCCGCGCTCGTCGCTCGCGTGGTGCGCGCCGCCTTTCCGTGGGGCGTCGAGCGCCCTGCGCCCGCGGCGGCGCGGGGGCGCAGGATGCGCGTCGGATTCGTGAGCGGCTACCTGCGCAACCACGTGGTGGCGCGCTTCTTCGGCGCCAGCATCACCGGCCTCGATCCGGCGCGCTTCGAGCGCCACGTCTGGTTCACGGGCGAGGAAGCCGACGCGCGCACCCGCCAGATCGCTTCGGCGGTGGAGCACTTTTCGCACCACGCCGGGCCGCTCGAGCCCCTCGCGCGTGCCATCCGCGCCGCGGCCCTCGACGTGCTCGTCTATCCGGACATCGGCCTGGATCCACGCCAGCTTGCGCTCGCCGCGCTGCGCCTCGCGCCCGTCCAGGCGGCGCTCTACGGACACCCCGCATCGAGCGGCCTCGAGAGCGTGGATTACTTCCTGAGCGGCGAATCCCTCGAGCCGGCGGACGGCGACTCCCATTACTGCGAAACACTGGTGCGCCTGCCCGGTCTCGGAGCACGGCCCTGGGCTGCGCAAGCGGCCGGCGACGACGCGTGGCTGCGCACCCTGCGCCGCGCGGGCCGGCCCCTGCTGCTTTGCCTGCAGAACGCCATGAAGGTGCCGCCCGAATTCGACGCGGTCCTCGCCGAGATCCTCGAGCGCACCGGGGCGCGGCTCGTGTTCTTCGATCGCGGCGCGGGCCTCACGCGGCGCTTGCGCACACGCCTGGAGCGCGCGCTTGCACGCCATGGCGTCGATCCCGGCGCGGCACTGCATTTCGCCCCGGTGCGGCCCTACGCGGAATATCTCGGCGGCATCGCCGCGGCGGACCTGGTGCTCGATACCCCGGGATTTTCCGGCGGGGGCACCACGCTCGATGCGCTCGGGGTGGGCGCCGCCGTGCTGGGTTTCGAGGGGGATTGCGCCCGGGCGCGCCAGACGTCGGCCATGTTGCGCATCCTCGGGCTGCCGGAGCTGGTCGCGCGCGATGCCGGCGAATACGTCGAGCACGCGACGCAGCTGCTCGCCGACGCGCCCCGGCTCGCAGACCTGCGCGCCGCGATCGCCGCACGCGCCGCAACCCTCCTCACCGCCAACGAGCCGATCCACGGGTTCGCGCAGTTCCTGCGCGATCACGGGCCGGCCTGAATCAACGCGCCGAAAGGCTCACCGGTATCCGGCGCCGGCCAAACTGGCGATGCGCGGCGAACGTCTCGAACCGCCCGGGAATCGACGTCGCGCAATCGGGACACCTTCCGTCCGGGGCAAGCCGGTAGGCGTCGATGCGATGCCAGTCGCGCTCGACGAGCGCCGCGCCGCAGCCGGGGCAGAACGTGGTGCCCCCGGTGCGGTCGTGCACGTTGCCTGTGTAGACGTAGCGCAGGCCCGCGTCGATCGCGAGCGCGCGCGCGCGCGCCAGCGTGGCGGCGGGCGTGGGCGGCAGGTCGGTCATCTTGAAGTCGGGATGGAACGCGGTGAAATGCAGCGGGACATCGGGCCCGAGCTCGCGGAAGATCCATTGCGACATGGCACGCACTTCCTCGGCGGAGTCGTTCTTTCCCGGGATGAGCAGCGTGGTGATCTCGAACCAGACGTCGGTCTCGTGGCGCAGGTAGGTGAGCGTATCCAGCACGGGTGCCAGCCTCGCGCCCGTGAGCTTCACGTAGAACTCGTCGGTGAAGCCTTTCAGGTCCACGTTCGCGGCATCCATCTTCGCGTAGAACTCGCGCCGCGGGGCGGGCGAGATGTAGCCCGCGGTCACCGCCACCGTGAGGATGCCGGCCGCCCGGCACGCGTCGGCCGCGTCCATCGCGTACTCGGCGAAGATCACCGGGTCGTTGTAGGTGAATGCGACGCTGCGCGCGCCGGATTGCACCGCCGCGCGCGCGATCGCCTCGGGTGAGGCGCGATCCATGAGCCGGTCCATGTCGCGCGACTTCGAGATGTCCCAGTTCTGGCAGAACTTGCACGCGAGGTTGCAACCCGCCGTGCCGAACGACAGCACCGCGCTGCCGGGGAGGAAGTGATTGAGCGGCTTCTTCTCGATCGGGTCCAGGCAGAATCCCGAGGAGCGGCCGTAGGTGGTGAGGACCATGGCATCCCCCACGCGTGCGCGCACGAAGCAGGCGCCCCGCTGCCCCTCGTGCAGCCGGCAGTCGCGCGGGCACAGGTCGCACTGGATGCGGCCGTCGTCCAGCCGGTGCCACCAGCGGCCCGGGTGCAGGTCGCCCTCGATCGGCTCGGGCACGCGCGCCGTCATCGATACTTCTCCACCGTGTAGCGCGAGACCATGAGGCGCGGATGCCAGAAGCGCGCGGGCAGGCGCGCCTTGCGGCGCAGCTCCGCGAGGAAGTCGACCGGGTCGGGAAGGCTGTCCCAGACCTGCGGCAGGAAGGTCGCGCGCAGGCCCTCGAATTCGAGGACCACGCCGTCCACGCCCGGACGCAGGCTTGCCGCCAGCGCAGCCTCGCTCGGCGCCTCGAGCGCCTCGCGTTGCGAGAGCACCGACACCTCGACCTCGATGCGATCGCACGCGCCGGGAGCCAGCGGCGCGAAACGCGGATCGCGGTAGGCCGCGGCATAGGCGTTGTGTGCGACATCCTCGCCCAGCCCGCGATGCGCATCGACGGTACCGATGCATCCGCGCAGCTCGCCCGCCTCGCGCAGCGTCACGAAGCTCGCGGCGGTCGCGCGCAGCCACTCCGCGTCCCATTGCGCGGGCGCGAACGCCGCAGGCGCGGCGCGCGCGATGGCCTCGCGCGCGATGGCCACCAGCACGCGGCCGCGACGCGATGCGTCATCCATGTCCCGCCTCCCGGAACGCGAACGCCCCGTAGCCCACCACGCGATCGCGGCCGCCCGCGGTGTCGCCGGAATTGCGCAGGTCGACGAGCTGCGCCTCGAGCCCACGGCGGCGCGCGAGCTCGAGCAGCCCGTTCACGGGCGCGGCGCCGCACGCATCTTCCGGGTCGAGTCGCGCCTCGAGGCGCAGGATGGCGCGCGCGGTGTCGGCGTCGCGCGCGCGTGCGGCGTCGTAGGAAAGGTAGTGCGAGAGATCTGAGCTCACCACGACGAGGGTCTGCGGGCCGCCCCAGAGCGCCTCCAGGAGCGCGGCCATGTCCTCGGATCGCGCATCGCCCACCACGAGCGGCACCAGCCGGAAATCCCCGAGCACCGACTGCAGGAACGGCAGGTGCACCTCGAGCGAGTGCTCGAGCGCATGCGCCCGATCGTTCGTTTGCACGCCAGGCAGCGGGCCGATGGCCTCCAGCGCGGCGGCGTCGAGCACCACCTCTCCCAGGGGGGAAGCGAACGCCCGCGCCGACGGGATCGCCACGCCGCGCACGTGCACGCGATGCGCCGGCCCGGCCAGCACGACGCGCCGGATCGTGCCGCGCAGGGGCGCGAGCCGGGCGTACGCCGAGGCCGCGACCGGGCCGGAGTACATGTAGCCGGCATGGGGCGCGATGATCGCCTTGGGAACAAACGCATCCTGCGCGCCGCGCGCGGCTTGCGCGAGATAGGCGGCCACCTCCGCCGCCAGGGCCGAGGGATCGCCGGGATAGAAGCTGCCGGCCACCGCGGCCGGGCGCACTGCAGACATGGAACACCTCCGTTGCTTCCGGAGATGGGTCCAGCCTAGCACTTTCGCAAGGGTGCGCTCAGGCGAGCAGGAGCGTATGCGAGATCCTGCCGGCGCGATCGTGGCGCGCGACGACCGTCACCTCCGCGCCTTCGGGCGCCCGGATCGTCCATTCGTACTGGCCGCGATCTCCAGCGAGATCGGGGTTGGGCAGGAACGCCTGCAGCGAGGACTTGCTCGCGCGGCCCTCGAGCTGGGAACCTTCGAAGCGCGCCTTGCCCGCGACCAGCTGTGCCCCTTCGGGCAGCGCGATCTCGAAGATGACGCCGCGCACGACCCGGCGCTCGAGCGCGCGCTTGGTCACGTACGACGGCAGGTAGCCGGTGTTGTGCACCGCGAGGCGCACGTGCCAGGTGTCCTCGCCCAGCCGCGTGAGCTCCGCGTTGAACAGCTCGAGCCGCGGCAGCGTGAGCGCCTGCCAGGTGAGCCAGCCCGGAAAGCGGCGCACCTCGCGCTCGCGCTGCTTCGGCGGCGGATTGCGGAACACCGCAAGCTTGTCCCAGCCGCCGATCTCGACTGGCCCCAGCTGCGGATGCTCGAAGGCATACCAGTCGACGTGCGCCTCGCCGCCCAGCTCGCTCGCTCCACCTCAGCAGCTTCAGGTCGTCCTCCGGCGGGTGCTCGCGGTACCAGTCGATCAAGTCGTAGTCCTCGATTCCGGCCTCCTGGTTCGGGGCCCAGATCTCGACGGTCCAGAAGAGCGCGCCCAGGTGCTCGTAGATCCAGTCGTGCCGCCGGTGATCACCTCCTTCGGGTGGTACTTGAAGTCGTGGAAGATCGAGATGGTCGGATAGCCGGTGAGCTCGGTGCTCTTGCGCCCGAAGAGCTTGATCATCCACAGGTCCTCGGCGGCATGTCGTCGTCGGGCTCGCCCATCGGCCGCAGGATCACGCCGCTGTGCGTGTGGAAGCTGACCGCCGCGCCGATGTTCGGGTGGCGCACGATGAAGTCCACCATCGCGCGCACCTCGGGCTCGCTGCGTGGGATACGGCCCCGCGCCGACCTGCTCGAACTCCTGGCGCCACCGCGACGGGAAGTTGCGGTTGAGGTCGAGGCCCTCGCGTGTCGCGGTTGACGCGCATCGCCACGCCGTCGAAGTCGCGCAGCCTGCCCTCGGGCATCACGCGGCAGTAGTCGCCGCCGACCTCGCCGGGCTCGCGCGCGATCATCAGGCGCGGCGTCCCCGGGATGCGTCTTGTAGCTGCCGTTCGGATCGGGCACGCGCATGTAGAGGATGCGGCCGTCGCCGTCGACGTCCTCGATCGTCAAGCCGTCGACCGGCTCCTCGTCGAACGGATAGGGGCGCGTCGACGAGCGGATGTAGCGCGGCGGTCGGCCAGCGCCAGCTCCGCGCCGTCGGGATTGAGGCGCGGCACAGACGTAGACCATGCGCGTGTCGAGCAGCTGGGTCACGTCCGGGTCCGTGCCGTAGCCTTCCTCGAGCGCTTGCAGGTAGTACAGGCACGCGGTTCGACGCGGTGAGCTCGGCCGCGTGGATGTTGCCGTCGATCCAGAACGCCGGGCTTGTCGTGCCGCCGTTCCGGTGCGCGTGCAGCTCGCCGTCACCACCAGGATGTCGCGCCCCTCGTGGCTGCTGCCGATGCTCTCGACGCGGAAGAGCTCGGGTCGGCGCGCGGCGAAGCCCGCGAGGATCTCGGCGAGCTGCGCGTAGCGATAGAAGCGGTCGAGGCGCAGTTCCACGATGGGCTGCCTTGCGTTCAGGCGAGCTGCAGCGCCGCAGCGAGCAGGTAGACGATCAGCCACAGGACGAGGGCGCGCCAGAGCAGGCCCTCGAGGCTCGCGAGCGCCTCTTCGCGCGCGGGCTCTCCCACCCCCAGCGCCGGGCGCGGCGCGTAGGTCCCCGCCGGGTCGACCGGATCCCCGAGACGCACGCCGAGCGCGCCCGCCCCGCTCGCGAGCACGATGCCTTCTTCCGGCCGCGCCCACTGTCCCGACTGCGCGCGCCAGCAATACAGCGCGTCCTCGAAGTCGCCAACCACCGCGAACGCGAACGCCGTGAGGCGCTGGGGGATCCAGTCGATGACGTGGAACGCGCGCCCCGCGAACCATCCGAAGTCGCGTTCCGCCGGATCGACCAGGTGCTCCCAGCTCTGCGCTGCGCGCAGGGCGAGCGGATACAGCACCAGGCCGAGCGGACCGGGAAGCACGAGGAACCAGAAGAGCGGGGCGAAGGCGCCATGGTGCACTTCGCGCAATGCATGCTCCGCCGCAAGCCGCGCGAGAGCGCCGGCATCGCGGCCCTCGACCGGCTCTCCCATCCATTGCGCGAGGCGGTTCGAAGCGAGCGCCAGGTCGGAGGCGCGCAGGGACTTCTCGATCGACGCCAACTGCATGACGGTCGCGAGGAAGCGCAGCGTCGCATAGAGCACCGCGACATCGAGCAGCCATACGAAGACCGGATGCAGCGCCACGGCGAGGGCGGTCACCAGCGCGACCGGCACCAGCACCGCGAGCATCAGCACGATCCAGGCGGCGATGCCGGAGTTGCGGTCGCCCGCATTCAGCCGCTTGGCCGCCGAGAGGCTCAGGCGCCCGTAAAACGCCATCAGGGGCTGGCGCGGCTGCGGCGGATAGGCGTGCTGCGCGAGAAGGCAGGCAAGTATCGCGAGAAGGCTCAAGGAAGGGACTTCGAGGAAGGCTGCCCGATTATAGACTCCGGGCGCGCGGTCTCCTGCCGCGCACCGGCGCGAAATGCGCCTCGATGCGGCGCCGGTCGGCTTCGACATCGGGGCCGGGGCGCACGAGCGGCCCGAAGCGCACGCACCGCGCGCCGTAGTCCAGGGTGGCGAGCAGCACCGGCACGCCCGCGCCGCGTGCGATGCGCAGGAAGCCCGACTTGAAGCGGGCGACAGGTTTGCGCGTCCCCTCGGGTGCGATCACCAGGATGCGGCGCTGCACCTCGCCGAACGCGCGCACCGATGCCTTGACGAGGCCGTTGGCGCTCGAGCGGTCCACGGGAATGCCGCCCAGCCAGCGCAGCACGGCGTCGAAGGGCGGGCGGAAGAGCGTGTGCTTGCCGATGAACGTGATGCGCAGGTCGAGCGCGAACATCGCGGCCACCCCCACCACGAAATCCCAGTTCGAGGTGTGCGGGGCCACCGCGACCACCAGCTTGGGCAGGTCGGGGAACTCACCCTCGATGCGCCAGCGCAGCAGCGCGAGCACGGCGCGCCCGAACGCCGGCGCGACCACCCCGCCCCTGCGCGGCACCGCCGGCCCGAGCACCGGGATGGCGCTCACGCGAAGAGGGTAGCCATCGCCTTCAAGTCGACGTTGCCGCCGGACACGATGATGCCCACGCGCCGGCCGCGCACTTCGAGCGGTCCCGACAGCACCCCTGCGGTGGCGAGCGCACCGGTGGGCTCCACCACGAGCTTCATGCGCTCCCAGAGGAAGCGCATGGCCTCGACCAGCTGCGGGTCGGTCACGGTGATGATGTCCTGAACGTAGCGCAGCACGAGCGGAAACGTGAGCGCGCCGAGCGACTCGGTGCGCGCACCGTCGGCGATCGTGACCGGGTTTTCCACCCTCTGCAGGCTCCTGCTGCGCAGCGAGCGCGCGGCATCGTCGCCCGCCGCGGGCTCCACGCCGATCACGCGCGTGCCCGGCGAAAGATGGCTGGCCGCCACGGCGCAGCCCGCCAGCAGCCCGCCGCCGCCGCAGCAGACGAACAGGTCGTCCAGCGGTCCCACCTCCTCCAGCAATTCCTTCGCCGCCGTGCCCTGCCCGGCGATCACGTCGCGATGGTCGAAGGGCGGGATCAGCGTCGCGCCCTGCTCGCGCGCGATTCGCTCGGCCGCTTCCTCGCGGCGCTGGCCGGCGGCCCGGTCGTAGAAGACGATCGTGGCGCCGTAGCCGCGCGTGGCCGCCACCTTCACGGCGGGCGCGTCGGCGGGCATCACGATGGTCGCCGGAACCCCGAGCAGCTTTCCCGCGAGGGCCACCGCCTGCGCATGGTTACCCGAGGAAAACGTGACCACTCCGGCGGCGCGGCGCCCGGCATCGAGCTGAGCGAGCGCGTTGTAGGCGCCGCGGAACTTGAACGCCCCCATGCGCTGCAGGTTTTCCAGCTTGAAATGGGCCTCGCAGCCGGCGAGCGCGTCGAACTGCCGCGAGGTGGCGACCGGCGTGCGGTGCGCCACCCCCGCCAGCCGTCCGGCGGCCGCCACGATGTCGGCATAGCCGACGGCGACCGGGATCGAGGCGTCGTTCACTCGAGCGTGATCGTGTCGTCGAAGGCGACGGACAGCTCGACCCCGCCGAGCGTGAGGGTCATCCTGGCGGGCAGCGACTCGTTGCCCTTGAGCTTGCCCGCGGCCATGGCCCGCTCGACCGCAGCCTCGATCTCGCGCTGCGAATGCACGCCGACCGTCTTCAGGAACTTGCGGATGCTCATGTTGAAGGCATCGCGATTCATGGCCCCTCCCCTTCAGGAAACGGTGGACCCGGCGTGAGTGATCGAGCGCAACGCATCCTTCAGCGTGTCCTCCGCGAGGGCGTTGACGCTCTCGGCCAGGATCTCGGCCTCGGTTGCGACGTTGCCCGGCAGGCTGCGGCTGTCCATGACCGCCACGAACTGGGCTGCGGCCCCCGCCACGCGCAGCAGCCTGGCGCGCTCGGCCATCAGGATCTCGATTTCCTCGCTGAGCATGAAGCTTCCGGTGTTCTGCGTGACTGCCGTCATGGCGGACTCCTCTTCAGAACCCCGATTCTACCGCGCGGGTCAGTGCGGGGAGCGCAGCGGCAGGTTGGCGAGCAGGTTCTGGGGCTTCGCCTTGAGCGTGCGGTCCGGGCGGCAGGCGAGCCCGAGGTACACGGGGCGCCCGGCCATCTCCGGCACCACGTCGCCGGGATCGCGGAACTCCAGGCGCAGCAGCAGCACGAGCCGCTCGAGGTCGCCGGCCGGCACCGCCTGCCCGCGGTAAAGCGCGTCGAGCAGCGCGCTCGCATCCACGTCGAGCCCCACGTGCCATCTCCAGCGCGGGTCGTCGATGCGCTCCACCGGCTCGATCGCGACGCGCGACCCGGTCATGCGCGCGATCCAGCGCTCGAGCACCTGCGCGAATGCCGCCGCGCCCCGGCTTCCCGCGCGCAGGTCGAGCACGAACCCGAACAGCTCGTCGCGCAGGAAATAGAGCGGCGCGTTCTCGTGCGTGAGCACATCCATCTTCACCTGCGGCAGCGCGTCCTGGCGGCGCAGCAGGCGCCCGACGCTGCCGAATCCGCCGGTCTCGGCGAACACCTCGATCGTGGCCGCATCGGCGCACAGCACCTGGCCGCCTTCGGCGCTCACCCGCTGGCGGCGGAACAGGAGCTCGCCCGCGCGGCACAGCCAGGCATCCTCGGTGCCGTCGAGAGCCGCGCGGATGATCGGCTGCGCCAGCGCGTCCACGAATGCCGGCGCGACATCCACCGCCCCGTGCGCAAAGAGATCGGCATAGCAGGCCTCGAGCGTGGGATTCTGGAGCACGCGCTCGCGAAAGCGCAGGAAGTGCGTCCAGTTTTCGCGCGCGTCGGCGTCCTCGATCGCCGCCAGCATCGGCGCGCTTACCACGGAGCGCGGCGCGGCCGAGACCTGCGCGTGCAGGGCGCGCTCGCGCGGCCCGGCGTCTTCGGGCGGCGCGAGCTCCTCGCGCGCGAGGAAGTGCGCGAGCCAGGCGTCGGTGGCGACCAGCCCCTCCGGCCCGCGGTCCAGGAGCGCATAGCCGCTGGAAGCCCAGAAATCCTGCGCCATTCAGCCCTGCACGCCGGCGCGGCCGACCAGGCTCACGAGCGTCTGCAGGCCCGCCGCTAGCTGCCGAGGGTCGCCACGTCCGGCAGGGGAAACCCGTTGAAGTTGCTCGCGTACGCGGTGGTATAGGCGCCGGCGTTCTTGATGTAGATGAGATCGCCTTCCTGCAGGTCCGCGGGGAAGAGCTCCTCGCGCATCACGACGTCGACCGAGTCGCACGTCGGCCCCGCGACGTTCCACGCAACCGGCTCGCCGTCGCGCTCGGTGTAGATGTTGTAGCGCAGGCCCTCGGTCGTCTCGATCACGCCGCCGAACACGCCCGCGTCCCAGTACATCCAGCGCTGGTTGTTGCGCATGGCGGTGCCCACCACGCGGCAGATGAAGTAGCCCGCGTCCGACACCAGGTAGCGCCCCGGCTCCGCGATCACCTGCACCTCGGGGCCGAAGTGGCGCAGCTCCCGGTTGATCACCTCGGCGATCGTCTCCATCGAAGGGATCGGCTTCACGTGGCGCACCGGGTAGCCCCCGCCCAGGTTGAGCAGGCGCGGCTTGAGGCCTACCGCGCGCATCGATGCGAACACCTTGCGCGCGCGCTCCATGCCCACGCGCCAGTTGTCGGGATTCAGGCACTGCGAGCCTACGTGGAAGGTCACCCCGGCGAGGTCGGCGCGGCACTTTACTGCCGTCTCGATCAGCTCGGGCACGTCGTTCATGTGGGCGCCGAACTTGCCGGCGAGCGGCCAGTCGCTGCCGATGTTGGGAACGTCGATGCGCAGGTACATCTTGGCATCGGCCTTGACCGATTGCACCTTGCGGATTTCCTCGTCGCTGTCGACCACGAACCACTCGACGCCCTTGGCCGCGGCGTATTCGAGGTAGGCGCGCGATTTCATCGGGTTGGAGTAGAAGATCTCGGCCGGCGGCACGCCCAGGCCGATGAGCAGGTCGAGCTCGGCGATGGAGGCGATCTCGAAGCCCGCGCCCTCCTGTATCAGCACCTTCAACACGCGCGGGTCCGGATTGGCCTTCACGGCGAAATGCGGCCGCACGCGCGGCAGCGCGGCGCGGAAGCGGCGCGTCTTCGTGCGCACGATGTCGACGTCGACGAGCAGGATCGGCTTCTTGTAGGGGTGCCTCAGGAGGTATTGCTTGACGCTCGAGAAGTCGAGGCTGACTTCCGGATGGGAGTCGAGCGCGAACTCCGGCAGGGGTCGCAGTCTTTTTATCGTGGCGGATCTGGGCATCGCAGCCTCGGATGACGGGAAGTCGGGCAACGGGCGGGCATCGCAGGCCTGCCCGGCGGCTGGCAGGCAACCGGGGCGCCGCAGTTTCTCGCTCCTGTCATGATGACCTCCTTCAAATCCCCTCGCGGGGCCTGAAAAGTCGTGGGGAAAGAGTCCCTTACGGGGTCAATTCGGAAAAAATTGCGCGAAGTATAGGGCAAAAGTTCGCCGGCGTTGAAACTTTTTTGTCGCAAATGTGCGCTGGCCGGCTCCGGCAGGCCCGGCGCTCAGATCTTGGGCAGCGTGACGCCCTGCTGGCCCTGGTACTTGCCCCCGCGGTCGCGGTACGAGATCTCGCACACCTCGTCGGATTCGAAGAAGAGCATCTGCGCCACGCCCTCGTTGGCGTAGATCTTTGCCGGCAGCGGCGTGGTATTGGAGAACTCGAGGGTCACGTAGCCCTCCCACTCCGGTTCGAGGGGGGTCACGTTGACGACGATCCCGCAGCGCGCGTAGGAGCTCTTGCCCAGGCAGATCACCAGGACGTTGCGCGGCACGCGGAAGCGCTCGACCGTGCGCGCGAGCGCGAAGGAGTTGGGCGGGATGATGCAGACCGCGCCCTTCAGGTCCACGAAGGATTTCTCGTCGAAGTTCTTCGGGTCGACGATCGTCGAGTTGATGTTGGTGAAGACCTTGAATTCGTCGGAGCAGCGCACGTCGTACCCGTAGCTCGACGTGCCGTAGGACACGATGCGCTTGCCGCCGGCCTCGCGCACCTGCCCCGGCTCGAACGGCTCGATCATGCGGTGCTCGGCCGCCATGCGGCGGATCCACGTGTCGCTCTTGATGCTCATGGCTTCTCGCTCGCGGAGTTGAGCGGCGACTTGTCGTCCGCTCCAACGATCGCCCCGGTGGTCTTCAATGACGGACGCTAATTGTTCTGGACGACGATCTTCGGGAATACGGCGGAGCGGTCCTCCGACTGCTTCGCGATGCGCGCGGCGACCTTGCGCGCGATGTCGCGGTAGATCGCGGCGATCGGACCGTCCGGGTCGGACACCACGGTGGGCTTGCCGGAATCGGCCTGCTCGCGGATGCGGATGTCGAGCGGCAGGCTGCCGAGGAACTCGACGTCGTAGTCCTTGCACATCTTCTCGCCCCCGCCCGAGCCGAAGATGTGCTCGGCGTGGCCGCATTGGGAGCAGATGTGGATCGCCATGTTCTCGACCACGCCCAGGATCGGGATGCCCACCTTCTCGAACATCTTGAGTCCCTTGCGGGCGTCGATCAGGGCGATGTCCTGCGGCGTGGTGACGATGATGGCGCCGGTCACGGGCACCTTCTGCGCGAGCGTGAGCTGGATGTCGCCGGTGCCCGGCGGCAGGTCGACCACCAGGTACTCGAGGTCGCGCCACTTGGTCTCGGTGAGCAGCTGCTCGAGCGCCTGGGTGACCATCGGCCCGCGCCACACCATGGGCGTGTCGGGCTCGATCAGGAATCCCACGCTCATGGCCTGCAGGCCGTGGCCCTCCATGGGATCCATGGTCTTGCCGTCGCGCGAGGTCGGGCGCCCGGTGATGCCGAGCATGAGCGGCTGGGAGGGCCCGTAGATGTCGGCGTCGAGCATGCCGACCGAGGCGCCCTCGGCGGCGAGCGCCAGGGCGAGGTTGACGGCCGTGGTGCTCTTGCCCACGCCACCCTTGCCGGAGGCCACCGCGATGATGTTCTTGATCCCCGGGACGAGCTTCACGCCCCGCTGCACGGAGTGGGAGACGACCTTCGACTGCACGTTCACCGCCGCGTGGGCCACCCCGGGGAGCTTCGCCAGCCGCTCGGCGACCTGGCGGCGCACCGACTCGAACACGCCGCGCGCCGGGTAGCCGAGGACCACGTCGAGGGCGATCCGGTCGCCGTCGATCCGCAGGTTCTTCACGCACTTCGACTCGACATAGTTGCGCCCCGTGACCGGATCGATCAGCTCGGAAAGCGCCGCGAGAACGTCATTCTCGGTGGGAGGCATGCGGTGGGGGCCGGGGATTGCGCAATCGAAGCTGGAATCTTAAAGCAATTTGCTATCATCGCGGTGTCTCGAAAAAACAATCAATGCCCCGCAAGCTTTTCGTCACCACGGCCCTGCCGTACGCCAACGGCCCGTTCCACATCGGGCACATCATGGAGTATGTGCAGGCCGACATCTGGGTGCGCTTCCAGCGCCTGCAGGGCCATAAGGTGAATTTCGTGTGCGCCGATGACACCCACGGCGCGCCCATCATGCTCAAGGCCGAGGCCGAGGGCACCACGCCGGAGGAGCTCATCGCCAAGGTGGCCGAGGGCCACCGGCGCGACTACCAGCGCTTCGGCATCAGCTTCGACAACTTCCACACGACGCACTCGGAGGAGAACCGCGAGCTGTCCTCGGAGATCTTCCTCGCCCTGCAGCAGGCCGGATTCATCGACTCGAAGACCATCGAGCAGTTCTTCGACCCGGTGAAGAAGATGTTCCTGCCGGACCGCTACATCAAGGGGGAGTGCCCCAAGTGCGGCACCGCGGACCAGTACGGGGACTCGTGCGAGAACTGCGGCGCGGTCTACGCGCCCACCGACCTGAAGAACCCCACTTCGGCGCTCACCGGGGCCAAGCCCGTGCTGAAGAAGTCGGACCACTTCTTCTTCCGGCTCTCCGACCCGAGGTGCGTGGAGTTCCTGCGCGAGTGGACCCAGGACGGGCGCCTGCAGCCCGAGGTCGCCAACAAGGTGCGCGAGTGGCTCGACGGGGGCCTGAACGACTGGGACATCACGCGCGACGCGCCCTACTTCGGCATCGAGATCCCGGGCGCCCCGGGCAAGTACTTCTACGTGTGGCTCGATGCGCCCATCGGCTACCTCGCCTCGCTCAAGAACCTCCTCGACCGCAAGGGGCAGGACTTCGTGAAGTACCTCGCCGACCCGAAGGTGGAGCAGATCCACTTCATCGGCAAGGACATCATCTACTTCCACACGCTCTTCTGGCCTGCGATGCTCAAGTTCTCCGAGCGCAAGGTGCCGGACAACGTGTACGTGCACGGCTTCCTGCAGCTCTCGGGCGAGAAGATGTCGAAATCGCGCGGCGTCTCGGTGAGCCCGCAGCGCTACATCGACCTGGGGCTCAATCCCGAGTGGGTGCGCTACTACCTCGCCGCGAAGCTGAACGCGCGCGTGGAGGACCTCGACTTCAATCCCGACGACTTCCTCGCGCGGGTCAACTCCGACCTGGTCGGCAAGTACGTGAACATCGCCAGCCGCGCGGCCGGCTTCATCGCCAAGCGCTTCGGCGGGGCCCTCGCCGAGGAGCCGCTGTCCGCCGGGCGCGAGCTCAAGCACAAGATGCGCGGCAACCTCGCCGCGCCCGCGCCGGACGACGAGCAGGCCCCGGCGATCCTGTTCGAGATGCGCAGCTTCGCCGACGCCATCGCCGCGGACTACGAGGCGCGGGAATTCAGCAAGGCGATCCGCCAGGTCATGTTCCTCGCCGACCGCGTGAACCAGTACGTCGACGAGCAGAAGCCGTGGGAGATCGCCAAGGAGAGCGGGCAGGACGCGGCGCTGCAGTGGTTCTGCACGCTCTACCTGGAGCTCTTCCGCATCCTCACGATCTACTTGAAGCCCGTGCTGCCGAAGGTGGCCGAGGACGTCGAGGCGTTCCTCGGCCTCGCGAAACCGCTCACCTGGGAGGACGTGGGCGTTCCGCTCAAGCCCGGGCACAAGGTGCAGCCGTACCGCCACCTGGTCTCGCGGATCGACCCGAAGCAGATCGACGAGTTGCTCGAGCCGGCCTCGGAGGCCAAGCCGGAGGCACCGAAGGCCGCGGCGGACGCGCCGGAGTTCAAGCTCGAGCCGGTGGAGCCGCCCAGGCCGCCGGTGATCCTGCCGGTGGGCGAGACGATCTCGATCGACGATTTCGGCCGCATCGACCTGCGCGTGGCCCGCATCGTGGATGCCGAGCTGGTGCCCGACGCGGACCGGCTGCTCAAGCTCACGCTCGACATCGGCGTGGAGAGCCGCACCGTGTTCGCCGGCATCCGCTCGGTGTACACGCCCAAGGAGCTGGTGGGCCGCCTCACGGTGATGGTGGCCAACCTCTCGCCGCGCAAGATGCGCTTCGGCGAATCGCAGGGCATGGTGCTCGCCGCGGGCGACGGCAGCGCGATCTACCTGCTCGCGCCCGATTCGGGCGCGATGCCGGGGATGCAGATCAAATAAAATGCCCGCCGGAGGTCCGGCGGGCCGCAAGTGCGCCTTGCGGGAAAGTCGGTTCAGCCGTTCGTGAAGTCGCGGACCTGGTCCTGGGGCAGCTCCGGGGCGACCTGGACGACCGCGGCGATGCGGCCGGACCCGCGCACGCTGGTGCCCGCCGAATGGCTGTCGGTGATCACCGTGAGGAACGTGGCGGAGCCAAGCACCAGCACCGCGATCAACTCCGTCATCACCTGCCTGTCGAGCGTGCGCATCTCCATGTCTCCTTGAGCTTGCGGAATCGGCTTCGGCGCGGCGCCCCGGATGCATTGCGCCTCGCCACGGTGCCCATCGTCATCCCGGTGCGCGCCGCTGCCTGTGAACCCGGTCACAGAAGCGCGCGGCGCGGAAATACACTTGTAATCGCGCGCCCCTCCCCCCCTCGCGGCGGGGACGGAAATATCCGAAAATCAACGCCATGCCGAAGCGCGCCGCGCTGTCCCCGCCGCCCTACTCCCTCGATCGCCGCGTGCTCGAGCGCGAGGTGGTGATCGAGGTCTTCCGCGCGAGCGGTCCCGGCGGCCAGCACGTGAACAAGACCGAGTCGGCGCTGCGGATCACGCACCTGCCTTCCGGCGTGGTGGTCGGCTCCCAGGACTCGCCCTCGCAGTTCCGCAATCGCGAGACCGCATTCCGCCGCCTGGTAGAGCGCCTCGAGCGCCTCAATCACGTGCCGAAGCCGCGCGTGCCGACGCGTCCCAGCCGCGCCTCGCGCAAGCGCCGCGTCGCGGGCAAGAAGCTGCGGGCGGCCACCAAGCAGACACGCGGCAGGGTGCGCGGCGATGAGTGAGGCGGCGACGCGCCGCCTGGTTGCGCGTGGACGCGTGCAGGGAGTCTGGTTCCGCGAGTCGATGCGCCTCGAGGCCGAGCGTCTCGGCGTGACCGGCTGGGTGCGCAACCGCCTCGACGGCAGCGTGGAGGCGGTGGTGCAGGGACGCGCCACGGCCGTGGAGCAGATCGTCGCATGGGCGCGGCGCGGCCCGGCGGATGCCGCGGTGGCAAGCCTCGAGGTCTACGACGAGGAGCACGGCGTTTTCGGGTCGTTCGAGAAACGGCCGGCCGCCTGAGCGCCCGGCGCCGGCTGCGCCGCGCTTCCCGGCTAGTACTGGTAGCGGCGCAACCCGCCGTCGACCGGAAACACCGCCCCGGTGATGTAGCCCGCCCGGGGCGAGGCCAGGAACACCGCAAGGTCGGCGAGCTCCTCCGGATCCCCGTAGCGGCCCACGGGGATCTCGTGCTCCGACTGCCAGGCGCGGTGTTCCGGCGAGTAGTTGCGCAGGATCTGCTCGCTCAGGATGCGGCCCGGGGGAATGCAGTTCACGGTGATGCCGTGCCGGCCCACCTCGCGCGACAGGCCCTTGGACCACGCCGTGAGCGCCGCCTTGGCGCAATAGGCGCCATTCACGCCCTCAGGCTCCGACTTGCCGGTGATGTTGATCACCCGGCCCCAGCGGCGGTCGACCATGGCCGGAAGCAGGCGCTGCGTAAGCTGCCGGTGGCGCGTGAAGTTGAGGGTGAGCGCCTCGTCCCATTGCGCCTCGCTCGCGTCCTTGCCGAACGCGCGGCTGCCGCCCGCGTTGTTCACCAGGATCTGGATCGCGCCCAGTTCGGTGTGCGCGCGGCTCGCCACCGTCTCGACATAGGCGGCGTCCATCGCGTCGTGCACCACGATCGCCGGCGCGGGGGCGCCCTCGGCGGCCAGCTCCGCGGCGAGCGCCTCGAGGTTCTCGCGGCGCCGCGCGGTGATCGCAACGCGCACGCCCTCGCGCGCCAGCTGGCGTGCGATCGCGCGCCCGATGCCCGAGCTCGCGCCCGTGACGAGCGCGGTACGCCCCTGCAGCCCCAGGTCCATGGTCCCTCCGCGATACGGCCTAGTAGACGACCTCGACGTTCTCCTCGTCGAGCCATTGGGCAAGCGAGTCGAGCAGCGGCGCCGACACCTTGACGCGCCAGCTCTCTGGCAGCCGGATGTCGCACTCGCCCTTCGCGTTGCGATAACGGATCGCCACGTGGCATTGGCCGCCCGCGTACTGCGCGAGCAGCGCCTTCAGCTTCGCCGAATCGGCCTGCCCGTTGATCGACAGGCGCAGCAGCCGCGCGTGGGCGGCGCGCACCTCGGCGAGGTCCATGAGCTGGTCGGCGGTGATCCTCAGGCCGCCGGAGAACTCGTCGGGAAAGACGCGCCCGCGCACCACCACCACCTGGTCTTCCTGGATCACGGCGCGCTTCTCCTGGAAGAGCTCGCCGAACACCACCACCTCCAGGCGCGCCGTGCCGTCGTCCAGGGTCAGCACCGCCATGCGCCCGCGGCGGGAGTTGCGCACCTGCACCGCGTGGATCACGCCTGCCAGCATCATCGGCTCGGCCTGCGGCACGACGCTGGCGAGCGGCGTGCGCGCGAAGCGGCGCAGCTCGTCCCGGTAGGCGTTGAACGGGTGCCCGCTCAGGTAGTAGCCCAGGCTCTGCTTCTCGTTCTGCAGGCGCTCGCGCTCACCCCAGGGCGCCGCGGGGGTGAGCTCGAAGCCCTCGCCGGCGCCGGCGCCGCCGAACAGGCTCACCTGCGCGGCGAACTGCTCGGTGCGCTCCGCGAGCTCGATCGCGTTGCCGAGCGAGGCGAGCAGGCTCGCGCGGTTCGGATCGAGGGAATCGAACGCTCCCGCCTTCACCAGCGCCTCCATCGCGCGGCGGTTGACGACCCGGCGGTCGACGCGCCGGCAGAAATCGGCGAGCCCCTCGAAGGGCCCCGCGGATTCGCGGCTCGCGATCAGGTTCGCGATCGCCCCCTCGCCGGTGCCCTTCACGCCGCCCAGGCCATAGCGGATGCGCCTGCCGTCCACCGGCACGAAGCGGTAGGTCGACGAGTTGATGTCGGGCGGCGCGATGGAAAGCCCGTTCTTCACCGCATCGTCGTACAGGACCTGGACCTTGTCGGTGTCGTCCATCACGGCGGACAGGTTGGCCGCCATGAAGGCCGCCGCGTGGTGCGCCTTCAGGTAGGCGGTCTGGTAGGCGATGAGCGCGTAGGCCGCCGAGTGGGACTTGTTGAACCCGTAGCCCGCGAACTTCTCCATCTGGTCGAAGAGCATCACGGCCTTGTCCCGGGCGAGGCCGCGGCTGGTCGCGCCCCCCACGAAGATGGCGCGCTGCTTGGCCATCTCCTCGGGCTTCTTCTTGCCCATCGCGCGCCGCAGCAGGTCCGCCGCGCCGAGCGTGTACCCGCCGATCACCTGCGCGATGGTCATCACGTGCTCCTGGTAGGTCATCACGCCATAGGTCGGCTCCAGGATGTCCTTCAGGCGCGGGTCGAGATAGTCCCAGCGGTGCCGCCCGTGCTTGCGATCGATGAACTCGGGGATCAGGTCCATCGGCCCCGGACGGTAGAGCGCGTTCAACGCGATCAGGTCCTCCAGGCGGTCGGGGCGCGCCTTCATGATGAGGTCGCGCATGCCGCGCGATTCGAACTGGAAGATCCCGACGGTGTTGCCCGAGGAGAACACCTTGTACGCGGCCGGGTCGTCGAGCGGGATGCGCTGCAGGTCGAAGTCCGGCGCAGCGAGGGCGCGGATGCTGCGCTCGCTTTCCGCGAGGATGGTGAGCGTGGTGAGGCCGAGGAAGTCGAACTTGACCAGGCCGACCTTCTCGACATCGTCCTTGTCGAACTGGCTCACCGTCGCGCTCGAGCCGTCGGCGCAGTAAAGCGGGGCGAAGTCGGTGAGCTTGCCCGGCGCGATGAGCACGCCGCCCGCGTGCATGCCGACGTTGCGCACGAGGCCCTCGAGGGCGCGCGCGAGCGTCATGAGCTCGCGCACCTCCTCCTGCTCGTCCACCAGGGCTTTCAGCTGGGGCTCGACCTCGAGCGCGCGCCCGAGGGTCATGCCGAGCTCGAAGGGCACCAGCTTGGCGATGCGGTCCACCTCGCCGTAGGGCATGCCGAGCACGCGGCCCACGTCGCGCACCACGGCCTTGGCCGCCATGGTGCCGAAGGTCACGATCTGGGAGACGCACTCGGCGCCGTATTTGTGGCGCACGTAGTCGATCACGCGATCGCGCCCGTCCTGGCAGAAATCGATGTCGAAGTCCGGCATCGACACGCGCTCGGGGTTGAGGAAGCGCTCGAAGAGCAGCTCGTAGCGCAGCGGGTCGAGGTCGGTGATGCCGAGCGAATAGGCGACCAGGGAACCCGCGCCGGAGCCACGCCCCGGGCCGACCGGCACGCCATGGGTCCTGGCCCAGTTGATGAAGTCGGCCACGATCAGGAAGTAGCCGGGGAATCCCATCTGCACGATGGTCTCGATCTCGTAGGCCAGCCGTTCGAGGTAGCGCGGCCGTGCCGCCTCGCGCGCCGCCGCGTCGGGAAACAGGAGCGCGAGACGCCCCTCGAGGCCGCGCAGGGACTCCGAGCGCAGGAACTCGCCGATCGATTCGCCCCGCGGCGTGGGGAAGTCCGGCAGCCGGCTCTTGCCCAGCTCGAACTCGAACCAGCAGCGCCGCGCGATCTCCACCGTGTTCTCGAGCGCCTCGGGAAGGTCCGCGAAGAGCTCCGCCATCTCGGCCTGCGACTTGAAGTACTGCCCGGGATCGAATTGCCTGGGCCGGCGCGCGTCGTCGAGCACGTAGCCCTGGGCGATGCACACGCGCGCCTCGTGGGCCGCGAAGTCCGCGCGGCGCAGGAACTGGATCGGATGGGTGGCCACCACCGGCAGCCCGACGCGCGAGGCGAGCGCCACGGCCGCCTGGACCGCCGCAGCGCTACGCGCCGGATCGACGCGCTGCAACTCGACGTAATAGCAGCCCGGGAAATCCTCGGCCCACGCCCGGGCGAGCGACTCGGCCTGCTCGCGGTGGCCCGAAGCCAGCGCAACGCCGACGTCGCCCGCCGGGCCGCCCGACAGGGCGATCAGGCCGCCGGCGCCGCGCAGCCATTCGCGCCGGATCTCGGCGCGCCCGCGCCAGTGATTCTCCACGTGGGCGCGCGTGAGGAGCTCGCACAGCCGCAGGTACCCCGAACGGTCGCGGCAGAGCAGCACGAGCCGCCAGGGAGCGTCGCGATTGCGCTCGTTGCTGATCCAGACGTCGCAGCCGATGATGGGCTGCACGCCGCTCGCCCGCGCCGCCTCGAAGAACTTGATGGCGCCGAACACGTTCGAAGCGTCGGTGATGGCGAGCGCCGGCATGCCGTCCGCGGTCGCGGCGGCAACGGCGGCGTCCACGCGCGCGATCCCGTCCACCACGGAGTATTCCGTGTGCAGGCGAAGGTGGACGAAGCGTGGGGCGGTCATGCGAATTTCGGCTGGCGGGCGGGTCTCATTCTACCTGCGCTCGGCGAAGAATCCGCGCAGCAAAGCCGCGCACTCGTCGGCGAGCAGCCCGCCCTCGAATCGCCCGTGGTGGTTGGTCGCGAGCGTGGTGAGGTCCACGAGACTGCCGCAGGCACCCGTCTTCGGGTCCCGCGCGCCGTACACGATGCGCGCGATGCGCGCATGCACCATCGCGCCGACGCACATCGCGCACGGCTCGAGCGTCACGTACAGCTCGCAGCCCGGCAGCCGGTAGTTGCCGAGGGCGAGCGCCGCCTCGCGCATCGCGACCACCTCGGCGTGGGCGGTGGGATCGGCGCTGGAGATCGGCCGGTTGTAGCCGCGCCCGACGATCGCGCCGTCCCGCACCACCACCGCGCCCACCGGCACCTCACCGCGCCGGGCCGCCTCGGCCGCGAGCTCGAGCGCGGCGCGCATGTAGGCCTCGCCGTCGCCGCGCGCCGCGGCGTCGCCCCCGCCCGCTGCGGCGCTCATGCCACGCCTCGTGCGAGACGGCGAAAATGTGATTTCATTTTCATGACTCCGGATTCGGGCGGCGGCACCCAAATGGGGCGGCCGCCACGCCCCCGCACCAATCTTGCCCGCGATGCGGGAAGTGAGGCGAATTCAGCCTTGAAATGAAGCGCATAGTAGTGGCATAGCAATTGCAGACGCTTGCGGGACGCGTCGTTCACGACAACATCCGGAGATTCGCATTGGAAGCTGGCACCTACGACGAGATGCATGCCGATTCCGGGGAGGTGCGAGCGCATTATCGCCCGATGGTGAGCTGGCTCGCGGACACGGCGCCCAAGCTCGTCGCCGCCAAGCGCCAGGAGGCCGACCTGCTCTTCCACCGGGTCGGCATCACGTTCGCCGTCTACGGCGACGACGAGGGCGCCGAGCGGCTGATTCCGTTCGACATCATTCCGCGCATCATTCCCGCGCGCCGAATGGGAGCAACTCGCCGCCGGGCCTGAGGCAGCGCGTCGCGGCGCTCAACCGCTTCCTGCACGACATCTACCACGGGCAGGAAATCCTCAAGGCGGGCGCGATCCCCGCCGAGCAGGTCCTGGGCAACGCGCGTCCTACCAGGAGCATGCGTCGGCATCGACCTGCCCAACCACGTCTACTCGCACATCGCGGGCATCGACCTCATCCGCCACGGCGACGGCGAGCTACTACGTCCTCGAGGACAACCTGCGCACGCCTTCGGGCGTGTCGT
Organism: uncultured beta proteobacterium; assembly: GCA_963758215.1. Lineage (GTDB taxonomy): Bacteria > Pseudomonadota > Gammaproteobacteria > Burkholderiales > Usitatibacteraceae > Usitatibacter. Next base: position 1,810 of record CAVWUN010000002.1, on the reverse strand, counting down.
ACATGCTCGAAAACCGCAAGATGATGATGCGGCTGTTCCCGGAGCTGTTCGCGCGCCAGACCGTGCTGCCGGTCGAGCACTATCCGACCCTGCTGCTGGAGACCCTGCGCGGCGCGGCGCACGCCGCGCGCGCGCGATCCCGATGGTCGTCGTGCTGACGCCGGGCCAGTACAACAGCGCCTACTTCGAGCATGCCTTCCTCGCGCAGCAGATGGGCGTCGAGCTCGTCGAAGGCTCCGGACCTGTTCGTGCAAGGACGACGTGGTCTACATGCGCACCACCGGCGGCCTGCAGCGGGTGGACGTGATCTACCGGCGCATCGACGACGCCTACCTCGACCCGCTGGTCTTCCGCACCGACTCGATGCTGGGCGTGCCGGGATTGTTCTCCGCCTATCGCGCGGGCAACGTGTCCCTCGCCAACGCCGTGGGCACCGGCGTCGCGGACGACAAGTCGATCTACCCGTACGTGCCGGACATGATCCGCTTCTACCTGGGCGAGGAGCCGATCCTGCTCAACGTGCCGACCTGGCAATGCGCGAAGCCCGATGACCTGGCCTACGTGCTCGACCACCTGCCCGAGCTTGTCGTGAAGGAAGTCCAGGGCTCCGGCGGCTACGGCATGCTCGTCGGGCCGGCCGCGACGAAGGCCGAGATCTCGAGCCTTCCGCGGCGCGTCCTGCGCAAGAACCCGGCGAACTACATCGCCCAGCCGACGCTGTCGCTGTCCACGTGCCCTACCTTCGTCAAGCGCGGCATCGCGCCGCGCCACGTGGACCTGCGGCCCTACGTCCTTTCCGGCAAGGACATCGTGATGGTGCCGGGCGGCCTGACGCGCGTGGCCCTGCGCGAAGGCTCGCTGGTGGTCAATTCCTCGCAGGGCGGCGGCACCAAGGACACCTGGGTCGTCGAATAGGCGCCAATCCATGCTCTCTCGAGTCGCCGACCGGATATTCTGGATGAGCCGCCAGATGGAGCGCGCCGAAAACCTCGCGCGCATCCTCGGCGTCACGTCGAACATGGTGCTGTTCGGCTCCAAGGCGCTGCAGCGCCAGAACCTGATGGCCCCGCTCAGCATCACCGGCACCGAGGCGGCGTTCGAGGAGCTGCATCGCGAGCTCACCCTGCCCGCGCTGATCGAGTTCCTCGCCCTGGACCCCAACAATCCGACGTCGATCTACTCCTGCCTGCGCTGGGCGCGCGACAACGCCCACGAGGTACGCTGGCAGATCACCTCCGAGATGTGGGAGACCCTGAACGCGACCTGGCTCGAAGTGCGCAAGGTGCGGCGCGAGCGCGTGAGCGGCGACGGGTCGACGGCGTTCTTCGACTGGGTGAAGGAGCGCAGCCACCTGTTTCGCGGCGTGACCTACGGCACGATCGTGCGCGGCGAGGCGTTCCACTTCTCGCGCCTGGGCACTTTCCTCGAGCGGGCCGACAACACCGCGCGGATCCTCGACGTGAAGTACCACGTGATGCTGCCTTCGCTGTCCGAGGACGTGGGCGGCGGCATCGACTACTACCAGTGGGCCGCGCTGCTGCGCTCGGTGTCCGCGTTCGAGACCTACCGCACGCTCTACAAGGACCAGATCTTCCCGATCAAGGTGGCCGCAGCTACTGATCCTCGAGCGGCGCATGCCGCGCTCGCTCGCCGCCTGCTTCGAGCAGATCACCCAGGCGCTCGACCGCCTGCAGGGGCAGCACGACAAGGCCGCCAAGCGCCTGGCGAGCGTGCTGTTCGCGCGCCTCACCAATGCCGACATCGAGGAGATCTTCCAGCGCGGCCTGCACGAATACCTCACGCAATGCCT
>CAVWUN010000001.1:0-92498 GCA_963758215.1 uncultured beta proteobacterium | reverse complement strand
CCTGAATAGCTTGCTTCGGTTCATAGAAGCTGATGAGTCGCATAGTTTGGTTCTCGCCGCAACCAATCACCCAGAAATTCTCGATAAAGCCCTCTTTCGGCGATTCGATGAAATCCTCGAATACAAATTGCCCGACCGAAAGCTGAGAACCGAACTACTCAAGAACAAGCTGGCCTCGGTGAACTCGGCGTCGCTTAATTGGAAGACGCTGACTGATCGAACTGAAGGAATGAGTCAGGCAGAAATTGTTCGAGCCGCCGACAATGCCGTCAAGGCAATGCTCATAGCCGATCGAACTCGCCTCACCGAGGCAGACATAATGGCCGCCATAGACGAAAGAAAGTTAGAGAGGCGGTAACAGCTAGTACGGAGGAACTTTGCCCGGGGAGCGCGAGCAGCGTCCGCATTTCACTCTGGACGACCGATGGACAACGACTGCACGGTATACAGCTAACGGGCAGGCTCCGCGCCTGAAGATACAGGCGCGCAATCGGGCTGAACACGGCCAGCGAATACTTGACGAGTTGAATGCAGTTCGCGATTCAGCTCGCGAGATGCTTGATGCTGCAGAACGCCTAGACGCGGACGCGCCCGAAAGCATTCTTCTTGAGTTTCGCAGCAGCCGCGATTTCGATCTGAAGCTCGACAGCTTAGATCTTCGCGGAAAAGGTATTGAGCTGCTCAACGTGAGAGAGATTCAAGGCATTACTCACGCGACTGTGCTCGTGCCACTAGGTCAGGTTGGCGAATTCATCCGAAAAGCCGAGGCCTATCTCACGCGTGACACCGAAACGCATCGCCCCAAGAATCGAGAGCTCATCGAAAGCGTCGAATCAGTTCGAATTGCCGCTCTTGACGCACTCTGGACCGATGAAGGATCGCCCCTACCTGCAGACGACGATCTAGTTTGGTGGGAAGTGTGGTTGCGCAAGCCCGAGGGCGGAATTCCACCCGGGCGCATCGAGGCGGCTGCTAAACGCTGGGGAATAGAGATCGGTAGTGAACGGCTGGAATTTCCCGAGCGATCTGTAATTGCGATTCGCGCCACCAAGAATCAACTTGCTCGATCACTCGCTCTGATTGATGCGATCGCTGAACTGAAACGAGTGAAGCGAACACCAGAGCATTACGTCGAACTCAGAGCTGCCGAACAACGCGAGCTAGTAGAAAATCTTCTAGCGCGATGCACTTGCCAGTGCCGAACCCACTGTAGCTGTCTGCTCATCAGACACCGGGGTGAATCGCGGTCATCCACTACTCGAAAACGCAATTCGACCGCAGGACGCGTGTGCCTACGACGACGCTTCGGGGTGGCGACGATAGCGATCCACGTGGTCACGGTACGGGCATGGCTGGTCTCGCGCTGTTCGGCGACCTCGTGGAGAGCATCGAGAATGCACCGCACTTTCACTCGATCGCGCGATCGAATCGGTAAAGATTCTGCCCCCCGTCGGTGGCAATCCCCGCACCTCTACGGTCGCGTGACTATAGACGGCGTCAACAAAGCAGAGGCGAATGCTCCAGACCGTCAACGCGTGATTGCCATGGCAGTCACTAGCGATGATCTCGACATGGGACGGCCCAGCACATGGTCAGCCGCGGTTGATGCGCTGACCTCGGGTGCTACGACGGCAAGAAACGCCTAATGCTGATCTCGGCTGGCAATACGCAAGGTGATACGTGGAACGATTTCCCTAACTGCTGCCGAGTGGGCGTGGAGGGTCCAGGTCAAGCCTGGAACGCACTGACCATCGGCGCCTTCACCGAAAAGACCCGGCTTACCCAAGACTTTCGAGACTGGAATGTCGTGGCCGCCGCAGGAAATCTGAGCCCGTACTCGCGAACGTCGGTGGGATGGCCGAGACCTTGGCCAATAAAGCCGGAGGTCTTCTTCGAAGGCGGCAACTGCGCTATTGATCCCAACGATGGCAGCGCGTCCGACTTAGATGCGCTCAGTCTTCTAACAACAAATCGAGACCCGGCACGACCATTCGCGGTATTCAATCAAACAAGTGCTGCCACTGCGATGGCGGGCCGATTCGCCGCACAACTTCAGATCCGTTACCCGACATTGTGGCCCGAGACGATCCGGGCTCTAATGGTTCACTCCGCCCGATTGGACCGATGCGATGCTGGCTCCAGTCGAACCTCTTCTTGAAAAAAATCGACAAGAGCGCGAAGCATTCATACGATTCTGTGGGTTCGGTGTACCGGACTTCGAGCGAGCCTGCTGGAGCGCTTCAAGTGAGGTCACGTTGATATCCCAGCAAACGTTACGGCCGTTCGGAAAGAATGAGAAGGGGAGCATTGTCAATGATCGAATCAACTATCACAAGCTCCCGTGGCCCCGAGAGGTACTAATGACACTTGGCGCAGAACAAGTGGAGTTGCGCGCTACCTTATCGTATTTTGTCGAGCCGAATCCTGGTAGTCGAGGCTGGAAGGGGCGCTATCGATACGCTTCCCACGCCCTTCGATTCGAAATCAAGAAGCCCGGTGAAGACGAGGAACTGTTTAAACGACGCGTCAACAAGTATGCCCGGCTCGCCGATGCCGATGAGGAGGACTACGGAGAAGTAGATCGGCGATGGCTTCTAGGTCCATACCTGCGACACCTCGGCTCCCTCAACGCGGATAGATGGTATGGGCGCGCCGCGGACTTGGCTGATCTCTATATGTTTGCGGTCTATCCGGTAATGGGTTGGTGGAAGCGCCCGAGCTTTCAACGTTGGGACTCCGAATGTCGTTACTCGCTCGTTGTTTCGATCATCACACCCACGCAGACCGTTGACGTTGAGGTAGTAAATATCTACGAGGAAATTGAGAATCAGGTCGCTGTTGAAATCGAAGTCGAGGGTGACAACGGCGCTGAAGCGTGAAGGACTAAGTTCCAGCTGATTTCGAGGGCCTCATCGCCTTTGCGAGTGCATTCGCGGCGATAACCTCATCCGCCTTGAGAGACTTCCCCGGCCTCCGGCGACCTCATTTTGCGCTGTTGTTTTAAACGAGTGGGCTCGAGGTCGTCCCATAGCTCGTTGACCTTCGTCTTGCGAATGGTGAACCTCAGTTCCTTGTCGGCCCACGCGATCACGTCGCGTACGAAGTGTCGGCGCCCTTCCGCGCTCAAGCCCTTCGCGAGGCGTTTCTCCATTTCTTGCATGACCTTCTTCACGTTCGGTGATGCGCGCCGTCCGGTAGCTGAACGCGCCAATTCTGCGAACGCCCTGTTCGCCAAGTAGCTCACCTGTACCGCCGTCTTTCGCGGCATTCCAAGCTTCGCCACGCAAAGCTCGATCAGCTTTTGCCGCGCCTTCAGGAAATCGTCATCAGTGAAATCGATGACGAGTGTCTCTTTCGCATTTGACCTGGTCATGGGCAACTTTCCGGGAACGTTAGCGGCAATAAAAAGAAGCTGAAACTTTTATCGTCGTTCCTGAAGCGGGGCATTAACGCTGCCCTGGAAATGACAGGAACAGACGATATGACATCGAAGGGTGGCAAGTCCACATCCGCAATCCGAGCAAAGCGGGCGCAGGCGGAGTCGTCTACGGGTACGACAACGTGCAGGTGTACCCCGAGGACGCCACGCCGGACGCGAAGAAGCTTTATACGGATTTCCGGATCAACCCGGCTCAAGCCGACGTCCTGCGGCGCATCTTCAAGATGTATGCGGCAGGTCACGGTCACCGGACCATCGCGAAAGCGTTGAATAGTGATCCCGACTACGCCCACTTGTCGAAGCGCTATTTCGGCGGCTCGCGCCCGGCCTCTCCGCGCAAGGGAACCGGATCATGGGCACCCTCCTCCGTCCGCGCGATGCTGATGAACGAGCGTTACGTCGGAATCATCACGTTCGGCGTTCACCGCAAAGTCTATCGCCACGGTACAAAAGGACGCGTGCGCGCTCCACAAACGGACGTGCAACGCATCGAACGACCGGACCTGCGGATCATCAGCGCCCCGCTGTGGCACGAAGTGCGTTCCCGCATGGACGCCACGCGTAAGACCTACGTCCGAGATACCAACGGCAAGTTGTGGGGTCGCCCTGGCACCGGGGTTGAGTCGAAATACCTTCTGACCGGATTCGCCCAATGCGGGTGCTGCCATCGCAACGTCACCAAGATTGGCGGTCGCGTCGGGTCACCCGGCAAGCGAAGGGTCACGCACTACTACGGCTGTTCGTACCACGCCACGCGCGGCCGCACGATCTGCTCGAATGATCTGCTCGCACCGATGGAGGCTGCCGACGCAATCGTGATCGACCAGGTTCGTAGCGTCCTTACCCCGGCAGCGTTCGACCTGACCATCGAGAAGGCGCTTGCCCTGCTGGCCCAGCGCCAACGCGAGAGCGCCGACGAGCCCGAACGCCTTCAGGCCGAGGCGCGCAAGCTGCGCAAAGAGATTGACCGATTCCTCGCCGCCATCGCCGGGGGAGCGGCACCGGCGAGCGTTCTGGACGAGATAAAGCGCCGCGAGGTTCGGCTGGCCGAGGTCGATGGGGAATTGCTGACCCTGAGGGCTGAACAGCCCTCCGAAAGGGAGCTGGGACGCGTCAGGGAGGCGCTGAGGGAGCGGCTGGGGCGATTCGACGCCCTGCTGCTGTCGGACGTGCCTCTCGCCCGTCAGGCACTCCGTAAGCTGATCCCGGGAAGGATCGAATTCCAGCCCTTCGAAAAGGCCGGAAAGCAGGGCTACGCCCTGCGGTGGGCTATCTCCACCCGGGCCCTGCTGGGTGGAAATATCGAATTGGCGTCCCCACGGGGATTCGAACCCCGGTTATCGCCGTGAAAGGGCGGTGTCCTAGGCCTCTAGACGATGGGGACTGCAATACAGCGAATCGGCGTTGGTGGAGGTAAGCGGGATCGAACCGCTGACCTCTTGCATGCCATGCAAGCGCTCTCCCAGCTGAGCTATACCCCCGACCGAGCCGCGGATTATATCAGTCCGCGGCCGCCCGTTCCAGCCGTGCGAGCACCACTTCGCGCTTCAGGGCCGATGCGATCGCGTCGATGGCCGGGGTCTGTGCCTGGCCCGTGACTGCGACCCGGAACGGCATCATCACCTGGGGCGGCTTCACCCCTTTCGCCTTCACCGTTTCCTTGAGCGTCGCGCTCACGGTGGCCGCGGTCCAGTGAGTCAGTGCCGCGAGCTTCGGCACCAACTCGCTCAGCACCGCCCTCCCCGCCTCGTTCAGGTGCTCCTTCGCGAGCGCGGGATCCGGATGGCTCGGCTCGGCCATCGACATGAGGAAGGCCTCGTGCTCGGACAGGAGCTGGAACTTGGTGCGCCCGGCGGCCGTCATCGCGATCGGGTCCATCACGGATGCCAGGAACTTGTACACCTCGGGCTTCTCGCGCTCGAGGCGCTCGGCGAGCTGCGCATCGGACAGGCGATGCAGGTATTGCCCGTTCATCCACGTGAGCTTCTCCGGGTCCCAGCGCGCGGGCGACTTGCTCACGTGGCGCAGGTCGAACCACTCGACCAGCTGCTCGCGCGTGAAGACCTCCTCGTCGCCGTGCGACCAGCCCAGGCGCGCGAGGTAGTTCACCATCGCGTCGGGCAGGTAGCCGTCTTCCCTGTATTGCATCACGTTGACTGCGCCGTGGCGCTTGGAAAGGCGCTGGCCGTCGGCGCCCAGGATCATCGGCACGTGGCCGAAGAGCGGCAGGTCTGCACCCAGTGCGCGATAGAGGTTGATCTGCCGCGGCGTGTTGTTCACGTGGTCGTCGCCGCGGATCACGTGCGTCATCGCCATGTCGATGTCGTCCACGACGACGCCGAAGTTGTACGTGGGCACGCCGTCCGCGCGCAGCAGCACCAGGTCGTCCAGCTCATCGTTGGAGATGCTGATGGGGCCCTTCACCAGGTCGTCCCACGAGACGTCGCCCGCGAGCGGGTTCTTGAAGCGCAGCACCGGCGTGATGCCCGCGGGCGGCGTGTGCTTCGAATCTCGCCAGCGCCGGTCGTATCTCGGCTTCTCGCCACGTGCGAGCTGCGCCTCGCGCATCACCTCGAGCTCTTCCTTCGAGCTGTAGTCCCAGTATGCGAGGTCCTTCGCGAGGAGCTGCTCGCCCACCTCGCGATAACGATCGAGCCGCTTCATCTGGTAGAACGGGCCCTCGTCCCAGTCCAGCCTCAACCACTGCATCGCCTCGAAGATCGCCTGCTCGGCCTGCTGCGTCGAGCGTTCGAGGTCGGTGTCCTCGATGCGCAGGATGAACTGGCCGCCGTGCCGGCGCGTGTACGCCCAGTTGAAGAGCGCGGTGCGCGCGCCTCCGAGGTGGAGGTAGCCGGTGGGGCTGGGGGCGAAGCGGGTGCGGATCATGGGCAGGCGCGGGCCAAAGGCGCCATTCTACGTTTTCCACCGGCGCGGCCCGCTTCGCCGCGCGTGGCCCCTCTGGTAAAATGCGCTTCTCTTCCGGGTCGTTAGCTCAGCGGTAGAGCACTGCCTTCACACGGCAGGGGCCACTGGTTCGATCCCAGTACGACCCACCAGATTCCACCGCCTTGCGCGTTGAGCGGTACCTACAATCGTCCGCCGATCTCCTTGGCGAGGCTCGTGAGCTGCTTCTCCTTGGCGGGCGCCGGCTCTTCCACACCGGAGAGCTCCAGGTAGAAGCGGACATTTCCCTTGCGCTCGTGCAGCGCATGCTTGGAATCGAAGTAGGTCTCATCGCCCACGCCGGGCACGGGCGGGCCCGAGCCGAAGAAGGCCGCCAGCCGCGCGAACAGCTCCTTCGACTGGGCCGGCGACGCATCGTAGTAGATGCGGAACATGAGGGTGCCGCGGTGCGCGTGGTAGTAGCAGTCCGTGCCCCGCGCGGTGTTGGCGAATGGCCGCGGCGCCACGCTCTTTTCCGGTGCGGCGAATGGGCGGCCCACCTCCTTGCTCACCGCGCTCGGCGAAAGCAGCGAGCAGGGGTCTGCGGGGGCGGTCGCCGACCATGCGGCCGGGGCCGCGAAGACGGCCAGGAAGGTTGCTGCGACCAGCGTTCGTGTTTGCAGGTGAGCCATGGCGGAATCCTCCTTCAAAACAGATTCTAGCCTGACCGTGTAGCATGGCGCCTACCATACGGAGACCCCGTGCAGCCCCCGCTTCGAAAGGCCATTCGCCTAGCCGAGATCGTGATCGTCGCCATCCTGGCGGCCAATGCGCTGTTCACCTATCGCGAGCTGAAGACGTTGCGTGCGGTTCCGGTCGCACTTCCGAACTACCAGTTCGACCTGACCGGCGAAGCCGACCAGGCCGCTGTGGAGACGCGCGGGACCTGGATCGCGACGCAGGGTCCTTCGGCGCCGATGCAGACCACCACGATCGAGTGCCACAAGTTGACCATGAAGTGCCAGGAATCCTCGGCGGTGCTCTCGTTCGTCGGCGACCGCGCGGTCATGGAGTCGGCGCAATCGACCTACGACATCGATCACTGGGACGACAAGGAGATCGTTACCAAGGTGGTGCGCGGCCCCTGCGTGGAGCGCACGCTGATCCTCAGCCTTGTCGACAAGCGCGCCCTCGTCAAGGTGACCCCGATCCGCATCGGGGACGCGTGCGCGGACGTTCCGGAGCGCGTGCTCGAGCTGGTGGCGGGCTACAAGTTCCGCCGCGACGTGAAGCGCTAGGCGGTGGGCTTCGGGGCGGAGCGATGGTGCCCTTGCCTCAGGACCATTCCTTGACCGCTTTCGCAGCCGCCTTGCGCGTATAGAAGTAGCCGTTGCGCTCGAACCCGGCGACGATCGAGGCGCGCGCGGCGATCACGCGGCCGGAAGGCGCACGGTCGACGATGGCTTCCTCGGGCAGGCCGTCGAGCAGGTGGATCGGGGCGAGCCGCCCGTCGGCGAAGCGCGACAGGTAGAGCCTCTGCGAAGCGTAGTCGAAGAACGCGGGCCGGAAGCCGAGGCCGGAATTTTCCTGGCTGCGTCCGCCGGTACCCTCGTGGAGCGTGTTCTCCTCCGCGAGCCGCTGCTGGTTCATCACGCCTTTCATCGCGCTCTCCTTACCGGCGTAAAGTCGCCAGGTCGATGGGCGCGAGTCTCCGCGCATGGCACCCGCTGCACTATGCAAAATGTCTCAAATGCCGCGCCGGATTCCGCCCGCGGGGATGAGCGGTCGCCGCGCGCGGACGAAGGGTCGCGGCGGTTACAACCGCAACGGGCGATCCTGCCTCAGGCTCCCGTCCGCTTGCGCTTTTCCCAGCTGGCGCTGAAGCGCCGAGCGGCCTGGTCCATATGACGGCGCATCGCTGAGCGCGCCGCGGCGGGATCGCGGCGCGCGATGGCGCGCAGGATCTCGCGGTGCTCGCGGATCGCCACGCCCCAGAGCGCGGGCGTGTCGAAGTGGTGCTCGAGGCGCAGGAACAGCGGCCCGGTGCGCTGGTCCCAGAGCGTCTTCACCGCGAGGGCGAGCGCGCTGTTGCCGCTCGCTGCGGCGATGCTCAGGTGAAAGAGCCGATCAGCGGCGAGCGGCGCCATGCCGTTGTCGCGCTCCGCCTCCATTTGCCCGAGGGCCTCTTCCATGGCGCGCACCTGGGCGCGCGTGGCCGAGCGCGCCGCGAGCGATGCGCATTCCGACTCGATCAGGCGGCGGGCGCGAATCAGCTCGAACGGACCCGAATCCGCGGGCAGCGCGGGCACGGCGGCGGCCCGCGGCAGCCCCAGCACGTACACGCCCGAGCCCACGCGCACTTCCACGTAGCCCTCGACCTCGAGCGCGATCAGCGCCTCGCGCACCGACGGCCGGCTCACGCCCAGCTGGCGCGCAAGGTCGCGCTCCGGCGGCAGGCGCCGGCCCGCGGCATATTCGCCCTGGTTGATGAGCGCCGCGATCTGGTCGGCGATCTGCCGGTACAGGCGCCGGTTGTCGACGGCTTGGAGGGGCATCTGGTAAAGTGGTCAGGCCAATTCCGGGCCAGCTTTTCACACCGGCCCGCCCCCGTCAAGCAAGCTTCCAGGAGACGCCCATGGCCCATCGCCTCGCCGGCAAGCGCGCCCTCGTCACCGCCGCAGGCCAGGGCATGGGCCGCGCCGCGACCCTCGCCTTCGTGCGCGAGGGCGCCCGCGTGCTCGCCACCGACGTGGATCCCGCGCTGCTCGAGCAGTACGCCGGGAATCCGGCCATCACGCCTTCGCGCCTGGACGTGACCGATGCGCACGCGGTGGCCGATTTCGTCGCAGCGAGCGGGGCGGTCGACGTCCTCTTCAACTGCGCGGGATGGGTCCACCAGGGCTCGATCCTGCAGTGCGGCCTCGAGGACTGGGACCGCAGCTTCGCGCTCAACGTGCGCAGCATGTTCGTCATGGTGAAGGCCATGCTGCCCCTGATGATCGCCGCCGGCGGCGGGGTGATCCTCAACATGTCCTCGGTGCTGGGCGCCGCCAAGGCCGCCCCGAACCGGCTCGCGCTACGCCTCGAGCAAGGCCGCGGTGCAGGGCTTCACGCGCGCGCTCGCCATCGACCATGTGAAGCAGGGAATCCGCGTGAATTGCGTCTGCCCCGGGACCGTGGACACGCCCTCGCTTGCCGAGCGCATCAACGCCTTCGCCGACCCCGTCCAGGCGCGCAAGGACTTCGTCGCGCGCCAGCCCATGGGGCGGTTGGCCACCGCCGAGGAAATCGCCGAAGCCTTCGTTTACCTTGCGAGCGACGAATCCTCGTTCATGACCGGACAGGCGGTGTATGTGGACGGCGGAATGAGCCTGTAAACTGCGTCGCTCACCCGCGAGAGACGGGGAATAGCGACGGAGAACAATCCATGAAGCTCCTACGGTACGGCGCACCCGGCCGGGAGAAGCCCGGCCTCGCGGACAAGGACGGGAACATCCGCGACCTTTCGAAAGTGATCGCGCAGATCGACGATACCCTGCTCGCTCCGCGCAACCTCGCGCGGCTCGCGCGGGTGAAGCCCGAGACGCTGCCCATCGTGCGCGGCAATCCGCGCCTGGGCGTGCCCTACGCCGGCATCAGCAAGTTCGTCGCGGTGGGGCTCAACTACAGCGACCACGCGGCGGAGGCCGGCATGCCGATCCCCGCCGAGCCGATCCTCTTCATGAAGGCGACGACCTGCCTGTGCGGGCCCAACGACGACATCATGCAGCCCCGGGGCTCCACCAAGCTCGACTGGGAAGTGGAGCTCGGCATCGTGATCGGCACCAAGGCGCAATACGTTCCGGAATCGAGCGCGGTCGACTACATAGCGGGCTATTGCGTGGTGAATGACGTGTCGGAGCGCAATTTCCAGCTCGAGCGCGGCAGCCAGTGGGATCGCGGCAAGGGCTGCGACACGTTCGGTCCGGTGGGCCCCTGGCTGGTCACCACCGACGAGATCACCGATCCCCAGACCCTCGACCTGTGGCTCGACGTGAACGGCGAGCGGCGCCAGCGCGGCAACACCCGCACCATGGTGTTCGGCTGCGCCCACCTCGTCTCCTACATCAGCCACTTCATGACGCTGCTGCCGGGCGACATCATCACCACCGGCACGCCACCGGGAGTGGGCCTGGGAATGAAGCCTCCCCAGTACCTCAAGCCGGGCGACATCGTGACCCTCGGCGTGCACGGCCTGGGCGAGCAGCGCCAGCGCGTGGTGTCCCACGGCGCGAAGTCGTGACCGGCGGAGCAGCGATGAAACCCGACGTGCTGCTGATGGGTCCGATGTATCCGCCGACCATCGAGTCCCTCGAGCAGGCGTTCACCTTGCACAAGGTGGCGCCGGCCGCCGATCGGGACGCGTTCATCGCCGCCCTCGCCGATCGCATCACCGCCGCGGCGACGACTTCGTCCCGGGGCATGGATGCGGCGACGATGGCCCGGCTGCCCCATCTCAGGCTCATCTCGCACTTCGGCGTGGGAGTGGACTCGGTGGACGTTGCCGCCGCCACCGCGCGCGGCATCAAGGTCACCAACACGCCCGACGTGCTGACCGAGGACGTCGCGGACCTCGCGATCGGCTTGCTCCTTGCCACCGTGCGCCGCATCTGCGCGGGCGAGCGCTACGTGCGCGAGGGCAAGTGGCTCAAGGGCGCCTTCCCGCTCACCGACACGATCCAGGGCAAGATGCTCGGCATCGTCGGGCTGGGGCGCATTGGGCGCGCCATCGCGCGTCGCGCCGAGGCGTTCAATCTCCGGATCGCCTACCAGGGACCGAACCGCAAGGACGGCGTGGCGTATCCCTACTTCGCCGATCCCGTCGCGCTCGCGAAGGAGGCGGACTTCCTCGTGGCCGCCTGCCCCGGCGGCGAGGCCACCCGCGGGCTGGTGAGCGGCGCCGTGCTCGACGCGCTGGGGCCGCAAGGTGTCTTCGTGAACATTTCGCGCGGCTCCGTGGCCGACGAGGCGGCGCTCGTCGCGGCGCTCCGGGAAGGACGGCTCGGCGGCGCGGGCCTCGACGTATTCGCCGACGAGCCGCGCGTGCCCGAGGCGCTCTTCGCGATGGACAACGTGGTGCTGCAGCCCCACGTCGGCAGCGCGACGCATCCGACGCGGCGCGCGATGGGGCAGCTCGTGGTCGACAATCTCGCCGCGTTCTTCGCGGGCAAGCCGCTGCTCACGCCCTACGCCTGATTCGCCCGCTTCAGCCAGCCGAGCCCCTCGGACGTGCCGTTGCGCGGGCGGTATTCGCAGCCGACCCAGCCGTCGTATCCCAGCTCGTCGATGAGCGCGAAGAGGTAGGGGTAATTCACTTCGCCCACGTCGGGCTCGTGGCGCCCGGGCACGCCGGCGACCTGCATGTGTCCCACGTTGGCGATGTAGCGCCGCAGCTTCGTCGCGAGGTCGCCCTCCACGATCTGGCAGTGATAAAGGTCCATCTGCACCTTGAGGTTCGCCGCGCCCACCTCGCGGCAGATCGCGTGGGCGTCGTCCTGGCGATTGAGGTAATAGCCGGGCATGTCGCGCGCATTGATGGGCTCGATCACCACGGTGATGCCCAGCGCGCGCGCCTCGGCCGCCGCATGGGCGAGGTTGCGCAAGTATGCCGCCCGGTGGCGCGCGCGATCCTCGTCCCGGGCGACGAAGCCCGCCATCACGTGCAGGCGCCGGTTGCCGAGCAGGCGTGCGTATTCGAGCGCATGCACGATGGAAGCGTGGAATTCCGCCTCGCGCCCCGGGATCGACGCGAGGCCGCGCTCGCCCCTCGATACGTCGCCCGGCGGTGCATTGATGAGCACGAGCTCGAGGCCGCATGCCTCCAGGCGCGCGCGGATCTCCTCGGCGCGGTGCTCGTAGGGATACTGGATCTCGACGCCGCGGAATCCGTCCTTCGCCGCCGCGGCGAAGCGGTCGAGGAACGCGTGCTCCCCGTACATCAGCGTGAGGTTGGCCGCGAAGCGCGGCATCGCGCCTACTCCTTCACTGCACCGGTCATTCCGGAAACGTAGTACTCCACGAAGAACGAGTACATGATCGCCACCGGCAGCGATCCCAGCAGGGCCCCGGCCATGAGCGCTCCCCAGTGGTACACGTCGCCTTCCACGAGCTCCGTGATCACGCCCACGGGGACCGTCTTCACCTCGGACGAGGAGATGAAGGTGAGCGCGTAGATGAACTCGTTCCACGACAGCGTGAACGCGAAGATCCCCGCGGAGATGAGCCCGGGCACCGCGAGCGGCAGCACGATCTTCACCAGGATCTGCCAGCGGGTGGCCCCGTCGATGAGGGCGCACTCCTCGAGCTCGAACGGAATCGAGCGGAAGTAGCCCATCAGGAGCCAGGTGCAGAAAGGAATGAGGAACGTGGGATAGGTGAGGATCAGCGCCCAGCGGGTGTCGAAGAGGCCCAGCTTGAAGACGATCGCGGCGAGCGGAATGAAGAGGATCGAGGGCGGCACGAGATAGGCGAGGAAGATGGCAAGCCCCACCGGCTTGGAGCCGCGGAACCGCAGCCGCTCGATCGCGTAGGCCGCGAGCACGCTCGCTGCGACGGAGGCAAGCGTCGAGACCACCGAGACGATCACGGTATTCCACATCCACGACGGGTAAGGCGTTTCGAACACGAGGTGCTTGAAGTGCTCGAGCGTCGGATGGATCACCCAGAACGGATTGCCCTCGCGGGACAGCAGCTCCGCGTTGGACTTGATCGAGGTCATCGCCATCCAGTAGAACGGGAACAGCAGCACGAAGACGAAGATTCCGAGCGGCAGGTAGAGCGTGACGACCCGGCGCGGAACCGATTCCAGGTAGCGCATGCCCTCGTTGCCCGGCGCGACCTCGGGGCGGACGGCTTCGCTGCTCACCGTCAGTCCCTTCCGCCCTGCTGCCAGCGGCGCCGCTGCAGCCCGAAGTAGCTGAACAGGATCGCGGCGAGCAGGAACGGGATCATCATCGTCGCCAGCGCGGCGCCTTCCCCGAGCGAACCGCCCGGAATCGCGCGCTGGAACGACAGGGTCGCCATGAGGTGCGTCGCGTTGAGCGGCCCGCCGCGCGTGAGCACGTAGATCAGCTGGAAGTCGGTGAAGGTGAAGAGCACCGAGAAGGTCATCACCACGGCGATGATCGGGGTGAGCAGCGGCAACGTCACGAAACGGAAGCGCTGCCAGGGCGTGGCCCCGTCGAGCGCCGCCGCCTCGTAGAGCGTGGGGGAGATCGTCTGCAGTCCCGCGAGCAGGCAGATCGCCACGAAGGGCACGCCGCGCCAGACGTTGGCGGCGATGGTCGAGAAGCGCGCGTTCCAGGGATCGCCGAGGAAATCGATGTAGGTGTGGATGAGCCCCATGCGCTCGAGCGCCCAGCTCACCACCGAGAATTGCGCGTCGTAGATCCACCAGAAGGCGATCGCCGAGAGCGCGGTGGGCACGATGAACGGCAGCAGGATCACGGCGCGGAAGAAGGCCTTGAACGGCAAGTGGCGGTTGAGCAGCAGCGCGAGCCACAGCCCGAGCGCGAACTTCACGATGCTCGCCACCACCGTGTAGAAGATGCGTGTTGAACACCGACAGGCGCGTCACGCTGTCCTGCGCCAGGAACGCGAAGTTCTCCAGGCCCACCCAATGGCCCGGCGCGCCCGATCTTCGCATCGGTGAAGCCCAGCCACGTCGCCCAGGCCCAGCGGATAGGTGAGGAACAGCAGCAACAGCACTCCCGCGGGCAGCATGAAGAGCAGCCCGAGGAAGTGCTTGTTGTGTAAGCCAGCCGCGACAGCATCACACCTTGTAATATCGTTCAGCGCGCTTCTGGGCGCGCTCCACCGCTTCCTTGGGCGTCTTCGCGCCCGCGGCCGCCTCGGCCACCATGTTGACCATGACGAAGTCGGCCATGGTCGCCGCGGAGGCGTATCCCAGTCGCCCGCGTAGCCGTTGGGCAGCATGATCTTCATCGCGTCGCGATACGGGGTGTGCTTCGGGTCCGAGGTCCAGATCGGGTTCGCCTCGTAGGCCTTGAGCGGCTGGCGTCACGTAGCCGATCGCGGCCTGCTGCCACGGCTCGTACTGCTCCTTTTCCATCATGAAGGCGAGGTAGGCCTTCGCAGCGTTCGGGTGCTTGGAGTACTTGAAGAGCATCATCGGGAAGAAGAGGTTCAGCTCCGTCGGTCTTGCCCACCGGTCCGATCGGCAGGTGGGCGTGCTCGATGTCCTTGGCGCATCTCCTGCAGCTTCGCATCCGGGCGAGATCTTCGCCGCGTAGTAGATCGAGATGCCGTTGAGGGTGACGCCCGATCTGCCCGTCGAGGAACGCCTTGTTGTTGTTGGGATCGAGCCAGGACAGCGTGCCCGGCGCGAAGGTCTGGTAGAGCTCCTTCGCGTACTCGAGTGCCGCGATCGTCTCGGGGCTGTTGATCACCACGTTGTTGTGCTTGTCGACCATCTTGCCGCCGTGCGCCCAGACCACCCAGTGGGTCCAGGAGTTGCCGTCGCCCGTGGCGTTGCCGAGCGCGAATCCGGCCGGCATGCCCTTCGCCTTCATGCCCTGGACGAGCTTGAGGAAGCCGTCGAGGTCCGTCGGGAACGTGTCGAAGCCCGCTTCCTTCATCGTGCTCTCGCGCTACGACCAGCGCGATGCCCGCGCAGCCCATCGGCACCGCGATCCAGTGCTTGCCGTTGTGCGTGCAATACGACTTGCATACGGTCGTACCAGCCGCCGTACTTGCTGCCGAGGTAGTTGCAGACGTCGGTCACGTCGACCAGCTTGTCCGGATACTGGTTGCGCGTCGTCGTTGGTCGACAGGATGATGTCGGGGCCGGCTGCCCGTGTTGGCAGCCACCGCCGCCTTGGGACGCACGTCCTCCCAGCCTTCGTTGTCGACGCGCACTTCGACGCCCGTCTTCTCGGTGAACTTCTTGACGTTCGAGCCATGTAGGCGTCGATGTCGCCCTGCACGAAGCGGCTCCAGCGCAGCACGCGCAGCTTGGCGCCCTTCTCCGGCTTGACGCCACTTGCCCGCGGCGAGCGCCTCCCGACAACATGGCCCTGCCCACTCCCAGCGATCCCGCGGCCGCGACGCCCGCCGTGGTCTTCAGGAAATCGCGGCGATTGAATATTTCGACATGGCCACGTCCTCCTCGTTGATGGGGTCGAACCCCGCGTTCAGTGCCTCAACGACGTTCCCGATGCCTGCATCGAACAGGTGCGTGCGCTCGTAGGTCCGGCTGCGAGCTGGATCGTGCATCGCCCGGCCCGAAACTCGTGGCGCTCGCGAAACACGGCGGTGATCTCCGTATCGCCCGATCTTGGCGAACGACCTGGGTGTCCGCCCCGGTGGGCTCCACCACGACCACGTGCGACGGGATGCCCCGGCCTCGACCGCGAGCGACAGGTGCTCGGGGCGCGTGCCGAAGACCACCGGCTGCCCGTCCTCGCCGCCGGCATCGCGGCGGCGCGCGAGACGCGTGCCCCGTCGGCCAGCTCCACCCGGGCGCCCGCGGCGCCGCGGCGCAGCGTGGCGGGCAGGAAATTCATCGCCGGCGAGCCGATGAAGCCGGCCACGAAGAGGTTCGCCGGGATGGTCGTAGAGCTCGAGCGGCCGTCCCCGTCTGCTCGATGCGGCCGTCGCGCATCACGACGATCTGGTCGGCCATGGTCATCGCCTCGATCTGGTCGTGGGTGACGTAGATCGAGGTGGTCTTCAGGCGCTGGTGCAGCTCCTTGATCTCGCTGCGCATCGCGCACGCGCAGCTTGGCATCGAGGTTGGAGAGCGGCTCGTCGAACAGGAAGACCTGCGGGATCGCGCACGATGGCGCGCCCCATGGCCACGCGCTGGCGCTGGCCGCCCGAGAGCTGGCGCGGATAGCGATCGAGCAGCGTCGTCGAGCGCCAGGATCTCGGCGGCGCGTCTGACCTTGCGCGTCGATCGTCGGCCTTGTCGCGTCTTCGCCAGCAGCAGCGCGAAGGCCATGTTGTCGCGCACCGTCATGTGCGGATAGAGCGCGTAGTTCTGGAACACCATCGCGATGTCGCGCTCCTTCGGCGGCAGCGTCGTTGACCCGCTTGCCGCCGATGCGGATCTCGCCGCCGGTGATCTCCTCCAGCCCGGCGATCATGCGCAGCAGCGTCGACTTGCCGCAGCCCGAAGGACCGACCAGCACCGTGAACGATCGCCGTCGGCGATGTCGATGTCCACCCCGCGGATCACCTGGGTGCCGGCGAACTGCTTGTGGACGTTGCGCACATGGACCGATGCCATCGCTTCAGCTCTTTCCTTCGACAACGACGTACGCCGGCCTGCCGTCGCGCGCCCAGCCGATGAGATTCTGCACCGCCTTGCTGCGCAGCTCGCGCTCGGCCTCGCGCGAGTAGAACGCGGCGTGGGGCGAGAGCAGGACGCGCGGATGGCAGAGTACCGCATGATCCGCTTCGGGGGGCTCCTTGGGAAGCACGTCGAGCGCCGCTCCCTCGAGGCGTCCCGCCTCGAGCGCCGCCAGCACGTCCTCCGGGACCGCGACGGCGCCGCGGGCGGTGTTCACGAGCCACGAGCCCGGCTTCATCGTGGCGAGCGCCGCTGCGTTGGCGATGCCGCGGGTCTCCTCGGTGAGCGGCACGTGCAGCGAAAGCACGTCGGACTCGCGGAACAGCCGCGCGCGGTCCACGCGCTCCACGTAGGGCGGGAAATCACCCGGGGGAATGTACGGATCGCACGCGACGATGCGTCCGAACACGTGCTGCGCGATGAGCGCCATGCGCTTGCCGATGCGGCCCAGCCCGAGGATGCCGAGGACCAGATCGCGCGGGCGGCGCAGCGTACCGGTGGAGCCGTAGTGCCAGCGCCCCGCGCGCACGTCGCGGTCGTAGAGCGGCAGGTGGCGCACCAGGGCGAGCGCCATGCCGAGCGCGTGGCTCGCGACCTCCCCTACGCCGTAGTCGGGCGAATTCGCGACCCACACACCGAACGCGCGTGCGTCCTCGGTGTTCACGGTGTCGAAGCCGGCGCCCATGCGGCTCACGATACGCACTTCCGGGAGCGCCGCGAACACCTTGCGGTTGATCGGCGCGTACTGCGTGAGCAGACCCTGGCAGCCCGCGGCGGCGGCGATCACGTCGTCCTCCGTGCGGCACTGCGCCGAGGCGAGCTCCATTCCGGCATCGCGGCAGAGGGCGCGTTCGAGGTCGGCATCGGGAAAGTCGTAATCGGTGAGGAGGAATCGCGCCATCAATGGTTGTCGCGCGGTACGGCCGAGCCGCTCTTGCCGACGAGGAAGTCGAGGTCCGCGCCATCGCTCGCCTGGTTCACGTGATCGACGTAGAGCTTCCAGTAACCGCGCGTGAGGTGCGGGCGGGGCTTCTTCCATGCGGCGCGGCGGGCCGCGAGCTCCCGCGCGCTCACGTGCAGGTGCAGCCTGCGGCGCGCCACGTCGAGCTCGATGAGATCGCCCTGGCGGACCAGGGCGAGCGGGCCGCCCGCGGCGGACTCCGGCGCCACGTGCAGCACCACCGTGCCGTACGCCGTGCCGCTCATGCGCGCATCCGAGATGCGCACCATGTCCGTGATGCCGCGCTTGAGCAGCTTCGCCGGCAGCGCCATGTTGCCGACCTCCGCCATGCCGGGATAGCCCTTGGGGCCGCAGTTCTTGAGCACCATGACGCAGTGCTCGTCGATGTCGAGCCCGGGGTCGTCGATGCGCCGGTGGAAATCCTCGATGTCCTCGAAGACGACCGCGCGACCCTTGTGCTTCATGAGCCGGGGCGTCGCCGCCGACGGCTTGATGATCGCGCCGTCCGGACACAGGTTGCCGCGCAGCACCGCGATCCCCGCGTCGCGCTTGAAGGGTTTCGCGAACGGCATGATGACGTCCGGATTGTCGTTGCGCGCATCCTTGCAGTTGTCCCACAGCGTCCTGCCGTTGGCGGTGAGCGCGTCCTTGTGAAGCATCCCCCGTGCGCCCAGCTCGCGGATCACCACCGGAAGCCCCCCCGCATAGCAGAAGTCCTCCATCAGGTACTTGCCGCTCGGCATCAGGTTCACGAGCGTATGCACGCCGCGCCCGAGTGCGTCCCAATCCTCGAGATCGAGCTCCACGCCGATGCGCCGCGCGATGGCTATCAGGTGGATCACGGCGTTGGTCGAGCCCCCGATCGCGGCGTTCGCGCGGATCGCGTTCTCGAAGGCCTGGCGGGTGAGGATCCGCGAAAGCTTCAGGTCTTCCTTCACCATCTCCACGATGCGCCGTCCGGCCATGCGCGCGATCAGGTTGCGCCGCGCATCCACGGCGGGGAATGCCGCGTTGCCCGGCAGGCCGACGCCCAGCGCTTCCACCATCGAGGCCATCGTCGAGGCAGTGCCCATGGTCATGCAGTGGCCGTGCGAGCGGTGCATGCAGCTTTCCGCCTCGTGGAACTCGTCCCGGCTGATCTGGCCGGCGCGCAGCTGCTCGGAGAGCGACCACGTGTTGGTGCCGGAGCCGATGCGCTCGCCGCGATACCAGCCCGACAGCATCGGCCCCCCCGAGACGCCGATCGTGGGCAGATCCACGCTCGAGGCTCCCATCAGCAGCGAGGGCGTGGTCTTGTCGCAACCCATGAGCAGCACCACGCCGTCGACCGGGTTGCCGCGGATCGACTCCTCCACGTCCATGCTGGCGAGGTTGCGGTAGAGCATCGCCGTGGGGCGCAGCAGCGTCTCCCCGAGCGACATCACCGGAAACTCGAGCGGGAACCCACCGGACTCGAACACGCCCGCCTTCACGTGCTCGGCGAGCGTCCGGAAGTGGGAGTTGCAGGGAGTGAGCTCGGAATACGTGTTGCAGATGCCGATGACCGGCCGGCCGTCGAACTGGTCGTGGGGCACGCCGCGGTTTTTCACCCACGAACGGTAGATGAAGCCCATCTTGCCCTCGCGCCCGAACCACTGCGCGCTGCGGCGTTTGCGCGATGCCATTGCGGGGAGTCTCCTCGACCTCGCGGTGAGGTTACGCGGCCCCCTCCCGGATGGTCAAGTGGTCAGGCCAATTCTGCGCTACAGTCCCTCCCGGGAGCCCACTTCGGAGGCGACATGAACCAGCTGGACCTCGAGGGCCGCCACGCGGTCGTCACGGGCGGGGCGGCCGGCATCGGCTTCGCGATCGCGCAGCGCCTCGCGCTCTGCGGGGCGCGAGTGAGCCTGTGGGACCGGGATGCGGGCGCGCTCGCGCGCAGCGCCGCCGCGCTGGGGAGCGCGACCCATGCCGCGCGCCTCGACGTGACCGACGAGGGTGCCGTCGGCGGGGCGCTGAAGGACACGCTCGAGGCCTTCGGCAGGGTGGATGCGCTGGTGTGCAGCGCCGGCATCACGGGGCCCAATGCCGTCACCTGGGAGTATCCGCTGGCGGATTGGAAGCAGGTGCTCGACATCAATCTCAC
Organism: uncultured beta proteobacterium; assembly: GCA_963758215.1. Lineage (GTDB taxonomy): Bacteria > Pseudomonadota > Gammaproteobacteria > Burkholderiales > Usitatibacteraceae > Usitatibacter. The sequence continues at coordinate 72,739 of CAVWUN010000001.1, read as the reverse complement.
GGGCGTCTTCCTCTGCAACAAGGCCGTGGCGGCGCACATGCGCGCCACCGACTACGGGCGCATCGTGAACATCGCCTCCATCGCGGGCAAGGAGGGCAATCCCAACGCCTCGGCCTACAGCGCCTCGAAGGCCGGCGTGATCTCGCTCACCAAGTCGCTGGGCAAGGAGCTCGCGAAGACCGGCATCCGCGTCAATTGCGTGACGCCGGCTGCGGTGAAGACCGGCATGTTCAGCCAGATGACCCAGGCACACATCGACTTCATGCTCTCGAAGATTCCGCTGGGGCGCTTCGGGCAGGTGGAGGAGATTGCCGCGCTGGTGGCGTGGCTGTGCACCGAGGAGTGCTCGTTTTCCACGGGTGCGGTGTTCGACCTGTCCGGGGGCCGCGCCGTGTATTAGGAATCGTAGTACAGTCGCCTACCACCGGCGTGAGGATCGCGTGAGGCGATGGAACTGAGCAGACACAGGCGCCTGGCGATGGACCGCGACCACGCGTGGCGCGCGCTCAATGATCCCGACGTGCTCAAGGCGTGCATCCCGGGCTGCGAATCGATCGACAAGGCGGCCGAGGGCGAATATCGCGTGGCACTGTCGATGATGCTGGGCCCGGTGCAGGCGAGATTCCACGGGCGCGTCATCGTCGCGGACGTGGCGGCACCCGAGCGCTGCACCCTGCGCTTCGAGGCGACAAGCGCGCACGGCTCCGTCAAGGGCGAATCGAAAGTGACGCTCACCGCCGAAGGCGAAGCGACCGTGCTTGCGTGCGCCGTGCGCGCGCAGTCCGAGGGTGGCAGCGCGCCGATGGACGGCGGGCTCGTCCACTCCGCGGCGGCGAAGCTCATCGACGGTTTCTTCGCCGCGCTCGCCACGCACGCGGGCGGAACCTCGCACGTGACTCCGTCCGACGCGGCGGAGGCCGCCCTGCCCTTCGCACTCTTCGACCCGCGCGTGTGGTCCTGGCTCGGCTGGATGGCGCTGTTCATCGCCGTCATGGCGCTCGCCGTGATCTTCTTGCGGTGAGGCGCTGCGCGGAACCTGCGATAATGGCGCTCCCCTGACCAACACGGAAACCGCCATGCAAGGAGCCCGCCTTGCCGCTTGTGTCGCCCTCGTCGCGCTGCCGGCCGCGGCGCTTGCCGCCCCGCCGGATGCCTGCTCCATCGTCAAGCTCGAGGACCTCAACCAGATCGCCGGCGGCACCATCACGCGCGTCCTGCCGGTGCGCACGGGCAATCCCTCGGAGTGCTCGTTCATGAACGCGCACCATGCCGCGGTGGTGGTGATCTCGATCCGCCAGGTCCAGTACGCCGCCGAGAACGACCTCCAGCACGAGCGCGAGAACCTCGAGAAGATCTACCGCACCAAGGCGAAGTGGCTCAAGACCGTCGGCGAGAACGCGTTCTGGCTCGACACCACGCACCAGCTCATGTTCCGCAAGAGCAAGATGCTGGTCTCGGTGACCTTCTCGCGCCGGCAGAACCAGAACGAGGTCGACACCGAACAGGTCGCGCGCCTGATCGAGTCCCAGATCAAGTAGTGCGCCTCGTACCGGGCGGCCTCACCCTCGCGCAGCTGCGCGGCTTCGGGCGCTCCCGCGAACCCCTGGAGCTCGACGCCGCCTGCCGCGAGCGCATGGCCGCCGGCGCGGCGAGCGTTGCGCGCATCGTGGCCGAGGGCAAGCCCGTCTACGGCATCAACACCGGATTCGGCAAGCTCGCGCAGACCCATATCGCCGCCGACCAGCTCGAGCTGCTGCAGAGGAACCTGGTGCTCTCGCACAGCGTGGGGGTCGGCGCGCGGCTCGCCGACGAGATCGTGCGCCTGGTGCTGCTGCTCAAGGTGGCGAGCCTCGCGCGCGGCTACTCCGGCGTGCGGCCCGCGCTGGTGGACGCGATGCTCGCCCTGCTCGACGCCGAGGTCTATCCGTGCATCCCGTCGAAGGGATCGGTCGGCGCTTCGGGAGACCTGGCGCCCCTCGCGCACCTGTCCGCCGCGCTGCTCGGATGGGGCGAGGTGCGCCATCGCGGCCAGGTCGTTTCCGCCGCGGAGGGCTTGCGCATCGCGCGAATCCCCCCCTTCACGCTCGGCCCGAAGGAAGGCCTCGCGCTGCTCAACGGCACGCAGGTCTCGACCGCGCTGGCCCTGCACGGGCTCTTCGCCGCGGAGAACCTGTTCGCGGCCGCGGTGGTCGCGGGAGCAATGTCGGTGGACGCCGCGATGGGCAGCGACGCGCCGTTCGACGAGCGTATCCACGCGCTGCGCGGGCACCGGGGACAGATCCAGGCGGCCGCGGCCTACCGGCGCTTGCTGCGGGGCAGCGCGATCCGCGCTTCGCACCTCACCGGCGACGACCGGGTGCAGGATCCCTACAGCCTGCGCTGCCAGCCGCAGGTGATGGGCGCGTGCCTCGACGTGATGGGCTCGGCCGCGGCGACGCTGCTCACCGAGGCCAACGGCGTCACCGACAATCCGCTCGTGCTCCCCGAGACCGGGGAATCGCTCTCGGGCGGCAACTTCCACGCCGAGCCCGTCGCCTTCGCCGCCGACCAGCTCGCGCTCGCGATCGCGGAGATCGGCGCGCTCTCGGAGCGGCGCATCGCGCTGCTCATCGACGCGAGCATCAGCGGGCTGCCGCCGTTCCTCACCGCCGCGAGCGGCGTGAACTCCGGATTCATGATCGCGCACGTGACGGCCGCGGCGCTCGCTTCCGAGAACAAGTCCCTCGCGCATCCCGCGAGCGTCGATTCGCTGCCCACCTCAGCCAACCAGGAGGACCACGTTTCGATGGCGACCTTCGCCGCGCGCCGCCTCGGCGACATGGCGGAGAACACCGCGGGCATCGTGGCGATCGAGCTGCTCGCCGCGGCGCAGGGCATCGACCTGCGCCGTCCGCTGCGCACCTCGCGTGCGCTCGAGCAGGCGCACGCCGCCGTGCGAAGCGTGGCGCCGCACCTGGACGGCGATCGCTTCCTCGCCACGGACATCGCCGCCGTGACGCCGCTGGTGCGCGAAGGCGCATTTGCCCCCTTCTGCCCCGAGGCAGCGGCCGCGGCGCGCGCCCCGTGACGGCGCGACGCTCCCGGGTCAGACCGGCCGCTTGCGGGCATCGAAGAACGAATCGACCACGCCCGGCGCATCGACCAGCGCGGGAAGGGCGTCGCGCACGAGCTTGCCCATGTCGTTGCGCGGCAGTCTCGGAACCTTGAAGTAGCGCACCGGCGCCAGCACCTCGAGGCGCGCAAGCGCATGGCGGTGCAGCGCGCCGAGATCGAGCGCGCCGGACGCGACCACGAGCGCGGTGAGGCGCGGGCCCTCGACGCCCTCGTCGGCGACGAACACCGCCGCCCCGGCGACTCCCGGATGCTCCTCGAGGATCGCCTCGGCGACCTGCGGCGCGAGCTTGCGCCCGCCCATGTTGATGAGCTCGTCGGTGCGCCCTTCCACGAACACCAGGCCCTCGGGCGACACGTAGCCGCGATCACCCGGGTAGAACCATCCGTCGCGAAAGCGCGTGCGATCCTGCGCGTCGCTCCCCATGTAGCCGCGCGGCATGCCCTCCACCGCCGCGCGGATCTCGCCCGCGACCCCCGCCGCGGCGGGCCGCCCGGATGCGTCGATCACTTCCAGCCGGGCCCCCGGCAGCACGTGCCCCGAGCTCGCCGGCCAGCGCACCAGCATCTGCGCGTCGGCCATCGATATCGCACCCAGCTCTCCCGTCGCATACGGCAGGCAGATGTTGACCGAGAAGCGCTCGCGCGTGAGCTCGAGGAGGCGTGCCGACGGTGTCGCTCCCAGGAGCCGCACCTGGGTCGCCGGCGGGAACGCAGGGCCGTGCTCGGGAAGCGCGGCTACCAGGTGCGCGAGGTGGGAAGGCGCGATCGGCACTTGCGTCACGCCGTGCCGGCGGATCGCGGTGAACATGTTCTCGGGTCCATAGCCCAGCGGGATCACCACCGCCCCGCCGTGCAGCGCGAAGAGCGCGAGATTGAGCGCGATGGTGATCGAAAGGTTCGGGGGAATCACGCGCATGCTCGCCGCCTCGCCCGCGAACAGCCGATCGAGGCGCGCGGCGAACGTGCCATGCGTCTGCAGCACGCCCTTCTGCGCGCCGGTGGTGCCCGAGGTAAGGGCGATACGCAGCGGCGCGTCGGCTTCCGGGACGAACCCGGAGTGGTCCAGCCGCGTCTCGTTGCCCTGCGCCCGCACGCCCTTGAGCAGGAGCGGCGTGCAGCCTTCGATGTGCGGGACCTCGCGATCGGCCACCGAGCGCGTCGCGCCGAACTTGCGCACCAGCGCGAGGCGTTCCGCGGGCCCGTGCACCGTGGACACCGGGAGCACCACCGCTCCCAGCCGGGCGAGCGCGAGAAACGTGATGAGGTGCAGCGGCGACTGGGTCATGGTGAGCGCGACCACGTCCCCGGGACGTACACCGCTTGCGTGCAGGATGCCGATCGTGTTCGACAGGCACGCGAGCAGCATCCGGTAGCTCATGGGCACATCGCCCAGGATGATCGCAGGCGCTTCGGGAGTGCGCTCTACCGCCGCGGATATCCGGTCGATGAGCAGCATGCGCGGACGCTGGATTCAGTCGCGAAACACGTACAGCGCAACGCACAGCCCCACGCCGACGGTCCACTGCAGCCACACGCGCGAGACGAAGTACGGGAACACCATGAGGGCCACGCCGATCGCCATCGGCTTCACCTGCGCCTGCTTCTTGCCGTACAGGAAGACGCCCATCCCGATCACGCTGAAGACCAGGGAAGCGAGCAGCGCGCCGGGGCTGGGCAGGGACAGGTCCATGGGCCGGTATCTCTTGATTCGCAGCCTGCATGATAGACCGGCCACGCTGACCCCATTCACTTGTGCCGGTAAGTGATGCCGTCCGCACCCCGAAGCACCGGGCAGGAGCCGTTCGCGACGCCATCGAGGAACGTGCGCGTCGCCCCGCTCGCGAGCGCCTGCGCCTTCGGGAAGGAGGCGTTGCCGCCGAGGTTCATGTGCGTCGCCCCGTCGATCACGCCGAGCCACTTGCAGCCCGCGGGCATGTCTTCGTAGGCCAGGGTACGCGTGGTCCACGCGCCTTCGAGCGCCTGGTCGCGGGTTCCGGTGAGCATCAGCATCGGCTTGCGGATTCCGCGCCACGCGCCGGGCGGGAATATGGAGCCCGGGCCCTGGGGCGAGAGCGCCACGTAGGCGTCGAAGCGGTCCTTGCCCGCCAGTCCGAAGCGGTTATGCGCGCCCGCCTCGAGCATCACCGTGGCCGCTCCCATCGAATGCCCGATAAGCGCCGCGAAGTGCCCGGCGCAATGCGCGTGTCCCCAGTCGAGCGCCGCGCCGATGTCCATCCAGCGGGCCTCGTAGGCGCCGCGGTCGGTGGTCATCTCGCGCAGGGCGTCCCGCAACCCGCGTCCCCGCAGGTCGGCGCGCAGCACTGCGGGACCGCTTTCCCGATGTCCCGCGACCACTGCGAGCCATCCGTCGCCGGCCATCGCTTCCGCCAGGTACTTCAGGCCGCGCTCCGAACCCCCCGCGCCCGGCGACAGGACGGCAACGCCCCGGCACGAAGGGCCGCCGGCGCCGTAGACCCGCACCGGCACCCGCGCGCCATCACTGCGCACGAGCTCGCGATTGTCTTGCGCGCGGACACTCGTCGCGGTAGCCGCCACAACCACGAGCGCGAGCGCCAGCCAGTGAGCGAGTCGCATGTCCAAACGAGCAGTGCGATGCGGCGATCAGTCGGGCAGTTTCGCGCCCTGCATGCGCAGGTAGCGCTCCACATCCTCGAAGCGTACCGCTCCCGCGCCGCGCACGTCCATCGCATCGAACTCCCGCACGATGTAGCCCAGGCCGCCGGCGCGCGCCTCCTCGCGAGTGAGCTCGCCGGCGCGCTTGCCGCGAGCCGCATCGAACTCGTCGCGCAGCTTGCGCTCGACCTGGGCGGCCAGCGCATCGCCGCGCGTGGGCGGCGCGGGTGTCGTCGTGCGCAGGGCCGGCGGAATCCACGGCCCGCGATGCAGCGTCTCCATCACCGCCGGCGGCATGATTCCCGTCGGCACGCGCGCCGGCGTCTGGCCGGGCGCACTCGGTGCGGCTCCGGCCGGCGCCGACTTCGCCCCGGCGAGCGCCGCCTGGTAGAACGCGGCGAGGTCCGCCTTCTCCTGGGGACGGGCGACGTCGTCCAGATAGGTCATGTGCCCGCCCTGGTAGTCGCGCAGCGTGATGCCCGCGTTCGCGCCGAGCCGCGCGAGGTCCTGCTCGGTGGTGTAGAACGGCGTCACCAGGTCGTGGTAGCCGTTGGCCGAGAAGACCCTGAGCTTCGCGTCGTGGGCCATCGCCGCCGCCAGGTCGGGGATGGTATCGGGCACCACGTTGCCGTCGTGGCTGAAGTTCCACACGTTGATCGCGCTGCTGAGCAGCACGTAGGTCGATGGCGTCGAGTAGCGCAGGTCGTTCGACAGGTACTGCACGATCGTGGCCGCGAACGAGCTGTCGTAGAAGGTGCTCGAAGGATCGTCCTGGGCGGCGAGGGCCGTGCCGCGCGGGGCCGTCATGCGTCCGTCGTACAGGCCGATCACCGCGCCGGGCACCAGGTTGTCGTGGTAATACGTCGAATCCATGTTGAAGTGCGCCTGCCAGCCCGGCACCGCGAGACCGGTTTGCGCGGCGAGCTGGTTGAGCAGCGCGGCGCCCGGCAGCATGAAGCTGGCGAGGTAGGTGCGCGCCGCGGGATCGTACTGGCTCGTGGCCACCGTGCGCATCTGCGCCATGTAGGCCGGCAGCGCCGCGATGGGCGGGCTCGGAGCATCGAGGTTGAGCCAGGCGCCCACCGCTCCATAGCTCGGCAGGTAGCCCGAACAGCTGATCTTCGTGGGCACGAAGAGACCGCAGTTGCTGTTGTAGTTGAGCACCGACGATTGCAGGATCACGCCCTTCAGGGAAACGCCGGCCGCCTCGAGCAGGTTGGCGAGCACGGCGCTGCGCGTGGTGCCGTAGGACTCGCCGAACAGGAACTTGGGCGAATTGCCGCGGCCGTCCACCGCGGCGTAGCGCATGACGAAGTCGCGGAATACCGCCGCATCGGCGTCCACGCCCCAGAACGTGCGATTCACATTGGGTGCGATCGCCTCGGAGAAGCCGCTGCCCACCGCGTCGACGAACACGAGGTCGGTGACATCGAGCAGGCTCTGCGCGTTGTCCCCGAAGGCGAGCGGCGTGGGGATCGTGGTGGACGGCGCCTGGCTGTCGAGCCGCTTCGGACCGAACGAGCCCAGGTGCAGCCACACGGTGGCCGAGCCCGGCCCGCCGTTGTAGAAGAACGTCACGGGCCGCGTCGCGGGATCGGCCCCATCGAGGGTGTACGCGACGTAGAAGAAGGAGGCCTCCGGCGCGGCTGTCGTGGGCGCCAGGGCGCTGAGGTGGCCCGCAGTCGCGGTGTAGTTGAGCGTGGTGCCACCGAGCAGGAGCTGATGCTTCGTGATCGCGACGATCTCGTTCGGGCTGGCCAGCGAGGCGGTCGCGCTCGATGAATAGATGTTCGGATCGGTGAAGCCCGCGGGCATGGACGGCGTCGTGCCCGTGCCGTTGTCGCCGTTGCCCTGCCGCCACCTCCGCCGCCGCCGCATGCGCAGAGAGCGACCGCCGCCGTGATCGCGAAAATCTTCCTCATCACGCGATCATGCCAAATCCCGCGGCCGCGCGCGCAGCGCGGTTACATTCGGCAACGTGCCTGTGGGTTCTCGATCCCGGAAACCCGGGACGGCGGGCGACCGCGCCCTCCGCCCCGCGCAGCGCTCAGTCCTGCAGCAACGGCAGGAAGAATCCCTCGCCGAAGTCGATCGCTTCGGCGAGCGTGAACACGTCGATCGAGGCCGGATCCCGGCTCTGCCACTTGGCCGCGGTGATCGGATCCTTGAGGAACACCATCTGGCGGCACAGGCTGTGCGCCGCGGCCGCGGTGACGCGTTGCCAGCGCACGCCAACGCGCAGCTCGCGCGCCGCCGGGGTGCTCTTCACCAGCTCCTTCTTCTTCACCTCGATGTGGACCGGCTCACCCGTCACGTGGCAGACGGAGTCGATCACCAGTTCGGCTTCGAACATCGGCCCCACCGCCAGTGCGTCGATCGCGCACATGGCGTAGATCGCGTGCCCATTGACCTTGACCTTGTGCGGGGTAGGCTCCATCGTGACCGGGTACGCGCCGACCACCTCTCCTCCCATCGCGTCGATCACGACCTGCTTGCTGGTCTTCACGTCGGTGAGCGCCAGGGGGCCGCGCACGACCAGGTCGTAGGCGCCCAGGAGGGCAACTGCTTCCCTTCCAGCTTCCGCGCCGCCGGCCAGCTGCGCAATTTCGGTTTCGTCGAGCGGTCGGCCGCGCTCGACCAGGGAACGCAGGATTGCCCGGTGCAGCTCCCGGTTCTTCGGGCTAAGGGAATCCTGCCGCTCCTTCAGGGGCAGCAGGTCATGCAATCGTTGCAATGCTTGCGCGAGCTTCTGGATCTGGACTTCCTGGATGCGTGCTGACATGTCCAACTCCTCGAAATGATGATGCCATACCACGCCATTTGACACCTGTTGCGCGCGCCGTGCTTGCGCGCCATCAAGCTTCGGGGTCAGAGATGCCCGTCGATGCGGCACAATGCAGCTGCAACGCATCATCGGCTGAAAGGGGGCGCGCGATCCTGCGACTGGCTAAGATCCTGCTCTACGTCCTCCTGTCGCTGGGCGCGCTCGCAGGCGGGCTCTTCTACGCCCTGCGGCATCACTTCAACCCCGGCCCTCCCGCCGCGGACTATCCGCCGCCCGGCAATCCCCTCGAGGCGCAGCGCCAGGACCTGGACTACTTCCGCAAGCTGATGCGCCTCGATCGATCGTTCGCGCTCCTCGCGCGGGCGCAGGCCGAGGCACGCGTCACCGCGCTCGAGAAGTCCGGCGCGGTGCTCGCCCCCCAGCGCATGCAGGTGGCGCTCATGCAAGTCATGGCCCTGGCGGACAACGGCCATACGCGCATGTGGATCACTGCGAACGGGCGCGAGACCCACCTGTTGCCGGTTCGGGTCACGCGCTTTGCCGAAGGGCTATTCGTCATGCGCGCGAAGCGGGATCATCGCGAGCTGCTCGGCGGACGCATCGAGAGCATCGACGGTGTCCCCATCGCCGAGGTGGTCGCGAGGCTCGAATCGCTGCGCGGGGGGATGGAGGCGTTCCGGCGCGACAACGCCGCCGTCTTCATCGAGGCCCAAGACCTGCTGTACGGGCTGGGGATCGCGCCGGACCCGGACCGTTCGACCTGGACGGTGCGCGCACCCTCCGGGACGACGGTGACGCAGACGCTCGCCGCCTCGGCATTGCGCAAGGGCGAGCCCTTCGCCAAGGGCACGCGCTGGCTCTCGCCGGAGCCGCTGGCGGGCATGGATGCCGACTGGCTGTCGTATCGTCCGGCGGCCGGCGAATTGCCGCAAAGCCTGCGGGACATCGATACCTACTTCCGTCGCTTCCCCGTTCCCGGGAGCTGCGCCACCTACGTGCGCATGCAGGTGATCGCGGACGAGGACGGCCAGAGGATCGCGCCCTTTCTCGAGTCGACGGAGCGCGACCTCCGGGAGCACCCGCCCTGCGCGATCATCGTCGATCTGCGCTACAACGGCGGCGGCGATTTCACGAACACCTACCGCTTCGCGCATCGGCTGGCCCAGCTGCCGGCTGCGGGCGGGCGCACCTATGTCCTGACGGACCCGGAGACCTTTTCGGCGGCGCTTTCGACGGCGGCCTTCCTCAAGGACGCGGGAGGCGCCCGGGTGAGGATCCTGGGCGAGCCCGTGGGTGACCGTCTCGCGTTCTTCAGCGAGGGCGGCAGCGGGTGCCTGCCGCACTCCGGATACTGCGTGAGCTATCAGACCGGCAAGCACGACTACGCCCGCCCGTGCACGGACTGGGACGTCTGCTTCTGGCTGGACCGGATCTACCCGGCGCGCGTGCAGTCGCTGCAGCCCGACGAGCTCATCCCCCTGCGCTTCGCCGACTGGAACGCCGGGCACGACGCGGCTTACGAGCGGGCCGTGGCGCTGGCCGGAGCGGGCGGGAGCTGAACGGCCCGAAGGATCGCCGAACGCTGGCGAGGAGCGGTGCCGGACCCGGCACCGATCGCCGGGCCGGCGCGGGGCGATCCTCAGCTGCCCAGCTGCGCACGAACCTCGCCGGGCTTGTGCATGGCGCTGTGCACGTTCACGTACAGGTGGCCGGCCTTGTAGGCCTCGTACTGCGCTTCGGTGAGCTTCGCGCCGGGCGGGGCGGAAAACTCGTTCTCGCCGCTCTTCACGAAGGGCACGATCACCGGGCCGTTGGCTCCGGGCGCGCCCATGTGGATATGCGCGGCCGTGGCTTCCATGCCGGTCACCTTGATGTGCGCGGTGACGGTGTGATCGGCGTTGATCGTGACCGTTCCGCTGCCCGTCGCCTTGGTGTCGACGGGGGGAACCTCGTTGGAGCCGGACAGGGTGATTTCGCCGGCCATCGCCACCGGCTGGTAGCCCGCCAGGATTCCGGCAAAGGCGATGGCGAGGGCGACGCTGGGATTGCGCAACAGATTCTTCATCATAATTTTCTCCTTGTGGTGTGATCGCGGGATCGTGGCGGCGCGGCGTAGCGCGCGAGCGCCTGCCTTTCCGTCAACAGCTCCCCGTCGCGGATTCATCCGCCCGTAGCAGAACTACCTCTGGCGAACGGGTGTCTATCCTACGCCAATCCAGCCGGGGGCCGGCTGCAACGAGCGCGCCCGCCTTCGCCCCGGTGCGCCCGTCCAGGAAAAGGAGATTCGAGATGTGGCTTGGCATGGTCGGATTGGGCCGCATGGGCGCCAACATGGCGCGGCGGCTGATGAAGGGCGGCCACCACTGCGTGGTGCACGACGTGCGGGCGGCCAGCGTCGCGCAGCTTGCGGGCGAGGGCGCGACCGGGGCAACATCGCTCGCGGACCTGGTGGCGCGGCTGCCGCGCCCGCGCGTCGTCTGGCTGATGGTGCCCGCGGCGGCGGTGGATGGGGAGCTCGCGGCACTCGCTCCCTTGCTCGGGTCCGGCGACATCGTGGTCGACGGCGGCAACTCCTACTACCGGGACGACATGCGGCGCGCGGCCGGGCTGAAGGCGCACGGGATCCATTACGTCGACGTCGGCACGAGCGGCGGCGTCGCGGGCCTCGAGCGCGGCTACTGCCTGATGATCGGAGGCGAGGACCAGGTCGTGCGCGGCCTGGAGCCGATCCTTGCGAGCCTGGCCCCGGGCGTTGACGCGCAGCCGCGCACCCCGGCGGGACGCAGCGTGACGGCACGGCCGAGCAGGGTTTCCTGCATTGCGGCCCGCACGGGCGCCGGCCACTTCGTGAAGATGGTCCACAACGGCATCGAATACGGCGCTGATGGCCGCGTACGCCGAGGGGCTCAACATCCTGCGCAACGCCGACGCCGGCAAGCGGGCAACGCGCCGCGGACGCCGAGACGACGCCGATGCGCCACCCGGAGTACTACCAATACGATCTGGACCTGCCCGAGATCGCGGAAGTCTGGCGCCGCGGCAGCGTGATCGGCTCCTGGCTGCTGGACCTCACCGCCGATCGCGCTGCGCGAGGATCCTGCCCTGGACGCGTACGTCGGGCCGCGTCTCGGATTCCGGCGAAGGCCGTTGGACGATCGAGGCCGCCATCGACGAAGGCGTGCCGGCGCCGGTGATCGAGCGCGGCGCTTTACGAGCGCTTCGCCTCGCGCGGCGATGCCGATTTCGCCGATCGCCTGCTGTCGGCCATGAGGCAAGCAGTTCGGCGGGCATGACGAGAAGGCGGCGACAAGCTGAGATGAGGCGCCTCCCGCGGCACGCCCGCCCGCTCCGACGCGCTCGTGCTCTTCGGCGTGACAGGCGATCTCGCGCACAAGATGATCTTCCCGGCGCTCTATGCGATGGCGAAGGCGCGGCGCGCTCACGGTGCCGATGATCGGCGTCGCCTCGTCGAAATGGAGCCTCGCGCGGTTGCGCCAGCGCGCGGCGGATGCCATCGCGCGGTCGGGCGCGATCGATGAACCGGCGTGCCCTCGACCACCTGCTGTCGCTGCTGCGCTACGTGCAGCGGCGACTACAACGACGCGGCGACGTTACACGGCGCTCGGCAAGGCGCTGCAGGCGCGCGCGGCGGCCGGCGTACTACCTCGCCATCCCGCCGGCGCTCTTCGCCACGGTGATCCAGGGCCTCGGCGCCGCGGGCCTCGCGAGCCATGCGCGCGTCATCGTCGAGAAGCCGTTCGGACGCGACCTGGCCTCCGCACGCGAGCTCAACCGCGTCGCCCAGTCGGTGTTTCCCGAGGACTCGATCTTCCGCATCGACCACTTCCTCGGGAAGGAGGCGATCATGAACATCCTCTACTTTCGCTTCGCCAATTCCTTCCTCGAGCCGATCTGGAATCGCAACTACGTGGCGAGCGTGCAGATCACGCTGGCCGAGGACGTTCGGCGTGGCGGGGCGCGGCGTCGTTCTACGAGAGCGCGGGATGCCTGCGCGACGTGATCCAGAACCACCTCTTCCAGATCGTCGCGCTGCTCGCCATGGAGCCGCCCGCCTACCAGGGCTTCGGCGCAGTGCACATCGAGAAGGCCAAGGTGTTCCGGGCGATGCGCCCGCTGCGGCCCGCCGACCTGGTGCGCGGGCAGTACGCCGGCTACCGCAACGAGCCGGGCGTGGCGAAGCGCTCCGACGTCGAGACGTATCTGCGCGCTGCGCCTGTTCATCGACTCCTGGCGCTGGCAGGCGTGCCGTGGTACCTGCGCTCCGGGAAATGCCTGGCGGAAACCGCCACCGAGGTGCTGGTAGAGCTCAAGACGCCCCCGCAGCAGCTGTTCGACGACTCCTGCGCCAAAGGAAGGCCGCGGCAACTACCTGCGCTTCCGGATCTCGCCCGGGTCCGCGGTCGCCCTCGCCGCGCGCGTGAAGCGCGCCGGCAAGGATTTCGTCGGCGACCAGCGCGAGCTCTGCTTGTCCGAGGAGCAGCCCGGCGAAGCGCCGCCCTACGAGCGGCTCCTGGGCGACGCCATGGCCGGCGACGGAGCTTTGTTCACGCGCGAGGATGCCCTCGAAGCCGCCTGGGCGGTCGTCGAGCCGGTCCTCGCGAAACACCCGCGCGCCCTCCCCTACCGGCGCGGCAGCTGGGGACCGAAGCGGGCCGACGCTCTCATCGCGCCGGACGGATCCTGGCTGAACCCGATAGCCGAGCAGGCAGGCACACGTGATTCCCGGTCGCGTCGAAATCGCTGACGATCCCCATGCGCTCGCCGTCCATGTCGCCGCGTGGTTCGCCGGGATGGTCAATGCGCGGCGCGGGCCGACGCGGGTCGCGTTGTGCGGCGGTTCGACGCCGCGCGAGCTCTACGCCCTGCTCGGCGCGCCGGATTACCGTGCGCGCATCGCCTGGGATCGCGTGCACCTTTATTGGAGCGACGAGCGCGTGGTCCCGCGCGACGATCCGCAAAGCAACTACCGCATGGTGCGCGAGACGCTGCTCGCCGGCGCGCCGGTTCCGCCGGACCAGGTCCATCCCATGCCGGTCGACGGCGCGCCGGATGCCGATGCGCGCGCCTACCAGCTAGTGTTGCAGCGCGCCTACGGGTCGCAGACCCTCGATCCCGCGCGTCCCCTGCTCGACGTGAGCTTCCTCGGCCTGGGCGCCGATGGCCACACGGCGTCGCTGCTGCCGGGTGCGCCGGTGCTCGCCGAACGCACGCGCTGGGTCGCGCCCGTGCCGCACGGGCGTCCCAACGTTCGCCTCACGCTTACCTATCCCGCGCTGGAATCGAGCCGCATGACGGCGTTCCTCGTGACCGGCGCGCAGAAGGCGGCGGCCGTGCGGCGCGCGCGCGCCGGCGACAGCGCGGTCCCCGCGGGCGCGCTGCGCCCGCAAGGCGACGTGATCTGGTTTCTCGATTCCCTCGCGGCCGGCACGCGCGGAGCTGGTTGATGCCAGGCAGGATCGAGGACTACGCGATGATCAGCGACATGCGTACCGCCGCGCTGGTGGGGCGTGACGGATCGATCGACTGGCTGTGCGTGCCGCGTTTCGACTCCGGCGCGTGCTTTGCCGCGCTGCTGGGCGATCGCGAGAACGGCCGCTGGAAGATCGCACCGAGCGATCCCGGGCGCGTGCACCGCCATTATCACGATGGCGGACTGGTGCTGGAAACGCAGTTCGAGAATGCCGACGGCAAGGTCTCGATCGTCGACTTCATGCCGGTGGACGAGGCGGACACGTCGATCGTGCGTCTGGTCATCGGCCGCGAAGGGCGCGTGGCGATGGAGACCGACCTCGTCATCCGCTTCGATTACGGCCGGTCGGTGCCGTGGGTATCCCGCGCGGACGCGCAGACGCTGACCGCGATCGCCGGGCCTTCCATGCTGGCGCTGCGCACGCCGGTCGCGCTGCGCGGCAAGGACCTGCACACCGTCGGCCGCTTCACCGTGGCGCGTGGACAGACCGTTCCCTTCGTCCTGACCCACGTCGCGTCCCACCTGAAGCCTCCACCCCCGGGCGACGTCGAGGCGCAGCGCAAGCGCACCGAGGCGTACTGGCGCGACTGGTCGCGCCGCTGCCGCATCGCGGGCCGCTGGTCGGGCACGATCCGCCGCTCGCTCGTCACGGTGAAGGGCCTCGGCTTCCGTCCCTCCGGCGGCATCGTCGCCGCACCGACGACTTCGCTGCCCGAGGTGATCGGCGGCGTGCGCAACTGGGATTATCGCTACTGCTGGCTGCGTGATGCCGCATTCACCCTGCTCGCATTCCTGAACGCCGGCTACACCGAGGAGGCCGATGCCTGGCAGCATTGGCTGATCCGCGCGGTCGCGGGAAGCCCGCGCCAGTTGCAGATCATGTACGGCGTGTCGGGAGAGCGCAGCCTGGAGGAACGGGAGCTCGACTGGCTGGCCGGCTACGAGGGCTCGCGTCCCGTGCGCGTGGGCAACGCCGCCTCGCACCAGGTGCAGCTCGACATCTACGGCGAGCTCGCCGACGTGCTCGAGCATGCGCGCCGCGGCGGGCTTTCCGTCGACCCGCGGCGCGAGGAATTGCGCATCGCCTTCCTCGATCATCTCGAAAGCATCTGGCGGTTGCCCGACGAGGGCATCTGGGAGATACGCGGGGCGCCGCAGCATTTCGTCCACTCCAAGGTGATGGCCTGGGTGGCCTTCGACCGCGCCTGGCGCAACTCCGCGGCGGCGCGGGTCGGTGCACGGCGCGCCCGGTGGAAGGAACTGGCCGCCGAGATCCACGCCGATGTCTGCCGCAGGGGCGTGGACGCGGATCGCGGCTGCTTTGTGCAGGCCTACGGCTCGCAGCGCCTGGATGCATCGCTGCTGCTGCTGCCGATCGTGGGCTTCCTGCCGGCCGGCGACCGCCGCATCGCGGCCACCGTGGCGCAGATCGAGAAGCGACTCGTCGTCGCGGGCCTGGTGATGCGCTACGAGAGCGCCAGCGGCGTGGACGGATTGCCGCCCGGCGAAGGTGCGTTCCTGCCGTGCAGCTTCTGGCTTGTGGACAACTACGTGCTGATGCGGCGGCGCGACGAAGCCGTGCGCCTGTTCGAGCGGCTGCTGAAATGCCGCAACGACGTGGGCCTGCTGTCGGAAGAGTACGATCCCGTCGCGCAACGCATGCTGGGCAACTTCCCGCAGACCTTCAGCCACGTCGCGCTGGTCAATTCCGCGATGAATATCCTGCATGACCTCGGCGCGGCGGGCGCGCGGGGCCCGCAGCAGCGCCACCGGAAGGCGCGGGCTTCGCCAGCGCCACGCAGCTCCTGATGCGTAGCGTATCCCGCCCCCGCCCAACCGCCGGCTATCGCCGCGCGGGCCAGCCCTGCCCGGGCACGATCTCGGCATCGTGCTCGCCCAGGCGCGGGGCCGGGTGCACGAGCGCTCCCGGCGTCGCGCTCAGCTTGGGCACGATGCCCGGCACCTTGAGGGGTTCGCCGCCGGCAGTGGCGGCCTGGACGATCATCTCGCGCGCGAGGTATTGCGGATCGCGCGCCATGTCGGCCACCGAATAGATGCGCCCGGCCGGCACGTTCGCCGCCGCAAGCACCGCGAGCACTTCGTCCTGCGTGCGGCCGCGCGTCCACGCCCCGATCGCGGCGTCGATGCGCTCGGTCTGCGCCACGCGCCCGTCGTTGTGGGCGAGCGCGGGGTCGCGCTCGAGGTCCGGGCGGCCGATCACCGCCATGAGGCGGCGGAATATGCTGTCGCCGTTGCCCGCCACGAGCACGTAGCTGTCGTCCATGCAGCGGTAGGCATTCGACGGTACGATGCCCGGCAGGGCGCTGCCAGCGCGCTCGCGTACCGCGCCGAAGGCGTCGAACTCCGGCAGCAGGCTTTCCATCACGTTGAACACGCTCTCGTAGAGCGCCACGTCGACGTACTGGCCCTCGCCGCCACGCGCTTCGCGATGGTAGAGCGCCATCATCACGCCGATCACGCCATGCAGCGCGGCGAGCGTGTCACCGATCGAGACGCCGACCCGCACCGGGACGCGCCCCGGCTCGCCCGTGAGATTGCGCAACCCGCCCATCGATTCGCCGAGCACCCCGAAGCCGGGCCGGTCCTTGTAGGGTCCGGTCTGCCCGTAGCCGGAAATGCGCAGCATCACGAGACGCGGATTCTCCGCGTGCAGCCGCTCCCATCCGAGCCCCCAGCCTTCGAGCGTGCCGGGCTTGAAGTTCTCGATCAACACGTCGGCCTCGCGCGCGAGGCCGCGCACGATCTCCTGGCCTTCGGGATCGCGCAGGTCCAGGCATACCGAGCGCTTGTTGCGCGACTGGACCTCCCACCACACCGAGGTGCCGTTGCGCAGCATGCGCCACTTGCGCAGCGGATCGCCCACGCCGGGCGGCTCCACCTTGATCACGTCGGCGCCGAAGTCCGCCAGCGTCTTGCCGGCGAACGGCCCCGCGATCAGTTGTCCCAGCTCGAGGACCTTGATGCCGTCGAGGGCTTGCATCGCGGCATCTTACTACTCACTTTGCGGGGCAGGCCGCCTTCATCAGCAGCTCGTCGCTCGAGCCCGCCGCGATTGCGTGCGGCGCCTCGCGCAACGTCTCCCGATCGACCAGCGCTCCCCTGCCGCCGGGCTCGGAGAACGCCAGCACCTGCGTCATCGCGCCGATCCGGTCCGCGCAATGGATGGTCATGTCGATGACCGTCGAGCGGTAGGTCGTTCCCTTCGCGGGATTGGTCTGCGGCGCGTTGGCGTCGATGCGGTACTGCAATCGGGTTGCCGTTCCATCCCTGTGCACCGACGCGGCATCGATCGAAAGCTTGCGCGTCGGCGACTCGGCCAGCAGCTTCCAGTCGGCAGCATGGGCGGAGAGCGCGGCAAGCGAGGCCGCGACGGCGAGGGCTGCGATGCGGATCATGGGGTCTCCCGGGAGATTTCCAGCCGATGATGCCCGATTCCCCGCCCGCAGGGCCATGGCAGCCGACGGATGGCGCAGTTTGGCCGCCCAGCGGGCGAGATCGTCAACCGGGAGGCGCCTTGCCGCGTTGAGCGCGATGGGATCGATCGCCCCGAGAACGGAGCATCCCGAACGTCGCGCCCGCATGCCGTATGATCCCGGCCGGGAGATTCCGGTGAACGTCGACATGCGCCCGCCGGGCCCGGCAATCCACACCACCGAGGAACGCTCAGAAAACCCCATGAAGAAACTTCTTGCTCTCGCCATCGCCACCGCCGGTGTCATTGCCCCGGCTGCCTCGTTCGCCGATTCCTTCGACGACAGTGCACGCGTGCTCTCGGTTCGCCCGGTCCGCGAGCGCATCCCCATCGCACGCGAGGAATGCTGGAACGACCGCGAGCGCGGCTACGAGGATCGCAGCGTCACCCGCTCCGATACCGGCGCGGCCATCGGTCCGGGCACCGTGCTCGGCGCGGTGGTCGGGGGGGTGATCGGCCACCAGATGGGCAGCAGCAGCGGCGGGCGCGACCGCGGCACCGCGGCCGGCGCCATCGTGGGCGGCCTGATCGGAAACCAGGTCGACCGCGACAACAACGGTGCGGACACTTCCCAGGTCGAGCGCGTGCCGGTCGAGCGCGACGTGCAGCGCTGCCGCACCGTGCACGAGGTGCGCGAAGCGTCGGTCGGCTTCGACGTGCGCTACGAGTACCGCGGGCGCCAGTTCACCACGCGCATGCCCTACGATCCCGGCCGCGCGCTCAAGGTGCAGGTGGACGTGCAGCCGCTGGTGGAGGGTGAATACGCGCCGCAGCCGGCGCCGCAGCCGTACCGCCGCTGAGCGGGCGCCCAGCCGCAAGCTCCGGACCGGCCGCGATTCGCGCGGCCCGGCCCGGCTCCCTCCGCCGGTAAGATAGGGGCGATGCCGAGCCTCATCGCCCCCGATGCGCTCCTGCCTTCCGGCTGGAAGCGCGACGTCCTGCTCGAATGGGACGAGGCGGGCACGTTCACCCGCGTGGAGGCGGGCCACGCGGCCGGTGCCGGGCGCGCCGCCGGACCCGTGCTGCCGGGCATGCCCAACCTGCACTCCCACGCGTTCCAGCGCGCGATGGCCGGGCTGGCCGAGATCGGCGGCCACCCGGCCGACGACTTCTGGACCTGGCGCGAGGAAATGTACCGGCTCGTCGCGCGCCTCGCACCCGAGGACGTGGAAGCGATCGCGCGCCACCTCTACGTGGAGATGCTCAAGCACGGCTACACCGCGGTCGCCGAGTTCCACTACCTGCACAACGATCCGCTCGGCAAGCCCTACGAAAACCGCGCGGAGATGGCCGAGCGCGTGATCGGTGCCGCGAGCGAGGCCGGCATCGCGATGACGCTGCTGCCGGTGCTCTACGCCCACGGCGGATTCGGCCACCGGATGCTCTCGCCCGCCCAACGGCGCTTCCGCAGCGACCCGGCTTTCGTCATGGAGCTGCTGGGCGAGATCACGGACTTCCACCTGCCCGCTCCCCTGCTGCGCCTTGGCGTGGCGCCGCATTCGGTGCGGGCCGTCGACGCGCTCATGCTCACCGAGATGATCGAGGCCGCGTCGGGCCTCGACGCCGCGATGCCGATCCACATGCACGTGAGCGAGCAGGCGGCCGAGGTCGCCGAATGCATCGACACCCACGGCACCACGCCGCTCGACTGGATCTGCGACCTGGTCGGCGTGGACGCGCGCTGGTGCATCGTGCACGCCACGCACCTCACGGCGCTCGAGATGCGCCACCTCGCCTCCACGGGGGCCTGCGTGGGACTTTGCCCCACCACGGAAGCCAACCTCGGCGACGGGATCTTCGAGTTCGCCCCGTGGTTCGAGGCGCGCGCGCCATGGGGCGTGGGAGGCGACTGCCACGTGTCGGCGAGCCCTTTCGAAGAGCTGCGCCAGCTCGAATACAGTCAAAGGCTGCGTATGCGGCTGCGCAATGTGGCGGCAGACGAGCAGGCGCCCGACGTGGCGGCGAACCTGTGGCGGCTCGCGGCCGAAGGCGGCGCGCGCGCGCTCGCCCAACCTCTCGGCGCCTTGGCCACGGGACGGCGTGCGGACTTCGTGGTGCTCGACGGCGACGACCTGGATTTCGAGGCCCTGGCGGCGCCCGCCCGCCTTGCGGTAGCGATCTTCTCGGGGAATTCGAACCGGGTGCGCGACGTCTTTGTCGCGGGCCGCGCCGTGGTATGCGACGGGTGCCATCCGGGCGAGGATGCTGCCGCGCGCGGCTTTCGCGCCGCGCTCGCGCGGCTGCGCGGCGGGCCATAGGCGCCGTCAATCGCGCGCATCGGAACAATCAATTGGACGCTGCGCCGCGGCAGGGCTACATTGCCATCAATCGTCTTTCCGTTCCACTGGAGGCTCACATGAAACCGCTCAAAGGCACCAAGACCCACGACAACCTGAAGGACGCGTTCGCGGGCGAATCGCAGGCGAATCGGCGCTACCTCTACTTCGCGAACAAGGCCGACATCGAAGGCCAGAACGACGTCGCCGGCGCTGTTCCGCTCGACCGCCGAAGGCGAGACCGGCCACGCGCACGGCCACCTCGAGTTCCTCGAGCACGGTGGGCGATCCGGCCACCGGCCTGCCGATCGGCACCAGCCGGCAGAACCTGATGGCCGCCGTCGCCGGCGAGACGCACGAGTACACCGACATGTACCCGGGCATGGCCAAGACGGCGCGCGAGGAAGGCTTCGACGAGATCGCCGACTGGTTCGAGACGCTCGCCAAGGCCGAGCGCTCGCACGCCAACCGCTACCAGAAGGCGCTCGACGCGCTGGTCGACTGAAGCCGTCCGTCCGCGACGTCACGACGAACAAGGGGCGCCGCGCGCCCCTTGTTCGTTCCGATGGAGACCGAACGCCATGACCGCTGCGCGAAGGCAACCTCGAAGCGCCGACCCGCCATCCGATCGACTGGAAGAGCGCCGACTACTACGACGAGGCGCAGATCGTCGCCGAGATGGAGCGCGTGTTCGACATCTGCCACGGCTGCCGGCGCTGCGTGAGCCTGTGCCAGTCGTTCCCGACGCTGTTCGACCTGATCGACGCGACCGCCGACGGCGAGGTGCACGGCGTCGCACAAGAGGACTACGCCAAGGTCGTCGACCAGTGCTACCTGTGCGACCTCTGCTACATGACGAAGTGCCCGTACGTGCCGCCGCACCCGTGGAACGTCGACTTTCCGCACCTGATGCTGCGCGCCAAGGCGATCAAGTTCGGCAAGGGCGAGCGTCGGCGCGGCGAGCGGCTGCTCGCCTCGACCGACGTGCACGGCCAGCTCGCCGGCATTCCGATCGTCGTGCAGGCGGTCAACGCGGCGAACCGGACCAGGCCGGTGCGCAAGCTGCTCGACGCGGCGCTCGGCGTCCATCCCGACGCCTGGCTGCCGCCACTCGCGACGCAGCGCTTCGCTGCGGGCGCGGCGACGAGCGCGCCCGTGCCCGGTGCGCGACGGCGAGCGCACGCCCGGGCAAGGTCGCGGTCTTCGCGACCTGCTACGTCAACTACAACGAGCCCGGGCATCGGCCACGACCTGCTCGCCGTGCTCGCGCACAACGAGATCCCCTACGAGATCGTCGAGAAGGAGAGCTGCTGCGGCATGCCCAAGCTCGAGCTCGGCGACCTCGAAGGCGTGGCAGAGGCTGAGGCAGAACGAACATCCCGGTGCTCGCGCGCTACGCGCGCGAGGGCTGGGCGATCGTCGCGGCGATCCCGTCGTGCACGCTGATGTTCAAGCAGGAGCTGCCGCTGCATGTTCCCCGACGACGCCGACGTGCGGCTGGTGCACGAGGCGATGTTCGATCCCTTCGAGTACCTCGTCGCGCGCCATCGCGACGGCCTGCTGAAGACCGACTTCAAGCGCGCCGCTCGGCAAGGTCAGCTACCACGTGCCCTGCCACGGCCGGGTGCAGAAGATCGGCCGCAAGACCGAGGAGATGTTCGAAGCTCATCGGCAAGGCACCGTGTCGCTGAGACCGGTCGAGCGCTGCTCGGGCCACGCCGGCACCTACGGCGTGAAGACGCGACCCACCCGCCGGCGATGAAGATCGGCAAGCCGGTCTTCAAGGCGATGGCCGAGGGCGAGCCCGACTTCATCAGCTCCGACTGCGCGCTGGCCGGCCACCACATCGCCGCAGGGCATGGCCGAGGACGGCGCGCGCAGGCGCCGCTGCGCCATCCGCTCAGCCTGGTGCGCATGGCCTACGGGCTCGGACTGACCGTACGCGCGATGGACCACTCACGCGCGACAGCCTGCTGACGCCTCGAGGCCTACGCGAAGGTCGCGCAAGGAACCGCGCCGAGGTCATCGCCCACCGCGCAGCTGCGCACCGTGCACCTCGGCGAGCACCTGAGCTGCAGTTCGAGGACGAGACGACGATCCGCCGCCAGATCCAGGAGATGCTGCACATCGAGAAGATCTTCGACGAGGCCGGCATCCAGAGCGAGATCGACGCCTACGCGCCGCTCGTCCCCGACGGCGGCAACTGGAAGGCGACGATGCTGATCGAGTACCCCGACCCGAACGAGCGCAAGCGCGAGCTCGGCGCGGCTGATCGGCGTCGAGGACCGGGTCTTCGTCGAGGTCGAGGGCCACGCGCGCGTCTACGCCATCGCCGACGAGGACCTCGAGCGCGAGAACGACGAGAAGACCTCGGCCGTGCACTTCCTGCGCTTCGAGCTCACCGCGGAGATGGCCGAGTCGCTCAAGTACGGGGTCGGCCTCGCGGTAGGCATCGACCACCCGCAGTACCAGGCCAAGCTCGATCCCCTTCCCGCCGAGATCCGCGACGCGCTGGTGCGGGACCTCGCCTGAGCCTCAGGCCGCCTTCGCCATGCGCAGGCACGGCATCTTCACCGCGCCGATCGCCTCGGCCAGGGTATCGACGGCAAGCGGCCGGTCAAAGGTCGCGCGCCACGCGAGCGCCACCTTGCGCGAGGGCACCGGCGCGGCGAACGGCACCGCCCGCAGCAGCTCGGCTCGCGTAGCGCGCCACCAGAGCGCTCGCGGGAAGCACGCTCACGCCCAGCCCCGAAGCAACCATGTTGCGGATGGTCTCGAGCGAGCTTCCGGCGCGGCCCTCGTTCACCGCCGTGTTCGCCTGCCCCGGGCACGCCTCGAGCACCTGGTCGCGGAAGCAATGGCCGGCGTTGAGCACGAGCAGGTTCTCCCCGGCGAGCTCGGCGGGCCTCACCGCCTTGCGCGCCTGCCAGCGGTGTCCCTCCGGCACCACCACGCTGAACGGCTCCTCGTAGACCACGCGCGTCTTCACCCCCGCGGTCGCGAACGGCAGCGCGATGATGACCACGTCGAGCTCGCCCTCGCGCAGCATCGGGGCGAGGTTCCCGGTGAGGTTCTCCTCGATCGCGAGCGGCATCGCGGGCGCGCGCTTGCGCAGGATCGGCACCAGGTCGGGGAGCAGGTAAGGGCCGATGGTCGGGATGACTCCCAGGCGCAGCGCCCCGGCGAGCTGGTCCTGGGAGCCCTTGGCGATGTGGCCGATCTTGCCCACCTCGTCGAGCACCCGGCGCGCCTGCTCCACGATGGCCTGCCCGCGCGCGGTGACCAGGACCTCGCTCTTGTTGCGCTCGAAGAGCTTCACCCCCAGTTCGTCCTCGAGCTTGGCGAGCGCGAGCGACAGCGTGGGCTGCGTCACGAAGCACTTCTGCGCGGCGCGGCCGAAATGGCGCTCCTGGGCGAGGGCGACGACGTAGCTTCAGCTCGGTGAGGGTCACGGCGCGGCATCCATTGGGATCGTCAATCGGAAGTATAACCACAATCAATTGGACAAATCAATCGATGTGGCCCAATGTCCATGGTGTACGCAATCAACCGGCGAACCCGCCGCAGGAGAATACCGATGCTTCCCGATGCAACCGGCAGGAAAGTCCCCCAGGTCACGTTCCGCACCCGCGTCGACGGACGCTGGAAGGACGTCACCACCGAGCAGATATTCCGCGGGCGGACGGTCGTGCTGTTCGCGCTCCCCGGCGCCTACACCCCGACCTGCTCGACGCTCCCACCTGCCGCGCTACGGCGAGCTGGTCCCGGCGCTGCGCAAGGCGGGCGTGGACGAGGTCGTGTGCCTGTCCGTGAACGACGCGTTCGTGATGAGCGAGTGGCAGAAGGACCAGAACGCGCCGAACATCACGTTCCTGCCCGACGGCAACGGCGAGTTCACCGCGGGCATGGGAATGCTGGTGGACAAGTCCGATCTCGGCTTCGGCAGGCGCTCGTGGCGCTACTCGATGCTGGTGAAGGACGGCATCGTCGAGAAGATGTTCATCGAGCCCGAGCGGGAAGGCGACCCGTTCGAGGTGTCCGACGCCGACACGATGCTCGCGCTACCTCGCCCCCGGCGAGAAGGCGCCGGAGCCTGCGCTCGTCTTCTCCAAGCCGGGTTGCCCGCACTGCGCCCGCGCGAAGGCGTTGCTCGGCGAGCGCGGCGTGGCCTTCGAGGAGGTGACGCTCGGCAAGGGCATCACCAGCTCGGCGCTGCGCGCCGTCTCCGGCAAGGGCACCACGCCGCAGGTGTTCATCGGCGGGCGCCTCATCGGCGGGGCGGACGAGCTGGAGAGATACTTCGCCGGTACGGAGCGCAAGGCCGCGTAGGGCGCGGCCCGCTCCCCCGACCAAGACCGGTAAGCCAATCCAACGGAGCCGCCATGGAATCGCTGCTGAAGGTCGATGTCGCCGTGATCGGCGCCGGATCCGCAGGCCTGTCCGCGTACCGCGCCGCGCGCGCGGCTGGAGCCCAAGCGCTGCTGATCGAAGGCGGCCCCTACGGCACCACCTGCGCGCGCGTGGGCTGCATGCCTTCCAAGCTGCTCATCGCGGCGGCGGAGGCGGCCCACGGCATCGAGCGCGCGGCCGGCTTCGGCGTGCATGCGGGCCCCGCGCGCATCGACGGCCGCGAGGTGATGGCGCGCGTGAAGCGCGAGCGCGACCGCTTCGTGGGCTTCGTGCTGCAGGGCGTGGAGGCCATTCCCGCGGCCGACCGCATCCGCGGCTACGCGCGCTTCGTCGCGCCCGGCGCCCTCCAGGTCGAGGCCGGCCCGCGCGTCGAGGCGCGCGCCATCGTGATCGCCACCGGATCGCGTCCCGTGATCCCGCCGATCCTGCATGACCTGGGTGAACGGCTGGTGGTGAACGACGATGTATTCGACTGGAACGATCTGCCGCGCTCGGTGGCGGTGCTCGGTCCCGGCGTGATCGGCCTCGAGCTGGGCCAGGCGCTGTCGCGCCTCGGCGTGCGGGTCGTCGTGCTCGGCCGCGGCGGCGCGCGTGGGACCGCTCACCGATCCCGTGGTGCAGCGCGCGGCGCTCGCCGCCTTCAGCGCGCAATTCACGCTCGACCCCGACGCCCACGTGGCACGCGTCGAGCGCACGGGCGAGCAGGTCGAGGTGTTCTACCGCGGCACCGACGGCGCAGCGCGCAACGAGCGCTTCGACTACGTCCTCGCGGCCACCGGACGCATACCCAACGTGGACCGCCTGGGCCTGGAGCACGCGGGCCTCGCGCTCGACGAACGCGGCGTGCCCCGCTTCGACCCGCATACCATGCAGGCCGGCAACGCCCCCGTGTTCATTGCCGGCGACGCCTCCAACTACCTCCCGCTGCTGCACGAGGCTGCCGACGAGGGACGCATCGCCGGCGCCAACGCGGCGCGGTTTCCCGCAGTGGCGCGCGGGCTGCGGCGCGCGCAGCTGGGCGTCGTCTTCACCGATCCGCAGATCGCCGTCGTGGGCGGCGGGTATGCGGCGCTCAAGTCCCCCACCCTCGCCGCCGGCGAGGTGTCGTTCGAAGACCAGGGGCGCTCGCGGGTCATGCTGCGCAATGCCGGTCACCTGCGCGTTTACGGCGACCCGGCCACCGGGCGCTTCCTCGGCGCCGAGATGGCGGGCCCCGAAGCCGAGCACATCGGCCACCTCCTCGCGTGGGCCCTGCAGGCCGGCATGACGGTCGCGCAGATGCTCGAGATGCCCTATTACCACCCCGTGATCGAGGAGGGCCTGCGCACCGCGCTGCGCGACCTGGATGCGCGCCTGCGCGAGGCGCGCCAGGCGGGCGGGCGCCACGGCGCCGCGGAAGTGCGCGACATGCTGATGGCCTAGCGGGGGGGCGGCCGGGCCCTTTGGTTACGGCTGAAACCTGCGATCCGCCCGGATGTGAATTCGCGCACAGACGCCGCCGGACCGGCGACGGACACTGGGCCCGTGGTTGGAACTGAAGTCCCACGAGGCGCAGCCGGTGAAAGGATCACAAATGAACAACGCTCGCATAGATCGCATGCTCAGGGAACTGCACGCCGAGCCGTCGCTGCAGTGCTTCGAAGCGCTCTTCTCGCTCACGGGAATGGTGATGAAGCAGGTCGCGGCCCTGCGGGCCAAGGCCGCGCGCCGCCAGGCTCCCGGTTTCGCGGCGGGCGCTGCCGACTAGCCGCGGCGCCCTAGGCGGGTGCGCGGATCGCGTCGGGAAACCGCGCCGCGAAATCTGCCAGGTTGTCCGTGACCAGGCCGTCCACTCCGGCGGCGAACCAGCGCTCGGCGGCCCGCACGTCGTTCACGGTGTAGGCCAGGACGCGATAGCCGTTCTCGTGCAGCCGCACGATGCTTCCCGGGACCAGCTTGCGGTGGTTGGTGTGCAGCGACACCGCCTCCAGCGCCGCCAGCCGTTCCCAATCCTCCTCCACGAACTGGCTCGCCAGCCACGCCCGCGGCAGCTGCGGAGCGGCGCGCTTGGCGGCCATCAACGACTCGAACGAGAACGACGAGAGCAGCGGCGGCACCGCGGAGCCCTCCCAGAGCTGCGCCGCCAGCCGCGCGACGCGATCGCCCGTCTCGCGCTCGAATCCCGGCGTGGGCTTGATCTCGACGTTGGCGAGCGTGCCCTTCGAGCGCAGCAGCCGGGCTACCTCGTCGAACGCAGGCAGCGGCTCGCCGCGAAACGCTTCCGAGTGCCAGGCGCCGGCATCGAGTGCGCGCAGCTCCTGCCACGTGCGATCCGCCGCCCTGCCCTGGCCATTCGTGGTGCGCTCCAGGGTGGCGTCGTGCAGCGCGAGCGCCACTCCGTCCCGGGAGAGCTTCACGTCGAACTCGTGGCCCGCGTAGCCCAGCGACTGCCCGAGGCGAAACGCGGCGAGGGTATTTTCCGGGGCGAGCGTGCCGCCGCCACGGTGCGCGAAGATGCGCGGATAGGGCCAACGCGGCATCACGCGATCCCGAAGCCCTTGTAGACCACGATGATCAGGAGCGCGAACACC
Organism: uncultured beta proteobacterium; assembly: GCA_963758215.1. GTDB lineage: Bacteria > Pseudomonadota > Gammaproteobacteria > Burkholderiales > Usitatibacteraceae > Usitatibacter. The sequence continues at coordinate 45,966 of CAVWUN010000001.1, read as the reverse complement.
ACGTAAGCATAGAACGCCGCCACCATGTCGTCGGCCATCACCCCGAATCCGCCCTTCAGTTGTCGCTCGAGGTCGCGGATCGGGTATGGCTTCCAGATGTCGAACACGCGGAACAGCACGAATGCCACGGCCTGCAGCCAGATGCTCGCCGAGGAAATCGCGGCGAGGGGCAGGAACGCCACGATCTCGTCCCACACCATCGCCCCGTGGTCCGCGACCCCCAGATCGCGCCCGGTGACGTCGCACGCCCAGATGCCGACCAGGAAGAGCGGGATCGCGAGGAAGGCGATGACGAGCGTGGGAAGGAACTGCGCGAGCCCCCAGAAGAGCGCGAGGGAGGCGAGCGTGCCGAACGTGCCCGGTGCCCGGGGCGCGAGCCCGCTGCCGAATCCCAGGGCGATGAAGTGCGCGGGATGGGCGAGCAGGAAGCGCGCGTCAGGCTCCCGAGAAATGGTCGAATCCGCGCCCATCGATCTTCACCGGCTTGCCGTCGCTCCCGAGCAGGCTCACACCCTTGCCGCGCTTCACCTGGCCGATGCGCGTGAGCGGCACGCCGAGCATCCGGGTGAGCTCGGCGATGCTTTCGCGCGAGTTGGGGTTCGCGGTGAAGCACAGCTCGTAGTCGTCGCCGCCCGCGGCGATCGCGTTGCGCCCGGCGTCGCTCGCGATGTGCCGCGCGCCGATCGGCGAGAGCGGGATCGCGCCGAGCTCCACGGTGGCGCCCACGCCCGACAGCGCGCAGATGTGGCCGAGGTCGGCGAGCAGGCCGTCCGAGACGTCGATCGCGCTCGTGGCGAGCCCGCGCAGCGCCTGGCCCAGGCCCACGCGCGGCGTGGGCTCGTACAGGCGCATCACCGCCTCGCCGTAGTCGGATTGCGTGAGCGCGAGCTTGCCGTGACGGTGCGCGACCGCGAGGGCCGCGTCCCCGATGTGCCCGGAGACCCAGATGTCGTTCCCGGCCTTCGCGCCGCTGCGCCGCAGCGCGGCGCCCGCAGGCACCTCTCCCATGATCGTGACGGTGAGGGTGAGCGGCCCGCGCGTCGTGTCTCCGCCGATGAGCGAGACGTCGAATTCCTGCGCCAGGTCGAAGAAGCCCTTGGCGAAGGCGGAGAGCCAGTCGTGGTCCACCTTGGGCAGGGTGAGCGCGAGCATCGCCCAGTACGGCATAGCGCCCATCGCGGCGATGTCCGAAAGGTTCACGGCGAGCGCCTTGTGGCCCAGGTTCTCGGGGTCGACGTCCGGGAAGAAATGCGTGCCGGACACCATCGTGTCGACCGACACCGCGAGATCCATGCCGTTGGAGACATCCACCAGGGCGCAGTCGTCGCCTACGCCCAGCACGGCGTTGGCGGCGGGGCGCGTGAAGTGGCGCGCGATGACGTCGAATTCGGGAGTGTTATGGGACATGGCGCGGCTTTCTCTGCCTGGCGATCTCGTCGGGGCGCGTCTGGCGCGCGAGCTTGTCGAGCACGCCGTTCACGTACTTGTGCCCGTCGGTGCCGCCGAAGCGCTTGCCCAGCTCGATCGCCTCGTTGATCGTGACGCGATAGGGAATTTGCGGATTGTGCACCAGCTCCCAGGCCCCCAGCAGCAGGATCGAGCGCTCGACCGGGCTCACCTCGTCCCACTTGCGGTCCGCCAGCGGCTCGAGGCGCTCGCGCAAGTCCTGCGCCGCGCCGATGGTGCCGGTCAGCTCCTGCTCGAGAAAGGCCGCGTCGGCCGCGTCGAAGTCGTCCATCTCCGCGAGGTTCTTCAGCACCTGCGCGGGGCTCGCGCCGGTGTAGATCCACTGATAGATGCCCTGGAGCGCGAACTCGCGCGAACGCCGGCGCGTCGAACGCGTCATCCCCCCACCGCCTTGAGCGTATTGGCCATCTCGACCGCCGCCCGTGCGGCCTCCGCCCCCTTCGCCACGGCACGCTCGCGGGCCTGGTCCTCCGTCTCGGTGGTGAGGACCCCGTTGGCGATGGGCACTCCGGTTTCCAGCTGGACGTCGAGGATGCCGCGCGCGCTCTCGTTGGCCACGATCTCGAAGTGGTAGGTCTCGCCGCGCACCACGGCGCCCAGCGCGACCAGCGCGTCGTAGCGGCGCACAAACGCACGCCGCTCCAGTGCCAGCACCTGCAGCGCGAGCGGTATCTCGAGCGCTCCCGGCACGCTCACCACGTCGATGTCGGCCGCCGCGACGCCCAGCTCCACCAGTTGCTTGTCGCACGCGGTGAGCAGGCCGCGCACGATCTCCTCGTTGAAACGGCTCCACACGATGCCCACGCGCAGCCCCTGGCCGCGCAGGTCGGGCTGCAGCGGGCTCATACGGCCTTCACCGCGACCACGTCGTCCGGCGACACGTACTCGACCACCTCGAGCCCGAAGCCCGACATGCTGGGGATGCGCTTCGGACGCGCGAGCACGCGCATCTTGCCCACTCCCAGGTCGCGCAGGATCTGGGCGCCGATGCCGTTCAGCCGCGGATCCCACTTGCGCCCGCCGCGGCGCTTGTCGCGGGCGCCCTGCACGCGCTCGAGGATCTCCCCGGCAGACTCGTGGCGGCGCAGCAGCACGATCACGCCCTCCTTGTGATGGGCCACGATGCGCATCGCGTCCTGGACCGAATACGCGTGGCGCGTGGTGTCGAAGTCGAACAGGTCGAGCGACGCGAACGGCTCGTGCACGCGGACCAGCACCGGCCGGTCCGGAACCGGCTCCCCCTTGACCAGCGCGTAGTGCACTTCGTCCACCGTCTTGTCGTGGTACACGCAGAGGCGGAAGGATCCGTACGGCGTGGCGACCGCGCGGTCGGCCACGCGCTCGACCAGCGTCTCGGTGGCGCTGCGATGGTGGATCAGGTCGGCGATGGTACCGATGCGCAGGCCGTGCTTGCCGGCGAACGCCGCCAGCTCCGGCATGCGCGCCATGGAACCGTCGGGATTCATGATCTCGCAGATCACTGCCGCCGGCGTGAGGCCGGCAAGCTCGGCCAGGTCGCAGCCCGCTTCCGTGTGTCCCGCGCGCACCAGCACGCCGCCCTTCTGCGCCATCACCGGGAAGACGTGGCCCGGCTGCACGATGTCCTCGGGCTTCGCGTGCCGCGCGATCGCGGCGCGCACCGTGCGCGCGCGGTCCGCCGCGGAGATGCCGGTGGTGACGCCGCTCGCGGCCTCGATGGAGGTCGTGAAGGCGGTGCCCAGGGGGGCCCGGTTGTCGCGCACCATGAGCGCCAGGTTGAGCTGCCGGCAGCGCTCCTCGGTGAGCGTGAGGCAGACCAGCCCGCGCGCATGCGTCGCCATGAAGTTGATCGCCTCGGGCGTCACGCAATCGGCGGCGAGCAGCAGGTCGCCTTCGTTCTCGCGGTCCTCGGCGTCCGCGAGCACGATCATGCGGCCGCGGCGGATCTCGTCGATGAGCTCGGTGGTGGAGCTGATGGCCATGGCTTCCTCCGGCAAGAGCGCTATTTTGCCACTTTCGATTCCGCGAGCACCCGCTCCACGTAGCGCGCGAGCAGGTCGATCTCGAGATTCACGCGCGACCCGGGCCCGAGCAGGCCCAGCGTGGTCACGGCACGGGTATGCGGGATCACGTTGACCTCGAAGCGCGGCCCGTCGAGCTCGTTCACCGTGAGGCTCACGCCGTCCACGGCGACCGAGCCCTTGCGGGCGACATAGCGGAGCAGATCGGCCGGAACCTCGATGACGACCCGCGCGCTGCCTCCCCGCTCCTCGAAGGCGACCACGGTGCCCACGCCGTCCACATGCCCGGCCACGAGGTGGCCGTCGATGCGGTCCGACAGGCGCAGGGATTTCTCGAGATTCACCGCCCGGCCGGGCTCGAGCCCGGTGGTCACCTCGAGCGTGGCCCGCGAGGTGTCCACCTCGAAAGCATCCGCGTGCCTGGCGACGACCGTGTGACACACTCCCTGTATGGCGATCGAATCGCCGATCGACACCTCGTCGAGCCCGAAGCCGCGCGCCTCGACGCGCAGGCGCAGGCCGCCGCCGCGCGGCTCGGCGGTCGCGATGCGGCCCATGGCGGAAACGATGCCCGAGAACACTCAGCGTTCCATGCGCGCGGTGATGCGGATGTCGGCACCCACGCCGCGCACGTCGACGATGCGCGGCCGCAGCGCCGCGTCCAGCGCCGCGAGCTCGCCCAGCGCGAACAATCCCTGCGCCGCATCGCCGAGGATCAGCGGCGCCACGTACAGCACGATCTCGTCGATCACGTTCGCGCGCAGCAACGATCCCATGAGCTTGCCGCCGGTCTCGACGGTAACTTCGTTGTAGCCGCGGTCTCCCAGCAGGCGCGCGACCGCCGCGAGATCCGCCTTGCGGCCCTCGCCCGGGACGATCACCACTTCCGCGCCGCGCTCCTCGAGGGCCCGCCGGCGGGCCGCGTCGTCGTTCACCGCGAGGATGAGCGGCGGCTCGCCCGCAAGGATCCTGGCGCCCGGCGGCAGGTCGAGGTGGTGGTCGATCACCACGCGCTTCGGCTGCCGCGCGCACGGCATGTGGCGCACGGTGAGCTCGGGATCGTCGGCACGCACCGTGCCGATGCCGGTGAGCAGCGCGCAGGAACGGGCGCGCAGCGCGTGCACGTCGCGTCGCGCTGCCTCCCCCGTGATCCAGCGGCTCTGGCCGTTCGCCAGCGCGATGCGCCCGTCGAGCGACGCCGCGGCCTTGAGGCGCATCCACGGCCGGCCGGTGCGCATCCGGGTGAGGAATCCCCGGTGCGCCTCCTCGGCCTCGGCCGCCATGAGGCCCAGGTCCACGCGGATGCCCGCCCCGCGCAGCAGCGCGACCCCGCGTCCCCTGACCTGCGGATTCGGATCTTCGAGCGCGGCGACCACGCGGGAGACGCGCGCAGCGGCCAACGCGGCGGCGCATGGCGGCGTGCGGCCGTGGTGGCTGCACGGCTCGAGCGTGAGGTAGGCGGTCGCGCCGGCGGGCGATTCGCTCGCGCCGGCGAGCGCGCGCGCTTCCGCGTGCGCCTCGCCCGCCCGCTCGTGCCAGCCCTCGCCGACGATGCGCCCGTCCTTCACCAGCACGCAGCCCACGCTCGGGTTGGGAGTCGAGGTGTCGCGGCCGCGCGCGGCGAGCGCGAGCGCGCGCGCCATGAACGCGTGGTCCGTCGCCGTGTACATCGCCGCTACTTCGCGTCGCGCACTTCGCGGATCGCGTCGCGGAAGTCCTCGACGTCCGAGAAGCTCTTGTAGACGGACGCGAAGCGGATGTAGGCCACCTTGTCGAGCTTGCGCAGCTCCTCCATCACCATTTCACCGAGCCGGCGCGAGTCGACCTCGCGCTCGCCCAGCGCCAGCAGCTTCTGCTCGATGCGCGTGAGCGCCGCGTCGACCGCCTCGGTGGTGACCGGTCGCTTGTGCAGCGCGCGCTGGAAGCCGGTGCGCAGCTTGGCGGTCGAGAAATCCTCGCGCTCGCCGTTCGTCTTCACGATCTGCGGCATGCGCAGCTCCGCCGTCTCGTAGGTCGTGAAGCGCTTGTTGCACACCTGGCAGCGCCGCCGCCGGCGGATCGAGTCGCCCTCCTCGCTCACGCGCGAGTCGATCACCTGGGTGTCCTCGGCGCTGCAGAAGGGGCATTTCACGGCGCGCTCGCTCTCAGCCCAGGCCGTAGGACGCGCGCATCGCCGGGCCGTACACGGGAAATTTCGCGCACAGGGCGCGCACGCCCGCAGCCACGCCGGCGATCGAAGCGGCGTCGCCGGGAGCCTCCAGCACGTCGGCGATGAAATGCGCCACCTGCGCGGCTTCCGCGTCGCGCAGCCCGCGCGTGGTCAGCGCAGGCGAGCCGATGCGGATGCCGCTCGTGACGAACGGCTTCTCGGGATCGTTCGGGATGGCGTTCTTGTTGACCGTGATGTGCGCATTGCCCAGCGCCGCCTCGGCGTCCTTGCCGGTGATCTTCTTCGCGCGCAGGTCGACCAGGAACATGTGGCTCTCGGTGCGCCCGGACACGACGCGCACGCCGCGCGCCGCCAGGGTCTCGGCCAGCACGCGCGCGTTGGCGAGCACCTGCGCCTGGTAATCCTTGAACGCGGGCTGCAGCGCCTCCTGGAAGGCCACGGCCTTCGCGGCGATCACGTGCATCAGCGGCCCGCCCTGCAGCGACGGGAAGATCGAAGAATTCAGCGCCTTTTCGTGGCGCGCGGCGGCCAGGATCACGCCCCCGCGCGGCCCGCGCAGGGTCTTGTGGGTGGTGCTGGTCACGAAATCGGCGATGCCCACCGGCGTGGGATAGAGCCCCGCGGCCACGAGGCCCGCGTAATGCGCCATGTCCACCATGAAATACGCGCCCACTTCGTCGGCTATGGCGCGGAAGCGGCCCCAGTCGATGCGCAGCGCGTATGCCGAGGCTCCCGCCACGATCATGCGCGGCCGGTGCTCGACGGCGAGCGCGCGCACCTGGTCGTAGTCGATCTCCTCCTTCGCGTCCAGGCCGTAGCCGATGGCGCGATACAGCTTTCCCGAGATGTTCACCGACGCGCCGTGGGTCAGGTGGCCGCCATGGGCGAGCGACATGCCGAGGATCGCGTCGCCGGGCTGCAGCATCGCCATGTACACGGCCTGGTTCGCCTGCGATCCGGAGTGCGGCTGCACGTTCGCGTACTCCGCCCCGAACAACCGCTTCACCCGCTCGATGGCGAGCGACTCGGCCACGTCGACGTATTCGCAGCCGCCGTAATAGCGCTTGCCCGGGTAGCCCTCGGCGTACTTGTTGGTGAGCACGGTGCCCTGCGCCGCGAGCACCGCGGGACTCGCGTAGTTCTCCGAGGCGATGAGCTCGAGGCCCTCTTCCTGGCGGCGCAATTCGGACTGGACCGCGCCCCAGAGGACGGGATCGGTCGTGGCGATGGTCTGCGAGTCGGCGAACATGAATACGAAGTCCTTGAAGGATCGAGGATTTTATCATGCCGACCGGATGCGCCCTGCCCAGGGCAGCACGCCACCAAGCGCGCATTGGCATTCGCCTATAATCGGGGCGCTTTGGGCACGAGCGACCAAGAACAAGCCGCGCGGGAGCCGTCATTGCGAACGCGAGCGGCAAGGAAGAGGAGGCAAGGCAATGCAGGTCATCCTGAAGCTCTCGCGCCTGATCGATGCGCTCAACGGATTCGTCGGCCGCTGGATCTACTGGCTGGTGCTCGTGACAGTGCTCGATCAGCGCGGGCAACGCGATCGTGCGCAAGCTGTTCAACTCCAGCTCCAACGCGCTGCTCGAGCTGCAGTGGTACCTCTTCTCGGCGGTGTTCCTGCTGTGCGCCGGCTACACCCTGCTGCGCAACGAGCACGTGCGCATCGACATCATCCAGGGCCGGTTGTCGCCGCGCGCGCAGACCTGGATCGACGTCTTCGGCACGGTGTTCTTCCTGATGCCCATGGCGCTCATCTTCCTCTGGCTGTCGGTGCCGTGGTTCGTGCGCAGCTACACCGAGCACGAGATCTCCGGCAACGCCGGCGGCCTGATCCGCTGGCCGGCGCGCCTGCTGGTGCCCATCGGCTTCACGCTGCTCGCGCTGCAGGGCCTGTCCGAGCTCGATCAAGCGTGTCGCCTTCCTGCCGGGGCCGGTCCCGGACCCGATCGCGCGCCACGCGAGCCATGACCGCCGAGCAGGAGCTGGTCGAGGAGATCCGCCGCATGGCCGAGGACCAGCCCTGATGGAGGCTTTCCTGATCCACAACATCGCCCCGATCATGTTCGCGGGCGCTGGTGGTCTTCCTGCTGCTCGGCTACCCGGTCGCCTTCTCGCTCGCCGCCAACGGCATCTTCTTCGGGCTGGTCGGCATCAAGCTGGGCCTGCTCGATGCGTCGCTGTTCCAGGCGCTGCCCGACCGCGCATGTTCGGCGTCATGTCCGAACGACACGCTGCTCGCGATCCCGTTCTTCACCTTCATGGGCCTGATCCTCGAGCGCAGCGGGCATGGCCGAGGACCTGCTCGACACCATCGGCCAGCTCTTCGGGCCGCTGCGCGGCGGCCTCGCCTTCGCCGTGATCTTCGTCGGTGCGCTGCTGGCGGCCACCACCGGCGTGGTCGCGGCCTCGGTGATCTCGATGGGCCTCATCTCGCTGCCGATCATGCTGCGCTACGGCTACGACCGGCGCGTCGCCACCGGCGTGATCGCCGCCTCCGGCACGCTGGCGCAGATCATTCCGCCCTCGCTCGTGCTCATCATCATGGCCGACCAGCTCGGACGCTCGCGTCGGCGACATGTACGAGGGCGCCTTCATCCCGGGCTTCGTGCTGACGGCGCTCTACGTCCTCTACGTCGCTGGGCGTGTCGATCTTCAGGCCGGCCTGGGCGCCGGCGCTGCCGCCCGAGGCGCGCACGATCCGCGAGGACCCGACGGCTCCAGCGGGCCTGCGCTCGCTCGTGGTGATCGCGGTGCTGGCCGTGATCGCGGCGATCGCCGTCGACCGGTGCTCGCTAAGTCCCGACATCGCCGACGCGGCCACTCGACGAGCGCATCGTCGTGCTCGATGTGCGTCGGCGTCGGCTTCGCGTTCGGCGCGGCGCTGGTCAACCGGGCCCTCAAGCTGGGACTGCTCTCGCGCATGGCCGAGCGGTGACCTTCGTGCTGATCCCGCCGCTCGGCGCTGATCTTCCTCGTGCTGGGCACCATCTTCCTCGGCGTGGCCACGCCGACCGAGGGCGGCGCGATGGGCGCGACCGGCGCCCTCGTCATGGCGCTCGCGCGCCGCCGCCTGAGCCTGAAGCCTGCTGCGCCAGGCGATGGACACCACCGACGAAGCTGTCGCCGCTTCGTCGTCTTCATCCTGATCGGCTCGACGCGTCTTCAGCCTGTCTTCCACGGCGTCGACGGCCACGTCTGGGTCGAGCACCTGCTCACCGGCCTGCCCGGCGGGCAGCTCGGCTTCCTCATCGTCGTCAACCTGCTCGATCTTCTTCCTCGCCTTCTTCCTCGACTTCTTCGAGCTCTCGTTCATCGTCATCCCGCTGATCGGACCCGGTGGCCGACAAGCTCGGCATCGACCTCATCTGGTTCGGCGTGCTGCTCGGCGTCAACATGCAGACCTCGTTCATGCACCCGCCGTTCGGCTTCGCGCTCTTCTACCTGCGCAGCGTCGCGCCGGCGAACGACTACGTCGACAAGCTCACCGGCAAGCTCACCGCGCCGCGTCACGACCGGGCAGATCTACTGGGGCGCGATTCCGTTCGTCATGATCCAGGTCGTCATGGTGGCGGCGATCATCGCCTTCCCGCAGATCGTCGCTGGTCTACAAGTCCGGGCAGCCGGTGATCGACATCGACAAGGTGAAGATCGAGATCCCGACCGAGAACTTCGACACCGGCTCGAGCGACATCATGAAGGACATCGAGAAGGGCGCACCGGGCGGCGCCGCGCCCGAAGGCGGCGCGGGCCAGGGCAAGAGCAGCGCGGACCGGGAAGCCGAGGACCTGCAGAAGGCACTGGGAGGCAAGTAGCGCGGGGCCTGCCGGAACGAAAAGGGCCCGCCGTCCGACGGCGGGCCCTTCTCGCGTGCGGTGATCGTTACTTGATGCTTCTGGATGCGTCTGCATGAAGTCGTCGAAGCCCTTCTCGGCGAAGCGGAACCACAGCTGCTCGTCGCGTCGGAACTTGACCAGTCGAGCGTAGATCTTCTTGCACGCCGGGTTCTTGTCCGACATCTCCTGTAGACCTCGAGCGACGCCTTGTAGGAGGCCACCATGATGTCCTTCGAGAACCGGCACAGCTGCGTGCCGCCCGCGACCAGGCGTTTCAACGCGTCGGGATTCTGCGCGTCGTACTTGGCGAGCATCCACGTGTTCGCCTCGCCAGCACGCGGCCTCGACGATCGTCTTGGTATTCCTTGGGCAGCTTGTTCCATTCATCGATGTTGAAGTACGCGTCGAGCTGCGGCCCACCCTCCCACCAGCCCGGGATAGTAGTAGTTCTTCGCGATCTTGTTGAACCCGAGCTTCTCGTCGTCGTAGGGGCCGACCCATTCGGCGGCGTCGATCGTGCCCTTCTCGAGCGCCTGGATAGATGTCGCCTCCCGGGATCGTTCTGCGGCACGCCGCCCAGCTTCTCGATCACCTTGCCGGCCGATGCCGCCGATGCGGAACTTGAGGCCCTTGAAGTCGGCGACCGTCTTGATCTCCTTGCGGAACCAGCCGCCCATCTGGGCGCCCGTATTGCCGCAGGGCATTTGGTAGATCTTGTAGCTCTTGTAGAACTCACGGAACAGCTCGAGGCCGTCGCCGTCGTATCTGCCAGGCGTTCGTCTGGCGCGAGTTGAGGCCGAAGGGTATCGCGGTAGTCGAGGGCGAACGCGGGGTCCTTGCCCCAGAAGTAGTAGGGCGCCGTGTGGGCGACCTGCACCGTGCCGTTCTGCACCGCGTCGACCACGCCGAAGGCGGGCATGATCTCGCCGCCCGCGAAGACCTGGATCTGGAACTTGCCGCCGGTGCACGCGGCGACCCGCTTGGCCATCACCTCGGCCGCGCCGTAGATCGTGTCGAGCGACTTCGGGAAGCTCGAGGCGAGGCGCCATTTGATCTCGGGCAGCGCCGCGGTCTGCGCGCGGCTCAATGTGGGCATCATCGCGGCGCCGGTCGCAATGCCGGCTCCCGCCGATTTCAGAAACTTCCTGCGCTCCATGGTCTTCTCCTCCTGTGGGGTGGGTGTGGTTACGGGCTTATTTTCCGGGCGGGGCACCCGGAATGGAGCGAAGCCTAGCGACAACCGGGCGGGCGGGCAAGGCCGGCCGCAGCGCTAGTCGCCGGCGATGGTCATCCGCTCGACCAGGATGGAGCCGGTGCTTTTCGAGCCGCGCACCAGGACGTCGCGGCCGGTGGCCGACACGCCTTCGAACATGGCCAGCAGGTTGCCCGCGATCGTGACTTCCTCGACCGGGAAACGGATCTCGCCGTCCTCGACCCAGAATCCGGCGGCACCGCGCGAGTAGTCGCCCGTCACGGGATTCACGCCCTGCCCCATCATCTCGGTCACCAACAGACCGCGTCCCATGAGCCGCAGCAGCCCTTCGAGATCGAGCTCGCCCGGCTCGACGATCAGGTTGTGGTTCCCGCCCGCGTTGCCGGTGGTCTGCAGCCCGAGCTTGCGGGCCGAATAGGTCGACAGGAACCAGCCGCGCAGTACGCCGTCGTCGACCACCGTGCGCGGCGCCGTCGCCACGCCCTCGGCGTCGAAATACCCGCTCGCCATCCCGCCGCGCAGGTGGGGCTCCTCGCGGATGCGAACGCGCGGCGAGAACACCCGGCTGCCGAGGCGGTCGAGCAGGAACGACGAGCGCCGATACAGGCTCGAGCCGCTTGCCGCGGAAACGAAGTGCCCGATGAGGCTTCCCGCGACACCCGCCTCGAAGAGCACCGGCGCATCGGCGGTGGGAAGGCGGCGCGCCCCCAGCCTGCGCACCGTACGCTCCCCGGCGGCGCGCCCGACGCTTTCCGGGCTCTCCAGTCGCGCGTGGTCCCGATGGGTGGTGTACCAGTAGTCGCGCTGCATCGACCCGTCGGGGTCCTCGGCCACCACCCCGCAGCTGATGCTCGCCTTCGAGCTGGGGAATCCGCCGAGGAAGCCGCGCGTGTTGGCGAAAATGAAGTCCGCGTCGTAGGCGGCGACCGTCGCGCCTTCCGAGTTGGTGATGCGCGGGTCCACGGCGAGCGCGGCGGCTTCCGTGCGGCGCGCGAGCTCGATCGAGTCTTCCACGGTAAGGCCCCACGGGTGGAACAGGTCCAGGTCCGGCGGCTCCCCGCGGTAGAGCCGATCGGCCCCGGGCAGCCCCGCCGCGTCGTCCTCGGCGGTGTGGCGGGCGATGGCGCACGCCGCATCCACGGTGCGCTCGAGGGCCTCCGGGGAAAGGTCCGAAGTGCTCGCATTGCCGCGGCGCTGGCCGAAGTACACGGTGATGCCCATGCCCTTGTCGCGGTTGTACTCGACGGTCTCGACCTCGCCGTGGCGCACGGTGACCGATTGCCCCACCGCCGCAGACACCTCGACCTCGGCGTCGCTCGCGCCGCGCGCACGCGCCAGTTCCAGGCTGCGCTGCGCCGCGCTCTGCATGGCGTCTCGGGAAAGCGGCAGGGCCGCCGGGGCGATCGGGTGGTCGGGCATGGAGGCTTCCCGCGGAATGCGGACAGGTTGAACGGGGCCGGGCGCGGTAAACTCGACGCGGCGTGGCACTGGCCGGGCGAGGAATGGAAGAAGACGATTTTATCAGCAAGACGCGTCGCAAGCGGCAGATGACCGAGCTGCAGCAGGTGGGCGCGGCGCTGGTAGAGCTTTCCGACGAGCAGCTTGCGCGCATCGACCTGCCGGACGGCCTGCGCGAGGCGGTGCGCGATGCGCGCCGCTTCACGAAGCACGAGGCGCTGCGCCGCCAGATCCAGTACATCGGCCGGCTGATGCGCGACCTGGACGCCGGGCCCATCGCCGAGCAGCTCGCGGCGCTGCATGCGCCCTCGCGCAGGCAGACCGCGCTGCTGCATGTGGCCGAGCGCTGGCGCCGCGACCTGCTGGACGACCCCGCGGCCCTCGAGCGCTTCGTGCGGGAGTTCCCGGCGACCGACTCGCGCCGGCTGGAAGCGCTGGTCGCAGGCGCCCGGGAGGAGAAGCGCGTGGGACGCCCCCCGCGGCAGTTCCGCGAGCTGTTCCACGTGCTCGACGCGATCGTGCGCGACCAGGCCGGGCGCGCATGACGGGCGCGGCCCATGATCGCGTCCGCATCGGGCTGGTCGCCACCAGCGATCGCGCCTCGCAGGGCGTTTATCGCGACGAAGGCATTCCCGCGCTCGAGCAGTGGCTGGCGGGCGCCCTGCTCAACCCGCTCGAGCTCGAGCGCCGCCTGATCCCCGACGAGCGCCCCGTTATCGAGGCGACGCTGCGCGAATTGGTCGACGAGCGCGGCTGCCACCTGGTGCTGACCACCGGCGGCACGGGTCCCGCGCAGCGCGACGTGACGCCCGAGGCCACGCTCGCGGTCGCCCACCGCGTGATGCCGGGATTCGGCGAGCAGATGCGCCGCGTGAGCCTCGAGTTCGTGCCCACCGCGATCCTCTCGCGGCAAGTGGGCGTGGTGCGCGGCAAGGCTCTCATCCTCAACCTGCCGGGGCAGCCCAAGTCGATCCGCGAGACGCTCGAGGGCCTGAAGTCGCCCGAGGGCAAGCCGCTCGTGGCCGGAATCTTCGCCGCAGTGCCCTATTGCATCGACCTCATCGGCGGGCCTTACCTCGAGACGCGCGAGGACGTGGTCAAGGCCTTCCGTCCCAAGTCCGCCATCCGCCCCCCGAGGAGCTGAGATTGGAACTGCTGCCCGTCGTCGAGCTCGCTACCGGCGCCGAACCCGCCGCCACCGTGATCTGGCTGCACGGCCTGGGCGCCGACGGCTGGGATTTCGTGCCCCTGGTGCACGAGCTGCCGCTGCCCGACGGCCGCGCGCTGCGCTTCGTGTTTCCCCATGCGCCCGAGCGCCCGGTGACCATCAACAACGGCTACGTGATGCGCGCCTGGTACGACATCGCGATGAACGACATCGCACGCATGCCCGACGAACGCGGCATCCGCGAATCGCAGGCCGCGATCGAGCGGCTGATCGCGCGCGAGCGCAGCCGCGGCATCGACGCGGCGCGCATCGTGCTCGCCGGCTTTTCGCAGGGCGGCGCCATCGCACTGCAGGCGGGGCTGCGCCATGCCGATCGCCTCGCAGGCGTGATTGCGCTCTCCACCTACCTCACGCTCGAGGACACGCTCGACGCCGAGGCCTGCGCCGCAAACCGCGCCACGCCGATCTTCATGGCGCACGGCACGCAGGATCCCGTGGTTCCGCTGGCGCTCGGCGAGTCGTCCGCGCAGGCGCTGCGCACGCGCGGCTACGAAGTCGAATGGCATACCTGGCCGATGCCGCACGCGGTGTGCGCCGAGGAGGTGGAAGCCGTCGCCGCGTTCCTCGCCCGCGTGCTCGGCGAGGGCGGGGCGAGCCGGCGCTCGGCGATCCTGCTTCCCTGAGGCCCCGCGACCGGCGCGCCCGGCCCTACGGCGCCGGGCCCGGCGCGGCCGCGACGACGAGCGGCTCGAGCGCCAGCCGCAGCGCCTCGGGGAGCGCGCGCACCGGACGGCGCGCCTGGCGGTCGACGTACACGTGCACGAAGTGGCCCTGCGCAGCAGCGCTATCGGTGTCGGGCGCGAACAGTCCGATCTCGTAGCGCACGCTCGAGCGCCCCATGTGCGTCACGCGCAGCGCCGCCGTGACGGGATGCGGGTAGGACAGCGGCGCGAAGTAATGGCAGCCGGTCTCCACGACCAGGCCGATCACCGCGCCCCGGTCGATGTCGAGCGCGCCGCGCTCGATGAGCCAGGTGTTCACCACGGTGTCGAAGAAGGAGTAGTACACCGCGTTGTTCACGTGGCCGTACGCATCGTTGTCGAGCCAACGCGTGGTGATGGTGCGCGCGTGGGGATAGTCCGCGCGGCGGTGCGCTTGCGGTCGCTTCATCGGCTCAGGCGGGGGTCTTCCCCTCGGGAGAGGCGTCGGCTTCCGAGGTCAGGAACTTCACCGTCCGCGCGAAGGCGCCCGGCACCGACGAGAGCCCGCCGGCGAGGAACGCCTCGACCTCCTCCCGGCGCTGGATCGTGTCGCGATAGCCCAGCGCGATGAGCTCGTTGCAGTAGCCGCGCTCGAACAGCAGGTAGCTCGCGAAGGTCGAACCGCCGCGGCGCATGGCGCCCACCGAGCGCAGCAGGAAGCGAATGGTCCACGGCAGGCTGCGCACGTGCTTGAGGGCGATCGCGTCCAGCGGCTCCGAGGGCGTGAGCACGAGCACGTCGACGTGATGCAGCGTGAGCCCCATGCGCTTGAGCGTCTCCGGCGGCACGGCGCTGATGGTGCGATTGATGCGCTCGAGGCGCTCGAGGTCCACCGCGAGGCTGTCGAGGAAGACCGAGTTCATCAGGTGGCCCGCGATCTGCGCGAGCGAGGGATACAGGTCGCCGCGCGTGCGCTCCGGAGAATCGGTGCGGACGCGCGCGGTGCCCACCACCACGACGCGGTCCGCCCCCAGGTGCAGCGCCGGGCTCACCGGGGCGATCTGGCGCATCGATCCGTCGCCGAAGTATTCGCGGTTGAGGTGGTGCGCAGGGAAGAGGAACGGGATCGCGCTCGAGGCCATGAGGTGCTCGATGCCGATGCGCGTCTTGATGCCGATGCGCTGCGAGCGCTTCCAGCCCTCGAAGCGCTCGGCGCCCTGGAAGAACGAGCAGCTCTGCCCGGAGGTGTAGCCCGAGCAGGTGATGGCGACGGCGTCGAGCGCGCCAGCCTCGATGTTGCGCTCGATTCGGGTGAAGTCCAGGCGGCGCGTGAGCAGGCTCTGCAGCGGCCGGTTGTCGAGCAGCGAGATGCGCTTGTTCTTGAGGAAGGCGCCGAACAGGAAGCCGCCGAACCAGCGCGCGCTGTTGGCGGCCACGCCGGGAAAGTCGGAGCGATAGACGTGGTGCGGCTCGAAATGGCGCCAGACCTCGAGCAGGTTGTCCACGGCACGGGCGAAGTCGTCGGCATTGACGGCGAGCGCCCCGGCGTTCACGGCGCCCGCCGAGGTTCCGCAGATGATCGCGAACGGATTGACCTTGGGATCGGGCAGCATCTCCTTCAGCGCCTGAAGGACGCCCACCTGGTAGGCCGCGCGGGCGCCGCCGCCCGCGAGCACCAGGCCCGCCTTGCCCCCCATCGATTCCATCATCCGCCTCCGGCTACGCCCACCGCTCAGCCCGGCCCGGCTGCCGCCGTGCCCTTCTCCTTGCGTACGGGTGTACCTGCAGCGCGCGCGTTTTGCAACATCTCCCGGGCGTGGCGCAGCGTCGCCTCGGTGATCTTGAGGCCGCCCAGCATGCGCGCAATCTCGGCGACGCGCTCATCCGCGCCGAGCGCTTCCACGCCCGCAAGCGCGCCGCGGCTGCCCGCCTGCTTGGCCACGCGCAGCTGCTGGCGCGCGTGCACGGCAACTTGCGCAAGGTGCGTGACGCAAAGCACCTGGTGATGGAGCGACAGCGCCTGCAGCAGGCGGCCCACGACCTCCGCCACGCCGCCGCCGATTCCCGCATCGACCTCGTCGAAAACGAGGGTGGGGACGGACGCTTCCCCCGAGAGCAGGACCTGGATCGCGAGCGACAGGCGCGAGAGCTCGCCGCCCGAGGCCACGCGCGCGAGCGGCGCGAGCGGCTGCCCGGGATGCGCCGCCACTTGCAGCTCGACGCTCTCCAGCCCGCCGGCACCGGGAACGTCCAGGGGCAGCAGCATCGCTTCGAGGCGCCCACCCGCCATCGCGAGGCTTTGCATGGTCCGCGTGACCTCGGCACCCAGGCGCCGCGCCGCCTCGCGGCGCACCCGCGAGAGTTCCCCGGCCGCCTCGCGATAGGCGCGCTCCTGCGCCGCCTCCTGCTCGCGCAGCGTCTCGAGGCTTTCGGCGCCGCCCAGCTCAGCCAGGCGCGCACGGTGTTCCTCGAGGACGGCGGGCAGCGCATCGGGCTCGACGCGATGCTTGCGTGCGGCGCCGACGACTGCGCTGATGCGCGCGTCGAGCTCGCCGAGCCGCCCCGGGTCGAGGTCGAGGCGCTGCAGATAGCGGCGCAGCTGCTGCGCACTTTCGCGTGCATGCGCCAGCGCGTCTTCCGCGGCGCGGCGCGGCTGCTCGAGCGCCGGATCGAGGCGCGCGGCATCGGCGAGGCTGGCCGCCGCCGCCGCGAGGCGCGCCGTCGCCGCGCCATCCGATTCGTCGAGGGCATCGACGCAAGACGACACCGTCTCGATCAGCTCCTGCGCATGGGCCAGGCGGCGGTGCTCGGCCTGCTCGTCGGCCCAGCGCTGCACATCGAAGGCGAGCGACTCGAGCTCGCGAATCTCGTGGCCCAGCAGCTCGCGCTCCCGGGCGGAGGTGGCCTGGGCGCGCTCGCGCGCCGCGCGCAGCTCCGCCGTGCGCCGCCAGCCCGCATGGCGCGTGGCGACCTCCTGCGCAAGGGGCTCGCAGCGCGCATAGGCATCGAGCAGCGCCCGCTGGCGGTCGCGCTTGAGCAACAGCTGGTGGTCGTGCTGGCCGTGGATGTCGACCAGCATCTCGCCCAGCTCGCGGGCCTGCGCGGCGGTGGCCGGACGCCCGTTCACGAACCCACGCGACCTGCCGGACATATCCACCGTACGGCGCACCAGGCACGACCCGTCGCCTTCGTCGAAGTCCTGGGCCGCGAGCCATTGCCGCACCTCGGGACGCGATCCCACGTCGAAGTCCGCGCTCAGCTCCGCACGCTGCGCCCCGGCCCGCACCACGCCCGGATCGGCGCGCCCGCCCAGCGCGAGCTGCACGGCATCGACCAGGATGGACTTGCCGGCGCCCGTCTCCCCGGTGAGCGCGGTGAAGCCCGCGGCAAGCTCCAGGTCGAGCTGCTCGACGATCACGTAATCCCGGATGGAAAGCGCCCGCAGCACCGCAGGCCTTCAGGAAGTCCGCTCGGTCCAGCGCAGCTTCTGGCGCAGCATCGAGAAATACCGGTACCCCTTCGGGTGCAGGAGCGTGGCCGGGCGCGCGGCCGCGACCACCACGACGACATCGCCCGGCTCGAGCTCCCGGTAGGCCTGCACGTCGAAGTTCGCGCGTGCGTCCACGCCGCGCACGAGCGTGATCTCCACGCGGGACGTGCTGCGGATCGCCACCGGGCGGTTGGACAGCGTGTGCGGCGAGATCGGAACCAGTGCGATGGCGGAAAGCGCGGGGTGCAGGATCGGCCCGCCCGCCGACAACGCGTATGCAGTCGATCCGGTCGGGGTGGAGACGATGAGGCCGTCGGCGCGCAGCGTGTAGATGAATTCGCCATCCACGGTCACCGCGATCTCGATCATGCTGCCCATGGCGCCGCGGCTTACCACCACGTCGTTCATCGCGAGCGCCGAGAACAGCGTGTCCGCCCCGCGGCGCACCGAACCGCTGAGCAGGATGCGCTGCTCCGGACTCGATTCGCCGCGCAGGATCGCCTCCATCGAGGCTTCCAGCCCGTCGGCGGGAACGTCGGTGAGGAATCCGAGGCGGCCGAGGTTGATGCCGACCAGCGGCACGCCGCGATCGGCCATGAGCCGCGCGCACGAGATCAGCGTGCCGTCGCCGCCCACGATGACCGCCAGGTCGCAGCGCTCGGGGAGCTCCGCCATCTCCAGCGTCGCGTCGGGCTGCGCGCGCGAGGCGCCCGCGGTGGCCGGATCCATGAGAATAGTGAGACCATGGCGGCGCAGCACCGCTGCGAGCTGGTCGAGAACATCGGGCAGGCTCGCCGCGTCGCTCTTGCCGACGACGGCGACCGTCTTGAACGCGGGCGGCATGGCCGCAATTAAAGCATGATTGTTTGTAGAATACTGCCCATGGCAGCGAGCCACCGAAAGGCATAGATGCTCAGCGAACGGGCCCAGAGCCTGTTGAAGATCCTGGTCGAGCGCTACATCGCCGACGGACAACCCGTGGGCTCGCGCGCGCTTTCGCGCTTTTCCTCGCTCGAGCTCTCGCCCGCCACCATTCGCAACGTGATGGCGGACCTCGAGGAGATGGGCTTCGTCACGAGTCCGCATACCTCGGCGGGCCGCATCCCGACGCCCAAGGGCTACCGGTTCTTCGTCGACACGCTGCTCACGGTGCGACCGATGGAGGAGATGGAGCGCCTGCAGCTCGAGGAGCAGCTGCTGCCGGACGATCCGCAGCGCGTCGTGGCCGCGGCCTCCCAGATCCTGTCCGACCTGACCCATTTCGCCGGCATCGTCGTCGCGCCGCGCCGGCGCGACGCGGTGCTGCGCCACATCGAGTTCTTCGGGCTGTCGGAAAAGCGCGTGCTGCTGATCATCGTGGCGAACGACGGCGAGGTGCAGAACCGGGTGCTGGTGACCGAGCGTTCCTATACGCCCTCGCAACTGCTGGAGGCGGGCAACTACATCAACCAGCATTACGCGGGGCTCGAGTTCGACCACGTGCGCCAGAAGGTGCGCGGCGAGCTCCTCGACCTGCACCGCGACATCTCCGGGCTCATGCAGGCGGCCATCCAGACCGGCAGCGAGGCGCTGCGCGCGGTGACCGACGGGGTCGTGATCTCGGGCGGACGCAACCTGCTCGAAGTCGACGACCTGTCGGGGAACATGCAGCGGCTGCGCCGGCTGTTCGACCTGTTCGAGCGCAAGACCCAGCTGCTCGACATCCTCGAGCAGAGCGAGCACGCCGAGGGCGTGAAGATCTTCATCGGCGGCGAGTCCCAGCTCGCGCCGCTCGACGAGTGCTCCATCGTCACCGCGCCCTACGAGGTCGACGGGCGCGTGGTGGGGACGGTGGGCGTCATCGGTCCCACGCGCATGGCCTACGAGCGCGTGATCCCGATCGTGGACGTCACCGCCAAGCTCGTATCCTCCGCGCTTTCGCAGCACTGAGCGGCCTTGGCCGATCACCGGGGGTCCGTTCCCGAGCGCACGCCGGCACCGGCCACCACCGGGGTGCTGCTTGTGAACCTCGGCACGCCCGACGCCCCGACTCCCGCGGCGGTGCGCCGCTACCTGCGCGAATTCCTCTGGGACCCGCGCGTGGTCGAGATCCCGCGCCCCGTCTGGTGGCTGATCCTGAACCTCTTCGTCCTGCCCTCGCGCCCCGCGAAGACCGCGCGCAAGTACGCCGCGATCTGGACTGCGGACGGATCGCCGTTGCGCGTGTACCTCGAGCGCCAGGCGCAGCTGCTGCGCGGCTATCTCGGCGAAAGGCTCGGCGCGCCCGTGCCGGTCGCCGCGGCGATGCGCTACGGCAAGCCCCCGATCGCGGAGGGATTGGCGCAGCTCGCCGCGCGTGGCTGCCGTGGCGTGCTGGTGCTGCCGCTTTACCCGCAGTATTCGGCGAGCACCACGGCGAGCGTCGAGGACGCGCTGGGCAAGGCGCTGCGCAAGCTGCGCCCGGCGCCGCGCGTGAAGGTCGTGCAGGATTTCCACGACCATCCTGCCTACGTGAAGGCCGTAGCGCAGAACGTCAACGCCTATTGGATGAAGCACGGCCGTCCCGACCGGTTGCTCCTGAGCTTCCACGGCCTGCCGCAGGCGAGCATCGCGCGGGGCGAGCCCTACCAGGCGCAGTGCCTCGAAACCGCCCGCCTCATCGCCACCGAGCTGGGCTGGAACGACGCGCGCACGAAGGTGTCTTTCCAGTCGCGCTTCGGCGCGCAGGAGTGGATACAGCCTTACACCGATCGCACCCTCGCGGCCCTGGGCGCGGAAGGCGTGCGCCGCGTGGACGTGATCTGCCCGGGCTTCGCCGCGGACTGTCTCGAGACGCTCGAGGAGATCGCGATCGAAGGCCGGGAGACGTTTCGCAAAGCGGGCGGCCAGGAGTTCCATTACATTCCTACCACGAACGACACCCCGTCCTGGATGACGGCGCTTGCCACCCTCGTCGCGCAACACCTCGAGGCGTGGCCGCGAAAGGAGGCCTGATTGCCATGCTCACCCTGCTCGCCCGCTGGATCGTGAATGCCGCCGCCCTGCTGCTGGTGGCCTACCTCTACCCCGGCGTGCAGGTCGCCGGCTTCACGCACGCGCTCGTGGCCGCCCTGGTCCTGGGCCTGGTGAACGCGATCGTGCGCCCCCTGCTGGTTATCCTCACGCTCCCCGTCACCATCCTTACCCTCGGGCTCTTCATTTTTGTCATCAACGCCCTCCTCTTCTGGCTGGTGGCCGAGGTCGTGAAGGGCTTCAACGTCACGGGATTCGGCGCCGCCCTGATCGGTTCGATCCTCTACAGCCTCATCACGCTGCTCACCAGCTGGCTGCTCTTTTCCGCACGCCCCAAGTAACTCGCTGCGCTCCCTTGAAATCCGCGCCGGCACCCCCATGTCCTGTAGTAAATATTTGTTTTTAGAAGGTAAATACAGTGACCGACGCAGACTACTCTTCGGGTGCCGCGGGCGTCGGGCGGGACCCGGCTCCAGTGGCTGAGGCCGACCGCCCCGAGGCGGGCATCGACCGGCGCATCGCCGAGCTCGAGGCCAAGCTGAGCGCCGCCTTTGCCGACGCGGAGAAGCTGCGCGAGGATTGGCTGCGCGCGAAGGCCGAGACGGAAAACGTCCGGCGCCGCGGCGAGGACGACGTGGCGAAGGCCCACCGCTTCGGCGTGGAGGGTTTTGCCGGGTCGCTGCTCGCGGTGAAGGACAGCCTCGACGCCGCGCTCGTCGTCGAGAACAGCTCGGTCGAATCGTTCAAGGAGGGCGTCGAGCTCACGGCGCGCCAGCTCGATGCCGTGTTCGAGAAATTCGGCATCCGGCCGATCATTCCCGAGGGCGGGAAGTTCGACCCCCACTACCACCAGGCCATCAGCCAGATCCCGAGCGACCAGGAGCCCAACACGGTGGTTTCGGTCCTGCAGAAGGGCTACCTCCTCCACGACCGCGTGCTGCGCCCCGCGCTGGTCACGGTGGCTGCGCCAAAACCTTGAAACCGGCGCGGAAACCCCTACTTTCCATCCAGACCTAGACACCCAGAGCAAGGAAGACGGACATGGCAAAGATCATCGGCATCGACCTCGGCACCACGAACTCGTGCGTGGCGATCATGGAAGGCGGCAAACCCAAGGTCATCGAGAACAGCGAAGGCGCCCGCACCACGCCCTCGATCGTCGCGTACACCGAAAGCGACGAGATCCTGGTCGGGGCGCCCGCGAAGCGCCAGGCGGTGACCAACGCGAAGAACACGATCTTCGCGGTGAAGCGGCTCATCGGCCGCAAGTTCGACGACAAGGAAACGCAGAAGGACATCGGCCTGATGCCCTACCGGATCGTCAAGGCCGACAACGGCGACGCCTGGGTGGAGGTGCGCGGCACGAAGATCGCCCCGCAGCAGGTATCCGCCGAGGTGCTGCGCAAGATGAAGAAGACCGCCGAGGACTACCTCGGCGAACCCGTCACGGAGGCGGTGATCACCGTGCCGGCGTACTTCAACGATTCCCAGCGCCAGGCGACCAAGGACGCGGGCCGCATCGCGGGCCTCGAGGTGAAGCGCATCATCAACGAGCCCACTGCCGCGGCGCTCGCGTTCGGCCTCGACAAGAAGGAAGGCGACCGCAAGATCGCGGTCTACGACCTGGGCGGGGGCACGTTCGACATCTCGATCATCGAGATCGCCGCGGTCGAGGGCGAGCACCAGTTCGAGGTGCTCTCCACCAACGGCGACACGTTCCTGGGCGGGGAAGACTTCGACCAGCGCGTGATCGACTACATCGTCACCGAGTTCAAGAAGGACCAGGGCGTGGACCTGTCGAAGGACGTCCTCGCCCTCCAGCGGCTCAAGGAAGCCGCCGAGAAGGCGAAGATCGAGCTTTCGAGCTCGCAGCAGACCGAGATCAACCTGCCGTACGTCACGGCCGACGCGTCCGGTCCCAAGCACCTCGCGATGAAGCTCACGCGCGCCAAGTTCGAGTCGCTCGTCGACGAACTCATCGAGCGCACCATGAAGCCGTGCGAGATCGCGCTCAAGGACTCGGGAGTGAAGCTGGCCGACATCGCCGACGTGATCCTCGTGGGCGGCATGACGCGCATGCCGAAGGTCCAGGACAAGGTGAAGGAGTTCTTCGGCAAGGAGCCGCGCAAGGACGTGAACCCCGATGAAGCGGTGGCCGTGGGCGCCGCGATCCAGGGCGGCGTGCTGCAGGGCGACGTGAAGGACGTGCTGCTGCTCGACGTGACGCCGCTTTCGCTGGGCATCGAGACGCTGGGCGGAGTGATGACCAAACTCATCAAGAAGAACACGACGATCCCGACCAAGGCGCAGCAGGTGTTCTCGACCGCGGACGACAACCAGTCGGCGGTGACGATCCACGTGCTGCAGGGCGAGCGCGACGTGGCCTCGGGCAACAAGAGCCTCGGCCAGTTCAACCTCGAGGGCATCCCGCCCTCGCCGCGCGGCATGCCGCAGATCGAAGTGACCTTCGACATCGACGCCAACGGGATCCTGCACGTGTCGGCCAAGGACAAGGCGACCGGCAAGGAGAACAAGATCACGATCAAGGCGAGCTCCGGCCTGTCCGAGGCCGAGATCCAGAACATGGTGAAGGACGCCGAGGCCCACGCCGACGAGGACCGCAAGCAGCTCGAGCTGGTGACGGCCCGCAACCAGGCGGAGGCGCTGGTGCACTCGATCCGCAAGTCGCTCGCCGAATACGGCGACAAGCTGGAAAGTGGCGAGAAGGAAGCGATCGAGGCGGCCATCAAGGAGCTCGAGGGCGCGGCCAAGGGCGACGACAAGCCGGCCATCGACGCGAAGGTCGAGGCGCTCGCGAAGGTCTCGCAGAAGCTGGGCGAGAAGGTCTACGCCGAGGCGCAGGCCAAGAACGCGCAGCAGGGTGCGCCCCAGGCCGGGACGGCGGGCGCCTCCGGCGGCGGGAACGAGGCGGCCGCGGACGAAGGCAACGTGGTCGACGCCGAGTATGAGGAAGTAAAAGATAAGAAGTCTGCGTAGTAGCCATCGGGGCGATCGTTGGAGCGGACGACTGCGTCGCCGCTCGACTCCGCGAGCAGACAAAGCACCGGAAGCCGGGGCCAGGCGGTGCGCCTGACCCCGGTTTTCGTGCGAATTTCGTGACGATCAGGGAAGCGAATGGCGAAGAAGCGCGACTACTACGAAGTGCTCGGCGTGAACAAGGACGCCTCCGAGGAGGAGATCAAGAAGGCGTACCGCAAGCTCGCCATGAAGCACCACCCGGACCGCAATCCGGACACCAAGTCTGAGGACCGGTTCAAGGAGGCGAAGGAAGCCTACGAGGTGCTCTGCGACTCCGACAAGCGGCGTGCCTACGACGCGTATGGCCATGCGGGCGTGAACCCGCAGATGGGCGGCATGGGGCCTGGCGAGGCGGCGGGCTTCGGCGGCTTTGCGGAAGCGTTCGGCGATATCTTCAGCGACATCTTCGGCGCCGGCCAGGGGCGCGGCCGTTCGTCGGTCTTCCGCGGCGCCGACCTGCGCTACAACCTCGAGGTCTCACTCGAGCAGGCCGCACGCGGCACCGAGACCAAGATCCGCATTCCGACCATGGAGACGTGCGAGACGTGCCACGGATCGGGCGCGAAGGCCGGCACCCACCCCAAGACCTGCGAGACCTGCCACGGCTCGGGAACGGTGCGCCTGTCACAGGGGTTCTTCTCGATCCAGCAGACCTGCCCTACCTGCCACGGCAGCGGCAAGGTGGTGAGCGATCCCTGCGCGACGTGTCGCGGCGCGGGGCGCCTGAAGAAGCACAAGACGCTCGCGGTGAAGATCCCCGCCGGCGTCGACGAGGGAGATCGCATCCGGCTCTCCGGCGAGGGCGAGGCGGGCGTCAACGGCGGGCCGTCGGGTGACCTCTACGTGGTCCTGCACCTGAAGCCCCACGCCGTCTTCCAGCGCGACGGCGACGACCTGCATTGCGAGATGCCCATCAGCTTTTCGCAGGCGGCGCTCGGCGGCGAGATCGAGATCCCGACGCTCGACGGCTCGGCCAAGATCAAGGTGCCCGCCGAGACGCAGAGCGGCCAGGTGTTCCGGCTGCGTGGCAAGGGCATCAAGGGCGTGCGCTCGAGCTACCCGGGCGACCTGATGTGCGAGGTGGCGATCGAGACGCCGGTGCGCCTCACCGAGCGCCAGAAGGAGCTGCTGCGCGAGCTGGAGGAGATCAACCGCAAGGACACCAACCGGCACAGCCCGCGCGCCAAGAGCTTCATGGAAAAGGTGCGGGAGTTCTTCGCGGGCTAAACCGCGCTATCATTCCCCGAGAAATCCTGAGGATAGGGGGAGAACATGATGCGGTTTCTGGTTTCGCTGCTGGCGCTCGCCGCCTCCGGCGTCGCTTGCGCCCAGGGCGTGACCGATTCCCAGATCGTGCTCGGCCAGTCCGCGGCGCTCACCGGGCCCGCGCAACAGCTCGGCAAGGACATGCGCTTCGGCGCGCTGCTGTGGTTCGACCACATCAACAAGCTGGGCGGCGTGAACGGGCGCAAGATCGTGCTCAAGACGCTCGACGACGGCTACGAGCCCAAGCGCGCGGCCGACAACACGCGCAAGCTCATCAACGACGACCGGGTGTTCGCGCTGTTCGGCTACGTGGGCACCCCCACCAGCGCGGCTTCGCTTCCGATCGTGACCGAGGCGCGCATCCCGTTCGTGGGCGCGTTCACCGGCGCGGAGCTGCTGCGCAATCCGGTCAACCGCTACGTGTTCAACGTGCGCGCGAGCTACTTCGACGAGACCGAGGCGATCGTTCAGCACCTCACCGCGATGAGCATCGACCGCATCGCGATCTTCTACCAGAACGACGCCTATGGGCAGGCGGGCCTCGCGGGCGTGGAGCGCGCGCTCAAGAAGCGCAACCTCCAGCTCATCGCCCGCGGCACCGTCGAGCGCAACACGGTGGAGGTGAAGAAGGCGGTCGACGTGATCTCGAAGGCCCAGCCCCAGGCGGTCATCATGATCAGCGCCTACACGTCGTGCGCCGCATTCATCCGCGAGATGAAGAAGATCGGGTCGGATCCGACGTTCTGGAACGTCTCGTTCGTCGGCAGCAAGGCCATCGCGCGCGAGCTCGGGCCCGAGGGCCGGGGCGTCGAGATCTCGCAGGTCGTTCCTTTCCCGTGGGACCCGACCATCCCGGTCGTGAAGGAGTACCGCAAGCTGCTCGACGAGGCGAAGGCCCAGCCCGACTTCGGGACGCTCGAGGGCTTCATCTCCGCCAAGGTGATGGTGGAGGGCCTGCGCCGCGCCGGGCGCCGGCTCGACCGCGAGAGCTTCATCCGGGCAATGGACTCGATGGGCGAGTACGACGTCGGCGGCTTCAAGGTGAGCTACTCGCCGGAAAACCACAGTGGGTCGAAGTTCGTCGACCTCACGATTATCTCGCGCGACCAGAAGTTCGTGCACTAGGCGAGCCGCTCGTCCCGCCGCAAGGGTCCGGGCGAGGGGGCCTTCCTACTTGCGCCGCCACTCCGTCGGCGCGCCGGCCTTGTCCTCGAGCACGATGCCCGCGGCCTCGAGTTGCGCGCGGATGCGATCGGCGCGCGCGAAGTCCCGCCCCTTGCGCGCCGCATCCCGCTCCGCGATCAGCGCCGCGACATCGCCGGCGCCCGCCCCCTGCAGGAACTGCGCCGGATCGGCCTGCAGGAGCCCCACGGTCGCCCCCAGCGCCCGCAGCGCGCCGGACAGCTCGGGTGCACGCGTGCGATTGACCTCGCCGCGCAGCTCGTGCAGCACGGCGAAGGCGGCCGGCGTGTCGAAGTCGTCGTTCATCGCGTCGCGGAAACGCGCGGCATGCGGAGCCGACCAGTCGATCGGTACCTCCAGCGGCGGCACCTCGCGCAGCGTCGCGTAGAAGCCGCGCAGCGTGTTGCCCGCATCGTCGATCGACTCGCGCGTGTAGGCAAGCGGGCTGCGGTAGTGGCCGTGCAGCAGGAAGTAGCGCAGCTGCTCGCCCCCGCGCACCGCGTCGAGCGCATCGAGCACGCCGCGCGTCGTATCGAAGTTGCCCAGCGACTTGGACATCTTCTCGTGACCCATGTTGAGGAACGCCGCGTGCATCCAGTACGCCACGAAGGGGCGGTCGAGCGCGCCCTCGCTCTGGGCGATCTCGTTCTCGTGGTGCGGGAACTGCAGGTCCCAGCCGCCGCCGTGGATATCGAACGGGATGCCGAGCTCGCGGCACGACATCGCCGAGCACTCGATGTGCCAGCCGGGCCGCCCCGCGCCGAAGATCGACGGCCATGCGGGCTCGCCGGGCTTGGCGGCTTTCCAGAGGGCGAAATCGAGCGGGTCGCGCTTGGCCTCGTCCACGGCGACGCGCTCGCCCGCGCGCAGCTCGTCGAGGTTGCGGTGCGAGAGCTTCCCGTAGCCGGGAAAGTCGCGCACCGAGAAGAACACGTCGCCGTTCGCCGCGCGATAGGCGAGGCCCTTCCTCTCCAGCATCGCGATCATGTCGAGCATCGCGTCGACATTGCGCGTGGCGCGCGGCTCGCTGTCCGGCTCGAGCAGGCCCAGGCGCGCGCAATCCACCTCGAAAGCCTCGATCATGCGCACGGCGAGCGCCTCCACGCTCTCGCCGGCCTCGCGGGCGCGCTTCATGATCTTGTCGTCCACGTCGGTGATGTTGCGCACATACTTGACGCGGTAGCCGCTCGCGCGCAGCCAGCGTGCCACCAGGTCGAACACGGTGAAGGTGCGCGCGTTGCCGACGTGGAAGTAGTCGTATACGGTGGGACCGCAGACGTACATTCCCACCTTGCCGGGCACGAGCGGCGTGAAGCTTTCCTTCTTGCGCGTGAGCGTGTTGTGGATCCGCAGCAAGGACATGGCGTACGGCGAAGCCTCAGGACCGGGGCCGCGGCCCGCAGAGATTGTGCCGGCCCGCGAAGGCGGGTAGAATGCTGTTTTCCATTAAATTCAACATATTATAACACGATGCTGCACCGCAATTCGATGACAGGCCGGCTTGCCGCGATGCTCGCGGCGGCATTGATCGGCGCCGCCGCAGCGGCATGGGCGGCTCCGGCGGATGATCTGCGCGAAGCGCAGAAGCTCTACTCCCAGGGGAAGTACCAACCGGCTCTCGACAAGGTCGACGCGTTCCTCAAGGTCGAACCGCGCGATCCCCAGGGGCGGTTCCTGAAGGGACTGGTGCTCACGGAGCAGAAGCGCACCAACGAGGCGATCCAGGTCTTCACCGGCCTCACCGAGGACTTCCCCGAGCTGCCCGAGCCGTACAACAACCTCGCGGTGCTGTATGCCTCGCAGGGCAACTACGAGAAGGCGAAGTCGGCGCTCGAGCTCGCCATTCACACCCATCCCAGCTACGCGACGGCGCACGAGAACCTGGGCGACATCTACGCGCAGCTTGCGAGCCGCGCCTACGATCGCGCGCTGCAGCTGGACAAGAACAACACCACCGCGCAGGTGAAGCTCGCGATGGTGAAGAAGCTGTTCAGCGCGCAGGCGATCGCCGCCGCCTCGCAGGGTGAGCCCGCGCCGGCGGAGCCGAAGGCGGAGGCGCCGAAGGTCGAGCCGGCACCGGCAGAGGCCCCGAAGGCCGAACCCGCCAAGGCGGAGCCGCCCCCGAAAGTCGCCAAGGTCGAGCCGAAGAAGACCGCGAAAGCCGAGCCCAGGAAGGCGGCCGCGTCGGCCGCGCCGGCCGACGCGGCCGCCTCGGATGCGGAATCGCAGGTCATCGCCGCCGTGGAGGACTGGGCCAAGGCCTGGAGCGCGAAGGACGTGAAGGGCTATCTGGCGCACTACGCGCCGGATTTCGAGGTACCCGGCGGCCTTACGCGCGAGGCATGGGATAAGCAGCGCGCCGAGCGCCTCGAGCATCCCAAGTCGATCGAAGTGAAGGTAAGCGTCGTCTCACAGCATGTGGAGGGCGACCAGGCCAGCGTCACTTTCCGGCAGTCGTATCGGTCGGATACCCTGAAGAGCAACAGCACCAAGACGCTCAAGCTCGAGAAGTCCGCAGGGCAATGGCTGATCAAGCAGGAGCGCGTCGGCGGGTGATACGGCAGCGCGCACTCGTCCGCACCGGCGTTCACCTCGCGCAACGCGTCGTTCTGCTCATCCTCGCCGCGTCGGCCACCGCGCTCGCCGACGGCAGCCTCGCCCCTCCCAGCGCCGGCCCGGCACTGGCCAACGAGGCGGAGGGATCGCTGGTGCGCGCCATCGTCGGCATCCGGGAGAGCGGGCTCACCCGCGCCCTGACCGAGATCGACAAGGCCCTCGCCTACAATCCCAATTTCCGGCTCGCGGAATTCGTGAAGGGCGACATCCTCATGGCGCGCGCCGGGCGGCCGGTGGCCTTCGCGTCGAACGCGGCCACCGCGTCGATCGTGGAGCCGCTGCGCGACGAGGCACGCGCCCGGATGCAGCGCTATCTCGATGCGCCGCCGGTGGATGCGTTTCCGGCCCCGCTGCTCCAGCTCTCGCCGCGCCAGCCGTACGTGTTGCTGGTCGACACCTCGCGCTCGCGCCTCTTCGTCTACGCCAACGATGGCGGGATGCCGCGCTACGTGACCGACTTCTACATCAGCCTGGGCAAGTACGGCATCGAGAAGACGCGCGAGGGCGACCAGAAAACGCCGATCGGGGTCTACACGATCACCGCCGACAAGGAGAAGGTCCCGGACTCCTATGGCCCGCGCGCGTTTCCCCTCAGCTATCCGAACGACTGGGACCGGCTGCACGGGCGCAGGGGCCACGGCATCTGGCTGCATGGCACTCCCCCGGAGACCTACAGCCGCGCGCCCTGGGCGACCGACGGCTGCGTGGTGCTCGCCAACGACGATCTCGCGCGCCTCACGCGGTACGTGGACGTGAACCGCACGCCGGTGGTCATCGGCCAGGCGCTCCAGTGGCTCGACGCGCGGCGCTGGCGCGAGGACCACGACAGCTTCATGGCGGCATTCGAGCGCTGGCGCGCGGACTGGGAGAGCCTGGATGCCAACCGCTATTTCTCGCACTACTCGAAGCAGTTCCGATCCGACACGCGCGACCTCGCCGCGTGGAAGGCGCGCAAGCGCCAGGTGAACGCCGGCAAATCCTGGATCAAGGTCGGCGTGGACGACATGAGCGCCTTCGAGTACCCCGGGACGAAGGACCTGGTGGTGGTCACCTTCGAGCAGGACTACCACTCCAACAACCTTTCCAACCGCACCGTGAAGCGCCAGTTCTGGCGCCGCGAGGGGCGCGAATGGCGCATCGTGCACGAGGCGGTGGTCTCCTGATCCCTTCCTTCTCCGCCATTCGCCGACCATGAACCTGCCGCGTGCCGCATTGTTCGCCGTTTTCGCGTTCGCCGCGGGGCTGCCGATCGCCGCCCCCGCCTCGCCGCAGCCTTCGCGCTGCTCCGCCGCACTGAAAGGAAGCGCACCGATGAAAGTGAAACTCACCACCTCGATGGGCGCGATCACGATCCAGCTCGACAAGGACAAGGCGCCCGTGAGCGTCGACAACTTCGTGAAGTACGTCGATGCCGGCCACTACGACGGCACCATCTTCCACCGCGTGATCGACGGCTTCATGATCCAGGGCGGCGGCTTCGACAAGGACATGCGCCAGAAGCCGACCAACGCGCCGATCAAGAACGAGGCGTCCAACGGGCTGCGCAACGACGACTACACCGTGGCGATGGCACGCACCGGCGTGCGCGATTCCGCCACGGCGCAGTTCTTCATCAACGTGAAGGACAACGCCTTCCTCAACTACAGCGGCGAGTCCCCGCAAGGGTGGGGATACGCCGTGTTCGGAAAGGTGGTCGACGGGCGCGACGTGGTGGACAAGATCAAGAAGGTCCCCACCGGGAACTCCGGCCCGAACCAGAACGTACCTCTGCAACCGGTGGTGATCGAGAAGGCGGAGTGCCTCTGAGGCGCACGCTCTTCATATCGGACCTGCATCTCGACCCGTCCCGGCCGGCCATCGTCGCGCAGTTCGAGCGTTTCCTCGCCGATGTGGCGCCGGGCGCCGATGCGCTGCACGTCCTCGGCGACCTGTTCGAGTTCTGGGTGGGTGACGACGGTCTTGCCCTGCCCTTTCCGGCGCGCGTGGCCGCGCGGCTGCAGGGGCTCGCCGCGGTGGTGCCGACCTTCTTCATGCACGGCAACCGGGATTTTCTCGTCGCCGAGCGCTTCGCGCGCGAAACGGGCGTGCGGCTTGTCCCGGATCCGACGATCATCGATCTGTACGGCACGCGCACGCTGCTCATGCACGGCGACACGCTATGCACCGACGACGTGAAATACCAGATGGTGCGCACGCAGCTGCGTGATCCTCGCTGGCAGCACGCGGCCCTCGCGCTCCCGATCGTCGAGCGGCTCGAGCTGGCGCGCCGTATGCGCGAGGAAAGCGAGGGGACCAAGCAGGGGGCCGGGATGCAGATCATGGACGTGGCTCCGGCGGCGGTGGAGGCCGCATTCGCCGAATCCGGATGCGACGCGCTGATCCACGGCCACACGCACCGCCCCGCGCGCCACGTGCACCGCGTGGGCGGCCGCGACCGCACGCGCTGGGTGCTGCCGGACTGGTACGAGGCGGGAGGCTACCTCGAGGCCTCGCCCGCGGGCATCCGCGCCGTCGACACGTTCTGAGGCGGCGACCAGCCGGCGCGAGCGAGCACGGCGCGTATCTCGGGCAGTTTCTCGCGCGCCACCCGCTCGGCGATCGCGATCACCCGATGGCGATAGGCCTCGTCGTGTCCCGCGTAGTACCCGATATCGGGATGGATCAGGATGTCGGCGGCGGGCGCCTCGGACTCGACCTGGCGGGCGCGCCGCGCGTCCTTCTCCCTCCACTGCTCCGGGACGCCGGGCGGAGTGTCGGCCACGTAGGCCGAGACATCGACCGCTATGACTACTTTCGCGCCCAGGCGGCGCGCCGCACGTATCGGCACGGGGCTCTCTTCGTCGCCGTCCACGTACATATCGGAGCCGATCCGCACCGGCTCGAACTGGCCGGGGCTGGCGCCCGAGGCGCGCACCGCCAGTCCCGTGTCGCCACGGTTGAACAGGACCATCCGCCGTCGCGCGCCCGGGTGGCCACGGCGACGAACGGAATTGCCAGCTGCTCGATCGGGCGGCCGTGGACCTGCTCGTCGACGAAAGATTGGATCGCGCTGCCGGTGGGGAGCTTGCCGCCCAGCACGCGCATCTCGAGGAGATCGAACAGGTTCACGTCATAGGCGAGCCGCTCGAGCTCCGCCGCGCTCATGCCCGAAGCGTAGAGCGCGCCCACGAACGCCCCGACGCTCGATCCGACCACCAGGTCCGGACGGATGCCCGCCGCTTCAAGCGCCTTGAGCACGCCGATGTGCGCGAAGCCGCGCGGACCGCCCGAGCCCAGGACCAGCGCGACGCGCGGCGGTGGGCCGGTCGGCGCCTCGAAACGCGGCAGCCGGCCGACGGGCACCTCCGGGCCCGGCGCGCACGCCGCCAGCGCGAGGCAGGCCGCCGCCACGGCCCACGCGCGCCTTACTGGGCGTCGCAGTAGGTATCGGCCTGCTTGCGCCACCGTTCGATCTCGCTTGCGCGCTCCTGGTCCTCGAGGTAGATGCGCTCGCCGTGTTCATTCACCCGGTATACGGGTCGCCCGGCCTGCAGGATGTCGAGCCGCCGCCGGGCGTCGAGGCACCTCTGGTCCCGCAGCGCGGCATCGCGCTTCGCGGCGGAATCGGCCTGCTCCTCGGCCTGCTCCTTCTCGAGGCGGCGCCTGCGGAATTCGATGTCGCGCTGCTTCCATTTCTCGACGGTGTCGGGCGTGCCGGCCGCCGGCGGGATCGGGGGCAACTCCACGCGCGTGGCGTTGCCGTCGGGCGGCGGGGATTCGGAGTAATGCGTGACGCCCTTCTCGTCGACCCACTTGTACATCGCCGCCGTCGCCGCCCAGGGCAGCGCGGCGCAGAGGCAGATCACGCCGCGCAGCATCACGGCTCGTCCAGGCGCAGGGTCAGGCATTTGGCCGAGCCGCCCGCCTTCATGAATTCGGACAAGGGAGTCTGCACCACGTCGAAACCCTTGCGCGACAGGGCTTCCACGAACGCGCCGGTGGCCCGATTGACGACCACCGTGGCGTCGATGTTCACCGCGTTGCAAGCGAACGCGAGCGCGTCCTCCTCGTCGATGGCGATGCGCTTCGAGCGCGCGACCCGCGACTCGATCCGCGCGCGCGAATCCTCGTCGAATGCGGGCGGATAGTAGAGCAGGAAGCCGCCCTCGAGGGGGCAGAAGCAGGTGTCCAGGTGATAGAAGCGCGTGTCGACGAGCTTGAGCACCTCCACTTCCATGCCGAGCCGCTCGGCGAGCACCACTCGCGCGCCCTGGATCGAGCGGTGTCCGTGGGCCATCCACAGACGCTCCTGCGCGCGATCGAAGAGCGCGTCCCCGGCTCCTTCGAAGGGAATGTCGCGCGGCATCAGCGCGACGTCGTAGCCGCGGTCCATGAACCAGTCGGCGAAATACGGCTCCTCGTTCTGGCGCTCCGGGAAGCGGAAGCGCGAGGCGATGAAACGCCGTGCCTTGACGAGCCCCGCGTTCGCCGTGAACACCATGTCGGGCGGCACCACTCTAGTGTTGCTTACCCATCCCATTCAGTACTCAGCGCCGACGCTTCGCGAGATGGCCAAAGATCCGAAAATTGATCTCCTCACCGCTTACTGCAGTATGCAGAGCGTTGAACCGACACTGGACCCTGATTTCGGAGTCGAAGTCGCCTGGGATATTCCACTCCTAGAAGGATACCGATGGGTTCAAGTACCAAACCAATCGCTTCGGCCGGGTCTCGGAAGATTCCTGGGATTGTCCAACTTTGGCCTTTGGAAGTTGATCCGGAGCGGCGATTTCGACGCCTTGGTCACCATGACGGGCTATCGATATCTATCCTTCTGGATCGCGCTCGCGGCTGCGAAGACGAGTGGAGTATCCGTCCTGTTTGGTACGGATGCGCATGAGCTCGCTCCTCGGGATGGGAACTCTTGGAAGGTCATCCTGAAACGGTGGCTTTGGCCTCGCCTGTTTAGACTTGCGGACATTGTTATCGTCCCATCGAGCGGCGGTACGGGATTGATGCGATCGCTCGGCATTCCATCGGAACGGATTGTCCTGACCCCTTACTCAGTAGACAACGATTGGTGGATCGCAGAGTCCGCGAAGGTGAATCGGAGTGCGGTACGGGCCGCGTGGGATATTCCAGAGAATGCGCTGGTAATTTTGTTTTGTGCCAAGCTGCAAACGTGGAAGCGTCCTCACGATGTGTTACATGCCTTTGCACAAGCTGACATCAAAGATTCATTCCTAGTATTTGCGGGAGATGGGCCACTGCGTTCCAAACTCGAAGCGGAAGCTAGTTCACTTGGTGTCGCCAACAGGGTTCGCTTCCTAGGTTTTGTGAATCAAACGAAACTTCCCGAAACGTATCGCTCATGCGACCTTTTGGTACTACCGTCAGAGTATGAACCCTTCGGTGTGGTTGTTAACGAAGCGATGCTCTGTGAGTGCCCAGTGATTGTCAGCAACCGTGTGGGTGCGCGCTTTGACTTGGTGGAACACGGTAGTACAGGCTTCATCTATCCTGTGGGTGACGTCAAGGCCCTCAGCGGACTACTTTGCGAGATAATGTCATCGCCCGAACGGCTCAAACGAATGGGCAGCAAGGCTCGCGACCGCATGACTGATTGGTCTCCAAGAAACAATGTCGATGGCCTCGTTGAGGCCATTACAAGAGCTCGGCGGCTTAAAAAGTCAAAGAATGGGGAACCCCCGTAAAAGTTGGACTTCATTGAAAACGTCGCGGTGCCGGCACGGGTCGGCATAAGGCTTAAATTGCTGATTCGACCTTGCAAGGCATGCATCCGGAACGCATACTTTCATTCAAGGAAACTAGATCTTGAATCATATTTCGACACTCAGGCATCAAGGCATCCTCAGTGTGAGTTTACTTCTCCTCGCAATCTGCCTCGCCTGGGAAATCGGCCTTAGAATTGCCTCGCAGGACCTAACCGCGATCGCATATGTAGCTCTTTGTTTTGTCGGAGTCGGTGTTGCCGTCACGGTTCTGCGAAATTGGAGACTGGGATTTTATTTCTTCCTCGTTTGGCTTCTATTTGAAGATTTGGCGCGTAAATACCTTGGTAATAATATGGCAATTTATTTCGCTAAAGATGTCTTAGTTGGTCTTGTCTATATCGCATTCTACTTAGGTATTCGTAGGCGTGACGCTAAAATATTTCGTCCGCCGTTCTTGTTTGTTGGAAGTTTGTTATTGTGGTTAGGTGTCGCTCAAATCTTCAATCCCAATTCGCCGCACATTCTTTACGGCCTCCTCGGATTTAAGGTTTATTTTTACTATGTTCCCTTGATCTTTGTAGGGTACGCACTGATTCGGGGCGATGAGGATTTGAGGAAGTTCCTCGTCCTGAATGGTTTTTTGGCAGCAATCATCGGTGGAATCGGAATCATACAAGCGATTGTCGGAAGCAGCTTCTTGAATCCTACCCATCTTGCGCCGGAGCTTCGTGACCTCGGTAATCTCCAAAAGATAACCCCCCTGACGAATCAAATTTTTACGCTTCCCGATTCGGTGTTCGTAAGTTCTGGACGATTTTCGCTGTACTTAACATTTGCCATGATTCTGACCGTGGGAACGGCAGGATATTTGCTTCTGTACACCAAGCGCAGCCGCAAAATTATCTACATTGTGTTTGCAATCGTCGTGACGGCCACTTTGCTTAGTGGATCGCGGAGCGCAGCTGTCTCGGCGGTCACGAGCGGGCTCGTGCTTCTAGTCGGATTTCTTTGGGGTGCTCCTTGGCGCTGGCGGCACGCGCATCGGCTCACCAAAGCAATCCGCCGCACTTTCATTGTCGGATCACTTGGTCTCGCTGTTCTTCTGCTCATTTTTCCGGAAGAGGCTGGCTCGCGTATTGCGTTTTATACTGAAACCCTTTCGCCATCGAGTTCTGCATACCAAGGCTCATTTCGAACTTGGGATTATCCCATCAGAAATCTGGAGTTGGCTTTCACAAACCCGAACTGGGCTCTTGGAAATGGGATTGGCACTGCGTCACTCGGGAATCAATATGTCGCAAAAGCGATCGGTGGGCGGCCACTCAATATTTCGGTTGAAGAAGGTTTCGGAACCATGATCGTTGAAATGGGAATCCTGGCGCCGATCCTTTGGGTGCTCTGCTCGGTTGCGCTGTTGGTGAGCTGCTGGAGAGTTGTTCGGAGCCTCCGGCAAACACGATTTTTCCCGATCGGATTCGCAATTTTCTGGTACACATTTTTGCTGCTTTTGCCACTGACATTTGGAAGCTTAAATTCCTATCAGAACTACATTAACAATGCTTACATGTGGCTGATGGTGGGTGTTTTGTTTCGCTTAGGGACCCTACAGACGAACCAGAATGTGCCTGAAGAACTTGGTCATTTTCGCTAGGCCGAGGCCGGAGCCGGGACTGGAATCGTGAGCAGCGTGAAAAAGAAGCCTCGCCTTGCAGTTGTCTCTCCGTTCCTTGGGAAAAGCTATGGGACGGAGCGGACGGTGATCGAGTGGCTTAATCACCTACCCGATGCATTTGAGATTCACGTCTACAGTCAGAATGTAACGGACTTAGATCCGAATCGCTTTATTTGGCACCGGATTCCCACATTGCCCGGCCCCCATTTGCTTAACTTTGTCTGGTGGTTCGCGGCAAATCATATTTGGCGAGGCCTCGATTCCTTCTTACGAAGACTTCGTTACGATCTCGTCTACAGTCCCGGGATCAACTGTTTCGATGCGGACGTGATTTCCGTTCATATCGTCTTTGCTGAATATCTTCGTCAAGCCCGGTCAAAACTAGGCCTTGCTCAGAATCGAGTCCAGGACTGGCCTCGGCTACTCC
Organism: uncultured beta proteobacterium; assembly: GCA_963758215.1. GTDB lineage: Bacteria > Pseudomonadota > Gammaproteobacteria > Burkholderiales > Usitatibacteraceae > Usitatibacter. The sequence goes on along the minus strand of CAVWUN010000001.1, from coordinate 9,550 downwards.
ACCGAAAGGCGTACTATCGTCTCATCGTGGCGCTAGAAAATCATATCTACAGTAACAAGGACATCCTTCTCGTTCTGTATGCAAAAAAGACCGCCAAGGATCTAGAACGGTTTTATGGCCGCCGCGATCCTCTACCTGTGCTCTATCTCGGTCTCGATCACGAAACTTTCAATGTCGGTCGGCGCGCACAACTGCGCGCCCAAGCCCGGCAAGAGTTGGGGTTTACAGAGAATGATCTCGTGTTGTTGCTGGTCGGAAATGATCTGCTCAAAAAAGGGATTTCTGTTCTACTGGAGACGATGACGAAATTGAAGGATTTGCAGATTCGCTTGATGATTGTGGGTCGGGAAGATCCTCGGCCTTTTCAGGCAATGGTTATCGCTAAGAACCTTGGTGACCGGGTGCGATTCTTGCCCGCTCGCAATGACGTCGAGTATTACTATGCATCGGCAGACGTGTATACCGGTCCTTCGCTCGAGGACACCTTCGCACTTCCACCCGCCGAGGCAATGGCTTGTGGCTTGCCCGTGATTGTTTCCTCGGAAAATGGGACATTCGAGATCATCACCAATGGTATCGACGGGATGATTTTGCAAGACCCAAACGATGCAGATGGGCTAGCTTCGATGATTCGGCAGCTCAGTGATAGGGACTTGCGGGAGCGTCTCGGCAAAAACGCTGCACAAACGGCTCAGCAATACACCTGGGCACGTAATGGCCAGGACCTGGCCGTCATTTTTGAAGAAGTACTGCAACGAAAAGCGCGATCTTCAAGCCAAACGCTCGTTCAGGAGATGTAATCCCCGCCCCGAGCTATGTAGAGGAAATGACGGCTCTCGGATCCACTGATAAACCAAAGGCGCTCGTCGGACTCTTTCCCGCGTTGCTCGGTATTGGAGGAGTTCAGGAAGCCAGCCGCCAGACTGCCGCCGCTCTCGATGCGATCGCCCGATCCAACGGATGGCGCACGATATTTCTTGGCCTCAATGACCCACCGGGCGACTGTCACTTCAGCTACGATGGACGCGACATCATATTTCGTGGATTTGGCCGGGCGAAGATCTCATTCCTGCTTTCCGCTGCACAGGCTGCATGGGCAGGAGCTCGGATTGTCGTTGCGGCACACCCAAATCTAGCTGTTGCGGCGGAGTGCATGAAGTTGTTTTCGTCGCGCGTGAAAGTTATTGCGATGGCGCATGGTGTAGAAGTATGGCAGCCACTCCCGCGGTACCGTCGTCGAGCACTTCTGCGTGCCGATCTTGTCGTCGCTCCTAGCACTGATACCGCAACCAAACTCGATGTGATACAGGGCATTCCCGCGAAGAAAATTCGGAGGCTTCCTTGGTCACTGAGTCCAGATTTCATACGTATGACTAAGGCAGCAAGCCTTCCTTTGCCACACGACTTCCCGCGCGGACCTATAATCTTAACCGTCGGCCGTTGGGTCGCCTCTGAGCGCTATAAAGGAGTGGATAATCTAATTCACGCGACTGTTCAATTGCGTACCAGAATTCCTGAATTGCACCTGGTGGCTGTCGGCGCAGGTGATGATGTAGGTCGGCTTCAAGGGCTTGTAACTGAGCTTGACGCTCAGGACTGCATACACTTCTTAGAGGGCCTTTCGCGGGAGGAATTGGCCGCCTGTTACGCGCAAGCGGATGTGTTTGCGCTGCCGAGCGCGGGTGAAGGGTTTGGATTGGTCTTTCTCGAAGCAATGGCTTTCGGCAAGCCAATCGTCGGGGCAGCGATCGGAGGCGCGACAGATCTACTCGAGCATCGTGTTAACGGTCTCTCAGTTCTGCCACATGACGAAGAGGATTTGGTAAAAGCCTTAAGCCTCTTGCTCCTTGACGACTCACTTCGGTCAGATCTAGGGCGCCGAGGAGTAGAAATCGTTCAAAAGAAGTATAGTTTTGAAATTTTTCAGAACGAGCTTCGGCGTATTGTCGAGGAATGCAATGCTTCCTGACTTTTTGCATCGCATTCTACAGGTTCTCCGCATCGACGCAATGACTCGGCCACACGGCCTTTTCGTAACTCAGTCACTCCACTAGAGACGCTTTTCCTGCTGTCGCCGCAGCTAATTGCCGGCCCACGCTCGAATCCAGAGACTATCGGCGAAGTAAGTGAGAACGGGGAAGACGGCCGACGCACGCCTACCTTTCTCAGAAAGTGCAACAATCATTTTGGCTTTTCCCGGAAGAAAATCCAGATCAGACGCTTGTGGGTTTTGCGACAGGAAGCCATCGGCACGAATGTCCGGCATACTCAGGCCCGCATCTCTAACCGCGTCGTTAATTTGATTGAGCGACCAGTAGCGCATTTCAAAACTTCCGGCCCTCGCTTCGCGAAAGCCGCGGCGAAGTTGCTGAAGGAGGCTGAAAACGCCGAAGCGGTTGGGGAGTTGCACAAGACATACCCCGCCTGGCTTCAATATGCGCTGTGCCTCAGCAAAAAATCCGAAAAACCACGGAACGCTCGAGATGCTGCAGCACGCTATACGAGAAGACGGCGTCCACACTTTGCGGCAGAAACGGAAGGTGATCAGCGTCGCCGCAGACGAAATCAGCCTCGGCTCCAAGTTGCTTTGCAACGCGTTCGGCCGCGGCGAGCGCATCTACATGCACGTCGACTCCGATTGGGCGATACCCTGCCTGAGCCGCCGCGATACTCCACCGGCCCCAACTGCAACCGACATCCACAACAGTTTTTCCGTCTCCGGCCTCTAGAGGCCACTGGGGGATCGGGTAGCGCGGAAGCTTGCCGCGCAAGGACCAGTAGAGATTGCCGTTCGTATTCACGATCCAGTCGTTTACGAACGGGTCGACCGTACTTCCGTTCCGCTGATATTCGCACGGCCCCATATTTCCTGGTATCAACTCACGTCGAGGAGTCTTCGCAAAAATTGGAATGCCCTGTTCGAATTGAAATGTATGGCCGTCCCGACAGACCAGAACGTTCTGGTGAAGGCGTAGTGCCGAATGATCCTCAGGGCAGCCGAGAAGTTTTATTGCCCGGATTGCCGAATCGTGAGTGTAGCTGCTCATGAGCCGTCGCTCGCCGCTCTCGCAGCGTACCTAGAACGTCGAGTATGGGAAAATTGAGACCGCGCGTCAAGATAGTGAGAAGAGGAGTGGCTGTTGAAAAAGTCGGTTTTTCTGAAAAAAGTCGAAAATCGGGCGATAGTAAATGTCTAAGAGACTGGGGACATCGTTTGTGGAGCTTCCTAACGCGAAGCAATTTCTGCAAAATTGTGGTGAGCGAGTTTTTCAACAGCCACTGAATTTAGCAACATCTATCACCAGTCTTGCGCGCAAAGCCGCGAACGCTAGCTCGCTAGCGAGACAAGCTTCTTCTTAGCGAGCGGTACAGCGTATGCAGCGGCGGGATTGTGTGCGACTGCCGTCGAAGCCTTGTGGTAGTACTCCAGGGCTTTCCCGTCATCGCCCAGCTTTTCGTAGGTCTGTCCAATCATGCATGCGATGAATGGGTCGTTTTGGTTCGCCTTGAGCAACTCTTGGAGCGCCGCCTTATACTCGCCCGCATAAAACGCGACATAGCCTTGCAGGTACGGCAGAAATTGTGCCTGCTCAGGGTTGGTTCCCTTGGCAAGGATGTTCTTCGCAGCAACAACGTGCTTCTGCGCTTCGGCTTGATTCCCACGTCGGGCAGCGATGCGAGCTTGCGCATGCTCCCACCGAAACTCCCAAAGGTCTCGCCGAGCGGACGTGATGTTGGGTTCTTTCAATCCAGTATCATGGCCTAGCTGATACCAATCGTAGGCTGAGTCGAAATCGCCTGAGTCAATGCAAACGCGAGCTGCCTCGTCGGCAATCTCACCCTGCTGAAAAAATTTCTTCACGCTGCCGTAGTAGTTGAAGACCTGCTGTTCGTACTGTACGGTCTTCTTGCAATTTCCCTCGAAGGCAAACGACATCGCCATTGCCCGTTGCGCCATCGCCTTGAGCTCCGGCGTGTCCGCAACTTGGATTGCCTTCGCAAGAGACTCGCGGGCTTCCTCGCTGTTTCCCATCAAGTCCAGGACAGTCCCGGCAGCAATGTTTGCGGGGAAAGAATCCGGAGAAAGTTGGAGGGTCTGGCGGTACAGTGCCAGCGCTTCATCCAACTTTCCCGCGTGCAACAATTGCTGGCCCTGCTTGATGAACTCAGGTTGTTGTTGCTCGTTGCCCGAAGTCTGCGCCATCAGAGGCGGGATAGAAACCCAGAGCACGAGAAAGTTTAGAAGAATCGCAGCGGCGGTCCCTTTCATTGGCATAATTATCTCACAAACCGCCAGTCCTACGTTTTCCGCCAGGCAGCGCCCGTCGGAAAAAAAGCGCGACTGGCAAATGTAGGAGTGTGTGCGAAAAAAAGAAAACGAAACCTAAACGCTCTTGACGAGACCGGCTTCGTTAGAGATGTCGATAAATCCTCTGATCAAAGCCTTACACGACTCCCCGGATACATTAAATTCTGTATGGCAGCTTAGGTACTTCGCGGGTATCCTATAATCGGCGCGAATCGCTATCGACTGATCTTAGCCGGTCGTGTATCCAAGGTTCGTACAGTAGGGAGCATTAGAAATGCAGCCGGACCCCAAACGGCCCTGTCCACATTGCGGTAGTTCCGAGGTATTTCGGTCACATCGACGCGGCATCATGGAGAGGTATCTCCTCCCCATAATCGGAGTTCGTCCCGTCCGCTGCGTTTGTTGCGATGCCCGATTCTATCGTCTCAAACACTCCGACGGCCCCGACATCGCAGGACATCAGAGCGGCCTAACGAACCAGTTCTTCAGTCTCTCGAAAAAAATCTGATCACCGGCCCCGCCTCGAATCTGAATTTTTCTACCTCTGGAACTGAACCGTGAGCACTATGTGTGTTGCAGTCGGCTTCCCGTCCGACATTGCTGGTTGAAATATCCATAGCGCCACCGCTCTTTCGGCCGCATGTTGCAGTAAGCGCGGTCCAGACATTGGCTTTACTTCCGCCACGTTCCCGTTTTCATCGATCAGGGCGTCGAGTTGTACAATCCCGTCCATGTCGAGCCCTTTCGCCCACGGAGGAATGGATGGCAGAGATTGCGACAGAATTTTTGCCGGGATGATTTCCCCGGCATTCAGCTCATTTAGCTTTCCAGATTTTGCCTGTGCTAATGCTCCCTTAGGGGAACTAAGTGTGCCATTGCTCGTTTTCACTTTGGGTGTGGCGGACACGGCAGAATCTGGGACGACGTTGCTTCGCTGCGGGGCGTCTGCCGTCATTGGCGTGCCGATGGCAACAGCCGAACCTCCTGTTGGCGACGACTGCCCAGTGGAGGGAACCGCGTGTTGCCTTGATTGAGTGGTGGATGCGGATGGTCGGTTGCTGTGAATCGAACTACGTCTAATGTGCCACGCGATGCTCAAGACCGCCGCGATCGAGAGGAACGCGGCGACTCCTACTGCAATTGGATTCCTGTATGCCGTGAACTTGCGCGTTCGGCAAATCCGGGATGCCGGCGTTGAAAATACTTCCGCATCGCTTGCGGTGTCCGAAATTGTTTCGCTTTGCTCTGAAGCACCCTCGGACGCCACCTCTCGCTCGAACTCGGTTGCTCTTTTCTTGTCGGATTCTCGCTTGGCCGGCTGCTTGGTGTCTATTGCAATCAGCGCGGCCATGAGCTCCCCGTCTTTCGCATCATTCCATTCTGGTTGATCTGTCGACTCAGGGCAGACGGGCGCCATGGTATTAGTTTCCAGAAAGGTCAAAGGGATGTCGGCGCCGGGTCGTGAGCTCGGCTCCATCGTCGGCGTGGCGACCGGACTCGACCCGCCCGACTCTATTTCTTGAATCTTCGGCGTTTGTCTGGCTGCCAGTGGTTGTTCAGCAGGGACATCCCAAAATTTCGGATCGCGATCGACGAATTCGAGGTTGGTGTAGTGAGCGAGTCCTCCTTGCCGCGACTCGAGTACTTTGCACAGAATCTCTTTTCCGGAGTGCTCATTTCGAAGGAAAACACATTGCCCGGGCAGGACGCTCGACTTCAGGCAAAGTACCGCACCGTTCTCGAAGACAATTGTCGTTTTTGTGGCCTCGGTGAATAGCTCTCGTCGGTCCGTCCCCTCCACGAGCTTCGACCCTTGGATCGTAACCGGAATTTCCAGTTCGCTTACATGGGCACTGTGCACAGAATCAGGCCTTCCTTTGGCTGCTGCTCGACGGAACTTATGACGTCACTTTCGGCTGGGGTGGGATTATCGTCTTTTCCTACGCACGCGCCGGTCAGACCATGAACGTTCGTCGGCCGGGTTGTGCTGTTCATCTTGAAGCGTAAAGACGTCGGCGGCAATAGTCGGGAAGTACTGTTTTTGTGACAGTGAGGTACGAGATGCTTGCATGATTGAGTGCCCGCAATCCGCTATTAAATCCTTAAACATCGGATAGTCGCGTTCGTTGGAGAATATTCGCCAAATTCAAGAGGAATGCGTGAAACATGCACCGTCCGGCAATTGCGCGCGAGGATCCGCTTTGCCCTGTTCGTGAACGTGACCATCGGTGGAGACCGAAGCGAAAGCTTATAGGCCGGTGAAAGTACCCTGCGGAGAACAGGCCTCTTGTCGCCTGATCTTCCGCAGGGATACATGGGTCTTGGATTCAGGGCGCGCTTCATTTCAGTTTTCTAGCGCAGACGGAAATTGACGGTGATAGACGTTTTGGTTGGAACGGGTTTTTCGTTGAGATAACCAGGCCGATATTTCCACGTACGCAGCGAATCAAGCGCCGCTTGTTGCAGCAGCGGCGGACCAGAAACTACCGTCATATTTGTCAGCTTCCCGGTTGTATCAATCACCGCATCGATAACGACTTGACCTTCAACTTGGGCTTGCCTGGCCATGGCCGGATAGATCGGTGCCGAGCTAACAAGGAGTTCCGGCTCTTTCGCCCGACCTCCACGAGGCTGTAGTGTCGCGAGAACCCCTCGGAGTGGACCTAGGCCGGTATTCGAATCGACTCCGCTAAGATCGGGCGGTGCGTCTCGACCCATAACCGCCAAGCGATTCGCTGTGGAGTGAGGAGCGAGGAGCTTTCCCTTCGGAATCTTCCTCTCGGAAGTTGCTTTTCTCTCCGATGGACGAGAAGAGCGGATGTTGTCAGCCAATGCGCGAGTTTGAGTGCCGGGGAAATTCTCCGACTTCGCGATCGGAAGTTGCGGCACGACAAAAGTTGGGTTGCTTTTGGGTTGCGGGCTTTGAACAACGTTGGCTATTGGCGAACCTAGAGAAACCTCGGGCATTGGACCTGTCTGACTGACTCCAGAAGGTTGCCCCACGCCATCACGCAAGAGGAAAACTCCGAATACACCGAGCAGCACGAGGGCGGGCACGAGCGACACCAATACCAAGTTTCGCCTCGGCGCAGGAGTTCCGTACGTCACGGTTCGGACAGTTGGCAGTCTCGACCACGAAAATATCCAACTCCCAATCCGAAAGCGTGCTGAATCCTGACTGGACGTCGGGGGACCTGAAGCCCGGGGACTTGAAGTCCCGGTCAGAACAGTATGCTGATTGGAACTGCTCCGGCCAGTCGCGTCCAGGTGCGTTTCAGAGTCCATTCCGATCGTAGCGAAGTGCTGCACTGGCTCTCCACCGAAAGGAATTTGGATTGGACCGTTTGCGATTGGCCCTTTCTTAGTCCGGACAGCAGGCGCAACCGGCGAAGCGCTCACGGCGCTGGGAGGAACAGAGACCACTTCCTTGAGAAACCCATTGCTCCAAAAATCCGCGGACGTTGACGGCATTGCCGACGCCACTTTCGCTGAGAGCCTCAACGTCCCTTGCGACGCGTACGAGCCCCAAAAGCCCGTCGCGGAGTGCATGAACTCGATTTCGGCATAGCCTCTTATGTTTGGATAGGTTCGCACATTGACCACGCGACAAAGCATGATCTGACCCGATTTGCGATTTGCAATCACAACCAGCTGGCCCGGGGCAACACTGGCCGACAATCGGATCACAGCGCCCTGCGGAAACACAATCACGGTGCAGGTGTCTTCTGCAAAGACCTCAACCCGTTCCGACTGGCCCGAATCAGATTCGACGCGGCGAGATCCCCAAACGCCAATCGGAACCTCAAGGACGCCGATCGGGACCGCAACAGACTCCGAGTTTGCCTCTGACGCCGGTGTTCCCGCTAATTGGGAAGTTGGTTGCGTTGCAGAACTTTGAGCGAATTCACCTAGTACGCTAAAGGGCAGTTTCGTTGGTGCTGACATTTCCATCTTTGCGGCGGCCTTTTCCCCGATTGGCCTTCCCCCAAGAAGTGCAACTGAGAGAATCTTGTTCCGGACCAAGTCGATCGACCTATAGTACTTTGCACGAATTCTGTTGCAGTTTTGGAAACGTCCTAAGCACCCCTTGGGCGATTGCGTAGGGCGGCCTGAAACCGGTCCTGCTGGTGTTTTTCCGCACGAGGTGGGTTCGGGTAAGGCATAATTTCAAGAGGTGTCCCGGGTGAGGCATATTTTAAGGTGGATGGTTAAGTGATGAGCCGTACCGTCATTCAAGTGGAAGGCCTCGGCAAGCGCTACCGCATCGGGCAGCCCAAACAGCCCAACGCGCTGAGCCAGGTGATCGGCGACGTGCTGCGCGCGCCGGCTCGCCTCCTGGGCGTAGGCTCGAATCCCCGACGATCAGGTGCGCGTCATCATCCTGGCCGGCGCCGGCAAGCATTTCTCGGCCGGCCACGACCTCGGCAGCCCGCAAGAGATGGCGGACCAGAAGAAGAAGACACTCGAGCCCGGGTTCAAGGGCGAGTATCGGCGCATCTTCGAGCGCTTCTTCGAGAACACCATGCGCTGGCGCGACCTGCCCAAGCCCACCATCGCCCAGGTCCAGGGCTACTGCATCATGGGCGGCATGATGATCGCCTCGGCGTGCGATCTCATCATCGCCAGCGACGATGCACTGTTCGCCGACCGCGCCGTCAAGTGGGGCGGCGCGCACGTGCAGTATTTCTCGATGCCGTGGGATCTCGGCCCGCGCAAGGCCAAGGAATATCTCTTCACCGGCGACTTCATCACGGCGGCCAAGCCGAGAAGCTCGGCTCGTTAACCGCATCGTGCCGCGAGCGAGCTCGAGAGCGAGACCATGGCGCTCGCCCAGCAGCATCGCCGAGCGCGATCCGTTCGCGCTCAAGTTCGCCAAGGCCTCGGTCAACGAGATGCAGAACGCCCAGGGCTGGCGCGCGGCGATGGAAGGCGCCTTCAAGAACTACATGATGACCATCCCGCACCGCATCGAGATGGGCACCTACGGGCCCAAGGCGCGCGAGAAGAACCCGAAGGACCGCTTCGCGGTCCTGAACAAGAAGTCGAGCTGATCAGCGCTTGGGCGTGTAGACCGCCGGCGTCGGCGGCGCCTGCCCGCCGTCGACCGGCAAAGGAGAGCGAGAGAAGAGCCGCGGCGATGGCGAGACGAAGCGTGACGGGCCGGTGCATGTCGATGTCCTCCGGGAGGACAACTACCGCACAAATGCGACTGATTACCAGTTGCATTTATGCCAACTCGAT